>NZ_JABYQT010000038.1 GCF_020075495.1 Vreelandella aquamarina
GTTTGGGCATCGGATACGGCATCCATTCGGCAACGGGCGAGATTCCCCGGAAGCAGCAGGAGTTCGTCGTCGGCATTATCGGTTTGGTTGCCGTCGCGATGCTGACTTGTGTGGTTTTATGGATGAAAAAGGCGGCGCGTTCGATGAAGCGCCAGCTTCGGGATTCTGTACAGGCGGCTTTGAACCGTGGCAGCGGTCAAGGATGGGCCTTGGTCGGTATGGCGTTTCTTGCCGTGGCGCGCGAAGGTTTGGAGAGCGTTTTTTTTCCTGCTTGCCGTATTCAAACAGAGCCCGACGTGGCAGATGCCGGCCGGCGCGGTAGCGGGGGTTTTGGCTGCCGCCGTGATTGGCGCGTTGATTTATCAGGGCGGGATGCGCCTGAATCTGGCGAAGTTTTTCCGTTGGACGGGGGCGTTTC
>NZ_JABYQT010000039.1 GCF_020075495.1 Vreelandella aquamarina
GTGCAGGACGGGGCGGCGTGGCATTATAAAAGTTATGCTAAAGAACAGCAGGATAAGGCGGATTTTGCCGACTATGCCGACGCTCAAATTCAGGCGGAAAGGGAACGCAAAGGATTGTGGAAAGCTAAAAATCCGCAAGCGCCGTGGGCGTACCGCCGGGCAGGCAGGAGCGGCGGGGGCAATAAGGATTGGATGGATTCCGTGGGCGAATGGTTGGGCATTTGGTAAAGACACCGCACGGCCTTGAACGGCAAATGCCGTCTGAAAACCGCGCGCCCTGCATTTTTGCGGAGACGCGCAACCGCCGTCTGCCGCGATAAAAAAGTTCAGGCGGCGGTTTTTACGGTAAAATGGCGGATTATTTTGCAACGGCGGCAGTTCCGCCGGTTTTTGATACGGACGGTTTATGGATTTTCG
>NZ_JABYQT010000003.1 GCF_020075495.1 Vreelandella aquamarina
TACGCCTGACGACCATAGCGAGCGTGAACCACCTGATCCCTTGCCGAACTCAGTAGTGAAACCGCTTAGCGCCGATGGTAGTGTGGGGTCTCCCCATGCGAGAGTAGGTCATCGTCAGGCACTTATTGTGAAAAATCCCCCGGGGCTTCGCCTCGGGGGATTTTTTTATGCGCGAAAGAAAGACTATGATACCGAGGGACCAAGAGCGTTATCTTGCAAGGAGAAGAGCAATGGGAGCACAACTGCTGAAACTATTATCGATGGTCGGCTTTATAGCGTTGCTGGCTGGCGGTTTGGCGGCCTGCGATAACGATAAAGGCCCTGCGCAGAGCGCAGGTGAACGCATCGATGAAGGCATTGAAAGCGCAGGTGAAAGCATTGAAGAGGCTGGAGAAAGCATGCAGAATGCCGCCGAAGGTTAACTGGCCCAGGATTGGTAGAGTGCTGGAAAAACAGCCGCTGATTGCTTAGCGGCTGTTTTGCGTTCAGGGGCTAAAGGTGCCTACCGAATACCACCTTCAAGCGCCTGGGTTCTGCTCGATGCCCTGGAGATACCAGGGAGCGTCATCGCGCAGGGCGCGAGTCAGGTGCCAGGTCTCGTTGAACTCGGTCTGCTCGTCGTTCTCTTCCAGAATACCGTGGAAAATGACGGTTGCTTCGGCACGGCCATCAAGCTCTGTCACATCGCCCAGTTCGGCAAACAGGCGTACGACATCCGTTCGGTTGTTGGCTGGCTGCAGGGCGCGCTCTTCACGCAGCAGGTTGTAAAGCTCGGGGGTCACGTACTCCTGAATCAAGCTGAAGTCGTTATTGTCCCAGGCACGCTGAAGCGTCATGAAGTGTTCCTTGGCACCGCTCAAAAAACGCTCCTTGTCGAACCAGGCCGGCGTGCTGGCAAGCGGGTTGGCAACCCTGCCTCCTGCCATGGAGGCAGGTGACTGGACTTGCGTGCGCGCCTGATGATGGCCCTGGCTCGCTGTTGCCGGGCGCTGGGCACGCATGGCGCGAAACGCCAGGAATGCCAGGGCAGCGACGCCGATGATCATGATGATGTCCATCATGCGCAGACCGTCGAAGGCACCACCAAAGAACAACGCGGCCAACAGGCCCCCGGCCAGCAGGCCACCCATCATGCCGCCCATACCGCCACGGCGCGCGCCTGCCGCTGCTTGCGTTTGCGGTGTGCTCTGAGTCTGCTGCGCCGCCGGGCGGTCAGCCGAGCGCGAGACGCTGCCCATGTTGTTGCCGCCGCCCATGCGTCGCGCATCTGCAGATTCAATGGCCAGGCCAAAGCCCAGCGTGCTGACCAGCAGCATGATAAAGAGTTGTCGTAGCATGGCGTGCTCCCTTCTCGGTGATGTCATTTATTCGGGTAGTGTTGTGAAGTGAGTATCTTAGCCTTTACGCTTGGCAAGTGGGTGGGAAACTAGTGATGACACCTGACTAAAATAACAACCATGAGGAAAGTATGCGCTTATACCGAGAAAAGAGCCTGCTATTGATCGTCGATTTGCAGTTGGGACTCTTGCCCGTGATCGACGGCAAGCGACAGGCGGTCACCGAGGCCAACTGGCTTGCCCAGGTGGCCGAACGCCTGGATGTGCCGGTGTGGATCACCGAGCAGTCATCGGAAAAGCTCGGAGAGACGGCGCCTACCCTGCTTGAGTCGCTGACGGAGTATCGGCGTTGGCAGAAGAAGCACTTCAACGCCATGGAAAATACCGATTTCTCGCATGCACTGGGTGAGGCTGGCAAAGGGCAGATCGTGATCTGCGGCGCGGAAGCGCATATTTGCGTATTGCAAAGTGCGCTTGGCCTGCTGGAGGCTGGTTATCAGGTGTACTGGTTGAGCGAAGCCTCCGCCAGCCGCCGCCGTGAAGAGGCAGCACTTGCCCGAGAGCGAGCGTGCCACCACGGCGCGGTATCCGTCTCGGCGGACATGGTGGCCTACGAATGGCTTCGCCAGTGTGATACAGACCTGTTCAGGGAGGCGCACCAACGCTTTTTGAAACCGCGTTCGGCGCGCACGCTGACGTTTTTTTGACAGCGTCGAGCCGAAGCTCAGCCTGCCCTCAGGTGCGCTCTGCTTCGCGCCGAGTGAATACCAGCGTGCCGGATTCGGAAGCTTGGGCATCAAACCGGTAGCCTGCCACGTCAAACTCTTTCAGGGCTTCTGGCGTATTGATTCCCTCACGAATGATCCAGGCGCTCATCAGCCCCCGGGCTTTCTTGGCGTAGAAGCTGATGATCTTGAAGGTGCCGCTCTTTTCATCCTTGAAGACGGGCGTAATAATGCGCGCATCGAGTTTTTTGGCATCCACCGCCTTGAAGTATTCATTGGATGCCAGGTTGACCAGCTCCTTCGAGCCGCTGGCAGTAATGGCCTCATTGAGCGCTTGAGTAAGCGTTGGCTTCCAGTAAGCGTACAGATCCTTGCCCGCCTGGTTGGGCAGCCGTGTTCCCATTTCCAGGCGGTAAGCCTGAATCAGGTCCAGCGGACGCAGCAGGCCATACAGGCCGGAAAGGATACGCAGGTGAGTCTGGGCAAAGCGGTTTTCCGTCTCGGTGAACGTCTCTGCTTCAAGCCCGCTATAAACGTCGCCCTGAAAGGCCTGGGCGGCGGGCTTTGCGTTATCCAGCGAAAAGGGCGGCTCCCACTCGGCAAAGCGTGCCGCGTTGAGGCCGGCGAGCTTGTCGCTGATGCCCATCAGCTCGCTGAGCTGCGAAGGGGAGTAGTCGCGCAGAATATCGATCAGCACTTGGCTATGGGGCAGGAAGTCTGGTTGGGTAACCTGGCGGGTCGTGGAGGGCGTTTCAAAATCCAGCGTTTTGGCAGGTGAAATGACACTCAGCATGGAAAGCTCCTTCGGCCGACGTAACATGATGAAAGTGAATGGCCGACAGTATACCAAGCCTCGGCGCAGGCCGAGGCTATCGCCTTGATAGTGCGTCTATGCGCCTTCAGGGGCAGGGGTTGGGCATGCGGCGGTGGATGTCGTCGATGGCATCCAGCACGTCCTCATCAAGCTTGAGGCTCTCGCTTTCCAGGTTGCTCTCCAATTGGTCCATGGTCGTGGCGCCAATGATATTGCTGGTCAGAAAGCTGCGTGAGTTGATGAACGCCAACGCCATTTGCGCCGGGTCCAGTCCATGTTCGCGGGCCAGATCCACATACGCCTGCGTGGCGGCCTCCGCTTCAGGTGACGTGTAGCGCTTGAAGCGTTCATAAAGTGTCAAGCGACCCTTTTCCGGCCAGGCGCCGTTCAAGTACTTGCCGGAAAGGACGCCAAACCCCAGCGGCGAGTAGGCCAACAGGCCGACGTCTTCGCGGTGGGCGATCTCGGCCAGTCCAACTTCGAACGAGCGGTTGAGCAGGTTATAAGGATTCTGGATGGACGCCACGCGCGGCAGGCCCATTTTTTCTGCCAGATAGAGCGCGCGCATCACGCCCCAGGGCGTATCGTTGGACAGGCCGATCGAGCGTACCTTGCCGGCGTCTACCAGCTCCTTCAGTGCAGACAGGGTTTCTTCCAGCGGAGTGGCGTCTTCATCATCCTGATGCACGTAACCCAGCTTGCCGAAGAAGTTGGTGTTGCGATCCGGCCAGTGAAGTTGGTAAAGGTCCACATAATCGGTCTGCAGGCGGGCGAGACTCTCGTCGATGGCCTGATGGATATGAGCGCGAGTCATGCGCGGGCCGCCGCGTATATGCGCCGGGCCAGGGCCTACGGCCTTGGTCGCGATCACGACATCGTCGCGCTCACCGCGCTGCTTCAGCCAGCTGCCGATATAGGTCTCGGTCAGCCCTTGCGTTTCGGCCTTGGGCGGTACGGGGTACATCTCGGCGGTATCGATGAAATTGATACCGAAGGCAACGGCACGATCGAGCTGCTCATGCGCCTCGGCCTCGCTGTTCTGCTCGCCAAAGGTCATGGTGCCAAGGCAGAGGCGGCTGACCTCGATCCCCGTTCGGCCAAGTGGGCGCGTTTGCATCTTGATCTCCTCGTTAAGGCAGTCGTGCCTGTTTATTGTGGTGGGTGATTGCGGCGTATGAGGGGCATGTTAGCGAGGCTGTTTGAAAGCAGCAAATCAATGGGGTTGAGTCGTCGCAAAGGCAGGCGTATGCTTGCCAGCCCATTGACCGGCCAGATGCCGGTTTTTCGTGTGGTCGGCACACAAAATACACGCGTGAATGCCGATCAAAGGTCTCAACAAACGGGCAAGGTGGTTTGCCATGCCACAGGCATCATCGTTGTTTACCCGGCTAGAATTTCGCCTGGCCGAACGGCTTTTTCAGAACCGTTGGCTGCTGCCGCGTTCTCCGCGTACCCAGCGGCTCACCATGCGCTTGTTCAAGCGCTGTGCGGATGCGGGGCATCCGGATGCGCTATCGGTTTATGGGCACATGCTGTTTCATCGCAGCCTGTCACCTCAGGACAAGGCGCGTGGCGCACGCTATGTGGTCGAAGCCGCCCAGTCCGGGGATGTAAAGTCGCAGTATCAGGTCGCTCAGATCTACGAACATGGCTGTGCTCAGTACCCACGCCGCGAAGATTATGCGGTAACGTGGTATGCAAGAGCGGCACAGTCAGGCCATCAACCGGCCGCCGAACGGCTGGCCTGCGCCTACCGGTTAGGCGAGCTTGGGTTGACTGCCGATGCCGGCCAGGCGGCTTACTGGCAGCGCATGGCCGAGCGCAGGAAAACAAGCGCGGCTGTGGCGTAATGCACCGCTGAGTGACGAGATGAGATGCTTGAGGATTGAATGAGGAAGTCTGTGTCCGAGACGCTACCCACTGTATTAGATATCGAAGCGTCCGGATTCGGGCGCGGCAGTTATCCCATTGAAGTCGGCATCGCGCGTGCCGACGGAAGCTGCTGCGCGTTTCTTGTTCAGCCTCAGCGGGAGTGGACGCATTGGGACCCGAAAGCCGAACTGCTGCATGGCATATCCCGCGAGCGACTGTTTCAGGAAGGCTATCCGGTACGCCAGGTAGCGCAGTGGCTCAACGACGAGCTGAGCAGCCTGGGCAAGGCCTACAGCGACAGTTGGGGATATGACAATACCTGGCTGTCGCTTCTGTTTTACCATGCCGGCATGCTGCCGCGCTTTCGCCTGGAAGCCTTGCGCATTCTGCTCAGCGAGGAGCAGCAGGCACTCTGGAGCGACACCAAGGAGAGCATGATCGATGAGTGCTCGATCAGCCGCCATCGCGCCGGAGAAGACGCTCGCCTGCTGCAGCTGACCTACCAGCGCACCCGCCAGTTGATCACGCGTTAGCCACGCCGAGCCCCGCCGCTACGCGACTTCTCCCTGTAGCTGTATTTCCAGCGCCTCCAGCAGCGCCTCGGGCGTTTGTGCATCCTGCAGCATGTCACGCGTTGGCTGGGCCAGAAAGCCTTGCGCAACGGTATTGTCCAGAAAGGTCATCAGCGGGCCGTAGAAATCCTCGACATTCAAAAGCCCCATGGGCTTTTCATGCAGGCCCAGGTAGCCCCAGGTCCAGATCTCGAACAGTTCCTCGAAGGTGCCGATACCGCCCGGCATGGCAATGAACGCATCGGCGTTGGCTGCCATGGTCGCTTTGCGCTCGTGCATGTTGGCAACGCGAATAAGCTCGGTCAGGCCAAGGTGAGCCTGTTCTCGCTCCACCAGGTGATCCGGCATGACGCCGATCACTCGGCCTTCGGCAGCAAGGGCGGCGTTGGCAAGTTCGCCCATCAGCCCAATTCGCGCGCCCCCATACACCAGAGTATGCCCACGCACGGCCAGCGCCGTACCCAGCGCACGGGCCGCCTGACCAAAGGCCGGGCTGTTGCCTTCGCGTGAGCCAAGATAAACGCAGATTCGAGACATCGATTGGTTCCTTGATATCAGTGAGTCGAATGGGTCATGGCAGGCAGCGGTCGACCTGATGATGCTCGTCCATCCACTGGCCAATCACGTTGTTACCACAGAGATGGTGGGCGTACTGGGTATGCAGGCAGCGCACCTGCTGCCAGTTGCTGATACCGCCGATGCCGCGCTCGGTCAGCACATCGCTGTATCCCAGCCGGTCGACTTCGGCGCGCTGAGCATCGCTCATGTAGTCCCAGCGGGCCTTCACGTAATCGCGATGGCTCTGCTGATAGGCTTCCAGGAAATCAGGCTCTTTCTGAAGGCGCTGCTCCAGCGACTTGATGACGCCCACCGCCTCGATGCGCGAGATCTCCACTTTCAGCACATCGGAGCACAGCCAGTAAAGCGTGGGGAAGGGCTTGCCATCCACGATTGGCGCCATGCGCAGCACCAGCGGCGTACCCTGGCCATCAGTGGCGGCAACGGCTTCGATGCCACGCGGCGCGCGGCCTAGCTGCTGAGCAATAATCGCCAGCTGGCGCTCATCGGGCGCCTGGTCGGTACGAATCACCATTGGGTTGGTCTCTCACGAACGGTCATCTTGAACAAATTTATTGGAGCGGCCAACAGCACGGAAAAAACAGCGGTTGAGCTGCTCTGGGGAAGCCACATAGCACCACGTTCGCTCGCAGTACTCGGCGGCTCGCGCTATCAGCGCGTCATAAAGGCGGTTGAACGGGGCATCATAATCGTAAGGGTCCGCCCCGAACAAGCGGATATGCGGGTAGTCGGCAAAGCGTTCCATGAAGTAGCGCTCAAGGTCGGCCTCGACGGCTCGGTGCTGGGTGGTATTGTCAGGGTCCAGCCAGAGATTGTAGCGAATGGCCATGGGATGCTCCTGGTAACCCCTTGCGGGGCGATGTGTCAGGCGGGCGCATCCTGCAGGTGGGTCGACAGCGCATCGCGCAGCTCGCCTTCGATCGGTACGGCACGCTTTGCCTGGTGGTCATACTGCAGCATGACAGTGTGTCCGACATTGGTCAGCTTGCCGTGCTGGCGCGCTTCCTGGGTAACCGTGAACGAGCTGTTGCCCAGGCGCGTCAGGTAGGTACGCAGTTCGATATCGTGCCCGTAAAACAGTTCAGCCCGATAATCGATTTCCATGCGCGCCATCATCAAGCGCCACTTTTTAGGATCCAGGTCCGGCGTAAACAACTTGAATAGATCGTTGCGGGCAAGCTCGAACCAGGCCGGCAGGCGCGTGTTGTTGATATGCCCCAGCGCATCGGTATCGTAGAAAGCGGGCTCAATGATACGGGTGAACATGGTCGGTGCCTTGTGGTTGGTCGAGTATTCAGGATTACCCCAAGCAAGCGCTCGGTCAAGTGGTTTGGCCGTGGGCCACTCGCCGTTGAGCGAACCAGCGCTGCGCCTGCATCCAGCCGATAAGCCAAAGCGTGGCTACGCCAAATCCCACCAACGTGCCAAGCGCAAGCCCCCAGCTTGCATAGGTATACGAAACGCACAGCGCATAGCACAGCAGTGAGCCAAGGCCCATCGGGTAATGCTTGATGACCGTGGCCGTCGGTGCCGGCCCCTGACTCAAGTGCAGAATCAGCAGAAAAGGCAGCATGGTGATCGGAAAGGCCGCCAGGGTGCCCGCCCAGGCAGAGGGAACCCAGTGAGCAAGCGTAGTGATCGCGAACACGATCATTGTCGCCAGCAGGGCGCGTATGAGCAGTGCGCCCCAGGAAAACGGTGCGCGCGTGGTGGCCAGGCTTTCGGGAATACGGCGGAAAAGCCACGTGAACAGCACGATGGCGCAAAGTGTTACCAGCGTGCCCGTCAGTCGAGTGAAGTCGAACTGAGCCAGCACCAGGCTGACGCCAAACCAGGCCACAAGGCCGCCGGCGGTGCCGGCTAGAAGCCCCGGCAACCCGGGCCTGCGACCACATAGCCAGTAGCCTGCCCCCAGCGCCATGGTGGCGGTAAAACCGGCGAGCGTATGCACGGCGCTCTGGGCGGCGAACAGTGGCGAAATCTCAAGGCCGATAAAGAAAAGCGCCAGCGCCGTGCCCAGCGGATAGCCCGCCAGCAGCCCCGCCACCCGCGGGCTGACTCGCACCGCAATCACCCCAAGGCCCAGCACCATGGCGACAGATACCGCCCCTTTGGCAAGCTGCCAGCTAATCGGAACTTCCAGCATGAATGACTATCCTTATAATTGATCTAACGCTGTCGTCGTTGTCTTGCCACTCTATTCAGGAGAGCAGAGCTTGTGGATGTTGCTTACCCATCAAGGCATACGCTTTCGCCCCCACCCAGGCCTGAACAGTGCGAACTTTGCAGCCGCGCCGCGCCGTTGACCAAGCACCATCTGATACCACGGGCGTTGCATAACAAGCCGCGCTATCGAAAGCGCTACTCGCGTGAAGAGCGGCTGACCGCCATCTTATGGCTCTGTCACGCCTGCCATCGGCACATTCACAGGCTCTACAGCGAGCGTGAGCTGGCCGACCAGTTTGCCAGCCGTGAGGCACTGCTGGCGAGCGAGGAAGTACACCATTTCGTCGAATGGCTTGCCAGGAAACCTGCAGGTTTCAAGCCAAAATCCCGCCGGCCCAAGCGCTGATAGTCAGGAGTCACACCAGGCGCAGCCCCTGCTGATCGCGCCAGGCGGCTTCCAGGGCATTGGCAAGTGGTTCCTTCAGGTGGGCAGGCAAGGCATCATGCGCGGCTTGAAGCGAAGCAAAGTCGCGGTTGCGCAGCCAGCAGTAAGCCCAGGCGCAGGCTTCGGCACTGCTTTGCGGAGTCGGTTTGGCAGGCATCTGGTTGAGCAGAAACACCGCCGTGCGCGGTGCCCAGAGCGGGAGTTCGCCGTTCTCGACCCGGCTCCAGTGGGCAAGCGTGGCACCATCCGGTGTAACGTCAGGCTGGCCCAGCTTGGCAACCCTGGCCGTCTCCGCCAATATGAGGGCCAGCTGGTCGGTGTTCCCTCGACCAAGAGCCTGCCACTGCCGCAATAGCGCCGGAAGGCCCGCGCGCACTTGGGTATAAAAGTCGTCTTGCGGCATGCTCGTTACCACCCTTTTGAATAAGTGAGATGTGTTATGGCATTCGATTTTGCCACGCCTGTCGAGCGGCGCCACCCTGAAGGGGGCTACGCATCGCAAAAATGGCACCGCTACGCTGAGGATGTGCTGCCGCTGTGGGTCGCCGACATGGATTTTCGCTCGCCGCCGGCGGTGATAGAAGCGCTCGAGGCGCGGGTAGCCCATGGCGTGTACGGCTACGGCGAAGTACCGGCGTCGCTGAAGCAAACGCTGTGCGACTGGAGTGCTACGCACTATGACTGGCCCATTGAGCCTGAATGGCAGCACTGGCTGCCGGGCGTGGTGCCGGCACTGCACTTTGCCACGTTGGCGCTTACCCAGCCCGGCGATGGTGTGTTGACCGTAGCTCCCATTTATCCGCCATTTCTGGCCGTGGCAAAACGTACCGGGCGTCTGCCCCAGCAGGCCATGCTGGGCGCACCCAAGAGCCCCGGTGAGCCGTGGCAACTGGATATCGAGGCCATCAAGGCGGCCATTACGCCGCAGACGCGTCTGCTGCTCTGGTGCCATCCGCATAATCCCACCGGTCGGGTCTGGCGGCATGAAGAGCTTGCCACGCTTGCCGAGCTGGTAGAGCAGCACGATCTATGGGTAGTCTCGGATGAGCTGCACTGTGATCTGCTGCTGGATGAGGGCGCTCGCCACCGGCCGCTGGCGGCGATGTTTCCCGCGCTTGCCAAGCGCACCATTACCCTCTGGGCGCCGTCCAAGACCTTCAACCTGGCAGGGCTGAGCAGCGCCTGTGCGGTGATTCCCGACCCTGATGTACGTACCCGGTTCGCCGATGCCTGTAAGGGGCTTTTGCCCGAGGTCAACGTGCTGGGATTGGTTGCCGCCGAAGCCGCCTACCGCGAAGGCGAGCCTTGGCGGCAGGCGCTCTTGAAAGAGCTGCGTCAGCACCGCGCCACGCTTGAGGCCCACGTGGCCAGCTGGCCCGGTGTAACGCTCAGCGAGCCTGAAGCGACGTATCTGGCATGGCTTGATATGCGCAAGGCGGGGTTGGGCGAGACGCCTTATCAAACGATCAAGGAGCAGGCGGGTGTGGCGCTTTCCGACGGAGCGGCGTTTGGCTGCCCAGGCTTTGTACGGCTCAATTTCGGCACTACGGCGTCCCAGCTGGACGCCGCGTTAGCGCGTATGGACAAGCTTTTGAAAAAGACAGGCTGCTAGTAGAGCAGGGCAAACAGCTTGCGCCGATAGGCAACGGTCAAGGGGTGGTCGGCGCCAAGGGCGTCGAATACCTGAAGCAGCGTCTTGCGGGCCGCGTCGTCGTCATAGGCGCGGTCCTGTTTCATCAGGGTCAACAGCGCTTCGAGCCCGGCATCGTACTGACCATCGGCTACCAGGCGCAGCGCGCGCTGAAACTGCGCTTCGCTGTCGTCACGCTCGCCAAGGGCGGCAATCTCATCGGCAGACAGCGCCCGCTCGCTGAACTCGATACTGGCGCGCACGCCGCGAGCGGCTGGCGCATCGCGTTCTTCCGGAGGCAGGTTATCCAGTACGCTGCGTGCCTCGTCGCTGCGCTTTTCGGCAACCAGCGTGCGCGCCAAGGCCACCTGATAGGCGTAGTGCTCCGGGTATTGAGTGATCAGATCCTGATAGATTTCCCGCGCGGTGGCGGCGTCGCCTTGGGCAAGCGCCGCTTCAGCCTGCTCTTCAGGGCTTTCAGGCGCCTCGGCAGGCGCCGGGAAGTAGCGGCCCAACCACTCGCGCACCTCTTTTTCAGGCCGCGCGCCCTGAAAGTTGTCCACCAGGCCACCCTGGCTGACCAGCTTCACGTCCGGTACTGCGCGCACGCCAAGCTGGGCGGAAATCTCCGGATTGGCATCCACGTTCAGCTTGCTCAGCAGGAAAGTGCCTGCGTACTCCAGTGCCAGTTTTTCCAGCACCGACAGGAGCGTGTTGCAACTGGTGTCCGCCGGCGAGTAACAACCCAGCAGAACCGGCACCTGCATGGAGGCTTCCAGCACCTGCTGAATATTGCTGGCATCGAGCTCAATGATGACGTCTTCAGGGCGTACCGCCGCGCGCGGGGTATCAGAGGTACTAGCGCTGTCGCTTCCGGTATCCGCCGTGAGCGGCTTACCTGAACGGGGATCGATAATCTGCATGGGCAACCCGATATCCAAGAATGAAAAGAGACTTTCTCCTGATATGCAGGCAGCCGCTGCCATATTCAAGCCGCCGGCGGAGTATTGTTGAACAGAGCAGACAAGCGCAGGCCCGACAGGTGACGGTGCAAAACGCAGACACAAAAAAGCCGCTACCTTTCGGTAACGGCTTTTTTGTAGAAGATGGTAGCGGGGACCGCCGATCTTGAAACAACAGCGAACCGATGACCTTCGTGTTACGTGTTATGAGTCCGACGAGCGCTCGTTGCCGCCCTGGGTTGTCTGTCAGGTACAAAAAAGCCGCTACCTTTCGGTAACGGCTTTTCTGTAGAAGATGGTAGCGGGGACCGGATTTGAACCGATGACCTTCGGGTTATGAGCCCGACGAGCTACCAGACTGCTCCACCCCGCATCAACGTGAGGCGTATTCTACGGATTTTTTACGCCACGTCAACCTTTAGTAGAAAACTGCTTTGCAAGAAACGTGGAATTCATCGTACTGCAATATGCCAGGAGTAAAGCTATGCTTTCAGTAGCCTTAATAAAAAGCTTACGGTCGGTGGGCCACCTGACAACAAGAGCGGTGGCGTGCTGTGAATGATAAAAGCGCGTAGCGCTTATTCGAAATGGCTTGCAGCGCCATAGCAGTGCTCAAAGGCCAAGCCATTTGTCATATCAGGGAGGTAGTCAATGGCCAATCAAGCGCCCGTCGCCTGGGTAACTGGTGGAACTGGTGGAATAGGCACGGCAATTTGCCGTTCGTTGGCGGATGCGGGTTATCTGGTGGTAGCGGGGTACAACAATCCCGATAAGGCCAGGACCTGGCTGGAAGCTCAGCAGGCTGATGGCTACCAAAGCATCACTACCCTGGGGGTGGATCTTTCCGACCATGAAGCGTGTCTGAAAGCCGCGCGCGAGATTCACGAAACGCACGGTCCCATCAGCGTCCTGGTAAACTGTGCCGGCATTACCCGAGACGGCACCATGAAGAAGATGGCCTACGACCAGTGGTATCAGGTTATTGATACCAACCTGAACAGCGTCTTCAATACCTGCCGCAGCGTCATCGAGATGATGCTCGAAAACGGCTACGGGCGCATCATCAATATCTCTTCGATCAATGGTCGCAAGGGGCAGTTTGGTCAGGTCAACTACGCCGCGGCCAAGGCGGGCATGCACGGCTTGACCATGTCGCTGGCGCAAGAAACCGCCACCAAGGGCATCACGGTCAATACCGTGTCACCAGGCTATATCGCCACCGATATGATCATGAAGATTCCAGAGCCGGTGCGCGAGGCCATTCGTGAAACGATTCCGGTAAAACGCTACGGCACGCCGGAAGAGATTGGCCGGCTGGTCACGTTTCTTGCCGACAAGGAGTCCGGTTTCATCACGGGGGCAAACATCGATATCAACGGTGGCCAGTTCATGGGCTAGGCCGGTAGTTTTATCACCTGTCGACAATGCAAACGGGAGGCTGATCGCCTCCCGTTGTATGTTTGCCAGGGCCAGTTTCAGTCAAGGTGAGCGTTGGCCAGATCCTCCAGCAGGTTATCGAACGCCTTCACTTCCTGCTCCCACTGCGCGGCGGTGAGTGGCCCAAGCGCGAGCAGGGCGGCCAGTACGTCGATAATCTCCTCGCTACGGCTTTTTTCCTGACGAATTCCCTCATTGAGCCGCTCGACCTGGATCGCCAGGCGTAAAGGCTCGTCACTTTGCCGGACGCTGCCGCTGGTGAGCAGCGAAAGATGCACCCGCAGTCTGGAAAGCGACGTTTCAAGTGCTGCCTGATCGTTATCGGTCAGCGGAAGCGCAACGTTTTGCCGCTGGCGATTGCGCGCGTGGTGCGCCTCGACGAAAGCCGCGGGCAGCGGTGTATCGATGACGTCATGGATGTTGACGATTTCAACCGCCTCTCCAGCCAGGCAGCGCTGGTCGGCAGCCAGATGAGCATTGATCAGTGGCAGGGCGCGATGCCACTGCTGAACCGTGTCGGCAATTTTCAGACGACTCAAACGTTCGCGTCGGGCGCGAGCGATACCCTCGAGGCGACGCTGCATGCCTTCGCTACGCCGGTTGCGGGGCAGCGGCTCGAGCTTTTCGATCTGCGCCATGAAACGGTCCAGCGTGTCGGCATCTGCCGCTGTTGTCGGCTGCCAGCTGTCCATCTCATCGATCAGCACCTGCAGGGCGTCAAGCTGCTGCTGTTGGCGCGCTGCTTGCTCGTTCTTGTGCGCATCGCGCTGGGCAAACACGTGATCACATTCATGGCGAAACGCTTTCCACAGCGATTGCTCGGCGCCTTTAGGGGCTCGACCCAGTTGACGCCAGCGCTGCTGAAGCTGCTTGGTGCGCGCAATACGTGCCGCCAGCGGCTGGTGTTCATCGCCCCTCAGCGCCTGCACTTCTTCGATCATGGCCTGCTTTTGCGAGGCGATCTGTTCGGCACGCTGATCGATCAGCGCCTGGAGCTGGTGGCGAATCCGGCCAAAGCGCTGACCGACCGCCTCGGCGTGCTCGCGGGGAACCGGCGAATAGTGACGCCACTGGTGGCGTGCCTTGTCGCGGATCTCGCGCAGCATGTCGGGGTCGGCATCCTCGGCGGGTTGAGCGAGCAGGGTTTCAAGCTGTTCGCAGAGCTGCTCACGGGCGCGCAGGTTGGCGTTGCGCTCTTCGCCAAGCTGGGCTCGCCAGGGCGCCAGGCGTTCGTGAATCTGGTCGGAGGCGGCGCGAAAGCGCGCCGACTGTTCGCGATTGGCCGCCGCATCGCCCAGGGATTTCCACTCCTTGACCAGTTGGCGGTGGTGGCGATCGAGCGCCTCCTCGGCCATATGCTGATCCTCGGCCAGCGCTTCAATACTCGAACATAGCTGCTCGCGCTTGGGTCCTGCCACAAAACCGCGCCAGTCGCGCAGTTCGGCCAGGCGTGCGCCGAGCTGTTTCAGTCGTGCCTTGAGCGGTTTGGCCTGGGGGGCTTGCAGCGCGTCAACCTGGGGCTTCAAACGCTGATGCAGGTGGCTTGCGCTTTTAAACGCGCCGCGCTCCAGCAGTTGCTCGAAGCTATCAAGCTCCTCTTCGAGAGTGTCCAGCGATGCCGTGGCGTTGCCCGCGTCGGGAGTGACGGATGCCTCGGTGGCCAGGATTGCCTGTGCCCGCTGCATCAAGGCCGGGGGTGTCAGCATTTTCGGCCAGGCGCAGGTTTTCAACAGACGCGACAGGGTAGCGTGATCGTGATCGGCCAGCGCCCTTTCGAGCGGGGCGCTGATACCCCGCCAGCGCTGCCAGGCCTCCAGGCACTGCTCGTACTCGGTGATCGCCCGGGTATGGCGCTGGCGGGCCGCTTCGTTGGGTGGGTGGACATCGGAAAGCGCCTGCCAGCGCTGGCCAAGCAGCTGGCGCTGGGCGCGCAGGCTGTCGATATCCTGGCTCGTCAGTTCGCTCGCATGGCGCAGGCTATCCAGGGTCTCTTCAAGCCCTGCGAGCAACTGGTCGCGAGTCGCATCGGCCTCGTCGCGGCGAGCAAGGCGTTGCTGGCGAGCCTGTTCCTGGGCGTCGTGGTCATTCAGCGTCTTGCGACAGCTTAGTGTCGCCTGGTAGAAACGCTGTTCCTGCTCGGCGCTGGGGGGGTGCGAAAGATGCTGCCATTCACGCTCCAGATGGCGCAGGCGGCCGCCATACAGGGGCTCCCAAGGCGCACGCGCATGCTGCTCCAGCTGTTGAAGGATGTGCTCACGCTGGGCTTGCTGGCGGGCAAGCCACTCGGCATCGCTGCGCTTTTGCCCCAGCTTTTCGCGGGCGATGCGTGTTACCTGGCGATCCCTTCGGGCCTGCTTTAAAAGCTGCTTCAGGCTCTCTTCGCTGTCGATACGTTCGGCGGCGCGATGGCGAACCGTGGCAACGCCGTTATGGCACGCCTGATAAATCAAGTCGTGGTCATCGCTGAGTCGGGCAAGTGCGGCCAGGCGCAAGTCGAGATTGTCGCCTTGAAGGGCGATGGCGTTGAGCAGGCGCGGTTCGTCCAGATGCTCTATCAGGGCCAGACGCTGATGCAGATCGGTGCCACCCTGGGTGCCGCTCAGCCGCTGACATACGGCGTCGAACCACGCCTGTTGCTCGCGATGTTCGGCGTACGCCTCCACCAGCGCCTTGAGATCATCAAGCGCCAGGAGGGCGTCCAGGCGAATGCTCGCATCATGGTCGCGGGCAAGTGCCTGCAGCGCTTCGCGCTGTTCAGGGTGGGTCGGGTCGAGCCGAGTGAGGGCCTGCTTGCGCACTTGCGGGTCGGGGTGCTGCCACCGGGGGGCGAACAGGCGTCTTAACAGTCCGTGCATGAATCATCCTGCTTAACGGTGCATGGCATGAAAAAAACAGCGGTTGTTGAACCGGCGGTTGCAGTCACCGGCGCTGTCGCTTAGCTTTGCCTTAGCGGGGTGTGATAGACATTGATTCTTTACCCTAAAAGGCGCCAAATTGGGCTACCTTTATCTTACCTGAACATGACATGGAGTTTCGGCTATGAGCCTCAACGCCGATAGTGCCGACGTGGCGTTTACCTTCAAAGGCGGCATGCTGCCGATGACCGTCATGGAGTTGACAAGCGCCGACCCCGAGCATATCCGTCGGCAACTGGCCGGTAAACTGTCTCAATCCCCCGCCTTCTTTCAGCATACACCGGTTGTGCTTAGCGTGGAAAAGCTTGATGAGCCGCACCTGGCGCTGGAAAGGATCTGCGCGGTCTGCCGGGACCACAAGCTCCTGCCGGTGGCCGTGCGCGGTGGTGCAGAGCCCGTTCGCCAGTCCGCCTGGGCGCTGGGGCTTGGCTGGTTTGCACCCGTCGAGGAGGGCCGGGCGCGAGCGCTTGAGAGCGTCAGCCCCACGCCGGCACCCACGATTGATGAGGCCAGCCAGGACGAAGTGGCCAGCGGTAAGATAGAGAGCTCTACGGGAGTGACGCGCCTTTATCGCGGCACCGTACGTTCCGGGCAGCAGGTCAGTGCCGCTGACGGCGACCTGGTGGTCATCGGGGCCGTCAACGCAGGCGCCGAGGTGCTGGCGGCGGGCAGTATTCATGTATACGGCGCACTGCGGGGGCGGGCGCTGGCAGGCATTCATGGCAATACCCATGCGGGTATCTACTGCCGCGAGCTTGAAGCGGAACTGCTGTCCGTTGCAGGGAACTACAAGCGGCTGGAAGATATCGACTCAAAGCTTCTGGGGTGCGCCGCTGAAGTTCACTTTACCGAAGAGCAGCTCGAGATCAAGCCGCTTGGCTGATGGCTCGGCGACCATGCGTAATGTCTGGCGACGTTGCGCTGTCTATCCGTTACAGTAAGGCATATTTATAACATTGATGTTTCCGTTATTCGTTCAGCCTCCAGTGCTCGCGATGAACGATTTCAAGAAGGATGTGAATCTTGGCTAAAATTATTGTGGTGACCTCAGGTAAAGGGGGGGTCGGCAAAACCACCAGTGCGGCGGCGATTTCAACCGGGCTTGCCCTGCGTGGTAAAAAGACCGTGGTAATCGATTTTGACGTGGGTCTGCGAAACCTTGACCTGATCATGGGGTGCGAGCGCCGGGTCGTGTATGACCTGGTCAACGTCATCCAGGGCGAGGCGGGGCTCAACCAGGCGCTGATCCGCGACAAGCGCGTCGAAAACCTCTACATCCTGCCGGCCTCGCAAACCCGCGACAAGGATGCGCTGACCCAGGAAGGGGTAGCGGAAATTCTCGAAAAGCTCAAGGAAGACTTTGATTTCATTATCTGCGATTCCCCCGCCGGTATCGAACGTGGTGCTCAGCTCGCCATGTACTTTGCCGATGAGGCGATCGTGGTGACCAACCCGGAAGTCTCCTCGGTGCGTGACTCCGATCGTATCCTGGGCCTGCTGGCGTCCAAGACCCAGCGTGCCGAGCGCGGTGGCGACCCGATCAAGGAGCACCTGCTGATTACCCGTTACAACCCCGAGCGGGTGACCACGGGGGACATGCTGACCCTTGAAGACATTCGTGAAATTCTCTCGGTCCACCTTCTTGGCCTGATTCCCGAATCAGAAGCCGTGCTGCGTGCCTCGAACCAGGGCGTGCCAGTGACTCACGATGCCGCAAGCGATGCGGGCCAGGCCTACAGCGACACGGTGTCGCGTCTGCTGGGTGAAGAGCTTCCGCTACGTTTCCACGAAGTGCAGCGCAAAGGCCTGCTGAGCCGCATGTTTGGAGGTAGCCGTCGATGAAACTCCTGGAGTTCTTGAAGCGTGAGCGCAAGAAATCCGCCTCGGTGGCCAAAGAACGGTTACAAATCATCGTGGCGCATCAGCGCAGTCAGCGCGGCCAGCCTGACTACATGCCGCTGCTTGAGCGCGAACTGCTCGAAGTCATTCGTCGTTATGTACATGTCGACGACAACGCCATTCAGATTTCTCTGGACAGCGAAGACAACTGCTCGGTACTGGAGCTGAACGTGACGCTGCCCAAGAGCTAGCAACCGCGCTGAAACGGGGCGGCGAGATACGCAACGGGTGTGCTAGGCTTGGTGTTTTTGCCCTGCGGAGTGCTTGTTCATGGCGCCATCCAATGCCGCCCCTGCCAGTTTCTTGTGGCATGATTATGAAACGTTCGGGGCCGATCCACGACGGGATCGGCCCGCTCAGTTTGCCGCCCTGCGAACCGATGCGGACCTCAACGAGATCGGCGAGCCGGTCGAGCTCTACTGCAAGCCGGCAGACGACTACCTGCCGCATCCGGCTGCCTGTCTAATTACCGGTATCACTCCGCAAAAGGCTCAGCGCCACGGTCTGCCGGAAGCGCAGTTCGCAAGCGAAGTGCAGCGTCACATGAGCGAGCCCGGTACCTGTGTGGCCGGCTACAACAGCCTGCGCTTTGACGATGAAGTCTCGCGCCACCTGTTTTACCGCAACCTGCTGGACCCCTACGCCCGCGAGTGGCAAAACGGCAACTCCCGCTGGGACCTGATCGACGTGGTGCGCGCGTTCCATGCCCTGCGCCCTGAAGGTATCGAGTGGCCGCTCAAGGAAGATGGCGCCCCGAGCTTCAAGCTCGAGGACCTCACCCAGGCCAACGGGATCGCCCACGAAGGCGCTCACGACGCGGTGGCCGACGTGCGCGCCACCATTGCCCTGGCGCGCCTCTTGAAGGCTCGTAATCCCAAGCTGTTCGACTACCTGCTGGGCCTGCGTGGTAAACGCGCCGTTGCCCAGCAGCTGGACCTGCCCAACGCCAAGCCGCTGTTGCATATCTCGCGCCGCTACCCGGCAAGTCGCGGCTGTAGCGCCCTGGTCATGCCGCTGGCCGAGCACCCCACCAACCCCAACGGGGTGATCGTCTACGATCTGAGCGTGGACCCCGCCGATCTGATGGCGCTGTCAGCGGAGGAAATCCGCAAGCGCGTGTTCGTCAGTCAGCAGGACCTCTCGGAAGGCGAAGCGCGTATTCCGCTGAAGGTGATTCATATCAACCGCTGCCCGGTCGTCTTTCCGGCCAGCGTGCTCAAGGATGTCGACGGCCCGCAAAAGGGCAGTTACGGCACGATTGTCGAGCGCCTGGGGCTGGATATCGTGACCTGCCGCCAGCACTGGAAGACCCTGCGAGAAGCGCGCGGCGTGGCGGCCAAGGTGGCCGAGGTTTTCACGTCAGGCTTCGAAGATGCCCCCCAGGACCCGGACCTGATGCTCTACAGCGGTCGTTTCTTTTCAGCGGCGGACCGCCAGCAGATGGATCGCGTGCGCGACATGGATCCATGGGATCTGGTGGGGCAGCGGTTCGCCTTTCAGGATGCGCGCCTTGAAGAGATGCTGTTTCGCTTTCGCGCACGAAGCTATCCAGAGACGCTGGAAGGTGAAGAGCGCGAGCAGTGGGAGGCGTTTCGCTGGATGCGCATCAACGACCCGGCGCTCACTGGCTTTACGCTCAAGGCGTTTGCCCGTGAGATCGAGCGCTACAACCAGCAGACGCTCGATGACCGCGAGCGCCAGATTCTCGAAGAGCTGGTGATGTACGTGGAGGCCATGATGCCCGCTCAGGCCTTTGACGCCTGAGCGGGTGAAAGGCGATCAGTCAGCTGCCTTGGCCAGCGGCGCGAGCCCCTCGCGGTAAGGTGCCACCGGGCTTGGCGTGTCGCCGGGGTTATAGCGCACGTCAAGCTGGTGGCCAAGCAGCGCAGGCCATACGGCTTGAATATCTTCCGCGCTCACTTCGAGCGCCAGCTCGGCAAGCGCTTCCCGACGGTCAAAGCGTATCTCGTCAAGTGCGGTGGCCTGCCAGTAGCGGTTGGCCATGCCGGCAAGGCTGGTGTCGCGCTGGCGCAGGCGGTCATGCACGGCCTGGCGATAGGGTGCGAGGGCTTCGTCATCCAGCTGGTCAAGCGCTTGGCCAGCCTCTTCCAGAAACGCATCCATGTGGGCGGCTACCTCGTCACTCTTCACGTCCGGCGACTGAACCAGCAGGGCAATGCCCGGCGCTTGCAGCAGGGGCGAGTAGCCCGCGTTGACGATATAGCCAAGCTGCTCTTCGGTGCGCAGGCGCTGGTAGAAAGGTGTTTCCAGCCACTGGGCGATGACGCTGACGACCGCCTGCTCCTTGAGGCTCTGATCGCGGCCTTGTAGATAGCGCAGCACCAGCGACTCCTCACGCGTGCTTTGCGGATTGAGTACGCGGAGCGTGTCGCTGACCGCCAGCGGCGTGAGTTGGGGGATGTCGGCGCGTGTCAGGCGCGGGCGCAACTGATTACGCATGATATCCGCCTGTTCCCGGGCAAGCTCGGCATCCAGGTTGCCTACCGCCATGGCGTCAGCATAAAGCCCGCCCAGGAAACGCTGGCGGAAATCCTCAAGATGGTGGCGCTCCAGGCGCTGGCTGGCGGCCAGAAGCTCGGTGGTGGACCATTGCGGTGTCAGCAGTGCTTCGCCCAGCGTGCGACTCGCCTGGCTTGCAAGCGCGGACTGCGGCGCATTGCGCCATTCACGCTGCAATTGATAGCGCACGCGTTCAAAGGCACTTTCGCTGATGTCGGCGGTTTCAAGCTGCTGGAGTGCTCGTTCGATCAACGGCGTCTGACCATCACGCCAGCCGGAAAACGACAGCGTCATGCCGCGGGCGTGAGGGTAGGCACTGAACGACTGCCCGGCAAGCCTGGCGGGGTAGAGCGATTCGTTCAGGCTGTCATTGAGCCAGCCCGCCAGCAGTTGGGTCAGCACCACCTCTTCCGGCGAATAGCTGGCGTCCGGGTACTGCAGGCTAAGGCGCCATTCGACGCTGGGCGTGTTGAAGCGTGAATCCTGCATGTGCCAGGCATTGAACGAGGGGGTATCGATCAACTGGCGAGGGCGCTCGTCCTGGCCCGTTACCAGGGCAAGGTCGCTGGCAATGAACGGGTTGGGCTCGGGCAGGGCAAGCCCGGTAAGCGCCTGGCCTGCCCCGGTCGGAGGCTGCTCGCGCCACTGTGTATTGAACCACGGCGAGATCGTCTCGCTTTCGATATCCGGCGCGGAGTAGAAGCGCAGCATGTTGTCCGGCGTCAGGGCATCCAGGTAGGCTTGCTCGCGCTCCCGGTCCGGTGCGTCCATGCGGTAAGGCGCGTATTGCACGTCCTCCACCGGATAGAGCGAAAGGCTCATGGAGAGGCGGGTCGCTTCCTGCTGGGGCGCGCCGTGCTGCTGGAAACGGAAGGCCTGCTCGCTGAGATCGCGCTGCTCGGCGTAGCGCCAGTCGTCCAGGCCCTGGCTGCGGATCTGCTCGATGGCAGCAAACAGCGTGGCCTGAATATCATCCAGACGCTCGGCACCGGCCGGCGTCAGGCTGATGGACACCGTAAACAGCGCATCCTTGCCGTCACCGCGGCCAACGCCAGCGGAGAGCCCGTCGGCGAGGCCCGCATCGCGCAGTACCGCCAGCAAGCTGCCCGCACCTTCATCACCCAGCAGGTGAGCGATCAACTGGGTAGGCTTGCTGCGGTACTCGTCTGTGGGGTCGGGAATCGGGAAGTAGAAGCGCAGCTGGCGGCGGTCCTGCAGCGACTGGCGTTCCACGTAGCGCGGCAGCGTGCTGGCATCCACCAAAGGGGCATCGATGACAGGTACATCCAGGCCGTTATCCGGGATATCGGCAAAGCGCTCAACCACCCACGCTTCCAGCGTATCCAGCGGCTGGGGCGCAACAACCGCCAGATTCATCACGTTGGCATCGTAGTGATCGTGATAGAAATCGATCACCCGTTCGCGCAGCGTGGCTTCGCCTTCCGGTGGATTGGCCAGGGTCTCGCGGCTGCCAACGGCAAAGCCCGTGGTCGGGTTATCCGGGTTGAGCAGCTGATCGAGCACATCGTTTTCGCGCCGCGACTCGTCGCGGATGCGGGCCATGTACTCGGAGTGGACGATATTGCGCTCGCTCTCCAGGTGGTCGGCATTGAACAGCGGCGAAAGAAAGAACTCGCTGAACCGGTCAAGCGCACCGGGCAGGGCGGAAGGCTCGATATCGAAGAAGTAGTTGGTGTCCTGCTGGGCGGTAAAGGCATTGTGCGAGCCCGCATGATCGGAAATATAGCGCTGGTAGGCGTCCGGTTCCGGGTAGGGTTCGGTGCCCAGAAACAGCATGTGCTCGAGAAAGTGGGCAAGCCCTGAAAGATCGTCCGGGTCCTGGGCGCTGCCCACGCGGACATTCATCGAGGCGGCGGCCTTGTCGGCTTCCGGGTCGCTGACCAGCAGCGCCTGCAGGCCGTTTTCAAGGGTCAGCACGCGGTAGTCGCGACTATCGAATGGGCTTGCGATCGGTGTTACCACCTCTTCCACCGGATCATCGCTGGCTGCCAGGGCGCTCGAGGCGAGCCCCAGGGTACTCAGGGTCGCGACCATGACCAGGTGCGGATAGAAGGCGTGTTCAGAGACGATACTCTTGGGTCGTAACATCATGGCTCCTGTGAGATGGACCACTGCAACATGGGCCCGATCGGATGGGCGCAAGCGGCGGATTGATAGGCAGGATTATTGACATGCTTAGATACCGGAAAAGCGCCCAACAGTTCCAGAGGCGCAGGCGTCAACAGCGCATTCACCGCATCGACAGGGCTTTGCGGGTCAAGCCAGGTATGAAGTGCGTGCTCGGGAATCACGACCGGCAAGCGGTCGCTCAGCGGGGCAAGGCAGGCGTTGGCCGGCACGCTGATCAAGGCCATTGAATCGGTGAAGGCAGTCAGCGTGGTGTGATAGCGGCACCACAGCGCCCCCAGCAGCAGCGGTGCACGGCTCACCTGGGTGACAAGGTAGGGCTGCTTGTTGCGCAGCGACACTTTCCAGATATAAAAGCCGCTGACCGGAATCACGCAGCGCCTTGCCTGAAAGGCCTCATGGAACATGGCCTTCGAGCCCAGGGTTTCGGCCCGGGCACAGTGGGGGGCGTGATCCAGTACCTTGAGCCAGGGCGGCGTCAGCCCCCAGAAAACCGGCTGTAGCTGATAGTCGCCCTGAGCCAGGCGAATGGCCGATACCGGCTGGCGAGGCGCCAGATTGGGCGATTCGATCAGCGGTGACGTGATCTCGAGCGAAGGCACTAGACGCGCAAGCGATAGGTTTTGCACGTGTAGGCGTCCTGTCATGCCTGCCTCCTTGAGCAGAATCGGCATCATCATGCAATGAGCGGGTAAATGGCGCACAATAATGCACGAAATGTAACGCTTTAGTATCGAAAACAGTGTTCGATGTAAGGTATCCTATATTACCCCTTGCTCACGCTAAAGCGCGGTGAGGCATTCTTATCTGTTTGCCGTTGACCTGAAGAGATCGCCATGGCTCGTCCTAGACAGCATGCGCCCGATGCCCTCCATGCGCAGGTCATGCACGCTTGTGATGAATGGCTGGCCAAGCAGCCAGTCCATGGTCTGTCACTGCGTGCCCTGGCTAGAGAGGTCGGCTGTGCGCCCAGCACGCTGCTGAAACTGTACGGCAGCTTCAACAATCTGTTGCAGCACGTCAATGTTGAAACGTTGGCTGGCTTGCAGCATACCATCGCGTCGCTTGCCGAGGATGACCCCGAACCCTGGCTGCGTTCGCTGGCGCACGCGTATTGGCACTTCGCCGAGCAGGATTGTTACCGCTGGCAGTTGCTGTTCGATTACCCCCTGGCCCAGGAAGGTGAGCTCGATCAGCGCCAGAGCGACCTGATCGAAGCACTGTTCACCCAGGTGGAAACCTCCCTGACCAAGTATCAGCCAAGCCTGGATGACCTTGAGGCGCGCCGGCTTGGGCGCACGCTGTGGGGAAGCGTGCACGGGCTGGTGCAGCTGGGGTTGAACGAGCGGCTGGGCTACTGGCAGGGCCAGCAGCTAAAGGTGGACGAGCTGCTGGATCAACTGGTCAGCACGGTGCTGGCCGGACTCAGGCAGCGGGAGCCGACAGCGTGAAAGGGGGAGTCAAGGCGATCCGGCACGCGCTGCGCTGGCTGATTTATGTGGCCATGCGGTCATGCTATCGCCTGCGCATTCGTGGCAGCCATCACATACCCAGGCAGGGCGCGGCCCTGGTGGTGTGCAATCACGTAAGCTTCATGGATGCACTGGTGCTGGGTGGGGCAAGCCCCAGGCCGCTGCGCTTTGTGATGGACCAGCCGATTTTTGATTCGCCGGGGCTCAAGTGGTGGTTCCAACTGGTCGGTGCCATTCCTATCGAGTCCGAGCGGCGCAGCCCCGGTGCCTTGCGCCGTACCCTCGATGACGTCAGCCGGGCCCTTCAGCAAGGCGAGGTGGTCATGGTGTTTCCCGAAGGCCGGTTGACGCCAGACGGTGAGATTCATGCGTTCCGGCGCGGCCTGGAAACCATCCTGGCGCGGGATGACGTGCCGGTCATTCCCGCGGGACTTGCCGGACTCTGGGGATCATGGACATCGCATTTTAACGGCAAGGCGCTGAAAAAGTGGCCCAGCCGCTTTCGGGCGCCGGTGAGCCTGCACTTCGGGCCGCCGATCAACAGGCAGATGATCGAGGGCGTGGCGCTGCGCAGTTATCTGGAGGAGCAGGTGCGTGACCTGAAGGCGGCCGCCGACCAGGATATCGGCCACCGCCCTGCCGACTAGGGGCGCCGAGGCAGGCGGATTTTCTGCCAGCAGCGGGCGGAGGTGATCAGGTTGTCGCGAATCTCCAGAATCTCCATTCGCGTATTGCCGATCTGCAGGCAGGCAGGGCCTTCCGGGAAGGCCTCGAGATGTTCAAGGATCAAGCCATTGAGCGTTTTCGGGCCATCGGTGGGCAGATGCCAGCCAAGCATCTTGTTGATCTCACGAATATTGGCGGTGCCTTCGATGACATGGCTGCCGTCATCCTGCTGGTGAATCTCGTCATCTTCGGAAACATCGGTGGTGAACTCGCCGACGATCTCTTCCAGAATATCCTCGAGCGTCACCAGACCCTCCACATCGCCATACTCATCCACCACGATGCCGATACGTCGCTTCTGCTTCTGGAAGTTCAAAAGCTGGGTATGCAGCGGCGTGGATTCGGGAATGAAGTAGGGCTCGCGGGCTTCCTGAACGATGGCCGCCTTGGTGACCTCGTCGCGGGATAGAAAACGCGCGGCATTGCGCAGGTGGAGCATGCCGATGATGTTGTTGATATCGCCCTTGTAGACGGGCAGGCGCGTATGCTGGCTGGTGCGGATCTGGGTAAGAATGTCTTCCAGAGAGTCATCCAGGTCGATGCCCAGCACTTCGTGGCGCGGCACCATGATGTCGTTGACCGTGACGTTCTCGAGATCCAGGATTGACAGCAGCATCGCCCGGTGGCGATAGGGAATCAGCGTGCCCGCTTCGTGCACCACGGTGCGCAGCTCGTCGCGAGTCAGGCTGTCGCCGCCGTTCTCCACGCTTTTCACGCCGAGTATTCGAAGCAGGCCGTTTGAAATGATGTTGACCAGCCAGACCAGCGGATACAAGAGCTTGAGTAGCGGCTCCAGGGCCATGGACGTGGGATAGGCGATGCGTTCGGGCTTGATCGCCGCATAGGTCTTCGGCGTGACTTCGGCAAAGATGAGGATGGTGATGGTCAAAAGTGCCGTGGAAATGGCCGGGCCCGAGACATCGCCGAAAAAGTGAATGGCGATGATGGTGGCAATCGAGGCAGCCAGGTTGTTGACGAAGTTGTTGCCGATCAGAATGACGCCGATCAGCCGGTCCGGCCGGGTCAGAAGACGCATGACCCGTTTGGCACGTCGGTCGCCGCTATTGGCCTGATGACTCAGGCGGTAGCGGTTGATCGACATCATGCCGGTTTCAGAGCTGGAGAAGAAGGCAGACAGTAGTACAAGCAAGCCTAGCAGGCCGAACAGTAACCCCAGAGGGAAGTCATCGCTCAAGTCGAAATTCCTTTATGCCGTATCAAGCTCGATTTGTAGAAGTTAGGGGGTGGCCTGTCAAGACCACCATGGCCGGGTATACATCTTAACGATTGAGCAGAATTTCAAGCACGAACTTGCTGCCGAAATAGGCCAGGACCAGCAGCGCGCCGCCGCCCAGGGTCCAGCGTACCGCGCGCATGCCGCGCCAGCCGAAAAGGTAACGACCGATCAGTAGTGTAGTGAAGATGACCCAGGCGGCCAGCGACAGTACGGTTTTATGCAGCAGGTGCTGGGCAAAGATATTATCCAGAAAGATGAAGCCGCTCAGAATCGAAAGCGTGAGCAGCACGACACCCGCCCATACCAGCTCGAACAGCACACGCTCCATGGTGGTGAGCGGCGGCAGCGACTGGACGATGCCGCGAATATGATGATGGCGCAGCGCCTGGTTCTGCAGGCCCACGAGCACTGCCTGGGCAGCTGCGATGGCAAGCATCGCAAAGGCCAGCGCCGAGCTTACGGCATGGAGCAGAATGCCGGGTGTCAGGCCCGTATGGCCGGCATGGTTGGGTAGCCAGGTAGCACTGATCAGCGCCACCCCCGCCAGCGGAAACAGCACGATGCTGGCGTTGAGTACCGGCTTGAAAAGGCTTGCAATCAGCAGCACATTGACGGCCACGGCCATGAACAGCGTCGCGCTGGTGGTAAATCCAGGCAGAAGGCCCGGGGCCTGGGTCATCAGCTCCACCACCACCGGAATGTGCAGCAGAAGCCCGAGTGCCCCAAGCAGGCGCACCATGCCCTGGCGAGGCGGTACGCGACGGAAAAGCGTCATGCCCTGCCAGATAGCAGCGGCAACGTAGAGTATAAAAGCGATGGTGGCGAAAGGCAGCGCCTGCATGATGCTATCCGTGCGCGAGGCCGCGCGTTGCAGTGAAAACAGTCACGTTAGAGTAGTTCTGACTACTATAACCAATCGAGGCCGTATCGCACAGCCATCGTTAGCCAATGCGCTCAGCCATGGAGACTCCTGGCTTGAGCGCGTATAATCCATGCACATCAGTCCAGAGGCGCAGGCGCCCGGCGACAGCGACGGAGGCAGAGGCCCCATGTTTCAGAATCTCAGTGAGCGTCTTTCCCAGACGCTGAAGTCGATCAAGGGTCAGGCGCGCCTGACCGATGACAATATCAAGGACACCCTGCGCGAAGTGCGCAAGGCGCTGCTCGAAGCCGATGTGGCGCTGCCAGTGGTAAAGGCCTTCATCGAGCGCGTGCGCGAGCGGGCCGTGGGGCAGGAAGTCTCCAAGAGCCTGTCTCCGGGCCAGCAGTTCGTCAAGATCGTCCAGCAGGAGCTCGAGACGATCATGGGCGAGGCCAACGAAGGCTTGGCCCTCAAGGGCTCGCCGGCGGTCGTGCTGATGGCGGGTCTGCAGGGGGCGGGTAAAACCACCTCGGTAGCCAAGCTCGCCCGTTTCCTGCGCGAGCGCGAGAAGAAGAAGGTCCTGGTGGTGTCGGCAGACGTCTATCGCCCGGCGGCCATCGATCAGTTGGAGACGCTCGCCAAGGAGGTCGAGGTCGACTTCTTCCCCTCGCGCTCCGACCAGAAGCCGGTGGATATCGCCGAGGCGGCCATCAAGCACGCCAAGATCCAGTTCCATGACGTGGTGCTGGTGGATACTGCCGGCCGCCTGGCCATCGATGACGCCATGATGGCGGAGATCCAGGCGCTGCATAAGGCGATCTCGCCCCAGGAGACGCTGTTCGTCGTCGATGCGATGACCGGCCAGGACGCCGTCAATACCGCCAAGGCGTTTCACGATGCGCTGCCGCTGACCGGGGTGATTCTCACCAAGGCCGACGGTGATGCCCGCGGCGGTGCGGCGCTGTCGGTTCGCCACATTACCGGCAAGCCGATCAAGTTCATGGGGGTCGGCGAGAAGGTCGACGCTCTCGAGCCGTTCCACCCGGACCGAGTCGCGTCGCGCATCCTCGGCATGGGCGACATGCTCTCGCTGATCGAGGAAGCCGAGCGTACGGTCGACAAGGACAAGGCCGCCAAGCTTGCCAGCAAGGTCAAGAAGGGTGACGGCTTCGATCTTGAAGACTTCCGCGACCAGCTCCAGCAGCTCAAGAAGATGGGCGGCATGGGCGGGCTTCTGGGCAAGCTGCCCGGCATGGGTCAGATGGCCGAGCTGGCCCAGGGCCCGGGCCCGGAAAAGGAGCTTGGCAAGCTCGAAGCGCTGATCAACTCCATGACGCCCAAGGAGCGCCGCGCGCCGGATATCATCAACGGCTCGCGCAAGCGCCGCATCGCGGCTGGCGCCGGCCTTCAGGTGCCGGATCTCAATCGCCTGCTCAAGCAGCACAAGCAGATGCAGAAGATGATGAAAAAAGCCGGCAAGAAAGGCGGCATGCAGAAGATGATGCGCGGCATGTCCGGCATGATGGGCGGCGGTGGCCCTGGTGGCCCCGGTGGTATGGGCGGCATGGGCGGAGGCGGCATGGGTGGCCCGGGCGGCCTGCCCTGGCGCTAGGCGTACGCTTATCCCCCGTGGCGGGCCGGCAAGGCCCGCGCTCTGAAAGCCAGCACCCTCGGGTGCTGGCTTTTACATGATATGACGCAGGTGGACCAGCACGCTGCCGTCCGGCTGGCAGTAGTGCAGCGGGTAGGAGTAGCTCACCTGACTTTCAGTAGGCGCGGCCGTGCTACCGGGCACCAGGTGGTACTGAAACGCCGGGCTGCCGGCGATGGCGCCGTAGTGCGCCCCCCAATGTATGTGCAGCGGCTGATGGATATGTCCGCAGAGTATGCGCTTGGGCGAGGCGTCGATGATCGCCGTGAAGCGCTCACGGCCCTCGATCAGGCTATAGGCGTCCCAGTGCGGATTGCCCGTCGAAAAGGGCGGGTGGTGCATGACCAGAAAGACCAGCGGCTGCGTCTTTTCAAGCTCGCGCTCGAGCCAGTCCAGGCGCTTGCCACACAGCGCCCCTTCGGGACGTCCAGCCACGACCGAATCCAGGCCGAGCAGTGTCACGCCACTCATGTCCACCCGCGAGTGCAGAAACTCGCCCTCCTGCAACCCCGCAAGCCGCTCGCCCAGCACGCAGCGCATGGCCTCTCGCCGGTCGTGGTTACCGGGCACGGCCAGGACCGGCATGGGCAATGGTTCCAGCAGTTCGCGGATCTGCCGGTAGTCCTCCTCCGTGCCGCCGTCGGCAAGATCCCCGCTGATGACGACCAGGTCCGGCCGCGGTGCAAGGCTCAGTAAATCGCGTGCGATCCGCTCGACGACTAGGCAGATATCGCGGGGCGCCTGGCCGGTTTCGGAGCGCTGGGTATAAAGGTGCAAATCGGATAAATGGGCAATCAGCATCGATGCAGGACTCACTTGAAGAATTCAACGGCCGACCCGGGAGAGAACATCGGCCTTCAGAAAGCGCTCGATCACCAGCATGAATCCCACCGAGGGAATCAGCAGAATCAGCGCGGTAATTGCCGCGACCTGGTAGTTGCCGCCCATGGAGGCATTGAACATCAGAAGCGGCAGCGTGGTGATTTCCGGCGCACCCACGAAGAAGGTGCCGGTAAACTCATCGATACTGTCCAGAAACACGAAGATCGACGCGGCCAGAAGCCCGGGCAGCGCCTGGGGCAGGGTGACATCGAAAAAGCTGCGCAGAGGCGATGCCCCGAGGTTGCGCGCGGCCTCTTCCAGTGAGCGGTCCACGGCCGAGAACGCCGCGGTGGCGATCCACACGGCATACACAAGCCCGGGTAGCGAGTGCACCAGCACCACGCCCACCAGCGTGCCGTTGAGCCCCCACTGGTAGAAGATCGCCGCGATGTTGACGAAGATCGGCAGGTTAGGAAATGCCTGGGGCAGCAGAAACACCAGCATGATCACGCTGCGCCCCGGCAGCGCCTGACGCGCCAGGGCGTAGCCGGCAGGGATGGCCAGTGCCATGGAAAGCAATACGGCCGAACAGGCCACCAGCACGGTATTGAACAGCGACGTCCAGGCGCCGGCGCGGGGGCGAAATACACGCTCCCAGAAAGCGAATCCCCAGCCCGTGGGCAGCCGGTTGGGGTAGAACCACTGCTCGGCAAACGCCCACATGGCCAGGTTCAGAAGCGGCCCGAACACGATGAACGCCATCAGGCCCAGCGCCGCGCCCAGGCCCAGTCGGGTAAGCCATCGCGACGTCATCATCGGGTGGCCTCCCGGCGAAGGGTCAGGCGCAGGTAGAACCACGCCGTCACGGCGGTCAGCGCGTAGGAGAAAAGCCCCAGAGCGTTGGCGATGCCGTAGTCGCCGTAGTAGGTGATACGGTGAGCCATCATCGAGGTCATCATGGTGGGATTGCCTGAAATCAGCATCATGGGTACCGACAGCACCGAGAGCATGGCGACCAGCGAGAGAATCAGCCCCACCCACAGCGTGGGCGCGGCCTGGGGCAGCACGATCTGGAACAGGCAGCGCAGGCGGCCGGCGCCGGCGTTACGCGCAGCTTCTATATGGCTTTGCTCGACCGCCGCCATGGCGCCGGCCAGCAGCAGCGTGACAAACGGAATCTGCTTCCAGGCGAACGTGAGCACCAGGCCACGCCAGTCAAGAAAGCTCTGGGCACTGCTTGAGGCCATCAGCCCGGTTTCCACCAGCACGTTATTCATCATGCCGTTGGTGGCCAGAAACGACCGGGCAAGCTGCCCGGTCACCACGAACGGAATGAACAGCGGCCAGCGGTACAGCCAGCGCAACGCACGCACCGCCCAGGGAGTCGCGCCCAGCGTCAGATAGCCTGCAATCGCGATGGACATGGCCGCGATAAGCGCAAGTGACGCCGATACCACGCCCAGCGAGAACAGCATGTCGCGACCATAAAGCGAAAACGCGCGTACCACGTGCTCGGTAGTCCAGGCGCCGCTGCCGTCACGAAAGGCCGTGACCAGCGAGCGTATCAGCGGCAGCGCATACAGCAGCGTGATGGCCGTCAGCGCCGGCAAAACCAGCAGCAGGCCCAGGCTTATTCGAGGCAGGCGCCGGCCGGGTATCGGCAACGAGGGGGCGTGAGAGAACGACGTCGTCATGAGAGCCTTCCGTAATAAAGGAGGGCGCAAGGCCCTCCCGAATGGAGCATCGCGGGTGGTGCCTTGTCACCTAGTGGCTGACATGGCGCTCGTAGGCTTCCAGAATGGCGCGGAAGTAGTCGGCCTGGGGCATGGACAAACCGCGCTCGGCCAGCGTCTCCGGCGTCACGTCCGAGTAGAGCTGTGCCCACTGTGCGTCGCTCAGTTCATCGCGCACGTGCTCGGCGTCGATGCCGGGGAACCAGTTGAACCGGCCGACGATGCCTTCTGCCTGAACCTCGGGGCTGGTGGCAAGGGCGATGAACTCGGCAGCAAGCTCGGCGTGTTCGGCGCGCTCGGGAATCACGTAGTACATCGGCTGACCCGGCATGCCGGGCTCCAGCAGCAGCAGGCGAAAGTCAGGGTTCAAGCGGCCATCGGCCATCCAGGTGTAGTACATGTCCATCCACACCGGCCCCATGGCGATCTCGCCACGGTTCATGGCGTCCATGGTGCCGGCATTGCCGGGCGTCAGGGTGACGTGCTGGTTGAAGGTGCGCAGTTGATCGAGTGCCTGCGCCCAGTGCTCGGGGGCGCCCTCTTCCCAGGGGCCGTTCTGCAGCGTGTCCATCATGTCGGTGAAGGCGTACATCCAGCCGAACACGAAACCCACGCCCGCCATGCCGCCGGTAATGCCGTTGTAACCAAACTGCCCCGGATGCTCCTCGACCCACTCGGCCAGCGCCTGATAGCTCTGGGGCGGCTGTTCGAGCAGCGCCGGGTTATAGGCGATGGCAATCTGGCTCTGGAACATGGGCATCACATAGCCTTCCACATCGATGCCCAGCGCATTGCGCGCACTCCCGGCGCTGGCAAGCGCGCCTGTCGGCAGATCATCCACATAGCGGCTCAGCAGGGCCTCTTCGGCCATCTGCCCGGCCATGCGCTGGTGAATGACCGCCACGTCCACGCCCCAGGTGGCGTTTTCACGCTGGGCGCTCAGGGTTTCGTAGATGGCCTGGCTGCCGGCATCACCGGGGCCGGTGCCCAGGGCGCGAACGCGTACGTCCGGATGGGCGGCCTCAAAGCGCGGGGCGAGAAACTCGTTGATGTACTCGACCATGTTGTCATCGCCCGCCGTGAACACGTTGAGCGTTGTGGTGGCCATGGCCGGGGCGGCAATGGCGCTGGTCAGCAGGCCAAGGGCAAGGGCTAGGGGTTTCATGCAATATCCTCGTGTCGATCAAGTGGCGGCAGGTGCCGGTCATCCGGCCCGAAAGGAATCAGGGCCGATTCGGGCACCTGGAGAACGGCAAAGGTACCCGGTGCAACCGATGTCGCGGAGGTGGCGAAGAGTTCGGCATCGACGGTGTCGATCGAGACGTGGTAGCCGTCGCCGGTATACACGCACTCGATAACGCGACCCTTGCGGGTAAGCGCTGCCGGGCGCACGGGTTCGTTGATGCGCGCATCGCGGGTGCGAAAACCGAAAGTGACCGCCTGACTGGCCACCACGGGATCCTGCGCATGGCGGGTAACGGTGTTGTCGACACCGAGAAAACGCGCCGCGCCAAGATCGGCCGGCTGCTCATACAAGGCTTGCGGGGCGGCGACCTGGACCATCTTGCCCGAACGCATCAGCACGATCTGGTCGGCCATCTGCAGGGCCTCTTCCTGGTCATGGGTCACCATGATGGTGGTGATCCCCAGCGACTTCTGCAGGCGGCGCAGCTCACTGCGCAGGCTGCGCCGAATGGCGGCATCCAGGTTGGAAAGTGGCTCGTCGAGCAGCAGAAGCGGCGGGTCGATGATCAGGGCACGCCCCAGCGCGATTCGCTGGCGCTGCCCGCCGGAGAGCTCTGTGACCGCACGCTCCTCGAAGCCGGCAAGCTCCAGGCGCTCCAGTGTCTTTGCCACCTTGCGCGCCCGCTCGGCGCGCGCGACGCCACGAAGCTTCAGCGGGTAGCCGAGGTTCTCCGCTACGCTCATGTGCGGCCAGAGCGCGTAGGACTGAAACACCATTGCCGTCTCGCGCTTCTCCGGCGGCAGGTGGGTCAGGGTACGGCTACCCAGGCGAATCTCGCCGCCTCGCAGCGGTGTGAAGCCGGCAATCGCGCGCAGCAGTGTGGTCTTGCCGCATCCCGACGGCCCGAGCAGGCAGGTGAAACTTCCCGGTGCCACGTCAAGACGGATGCCATCCAGGATACGCTGCCGGCCCAGATCCACCGTCACATCAGTCAGGGTCAGCGCTTCGGTGCTCATAGGCGGGCTCCATGGGATAAGGTCGTTTTGAAAGCGCGTGCAAAAATGCGCATGGGCGTATCCTAGAGCGCCTGGATGACGTTTTGATGTACGCTCAAGACACTTCCAAGAACACTTCCAAAAACACTTCTTGAACACAGAAGGAGTGCTAGGATGGCAGCCTTATCAAGCTAAAAGAGCGCGCGACGATGCTTGAACCCTTCAAGGCAGATAAGCGATGCCCATGCGGGTAACGGCGGATGACGTGGCTCGCGCCGCTGGAGTGTCACGGGCCATGGTGTCGCGCGCGTTCACGCCCGGCGCCTCGATCTCGGTGCGAAAGCGTGAGCACGTGCACCGCGTGGCTCAGACACTTGGCTATCGGCCCAACCTGATCGCCCGTGGGCTGACCGGTCAGCGCACCGGGCTGATCGCGGTGGTGGTGGGGGAGATATCCAGGCCTTACGAGGCGTGGCTTCTGGAGCATCTGGTCAAGGCGCTGAGTGCGCACGGCTATCAGCCGCTGCTCTTGGCGGTCGAAGGCGCCAATCTGACCGAGATGCTCGATCACGCCCTGGCCTATCAGGTGGACGGCGCCATCGTTGCCGCCGGGTCGGTCAGCCGGGAAATTGCTGACAGGTGTCGCGCCTCAGGCGCGCCGCTGGTGCTGATCGGCCGGGTGCTCGACCAGGGCGGTATCGATGCGGTGTGCTGCGACAATAGAGAAGGCATGCGCCTGCTCGCTGCCCGCTTGGCCGGGCAGGGGCGTCGGCGACTCGCCTGGCTGGGCGGCACGCCGGACACCTTTTCAGACCAGGAGCGTGACCAGGCGCTCGAAGCCGCGCTTTTGGACCACGGCTTGACGCTCACGGCCCGGCGGCGGGGAGACTTCTCGCAGGCAAGCGGCGTGGAAGAGGGCGGATGGCTGCTGGATGCCGGACTCGACCTGGACGCCATCCTGTGTGCCAACGACGCCATGGCGCTCGGCGTGCTGGACGCTGCCGCCCAGCGCGGCATTCATGTGCCGGACGCACTGGCGGTGACCGGGTTCGACGACATACCCGCCGCGGCTCTGGGGCGCTGTGCGCTTACCACGATACGCAACCCGGTGAATGAGACGGCACAAGCGGCACTTCGCCTGCTGAACGCCCGGCTGCAGACCCCGGGGCTGGCGGCTCAGGTGGTGAGAGTGGATGTTGCGCTCATCGAACGCATCAGTGCCTAGCATCGGTGGCGAAAGACCGGCGTATATCCGCGTGCCGCGGCGGTTGACGTATTGTGAGTTTTCTGGCTGTCAGGCTTTCCAAGCCGGGCACATTTGCGTAGAATGCGGCCTCTTCATGCGTGGGTGTTGGCGATCTGTGTACAGCCATCGCCGTGATATCCACCCTTGAAGCGCTTGAAGTACTTCTCCATGGCTTGCCTGCAAGCGATAGAAGTACCCAGAAAACAGCATGATGAGTGTTCTGATGGCGATGTGCGCCATTTCCCACTCTCGTAACCTCAACCGAAGGATAGTTATCGTATGGTTACCATTCGTTTGGCACGTGGTGGCGCCAAGAAGCGTCCCTTTTACCACCTGACCGTTACCGACTCGCGTAACGCCCGTGACGGCCGTTTCATCGAGCGTATCGGCTTCTTCAACCCGGTTGCCCGTGGTCAGGAAGAGCGTCTGCGCGTTGATCTCGAGCGTGTTACTCACTGGCAGAGCCAGGGCGCCCAGCTGTCTGGTCGCGTTGCCGAGCTGGTCAAAGAAGCACGTAAGCAGGCGTAAGTCTGTTCACCAGAGTCTGATGTTGTAAGTCGAGGTCGTCGATGACGCGTTTAGAAACAAGCCATACGGACGACACGCATGTGGTGTTAGGCAAGCTGACTAGCCCGTACGGGGTGAAAGGTTGGCTCAAGGTGTATTCCTACACCAACCCCATGGACAGCATTCTGGACTACCCCGAATGGTGGGTGCGCAAGGGAGAAACCCTGACGCCCATGCCCATTGTTCAGGGACGTCGGCAGGGCAAGGGCCTTGTGGTGCAGTTGAAAGGCGTGGATGACCGCGATGCGGCCGAAGCACTGGCCCAGGCGGATATCGTTTTGCCCAAGAGTGCACTGCCCGAACTCGACGCCGATGAGTATTACTGGCATGAGCTTGAAGGCCTGGCGGTTTTCACTCAAGCCGGCGAGCGGTTGGGACGGGTAAGCTACCTGTTTGAAACCGGCGCCAACGATGTCATGGTGGTTCGCGGCGACGAGAACGCGATCGACAAGCGCGAGCGGCTGCTGCCGTTTCTGCCTGATGATGTGATTGTCGACATCAGCCTTGAAAATGGCCGCATGGTCGTTGACTGGGATTCTGAGTTTTGAACAGTGACATCTCCTGCGATGCGCAAGCACCGGGAACTGGCAGTAACGGGGATGCGCCCGCCATGTGGATCGGCGTGGTATCGTTGTTTCCCGAAATGTTCGATGCCCTGACGCAGCAAGGCGTAGTGGGTCGGGCAGTCGAGAAACAGCGTATTTCACTGGAGTTCTGGAATCCGCGAGATTACGCCACCGACCGCCATCGCAGCGTGGATGACCGCCCTTACGGCGGTGGCCCGGGCATGCTGATGAAAGTCGATACGCTACGCCATGCAATCCGTGACGCCCGCGAGCGTGCACATCAGGCCACCGGCCTTGTGCCGACCGTGATCTACCTTTCGCCCCAGGGGCGCAAGCTGGATCAAAAAGGCGCGCAGGCACTGGCGGCGGCAGGCCCCCTGGTGGTGGTTGCCGGACGCTATGAAGGTATCGATGAGCGCGTGGTGGAGAGTGACATCGATGAAGAATGGTCGATTGGCGACTATGTGCTCAGTGGCGGTGAGCTGCCTGCCATGGTACTGATCGACGCGGCGGCAAGGCTGGTACCCGGCGTACTCGGGCATCAGGACTCCGCTATCGAAGACTCGTTCAACGACGGTCTGCTGGACTGCCCGCACTATACCCGTCCGGAAGTGATCGACGGGAAGCGCGTGCCGGACGTGCTGTTAAGCGGCAATCACGCCGCCATCAAGCGCTGGCGCTTGAAGCAGTCGCTGGGCCGCACGTGGCAGCGCCGCCCGGACCTTCTGAAAGGGCGTACGCTCGATACCGAGCAGCAGCGGCTTTTGAACGAGTTCATCGAGGAACACGCCCAGGCTGACGGGTAGCCCAGGGCGGCGGTGCAGGGCGCAAGACGCACCTGCGTCACCCATAACGACTCCCGCGAAGCTCGTTTCGAGCGCCGGGATCACGGTTTGCCCCTTCCACAACTGCGTGGCAAGCCATTACGTTATTTAGGAGCATGAAGATGAGCAGCAAGAACAAGGTGATCCAGGCGATCGAAAACGAGCAGATGAGCAAGGAAATTCCTGCCTTTGCTCCGGGCGACACCATCGTCGTCCAGGTAAAGGTCAAGGAAGGCACCCGCGAGCGTCTGCAGGCCTTCGAAGGTGTGGTGATCGGCAAGCGTAACCGTGGCCTGAACTCCGCTTTCACCGTGCGCAAGATTTCTCACGGTGTAGGCGTCGAGCGTACCTTCCAGACCTACAGCCCGCTGGTTGACTCTATCGAAGTCAAGCGTCGTGGTGACGTGCGTCAGGCCAAGCTGTACTACCTGCGTGAGCGTAGCGGCAAGTCTGCGCGTATCAAGGAAAAGCTGGCCTAAGCGTCACTTTTCGCGGGCCTGCGCAGCGCTGTATGCGCGTGGTGCCCGGATACCAGGACCCCGTCACCGCTTTGCGGGGCGGGGTTTTGTTTATGCGTCTAGAAACTATTTCAAGACGATTGACACTATCCTGAGACGGTTAACGTATGAGCATGATGGATGCTTTTTTAGACGCCCTGTGGCTTGAACAGGGTGCCAGTGATCATACGTTAGCGGCCTATCGGCGCGATCTCGCCGCCTGGCAGCAGCATCTGGAGGGCCATGGCGAGGATCTGCTCACTCCGGCACCCGAGCGACTGGCTGCCTGGTTCGATGTGCGCCGCGAGCAGGGCTATCAGCTGCGCAGCAATGCCCGGCTGTTGTCCACACTGCGCAGCTTCTACCGTTGGGCGCGCCTGCAGGGCCATGTGAAAAGCGACCCGCTGGCCGAGGTGAAGCTGCCGCGGGTAACGCCCGGGCTGCCCAATACGCTGGACGAGGACGAGGTCGAACGTCTCTTGCTGGCACCGGATACCGATACACCGCTTGGCGTGCGCGACCGCACCATGCTGGAGCTGCTGTACGCCTGCGGGCTGCGTGTCTCGGAGCTGGTCTCGTTGACCGGCGACGCGGTCAATCTGCGCCAGAACGTGGTACGCGTGCGCGGCAAGGGCGACAAGGACCGTCTGGTGCCCATGGGCGAAGAAGCTGCCGACTGGCTGGCCCACTACATGGCCACGGCGCGCGTGGCGCTGATGAGCGACCCGACCAGGCCTGCGCTGTTCCCGGGCCGCAGTGACAAGGCCATGACCCGGCAGACCTTCTGGCACCGTATAAAGGCCCATGCCATCACCGCCGGCATTTCACGTCCGCTGTCGCCACACACGCTTCGCCATGCGTTTGCGACACATTTATTGAATCATGGGGCCAATTTACGGGTCGTACAGCTGCTGTTAGGCCATAGCGATCTATCCACGACCCAAATTTATACGCATGTTGCCCAAGCGCGCTTGGAAAATCTGCATGCTGAACATCATCCGCGAGGTTGAAGAAAGAATGCGTCAACGTACGGTTACTCCCGCTTTACGCTCTGCCTTACTCACCCTGGCCGTCGCCAGCATCCTGCCTTTCGCCGCTCAGGCAGACACCACGGCAGACCAGTTGCGCGAGTCGCTCAGCGTCAACGGCCGGTCAATGCCGGTGGAGCAGGTGAGCGCCACGCCGATGGAGGGTATCTACCACGTGCGCCTGGAAAGCGGCGAGTCGTTCTACTCCAATGCCGACGGCAGCCACTTTCTGGTGGGCGACCTTTTCGAGAATACTTCGACCGGCCTGGTCAACCTGACCGAGCAGGCCAAGAACCAGGAGCGCGTGGCGGCACTTGCCAACGTACCGGAGTCCGAGCGCGTGGTTTACCGCGGAGTGGATGAACCCAAGGCGACCGTCGTGGTGTTCACCGATCCTACCTGCCCTTACTGTGAGCGGCTGCATGAAGCCGTGCCCGAGCTTAACGAGCGCGGGATTGCGGTACACTACCTGGCATTTCCGCGAGCGGGTATCGAGAGTGATGCCGCAAGGTCGATGCAGCAGGCGTGGTGCTCCGACAACCGCAGCGAAGCCATGACCCGTGCCCAGCAGCGCCAGCCGCTGTCCGGTCCGGCAGATTGCGATAACCCGGTCGCCGAGCAGTATAATCTGGGCATGGCGCTGGGCGTTCAGGGTACGCCCGCGATCATTCTGCCCGACGGCCAGCTGGTGCCGGGTTATGTACCGCCAGAAAGGCTGGCTGCCATGTTAGGCTTGGGCGACGCGTAAGCGCGACCCGACAAGGCACGCTAAACAAGTGCCAATCGATAGACATTACCGCCTGGGCGGTGACGCTGGAACACTGAATTCAAGACCGGGCGCGAAACGCGCCCACCACGAAAGGGGATGTATTTTGAAACCGGTAAGAGTAGGCATTTGCGGGCTAGGTACGGTAGGTGGCGGCACCTTCAACGTGTTGACGCGTAACGCTGACGATATTGCACGCCGTGCAGGCCGTCCCATTGTGATCGAGCAGGTCGCCCACCGCAGCATTCACCCCGATTGCGACATTACCGGTATCAATGCCACCACCGACGTGTTTGACGTGGCCACCAACCCTGACGTGGACGTGCTGGTCGAATTGATCGGCGGCTATGAGCTGGCGCGTGAGCTGGTACTGACCGCGATTGCCAACGGCAAGCATGTGGTCACTGCCAACAAGGCGTTGATTGCGGTGCACGGCAACGAGATCTTCAAGGCCGCCCATGAGAAGGGCGTGATCGTGGCCTTCGAGGCGGCAGTCGCTGGCGGTATCCCGGTCATCAAGTCGCTGCGCGAGGGTCTGGGCGCCAACCGTATCGAGTGGGTAGCGGGCATCATCAACGGCACCGGCAACTTTATCCTGACCCATATGCGTGACGAAGGCCGGGCCTTTGAGGACGTGCTTGCCGAAGCCCAGGCGCTGGGTTACGCCGAAGCCGATCCCACCTTTGACGTTGAAGGTATCGACGCCGCCCACAAGCTGACCATCCTGGCCTCGATTGCCTACGGTGTGCCGCTGCAGTTCGAGAAAGCCTTTACCGAAGGTATCTCGCGGATTACCGCCGAAGACGTGGAGCAGGCCGACAACCTGGGCTACATCATCAAGCACCTGGGCATTTCCAAGCGTACCGACCAGGGCCTTGAACTGCGCGTTCACCCCACCCTGATTCCCAAGGAGCGTCTGCTGGCCAACGTGCACGGCGTGAAGAACGCCATCGCCGTCATGGGAGATGCCGTCGGCCCGACGCTCTACTACGGCGCTGGTGCCGGTGCCGAACCCACCGCGTCTGCCGTGGTGGCGGATCTGCTCGACGTGGCCCGTGATATTTCCACCGACCATCACTACCGCGTACCTTACCTGGCGTTCAGCGGCATCGACGAAGATGTCAGCCAACTGCCGATCATGCCGATGGAAGACATTACCACGGCCTACTACCTGCGCCTGCTGGCGGTGGACCGCCCCGGCGTGCTGGCACGCGTGGCGACCATCCTGGCCGAGCAGGGCATCTCCATCGAAGCGCTGATCCAGAAAGAAGCGACCGAAGGCGAGCTGGTGCCGATCATCCTGCTGACTCACCGCACCAAGGAGAAGCAGATGAACGAAGCCATTCGTGAAATCGAAGCCATGGCCGATATCGCCGGGCCTGTCACGCGCATTCGCGTGGAAAGCCTGGACGAGGGGGAGTAACCCAGATGCGCTATATCAGCACGCGTGGGCAGGCGCCCGCGCTCTCGTTTGAAGAAGTGGTATTGACCGGCATGGCCAGCGACGGCGGTCTTTACGTGCCCGAAGAGATTCCTGCGCTTTCCAAAGAGGACCTGGCCGAGATGGCCGGGCTCTCCTATGCCGAGATCGCCTTTCGGGTGATGAAGCCGTTCGTCAATGGCGAGATCGACGACGACACCTTCCGCACCCTCGTGACCGAGGCCTACGCCACCTTCACCCACGATGCGGTGGTGCCGCTCAAGCAGCTCGACGCCAACCACTTTTTGCTCGAGCAGTTCCACGGCCCGACGCTGGCGTTCAAGGACGTGGCGCTGCAACTTCTGGGGCGCCTGCTCGATCACTTTCTGAAAAAGCGCGGCGAGCGCGCGGTGATCATGGGCGCGACCTCCGGCGACACCGGCTCGGCGGCGATCGAGGGCTGCCGTCACTGTGACAACCTGGATATCTTCATTCTGCATCCGCATCAGCGGGTATCCGAGGTGCAGCGGCGTCAGATGACCTCGGTGCTGGCCGACAACGTCTTCAACATCGCCATCGAAGGCAATTTCGACGACGCCCAGGCCATGGTCAAGGCAAGCTTCGCCGATCAGAATTTCCTGAACGGCACGCGCCTGGTCGCGGTCAACTCGATCAACTGGGCGCGCATCATGGCCCAGATCGTCTATTACGTGGCCGCCGGCGTCGCGCTCGGTGCGCCGCACCGCGAGGTCAGCTTCTGCGTGCCGTCGGCCAACTTCGGCAACGTCTTTGCCGGCTACATGGCGTACAAGATGGGGCTGCCGGTCAAGCAGTTCATCATTGCCACCAACGCCAACGACATTCTCCACCGCACCCTCGCCGCCAACGACTTCTCGAAAAAGGAGCTCGAGGCCACGCTTGCGCCCTCCATGGATATCGTGGTGTCGTCGAACTTCGAGCGTTTGCTGTTCGATGCCTACGAGCGTGACGGTGCCGCCGTGGCTGCCCTTCTGGAGCGCTTTCAGCAGGAGCCCACCGCGCTTGCGGATGCGCCGCTTGAAAGGCTGCGTGAGAAGTTCGCAAGCCACAGTGTGGATGACGCGACCATCCTGGAAGTCATTCGCGAAGCGCACCACCGCACCGGCGAGATGCTCGACCCGCATACGGCAACCGGCTACCGGGCAGCCGAGCGCGCTCGCGCAGATCAGACCACGCCGATGATCACGCTGGCGACCGCGCATCCGGCCAAGTTCGCCGAAGCCGTGGTGAAGGCCGGTTTCCAGGGCGTACCGCTGCCTACCCACATGGATGATCTGCTGGAGCGTGAAGAGCGCTATACGGTGCTGCCCGCCGAGCTGAGCGCTGTTCAGCAGTTCGTTGCGGACAACCGCCGTTAACCCGGGATAGTCGCCTTGCTTGCTGTTACTCGAAATGCGATGCCTCAACGGGCCACCCAGCCAAGACTGGAGCCTCGTCCCCTGGACGAGGCGGTCTATGCGCGTGCCCAGTCAGAAGGCTTGAGTGAGCTGCAGGCGAGGCTTCTGGCCTCGCGACTGCCGGGCTATCAGGATGAGCTCGCCCCGCTGGTAAGTCCCAGCCTGCGTTATCTGGCCCACCCGGAGAAGCTTGCCGATGGCCGCCGCGCTGCCGAGCGGATTGCCCAGGCGGTGGCCGAAGGGGAGTCCATTGGCATCCTGACCGATTACGATGTGGACGGTATTACCTCCCACGTGGTGATCCGGCGCACGCTGGTGGAGCTGTTTGGCGTGCCCGAGCACAGGTTGCACAGCCTGATTGGCCACCGGATTCACGACGGTTACGGCATCAGCCTGCCGCTGGTCGAGCGTACGCTGTCGCTCAAGCCGCTGCCTTCCCTGGTGATTACCGCTGACTGCGGCAGTTCCGATGAGCCGCGTATTGCGCGCCTGAAAGCGGCGGGTATCGATGTGGTGGTCAGTGATCACCACGCGCTGCCGCTGGAAGGCCCGCCGGCGTCGGCGTACGCCTGTGTGAACCCGACCCGCCCGGACTGCGACTATCCGGACAAGACCATTGCCGGGTGCATGGTGGCCTGGCTTGTGATGTCATTGGCGCGTGGCGTGCTGGTGGAGTGGGGCGTGCTGCCCGAAGCAACCCCCAAGCTTTCACCCTGGCTCTCTTATGTGGCGCTGGGTACCGTGGCGGACTGCGTGTCGCTGGGGGCAAGCCCCGCCAACCGCGCCGTGGTGAGCTACGGGCTGACCTTGATCAACCGTATGGACGCTGCCTGCTGGCGGGCCATGGCGGCGCGGCTCGGCGCAGACAGCGTGCCGTTCAATGCCGAAACGCTCGCCTTTCAGATGGGGCCGCGCATCAACGCGCGCTCGCGCCTCGATGACCCATACGCCGCGCTGCACTTCATGCTGGCCGAAAGCGATGGTGTCGCCAATCGCCAGCTGGAAGTGCTCGACCAGGACAATCAGTCGCGCAAGGCGATCGAAGCCGACATGGCTGAAGAGGCGCGCTCGCTTGCCGCCGGGGCGCTGACGGCCGATGAGCCTGCCGTGGTAGTGCTGCTGGAAGATGGACATCCTGGCGTTCAGGGCATCGTGGCGTCACGTCTGGTGCAGGCCTACGGTCGACCCGCGCTGGTGCTCACCCGTGCCGCCGCGCCCAACATGCTGACCGGCTCGGGCCGCTCGATTGACGGGGTGCACCTGCGTGATGCCCTGCAGCGCACCTTCGAGCTGGCGCCCGAGGCGTTGCCGCGCTTTGGCGGGCACGGTGGGGCAGCGGGTGTGGGCGTACCCCGCGAGCAGCTCGATACGTTCAAGCAGGCGTTTCTCGCCGCGGTTGCCGAGCAGCTTGACGGCCGCGAGCTCTACCCGCGCCTGTGGACCGACGGCGAACTCTCTAGCGCACAGCTCTCGCTGACCACGCTTGAGGAGATCGACGCGCTCGGCCCTTACGGGCGGGAGTTCGATCCGCCGCTGTTCGAGGGGCGCTTCATCGTGGAGGCGCTGCGTCCGGTGGGCGCCGATGGTGCGCACCTGATGCTCGAGCTCTCCATGGGCGCCATGACCTGCAAGGCGATCTGGTTTCGCGCCCTGACGCCGGGCGAGCTGCCCGCCTTCGCCATCGGTGATACGCTGCACTGCGCCTACAAGCTCAATCGCAACCGCTGGCGGGGGCGTGAGTCGCTGCAACTGATGATCGAGCATGCCAGCGCCGTCTGACCAGGCGCGCGACAGGCTCAATAACCCGAGTAAGGACACGTCATGCGTGTGGAAGAGTTACCCAAGGATCGGCATCGCCCCTACGAAGACGTAATGGCCATGCTGCTGGGCACGCTGTTTGTCGCCCTCGGCGTCACCTTCTATACCCAGGCGGTGTTGTTGACCGGCAGCACCGCGGGGCTGGCGCTGCTGCTCAATTACGTGACGCAGTGGAGTTTCGGCTTCTGGTTCTTTGCCATCAACCTGCCGTTTTACTACCTGGCGATCAAGCGCATGGGAATCAGCTTCACGCTGCGCACCTTCGTGGCGATTGGGCTGGTGTCGCTGTTTTCCGAGCTGACCCAGGGCTGGGTCGTCTTCGAGCGCGTGCCGTCGCTGTATGCGGCGCTGATGGGTGGGGCGCTGATGGGCATTGGCATGCTGATGCTGTTTCGGCATCGCACGAGCCTTGGCGGCATCAACATCCTGGCGCTCTACCTGCAGGATCGTCACGGCCTGCGCGCCGGCTACGTACAGCTGGGCATCGACGGGCTGATCCTGCTGCTCGCGCTCACCCAGCTACCGCTCGACCGAGTCGGCTACTCGGTGCTGGGGGCGCTCACGCTCAATCTGATCATTGCGCTCAACCACAAGCCGGGGCGCTATATTGGCGTAAGCTAGCTCAGCCAGAACCACCAGACGATCAGTGCGATCAGGCCAAGTCCGGCCACGTTCACCAGCAGGCTCATGGGGTTTTCTCCCGTTGGGCAGGTTTCCATAACCGCAGGCGGTTGGCATTGCTGACCACGGTGATGGAGGAGAGCGACATGGCAACCCCGGCGATGATCGGTGACAGCAGCATGCCGGTTAGCGGGTATAGAAGCCCGGCAGCGATGGGGATGCACAGCACGTTGTAGCCAAAGGCGCCTGCCAGGTTCTGCTTGATATTGGCAAGCGTGGCGCGGCTTATCTCGATCGCTGACGCTACCCCGTGCAGCGAGCCGCGCATCAGCGTCATGCCCGCGCTCTCGATGGCGATATCGGTTCCTTGGCCAATGGCAAAACCGACGTCGGCGCGGGCCAGGGCCGGGGCGTCGTTGATGCCATCACCCACCATGCCGACGACGTCTCCCGCCGTCTGCAGACGCTCGACCTCCGCGTGCTTGTCATCCGGCGTCAGCCCCGCCTTGAGCGTGGTAATACCCACCTCACGGGCAATGGCGGCGGCGGTACGCGCGTTGTCGCCGGTCAGCATGATCACGTTCAGGCCATCTGCCTGCAGGCGTCTGACCGCCGCGGCGGCGTCCGCGCGCAGCGCGTCGCTGATGCCGAACAGCGCCGCCAAGCGGCCATCCACGGCCAGGTATACCAGGCTTCGAGCCCGCTCCTCCAGTGCCTTTGCTCCTTCCATCGCCGCACCCAGGTCCACTCCTGCGTCTTCGAGCAGGCGGGCGTTGCCCAGCAGCAGCGTCTTGTCGTCGCGAGTCCTGGCTTTGACGCCGCCGCCGGTCACGCTTTCGAACGCCTTGATCTCGGCCGGGGCGACGCCTTGCGCTTCAGCGTAGGTCATCAGGGCTGCTGCCAGTGGGTGTTCAGAGCCGCGCTCCAGCGCGTGTACCCAGCCCAGAACGCTGGCCTGGCTCTCTCCAAACAGGTGTTCATCGGTAACGCGAGGCTTGCCTTCGGTGAGCGTGCCGGTCTTGTCCACCACCAGCGTGGTGAGCCTGCTGGCACGCTGCAGCGCCTCGCCGCTTCTCACCAGTACGCCGTGCTCGGCCGCCTTGCCCACGCCGATCATGGTGGAAATCGGCGTCGCCAGGCCCAGCGCGCAGGGGCAGGCGATGATCAGCACGGTGGTCGCGGCGACCAGCATATGAATGACCCGAGGCTCGGGGCCGACGTTGAACCACACCAGGGCCGCCAGAACTGCAATGATCATCACCGCGGGCACGAAGATGCCGGATACCCTGTCGGCCAGCTCGCCGATCGGTGGGCGCGAGTTCTGGGCACTGGCCACCTGCTCGGTAATCTGCCCAAGGCGAGTGTCGCTGCCGACGCGGGTGGCGCGGTAGACAAGCCCGCCTTTGCCATTCACGGTGCCGGCACTGACCTCGTCGCCCGTCTGCTTGCGCACGGCCAGCGGTTCGCCGGTCAGCATGGACTCATCGATATGGCTCTGGCCCTCGGTCACCTCGCCATCCACGGGAAGGCGCTCGCCGGGGCGTACACGGATATGGTCACCTGCGTGTACCTCGTCCACGTCGATCTCCTGCTCGATGCCGTCACGGATGACCCGTGCCGTACGGCTTTGCAGGTCGAGCAAGCGTTTCAGCGCATTGCTGGTGCGCCCCCGGGCGCGAAGCTCCAGGGCGTTGCCCAGCAGGACAAGTCCGATCACCATGGCCGAGGCTTCGAAATAGATACCCTGAGCCGTCTCCGGCAGCCAGGGGGCAAACGCCACCACCGCCATGGAGTAGAGCCAGGCGGTGCCCGTACCTATGGCCACCAGCGTATCCATGTTGGCCTGGTGGCGCTTCAGACTCTGCCAGGCGTTGACGAAGAAGTGGCGCCCCGGAAAGGCCAGCACGCCAAGCGCAAGAAGGCCCACTGCCAGCCAGTAAAGCCGCCCTGTGCCCATCGGGTGCGGGTGATAGATAAACATGCTGAGCATCAGCGGTACGGCAAGCGCCAGCGCGGCGGCGCTGCCCCGAAGGCGTTTGCGGTAAGTAATGGCGTCCTGCTCGGCGCGCACGCGCTCGGCTTCACGCATGTCCATGATCGGCTCGGCGCGGTAACCGGCGAAAGCCACGGCGTCGATCAGCGCCTGCTGTTCGGCGCTGCCCGATACCTGGGCGATGTGAGTGGCGAAGTTGACGCTGGCCGCTTCCACGCCTTGAGTCTGCTCCAGAGCGCTCTGGACGCTTTTGACACAGCCCGCGCAGGTCATGCCGCTGATGGCCAGGCGCATAGATGGTGCGCTGGCGGCGGGTGCTGGGCTTGGCGGCTGCGTGGTGGATTCGTCTGGCGTCGCTGGCGCTGCGTTGGCGCCAGCCGCCGGGTAACCCGCTCTGACCAGCGCCTCATCCAGCGCCGCCTCATTCAACGAAGTGATCACCTCAAGGCGTTTTTCGGCGGGAGTGCCGGTGACCTCGGCCGTCGGGTCGTCTGCCTGAATGGCCTCGCGCATGCGCTTGACGCAGCCCTGGCAGTTCATGCCGGTGACGGTGCGTGCAATGAGATGACGGGGTGCGTGGGCGGTACTCATGACACCTCCTTGGGCGATGCGTCATCGGGAAAGCTTTCGATCAGGCGGCACAGGCTGTGCCCGTCCGGCGTGCCGTCAGGCATGTGCTGCCAGCTTTCGAGCGCCTGTTCCATGCGCTGGGCCAGGGCTTCAAGCTCTTCGATACGCGCACGGATCTGTGGCAGCCGCGTGGCCAGCAGGTCGCGCACCAGCGGGCAGGGTGAGTCACCGTGGTCGGCATGCAGCAGGATGTCGCGTATTTCGCCAACGCTGAAGCCGAGCTTGCGCGCCCGTTGTATGAAATGCAGCCGCTCGAGATCCGCGCTCGTAAAGAGTTGGTAGCCGTTATCCGGATGGCGCGCCGGGGAGAGCAGCCCCTCGCGGGTATAATGACGCACTGTCTCTGCGGTCACACCGCCGCGTCTGGCAAGTTCACTGACTTTCATCGCGCTCTCCCGTAGGGCCGTCTGCAATGCCCTCAGTGTAAAACCTATGGGTTACACATAGGTCAAGCGAGGCAATGGCCAAAAAAGACTTAATACGATCAAAACAATGCGTTAAAACGCTCGTGCGACTAATGTATAAGCAGAAAATAAAATAAAACGCTCGTTTGCCTCTTGAACCCCGGGCCACATTGGGCGAAAACTGCAGGGTGGGATCGTGAGATAAAAAATCGACGGCGGATACACCTATCCGCGGGATCAACGGGACAAGAGGCTGACCATGAATAATAAATTCAACAAGCTCACTCTGGCAGCGGCGGTTTCGGCAGCTGTCTTTGCAACAGTAGGCGCCAGTACGGCCAATGCCGGTGGCTATCAGGTCAACGAGCAGAGCGTCAGCGGCCAGGGGTACGGGCACGCGGGCCGCAGCTCCAACGTGCATGATGCCACCATCGTTTACGGTAACCCGGCGGGCATGTCGTTTCTCGATCGTGCTCAGGTAACCGTGGGCGGCACCTATCTGAACGTCAATACGGACATCGACAATGTCCAGGCGAATCGTACGCTGGATGCAGGAGTGGCGACAGGCGGCGCGCCCGCTGGCGTGCAAGTACCGGTCGGTGGCATTCCGGGCGGGAACGAGGGCGACATGGTGCCCGGTACGCTGGTGCCGTTCGCCTTTTACGCCCAGCCGGTAACGGACCGCCTGGCCTTTGGTTTCGGGGTTTACGCGCCGTTTGGTTCCAAGACCGAGTATGAAAACGACTTCCAGGGGCGTTACTTTGGCGACTATACCGAGGTCAAGGTGGTTTCCGCCCAGCCGACGGTCTCCTATCGACTGAACGATCAGTGGGCCGTGGGTGCTGGCGTTACCTACAACAAGGTGGATGGCGAGCTGCGCCGTCAAATTCCTTCCGGCGCCGGCTTCAATCCCGCCACGGATATCGATTCGCGGGTCGAAGGCGATGACGATGCGTGGGGCTATAACCTCGGGGTGATCTATCAGCCCGTGCCGGAAACCACGTTCGGCCTGACCTACCGCTCCAAGGTTGATTACACCCTGGAAGGCAGCTTCGTGGCGCGCGACCCGGCGGGTAACGTAGTGCGCGCCGACGATAGCGCGAGCCTCAAGCTGACCACGCCGGAGACGGTCAACTTCTCGCTGACCCAGCAGATGACCGATCGCTTGAAGCTGATGTTCGGTACTTCCTGGGTACGCTGGAGCCACTTCGATGAAATCCGCGTGATCGGTGATCAGCTGGGCAATATTACCGACGAGCAGCAGGAGTACTCCAACGCCTGGGCATTCGCGACCGGCGGCGAGTATCAATTGACCCCCGCGCTTGCCCTGCGCGCTGGCGTTACTCTGGATTACACGCCGACCAATGATGAGCACCGCAGCGTGCGGATTCCGTCCGACGACCGCCGCATCTTCTCGATCGGCGCCGGCTGGAGCCCGACCCCTGACTTGACGCTCGATTTTGCCTACTCCTACCTGACCGAGCGCAGCACCTCGATCGAGCAGGAGCGCAGCGACCTGCTGGCCAGCCCGGCCACCGGCGGTCGCCCGGTCGGTGGCGCCACCTACTCGGCTGACTACAAGAACGAAGCCCACGGCTTTGGTGCCCAGCTGACCTACCGTTTCTAGGCCCGCCCTGAGCGTTTCGAAAAGCTCACCCACGTTGATCTCATGATCCCCATGAACCCGGCAGAAGCCGGGTTCATGCATTGGAGCTGCGCGCTGGATGCGTGCGAGAAGCGCGGGGTTTCGTTACAATACGCGTCTGGAATTTCGCCGCTGGGGTACGGGCTTGGTCATCAAGCCTTGTCACCTCAGCGGCGCGTCTCTCTTTTGAACCGTGCGGCACTGACCAAGGCTAGGGCGACCCATGTTGGAAACCAACCCGATTCACAACCAGATCAAGGACCTGTCTGAGCGGACAGACGTTCTTAGGGGGTATCTTTGACTATGCCGAGAAGAAGGATCGGCTAGAAGAAGTCTCCCGCGAGCTTGAAGACCCGAATGTCTGGAACGACCCGGACTACGCCCAGAAACTGGGCCGTGAGCGCTCCTCCCTCGAGGCTATCGTGGCCACCATCGACGAGCTGGACCAGGGCCTCGGCGATAGCCGGGACCTTCTGGAACTCGCCGAGATGGAAGAGGACGAGGATACGGTCGAGGAAGTGAAGCGCGAGCTCGACGGCATGCAGGCCTCCCTCGAGAAGCTCGAGTTTCGCCGCATGTTCTCCGGCGAAATGGACGAAAACAACGCCTATCTGGATATCCAGTCCGGCTCCGGCGGCACCGAAGCCCAGGACTGGGCCAATATTCTGCTGCGCATGTACCTGCGCTGGGCAGAAAGCCACGGCTTCAAGGCCGAAATCATCGAGGTGTCCGCTGGTGAAGTGGCGGGCATCAAGTCGGCGTCGATCCATGTTCAGGGCGATCACGCCTTTGGCTGGCTGCGCACCGAAACCGGCGTTCACCGCCTGGTACGCAAGAGCCCGTTCGACTCCGGCGGCCGTCGTCACACCTCGTTTGCCTCGGTGTTTCTGTCGCCTGAAATCGACGACAGCTTCGAGGTCGAGATCAACCCCTCCGACCTGCGCGTGGATACCTACCGCTCCAGCGGTGCCGGCGGTCAGCACGTCAACACCACCGACTCGGCGGTACGGATCACCCACGAGCCCACCGGCATCGTCGTGGCCTGCCAGAACCAGCGGAGCCAGCACGCCAACCGGGATTTCGCCATGAAGCAGCTGAAGGCGAAGCTCTGGGAGCACGAGATACAAAAGCGCAACGCCGCCAAGCAGGAAGCGGAAGACTCCAAGGCCGATATCGGCTGGGGCAGCCAGATTCGCTCCTACGTGCTCGATGACCAGCGTATCAAGGATCTGCGTACCGGCGTTCAGTCCAGCAACTGCGACAAGGTGCTCGACGGCGATCTGGACCAGTTCATCGTCGCCAGCCTCAAGCAGGGTCTGTAATCTTTTAGCGTTCGAACAGCAACAGGGTGCCCCATGGCCAATCAAGACGTGTCTTCTCCGGACAACGAAAACCATCTTATCGCCGAACGTCGTGCCAAACTTGCCGCGCGTCGTGAGCGGGCAGCAGAGCAGGGCAAGAGCGCTTTCCCGAACGACTTTCGCCGCGATAGCCTGACCGTCGAGCTGCAGGAGCAGTTCGGCGACAAGGACAAGGCCGAACTCGAGGCGCTTGACCACCACGCCTCGGTGGCCGGACGGATCATGCGAAAGCGTGGCCCGTTCATCGTGATTCAGGACGTGGCCGGCCAGATCCAGCTCTACGTGGACAAGAAAGGCCTGCCCGAAGCCGTGCTCGACGACGTCAAGGGCTGGGATATCGGCGATATCGTGGCCGCCCGCGGCCCGGTGCATAAATCCGGCAAGGGCGATCTGTACGTGATGATGGTCGAGGCGGAGCTTCTGACCAAGAGCCTGCGCCCGCTTCCGGACAAGTTTCACGGCCTGACCGACCAGGAGGCGCGCTATCGCCAGCGCTACGTGGACCTGATCATGAACCCCCAGGCGCGCAAGGCGTTCGAGATCCGGGCGGCGGTGATCGGCTCCATGCGGCGCTTTTTCGAGAAGCGCGGCTTCATGGAAGTGGAAACGCCCATGCTTCAGCCGATCCCCGGCGGGGCCACGGCGCGTCCGTTCGTGACCCATCACAACGCGCTGGGCATGGACATGTACCTGCGCATTGCCCCGGAGCTTTACCTCAAGCGCCTGGTGGTGGGTGGTTTCGAGAAGGTCTTCGAGATCAACCGCAACTTCCGCAACGAAGGGCTTTCCACGCGCCACAACCCTGAATTCACCATGGTCGAGTTCTACTGGGCCTACGCTGATTACAATGACCTGATGGACATGACCGAGGCGATGCTGCGCACCGCCGCCGAGGAAGTGCTGGGCACCACGACGCTTGAGTATCAGGGGGCAAGCTACGACTTCGGCCAGCCGTTCAAGCGCCTGACGCTCAAGCAGTCGATTCTGGTACACGGCGACGGCATCACTGAGGCCGATCTGGATAGCCTTGAAGCGGCGCGCGCGACGGCCGAGAAGCTGGGCATCAAGGTCAAGGAGAGCTGGGGCCTGGGCAAGGTCCAGACGGAAATCTTCGAGGAAGTGGCCGAGCACAAGCTCGACCAGCCGACCTTCATTACCGAATACCCGGCCGAGGTCAGCCCGCTGGCGCGGCGCAACGACGCCAACCCGTTCGTTACCGACCGCTTCGAGTTCTTTGTCGGCGGACGCGAAATCGCCAACGGTTTCTCCGAGCTCAACGACGCCGAAGACCAGGCCGAGCGCTTCCGCGCCCAGGCTGCCGAGAAGGACGCCGGCGACCTGGAAGCCATGTACTATGATGCCGACTATGTGCGGGCACTCGAGTACGGCATGCCGCCCACGGCGGGCGAGGGCATCGGTATCGACCGGCTGGTCATGCTGTTTACCGACAGCGCCTCCATCCGTGACGTACTGCTGTTCCCGGCGATGCGTCCTGAAGTCGAATGACGTGCCCGCGTGCAAACGTGCTCGTCTGAAAAAGTGCTAGCGTGAAAGAGGTAGACTAAAAATTGGTAAGGGCGCGTTTTAGCGCCCATAATGGTCAACGTTTCGACGGCGAGGAGAATCCCATGAAACTGCTTAACCGCTCCGCTCTGAGCGTCAGGCCGACCCAGCCCTTCGTGGACTGGATCAACGCGCTGGAACCCACCATGGGAGACGACGACCTGACCCTGGACGACGTCGAACGTGAAAGTACCATTTACCTGATTCCTGAAATGGATACCCCGGAGGCGCTCGAAACCTTTGTGCGTGACCGGCATGTCGACATCCTTGAAACCGAGCTGCGCGCCTGGGAAGAGGACGAGCGTCAGTGGCCGGACTCCCTTGACTGGGCACTGTTTCAGCACTTTCTGCGCGTCGAGCACAGCTATCTGGCCATCGACCTTGATGACGAGACGGCACTGGAAATTTCCGATGTCGATGACGCACTCCTGCTCGACAACGAGCAGGAGTGACGCCTGGCGCCTCGGCGCTTGTCAGGTTAGTCCACGTTAAAACCGGCCCAGGCCGGTTTTAACGTGTTAGCCGTTTCGTTCAGGAACACCCCACCCATGCGACTGTTTGAAACTCGTCCTGGTGACGACGGCCTGCCCGGGCCAAAGCGTGCCCTGGCCGTGCTGGCCCTGATTACCGGAACGTTGATGGCGGTGGTCGATACCACCATGATCAACCTGGCCCTGCCCACCATCGCCGCCGACCTGAACGCCTCCCCCGCGCGGGCGGTATGGATCACCAACATGTTCCAGGTGGTATGCGCGGCCTTTCTGCTGGTGTTTGCTGGTATCAGCGAGCTTGCTACCCGCCGGCGTATCTACCTGTTCGGGCTGACTACCTTCATGCTGGGGGCGCTGGGCGCCGCGCTTTCCCGCAACCTGGACGTGTTGCTGGCGTTTCGTGCCCTGCAGGGGCTTGGCGCGGCAGCCACGCTCTCCATCGGGCCATCGCTGTACCGCGCGATCTTTCCATCGCGCCTGCTGGGCAGTGCCCTGGGATTGAGTGCCTTGGTCGTGGCGGGCGGCTATGCAGCCGGGCCTACGCTGAGCGGCGTGATTTTATCCTTCGTGAACTGGCCGTGGCTGTTTGCGCTCAACCTGCCGCTCGGGCTTTGCTCGCTGTGGTTTGCCCACCGCGCGCTGCCCCGGGACAAGCCCCGCCAGGGAAGCTTCGATGTTGCAGGTGCGCTGCTTTCTATGCTGATGCTGGCAAGTTTCTTTCTGGCCATGGACGCCGTGGGGCACGCCGCTCCGCTCTGGCAGGTGGGCGCCTGGGTCGTGCTTTGCGTGGCAAGCAGCGCAGGCTTCATTGCTCGCCAGCGTCGCGCGCCCTATCCGCTGCTGCCGCTTAGCGTATTCGGCGAAAAACGCTTTACCCTGGCCGTTTCCGCCTCGGGGCTTGCGTTTATCGGCCAGGGCCTGACCTTCGTGGCACTGTCGTTTTTCTATCAGGAGCAGATGGGCTTCACGCCTCTGGAAACCGCGTGGCTGTTTACCCCCTGGCCGCTCGCCATCATGCTGGTGGGGCCGCTGGCCGGGCGGCTTGCCGATCACATCAATCCAAGCACCTTATCCAGTGTCGGGCTTGGGTTATTGATTGCGGGCTTGGTGGCCCTGGCGCTGGTGGATGAATCCATGGGCGTCGCTGAAAGCCTGTGGCGCACGGCACTGTGCGGTATCGGCTTTGGCTTGTTCCAGCCGCCCAACAACCGGGAAATGATGAGTAGCCTGCCGCCCGAGCGCAGCGCCAATGTCTCCGGCGTGATGAGCACCGTGCGCACTGTCGGCCAGTCGATTGGCGTGGCGCTGGTCGGCGCGGCCCTGGCCCTTGGTCTGGCGGTTCAGGTCACGCTGTGGCTGGGCGCCGCCACGTCAGGGCTTGCGCTGCTGGCCAGTCTTTCCAGAATGCCGCTTGCAAGGCGCGCCCTTGTCGAACGCCGGGCATCGTCTGGCGGCAAGTAAGCGCGTACAATGACAACGTTGAATGTCGAGGAGAATCTGCATGACAGTGCAAGCACAGATCGAGCAGAAGTTGACGGCGCTGGCGCCGGACGTGCTGCGTGTGGAGAACGAGAGCCATATGCACAACGTGCCCGCCAACTCCGAAACCCATTTCAAGGTGACGCTGGTCAGCGAGAGCTTCGACGGCCTGATGCCGGTCAAGCGCCATCAGAAGATTTACGCCCTGCTGGCCGATGAGCTGTCGGGCCCGGTACACGCTCTGGCGCTGCACCTCTATACGCCGAGTGAGTGGCAGACGCGGGGGGGACAGCGACCAGACTCGCCCAACTGCCGTGGCGGCGGCCAGTGACACCGGAAGTTGCAAGGCGCCACTATCTGGATGCCATGGGCATCACCGGGTGGGCGGCGCGCTATCAACTGCCCAATGCGCGGCCGACCGAGGCCTGTGAGTGGGATGAAGCACCACCGGCGGCCACGCCCCCGCGTGAGCGTCTCCAGGCGCTTCTGGACGACACCCCGGCCCCGCGTGCCGAACCTGCTCCGCCTTTGCAGGCCGAGTCGCCTGCAAAGGCCGCCCCCGCGACGGTGCGTGCGCTGCTTGGTCAGCCAGTACCCAGTGCGCCAGCGCCGCTAGAGACGCAACCGCCTACCGAGCCGGTCGCCAACCCTTCACCGGCGGCTCCAGCCGCGCCGCTGCACTTTACGCTCTCCTGCGTGTGTATCGGTAACCGTTGGCTGAGCCTGCACCCTGGCGAGCTGACGCCTCAGGCGCAGCGCCTGTTGGGCAATCTGCTGTTTGCGGCAGGTATCGAGCAGAACGTGGCGGAGGTCACGCTGTTCAAATGGCCGCCCATGGCCAACGCCTTTGCTGTGGATGAGCCGCTCGAAGAGGCTCGTGAAGGGCTTTCGGCGTTTATTGCCGGCAGTGCCAGCCGCAAGCAGTGGACCCTCGAGCGTGTGCTTTGGTGGGCAGAGGCAGAGGACGAGAGCTTGGCCGATATGCAGCGCGTGCTGAATGTCCAGGGTGCGCATAGCCAGACCCTGGCGCTGCCCTTATGGCAAGGGCCTACGCTTGAACGTCTGTTGCAAAGTGGCAAGGCCAAGCGCGCACTCTGGCCCATGTTGAACGCCCTGGCCCAGCAGTGGCAGGCAGATGCAGGGCAAGACGGCCCCCATGGTGATTGAGCTTTCGCTGTGCGATTACCCCCGGCTGGAGGCGCTTGAAGCCCAGGCGCAGAGTGGCGCCAGCGAGCGCCTGCTTGCCGATGCGCTGACGTCCGGCGATGGCTATGTGCTGGGGTGCTTTCAGCAAGAAACGCTGGTGGGTTACGCCCTGCTGGCGCGGCTGCCTTTCGAGGCGGAGCTTCAGGCCATTGGCGTGCTGCCAGGCTGCCGTCATCAAGGGGTGGGCGGTACATTGATGCAGGCCGTGTTGAAAAAGGCGAGCGAGTGGCAAAGCGAGCGTTTACTGCTCGAGGTGCGAGCCGGAAACCAGGCCGCGATTGCGCTCTATCGACGCTTCGGTTTCACTCAGGATGGGCTGCGCAAGGGCTACTACCCGGCAGTCGCTTCAACCGCCGGGCGTGAAGATGCGTTACTGATGTCGCGAGTGCTGGATTAAGCGTTGCTGCCGGTGTCGCTGGATTCGAACTTGCTCAACAGACCGTTCAGGCGGCGCTCCCACTCCTCGCGCTCCTGCTTGAGCGTGGCGTTCTCATCACGCAGCTCTTCGTTTTCAAGCTTCATCATTTCCAGCGCTTCCACCGTATCGGTGACTTTCTGTTCGAGCTGATTGAACAGTTCCAGGCTCATGTAAACCTCCAGGGTTGAAAAACGAACAATTAAGGCGCCCACCGCGCGAATGAGGCGAGCGTAACGCTCGCAGCGGCTGTCGGCAAGCGCTGTTTAGGGTGTTTGCCGCCGGTAGAGGCGGGCGGTACTTTCACCTGCCTGGGTTTCACGGTGCAGTTGCCAATTGGCGGGCACCACAGGGGTGAGCGCGCGCTCGGTCTCCAGGTAGATCATGGCGTCCGGGGCAAGCCACCCGGCTGCTTCCAGCGCGTTGCAGCAGGGCTCGGCAAGCGCCTGATGAAAGGGCGGATCCAGAAATACCAGGTCATAAGGGGTAGCATCTCGTTCCAGAAACGCACGCGCATCACCGGTGGCTACCTGGCCGCGGTCAGCGCCAAGGGTGGCCAGATTCCGGGTGATAAACGCCGCCACGCTGCTGTCGCGTTCGATAAAATCGACCCGGGCGGCCCCGCGCGAGAGAGCTTCTATACCGAGTGCGCCGGTACCGGCAAACAAGTCCAGCACGCGCTGGCCGTAAAGCGCCTGCCCCAGCCAGTTGAACAGCGTTTCACGTACTCTGTCCGGCGTCGGACGAAGGCCGGGACGATCGAGCACGGGCAACTGGCGGCGCCGGTAGTCACCGCCGATAATACGGAGCTTGCCCGACGGCCTGGTGGATCCGCCAGCGGCAGTCGCCGGGCCAGAGCGTGAGCGAGATGAAGAGCGAGAGGAGCGTTGTCGTGTCATATCGCGGATTGTAGCGGGCTACTTATCCAAAGTCTTGGTTGGCGGTGGTAGGATGGTCACAATGTTCACCTTTTTAGTCGGATGACCCCCATGTTTGGTTTTTTCAAGCGTAAGAAAAAGCATGACTCCCAGGAAGAATTGAACAAAGAGGAGTCGCAACAGCCAGCGGTCGAGGAGCAGCCTGAAGCGCCAGCGAGTGAAAAGCTGCCCGCCTCGGTGCCTGAGGAGGCGCCGGCGCTCGCCGAGTCGCAAGCCGAACCCGAAAAGGCGCCCCGGCCCGAACTTGAGCCAACGCCCGAGCCTGAGACAACCCCTGAGCCGGCGCCCGAACCCGACGTCACACCGGCGCCCGAGCCTGAGCCTGAGCGCGAGCCTGCCTTCAAGCCCGAGACCGCGCCCGAAACTGACTCCAGGCCGACACCCGAACCTGAAGCTGAATCGGATGCGGACATAGCGCCGACGCCCGACCCCGAGCCGGAGCTCAAGCCTGCCCCCGTGCTGGTGGAGAACACCGACCCCAGGCCGGCCCCGCAGGAGAAACCGGTTGCCGAGAAGGGCGAGAAGAAAGGCTGGTTTGCGCGTATCAAATCAGGCCTTGGCAAGACCCGCGCCAACCTGACCGACGGCCTTGCCGACCTGTTTCTGGGCAAGAAGCAGATCGACGACGAGCTACTGGAAGACCTGGAAACCCAACTGTTGATGGCGGATGTGGGTATCGAAGCTACCAGCGAGATCATCGAGCGCCTCGAGGCGCGGGTATCACGCAAGGAGCTCAACGACCCGGAGGCGCTCTACCGCGGCCTGCAGGAAGAGCTTGCGGCCATGCTGGGCCCGGTGGCCACACCGCTGGACCTGAACCGCCAGGCGGACGGCCCCTTCGTCATTCTGGTGGTCGGGGTCAACGGCGTCGGCAAGACCACCACCATCGGCAAGCTCACCCAGCGGTTTCAGCGCGAAGGCAAGAGCGTCATGCTGGCCGCCGGCGACACCTTCCGCGCCGCGGCGGTGGAGCAGCTCAAGGTGTGGGGCGAGCGCAACAAGGTACCGGTCATCGCCCAGCATACCGGCGCCGACAGTGCCTCGGTCATCTATGACGCCGTGGCGGCGGCCAAGGCGCGTGGAGTGGATGTGCTGATCGCCGATACCGCCGGGCGTCTGCACAACAAGAGCCACCTGATGGAGGAGTTGAAAAAGGTCCATCGGGTGATGAAGAAGCTCGACGACACTGCGCCTCACGAAGTGATGCTGGTGCTGGACGCGGGCACCGGCCAGAATGCGATCTCCCAGGCCAGCACCTTCAACGAAGCCGTGCCAGTGACCGGCATCACCCTGACCAAGCTCGACGGTACCGCCAAGGGCGGCATCATCTTTGCCCTGGCCAAGCAGCTCAATACCCCCATTCGCTTTATCGGCGTGGGCGAAGGCCTGGATGACCTGCGGCCCTTCGAGGCGGAAGACTTTGTCAACGCGCTGTTCGACCGCCAAGGGGATGACGGCCGCGCATGATCGCTTTCGAGCACGTCGGCAAGCGCTACGGCGGACGCTTTGAAGCCTTGGCCCACCTGAATTTTCGCGTCGAGCGCGGTGAGATGGTGTTCTTGACCGGCCACTCCGGGGCAGGCAAAAGCTCGCTTTTGCGCCTGATCATGCGCCTTGAAAGACCCAGCCGTGGACGCGTGGTGGTCGCCGGGCACGACATTGCCCAACTGCACGCCAGCCAGGTACCGTTCTACCGCCGCCAGATCGGCGTGGTGTTTCAGGACCACCAGCTACTGTTCGATAGAAGCGTGTTCCACAACGTATCGCTGCCGCTCGAGATTCAGGGGATCGAGCCGCGTGAAACGGCGCGCCGGGTGCGCGCCGCGCTGGACAAGGTCGGCCTCTTGCACCGTGAAAAGGCGCTGCCCGTGGAGCTTTCCGGCGGCGAGCAGCAGCGGGTGGGCATTGCCCGCGCGGTGGTCAACAAGCCGTCGCTGCTGCTCGCCGACGAGCCCACGGGCAACCTGGACCCGCAGCTTTCCGCCGACATCATGGGGCTTTTCGAGGACTTCAACCGCATCGGCACCACGGTGATGATTGCAAGTCACGACCTGGCGCTGATTGCCCGCCTGCGCCACCGTATCCTGCGCCTGCGCGATGGCCGACTGGTGGCCGACGAGGGAGCCGTATGAAGCCTTCTGCCACGCCCAGACGCCCCAAGGGGGCCGCGCCCAAGGTGTCCAGAACCAAGGCGCGTGCACCTGCGCGTCCAGAATCTCCCAAGCCCAAGTCGCGCGGTGGCGCCAACAGTCACCAGACGCGCTTTTCAAGCCGGCTGCGTGCCTGGGGCCGTCATCATCGGGCCATGAGCTGGGACAGCTTCTACCGTCTGGTGCGCCACCCGGTGGGCAATCTGCTGACCATGCTGGCCATCGCGATTGCTCTGGTGCTGCCCGCTGCCCTGTGGCTGACCCTGGACAGCGCCCGCCTTCTGGATGCCGAACTGGACGAGAGCGCCACGCTCACGGTGTATCTGCAAACCTCCGTGGATACCGCCCAGGCTGAGCGCATCGAGCAGGCGGTGAGCGCCGAGCAGGCGGTGCTCGACACCCGCATGATCAGCGCCGAGCAGGGCATGGTGGAGTTCCAGCAATCGCTGGGGTTGGACGATGCGCTGGCCGGGCTTGCCGATAATCCGTTGCCTGCCAGCATCGTGGTGCGCCCCCGCAGCGTGGAACCCCTCGCCATGCAGCAGCTGGCCAGTACGCTTGAGGCCTTGGCAGGCGTCGATGAAGTGCGTGTGGATCTGGCCTGGGTCGAGCGTCTGCGCCATCTGGCCGCGCTCGGGCGGCGGGTGGCCCTGGCGCTGGGCGTTCTGTTCGGGCTTGGCGTGCTGCTGGTGGTCGGCAATACCATTCGTCTGTCAGTCGAGAGTCGCCGCCGGGAAATCGAGGTGGTCATGCTGATTGGTGCCACCCACGCTTTCGTGCGGCGTCCGTTTCTGTACAGCGGTGCCTGGTACGGCCTGGGTGGGGGCCTCTTGGCCCTTGGCCTGCTTGGGCTGGGCAATCACTGGTTGTCGCTGCCCGTGGCTGCACTGGCAGCAAGCTACGGCGCGAGCTTCTCATTGCCGCAGCTGGATATGACAGGCGCTACAATTTTGCTATCCTGCAGTACGCTGCTGGGCTGGCTGGGTGCCTGGCTTGCGGTCACGCGTCATCTTACGAGCATTCGCCCGCGTTAGGTCACCTGGCGTGTCCGCTAACGGTAACAATATCCGTTTAGGCTGGGCAAGCGTTTAGACTGGACAAGAGGTGGCGCCTGAACGCGCAGTGGATAAAACCAGCATTTGATGTAACCAGTAAGCCTGCAAACGAGTGAACCTTGTCTGGCAGGCAGAGTCTTAGAGATCAATGGAGGCGAAATGTGTGTTTTCAACCACGTTCGCCCATCACGGCAGATCAAAAGGGAGACCGTTTGCACATGAGCACTAGTCTTCTACCGGTGGGACAGCTTTCTCCAGGCCATGACCTGGGGGGCTATATTCAAGCAGTCAACGGCATTTCGGTGCTGAGCGTCGAAGAAGAGCGCGAACTGGCGTTCCGCCTGTACGATGATGGCGACCTGGAGGCCGCGCGTCGCCTCGTGCTTTCACATTTGCGCTTCGTGGTTCACATCGCGCGCAGCTATTCCGGTTACGGTCTGCCCCAGGCGGATCTCATCCAGGAAGGCAACGTCGGCCTGATGAAGGCGGTCAAGCGTTTCGATCCCAACCAGGGCGTGCGTCTGGTGTCTTTTGCGGTACACTGGATCAAGGCCGAGATTCACGAGTTCGTGCTGCGTAACTGGCGCATCGTCAAGATTGCCACCACCAAGGCCCAGCGCAAGCTGTTCTTCAACCTGCGCAGCGCCAAGAAGCGCCTTGCGTGGTTGAATAACGATGAAGTCGCGGCAATTGCCAAGGACCTCGACGTCAAACCCGAGGTCGTGCGCGACATGGAAGGGCGTCTTTCGGCCTACGACGCCGGTTTCGACGCCTCGCCAAGCGATGATGAAGAGAGCACCTACCAGGCGCCGGCCTACTTTCTGGACGATGCCTCTGCCGACCCGGCGACTCAGCTCGAAGACAGTGACTTCGAAGAGGATTCGACGCGCCGTCTGCAGCTGGCACTGAAAGGGCTGGACGAGCGTTCGCGGGATATCCTCCAGCGCCGCTGGCTGACCGATGACAAGGCCACGCTGCACGATCTGGCCGATGTGTACGGGGTCAGCGCCGAGCGTATCCGTCAGCTTGAAAAGAACGCCATGAAGAAGCTGCGCCAGAAGATGGGTGACGCTCTCGCGGCTTGAGTACGACGCACGCTCTTCAAAAACCGGCGCCGCCTTGGCAGCGCCGGTTTTTTTATAACCTGAACGCCTAGCGGGGCGCCTTGAATCGTTTCCACAGCGTGCTGCCGGGCATCAGCAGCGCCAGCACCGTGCAGGCAACGGCCGGGGTGAGCACATCCAGAACGGAATCCAGCGACCAGTGGTTGAACAGCCCATAGAGGTACCATACCTCGTTGGGACCGCCGCCGGCGTACTCGTGTTGTGCGATTTCGCGGCCGAGAAAGACCGCGACAATCAACGACCCCGCCACCCAGCGGCCGACAAATGGCCAAAGCAGGGCTTGAAAAAGCAGGGCGATGATCGTGTGTTCAAGGTGGGTAATGTTCAAACGCGCCGTCCTTTGGCTCAGGATGCCAGAATAGGCCAGGTGGCCAACCCCTGTCGGCCACCTGGCGGTTCAGGCTGGCTGGGGCGCTTCGCGCAATAGCTGCCCGGCCAGCAGCGCCCACTGCGCTTCCCAGTGCTCGGTGGGGGCGCGTTTGAAGTCGCTGCGCACGTACTGCGAGATGCGTCCTTCGGCCTGGGCGATCAGCAGGTTGGCCGCCGCCGAGGCGGGGATGCTCGGGCGGCGGCCTTCGCGCAATTCGGCTTCGCGAATGATCTGCTTGAGCTGCATCTCCATGCGCTCGAACAGCTGATGGACGCGCTGGCGCAGGCGGGCGGTTTCGCCGGTCAGCACATCGCCGCCCATTACCCGGGCAAGGCCGGGATTCTTTTCGGCAAAGCCCAGCAGCAGCGCCAGAATCGTGCCGCAGCGTGCCGTGGCGTCGGGCACGTCTTCCAGAATCCGCGTAATGCGCGCAAACAGGCTCTCTTCGATAAAATCGATCAAACCCTCGAACATGCGCGCCTTGCTGGGGAAGTGGCGGTAAAGCGCAGCTTCGGAAACGCCGACCTGGCGCGCCAGGGCCGCCGTGGTGATGCGCTTCCCGCTGTCTTCTTCCAGCATCAAGGCCAGCGCCTGGAGAATCTGCTCGCGGCGGCGAGGTTTACGGTCGTCACTCATGACGTTAACCCTCCGTCGTGGTCAGCTCGCGTCAGTGATGAGAGTGCCTACCCCAGCGTTGGTGAAGATTTCCAGCAACACTGCGTGAGGAACGCGCCCGTCCACGATATGCGCGCTGTTGACACCGCCTTTCACCGCATCGAGCGCGCAGCGGATCTTGGGCAGCATGCCGCCGTAGATGGTGCCGTCGGCAATCAAGGCGTCCACCTGGAGCGTGCTGAGACCGGTGAGCACCTCGCCTTCGCCATTCATCAGACCCGCCACGTTGGTCAGGAGCATCAGCTTTTCTGCACCCAGCGCTTCGGCAAGCTTGCCGGCCACCAGGTCGGCGTTGATATTGTAGCTGTGGCCTTCGCCGTCCACGCCGATCGGCGCGATGACGGGGATGAAATCGCGCGCAGCGAGCATCTCGATCAGGTCGGTGGAGATCGACTCCACTTCGCCGACATGGCCGATATCGATGATCTCGGGTACGGTCATCTCGGGGCTCTGGTGCTCCACCTTGAGCTGGCGGGCACGGATCTGGGCGCCATCCTTGCCGGTCAGGCCAATGGCCTTGCCGCCGCTCTGGTTGATCAGGTTCACGATGCTCTTGTTGACCAGGCCGCCAAGCACCATTTCCACGACGTCCATGGTTTGCGAATCGGTCACCCGCATGCCGTTCACAAAGCGTGACTCGATGTTCAGCTTCTCCAGCAGACTGCCGATCTGCGGGCCGCCGCCGTGCACCACTATCGGGTTGATGCCGACCTCTTTCATCAGCACGATGTCGCGGGCAAACGAGTTGATCAGCGTGTCCTCCGTCATGGCGTTGCCGCCATACTTGACCACCACGGTCTTGCCGGAGAACTGCTGGATATAGGGAAGCGCTTCAGAGAGCACTTCGACAACGACCTTGGGGTCGCGACTGGCTGAATTCATGATGTTGTCCCTTGCTTGTGTTTTCTTTTTACCCGGAGGGCGCGCGGCGAACGGCGCTTGTTATCGTCGCGTGGCTGGCGCCTGGATCGGCGTTGCGGGAATCGCAAGCGATGGCGCCACGCGTGCCAGCGCGGTGGCAAAGCGCTCCCTTATACGCGTGAGGGCGTCGATGTTCTTGCCTTCAAACCGGAGCACCAGGGCCGGGGTGGTGTTGGACGCCCGGCACAAACCCCAGCCGTCGGGGTAATCGACCCGGATGCCATCCAGGGTGGTCTTGATACCTTCGCCGAAGTCGCCCTCGCGGGCAAGCGCTTCAATGAGGCCAAACTTCTCCTCGTCGCTGACCGGGATATTGATTTCCGGCGTGCTGGGGTCCTGGGGGAAGCGGTCGAAAAACGCATCGGCATCTTCATTGTAAAGCGCCAATATTTCCAACAGACGTGCGGCGGCATAAAGGCCGTCATCAAAACCGTACCAGCGCTCCTTGAAGAAAATATGTCCGCTCATCTCCCCGGCAAGCTGTGCATTGGTCGCCTGCATACGCGCCTTGATGAGCGAATGGCCGGTGCGCCACATTTCAGGTTCACCGCCGGCGTCTGCAATGACCCGGGCCAGGTTGCCGGTGCACTTGATATCAAAGATCACCCGGGCGCCCGGGGTGCGCGAGAGCATGTCCGTGGCAAACGCCATCAGCAGATGGTCAGGGTAGATCATCCGCCCGCGCGGCGTGACAACGCCTACGCGGTCGCCGTCGCCGTCAAAGGCAAGCCCGATATCGGCGCCGGTTGCCTGCACCTTGTCGATCAGGTCCTTGAGGTTTTCGGGTTTTCCGGGGTCCGGGTGGTGATTGGGAAAGCGGCCGTCGATCTCGGCAAACAGGGCGGTGGTGGTGACACCCAGCTGTTCGATCAGCTGCGGGCCAAGCTCGCCTGTTACACCGTTGCCGCAGTCCACCACCGCCTTCAAGGGGCGCTTGACGTGAACGTCATTCAGGATGCGGGCAAGGTAGGCCTCGCGGATGTCCAGCGTGCGCACGCTGCCCTGACCGCTGGTCAAGTCGTTTGATTCGATACGCGTAAGGAGTGCTCTGATCGCCTCGCCGGACAGCGTCTCGCCGGCCAGCACGATCTTGAAGCCGTTGTAGTCCGGCGGGTTGTGGCTACCGGTGACTACCACGCCCGAACGGCTCTCGGGCAGTGTATGGGTGGCGAAGTAGAGCACCGGGGTGGGTACCATGCCGATGTCGATAACGTCGCGCCCGGCGGCGGTCAAGCCACGGATGAGCGCCGCCTGCAGGGAGGGTCCCGAGAGGCGGCCGTCGCGGGCGACAATCACGCTCTGTTCGCCGCGGGCCGCGGCCTCGGCGCCGATGGCGCGGCCGATCCATTCGGCGGTGGATTCGCTCAGCGTCTTGTCCACGATGCCGCGGATATCGTAGGCACGAAAAATCGAAGCAGGTACGTCCATGGGCTGTGTCCTGTCAAACGTGGCGTAATGATACCTGGCTACTGGCGGCCGGTACTGCCAAAGCCGCCGCTTCCCCGGGTGGAGTCGGTAAAGGCGTCAACGATGTCGAGTTCTGCCTGCACCACGGGCACGAGTACATACTGCGCCAGGCGCTCGAAGGGCGAGAGCGTGAAGGCATCCTGCCCACGGTTCCAGACCGATATCATCAGCTCGCCCTGGTAGTCCGAGTCGATCAGGCCGACCAGGTTGCCCAGCACGATGCCATGCTTGTGGCCCAGGCCCGAGCGCGGCAGGATCATGCCCGCAAGCCCGGGGTCCTCAATGTGGATGGCAAGCCCCGTGCGTACGAGTTGGCAGTCGCCGGGCGACAGCGTCAGGGGTTCATCGAGCAGGGCGCGCAGGTCCATGCCGGCGGAGCCCTCGGTGGCGTAGTGCGGCATGTAATCGCGCAGGCGCTCATCGAGCACTTTGCACTGCAGGCGGGGGCGGGTGGTCATGAAGGGCTCCAGCGTTGAAGAGGTGTTCATCAAAAGGTTAAACGGAGAGCAGCGTCAGCGCCTGGCGAATGATGCCCTGGGCCAGCTGGGTTTTCGGCTGAGGGGGCTCGCTGCGCTGTTCGATGCCCGCGGCGGTACGCCACAGCAGCAGCGCCGCGTTTTCGTCGCTGCCAAAGCCAAGGCCAGCTCGAGAGACATCGTTGGCGACGATCATGTCCAGGCCCTTGCGGTCGAGCTTGTCAGCGGCGTAGCGCTCGACCTGTCGGGTCTCGGCGGCAAATCCGACTACCCGCGGGCGGCTACCCGCGGGCAGCGCCGCGACCTCGGCTATGATATCCGGATTCTTGATCAATGTGAGCGTCAGGGTGTCGCTATCATCCTGTTTTTTAAGCTTGTGTTCTGCAGGAGACGCCGAGCGGTAATCGGCGACCGCGGCACAGCCGATGAACAGTGCCGCCTGCGGCGCCAGGCGCAGGGCCTCGGCATGCATCTGGGCGGCGGATTCAACATCGATACGCGTCACGCCCAGGGGCGTGGGCAGCGCTACCGGTCCACTGATCAGCGTTACCCGGGCGCCCTGAGCCACGGCCGCGGCGGCCAGGGCATAGCCCATCTTTCCCGAGCTGTGGTTGGAGAGATAGCGCACCGGGTCCAGCGGCTCACGGGTAGGGCCTGCGGTAATCACTACGTGGGGGCCATGGCCGGGCGTAAACGTACCGGCAAAATGGGCGGCCACCGCTTCGAAGATGGCATCGGGCTCGCTCATGCGCCCGGGGCCGACATCGCCACAGGCCTGGTCCCCGGAGGCCGGGCCGATCAGTTGCCAGCCATCCAGCGCCAGCTGCTGGGCGTTGCGCTGGGAGGCCGGGTGGCGCCACATGGCCTGGTTCATCGCCGGCGCAATCAGCTTGGGCGCTTCGCAGGCCAGGCACAGCGTGGTGAGCAGGTCATCCGCCATGCCGTTGACCAGCCGGGCGATCAGGTCGGCGGTGGCGGGCGCAATCAGCACCAGGTCCGCCCAGCGGGCAAGCTCGATGTGGCCCATGCCGGCTTCGGCTTCCGGGTCGAGAAGCGAGGTGCGCACGGCTTCCCCGGAAAGTGCCTGAAGCGTCAACGGCGTAATGAACGCCTGGGCGCCATCGGTCATCACCACGCGGACCTCGCAGCCGGCTTGCTTGAGCAGGCGCACGATCAGTGCGCTCTTGTACGCGGCAATACCGGCGCTTACGCCCAGAAGGATGCGCTTGCCGGCAAGCGTCGATATCGAGGGAGTGTCAGAAACCATGGCAGCAAGTCCACATGAGCGTTCTTTGAAAGGCCTACCATACCATCCGTTTTGCCAGTTTGGCATGTTGAAGCCCATAACGGTTAAGCTAGGTTTACTGAGCTTCAAGGGCTTTCATGCAGCGAGGAGGGTAGATGGGGATCAATCACTGGCCGGAGGGTGAGCGGCCACGAGAAAAGCTTCTGACCATGGGTGCGCAGGCCCTGTCGGATGCCGAACTGCTGGCGATTTTTCTGCGCGTGGGCGTGCAGGGGCGCTCGGCGGTCGACCTGGCGCGTGACCTGCTGAGCACCTTTGGCGGCCTGCGTCCGCTGCTCGAAGCCGACCAGGCGAGCTTTTGCGCCGCCCGCGGGCTTGGCAGTGCCAAGTTCGCGCAGCTTCAGGCCACGCTTGAAATCTCCAGGCGTCATCTGGCGAGCCAGCTGGCTCGTGGCAATGCGCTGACCTCGCCGGAGCTGGTGCGCCACTACCTGAGTTCCCAGCTGCGCCACTTGGGACATGAGGAGTTCGCGGTAATTTTTTTGGACACACAGCATCGAATCATTCGCTATGAATCCCTGTTTCGCGGTACCCTAGACAGCGCATCCGTTTACCCCCGCGAAGTTGCCAAGCGCGCATTGGAACTTAGCGCCGGCGCCGTTATCCTGGCCCATAACCACCCCTCCGGCGTGGCTGAGCCTAGCGATGCCGATCGTCGTATTACCGACCGCTTGAAAGATGCCCTCGGCCTTTTTGAGGTGCGCGTTCTGGATCATTTCGTGGTGGGGGATGGAGACGTGGTCTCTTTTGCCGAGCGCGGCTGGCTATGAGCAGTGGATGAAAAGCAGGCGTATCGCGCTGGCTTTACAGATGAAATGCCTTCAAAACGGCTTTTTTTAGCCTTTTTGGGCGGTTTTGCTTGTCGATGGTCGGGTGCTCTGGTATAAAGTGCCACCTTTAAACTTGGGTTGAATAACGGATTTGGGCACAGCTAGGCGGTTAACGGCGTCGACTCCCTCTCTTCCGGTTTGCCCGACAGTTTTGAACACTCAGGCTTATACCCTGGCCAAGCGGTTGGAGGCTCTCATGTCCAAAGTATGTCAGGTTACCGGCAAGCGTCCGGTAACTGGTAACAACGTTTCACACTCCCAGCGTAAGACACGTCGTCGTTTCTTGCCGAACCTGCACACCCATCGTTTCTGGGTTGAATCCGAAAACCGCTTCGTCAAGCTGCGCGTCTCCTCCAAGGGCATGCGTATCATTGACAAGAAAGGTATCGAGACGGTTCTGGCTGATATCCGTAAGCGCGGCGACGCCATCTAAGACAGCATTATTGGGAGAGTTAAACCATGCGCGATAAGATCAAGCTGGTGTCCAGTGCCGGTACAGGCCACTTCTACACCACGGATAAAAACAAGCGGAATACCCCGGACAAGTTCGAATTCAAGAAATACGACCCGGTGGTCCGCAAGCACGTTATCTACAAGGAAGCCAAGATCAAGTAATCGCGCAAGCGATGATCGGCTTTCACCGCAGGCGAGCGCCTGTTGAAAACCCGGCCTCTCGCCGGGTTTTTGCATGTATGGGCTTTGCGTAAGGGCATTTTTTTAAGTACCTTTTTTAAGAGCTTGGCGTGCCTGCCCATCCTGCGCGTACTGATATCGTTACCAGGTCCCCTTCATGCCCGAACTGCCCGAAGTCGAAACCACCAAGCGTGGCGTCGCCCCCTACCTTGAAGACCAGGAGATCACCGAGGTGCTGGTTCGCCAGCCGCGGCTGCGTATTCCCGTGCCTGATGATCTGGCCGAGCGCTTGATCGGCGCGCGCATCGGTACCCTGACCCGGCGCGCCAAGTATCTTCAGATACCGGTGCACCAGGCAGGCGAGGACGCCACGCTCCTGTGGCACCTGGGCATGTCGGGCAGCCTGCGGATCGCTCAGGTGGGCGATATGCCCAGGAAGCACGACCATATTGACGTGGTAACCGCCAATGGACACGTGCTGCGCTATCATGACCCGCGGCGCTTTGGCTTCGTCGACTGGCAACTGGGCGACGGCACGGCAGACCGCCGTCTGGTGCACCTGGGGCCGGAGCCTCTGGATGATGCGTTCGACGGCCGCTGGCTGTATACGCTTTCCCGCAACAAGCGCATGGCGGTCAAGCCCTTTTTGATGGATAACCGCGTGGTCGTCGGGGCGGGCAATATCTACGCGTCGGAGGCGCTGTTCATGGCGGGGATCGACCCGCGCCGCGCGGCCGGGCGTATCTCCCTGGCGCGCTATGAGGCGCTTGCCGCCGCCGTCAAGGAAGTACTGGCGGCGGCGATTACCCAGGGCGGCACCACCCTGCGCGATTTTGTCAGCGGCCAGGGCGAGCCGGGTTATTTTGCCCAGCGGCTGAATGTCTACGGGCGCCAGGGCGAACCCTGTCTACGCTGTGGAGCAGAGCTTCAGCGTATTACGCTTGGCCAGCGGGCCAGCGTGTTTTGCCCTGTCTGCCAGCGATGAGCGCTGGCCGCCCTCTCTATCTTGTTGTCTACGCTTTTGGAGACTGTTGTGACCCAACGCCTGCGCTTGAATAAAAATGCTGATCGCCGCCTGAAGGCCGGCCATCTGTGGATCTACTCCAACGAAGTGGATATCAAGGAGACGCCGCTCAAGAACTTTACCGCCGGCGAGGCTGCGCTGGTGGAAGCGTCCAACGGTAAAACCCTGGGCGTGGCTTACATCAACCCGCATTCGCTGATTGCCGGACGCGTGATGTCCCGCGACCCGGAAATGCGCCTTGACCGTTCGCTGTTCGTCCACCGCTTCAACCAGGCGCTGGCCCTGCGTGAGCGTCTCTATGCCAAGCCGTTCTATCGTCTGATTCACGGCGAGGGCGATCTACTGCCGGGCCTGGTCATCGACCGGTTTGGCGATGTGCTGGTCGTGCAGCTCAACACTGCCGGCATGCAGGCCCTGGCTGATGAAATCGTCGATGCGCTCGAAAAGGTCATCAAGCCCGAGGTAATCGTCTTCCGTAACGACACCGGCGGGCGCCGCCAGGAAGGCCTCGAGGCCCACGTCGACGTGGTCAAGGGCACACTGCCTGATGACGTCGTGATCGAAGAGAACGGTACTCGCTTCGTGGTGCCGGTACTCGATGGCCAGAAGACCGGCTGGTTCTTCGATCACCGTGAAAACCGGGCATGGCTGAACAGTCAGGTCGCCGGCAAGCGCGTGCTGGACGTGTTCAGCTACGTGGGTGGCTGGGGCGTGCAGGCCGCGACCAGCGGCGCCTCAGAGGTGCTGTGCATCGATGCCTCCGGCCCGGCGCTGGAGCGGGTCGCCCGCAACGCCGAGCTCAATGGCGTGGCCGAACAGGTGGCGATTGGCGAAGGCGACGCCTTCGAGGCGCTGGCCGCCTTGAAGGCCGACGGTGAGCAGTTCGACGTGGTGATCCTGGATCCGCCGGCGTTCATCAAGAAGCGCAAGGATATTCCCAACGGCGAGCGTGCCTATGCACGCCTGAACCGTGAAGCCATGCGCCTGCTGGGCCGCGATGGCCTGCTGCTCTCGGCGTCCTGCTCCATGCATCTGGCAGCCGACCGCCTGGTGGATGTCGTACGCGGCGCGGTGCGCCACCAGGACCGCCACGGCCAGGTGATCTTCCAGGGCCATCAGGGGCCGGACCATCCGGTACACCCGGCGATCCCGGAAACCGCGTACCTGAAAGCGCTGGGCGTTCGGGTGTTTCGCGATTAAGTAGCCCAAGTCAGCGTGAGCCTGGACGAGCGCACGATAAAGGAGAGCCTCATGGAGTGGGTACTGCCAGATCCCTACGTGATCGATATTCACGTCGAGCGTGCCTCGATCGATGCCTACGGGCACGTGAACAACAGCGAGTATCTGCGCTGGGTAGAGCAGATCAGCTGGGCCCACTCTGAAGCGCTGGGGCTCTGTATCGAGCGCTACCGCGAGCTGGATCGCGCCATGGCGGTGCACCGTCATGAGCTAGACTACCTGGCCCCGGCCTTTGCCGGTGACGAACTGGCGCTTGCCACCTGGATCGTTGGATGTGATGGTCGCTTCACCCTGACGCGGCGCTTTCAATTGAAGCGGCGCGAGGATGGCAAGACCCTGCTGAACGCGCGCACCCGGTTTGCCTGCATCGCGCTTTCCAGCGGGCGGCCCAAGCGCCTGCCCGATGAGTATCAGAAAATCTACGGAGCAGTACTGGTGAAAGAGACAAGCTAAAAGTCTGTTAAGGTTCGCCAATGCGATAAATAACGCTGTATGAAAACGCCTTTATAGGCGTTTTTTCTGTTTTAAGGTTATGCCTCAGCGGTGCTCTCTCGCTGTGCTGTAATGCTAGATGAACTTATATGCTGGCTCAGGAGAGATCACTATGCAGATAGGCGTTCCCAAGGAAATCAAGAACCACGAGTACCGTGTGGCGCTGACCCCCACCGGGGCACGCGAACTTGTCGGCCAGGGCCATGCGGTGACCGTACAGGCCGGGGCGGGTGAGGGCGCAGGCTTCAACGACGCCGATTTCGAAGCGGCCGGCGCGCGGATCGAAGGCGATATCGACGCGCTATGGCAAGGTGCCGAGCTGATTCTGAAGGTAAAGGAACCCCAGCCGGAAGAGGTTGCCCGGCTAACGCCGCAGCATACGCTGTTTACCTACCTGCACCTAGCGGCTGAAGAGACATTGACGCGTGGGTTGATGGAGAGCGGAGCGACCTGTATTGCTTATGAAACCATCACCGATGCCCAGGGCGGACTGCCGCTGCTGGCGCCCATGAGCACCGTGGCTGGACGTATGGCGGTGCAGGCGGGAGCGCATAGCCTGGAGAAGGCCCAAGGCGGCTCTGGTGTACTGCTGCCGGGGGTGCCAGGCGTGTCGCCTGGCAAGGTCACCGTGATTGGCGGCGGCGTGGTAGGCGAGAACGCTGCGCGCATGGCGCTGGGGTTGGGCGCCGAGGTGACCATTCTGGACAAGTCGCTGGCGCGCCTGGGCGTGCTGGATGACCGCTACCAGGGGCGTATCAAGACCGTCTACTCCACGGCAGATGCGCTGGATCACGCCGTGCGCGAGTCCGATGTGATCATTGGCGCGGTGCTGATTCCCGGCGCCGCCGCGCCCAAGCTGATCACTCGCGCCATGCTGGCCGACATGAAGCCTGGCAGCGTGCTGGTAGACGTGGCCATCGACCAGGGCGGCTGCTTTGAAACCAGCCGGCCCACCACCCACGCTGAGCCTACTTACATGGTGGATGGCATTGTGCACTACTGCGTAGCCAACATGCCGGGTGGGGTGGCGCGCACTTCGACGCTTGGGCTGACCAACGCCACGCTGCCCTTTGTGCTGGCTCTTGCCGGCAAGGGCTGGCAACAGGCGCTGGGGGATGATCGCCACTTTCTGCCGGGGCTCAATGTGCATGCAGGAAAAATCACCTACCCGGCAGTGGCAAGGGCCTTTGGCCTTGAGTGCCACGACCCGGCAAGTGCCCTTGGCTAATACTTGACGTTGAAGCCGTCTGTTCTAATAGTGAGGGGGCACGTCGTCTTCCGGACGGCCTGCGCCCTGACTTGCGTTATCCTGCAGGGCCTGGTGCTGCTCGCGCAGGCGTTCGCGCATCAAGGCGCTTAGCTGCTCGAGTTTTTCAAGCCGGCGTTCCTGCTGGACCACCGCCTGATCAAGGGTATCCAGCCAGTGCTCCTGGTAGGCGAGGCGGCTTTCCAGCGCTTCAAGGTGTTGCGTCAGCTCGGCAGGAGAAAAGTCTTGTGTCATGGTAACATGGCAACCTTGTGTAGTATGTCCGGTACTGTCGGGAATGGGCCTGGCGGTTCGGGTATTGTCCTTCGTCTGTTACCCATACAACAAGAGAGCTTTTATCATCTATGAATCCAAAAGTTGTGTTTCGCTGTTTATTGATCAGTGTATTGCTAGCCGCCCCCACGCCGCTTCTGCTGGCGGGGATTGTTCATTTAACCAACGCCCCCCTGGCGGAACTGTGGCAGGCTGAACTGGCCATCAGTGGTGTCAGCGGCATCTATATCGCCGTCGCCTTGGGAAGCTTTATCGTTTTGTGTATCGGTACATTGGCCTCTGCTGCATTGGCGCCGCCAATGGTCGTCACGGCCGGCGTCGAGCGTTCAGATACTGCTCGTGCCAAGGCAGCGCCTCGTCCTCAGCCGGTCGATGAACTGGACGATGAAGAGGAAGACATCATCGATCCCAACGACGGTCGGGAAGAGGGTGAAGTGAAGTGGTTCAACACCAACAAGGGTTACGGCTTCATCACCCGCGATAACGGCGAAGACGTGTTCGTTCACTTTCGCGCTATTCGCGGCCGTGGCCCGCGCATGCTGGCAGAAGGGCAGATCGTGCGTTACCACGTCATCAAGAACGACCGTGGTCTGCAGGCGGATGACGTCAGTATCATCGAGTAGAAATCGCTACGTCCAAACGCGTCTCTGGCGTAACACCAATCGACCCCGCCCCGGCGGGGTCGATTGCGTTCAGTCCATCAGCGGCCCGAATCCGGCCACTCGATAGCGCCTTCACGGCCATCCGGCAGTACCTGCCAGAAACGATCAGGGTCCGCTCCGGGGTGCCAACCACCAAGCGAGCAGCGGATCTCCGTCTGCAGGGCAGCGGCGGCATGCTGGGCGCACTCCTGGTCGGTCATCCAGGGGGTCTCGGGGCTATCGAACCAGAGGCTTGAAAAGCCGTCGGCGGCGTTTTCCACCAGCAGTACCGGGACGTCCTCGCCCTGGTGCGTGCCGCGGGTCTTCCACTTGCCCTTGCCCGCCGGAGTGAGCGGCGGCGCCAGCAGTGCCTCGGCAAGCCAGACGTTGAGCGCCTCGTGTGAAACGCTTGCCACATACACTTCAATATCCGGATAGCGATCCATCATAGGCATACCTCGTCGGTTGTCAGCAGTGCCTGAAGCGTTGCCTCGTAGATGCGGCTCAGATCATCCAGGTCGCTGGCGCGCACGCGCTCGTTCACCTTGTGTATGGTGTCGTTGAGCGGCCCCAGCTCCACCACCTGAGCGCCCAGGGTGGCAATGAAGCGTCCATCAGAAGTGCCGCCGCTGGTGGAAAGCGCCGGGCGCTTGCCGGTCACTGCCTCCACGCCGCGTATGGCCGCTTCCACGAGCGCGCCTTCAGCGGTCAAGAACGGCTCGCCGTTCAGCGTCCAGTCCAGCTGATACTCGAGGCCATGCTGGGTCAGAATGGCTTCCGTGCGTGCCTTGAGCTGTTCGTGGGTCACTTCGGTCGAGAAGCGGAAGTTGAAGACCACCTCCACGTCACCAGGAATCACGTTGGTGGCCCCGGTGCCGGCGCGTAGATTGGAGATCTGGAAACTGGTCGCCGGGAAGAAGTCGTTGCCTGCATCCCAGTGCTCGTTGACCAGTGCGTCCAGCGCCGGCATCGCCTGATGGATGGGGTTGCGCGCCAGGTGCGGATAGGCCACGTGACCCTGAACACCGCGAACATGCAGCACCCCGCCCAGCGATCCGCGCCGGCCGTTCTTGATCACGTCACCCAGCCGCTCGGTAGAAGAGGGCTCGCCCACGATGCAGTAATCCAGGCGCTCATTGCGCTCGCGAAGCTGTTCGACCACCGCCCGGGTGCCGTCCACCGCCGGGCCTTCTTCGTCGGAGGTGATCAGAAAGGCGATGCGGCCGTCGTGGTCCGGGTAGCGGGCAACAAAGCGCTCGACGGCGGTGACCATGGCCGCCAGGCTGCCCTTCATGTCCGCCGCGCCGCGTCCGCAGAGCATGCCGTGATCGTCGATGCAGGGTGAAAACGGCGGAAACTCCCAGCCCGCCGGAGGGCCGCTGGGTACGACGTCGGTATGCCCGGCAAACGCGATGACCGGGCCATGATGGCCGCGCACCGCCCAGACGTTCTTGATATCGCCAAACGGCATACGCTCGATATGAAAACCGAGCGCACGCAAGCGCTCGATCATGACGTCCTGGCAGCCTTCATCGTCCGGCGTGACGGATGGGCGGCTTAAAAGCGCAAAGGCAAGCTGCAGCGTAGGCGACAGCGTGTCAGGCTCAGTTATGGGCATGCAGCGCCTCGTTCAGCGCAATGGCGCTTTTATTGGTCAGGCACTCGATGCGTCCATTTTGCGAATTGCGACGCAGCAGCAGGTCGTCCTGCCCCGCCAGGTCGCGTGCCGCCAGCGTCTTGACCTCATCGCCCTTGTCATCCAGCAGGGTCACCTTGGTACCCGCCGTGACGTAGAGTCCTGCTTCGACCGTGCAGCGGTCGCCCAGCGGAATGCCGATACCCGCATTGGCGCCGATCAGGCAGCCTTCGCCCACCTTGATCACGATATTGCCACCGCCCGAGAGCGTGCCCATGGTCGAGCAGCCGCCGCCCAGGTCCGACCCCTTGCCGACCATGACGCCTGCCGAAATACGCCCTTCGATCATGCCGGGGCCTTCGGTGCCGGCGTTGAAGTTGACGAAACCTTCGTGCATCACCGTGGTGCCTTCGCCCAGGTGCGCGCCAAGGCGTACCCGCGCGGTATCGCCGATGCGCACTCCGGTCGGTACGACGTAGTCGGTCATCTTGGGGAATTTATCCACGCAGTCGACGGACAGCGTGCGACCTGCCAGACGCGCTTTCAGGCGACGTGCGGGCAGCTCCTCGATATCGATGGCGCCTTCGCTGGTCCAGGCAACGTTGCGCAGCAGGCCGAACATGCCGGTCAGATCGACGCCGTGGGGCTTGACCAGACGATGCGAGAGCAGGTGCAGCTTGAGGTAGACCTCGGGCGCGGTCTGCGGCGCTTCGTCGCTTTCCAGGAACATGGCGACCAGCGGACGCTGGCTTTCTGCCAGCGATTCGGCAAGTTCGGCCTGCTCGCCGTGGCCGGCGGCTTCCAGCGCCTTGGCAAGGCGAGTGCAGTCTTCCGGCAAAAAGCTTACCGCGGCATTGCCTGCAGGCGCGCCAAGCGCATCGCGAGCGGCGCTCACCAGGCTCTCCTGGGGATTGTAAAGGGGGGACGGGTAGTAGATTTCCAGCCAGTCGCCCTGGGTATTCTGCGTGCCGATTCCAAGCGCAAAGCTCAGCATAACATCTCATCCTATGGTTAATGGCGCTGTCAGCCGGTGCATCAACAGTGCCCAGCCGTGTATGGCAGTCAAACAGGTAAAAGCGCCCGATCAGGCGCTCAGGTTATCGTAATCGCCGTCGCGGTAGCCCACCTTGATGGCGTTGCCCCCCATGTCCAGAAGCGGACGCTTGAGCAGCGTCGGGTGCTCGATGAGCAGCCGACGAGCTGAGTTCGCATCCAGACCATCCTTCTCTTGCTGGGAAAGATCGCGCCAGGTCTTGCTGCGCTTGTTGATGGCCTCCACCAGCGGTACGCGCTCCAGAATATGCTCAAGCAGGGTGGCTGACAGGCCATCCTTGCGCAGGTCGTGGGTCTTGAAGGGAATGGCATTCTCTTCCAGCGCCTTACGCGCCTTGCGGCACGTATCGCAGGTGTCGATGATGTACAGCGTGAACATATAACCTCACTCGCTTTGTGTGCCGTCAGCGGCATGGCTCAAGTGCATGGAGTCGTCCGTTTCGGTCAGCCGTGTTCGATCAGTTGCCGGATACGCCGGGCCGCCTCGAGCGTTGGCGCCAGTTCGGCCACCAGCGCGAGACGCAATCGTCCTGTGCCCGGGTTGGTGCCCTGAGCGTCGGCCCGGCCCATCAGGCTGCCTGGTAGTACGCTTACGTGCTGCTCGGTATAAAGCCGCTGGGCAAAGGCAATGTCGTCGCCGTCGGGCACCGCAGGCCACAGGTAGAAACTCGCCTCGGGCACGGGAAAGTCCATTACCGGCGCCAGCTCCTTCGTTACCGCGCTGAACTTTTCGCGGTAGGCGTCGCGGTTGGCGCGCACGTGGTCTTCATCCTGCCAGGCGGCGATGGAGGCATGCTGTACCGGCAGCGACATGGCGCAGCCGTGGTAGGTGCGATAGCGCTTGAACGGCGCCAGGATATCCGCATCGCCGGCCACGAAGCCCGAGCGCAGCCCCGGCAGGTTAGACCGTTTGGAGAGCGAGTGAAACACCACGCAGCGGCGGTAGTCGTCACGGCCAAGCTCGGCGCAAGCCTGCAAGAGCCCGGGCGGCGGCGCACTCTCATCCAGATAGAGCTCCGAATAGCACTCATCCGAGGCAATGATGAAGTCGTGCTCGTCGGCCAGGGCAATCAGCTGCTTGAACTCGTCCACTGGTGTCACCGCACCGGTCGGGTTGCCCGGTGAGCAGATGAACACGATCTGTACATCGCGCCAGATGGACGGGCTGAGCGTGGAAAAGTCCGGGCGAAAGCCGTTTTCGGCAGCGCAGTCAAGGTACAGAGGCTCACCACCGGCCAGCAGCGTAGCGCCTTCGTAGATCTGGTAGAACGGGTTGGGCACGGCAACCTTGGCGGGGCGAGTACGGTCGAGCGCGGCCTGCACGAATGCGAAAATGGCCTCGCGTGTGCCGTTCACCGGCAGCACCTGGCGTTCGGCATCAAGGCCCGCCAGGTTGAAGCGCCGGGTAGCCCACTGGGCCAGGGTGTCGCGCAGGGCGGGCAGGCCGTTGGTGGCCGGGTAACGGGCCATCTCCTGCTGATGGGCCGTCAGGGCTTTTAGCGCCGCGGGGTAGGGAGCGTGCTGGGGCTCGCCAATGGTCAGCGGAATATGCTCAAGGCCCGCCGGAGGAGTCAGTTCAGCCTTGAGGGCGGCCAGCTTCTCGAACGGATAGGGGTGAAGGGCGGCGAGATCAGGATTCATAGTGTGTCCGTTGAGCGCATTTTGGATAGCGTGCCCTGCAAAGCGTGTTCAGAACGGCAGGCGTAAAGCGCCGATTATAGCAACCGCACGGGTCTGCTCAAACCTGTGAAAGCAACCGCTTCAAAACGTGGTGAGGGTGTAGCCGCGTATGACTGGCCGACCCGTAGTGTCGCGAGGCAGCGTCGGCAGCTCGATATCGCCAAGCCGGATCTGCGGCACGATGGAGCCCCGGGTCTGCAGGCACACATACAGACGGTAACGGGGCGTGCGACCGGGGCGAGCATTAACTTCGACTTGCCAGTAGCCGTAGGAGGGCTGGCCGGCATGGGAAGGGAGCGCCGCCCAGGTCGTGCCGTCATTAGGGGCGGGGCAGCTATCGCGCCACGCCGCCGGCAGCCAGCTCGAGGTGATTTCGCGGGTTACCTGCTGGCTGACCAGCTGGGCAAAGCGTCCGCTCTCCACGCTGGGGTCGACCTTGACCGCCGCCCGGGCCGCTTCGGTGGAGTAGTGTTGAAACGCCAGGCGCACAACGGCGGGAAGGCTGAAGGCGATGATGCCGTACACCAGGGTAAAGAACAGCAGAAAGATGGCCGCGAACTCTATCGCCACCGCCCCCTGCTGGTGGCGCTTACTGAACAAAGGTGACATCGCCACAGGTGATGGACTCGACGCGTACATCGATGCGCCCAAGATCAAGGCCCAGGTCGCTGGTGATCAGCGTGCCAAGGGCTCTCATCGTGCTGTTAAGCGGAATCCTCACCAGCCGGCATATTACCTCCTGGCAGTTGGCCGGTCCGCCTGAATCGGCGCCGCTGCCGGGGAAGGGAATTTCCAGCCCGCCGGGCTTGCGCTGCAGCATCAGTATCAGGTTCTCTTCCACGCAGCTGTTGTAGCTGCTGTAGAAAAGCAGATTGAGCAGCAGCCCGCCGCAGGCCTGATAGCCGTTGCGCGCCACCGGCAACAGGCTGGTGCCCAGAAGCCCGCCATTGTTGGCAAGGTCGACAAAAGCGGTGGAAAACGGCGCACTGGCAAGAGAGGTGCAGAGCAGGTTGGCGCATTTATAGTTGGCCACCGTCCAGTTGGTAGAGGCAAGTCTTGGGTAGGTCCTGCCACTGTTGCCGGTTCCCCCGTTCAATACGAGACTGGCCGCTCTGGCGGGGTCGTACCGGCCGCTGCTGACACTCGTGGCGTCGAGATAATCCCTTGCCACTTGTCGCAGCATCTGGGTGTTTGCCGAGGAGGTGGCGCTATTGAGTATGCCGAACATGCCATCCTGCAGCGTTGTCAGCAGGCTGCTGATGGTTGGCAGTGCCAGGGGTTGGTAAGAGCGCTTTTCACCCGCGGCCATTCGGGCAAATGGCTGGGGTCCACTTTTCTGCCCGGCGAAGGCTCGTTTACCTGGGCCCAGCAGCGTCGTCGGAGGAGTACGCATGAGGGCGGCGAAGATACTGTCGGTCGCCGTGACGGCGCAGCTTTGAGAATTTTCCCAAAGCGCCGAGGCGGACATGTCTCCAAGACAGGCATCGAGAAGCGATGAGGAGACCGCGATATCCACCGTAGGTATGGGCGTGTTGCACTGGATGCTGGTGAGCTCGCCGGTGGCGCTGGCAAGGTCCATCGTCAGGGGAAGGTGGATACGCCCGGTGAGCGGGTTGAGACTGACCATCTTCTGGCTGTCGATATCCAGATGCAGCCGGGTCTGGCCGGCGCGGGCGACCGAGCCGACGGTGCCGGCGGCGAGTGTCGGCGTATCGATGACGCCGGTGGCGGAAGCAAGGCCCAGCAGGTTGATACCCGGTGTAGAAACGCTCTTTTTCCTTGACCCTGCCACAATCGCCAGTCCCAGCATTTCGCCCAAGGCCAGCTCGGCCTGCAAGGCGGCAAGGGTGCTGGGCCGCCCCGGGCCCTCCAGCTGGAACAAGCCGGTGCTGCCCAGAAGATCGATACTGGTCAGGGTCGAGGCGGAAAGGTGGGTAGCAAGACCAGAAAGCGTCGTGGCCAGGGTGCTGTTGCCTGCAAGCGTCGCGCTGGCGCGCACTACGTCACTGACGCGCACCCCTCTGGCCGCCGCGATAGAGGCGGGTGCAATCCTGCCTGCGTCATCGACGCTGACGTTGATACCCAGGGCGGCCAGCAGTTCCGCGGCAGTGATGAAGGTCGTCAGCGCACCACTCGAGTTCAGCACGCCAAGCCTTGTCGTATCGACTCCGGCACTTCTCAGCAGGGATCCCATCAACTGCGTGTTATCCAGGCTCAGCAGGTGAGTCTTGACAGAAAACGCCGCAACCGGGGCATTACGCTGGGCTGCGGCATGGGCGCGCAGAGTGATATGGCCGCTGAAGGCGTCGCTGAATAACGAGCCACCACGAATGACCAGACTGGCGGGTACCTGATGGCTGACCTCGACACGAACACCGGCGCCGGAGGAGGCGGCGGTGACGTTGCGCAAGCCATTCTGGCTGGCAATGGTGGCGCACTGAACGGTAAGGGTCTGATGCGTTCCGGGAGTGAACCCGTTGAGCGCGGCAGACTCTGCCGCGAACTGTCCTGCCCGCGCAGGATTGGTCGCGCAGGTGCCACGAGGCAGACGGGAAATGGCGTCGAGTGCGGCCATGTCCGCGACTTTTTGCAGCTTGCGCTGCTCAAGGTAAAGGCGGCCAGTATCCACCACCAGTGCCAGCACGCTGATCAACAGCACCAGCAGAAACGCGGCCAGGATGCTGACGATACCTCGCTGGCTGGCCAGGCCTAACGAGCCGTGTGTACGAGCGTGCATGCTGGCCTACCTTTTTCATGCGGCGAGTAGCGGTCTATCAAGGCGCGACTTCGCGGGTATGCAGTATGGCGGAGCCAACGATCTGATCGGGTAGTGGCGGGAACTCCCAGCCAAGAAGTCTTATCGGTGGCAAGATGGTACTGGGCGAAGGGTGGCGAAGGCACACCTGCCACAAGCCGGTCTGCGAATCGATGGTCAAGAAATGCGTTCTGTCGGCGCAGGGCGTCGCCCACGCCGGCGGCATCCAGGCCTCATCGATCAAACCGGCCACATAACGCTCGACATCACGATCAGAGGCGTGCTGGTAGTGCTGCCAGGCGAGCCCTGCGCGTAACGTATCAGAAGCCAATTGCTGATAGCTGGCGCTCATCAGAAGCGGCATGGTAAAGCCCGCCATGCCGTAGAACAGCATCAGTAAAATGATAAAACTCAAGGCAAACTCGATGCTGGCCGCACCCCGCTGTGACGTGAGCAATATCATGGCTATCCATAAAACATGGCTAGTGGCGAATTGGCTGTTTAGGGATTAATGCCTCAATGGCTTGATTGACATTAACGTGTTCTTGTCAAAAGCGGCGATGTCTCAAGTTCCACTTCCTCCGACACCGGAAAGTGCGTTAGTTATCCGTTGGAACGTGGCGCCAATGCCCCCGCCAAGCGCGGTTACTGCCACGATGATGGCTACCGCGATCAGCCCGGCAATGATGGCGTACTCGATCGCCGAGGCGCCTTTCGTATCCTTGTTGATAGTTATTAAATAGCTGTAAATCAAGAAAAATATTCTCATTGTTTGATCCTCTTGCGTAGTTGAGAAGTAAAGAGTCTGCCAACTTATTGTTCGGCTTGGATGACGCTTTATTTCGATAGTAGAATCAAAATCCCAGGCTGCCTAGTTCAAGTTAGGATTTTTTTAACAATGATTATTGATAATTCATAATTTGATTTATAAGCCATTGAAGATTATTGAATTGTTTTTTAGCTGACTTTTCTGCAAAGAGTCTAGTGTCCGTCAAGATCGTGGTTAATGCGAAAGATCAAGTATGGGCGTTGGCGTTATTGATGATGGTAATAGTTGAAAAGATGGTTTTTACTGAACGCAGAGTGGTTGCTTAAATGCTTTTAAGTTAACTGGTTAGGTATGGCTGTCACCCTGTGGGTGCCTTGGCAAGCAACCTTGCTCCTGGCGTCGCCGGTAGACGTTTTGACACCACAGGAAAGGGGACGTGGTCTTGAACAGTCGAATGATGATGATCCTTGCAGGCGTACTGGTGGTTGCTGCGCTGGTGCTGGGGTATCTGGGTATCTCCATTGGAAAGAGCGACCCCAGTCCCGTGAACATGACAGAGCCTGAGGAAGCCTTGCCACCACTCGATGTGGACGAAACGCCCGAGACGGTCGCGATGCCCCCGATCGACGCAAGTGACGATATCGAGCTGCATCAGCCCGTCGTCGTGCTTGCCCGTGATCTGCCTGCCCATCACACCGTGCAACCCGACGACCTGCAGGTGGAGCAATTGCGTTTGATGCCGCCCGGCAGCTTCAGCGACCCTGATGCGCTGGTGGGGCGGCGCGTCTGGCGCGCGCTTTCGGCGGGCAGCATTCTGACCGAGCATAGCTTTACTGCCGGCGGGCCCGTGGCTCAGATGATTCGCCCCAATGAGCGAGCGCTGGCCGTACAGCTTGAGCATGCCTTGGGCGGGGCCGGAAATCTGGCCCCTGGTGATTATGTCGATGTGCTGCTGTACCTGCCTGAAGACGCCATCAACACCGACCGTACCGTGCAGGTGGCCGTTCCGGCCCTGCGCGTTCTGAGCGTGGGCGATGCGCTTGGCCTGACGCTTTCCGGCGAGCCGGCGGTGGCCGAGGGCCGTTCAGGCAGCTTGAGCATGATGCCGGGGATGGGCCAGGTTGAAACGGTTGTCCTGGCCGTACCTGATGCCTTGCTGACGCGTTTTGCACTGGCTGCCGAAGCGGGGAGCCTGCGCCTGGCACTGCGCTCTGCTGCCGAACAGCGCCTGGAAAGCTACTACCGTGAGGAGGCTGCCACCGAGGCACTCAACCAGCAGCTGTTCCAGTTCGAAAAATTTGCCCTGAGCCAGGCCACGCGGCCTCAGCCCGGCCTCGTGGAGGGCGGCGCCACGCGCAGGCAGGCCGTGCCCGAGTACCTGAATCAGCAGACGACCGTGCCGTCAGCGGTGCCTTCTTCAGGCGGCGTGCCCGTGATCCGCGGGGCAACCATCAGTCTTGAAACGCCTTAGGCGCCATGCCCGACTAACGACACAACAACAGGGGAACGGAATGAATCGAGTGACGCGACGGTGGGGGCTTCTGCTGGGTGGTGGCATGGTAGTGCTGAGCAGCGTCATGGCGCCCCTCGTGGCCCACGCCCAGCCAGTGTGCGACGAGCTTCGCCGCCTGCCTCCCGCGCTCGAGCTGACACCTGGCATGCACCGGGAGATACGGCTGCCGGTAGAGATCGAGCGGCTGGCGGTAGGCAATCCGGCGGTGGCAGATGTACAGCTCACCTCGGAGCGGGGGTTTCTGATTTCGCCGGTCGAGCAGGGGGCCACCAACGTCACCATCTGGACCCCCTGCTCGCAGCGCCCAGCCGACATCACGCTGATGGTCACAGGCGCTGCCAGCCAGGCACTTGGCAGCTTCCCCGAAAGCATCCCGGCCGTGCCGGCCCAGGTGCAGACCGATATCCGGTTTGTCGAGGTCAACCGTACGCGCCTGCGTGAGATCGGCGTGTCGCTGTTTGGCAGCTCCAATAACAACCTGTTTGCCTCTCCGGGCGTGGGGCCAGGCGGGGTCGGGGTGGGTAATATCGGAAGCCTGACCCCAGGGGCCAACGTGCCGCTTTCCAGCAGCGGTTTCAACCTGGTCGTGGGCGGTGGCAGCAGCCGGGTGCTGGCCGCGCTCAGCGCGCTGGAAAGCAGCGGCTTCGCCTATACCCTGGCGCGGCCAAGCCTGGTCGCCCTCAGCGGCCAGAGCGCGAGCTTTCTGGCCGGGGGAGAGTTTCCCATTCCGGTGCCCAGCGCAGGCAGTGATAGCGTGTCCATCGAGTACAAGGAGTTCGGGGTGCGCTTGACGCTTACGCCCACGGTGATCGATGAGCGGCGCATTACGCTCAAGGTGGCGCCGGAGGTCAGTGAGCTCGACTTCGTCAACGGTATTACCATCGAGGGCACCACGGTGCCGGCATTGTCGGTACGTCGTTCGGATACCAGCGTTTCGCTGGCCAGCGGCGAGAGCTTCATCATCAGTGGCCTGATCAGCACCAACCGCAGTGCCCAGGTCAACCAGTTGCCGGGGCTGGGCAGCCTGCCGGTGATCGGAGCATTCTTTCGCAACAGCCGGACCCGGGTAGAGGAGCGCGAGCTTCTGATGATCGTGACTCCACACCTGGTGCAGCCTCTCGCGGCTGATGCCCTGTTGCCCCCGCTGCCCGGCGAAGCGGTGCGCAATTATGACCCCAGCGTGCATGAGCTGCTGTTGTTCGAAGACGGCTCGTTTGACCGCACCGCCGGGCTTTCGCGCTAAGGAGATGCCATGCAGACGTTTCTGGTCACCGGATGCTCGGATGCCGACATCACCTGGCTCGAATCCACCCTGTCAGAGCAGGGCCGGATCGTGCCGGTCGGCAGCAAGCTGGAAGCCATTATCGGACTGATCGACCAGATGCAGGTAGGTACGGTCTTTGTGTGCGTTGACCGCAAGGGGTATGACAGCGCCTTTTCCCTCATCGAAGGGCTTAGCGAATCTCGCCCTAATGCGGTTGTCGTCGCCATCGGTGATGGAACGGATAGCGAGCTGGTACTGGGGGGAATGCGCGCCGGTGCCAAGGATTTTCTGACCGTGGGGCAGCGCGGCAGCGAAGTGCAGAGTCTGATACGCCGACTCGGGCGCAAGCAGCCTGTAATGAACGCGGCATTCAGCGGACAGCGCGCTCGGCTCGTGGTGCTCTATGGCACCGATGTGGTGTCGGACACCACGCTGATCGCCGGCCACGTCGCGCTGGAACTCGCCCGAACCCAATCCCAGGTGCTGCTGGTCGATATAGCTCCCGGCCACGGTGAGCTTGAAGCCCTGCTGAGCCTCAAGTGCTCCTTTGGGCTCGAAGACGCCATGCGTGCCGCCCAGCGGCTGGACTCCGCGGTAATCGAGAGCGCCTTCAGCCGGCATGAGAGCGGCCTTTACGTGCTGCCGTTGCTGCAGGATGACCGCTACCCCGAAGCCTACACCTATGCCGATACCATTTTGCTGCTGGGCGTGCTGCGCCAGCATTTTGCCTGCGTGATCGTCAACGCCTGCGGCCAGCCAGACGGTGGCTTCGTTCGCGCGCTGGTGAGCACGGCCGATCAGCTGTTGTGGTACCTGTATCAGAGTGTGCCGAGTAGCCGGCGCAATCTTCACTGCCTGCAGCGCTGGCGCTCCGAGGGGGTTGCCTTGAATAACGTCGGGTTGCTGGTGGACCGTTACACGGCACGGCTGGCGCCGGAGCCTTCGGTACTGTCCGAGATGTTCGGTATACCGCTGGTAGCGACGCTGGCGGGGCAGCCGCACCAGCGCCTGAATAGCCTGAACCAGGGCGTGCCGCTTTACAAGCTTGCGCCCAAGGATGAGCTGACGCGCACTTTGCAGCAGCTTGCCGGTGATGTGCTGCCCAGGCCGGCGGCTGAAAAACGCCCTGGTGTGCTAAAACGCCTGTTTCGATAAGGGGGACGTATGGAGCGCGGTGGTCTCATTCAGCTCAGCCACTTGAAAGAGCGGCTGCATCGCTACCTGATCGATCAACTGGGCGATGAAACGACCAACCTGATCGAGGGTAGCCGCCCGGAGCTCAAGCGTTTTGTCGCCTCGCATATCCAGACATTCACCCGCCAGCAGCAGCTGGCCATCTCGGGGTACGAGATAGACCGTCTGACCGAGGAGATGCTGGATGAACTCACCGGGTTCGGGCCCCTGGAAGTACTGCTGAATGATCCCAGCGTGACCGAGATCCTGGTGAACGGCAGCGACCATATCTTTATCGAGCGCCGCGGCGTGCTGTCGGTCAGCGACCTGCACTTCGTCAACGATCAGCACCTGCAGCGGGTGATCCAGCGCATTATCGCGCCGCTGGGGCGGCGACTGGACGAATCCTCGCCCATGGTGGATGCCCGCCTGCCCGACGGCAGCCGGGTGAATGCGGTCATCCCGCCGATTGCGCTGGACGGGGCTTGCCTTTCGGTACGCAAGTTTCGCAAGGATATGCTGCAAAGCCACGATCTCGTCGCCTCCGGCGCGCTCAGCGAGGCGATGCTCGCGTTTCTGGAATACGCGGTGAAGCATCGCTGCAATATCGTGATCAGCGGCGGTACCGGTACCGGCAAGACCACCATGCTCAACCTGCTGAGCAGCATGATCGACCATCGCGAGCGGCTGGTCACCATCGAGGATACCGCCGAGCTGCAGCTCAAGCACGGCCATGTGGTACGCCTGGAAACCCGCCCACCCAATGCTGATGGGCATGGTGAAGTCACCGCGCGCAGCCTGGTGCGCAACGCGTTGCGCATGCGCCCGGACCGCATCATCCTGGGTGAAACCCGTGGCGTCGAAGTGCTCGATGTACTCTCGGCGATGAACACCGGTCATGAAGGCTCGATGACCTCTATTCACGCCAACAGCGCGGCCGATTCGCTGTTGAGGATGGAAACCCTGGTCGGACTCTCCGGCGTGCCGGTACCGGAGAAGACCATGCGTCAATCCATCTCCTCGGCCCTTGAGGTGATCGTTCAACTGGTGCGCCTGCCGTCGGGGCTGCGTTGCATCAGCGAGATTCTCGAAATCGGTGAAATGCGCCAGGGCGAGTACTTGACCAACGTGCTGTTTCGCCATGACCGCCTGCGCAACACCTTTATCCAGCAGAACCATCAGGTGTTCAACGAAAAGCTTGCCGGCGTGTTCGAGGCAAGCCAGGAGGGCCTTGGGTGAACGCCACCGCCTACGCCTTGTTCGGCATGAGTGCGGCCTTCCTGCTGGCCGCCTGGATAATGCTTCAGGCCAGCCGGCGGCGGGCGGTCGATGAGCGTATCAACGAGCGGCTGAACCGTGACAGCGTGCGGGTCGAACCAAGGGTGCGCAAGCGGCGCGGACTATCGCTATGGCTGCGCCAGGCGGGCATTCGTCTGCCTGCCTGGTTGAGTGCACTGCTCGCGGGGCTTTTCGCGATACTGCTGCTGATGCTCTTGCAGGTCAGTTGGTTCATGCCGCTGCTGGCGCTTGCGGGTATGGCGCTGCTGGTCTATCTGGTCGGCCAGTGGCGTGCCCAGAAGCGCCTGGACCGAATGATCGAACAGATGCCTGGCCTGCTGGATCACATGGTGCGCAGTATCAAGTCCGGGCGCACCGTGGGCGATGCCATGCTGCTGGCCATGCAACGCAGCCCAGAACCGCTGAACAGGGCCATGGCGCCGGTGCGCAAGGATATCGAGCTTGGCATGCCCATGGCCGAGGCAGTGCTGGAGTTTGCCTCGCTCTATCGGCGCGAGGAGTTTCATATCCTGGCGCTTGGCATGCGCATCAACCAGCGCTATGGCGGTAACGCCTCGGACATGCTCCAAAGCCTGATGGCGATGATTCGCGATCGCGAGCGGGCCAGCCGCCAGCTGCGCGCCATGACCGGCGAGACGCGTATCAGTGCCGTGGTGCTGGCCGGGCTTCCGCTGGGGTTGGGTGGTTATATCCTGTTGAGCAATCCCGATTTCCTGCTCACCATGTGGGCCTCCTCGGCGGGCAGGGTGATGCTGATGATCTCCCTGGTGCTGCAGTTCACCGGATGTTTCATCCTCTGGCGGATGTTGAAGAGCATTTAAAGACGAGTATTTAAAAAGAGTATTTAAAAAGAGTATCTGATATGTGGCTACTGATCATGAGTGCCGTTCTGCTGCTGGCCGCCGCCGCTCTGGTGGTCTGGACGATGCTGCAACAACAGCGCAACGCGGCCATCATCAGCCAGCGGATCTCCACGCTGGGTGGGGTGGGGCTGGCAACCAACCGGCGTCGCTCGCTGCTCGAGGGCCTGGAGCAGCTTGACGGCAGAATAGACGCCGAGCTGCCCAGGCTACTGGAGCAGCTGGGCTGGCGCTCGCCTCAGCAGCGCGCCCGCTATTACGCCATTCAGATGGGGGTACCGCTGATCGCCGCCGTGCTGGCCATGGCGGTCAGCGCGCTTTGGCGGGGCGAGCCGTCGTTTCTGGCCGCACTGGCCTGCTTCGGGATAGGGTTTCTGCTGCCCAAGCGCTGGCTCAGGCGGGCGGTGGGCAAGCGGCGTGAAAGAATTGCCGAGGAGGTCTCCACCATGCTGCCGCTGCTGCGCATGCTGTTTGAAGTGGGCATGTCCGTCGAGCAGGCGTTGCGCGCACTTACCCAGGAGGGGCAGTACATCCTTCCGGAGCTTTCCGTCGAGTTCAAGCGGGTGCTTACCCGTGTGGATGTGGGGCTGGACCTGGCCAGTGAGTTGACGAGCATGGCCGAGCGCCTGGACATCGATCAAGTAACCGACTGCGTGGTGATTCTCGAGCAGCTGATTCGCCAGGGTGGTGGGGCGGTGGCATCGTTGATCTCGCTCAAGCAGCTGTTCGATGATCGGCGAATGACCACTCTGCAGGAGAAGGTGTCCAAGCTTTCTGCCAAGATGTCGGCCACCATGGTGGCCTTTCTCTTTCCTGCCCTGTTGATCATTCTCGCCGGCCCCGGCTTCATTGCCATTTTCGGTGCCTTGTCAGGGATGAGCCCATGATGAACGATGCCCTAAGAACCGTGCTGCTGGGGATGACGCTTGCCCTGGCTGGCTGTGCCGCACCGGGCAGCCACACCTCCCGCGAGGCCGCTCAGTGCGCCCCGCTCGAGCAGGAGCAGCAGCTGGCCATTCAACTGGCAAGGGATATGGCCGACCAGGGGCGCCTGCATGCAGCGCTTGCCCACCTGGAACAGTTGCCGGGAAACCTGCCGGACGTACGCCTGCAAAAGGCAACGATACTGCGCCGGCTGGAGCACCCGGACGCTTACGCACTTTACACATCGCTTCTGAATGGCTGTGTAGCGGCCGAGGCCTATCATGGGCTTGGCCAGATCGAGGCGGTCAATGGCCGCTATGACCAGGCGCGTGTGCATATGCAGAAGGCGGCAAGCCTCAACCCCTCAAGCTTCACGATTCGTAACGACCTGGGCTTTGTATATCTGCAGCACCGGGAACTCGACAAGGCGCAGTTCGAGTTCATGACCGCGCTCGAGTTGAGCCATGACGATGCGCTGCCGATGGAAAATCTGCTGACGCTGTTGCTCTATCAAGGCAAGCAGCAGGAGTACAACGTGCTGCTACGCGAGGGCAGAGCCACGGCCTTGCAGTACCAGCGCGCCGACGCACGGGCACGCAGGCTCAAGCAAGAAGACGAGCAAGCCTACCCGCCCATCAACAGCAATGCTGAACAAGGAGGCGTTTGATGAGGGAATATCGCTTGATTGGCCTGATGGCGCTAGGCGCCCTGCTGGCAGGTGGCATGGCCGGGTGTGCCCAGCCGGCTGGGCAGCCAGGCGAAGCGGCCCAGTCACGTATGCTCGGCAAGGGCAGTACCAGCGCCGATGCCTGGTTGCAGGTGCAGCGGGAGGGCAGCCAGGCCTCACCCCATGAACAGCGGCTCTCCGCCGCCGAGCAGGAGCGTGCCAGTCAGCGTTGGCTGGACAGCTTTACCCACCCGATTCCGGATTTTTTCAAGCGCGAGGATGCTGACAGTTTCGGTCAGGAGTGACCCTCTTTCGAAGCCGCTGGTCAAGCACCGTAAAGCAGCGCCAGCAGCTGGAGGCTGCCAAGCGCCAGAAACACGAACGGCCCGTAGGCAAACTGGCCTCTCTGGATGACAAGCCCTGGCGCATGGCGTTGTAGCCACCCGCACGCGCGGGTGGGTAAACGCGCCATTGCCAATGCCCAGACAACCAGCCACAAGGCAGCAAGGGCGGTGAGTACCAGCGTTGCCATGGCACCTGTGCACAGGCCAACAGCTGCCATCAGTTTTACATCGCCGCCACCCAGCACACCTTTGATATGCCCTGGTATGGTCAGCGCCAGCGCCAGGGCTGCGCCTGTCAGGGCGCTCGAGATGGAGGCGCCGGCAAGGCTTTGAGAGGTTGCCGGCAACCAGGCTGCCGCCAGCAGCATGAGCGGATAGAGCAGGCGGTTGCTGATATGCCGCTGGCGCAGGTCCTGAAAGGCGCAGGCCAGCACCCAGAGCAGCAAGACCCCCATCATGCGCGGCTCACACGCCAAGTACCTCGATCAGCCGTTCGCGCAGCTGCTGCTGACGCATGGGATCGGTCAGCGGCTCCCCCGCCTTGGTGGTAATGAAGAACACGTCTTCCACGCGCTCGCCAAGGGTAGCGATCTTGGCCGTCGAGAGCGCGATATCCTGCTCCATGAAGATGCGCCCGACGCGGGCCAGAAGGCCGGGTCGGTCAGGCGCGGTCAGCTCCAGCAGGGTGCGGTCATTGGCCGGGTCCTGTTCGATCAGCACTTCGGTGGGAACCTTGAAGTGCTTCAGCTGCCGCGGGGTATGCCGGGTGACGATCTCGGGGTAGTCGTCCGGGTCATCCAGCTCCTCGACAAGGTGGCGGCGCATCTCCTCGATGCGTTCCGGGTCCCGAATGGGCTGGCCTTGGCTATCGAGCACGATGAACGTGTTCAACGTCCAGTTATTGTGGGAGGTGACGATACGCGCATCGTGGATCGAAAGCCCCAGCTGCTCCATGGCCGCGGCGGTGGCGGCGAACAGGTCATCTACCGAGCGGGTATGAATAAAGACCTTCGTGCCGCCTTCGGGCATGTCTAGCGTGGGCGCGCTGATCAGCACCATGGGGAGCGGCGAGGCGTCATGGGCCAGAATGCCCTGAGTCTGCCAGACGATTTCACTGGGCGCGTACTGCAGAAAGTAATCTTCCCCCAGCGACTCCCAGAGAGGATCGATCTGGGCGCTGCCGATACCGATACTCCTCAGAAGCGAACGCGCCTCGCTGCGGGTTTCGCGCACCCAGTCGTCGCGGTCCGGCGGATTCTTTAGGCCGCGGCGCAAGGCGCGCTTGGTCTCGGCGTAGAGCTGGCGTAAAAGCGACGCCCGCCAGCCGTTCCAGAGCGTCGGGTTGGTGGCATTGATATCGGCCACGGTAAGCACGTAAAGGTAATCAAGACGCGCTTCGTTGCGCACCACCAGGGCAAAGTCGCGAATCACGTCGGGGTCACTGATATCCCGCTTCTGCGCGGTCATCGACATCAGCAGGTGATGCTCGACGAGCCAGCTGGCCAGTCGCGTATCGTGTGTGGAAACATGGTGGCGCTGACAGAACTGCTCGACGTCCCGAGCGCCGATTTCCGAATGATCACCGCCACGGCCTTTGCCGATATCGTGAAAAAGACCGGCTATCCACAGAAGGTCCAGCTTGGGCAACTGGTGAATCAGCGCGGCGGCGACCGGGAACTCATCCTTGGCATCGGGCTTGCGAAAGCCGTGGAGGAACTTGAGTAGCCGCAGAGTGTGGGCGTCCACGGTGTAGATATGAAACAGGTCGTGCTGCATCAACCCCACCGCCCGGCCAAACTCCGGCAGGTACTTGCCCAGTATGCCGTAGCGGTTCATGCGCCGCAGCTGGCGCGGCACGTTACCGGGTGCGCGCAAGATCTCCATGAACAGCCGCTGATGGAGCGGGTCGTCGCGGTAGTGGTCGTCGATCTGGTGACGATGATCGCGAATCAGGCGAATGGTATCGGCGCGCACGCCTTCAATGTCAGGATGGCGGGCCATGAGCAGGAAAAGCTCCAGCATGGCTGCCGGCTGCTCGCGGAACAGCGAGCGTGAACGGACCTGAATATAGCCGCCGGTCATCTCGAAGCGCTCGTTGAGCTGAACGGTTTCGAGCGCCTCCTTGCCGCGCAGGATGACTTCGTCAAAGTGCTGCAGCAGCATGTCGTTGAGCCCGGCAAGCGCCGTGACATGGCGGTAGTAGCGCTTCATGAACTGTTCGACGGCCAGCCGCTCCGGCGTGTCTCGAAAGCCGAACAGCTCGGCGATGGTGCGCTGATGATCGAACAGCAAGCGGTCTTCGGCACGGCCTGTGAGCATGTGCAGGGCGTAACGCACCTGCCACAAGAACGCCTGTCCCTGACTCAGAATGCGCAGTTCGGCATCGTTCATGAAGCCGTTGGCCACGATATCGGCGTACTGTTCGGTGCCGAAGTGGCGTTTCGCCACCCAGCCGATCATCTGGATATCGCGCAGCCCGCCAGGCGAGCTCTTGAGATTGGGCTCCAGATGATATTCGGAGTTGTTGTAACGGTAGTGGCGGCTGATCTGCTCCTGCCATTTGGCTTCAAAGAAGCGGTCGGCCGGCCAGACGTGTTCGGCGCTCAGACGCTCGCGCATCTTTTCGCGCAGCGCCGGGGGGCCGGCAATCAGGCGTGATTCCAGCAGGTTGGTAATCACCGTGACATCCGCCAGCGCCTCACGCTCACAGTCGTTCAGTGAGCGAACGCTATGGCCGATCTCAAGGCCGATATCCCAGAGAAAGGTGATGAAGGCGGTGAGTGGCTCGCGGTAGGGGGTGTCGTCGTCATCTTCAAGCAGCAGCAGAAGATCCACGTCCGAGTGGGGGTGCAGCTCGCCGCGGCCATAGCCGCCTACCGCTACCAGCGCGATACCATCATCCGGCCAGGCGTGGTGCGCCCAGGCAATGGCCAGCAGCTGGTCCAGGTACCAGGCGCGGCCACGCACCAGGTCGCGAATATCCGCACCGGCGCGAAAACGCTCGTCGAGGCGGGCCTGCAGTTCGCGCAGCGCCGTCTTGAACGGCGCAATGGGCGAGCGCGAACCGGAAAGCTCCTCACGAAAGGCGTCGAGGTCGTAAAGCGACGTGTCCGGCTCGAACCGGTGATGGTGGAGCAGCATCAGGCGTCTAGGAAGCTGAAGTCTTCATCGCTACGCGCCGTCAGCACTTCAACCCCGGTCTCGGTCACCAAAAGGGTATGTTCCCACTGCGCCGACAGGCTCTTGTCCTTGGTGACGGCAGTCCAGCCATCGCGCAGCACCTTGGTCTTGTAGCCGCCCACGTTGATCATCGGCTCGATGGTGAAGCACATGCCTGCTTCGAGCGCGATATCGGCATCGGGCGCGTAGCCATCGTAATGCAGAAACTGCGGCTCTTCGTGGAAGTTGGCGCCGATGCCGTGACCGCAGAAGTCACGAACCACCGAGTAGCCGTGGTCTTCGGCGTGCTTCTGGATGACACGGGCAAGCTCGGACAGGCGCACGCCAGGCTTGACCAGCGCAATGCTCTTGTAGAGACACTCCTGGGTAACCCGGCACAGACGCTCACCCTGAATGGTTTCGCCAATGATGAACATCATGCTGGAATCACCATGATAGCCATCTGGCGTCTTGACGGTGACATCCAGGTTCATGATGTCGCCATTCTTGAGCTTTTTATTGAAATCCGGGAAGCCGTGACACACCACGTGGTTCAAGGAGATGCAGGTGGCGTGGGTATAACCGTGATAGTTGAGAGGTGCCGGGGTCGAGCCCAGCACGTTGACGATGTATTCATGACACAGTCGGTCGATCTCGCCGGTGCTGACGCCTGCCTGGATATGAGGCGTGATCATTTCAAACACACTGACGGCCTGGCGTCCGGCTTCGCGCATTTTCTCGATTTCTGAAGGTGTCTTGATAGGAACGTTCATGAATTCTCGATATGGGTTCAGATTCAGACTGTCGTCATACATGACAGGTAGTGAATACCAGTCGGCAAGTAACCGCCCGGTCTGTCGTATCGTGGCGCAAATGTTGCGCGTGATACGGGCTGTGACTTCATCTTGGCAAGGATGTATGGTATAAAGCCGCGCGCTTTCCTGCAATCGCTCGCTTGCTTGTTTAATGTGAGTGAGCGGTCATGGCAAGGCGAACCACCTGCAGTGCGTCTTTGAGACGCGCTGCTTAATAGCAAGCCTTGAAAACACACATGCACCGGCACATGGTCCCGGGTGCCGAGGGCCACGCTTGACGCGGTCAACGGTCGGATCCATGGGGTGCGTGGAGGCCTAACCCGAGTTTCAGGAGTTTTACCATGTCTCACGTCAACATGCGTGACCTGCTCAAGGCAGGTGCTCACTTCGGCCACCAGACCAAGTACTGGAACCCGAAGATGGGCAAGTTCATCTTCGGTGCGCGCAACAAGATTCACATCATCAACCTCGAGCACACCCTGCCGGCGCTGAACGAAGCGATCGACGTGGTCGAGAAGATGGCGGCATCCAACAACAAGATCCTGTTTGTTGGTACCAAGCGCAGCGCCAGCAAGATCATCAAAGAAGAAGCCAATCGCGTCAACCAGCCGTTCGTCAACCATCGCTGGTTGGGCGGCATGCTGACCAACTTCAAGACCATTCGTCAGTCCATCAAGCGCCTGCGTGATATCGAAACCATGCGCGAAGACGGTACCTTCGAGAAGCTGACCAAGAAAGAAGTCTTGATGGCGACTCGCGAGCAAGAGAAGCTCGAGCGTTCCATCGGTGGTATCAAGAACATGGGCGGCCTGCCGGACGCACTGTTCGTGATCGACGTCGACCACGAGCGCATCGCGATCAACGAAGCCAACAAGCTGGGTATCCCGGTCATTGGCGTGGTTGATACCAACTCGAACCCGGATGGCGTTGATTACGTGATCCCGGGTAACGACGACTCCATCCGTGCGATTCAGATCTACGTGAAGGCGATTGCCGACGCGTGCGGTCGCGCCAAGGAAGGTCGTCCGGACGAGTTCGTTGAAGTGACCGACGAGGCTGCTTCTGCCGAGACTGACGCTGCGGCCAAGTAAGGTGGCAGTGGATGCGGCGGGCAGTTGGGCCGCATCGTGACAAGAGGGGGCCTGTGCCCCCTTTTTTCCCGCCTGGGGTGAACCCGTCGGCGGGCCGATTACGCCGGGTATCAGATGCCGGCAAGCGGCCTTCGGAGTGATACATGATGGTCATCTGTCATGCCTATACTCTGTAGGGCGTTTAACTCTCATAGAACCATTTCAGAGGTGAATTCTCATGGCAGCTATCAGCGCCTCTCAGGTCAAGGAACTGCGCGAGCGTACCGGTCTGGGCATGATGGAGTGCAAAAAGGCACTCACCGAAGCCAACGGTGATATCGACGTCGCGATCGAAAACCTGCGCAAGAGCTCGGGCCTAAAGGCCGCGAAGAAAGCCGACCGCACCGCTGCCGAAGGCGCAGTAGTGACGCGCGTTGCCGAAGACGGCAGCTACGGTGTAATGGTCGAGATCAACTCCGAGACCGACTTCGTTGCCCGCGATGACAACTTCGTTGCCTTCTCCAAGAAAGTCGTCGATGCCTTCTTTGCTGCCAAGAGTGAAGACGTGGCGTCGGTCATGGAAGGCGAGCTGGAATCCGCGCGCGAGCAGCTGGTTCAGAAGATCGGCGAGAACATCGGCGTGCGTCGTGCCGTGGTCGTGAATGCAGCGGAAGGCGGTCTGGTGGGCGAATACGTCCACGGCGGCCGTATCGGCGTTCTGACCGTTCTGAAAGGCGGTACTTCAGAAGCGGCCAAGGACGTTGCCATGCACGTGGCGGCCATCAATCCGGCGGTTGCGCATCCTGAGCAGATGCCGCAAGAGCAGCTGGATCAAGAGAAGGCCATCATCCTGGCGCAGCCGGACATGGCGGGCAAGCCCGAGCAGATCGCCGAGAAAATGGTTCAAGGCCGTCTGAAGAAGTACCTGGCAGAGAACAGCCTGACCGAGCAGCCGTTCGTCAAGGACCCGAACCAGACCGTTGCCGAGTTCGTCAAGGCAGCCGGTGGTGAAGTGGTCAGCTTCACGCGCTTTGTCGTGGGCGAAGGTATCGAGAAAGAAGAAGTCGACTTCGCCAAGGAAGTTATGGAACAGGCTGGCCGTCGTTAAGGTCAGACGTTTCAGTCAGAAGATGGCGTGCGCGAAAGCGCACGCCTTCGTGTATCCGGCCCCTGTCAAACGTGGGGCTTTCGTCCGCCTGTGTCCAGGTCTGCCTCAGGAGAGATGCCATGTCACGTGATATTCAAGAGCCTACCCCCCTTGCTGCTGCAAACCAGATCGGCAAGTCCAAGTCGAAATACAAGCGTATTCTGCTGAAGCTTTCCGGCGAAGCGCTGATGGGCGAGCATGATTTTGGTATCGACCCGAAAGTGCTGGACCGCATGGCGCTGGAAATTGGCCAGCTGGTAGGCATTGGCGTTCAGGTGGGCATCGTGATCGGTGGCGGCAACCTGTTCCGTGGCGCTGCCCTGAACGAGGCCGGAATGGATCGGGTGACAGGCGATCACATGGGAATGCTGGCAACTGTGATGAATGCACTTGCCATGCGCGATGCCCTCGAGCGTTCCAACATACGCTCACGGGTCATGTCAGCGATTCCCATGAGCGGCGTGGTCGAGCATTATGACCGCCGTACCGCCATCCGTTATCTGACGTCGGGAGACGTGGTACTGTTCTCGGCAGGCACGGGCAATCCTTTCTTCACTACCGACTCCGCCGCTTGCCTGCGCGGTATCGAGGTCGATGTCGATGTCGTCATCAAGGCCACCAAGGTGGACGGCGTCTACGACAAGGACCCGGTCAAGCATGCCGATGCAGTAAAATACGACCAGCTCTCCTACGATGATGCCCTGGACCAGAAGCTGGGGATCATGGATTTGACCGCTATCTGCCTGGTACGTGACCATAATATGCCGGTGCGGGTATTTGATATGAACAAGCCTGGCGCCCTGCTGAATCTGGTAGTAGGGGGCAAGGAAGGCACGCTGATAGACAGAGGGTTATAACGTGATCGACGATATCAAGAAAGATGCTGAATCTCGCATGAAGAAAAGCGTTGAAGCGCTGGGAAACAACTTCAACAAGATTCGTACCGGGCGGGCGCATCCGAGCATCCTGGATGCGGTGACCGTCGAGTACTACGGCGGCCAGGTGCCGCTCAATCAGGTTGCGTCAGTGAACGTCGAAGATGCGCGCACGCTTACCGTGGCGCCCTGGGAACAGGGCATGGTGCCGAAGATCGAAAAGGCCATCATGACCGCCGATCTCGGCCTGAATCCGTCAAGCGCGGGCAACGTCATCCGTGTGCCCATGCCCATGCTGACCGAAGAGACGCGCAAGAACTACATCAAGCAGGCGCGCTCTGAAGCCGAGCACGCCCGCGTGGCCGTGCGCAACGTGCGTCGCGATGCCAACGGTGACTTCAAGAGCCTGCTCAAGGACAAGGAGATTACCGAAGATGATCAGCGTCAGGGCGAAGATGACATTCAGAAACTGACCGACAAGTATATCGCCGAGATCGACAAGGCGCTTGTCGCAAAAGAGCAGGATCTGATGCAGGTATAAGCTACCTGTCCACTTGGCAGCGGGCAGCCTGGCTGCCCGCTGGGCCTATGGCTTTATTATGACTGAGCTTTTGTGCGAGACCTCATGACGTCACCGCAGTTTCCCGAAGAACAGCCGAGCGACGCCAGCACGCCACCTCTCACTGCAGGGGAAGTCATGCCGTCGCACGTTGCCATCATCATGGACGGCAACAATCGCTGGGCACGTGCCCGCGGGCTATCTGGCGTACGCGGTCATCGCGCGGGAGTCGAGGCCGTCAGGGCGGTGATTCAACGTGCTGCCGAGCGGCAGGTGAAGACCCTGAGCCTGTTTGCCTTCTCGAGCGAAAACTGGCGGCGCCCCGCCGCTGAAGTCAACGCGCTGATGGAGCTTTTTCTGATGGCGCTCAAGCGCGAAGTCAAGAAGCTCAACGAGCGCAATATCCGGCTGTCGATCATTGGTGAGCAGCGCGGCTTTTCCCACGCGATCCAGAAGTACATTCACCGTGCAGAGGCGCTGACCGCCGATAACACTGGCATGCACCTGGTAATTGCCGCCAACTACGGCGGGCAGTGGGATATCGCCCGGGCAGCGCAAACGCTGGCCGAGCAGGTGGCCGAGGGCAAGCTCAAACCTGACGAGATCGACGAAGCCTGCTTTGATGACGCAATGGGCAGCCGCAACGTGCCGCCCATTGATCTGTGTATTCGAACTAGCGGCGAGCAGCGGCTTTCCAACTTCATGCTGTGGCAGCTGGCTTATGCCGAGCTGCACTTCTCGCCCTTACTCTGGCCCGATTTCGGCGCCGAAGCCCTGGACGTGGCGTTAAACGATTTCTGCAAGCGGCGCCGGCGTTTTGGCATGACCGACCAACAAATAGAGGCGCAAGGTGCTTAGACAGCGGATCATCACCGCAGCCTGGCTGGCACCCCTGGTGCTGGCTGGCCTGTTTGGTTTGCAAGGTGGCGCGTTTGCGCTTTTCACGGCTGTCATGGTGCTGCTCGGCGCCTGGGAGTGGACGAATCTTTCCGGTGTGTTGCGCCAGGGAGCACGCCTGCAGCTGGTGGCCGCACTTGCGGCCATCATGCTGCTGATGTGGCTCTCGGGCGCCGCGTTTGCCATGTGGCCGCTGTGGTGTGCGGCCCTTGGCTGGCTGCTCAACCTTTATTGGGTGACCCAGTACCCGAACAAGGGCCTCCAGTGGCAGGCAACGTCGCGCCGGCTGGCAATGGGGCTCTGGGTGCTGCTGCCGTGCTGGGTAGGGTTCAATGTCCTGCGTGAAAGCGGGGCGGTATGGCTGCTGTTCGTGCTGCTTCTGGTGTGGTCGGCGGATATCGGCGCCTATTTTGCCGGTCGCCGCTTTGGCAAGCGCAAACTTGCGCCACGCGTCAGTCCCGGCAAGTCCTGGGAGGGCGTGATAGGCGGGCTGGTGGCCACTACGCTTCTGGCGGTGGTCTTTGCCTTCTGGCAATCGCTGGGCTTCACGGGCGGCGCTGCCCTGGTGGTCATGACGGTCGTGGTGACGTTTACCTCAGTGCTGGGCGATCTGCTCGAAAGCATGCTCAAGCGTTATCGGGACATCAAGGACTCAAGCCAGCTTCTGCCGGGCCACGGCGGCGTGCTGGATCGTATCGATAGCCTTACCGCCGCCATCCCGCTGTTTGCACTGCTTTATTTGCTGATCCTTCAAGCACAGGTGACACCGCTATGAGAACGTCTTCACGCCGGTGGGTGACCGTACTCGGCTCGACGGGGTCTATCGGGGTCAGCACGCTGGATGTGATTGCCCGCCATCCCGAGCGCTATCAAGTCTATGCGTTGACCGCGCACACTTCGAAAGAAGCCCTGCTGGCTCAATGTCTGGCTCACCGCCCCCAGGTGGCGGTCCTCGATGGCGAGGTCGACGCTGAATGGCTTCGTCAGGCGCTCGCTGACGCCGGCCAGGCAACGGACGTGCGGGCGGGGCGCGAAGCACTCTGCCAGGTAGCCCGTGAGGCGTGCGTGGATACCGTGATGGCCGCCATTGTCGGCGCAGCTGGCCTGATGCCCTCGCTGGCAGCGGCCGAGGCCGGCAAGCGCGTGCTGCTGGCCAACAAGGAAGCGCTGGTGATGAGCGGCGCGCTGTTCATGCAGGCCGTTGCACGCTCGGGAGCGACGCTGCTGCCCATCGATTCCGAGCACAACGCCATCTACCAGTGCCTGCCGACCCAGCACCGTGGCGGGCTTGCGCGTTATGGCGTTCGCCAGCTGCTGCTGACCGCCTCCGGCGGTCCATTTCGCACCTGGAGCGCGCCGGCGCTTGCCGACGTCACGCCGGAGCAGGCCTGCGCCCATCCCAACTGGTCGATGGGGCGCAAGATTTCCGTCGACAGCGCCACCCTGATGAACAAGGGGCTTGAATTGATCGAGGCGTGCTGGCTGTTTGACGCCACGCCCGAACAAATCGAGGTGGTTGTTCATCCGCAGAGTGTGATTCACTCCATGGCTGCCTACGCTGACGGCTCGGTCATCGCCCAGCTGGGCAATCCGGACATGCGCACGCCGATCGCCTACGGACTGGCCTGGCCCGAGCGTATCGATGCCGGCGTGGAAACGCTTGATCTGTTTCAGGTGGCACGGCTGGATTTCGAAGCGCCGGACGAGGTGCGGTTTCCCTGCCTGCGCCTGGCCCGAGAGGCCATGCAGAAAGGCGGCGCCGCGCCGGCTATTCTCAATGCCGCCAACGAGATAGCGGTCGAGGCATTTCTGGCCGGCACGCTTGGCTTCGAGGCGATCGCCAGGGTTGTGGCCGAGGTGCTGGCGCTGCCCTACGCCGGGGATGCAGACTCGATCGAGAATGTACTGGCAGCCGATCAGTGGGCGCGTCAGCAGGCGGTTGAGCAGCTGAGCAAGCATGCGCGGTCTCTAGACGAACAAGGGTAGGTCGCTTAAGCATCGGCGGCGGGTAGGCATAGTGCCAAGGAGTTCAGTGTGGGCCTGTTACAAAACGTTTTAGCGGTCATCGTCGTGCTGGGGCTTCTGGTCACCTTTCACGAGTTCGGTCACTTCTGGGTAGCACGCCGCTGCGGAGTCAAGGTACTGCGCTTCTCTGTCGGCTTCGGCAAGCCGCTGTGGTCGACCGTGGACCGTCAGGGAACGGAGTACGCCGTGGCGGCCATTCCGCTGGGCGGCTACGTCAAGATGCTCGACGAGCGCGAAGCGCCGGTGCCGGATGATCAGCTCGACCAGGCCTTCAATCGCAAGAGTGTCTGGCAGCGTGTCGCGATTGTCGCCGCCGGTCCGCTGGCCAACTTCCTGCTTGCCATCGTCGCCTACTGGGCGCTGTTCATCTACGGCACGACCACGATCATTCCAATGGTGGGGGATGTGTTGCCCGACTCGCCGGCAGCCGAGGCAGGCCTGGCCCATGGCGATGAAATCACCGCGATCCAGAACGCCCCGGTGCGCTCCTGGGAAGACATCAACCTGAAACTGGTTTCCATGATCGGTTTCAGCGGCACGCTGACCATCAACGCCCTGCCAGAAGGCAGCAGCAGTGAACGCAGCTATGCTCTTGAGGTCGATAACTATCTGGCTCGTCAGGACCCGCCACAGCCGCTTGAAACGTTGGGCGTGACGCCCTGGCAGCCGGCATTCCCGGCCGTGCTGGGGCAGGTGGTGGAGGGCGAAGCGGCGGCCAGCGCCGGCTTGCAGGCCGGGGATCGCATCCTTGCCATCGACGAAACGCCGGTGGAAGACTGGATGCAATTCGTCACCCTGATCCGCAGAAGTGCTGGCGAAACGCTGTCGGTTACCTACCAGCGCGACGGCGAGCGGGGCGAGCTTTCGCTGACCCCGGCCAGCAATCTGCTGGAGAGCGGCGGTGAGGTTGGGTACATTGGAGCCGGTGTCGAGCCGGTTTCCTGGCCTGAGTCGATGCAGCGTGAAATTCGCTATGGGCCGATCGAGGCGGCAAGCCAGGCGCTTTCGCGTACCGGCAATATGGTAGTGTTGACCGTAGACGCGATTCGCAAGATGCTGGTGGGGCTGATTTCGCCCTCCAATCTGTCCGGTCCGATCACCATTGCCCAGGTTTCCGGTGATTCAGCCCGCGCAGGGGTCGAGGCGTTTGTCAGCTTTCTTGCCTATCTTTCCATCAGCCTCGGGGTGCTTAATCTACTGCCCATTCCGGTGCTCGATGGTGGACACTTACTTTACTATTTTGTAGAAATCGTGCGTGGGCGGCCGGTCTCTGAACGAACCCAGGCAATCGGGCTACGCATCGGGCTTGCCATGGTAGGCGGTTTGATGGCGATGGCTCTGTATTTCGATCTGATGCGCCTTTGGTAATGACGCGTGTAGCGCGCAGGATGCCTTGTCATCTGCCTGCACAAATGTATATGGTGCCTATCTGAAACGGTAGGCAGACCAACGCGAGCGAACTGACTGCATGAAAATCAAGACCCTTGGAATGGCGGCACTCTTGCTGGCGGCTGCCGGCGGCGCCCAGGCACAATCCTTTGATGTTTCGGACATTCGGGTGGAAGGACTACAGCGGGTATCCGCCGCCTCGGTCTTCAATGCGTTTCCTGTCAGTGCTAACGACCGCGTTAGCGAACAGCAGCTAGCGTCTGCCGCCCGCGACCTGTTTGCCACCGGTCTGTTTGAAGACGTATCGCTTGCTCGCGAGGGCGACGTCCTCGTGATCCAGGTCGTGGAGCGTCCGACCATTGCCCGACTGAACCTCACAGGTAACAAGCAGCTCAAGGAAGAAGACCTGCGCAACGGTCTTCGCCAGTCCGGTCTTTCCGAAGGCCAGGTACTGCAGCTTTCGACCCTTGAAGAGATCCAGCGCGAGCTGGAAGGGGTCTATCAGTCCCAGGGCCGCTACAGCGCCCGCATCTCGACCAACGTCGAGCAGATCGATGAGGGCCGCGTTCAGGTCAACATCAACATCAATGAAGGTGAAGTGGCCAAGATCCGCCAGATCAACATCGTGGGCAACGAGGACTTCGACGATGAAACGCTGCGCGAGGTCTTCGAGCTGAATGACCGGCCCGGACGCTTCTTCGGCTGGTTCTCGAGCGATGAGTATTCGCGCGAGGCGCTTGCCGGGGACATCGAGCGTCTGCGCTCTTTCTACCTTGATCGCGGCTATGTCAACTTTGACGTGACCTCCACTCAGGTATCCATCGGACCTGAGAAGTCCGAGATCTTCGTGACGCTCAACGTCGATGAGGGCAATCAGTATCGGGTGGGCAACGTGCGCTTTGTCGGCGACCTGCAGATCAGCGAAAGCGAAGCGCGCGAGCTTCTCGAGATCAAGAGTGGCGATATCTTCTCGCGCGGGCAGGTCAATGCCTCCACGGAAGCGCTGCGGCTACGCCTGGGCGCAGAAGGCTTTGCCTTTGCCGACATTCAGGGCATTCCGGAAATGGCCGATGATGGTGAAACCGTTGACCTGGTCATTGCCGTTGATCCAGGCCAGCGCACCTACGTGCGGCGTATCGAGTTCTACGGCAACACCACGACCCAGGATGAAGTGCTGCGTCGTGAAATGATCCAGATGGAGGGCGCGCCGGCGTCTACCGACTCGATCACCCAGTCCCGCCAGCGCCTGGAGCGCTTGGGTTTCTTCAGCCAGGTCGAGGTGGATACCCAGCAGGTGCCGGGGCAGCCCGACCAGCTGGATGTAACCTACAACGTCGAAGAGCAGCCCTCGGGCTCGGTGTCGGCAAGCGTGGGCTTTTCACAAAGCGCCGGGGTGATCTACGGGGTGGGCCTTGCCCAGAACAACTTCCTGGGCACGGGGAATCGCGTGAATGTCGGCGCTCAGCGCAGTGATACCTTCACCAGCATCAACTTTGCCTTTACCGACCCTTACTGGACGCTCGACGGTATTTCTCGCGGCTACAACCTGTTCTATCGCGAAACCGACTATGCCGACTCCGATATCTCGACCTACTCGACCGACGCCTATGGCGCGGGCATCAACTTTGGCTACCCGGTCAGCGAGCTTTCAAGGCTCAACTTCGGGGCGAGCATCGAAGATATTTCGGTCAAGACCTACAACGATACGGCCTCGGAAATTCGTCGTTACGTCGAAGACGAGGGCGCAGACGCGCAGAGCCTGAAGCTGACCGCCAGCTGGACGCGCAACAACCTCAACCGGGGTGTCATGCCCACGGCCGGTAACTATCAGCGCCTTTCGCTGGAAACCGGCGTGCCGGGGAGCGATGCCGAGTACTACAAGCTGCGCGCACGGGCACAGCAGCTGTTCCCGATCAATGACGATGAAACCTGGGCGCTGAAATTCAGTGGCAACCTGGGCTATGCCAATACGCTGAACTCGAGTGACCCTTACCCCTTCTACGAGAACTTCTATTCGGGCGGTCTGGGCTCGGTGCGCGGCTTTACCTCCAATACGCTGGGCCAGCGCACCACGCCCTCGGTGGAAGGCGGTCGTGACCGTACCCTGGGGGGTAACGTTCAGGTAGAAGGCAGTGCAGAAATCATCTTCCCGATGCCGTTTGTCGAGAATCAGCGCTCGGTGCAGCCGTCGCTGTTTCTGGATGCGGGTAACACCTTCCTGAGTTCCTGCTACGATGTGCTGGAAGCCGATCAGGGTCGTCAGCGCTGCAGCTCCGGCGTGGACCTGGGCGACTTGCGGTATAGTGTGGGTATCGGCCTGTCCTGGTTGACCCCGGTGGGGCCGCTGACCTTCAGCATCGCCGAACCGCTCAATGATGAAAGTGGTGACGATACGCAGTTCTTCCAGTTCTCTCTGGGCCAGACGTTCTAATATTGCCAGCAAGCGCACGCGAGCGTGCGCTTTAGCCTGAATGACAAGGAGTTGACTCGATGCGTAAATTGACAGCGGCGGTGTGCCTTTTCGGTGCCATGGTGTTACCGGCTCATGCCGTCCAGGCCGCGGAAGTAGCGGTGCTGGATTGGCGTGCAGCGCTGATGAATACCCAGTCCGCTCAATCTTCGCTAAGCCAGCTGGAAGGCCAGATCGGTAGCCAGCAGCGCGAAGCCCAGGGCCTGGGAAATGAGCTGCAGCAATTGCAGGAGCGTCTGCAGCGTGACGGCCAGAGCATGGCCCAATCCGAGCGCGACTCGCTGGTGGCCGAGCTTCAGGAGAAGGGCAGCCGCTTCGAGCAGTTGCGCCGTGAAGTGATTCAGGCCCAGCAGCGTTCCGAGCAGCAGTTCCTGGAAAGCGCTGAATCGAAGCTCGAACAGGCTGTCGAACAGGTGCTGGCGCGCCACAACATCGATGTGCTGGTGGAGCCGCAAGGCGTGCTGCACTCGTCAATGGATTTGCCCAATGTAACCGAAGAGGTTACGCAACTCTTTGACTCGATGTAATTAATTTTCAATGACTGCCGGTGCGGCGCTGTCGCACCACTGTTTGCTGGGCTCCCATGACGCACGCACCTCACCACCTCACTCTTGCGGACATCGCTCGCCATCTGGGCATCACTTTCGAAGGTGATGCAGACCAGCCCATCCGTGGCCTGGCAACGCTCAAGGAAGCCGAGCCTGACCAGGTGGCCTTTCTGGCCAACCGGGCCTACCTGAAGGACCTGGCCAGGACCCGGGCGGCAGCCGTGCTGCTTCATCCAGAGCACGCCAAGCACTGCCCGGTGCCGCGCCTTGAGATCGACAACCCCTACCTGGGCTACGCCAATCTCTCCCAGCTATTCGACCCGCTGCCCGCGCGTGACAAGCCCGGCATTCATCCCACCGCCGTGGTAGCGAAGGGCGTTACCCTGGGCAAGAACGTATCCATTCAGGCGCACGCCGTCGTGGAAGAGGGCGTGACCCTGGGGGATGACGTCGTGGTCGGCGCAGGCAGCGTGATTGGTGCCGACTGCATCATCGGGGAGCGCACACGACTGCATGCCAACGTTACCGTGTGTCATGGCGTCGTGATCGGCAAGCGTGTCATCCTGCAAAGCGGCTGCGTGATTGGTGGCGACGGTTTCGGGTTTGCTCACGACGGCGAAGGCTGGCACAAGATCGCCCAGCTCGGTGGCGTGGTGCTGGGTGATGACGTGGAAGTCGGCAGCTGTTCGAGCATTGACCGGGGCGCGCTTGGCGATACCGTGATCGGCGATGATGTCAAGATCGACAGCCAAGTCCAGATTGCCCATAACGTGACGATAGGCGCGCATAGCGCGCTGGCGGGGTGTGTGGGGATTGCCGGCTCGACCAGGGTGGGCAGGCACTGCATGCTGGGCGGCGGCGTGGGGCTTTCCGGGCATCTGACGCTGTGTGACGGCGTGCAGGTAACCGGCATGAGCCTTGTTACCAACTCGATTCACAAGCCGGGGGTCTACTCCTCTGGTACCGGCGCCATGGGCAACACCCAATGGCGTAAGAATGCAGTACGTTTCAAACAGCTCGACGATATTGCCAAGCGCCTGTCGCGGCTGGAAAAAAACACCAGTGATACATAAAGGTCACATTATTTGCTGGGTAGGTAGCTTGAGGCGTCATCGCCGCGGGTTATAATCCCCGCCCTTCAACCAGCCGGGGCGCTGGTATTTGCCTGATGCCGATCAGGCGTTTTTCATTTTTGAGGTCGTTACGATGGTTATGGATATTAACGAAATTCGCGAATACTTGCCCCACCGCTATCCGTTTCTGCTGGTGGATCGAGTAACGCAATTGACCGTAGGTGAATCCATCGTTGCGTTTAAAAACGTTAGCATCAACGAGCCTTTTTTCAACGGGCATTTCCCGCATCATCCCATCATGCCGGGCGTGCTGGTCGTGGAAGCGCTGGCCCAGGTGTGCGGTATCCTGGGGTTCAAGACGGTCAACAAGCTGCCCGCCGACGGCTACGTCTACTATCTCGTAGGCAGCGACAACGTGCGCTTCAAGCGCCCGGTCATGCCTGGCGACCAGCTGACGCTGGAAGCCAACGTGATCCGCGGCAAGCGCGGTATCTGGAAATTCGCCTGTCGCGCCACCGTTGACGGTGAGCTTGCCTGCGAAGCGGAAATCATCTGTGCCGAGAGGAAGGTTGCTTGATACACCCTACTGCACTGATCGACCCGGCAGCCCGGCTTGCCGACGGCGTCGAGGTTGGCCCCTTCAGCGTCATAGGGCCAGACGTCACGATCGGCGAAGGTTCCGTCATTGGCCCCCATGTGGTCATCAAGGGCCCCACGGTGCTTGGCAAGCGCACGCGTATCTTTCAGTTCGCCTCCGTAGGCGAGGATTGCCAGGACAAGAAGTACGCCGGTGAACCGACGCGCCTGGTGATGGGAGATGACAACGTGGTGCGCGAGGGCGTCACGCTGCATCGCGGAACCGTTCAGGATCGCGGCGAAACCACCATCGGTTCGCGCAACCTGTTCATGGCCTATGTCCATGTCGGCCATGACTGCGTGATCGGCAACGATTGCATCCTGGCCAACCAGGTAACGCTCGCCGGTCATGTCACGCTTGGCGATCATGCCATTCTGGGCGGGCTCTCCGCGGTGCACCAGTTCTGTCACTTCGGCGAGCACGCCATGGCCGGTGGTGGCTCGATCATCACCAAGGATACGCCGGCCTATATCATGATCAACGGCAACCCCGCCGAGGCGCGTGGCCTCAATCTGGTCGGCCTCAAGCGTCGTGGCTTCAGCCGCGAAGCCATCAATGCGCTGAGCGCTGCCTACAAGATGGTCTATCGCCAGGGGCTGACCGTCGAGCAGGCGCTTGGCGAGATGCGCGCCCGTTTTGATCTGGAAGAAGTGGCCCACTTTGCTGCTTCCATCGAGCGTTCAACTCGCGGCATCATCCGCTAGGCGTGCTGTTTCCATGACGTTGCAACGCGTATACCTCGTCGCCGGGGAGCTGTCGGGAGATATTCTCGGTGCGGGCCTGATGCGCGCACTCAAGGTACATCATCCCGACGTCGAGTTTCGGGGCATTGGCGGACCACGCATGATCGCTGAAGGCATGCAGAGCCGCTTTCCACTGGAAACGCTTTCGGTGATGGGGCTGGTCGAGGTCGTCAAGCATCTGCCTGAACTGGTGGGCGTACGCCGTACGCTGCGCCGCGAGGCACTTGCCTGGCAGCCGGACATCATGGTGGGCATCGACGCCCCGGACTTCACTCTTGGCCTGGAAAAGCAGCTGCGCCGTGAAGGCATCAAGACCGCACACTACGTAAGCCCCTCGGTATGGGCGTGGCGTCAGGGCCGGGTGAAGGGGATTGCCCAGTCGGTGGACGGCATGCTGACACTGCTGCCGTTTGAAGCGGACTTCTATCGCAAGCATCAGGTGCCTGTTGCCTTTGTAGGCCATCCCCTTGCCGATGAACTGCCGCTCGAGAACGACCGGCTGGCCGCTCGCCAGGCGCTGGGGCTCGAGCCGGATGCACCGGTGCTCGCCATGCTGCCGGGGTCGCGCGGCAACGAGGTGCGCTTTCTGGGCCGGACGTTTTTATCCGCCGCCGAGCAGCTCTGTCAGCGTCACGCCACCTTGAGCGTGGTGATACCGGCCGCTACGGCGCAGCGCCATGCGGAAATCGAAGCGTTATTGAACGACTACCCGGCACTGGCCGCGCGAGTGCGCCTGCTCGATGGCCAGGCGCGTGAGGCCATGGTGGCAAGCGATGCGGTGCTGCTGGCCTCGGGTACGGCGGCTCTTGAAGCGATGCTGTGCCATCGCGCCATGCTGGTGGCCTACAAGATGGCCCCGGCGACTCACTGGCTGGCCAGGCGACTGGTCAAGACGCGCTGGGTGTCGCTGCCTAACCTGATCGCCCAGGAGAGCATGGTGCCGGAGCTGATTCAGGAGGCGGCCACACCGGAGGCGATTGCCGGCCAGCTGGACCGGCTGCTGGCCGATCAGGCCGCCCGCGCCGCGCTTGAGGCACGCTTTGCCACCATGCACGCAGGACTTCAGCGTGATGCCAGCCGCCGCGCTGCCGAAGCCATTACGGCCATCGCCGCCGGCCAGCCGCTGGAGCAACACCATGGCGAGTAAGCCGCTTGACAATTCGTCACTGGATTATCCGCCGCTGGAAATCGCCTATGCCGGCGAGCGTCTGGCTGGCGTGGATGAAGTGGGCCGCGGGCCGCTGGTTGGAAGCGTGGTAGCGGCTGCAGTGATTCTGGACCCGAAGCGCCCCATCGATGGGCTGACCGACTCCAAGAAGCTGACCGCGCGCAAGCGTGAAGCGCTGGATCGGTTGATTCGCGAACAGGCACTGGCCTTTGTGGTGGCCGAGGCCAGCGCCGCCGAGGTCGACCAGCTCAATATCTACCACGCCACGCACCTGGCGATGCGCCGGGCGATCGATGGCCTGATGCCTGGCGCGGAATACCTGCTGGTGGATGGCAACCGGATGCCTGGGCATTCGCTGCCCGGCCAGGCCGTGGTCAAGGGCGATGCCCGCCATCCAGCCATTGCCGCCGCGTCGATCATTGCCAAGGTAGCTCGCGACGCCCAGATGATGGCGCTGGATATACGCTATCCTGAGTATGGCTTTGCGCGCCACAAGGGCTATCCCACGAAGCAGCATCTTGAAGCGCTGGCGGTGCACGGACCGCTGGCCGAGCACCGCCGCAGCTTTGCACCGGTTCAGCGTCAGTTGGCCCTGCTGTAAGCGCGTTCCCTTTTACCGAGATTTTACCGAGAGTGTCATGACGGTACCGTTTGTTCATCTACGTTTGCACAGTGAATACTCCCTGGTCGACGGCTTGGTAAAACTTAAGTCCCTGGTCAGTACCACTGCCGAGCGGGGCATGCCGGCGCTGGCGTTGACTGATGAAACGAATCTGTTCGGCCTGGTCAAGTTTTACAAGGGAGCCCAGGGCGCCGGGCTGAAGCCGATCATCGGCAGCGACTTCTGGCTTGCCAACCCCCACGATGATGCTCATCCATATCGCATCACGCTGCTGGCGATGAATGCCGAGGGCTACCGTAACCTGACCGAACTGATCTCCAAGGGGTGGACCCACGGGCAGCGCCAGGGGCGGGCGATTCTCGACAAGCGCTGGGTACTCGAGCAGAGCGGCGGCCTGATTGCGCTGTCTGGCGGTCGCGAGGGCGATATAGGCCGCCACCTGCTCTCCGATCACGTTCGCGAAGCACGCCTGCTGCTCGAGGAGTGGCAAACGGCGTTCCCCGAGCGCTTTTATCTGGAACTCATTCGTACCGGCCGGCCGCTGGAGGAGGCGTGCGTGCACGCCAGCGTCAAGTTGGCCCTTGAAACCGGCACACCGGTCGTGGCCACCAACGACGTACGCTTTCTCGAGCGTGATGATTTCTGGGCCCACGAGACACGCGTGGCGATCGGTGAGGGCAAGGCGCTGGACGACCCGCGTCGTGAACGGCGGTATTCCGAAGAGCAGTACCTGAAAAGCCCCGAGGAAATGGCCGCGCTGTTCTCGGATATTCCCGAGGCGCTGGAAAACAGCGTGATGATTGCCGAGCGCTGCAGCGTGGATGTGCGCCTGGGTGAGATATTTCTGCCCGAGTTCGAAATTCCCGACGGCATGACCCAGGACGAGTTCTTTCGCAAGGTGTCCCACGACGGCCTGACGGATCGCCTCGATTTTCTGTTCCCGGCTGATCGCTACCCCCGTGACAGCGATGAGTACAAGGCCATCGACGCGCGCTACCGCGAGCGGCTGGATTTCGAGCTCAACGTCATCATCCAGATGGGGTTTCCGGGCTACTTCCTGATCGTGATGGACTTTATCCAGTGGGCCAAGGACAACAACGTGCCGGTGGGACCGGGGCGTGGCTCCGGCGCGGGCTCCCTGGTGGCCTACGCGCAAAAGATCACCGACCTCGACCCGATCGGCTACGACCTGCTGTTCGAGCGCTTTCTGAACCCTGAACGTGTTTCCATGCCCGACTTCGATGTCGATTTCTGCATGGAGAAACGCGACCGTGTCATCGAGTACGTGGCCGAGCGCTACGGGCGTGACGCCGTCTCCCAGATCGTCACCTTCGGCACCATGGCCGCCAAGGCCGTGGTGCGCGACGTGGCCCGTGCTCAGGGGCGGCCTTACTCGCTGGGCGACAAGCTTTCCAAGCTGATCCCCTTTGAAGTGGGCATGACCCTTGGCAAGGCAATCGAGCAGGAGCCAGCACTCAAGGAGTTCATCGAGAATGACGATGAAGCCGAAGAGATCTGGGAAATGGCCCTCAAGCTCGAAGGTACCACCCGGGGAACCGGCAAGCACGCCGGGGGCGTGGTCATCGCGCCCACCAAGCTGACCGATTTCTCGCCGCTGCTGTGCGATGAAAACGGCAACGGCCTGGTCGTGCAGTTCGATAAAAACGATATCGAAGACGCCGGGCTGGTCAAGTTCGACTTTCTCGGGCTGCGCACGCTGACCATCATCGACTGGGCGCTCGAGATGGTCGACAAGGTGCGCGACGTCCAGGGCCAGGCGCCGCTGAATATCGACGCCATTCCGCTGGATGACGGCAAGACCTTCGAGATGCTCAAGCGCGCCGAAACCACCGCCGTGTTCCAGCTCGAATCCCGCGGCATGAAGGAGCTGATCAAGCGCCTGCTGCCGGATTCGCTCGACGACATGATCGCCCTGGTGGCGCTGTTTCGCCCCGGACCCCTGCAGTCCGGCATGGTGGATGACTTCATCAACCGTAAGCACGGTCGCGCGGAAGTCTCTTATCCACACCCGGATTATCAGCACGAGCTGTTGAAGCCGGTACTTGCGCCGACCTACGGGATCATCCTGTACCAGGAGCAGGTCATGCAGATTGCCCAGGTGATGGCGGGCTACACCCTGGGCCAGGCGGACATGCTGCGCCGGGCAATGGGCAAGAAAAAGCCCGAAGAGATGGCCAAGCAGCGCTCGGGCTTCATGGAGGGGTGCGCAGCCAACGGCATCGACAAGGACCTGGCGGGCAATATCTTCGATCTGGTGGAGAAGTTTGCCGGCTACGGCTTCAACAAGTCGCACTCCGCCGCCTACGCGCTGGTTTCCTATCAGACCGCCTGGCTCAAGGCGCACTACCCGGGGCCCTTCATGGCCGCGGTCATGTCCACCGAAATGGACAACCTGGACAAGGTCGTGCCGCTGATCGAGGAGTGTCGCAACCTCAAGCTGACCGTCACGCCGCCGGACGTCAACGTGGGGGGCTACAAGTTCACCGTGGATACTGAAGGCCGCGTGGTGTACGGCCTGGGCGCGATTCGCGGCGTCGGCGAAGGCCCGATCGGGGCGATCGTCGAGGCGCGCCAAACCGGCGGGCCGTTTACTGACCTGTTCGATTTCTGTCGCCGGCTCGATCCCAAGCGCATGAACAAGCGCACCCTCGAGGCGTTGATTCGCTCCGGGGCACTGGATAACCTCGGCCCCAACCGGGCGGTGCTGGCCACCTCGATGGAGGACGCCCTGAAGGCGGCCGCCCAGAATCATGCCAACCAGAACCTGGGCATGCTCGACATGTTCGGTGAGGCGTTTGCCGAGGTCGAGGATAACGATGTCTACGCCGAGTACCGGGGCGTGCGCGAATGGACCGACCGTGAGCGTCTTTCCGGCGAGAAGGATACGCTTGGCCTTTACCTCACCGGGCATCCGATCGATGAGTACGAGCGTGAGCTGAAGCGCTTCGTCTCGACCCGAATCAGTGACCTCAAACCCTCCCGCGAGCCCCAGCGGGTAGCCGGGCTGGTGGTGGCCATGCGCACCATGAAGTCCAAGCGCGGCGATACCATGGCGTTCATTACCCTGGATGACCGCACCGGGCGTATCGAAGCCTCGCTGTTTGGTGAAATGTTCGAGCAGCTGCGCGGTCAGATAGCCTCGGATCAGGTATTGATCGTGGAAGGCGACGTCTCCAGTGACGACTTCTCCGGTGGGCTCAAGCTGCGCGGCAAGGATGTCACGCCCATGGTGACCGCGCGCACCCGTTACGGCCAGGCCGTGGAGCTGGCCCTGGATGCCGGACAGATCAACGGGCGGCTGGTCGAAAGCCTGCGCGACAGTCTGACGCCCTACCGGGATAGCGAAGGTCTGCCCGTGCGGGTGCAGTACCGCCATGTCGAGGCGGTGGGCTGGCTTGAGCTGTCTGACGAGTGGAAGGTGGCGCCCAGCGATGACCTGCTGCTGGCCCTTCGCGATGTGGAAGGGCAGGCAGGGGTTCAGCTTCGCTATCGCTAGCCGGGCGCCTGGACGATGAATAGAACGGGCCTTGACTTGCGTGGCAGGGCCAGGGTGCGATAATACGCGCCAATTGATGCGCGTTTCGCAGGCTTTTTTTTAATAGGCAGCTTACAGGCAAAGCCGATGAATCCTAATTATCTCGATTTTGAACAGCCCATTGCCGAACTTCAGGCAAAAATCGAGGAGCTGCGTTTGGTCAGCTCCGACAGCGTCAACCTCTCCGATGAGATATCCCGGCTGGAGGAGAAGAGCCGCAAGCAGACAGAATCGATCTTCAAGGATCTGACGCCCTGGCAGGTTTCCCAGCTGTCGCGTCACCCACAGCGACCCTATACGCTGGACTACCTCGAGCACGTGTTCAGCGATTTCGACGAGCTGCACGGTGATCGCAACTTTGCCGACGATGCCGCTCTGGTTGGCGGCATTGCGCGCCTGAACGACAAGCCGGTCATGGTGATCGGCCATCAGAAAGGACGCGACGTCAAGGAGAAGGTGCGCCGCAACTTTGGCATGCCGCGCCCGGAGGGCTACCGCAAGGCGTGCCGTCTGATGGAAATGGCCGAGCGCTTCAAGATGCCCATCCTGACCTTCATCGATACGCCCGGCGCCTATCCGGGTATCGACGCCGAAGAGCGCGGCCAGAGCGAGGCCATCGCCTACAATCTTGCGGTCATGTCTCGCCTCAAGACGCCCATCATCTCCACCGTGGTGGGCGAGGGCGGCTCCGGCGGCGCACTGGCGATTGGCGTATGCGATGAGCTCAACATGCTGCAGTACTCTACCTATTCGGTGATTTCACCAGAAGGCTGCGCCTCGATTCTGTGGAAAAGCGCCGAGAAGGCCTCGGACGCCGCCCAGGCCATGGGGATTACCGCCGAACGCCTCAAGGAGCTGGGCTTTGTGGATACGCTGATCAAGGAGCCGCTGGGCGGCGCACACCGCCATCCGATCACCACCGCCGAGCGCATCAGAGATACCCTGACGGCGAGCCTCGAGCGTCTGCAGGCGCTGGATACCGAGGCGCTTCTCGAGCGCCGCTACAAGCGCCTGATGAGCTATGGCGCTCCGGCCGCCTGAGCCGCTTGAACGCTTGTTGAACGACGCCCTGGCGGATACCCCGCCGGGGCGCTCTATTTGGGTGGCCCTTTCGGGCGGCCTGGATTCATCGCTGCTGCTGCTGCTGGCAAGCCGCGTCTGTCGGCCCGCCGGCCGCACGCTTCAGGCGATTCATGTTCATCACGGCCTGCAAGGGGCCGCCGACGACTTTGCAGCGCACTGCCAGGCACTGTGCAAGGCGCTTGAGGTGCCGCTTTCGGTAGTGCACGTAAGCGTCGAGTCAGCTGGGGAGAGCCTCGAGGCCGCTGCCCGCGAGGCGCGCTATGCCGCGTTTTGTGCCCACGTGCCCGAAGGTGACGTCATCTGGCTTGCCCAGCATCAGGACGACCAGGCCGAGACGCTGCTGCTCGCCGCACTACGGGGCAGCGGTATCCGCGGGTTGGCGGGCATGCCTTATCGGCGCGTTTCAGAAGGACGCCACTTTATCCGCCCCTGGCTATCGGCCGGCCGCACTCAGCTTGAAGCCTGCGCCCGTGCGCTTGAGCTCTCCTGGTGCGAAGACCCCACCAACCGTGACCTCGCCTTTGACCGTAACCGCTTGCGGCATGAGGTCATGCCCGCGCTTAAGGCGCGCTGGCCCCAGGCCTGCGAGGCGCTTGCCCAAAGCGCGGCTTATGCGGGTGAGGCGGATACGCTGCTTGGTGAGTATGCCAGCGCCGAGCTTGCGTCACTGCGCCTGGGTAGCGAGTATCTGGATGCGGAGGCGCTGCTGGCCCGCTCTCTGCCTCGCCAGCGCTTACTGGTGCGTACGTTCTGCCAGACGCTGCACCTGCCGACACCGCCGCGCCGACGCCTGGAGGCCCTGCTTGCGCAGCTAAACGCGGCCGCCGATGCCGGCGTGCGCGTTGCTTGGCCAGGCGCCGAGGCCAGGGTATGGCGCCAGCGGCTTTACCTGCTGGCGCCGCTTGCGCCGGTAACGGCGTGGGAGAGCAGCTGGGACGGCCAGCCGGGCCTTGCCACCCCGCTCGGCGAGCTGGCGCTGGGCATGAACGCCAGCACACCGCTGACGCTGCGCTGGCGCCAGGGGGGGGAGGTCATCGCGCTGGCCAGGCGGGGGCGGCGCGACGTGAAAAGGCTGCTTCAGGAAGCCGGTATCCCACCCTGGGAGCGCGAGCGACTGATGGTGATCATGCAGGGGGAGGCGTGCCTGGGGGTCATCCAGCCACCTGCCCGGGTGCTGTGGCAGGCGGCTGGCGTGGTCATCGCACGGGCGACGAGTCAGCCGTATCGTTCTCCAGCACGACGTTCAGAGTGAACCCGGCCGCGGCCATATAGGCCTGCTCCTGCTCGATATCGGTGCTCAGTAGCGTCGGCTCTTCGCTGACGGGCAGGGCCAGCGTCAGGTCGGTGGCACTGGCACTGATCTTGGGGAGCGCTGGGGCATTCTCGGGCCGCGAATGGTTGAGCAGCACCGCCAGACGCAGCAGCTGGGCGAGCTTGGCGGTATGGGCCTGTTGGGATTTGGGCAGCGCCTGCCACTCCTTGAGCGGAAACTTGCGCCGGTGGGCACGCACCAGAAACGCAAGCTGGTGCTGCTCGGGGCGTGAAAAGCCGGCGAGGTCCGAATGTTCCAGCAGGTAGGCGCCGTGACGATGGAACTGGCTATGGGAGATCGCCAGGCCAATTTCGTGCATGTGGCTTGCCCACTGCAGGTAGTGGCCGTGTTCCTGGGTGAGCGACCAGGCGCGTTTGACCTGCTGAAACAGGCGCCTGGCGGTATCTGCCACGTTATCCGCCTGGCGGGTGTCCACGTCGTAGGTGCGCTTCAAGACGTCGAGGCTTTTTGAGCGGGTGTCCTCGGCGCTGTTGCGCCCGGCCATGTCGTAGAGCACGCCTTCGCGCAGGGCGCCGTCGGCAAAGCGCATCTGCTCGAGCTCGAAGGCTTCGAAGACGGCACTCAAGATGGCAATGCCGGCCGGGAATACCCGCGCACGGTCCGGCTTCAAGCCGTCCAGTTCCACCTTGTCCAGATGCTTGCACTTGAGCAGCCGCTCGCGCAGCTTCTTCAAGCCGCTGCGGGTAATCACCCCTTCGCTGGGCGTATCGCCGTAGGCCAGCAGCACGCTGGCCGCCGCCTTGATCGTGCCGCTGGAGCCGACCGGGTCGTCCCAGCCCAGACGCTGGTAGGGGCGCTGAATATTGGCCAGTTCTGAAAGGGCGGCGAGCTCGGCGCGGCGCAGGCGCTTTTCAGACAGCTCGCCATCGGCGAAGAAGCGGCTGGTAAAGGTCACGCAGCCCATGCGCAGGCTCTCGAGCGCCTTGGGTTCAAACGCTTCACCAATGATGAACTCCGTCGAGCCGCCGCCAATATCGACAATCAAGCGGCGGCCGTTTTCGGCCAGCGCGTGCGCCGCCCCCAGGTAGATAAGCCGAGCCTCTTCGCGGCCGGCGATGATTTCGATGGCATGACCCAGCTGCGTCTCGGCGCGCTCGATGAAGGCCTGGCTATTCGCCGCATCGCGCAGCGCGTTGGTGCCCACTACCCGCAGGTTGGCGCTCTCGATATCGCTTAGAAAGGGCGCGAAGCGGCCCAAACAGTCCAGCGCACGCTGCATGGCGGCTTCATTTAACTTGCCTTCCTCGTCCAGGCCGGCCGCCAGCTGGACTTTTTCGCCCAGCCGCGCGACCACCTGAAGCCGCTCGTTCTGGTAGTTGGCCACCAGCAGGTGAAAGCTGTTGGAGCCCAGGTCAATGGCGGCCAGACGCTGGGGTGTGGCGCCTTCTGACTCGCTGGCCGGGGGGGTAAGAGAGGGCGAAATGTCCTTGGGCATGAGCTATCCTTCGTATTGGCTATGCCAAGGTTGCGGCGCGGTGTAGTCATTGTCAATTGGCAAAGGCTTGCGTTTATGGCAGCGCTTGACTAACATCGGGCTACTGGCTTGATTCAACCTGTCGCGCTGAGTTGTCATTTTAAAATCATCTTTTTAAAATAGCATCGCTATAGAGGGCGGGCGCATCAGTTTCAGGCGTTTCTGCATGTTCGACACTTGCGCCGTGTCATTGAAATGATTCGATGTCGCTTGAATAGTGAGTGTCGGCCAACGTTAGTGTTGACTGAACAGTCCCTATCCAGATAGCGTCAGCCAGAACTCCAAGTCGTCAGATGACCCGTTGATTGGTTCTTTCCTTTGCCAATCAGAGCAAGCAACTGCCAGCACCCTCGAGCCGAGTAATACTCATCGCCTTACTGTATGCCGTCATGAGTCAATCGGGGCCTAGTGGCCTGTTCGAGTACGTGCCTTATCGGGGTCTGAACGCATCACACGGCGCCTAGCCCTTTCTTCATGCGCTAACGCCTCCTGTCTTATTCCGGCGCTTCGCGCCTAGCTTCCAAGAGCAATTTTCTAACACACCGATGAATCTCACTGAACTCAAGCAAAAATCCGTTCCCGAGTTGCTCGATATCGCCCGCGAGATGGGAATCGACAACCTGGCCCGTTCGCGCAAGCAGGACATCATCTTTGCCATCCTCAAGAAGCATGCCAAAAGCGGCGAGGATATCTACGGCGACGGTGTGCTGGAAATTCTCCAGGATGGCTTTGGCTTTCTGCGCAGCGCCGACAGCTCCTATCTTGCCGGGCCGGACGACATCTACGTGTCGCCGTCACAGATTCGTCGCTTCAATCTGCGTAAAGGCGACTCGATCTCCGGCAAAATCCGCCCCCCCAAGGAAGGCGAGCGTTACTTTGCGCTGCTCAAGGTCAGCCAGATCAACTTCGACCGTCCGGAAAACGCCAAGCACAAGATTCTCTTCGAGAACCTGACGCCGCTGTTCCCGGATGAGCGTCTGCGCATGGAGATCGGCAACGGCTCCACGGAAGATCTGACCGCCCGTATCATCGACCTGACCGCGCCGATCGGCAAGGGCCAGCGTGGGCTTCTCGTGTCGCCGCCCAAGGCGGGCAAGACCTTGATGCTGCAGAACATCGCCACCTCGATCACACGCAATAACCCCGAGTGCCACCTGATCGTACTGTTGATCGACGAGCGCCCGGAGGAAGTGACCGAAATGTCACGCACCGTGCGTGGCGAAGTGGTTGCCTCGACGTTCGACGAGCCGCCGGCACGCCACGTTCAGGTGGCGGAAATGGTCATCGAAAAGGCCAAGCGTCTGGTCGAGCACAAGAAGGACGTGGTCATCCTGCTTGACTCCATCACCCGCCTGGCGCGTGCCTACAACACCGTAGTGCCCAGCTCCGGCAAGGTGCTCACCGGTGGTGTCGATGCCCACGCGCTCGAGAAGCCCAAGCGCTTCTTCGGTGCGGCACGTAACATCGAAGAGGGCGGCAGTCTCACGATCATCGCCACGGCGCTCGTCGACACCGGCTCCAAGATGGACGAAGTCATCTTCGAGGAGTTCAAGGGCACCGGCAACATGGAAGCGCACCTTGACCGCAAGCTTGCTGAAAAGCGCGTCTTCCCGGCGATCAACATTCGTAGAAGCGGCACGCGCCGTGAAGATCTGCTGGCCTCGGAAGACGAGATGCAGCGCATGTGGATTCTGCGCAAGCTCTTGAACCCCATGGAAGATACGGCTGCCACGGAATTCTTGATCGATCGTCTGAAGGATACCAAGACGAACCTTGAGTTCTTTGATGCGATGAAGCGCCGCTGACGCCTCCGGCGTTGCGGCCTCGGCCTACCGGGGAGTATGTCTTGAAGTATAACGACTTGCGCGATTTCATGGCGGCGCTGGAGGCGCGCGGTGAGCTCAAGCGTATCCAGGTCGAAGTCGATCCTTACCTGGAAATCACCGAAATCTGCGACCGCACGCTGCGTGCCGGTGGCCCGGCGCTCTTGTTCGAGAACGTGAAGGGTCACGACATGCCGCTTCTGGGCAACCTGTTCGGTACGCCGAAACGCGTGGCACTGGGGATGGGGCAGGAGTCGGTCGAGGCGCTGCGTGAGGTGGGCAAGCTCCTGGCGTTTCTGAAAGAGCCGGACCCGCCCAAGGGTCTGAAAGACGCCTGGGAAAAGCTGCCGATCTTCAAGCAGGTGCTGAGCATGGGGCCGAAAAGCGTCAAGCGCGCCCCGGTGCAGGATGTCGTGTACGAGGGCGATGAGGTCGATCTTGACCTTCTGCCCATTCAGCACTGCTGGCCCGGTGACGCCGCGCCCCTGGTCACCTGGCCTCTGGTCATTACCCGCGGGCCGCATAAAAAGCGCCAGAACCTGGGGATCTATCGCCAGCAGAAGATCGGCAAGAATCGTCTGATCATGCGCTGGCTTTCCCATCGCGGCGGGGCGCTGGATTTTCTGGAATTTCAGAAGGCCCATCCCGGTGAGCCGTTCCCGGTCGCCGTGGCCCTGGGGGCGGACCCCGCTACCATCCTGGCCGCCGTGACCCCCGTTCCCGATTCGCTGTCTGAGTATGCGTTTGCCGGGCTATTGCGCGGCTCGCGCACCGAACTCGTCAAGTGTGGTCATGCAGACCTTGAAGTCCCCGCCTCCAGCGAGATCATCCTGGAAGGCTTTATCCATCCTGACGATATGGCACCGGAAGGCCCTTACGGCGATCACACCGGTTACTACAACGAGGTGGATCACTTCCCGGTGTTTACCGTCACGCGCATGACCATGCGCCGAGATGCCATCTACCACTCCACCTATACCGGCCGGCCCCCGGATGAGCCGGCGGTTCTGGGCGTGGCGTTGAACGAAGTGTTCGTGCCCATTCTCTGCAAGCAGTTCCCCGAAATCGTCGACTTCTACCTGCCGCCGGAAGGGTGTTCCTACCGCATGGCCGTCGTCACCATGAAGAAGCAGTACCCAGGACACGCCAAGCGCGTGATGATGGGGGTATGGAGCTTTCTGCGTCAGTTCATGTACACCAAGTTCGTGATCGTGCTGGATGACGACGTGGACGCGCGCAACTGGGAAGACGTGATCTGGGCCATCACCACGCGGATGGACCCGGCTCGGGATACGGTCATGGTCGAGAATACGCCTATCGATTATCTGGATTTCGCCTCCCCGGTGTCGGGGCTGGGGTCCAAGATGGGCCTGGATGCGACCAACAAGTGGCCGGGGGAGACCGATCGCGAGTGGGGGACTCCCATCGTGATGGACGAAGCGGTAAAAAACCGTGTGAACGAGCGCTGGGAGGAGCTGGGCATCGATATCCCGCTGCCTGCGCCCCGGCACGGCGGCTAACGCGGCCGCCCACGCGGATCGATTTTTGATAAAGAGGCTTTCATGAGCGCAAGGACGTTACTAGAGACTGCCCCGTGCAGGACGTTGACCTGCCAGGTAACGGCCGTTGAGGATCTGAGTCCCGATATATTTGGTGTCACCCTGGAAGGTCGCGCCGAGGCGATGGCCCATGCACCCGGCCAGTACCTTGAGCTTCAGCTGGACGAACACACCTGGGTACCGTTTTCGATTGCCAGCGCCGAGAAAGGCGACGGCGTGATCGAGCTGCATATCCAGCACTGGCCCGAGCGCGATAACTCGGTACGGTTGCGCAATTTGCTTCAAGTGGCCAACCAGTTGACCCTTCGCCTGCCAAGTGGCACGTGCGTCGTGGACCCGCAAAGCGAGCGTCCGCTTTTACTGATTGCCGCCGGCACCGGCTTTGCGCAGATGAAAGCCATCATCGAGGCTACGCTGCGCGACCAGCCCGAGCGGCCCATCGCGCTTTGGTGGGCGGCCCGCGAGCATCGCGACCTCTACGCCGAGCACCTGGCCGCTGAGTGGGCCCAGCGCTATCCCCAGGTTAGTTTTCAGGCGGTGACCGAGTTCCCCCTGACCGAACCCCTGGCAAGCGGTAAGCGCATTCATCACCGCCAGGGCCGGGTAGACCTGGTGCTGGAAAAATCGGGGCTTGCGTTCGGTGACCACGATATCTACCTGTCGGGTTCACCCGGCATGGTATATGCCTGCCTGGACGTTCTGGAAGCCAAGGGAGCGAAGGCCGAGCGCATCTTCTCGGATGTGTTTGCCTACGCACCGCGTCCTTCGCGCGGGTAGCGTCGAACCTTCTGGCCAAGACGAAAACGGCAACTGTTTCGCGACGAACAGTTGCCATTTGTCACGCTTGAAGGCAGGATAAAGCAACGGTTTACAAATACGTGGCATCAAACGTCACGTTGAACGCTTGTTTTCGCAGCGCCCAGGCCTGCCAATAACCAGGATCGACATGCCAACACTCGCCTTTGCTCACTGTGCCCAATGCCTGCCCTTGGTGGCGGTGAGCGCGAGCACGCGTGGTGTTGCCTATTTTGGATATTGGTTTAGCGGCGGTGTGCCCGCGGCCGACGTCTGACGTCGCGCCACCAGGCACACCCACTAGGTTGCCTGCCGAATGTCTGAACCCCGGTTGGTAACCCAGCCGGGGTTTTTGCGTTCAGCACCTTTTGTTCAATGCTATCGGCCTTATTCAACGCCATAGAAACGTCATCAAGGAGCGGCACCATGACTTATCGCGCTTATCAATACGCTACTGCAACCGGCTATGTGGGCTATGGCTGGCGATTTAGCGACGCGCGGTCGGTGCCAGCTGCCACCTCCGACCGCGCCTGCCTGGGTGGTAATGCCAGTCAACGATGTCACGCGAGTCCGGAGAATCCTTCATGAATGCCCCAGCAAGCCCAGCCCTGAACATGAAACCTACTGCCTCTACCCCCACGGCCAGTGTTACTACACCGCTACCTACCCCTGCCCAGCTGCGCCAGAGTGTATCAATAGATGCTGCGCTTGCGCGGCAGGTGTCCAGCCAGCGCCAGGCGGTGCACGACATTCTGAACGGCCTGGATGATCGCCTGCTGGTGGTGGTGGGCCCATGCTCGATACATGACCCGGACGCAGCGCTCGAGTACGCCGACCGCCTGGCGGTGCTTGGCGAGCAGATAAGCGAGCGGCTGCTGCCGGTGATGCGTGTCTACGTTGAAAAGCCGCGCACCACCGTGGGCTGGAAGGGGCTTGCCTACGACCCGGACCTGGACGGTCGCGGCGACATGGCTCGGGGCATCACGCTATCGCGGGAACTGATGCACGCCGTGGCCGCCCGCGGTCTGCCCGTGGCCACCGAGCTTCTACAGCCCATGCTCGCGCCTTACCTGGATGATCTGTTGAGCTGGGTCGCCATCGGCGCGCGCACCACCGAGTCCCAGCTGCATCGCGAGCTGGCAAGCGATCTGGCGGCGGCGGTCGGCTTCAAGAATGCCACCAGCGGCGATGTACAAGTCGCCATTGACGCCATGCAGGCCGCCGCGCACGGCCATCAGCGCTTTGCTCAGGATGCCAATGGGCGTCCGGTGATGCAGCAAAGCGCCGGCAACCCGCATACCCATGTCGTGCTGCGCGGCGGGCATGGCGAGCCAAACTATCAGGCCCGCCACGTGCAGGCCGCTGTCAAGGCGCTTTCTCAGGCAGGCCAGAACCCCCGCCTGATGGTCGATTGCAGTCATGCCAACGCGCGCAAGGATCACCGTCGTCAGCATGACGTCATGCTCGATGTCCTGGCCCAGCGCCAGGCCGGCAACGCCAATCTGGTTGCGCTGATGCTGGAAAGCCACTTGTTCGAGGGCAAGCAGCCGTTGAATACCGCCGCGCTGCGTTACGGTGTATCCGTGACCGATGCCTGTATCGGCTGGGAAGCCACCGAGCGACTGCTGAAAAGCGCCGCCGAGCGATTGGGCTGATACCCAAAGGAAGGCTTGTCTGCCCCGGCCAGCCCCGTATCATAGGCAGCATTGGCATATACGTCAGGCAAGAGGTGGGTCATGGTATTTACCCTGGAGCAGCAAGCGTCACACAACTACCGTCGCAAGGCGCGCATGATCAGTATCGCCATGGCGGGCCAGCTGGTCATTTTCGGCATGCTGTTCTCGATGCTGCTGACCTCGACCTTTGGCAGCAGCCCGTGGCTTTACGCCCTGGGGATCGTGCTGGGCCTGCTCGCCACCAGCGCCTTGTTTGCGGTACTGCGCGAGCGCCCGTGGATGGCAGAAATGCGCTACGTGTGGCAACTCAGGCAGCATCTGGCGCAGATCAGCGGCTTTCTGCCCACGTTGCGCGGCGCGATGGAAGAGGATAACCGCGCCGCACTGGATATCGTGACGTTCTACCATGCGGGCGTAGCGCAGCTGGCCACGCTCAATGGCCGCACGCCGCCCAAGGATGCTGCCTGGATTGCCGAAGCAACATATCTGGCCGAAAAGCGTGAGGCGCTTGGGCTACCGGCGCAGGTCGAGCGCTTCGATCCGCAGGATCTGCACGCCTTCAAGCGAAGCTGAGGCTGACACGACATCAAAAAAATGAATTATCGGTAATAGGGAGCAGGGAATGACGCGGGGGTTACACCTTATTCAATGGATGGGAGCGGGCATGGTGGCTTTGGCGCTGGCTGGCTGTGCCGCTAATCAGGCGCCGGATGCCGCACCCGTCAAGACCACGGTGAACAGCAGCGCACCGCTTTTGCCCTCGATGCTGTTTGCAGGCACCGCCGAGCGCTTTCAGGGGTGGCACTGTACGCCAGCCAATCAGCATCTGGTAAGTGCCACCAACGCACAGGATCTGCGCCTGTGGTCATTGCACGGCGCCTGGCGTCTGCCCCAGGCCGTGGTTGCCAGCGGCGCCCGCTACCAGAATGGCAAGATCAGCTTCTGGAACCGTGGTGAGCAAGCCATGGTGGAAACCCCGCGAGGCCAGTTGCAGTGCACGCTGGGCGAGCAGAGAAAGGGGCTCACGCGCAGCGAGAAGCCGGGGGTGATGTTCTTTGGCCAGGGCAACGAACCCGGCTGGACCGTTGCGCTCGCCCACGATGCGCCCACGATGAAGATGGCGTTCGACTATGATGACGAGCGTATCGAGCTTCCCTATATCATCAGCGTCATGGATAACGATGCAGGCCGGGTCGTGCTTGAAAATGCCCGGGTGGAGCCTTTCTTCCGGCTGCGCATCGAAGCCGCCGCCTGTTTTGATACCCTGAGCGGACAGCCATTCCCGTCGCGCGTTACCCTCAGCTACGGCGGTGAACAGTACAGCGGCTGCGGGCAGGGGATCGCACCTTAGTATTCATAGTATCCAGCCGTAGGTTTGATCAACACCTAGCAGCGGTAGGAGAAGCGCTCGACCCGCCAGTGCGACGCCACAAAGTCACTTGCGCAGAGTGCCGTGACGTTACCCGTGGCGCGCTCGGCAAGTCGTGAGAGCGTTGCCAGGCTGATGCCGCGAGGCGATTCGACCGCCTCGCTGGTGGCTACCGGTACCCAGCGGCCATCTTCACGCGTTGCCAGGGTGAAGCTGAAGGGGTGAAAGCCTGGAAAGCCCAGACGGATATCGGTTGCCACCAGCGTCTGCCGGCCATCGATCAGATGCACGTCGTAGCGCAGAAACGGCCCGCTAAACCACGCCAGACGCTGACCCAGCGGGCCGGCGAGTGCATCTTCCTCAAGCCCTGCATTGCGCCACAGCACCTCCAGCTGGGGCAAGCGCGGTGTATCCAGTACGCTGATCAAGCTCTCGTAGTAGAGGTCATCGTTCACCACGGTGGCGCGCCAGAGCAGGATATTGAACGGCGTTGGCTGAATCAATACCGATGACTGGCTCAGCCCTTGTGCCGCCAGGGCTGGTGCAAGGCGTTGCTCTACATGCCACTTTGCTCCTGCCGCCAGTACGAGGTAAAAGCTCGACGCCACAAGCCCCCATGTGCAGTACTTGCGGACTCGTTTTGATGCAAGCGCCGTGCCCAGGCCAATCAGCAGTGCCAGGGTATATACCGGGTCGATGATAAAGATGATCGGCCAGGCAGAGGGCGGTATATCCAGTGGCCAGAAAAGCTGTGTGCCGTAGGTCGTCAAGGCATCCAGCAGTGGATGGGTGACCAGGCAGAGGGTAAAGAAGCTCCACCAGTGAATCAGGGCAATATCCCGTCTAGGGGCAAAGCGCTTGCACAACAGTGCCAGCAGCGTGGCAAGGCCGGTCAGCGTGAACAGCGAATGGGAGAAGCCGCGGTGTTCTGTCACGTTGGCAATGGCATCGCCGTAATCCAGCGCCACGTCAAGATCAGGCAGAGTGCCGAGCAGGGCGCCAATCAGCACGGCCTTGCGTCCCAGGCGACGGCCCAATACCGCGCCCCCCACCGCAGCGCCCAGTGCCGCCTGTGTAATTGAGTCCACTGGTTTCTCCTTGGGGGTGCCCCGTCAGCATGACCTCTTGATTTTTATTATACAGAGTTTTGGGTTTTGTTCCTCCTTGTCACATATCTGTAAATAGGCAGTGCATGATCCGGGCAAGGTACGTGAGGCTGGCTGCTGGGCAATGCCTCTCTTCCCACGCTATGATGAGCGCTGAATCGACCTCGATCGTCTAGACAAGGAGTTGGCATGCAGTATTTACACACCATGGTGCGCATCACGGATATAGACGCCTCATTGCGCTTTTACTGTGACCTGCTGGGGCTCAAGGAAGTGCGTCGCAAGGAGAGCGAAAAGGGCCGCTTTACGCTGATCTTTCTGGCTGCGCCGGACGATGAGGAGCGCTCGACCCGACTGACGGCCCCCGAGCTTGAACTGACCTACAACTGGGATCCGGAGGAGTACACCGGCGGGCGTAATTTCGGTCATCTGGCCTACCGCGTCGACGATATCTACGCCCTGTGCCAGAAGCTTCAGGATAATGGCGTAACCATCAACCGGCCGCCTCGCGATGGCCATATGGCGTTTGTCAAATCGCCGGACGGTATCTCCATCGAACTCCTTCAGAAAGGCGATGCACTACCGCCCCAGGAGCCGTGGGCGTCCATGGAAAACAGCGGTAGCTGGTAAGGGGAAGCGAGATGCCCATGAGAAAACACGCTTGCCGGCGGCTGTTGCTGCTGGCACTCAGTGCCTTGATGCTCAGTGCCTGCAGCAGTACGCCGCAGGAACCGCAGCTCAACGGTACGCCACAAAGCTCCGGCCTCTCGGGGCCGGTGGTGGAGCAGCGCTGGAATCTGTTGCTGGTAGGCACCGATGAGCGGCTATCGTTTGCAGAAGCGCCGTTCTTTACCATCTCACGCGACGGCAAGGTAGCCGGCTTTGATGGCTGCAACCGCTTCACCGGGCACGTCAGTCTAGGCGAAAGCCAGCGCATCGATTTTGAAGGCCTTGCCACCACGCGCATGGCGTGCTCGAACCTGGCAGACGCCAAGCGGGTCACGGATATGCTGGACAGCGCCTACCGCTATCTGATCGATCATGACCGTCTGGTCTTTTTCGGGCCCGACAGCCGCGTACTTGGCGGCTGGCGCGAGGGTAAATAGACTGCTTTCTCTCGAGCACCAGGCCTGCTGATAGGCAAAGCTCCTCGGCAACCGCTCAGCAGGCTATTTTTAACCATAATAACGCTTGATCTAGATTAATTTTCAGGCGTGCTGGATAGCAATGTTAATAAAGAAACATTCATTATGCCGTGCTGTGGATCACCTGTTTTAGATATCGCGATGTCTTAAATGATCAGCCCAGGCGCCTAGCTGGCATCATTAAAAGAGTAACGAGTGCCAATGAATGGCGGATTTTCATGAGTGTTTTCTAATTTAATTATTGCCGTGCTTAAACTTCTGGCAAGCGTTAATGCCATATCAGTTTCGCAGGCCAACCAATGGCTTAACCGTTGCGGTTCCATTCCGTCCGCCATCTGGTTCATCAATGTACGTGCTCGAAATAGCAACAGCCAACCGTCATCCTGGCCAGTACCGCTTAGCTGAACTGCTAGCGTATCCTGATAGTAAATTACCTCTTCACTAATGTCTGGCTTGACGCTCTCATCCTTTAACAAGGGGAGCAGGGCGCGCAGCTCATCTTTGGATGGGCAGGTGCCAAGACGATGAACATCGCTCTGGTAGAAAAGGCACATTCCGCTGGCCTGGCAGGTAGCAAGCCAGCGTTCTGCGTAACGTTCCATTATCTGGCTGATGGATTCAAGTCTTTGAATGTCATGGATAATTAATGAGTGTATCGCCTTGAGGCAGGCCTGCTGATCCGCCATTCGCCTGGCATCAAGCAGCCGCCACTGATGGGTGGCTATCTCCATCAATGCCTCGACGTCACGCGCAGATTCTGCCTTCGCTGCAGGCGAGTAACCGACATAAGCCAGTACCTGATGTTTGTCTTTTAGCGTACGATAAGCGAGCGACGTATCGATCAGCTCCTGCACGCTGCAGACGGAAAGTAGTTGGTGATCCGTTTTAGTTATATTTTTCAAAGGGGAGTGGTAAACCAGTTCCAATCGCTTTTTGGGAAGACATTGATAGATGACGATCGGATGGGTTTTATCGTTCACGAGGGCGTGAAGCGCTTTGACTAGTTGCTCAAAAAGTTCGTCATGGCCGGAGGCCGACAAGAGTAAAAAGCCTTGGTCGTGAAAATTCTCAGAACGCCAATCCGGTAGGTAAGATATTTCACTCATTTGAACCTCCAGCTCAGCATCAAGTCCTGCACTTTCAGCTTCGAGAAGCGTGAAGTGTAAAATACGACTTTACATTGAATTTTCGATTCAATCAAAAAGTGAACCGCTATTCAACCATCGTTGAAGAATCGATTCACATTGGGGGCATGAATGAAAAAATTATGTTTGCGCAGCGCTTAAAAACAGCCATGGAATCCGCCGGCTATGATGTTCGCCCATCAACGCTGGAGCGGGAGTTCAACCTGCGCTACTGGGGAAAACCGATCACCTTCCAGGCCGTCAGACGTTGGCTGCGCGGTGACTCGATCCCTAATCAAGACAAGCTACAGCTTCTGGCAAAGTGGCTGCGCATTGATCCTCACTATTTACGCTACGGCGAAGGGAGTGCCAACAACGCCTGTGAGCCCTCTTCCCCTCTGGAGGCATCATTCACCAATGAAGAGCGGCAGATATTATCGCTGTATCGAAGCCTGCCCATTGCCCAGCGCAAGGTAGTGCGCAAGGTGCTGGAGACATTCGTCAGGGCGTATGCAACCGGTGAAACCGGCAAGGCATAGCGCTCCCTCCCCAGACCATCTGCCTTGCACGGTGGTTACCTGCCGTCTGGAACCCTCATGACCCTAATGGGCATGAGGGTTTTTTATCGGCTCAAGAGTCTCAAAAATGGCGTACGAGCCTGCCAAAGGCGCTATCGAAGAAAGCCGCCATCCGCTCGATCAGGCGGGTGATGTAGGAGTTGCACAGTAGCCAGGGAAGCACGACCAGCGCGATGGCCAGCGCCCCGAAGTAGACATCGCTTACCCAGTGACCACCCACCATGATGCGCGGCAGCGTCACAAAGATGGCAACCGCTACCGCAAGCGAGGCGATCAGGCGATCGGCAAAGCGCAGCATGAAGCTGGCAAATATCATGGCCAGCAGGCCGTGGTCGCTGGGAAAGCTGTTGGAGGCGGTCGCCTTGGCGTCCAGGTAGGTGTAGTCGTTGAGAAGGTTGACGCCATCGTGCCACAGGGTAGGGCTTGGGCGTGCCATCAACAGGTGCATGTGCAGCATCTCGCCCAGCAGCGCACCCACTGCCGACATGATCAAGCCGATCGCCAGCCACTTGGGCCAGCTTCCGTTCCTATCGCGCAGCATGGCAAAAAACAGCATCACAAGCAGTACGCCGAACATTACCTTGTCAAAGGCGCGAGTATTGAGCAGAGCCAGCGCCTCGACCCAGCGCGGGTATACCGGGCTGATAAACTGATTGAAAAAGAAGAAGACGTCATCATCCAGCTTGGTCCAGAACAGCACGGACGGCAGCCACCAGCTGAGAATCAGGGCCAAGCCCAGCAGGTTATAAAACAGAATACGACGAATTTGCATGGCAACACTCTCACGGACTTAACAGATAGACGGTGGTAGTCTAATTAATTAGCCTGTTAATGAACAGTGTTTCGTAACTAGCCCTGCCGTCAATGACAGCAAAGAGAGATTGAAATAGTGGCAAATGCACTAGGTCGAACTATTCGAGGCTATGGCATTGGCGACAGTTGCGCGGGCGTGGGCGAGCACGGAACGCCACTCGGACGGGGATGGATCTGCCAAGCCTAGCCCGCGTAATAAAAACAGCCCCTCCATGGCGAGAACGGCTTGGCGAATCTCTTTACTCATTGTGCTGTCACCGTCGAAAAGATCCAGAATCGAGCGGTAGTAGTCTCTTGCCGGGCGTGATTTCTCCGGCGACTGAAGCAGCGCCGTCATGAGGAAGGCGGAGCGGCGGATAAGGCGATCATCCTCGGTGAGTGCCTCATCCAGGTAGGCCAGCAGACGCTTATGCTTATGCTGCCAGTCGCTTCCCGCTCGCGTTTGAACGGCGTGCTGCACGCGGTCGATTTCACGTTGCAAGACAGCCGCGACCAGGTCGTCCTTGGTCGCGAAGCTATACACCAGGCCACCCTTGCTGATACCCGCTCGTTCGGCCACGGCGTCGAGAGTGAACTGACGTCCGCCGCTCTCCATGATGATGGCATCGGCTGCATCCAGAATGCGGTCGAGTGAAATCTCTTTTTTGCGTGCCATAGGACTCTCTATTGCGTTGACAACTGCTCTGCGTGCATGAGCAACGGCGCTGATGAATCTAGCGTCATTTTACCTCATGCACACCGTATTGCGCCCGAAAGCCTTCCGCAGCGGTTATGCCTGCTTTCTTCGTTTCACTGCATTGATCGATCACGCCAAAAAAGCCCACTTTTTATTTTCCGACTGAGCAGTCATAATCCCGCCCCGACTTTTGAGCGCCTCTCCTGAGCCGCTTTTTCACGAGATACGAGGGTTTATTTGCGATGAAGTTATCCAGACGCAACTTTCTTTTGACGGCTGGCGCGGGCGTTGCTGGCGGTGTGCTGGGCGGTTTTCTGGGTGCCACTTACGGCGCCCGGCCCGGCTGGCGTGTGGAGTCGCAGATCCCTCGCGCGGAAGGTGTCACCACTTCGGACACCTTGCCCGCGGAAGCCGATGTCGTAGTGATCGGCGGCGGCATCGCCGGGCTTTCCACGGCGCTGTTTCTCAACCAGAAGGGGCTCGATACGGTGGTGCTTGAAAAGGGCGTGGTGGCCGGCGAGCAGTCGAGCCGCGCCTTTGGCTGGGTCTACTCCAACCACTGGGATCTGGGCAAGCTGGAGCTCGCCAACCGCTCCAAGGCGATCTGGGCGGGGTTTGCCGAGCGCTTTGGTGAGGACATCGGCTTTCGTCAGACCGGCAACTACTCACTCCTGGCCACCGACGATGAGGTGAGCGCGAGCCGTGAGTGGCTTGCCGAGGCGAAGCAGATTCAGCCGCAGACCGATGCACGACTGGTCACCGGCGCCGCGTTGAACCGGCTCCTGCCTCAGGGCGCCGAGCAGTACGCCGGCGTGCTCCATCAGCCCAGTGACGGCACCGCCGAGCCGCGCTACTCGGTCTCGCGTATCGCTCGGGGCGCGATGAATGAAGGGGTGCGGATCATCTCGCCCTGTGCGGCCCGCACCATCGACCGCCAGGGCGGCCGGATCGTCGGCGTGCATACCGAGCAGGGCTATATCAGAACGTCCCGGGTCGTGCTGGCGGGTGGGGCCTGGTCGTCGCTGTTTGCCGGCAACCTGGGCGTGCATCTGCCGCAACTCACGATTGCGTCGTCCATGCAGCGTTTGAGCCGGATCGACAACGCCTTGCCCGGCGCCGGCTACGGGCCGGACTTCGCCTGGCGCCAGATGGACACCGGCGAAACCGCCGTGGGCGTGTCGACCAACGTCGCGCCCATCACCACCGACAGCTTCCGCATGCTGCTGGATTTCATCCCGGCGCTGAAGCACTCCGGCGACCTGCTCAAGGTGCGCCTGTCGAGCGACTTCTTCGCCTCGCTCAACATGGCCTCGACATGGTCCGCCCACGAGGTCACGCCCTTCGAGCAAGTGCGCATGCTCTCAGGGCACGTGGACGAAAAGGAGGTGGAAACGGCCCTGACGAACCTGCGCCGCGCCTACCCGCAGTATGAAAACGCCGAGGTGCGCGAACGCTGGGCGGGCATGATCGACGCGACCCCGGACTCTACCCAGGTGATCTCCGAGGTGCCGGACAACGACGGCCTGTTCGTGATCACCGGCTTCTCCGGCAATGGCCTGACCACGGCGCCAGCCTCCGGCGAAATGCTCGCCGAAATGATCGCCGGGGAATCAACCACCTGCGACCCCTCTATCTATCGCTTTAGCCGCTTCACCGATGGCTCGGAGTATGTCTTCCGCCACTGATGACGTGGGCGCCTGAAACACCAACGCCACCCTGAGGTGGCGTTGGTAGCAGGTCATTGTTTCCAGCGGACCTAGAGCGCTTCGATCTTGGCCTTCTGCTCTTCGAGCAGTTTCCTGGCGGACTGGAACTCGGCAAGCTTGCCGCGTTCTTTCTCGATTACGGCATCCGGGGCCTTGGCGATAAAGCCTTCATTGCCCAGTTTCTTCTCGATGCCGCCAATCAGCTTGTCCTGTTTCTCGATCTCTTTTGTCAAGCGGGCAAGCTCGGCGTCCTTGTCGATCAGATCCGCCATCGGCACCAGCACTTCCATATCACCCACCAGCTGGGTGGCAGAAAGCGGGGCATCAGCGGGGTTGGCAAGCCAGGTGACGCTTTCCAGCTTGGCGAGCTTGGCCAGGAAACGACGGTTGCTTTCGAGCCGCTCGGCGTCCTCGGGCTGGCCCTTGGTCAGCAGCACGTCCAGCGGCTTGCCCGGGGCGATGTTCATCTCGGCGCGAATGTTACGCACGGCGATGATCACGCCTTTCAGCCACTCGATATCGCGGCTGGCCTGCTCGTCGATTCTGCTCTCGTCGGCTTCCGGCCAGGCCTGCAGCATCAAGGAGGCACCTTCGCCCATGAAGGTGCCGGCCAGGGGCGATACGCGCTGCCAGATCTCTTCGGTGATGTAAGGCATCATCGGGTGCGCCAGACGCAGGATGGTTTCGAGGACGCGTACCAGCGTGCGGCGGGTGCCGCGCTTGGCCTCGATGGTGGCACTTTCGTCCCACAGCACCGGCTTGGAAAGCTCCAGGTACCAGTCGCAGTACTCGTTCCAGACGAACTCGTAAAGCGCTTGAGAGGCGTGATCGAAGCGGTACTCGTTCATCGCGCGGGTTACCTGGGCTTCGGTCTTCTGCAGCTCGGAAATGATCCAGCGGTCGGCAAGCGAAAGCTCGACCTCGCTGCCGTCGGTGCCGCAATCCTCGCCCTCGGCGTTCATCAGTACGTAGCGTGAGGCGTTCCACAGCTTGTTGCAGAAGTTGCGGTAACCTTCCAGGCGATTCATGTCGAACTTGATATCACGCCCGGTCGTCGCCTGGGACAGGAAGGTAAAGCGCAGTGCGTCGGTGCCATGGGGCTCGATGCCGTCCTTGAACTCTTCCTTGGTCGCCTTGGCAATCGCCTTGGCTTTCTGGGGCTGCATCATGTTGCCGGTACGCTTTTCCAGCAGCGCCTCTAGGCTGATGCCATCGATCAGGTCGATCGGGTCGAGCACGTTGCCCTTGGACTTGGACATCTTCTGGCCCTGGCCGTCGCGCACCAGGCCATGCACGTAGACGGTCTTGAAGGGCACCTGGTCGGTGAACTTGAGCGTCAGCATGATCATCCGGGCGACCCAGAAGAAGATGATGTCAAAGCCCGTCACCAGTACGCTGGTGGGGTGGAAGGTCTCGAGTTCCGGCGTCTTCTCCGGCCAGCCGAGCGTGCCGAAGGTCCAGAGGCCCGAGCTGAACCAGGTATCCAGCACGTCGTCGTCCTGGGTCAGGGTGACGTCGGCGGAAAGGCCGTGCTTCTCGCGGGCCTCTTCCTCGGTACGCGCCACATAGACGTTGCCCTGCTCGTCGTACCAGGCGGGGATGCGGTGGCCCCACCAGAGCTGGCGGGAAATACACCAGTCCTGGAGATCGCGCATCCAGGCGAAGTACATGTTCTCGTAGTTCTTCGGCACGAACTGGATGTCGCCTTTTTCCACCGCCTCGATCGCCGGTTTGGCGAGGCTTTCGACCGCCACGAACCACTGATCGGTCAGAAGCGGCTCGATGACATCACCCGAGCGGTCGCCATAGGGCAGGGTGTTGTTGACGGTTTCGACTTCGACCAGAAGGCCGAGCGCGTCCATGTCGGCGACGATCTGCTTACGCGCCTCGAAACGGTCGAGGCCCGCGTACTTGGCGGGCAGGCTCGCGTCTTCCTCCGGCTGGGGCTGACCCTTGAGATCGAAGATCTCTGCACGCTCGAGAATCGTGGCGTCTTTCGAGAAGACGTTGATCAACAGATGGTTCTGGCGCTTGCCGACCTCGTAGTCGTTGAAGTCGTGGGCCGGGGTGATCTTCACGCAGCCCGAGCCTTTCTCCATGTCCGCGTGTTCATCGGCGACCACCGGAATGCGCCGGCCGACCAGCGGCAGCTCGATGAACGTGCCGACCAGTGACGCGTAGCGTTCGTCTTCCGGGTTGACCGCCACGCCGGTATCGCCCAGAAGCGTTTCCGGACGCGTGGTGGCCACGATGATGTGATCCTTGCCATCAGCGGTCTTGACGCCATCGGCCAGCGGGTAGCGGAAGTGCCAGAAGCTGCCCTGCTGCTCCTTGTTCTCGACTTCCAGATCGGAAATCGCGGTGTGCAGGGTGGGGTCCCAGTTGACCAGGCGCTTGCCGCGGTAGATCAGATTCTCCTCGTGCAGACGCACGAAGACTTCCTGAACGGCCTTGTAGAAACCGTCGTCCATGGTGAAGCGCTCGCGGGACCAGTCGACGCTGGCGCCCATGCGGCGCAGCTGGCGAGTGATATGCCCGCCGGACTCCGCCTTCCACTCCCAGATCTTGTCGGTAAAGGCTTCACGGCCCAGGTCGTGGCGCGTCTTGCCCTCTTCGGCAGCGACCTTGCGTTCGACCAGCATTTGCGTGGCGATCCCCGCATGATCGGTGCCGACCTGCCACAGCGTGTTGTTGCCCTGCATGCGCTTCCAGCGCGTCAGGGTATCCATGATGGTGTCCTGGAAGGCGTGACCCATGTGCAGGCTTCCGGTCACGTTGGGCGGTGGAATCATGATGGAGAAAGGCGCGCCCTTACCCGACGGGGCAAAGCGGTTATCGGCTTCCCAGCGCTGGTACCAGCGGGTTTCGATCTGTTCGGGTTGGTAGGTCTTTTCCATGGATTGGCTCACCGCATCGATGCTTCCCGGAGGAAAGCAGGGAATTCATAAAAATAGGGTCGAAAAAAATGGCGATAAGTATAGCGCGATAAGGCGCAAGGCGTCAGGCCCTGGCTGCGCGGCGATTCAGCTCTCGCATGGCAAGCAGCCCAAGCACCGGCCCCGGCAGCAGCCACCAGATGACCATCAACGATTGGCTCGTCCATAGCGTGGTGACCAGCGCGATGGACGGAATGGTCAGCCCGAAGCCGATGGCATTCATCATCGAAAGCGCCGCACCCAACCGCTCGGGCGGGGCGTAGGCCGAGGCCAGCGCGGAGAACTGCGCCGAATCGGCAATCACGCTCACCCCCCAGACGCCCAGCAGTACCAGCAGCAGCCAAGGCGAGGCACCAGCCAACAGCGGATACACCAGACAAAGCGCACCGGAGGTCAGCAGTGCCACAAACGCGACTCGTGCGCTGCCGGCCTGGCGGCTCCACTTTCCTGCCCATACGCAGCCAGGCAGCCCCAGCGCAATCACCAGAAAGCTGAGCCACGGCTGAAGCCCTGCCGAGAGATCGAGCCTGCCAAGCTCGCGAGCCACCAGAAAGGGTACCAGGGCCCAGAAGGCGTAAAGCTCCCAGCAGTGGCCGAAATAGCCAAGTGAGGCCTGGCGAAACGCGCGCTGCTTGAAGGCCGCAAGCCCGTCCCAGGGGCGGCCACCGGTGGCTCTGGCGGGCAGGTGAGAGCCAACGCCCAGGCGCAGGATCAGCGCTGCGGCCAGCAGGGCGAGAAGCGATGCCAGCAGCAGCGGCCACTGCCAGGGCAGGTGCAGCGTCAAGCCGCGCAGCAGGTGGGGCGAGGCAATGCCGAGCGTCAGCATGCCGACAAGCCAGCCAAGCGCGGCCCCGGCGTGCCTGGGTGTCCAGCTTACCACCAGCTTCATGCCCAGCGGATAGATACCTGCAAGGCAGAGCCCGGTGGCAAATCGGGCCACGGCGGCCAGCGTCACGCTGCCAACGACACCAATGAACGCGGCATTGACGAGCGCGCCAAGCACGGCGGAGAGCGCAAACAAGTGGCTTGCCCGCACGCGGTCGGCAAGGCCTGTCGTGGCAATCAGCAGCGTACCGCTGATAAACCCGGCCTGAACGGCAATGGTGAGCATACCCAGATCACCCTCGCCAAGGCCCACGGCCTCCTGCAGCGCCAGGCCCACGCCGTTGACGCTGAACCACAGCGAGGTGCCGAACAGCTGGGCGATGACGATCACGGCGAGAGGGTAGCGGGTGAGAACGGAGGTAGACATCATGACCCCTTATACTAATTAGTTATTATCAGCCTCTTGGCCTGGGAGGGGCAGATGTTTCGGTCCAGTTTGTGCGGCAATGCTTTAGCTAGCCTTTTGTCTCGCCCAACTCCTGCTCGATCTGTTCAATACTAGGCAGGCCGGTCTGCAACTCGGAAGGCAGCGATTCCAGTAGCTTGTATTCGGCAATGCCCATTGGCTGGGATTTGTCGCTTAACGCATACTCCGCCACCACCTTGTTCTTGCTCTTGCACAGCAGCAGGCCAATGCTTGGGTTGTCTTGCTCAGCTTTTAGCTGGCGATCAACCGCCGTAAGATAAAAGCCCAGTTGTCCCAGGTGTTCGGGCTTGAACTTGCCGGTCTTCAGCTCTATGACCACATAGCAACGCAACTTGAGATGATAAAAGAGCAGATCGATGAAAAACTCTTCGCCGCCCACATCCAATATGACCTGCCGGCCGACGAAGGCAAAGCCCGCCCCTAGCTCCAGCAAGAACTCCGTGACATGGCGCACTAAAGCCTCTTCCACTTCGCGCTCCTGCGACTCGGCAGCCAGCCCCAGAAAATCAAACCGGTAAGGATCCTTCAGCGACTCGCGTGCCAAATCAGATTGTGGCTTGGGTAAGCGGGCATCAAAATTGGTAATCGCAGCTCCTTGGCGCTCCAGCAGGCGGGTTTCAATCTGCATCACTAGTACATTGCGTGACCACCCATGCTCCAAAGCAGCGTGTGCATAAGCCAAGCGTTCGGCGGGCTCTTTTAGCTTGCTCAACAGCGCCAGGTTGTGACCCCAGGGTAATTGTCCAACAGCCTGTTGGACAATTTCGGCGTCTGGCCAAGCCTCGGCAAACGCGCGCATATACATCAAGTTTGCTCTGGAAAACCCTTTCCCTTCAGGAAAGGCCGTACGCAGATCATGCGCCAATCGATCTATTACCTTGGCGCCCCAGCCCTGTTCGGCCTGACGGCGGAGAATATCCTGCCCAATCTGCCAGTAGAGTAGCACCAGCTCCCGGTTGACGGCTTGTGTCGCCCGCTGCTGGGCGTTATGAATGCGGTCCTTCAATTCAGCCAGCCAGTCGGCGTATCCTTCCGGCGGTGGTGTCATTGAAATAGGTTTATCGTCCATAGGGAAACTCGTGTTGGCTACCCAAGCTTGTGCGGCACCACGTCATGGCCGAGCTCCTTGTAGCGCTGCCAGCAGGCGCGCTTGGCGACCAGCACGTCCTGGTGCTGGTTGATGATTTCGGCGATGCGTGCGTAGCGCTCGACGCCATCAGGAATCTCGGGGTGCAGGTTCAAGAGCGCGGTTTCTTCGCTGGGCACCGGGAGTTGCTGCCAGCCCAGGATGACCGGCACGCTTGCGGCCAGCTCGCTGCCTTCCAGGGCGTGGGGCAGGTAGGCGTCTTCACGGAAATTCCACAACGCCTCGTCGGCCTGTTCGGCCAGGGCCTTGTCTTCGCAGTGCAGGTGCAGCCGATAGCCCTTGCGCCAGATGGTTTCCGCCAGCTTGCAGGCAAACGCCAGCCGTGCTTCAAGGGTGGTGTCGGGAAGGATATAGAAATCGATGCGCGCCATGGCGGCTCCAGCTCTTTAAAACGCTCGCCGCCGCGGTAAGCGGCGGCGAGAGGCGTTACACCAGCTGGGTCAGCCAGCCGTGCTTGTCTTCGCTGCGCCCGTACTGGATATCCAGAAGCGTCTTGCGAATGCGCATGGCTACTTCACAGCCACCCTCGCCGTTGACGCGAATGCGCTCGTTTTCGGTGACCAGCTCGCCCACCGGGGTGATGACCGCAGCCGTGCCGCAGGCGAAGACTTCGGTGATCTCGCCCGATGCCGCGCCCTCGCGCCACTCGTCGATGCTGATCGGACGCTCTTCCGGGGTCAGGCCCATGTCCTTGGCAAGCGTGAGTACCGAGTTGCGGGTCACGCCTTCCAGGATGGTATCCGTCAGGCGCGGGGTTACCAGGCGGCCATCCTTGAAGACGAAGAACAGGTTCATGCCGCCGAGTTCTTCGATCCACTTGCTTTCCGCAGCGTCCAGAAACGCCACCTGGCCGCAGCCGTGCGCTTCGGCTTCCTTCTGTGCCGCCAGTGATGCCGCGTAGTTGCCGCCACACTTGGCAAAGCCGGTACCACCGGCGGCGGCCCGCTTGTAGTGGGAGGAGAGCCAGATGGACACTGGGCTTACGCCGCCCTTGAAGTAGGACGCCGCCGGGGAGGCGATCACGTAGTAGTCCACTTCGTGCGCCGGACGCACACCCAAGAAGGCTTCTGTTGCGATCATGAACGGGCGAAGGTAGAGGCTGCACTCATCGGCGTCGCTCTGCGGTGCGGGTACCCAGGCATGATCCTGCGCCAGCAGTGACTTGAGAGAGCCGATGAAATCGTCATCGCTTAGCTCCGGCAGAGCCAGGCGGCGGGCGCTTTTACGCAGGCGCTCGGCGTTTTTTTCCGGACGAAAGGTCCAGACCGAGCCATCGGCATGGCGGTAGGCCTTGATGCCCTCGAAGATTTCCTGGCCGTAATGCAGTACCGAAGCCGCGGGGTCCAGCGTCAGCGGGCCGTAGGGACGCACCTGGTGGCCATGCCAGTCGGCGTTCACCGTCCAGCGGATATTGACCATGTGGTCGGTGAAGTACTTGCCAAAGCCTGGGCTGGCCAGGATGTTGTCACGGATACTGTCGGCCGTCGGCTGGTTGGACGGCAAAATCTCGAAAGATGTAGAGCTAGTGGGCACGGCGTGTTTTCTCCGCTAGAGCCAGGCCCCGAAGGGCGAACATGAGCGTGTCGTTAGAGGTAGCGTGCGCCATGAAGGACTGGCACACGCCAATGCGTTCAGATTTAACGGTTGCAGCGCACAAAGGCAACCATTGTGTGCTTGAACGGGGTCAAGCGCTGCCGGTTTCTACCTCTGCTTCGGATTCGCGGTCCAGCAGATACTGGGAAAGCAGGCCTACCGGGCGCCCGGTGGCGCCTTTCTGCTTGCCCGAGTGCCAGGCGGTGCCGGCGATATCCAGGTGTGCCCAGGGGAAGTGGTCGGCAAAGCGTGACAGGAAGCATGCCGCGGTGATCGTGCCCGCCGGGCGCCCGCCGATGTTGGCCAGATCGGCAAAGTTGGATTCCAGCTGCTCCTGGTACTCATCCCAGAGCGGCAGGTGCCAGGCGCGATCCCAGGCGGCTTCGCCGGCTTCCAGCAAGTCAAGCGCCAGGTCGTCATCGTTGGAGAGCAGGCCGGTGGCGTGATGGCCAAGGCCGATAATCACCGCGCCGGTGAGGGTGGCGATATCGACAACGCTTGCCGGCTTGAAACGCTCGGCGTAGGTCAGCGCATCGCACAGTACCAGGCGGCCTTCGGCGTCGGTGTTCAATACTTCGACCGTCAGGCCCTTGAGGGTCTTGACGATATCGCCAGGCTTGGTGGCCAGGCCATCCGGCATGTTCTCGGCGGCGGCGACAATGAATACCAGGTTGAGCCTGGGCTTGATGGCCAGCATCGTCTTCACGGTGCCGAATACGCTGGCGGCACCACACATGTCGAATTTCATTTCGTCCATGCCTTCGCCGGGTTTCAGCGAGATGCCGCCGGTATCGAAGGTGATGCCCTTGCCCACCAATACGTGGGGCGCCTCGTCAGGGTCTGCCGCGCCGTTGTACGTCATGACGATCAGGCGGCTAGGCTCGTTGCTGCCCCGGCCGACCGAGAGCAACGAGCCCGCACCGAGCGCTTCCAGTGCCGCTTCGTCGAGTATCTCGACGTCCAGCGCGCCATTGGAGGTCCGGCCCAGCTCCTCGGCCTGCTCGGCAAGGTAGCGTGGGGTGCATACATTGCCCGGCAGGTTGCCCAGGGTGCGTGTGTAGTTGATGCCCTGACCGATGGCGGCGCCAATGCGAGCCCCCTGCTTGGCAAGTGTGGCGCTTTCCGGTTCGCAGATCAGCGTGATGGCTTCAAGACGCGCGGAGGGGGCGGGCTGTGACTTGAACTGGTCGAAGCGATAGACCGCACGTTCGGCGGCCTCCAGCACCTTGCGGGCTTTCCAGCTGCTGTCCCGGCTTTCCAGCGGAACGTCATTGAACGCGATGCCTGCCTCATCCACCGGTAACTTGATCAGCGCCGCCATGGCCGCGTCCAGCGCTTTTAAAAAAGCCGCTTCCTGGCACTTTTCGCGCTCGCCGAGGCCTACAAGCAGAAGCCGCTCGGCGCAAAGGCCCGGCGCGAAGGGAATCATCTGCACGTTGCCAAGGCCGGCGTCGAAGTCGCCACGCTCGAGCAACTGGCCGATCAGGCGCTCGCTGGCGTCGTCCAGACTGGCTGCGGTGGGCAGTAGGTGACTATCTTTAAAGAGGGGGATGACGAGACAAGCCGTTTCGGCTTTGGCCGGATTGGCGGTCTGAACGGAAAATTCCATGACGTCTCCAACAAGACAAGCATCGAGGGATTCGGGATAATGTCCCTTACTGGGCGTTCGTTTAGTGTACCCAAGCCATACGCGCATTGCATGGCATCCTGCATGATTAGCCGGAGAGGGCATTGATTTTATTTCGGTACTTGACTCGTGAAGTGTTACTCACCATGTCGGCGGTCGCCGGCATTTTGCTGCTGGTCATCATGGGCAGCCGGTTTATCCGCTATTTTTCGGATGCTGCAGAGGGCGATTTTCCCGTCACCATCCTGGGCAGCCTGATGCTCTTTCACCTGCCCGGTTTCATGGAACTGGTGCTGCCGCTGGCGTTCTTTCTGGGCATTCTGCTGGCCTACGGCCAGCTTTACATGAACAGTGAAATCACTGTGATGGTCGCCTGCGGGATGAGCCCTACGCGGCTGTTGCGGGTCACGCTGCTGCCCGCCTCCATCGTGGCGGTACTGGTAGGCCTTTGCAGCCTGTGGCTGACACCGGCCGGGGCGCTGCAGACGGCGGCTACCCTGGAGGAGCAGCGCAGCCGGCTTGACGTATCGGTGCTGGCGCCAGGGCGGTTTCAGGACTTCGGCGGCGGGCGGACGGCTTATATCAGCGATTTCAGCAGCGATGGCACGCAAATGCAGGAAGTGCTGGTGCATGAGCAGCCCGGTCCTGACAGCCCGCACAGTTTCGTTACCCGGGCAGGCTCGGGGTATCAGGAAACTCGGATGGAAACGGGCAGCCGCTTTCTGGTGCTGGAAAACGGCGAGCGTTATGGCGTGGTGCCGGGGCGTAACGACGCTCAGCGGCTGACCTTCGAACGCTACACCATGCGCCTTGGCTTGAGCCGCAGCCTTCAGGAGCTTGACTCGCTGGAGTACGCCACGACCCCCGAGCTGTGGGATGACCCCAATCCGCGTGCTCAGGCACAGTTTCAGTGGCGGGCTGGCCTGCCGCTGATGGTGTTCATCCTGGCCTTGCTGGCCCAGCCGCTCTCTCGGGTGAACCCGCGCCAGGGCCGGTTCGGTAAACTGTTGCCCGCCGTCTTTCTGTACGTTGCCTACTTGAGTCTGCTGCTGGCAGCGGTAGATGCCATTGGCAGTCAAACCCTGCCAACGGTGATAGGTGTCTGGCCGGTTCACCTGCTGTTCTTCGCCCTGGGTCTGCTGCTTTTATGGCGCTCACAACGCAAGGGGATGCGTTAATGCTGACACTGGCCGATCGTCTGGATCGTTATATTGCCCGCAACGTGCTGGGCGCCATTGTCGTGGTGCAGTTCGTCCTGCTGGGCCTGGATATCACCATTGCCTACATCGGCGAGCTGAGCCATGTAGAGGCGAACTACTCGGCGCTGGACGTCCTGTTTTACCTGCTGATGCGCACGCCCTGGCGGTTTTATCAGTACGCCCCGGTCGCGGTGCTGATTGGTGCGCTGATTGGCCTTGGCAGCATGGCATCCAGCAACGAGCTGACCGTCATGCGTGCCGCTGGCCGCTCGCTTGCGCGTATCGTCTGGGGCGTGATGAAGCCGGTACTGGTGGTGGTCGTGGCCGTGCTGCTGGTGGCTGAATTCGTCAGCCCGCGTACCGAGCAGTTTGCCGAGGCGTGGCGTCTCGAGCAGCGCCAGGGGGAAAGTGCCCAGCCCGCCAGCCGCAGCGGCTGGCAGTTCGAGGGCGACAGCGTGTACCGGTTTGGCGCCATTCGGGCCGACGATGTGGTACTTGATCTGACCCGCTACCGGTTTGACGAGCGCCGCCTGGTGGAAGCGACTCACGCCTCGCGCGCGCACTGGGAAGAGGGCGCCTGGCGGCTTGAAAACATTACCACCACGCGCATCTATGATGATTATACCGAATCGGATACTCAGGAAAGCGCCTTCTGGGAAACGCATATTACCCCTACCCAGCTCGAGCGCCTGCTGCGCGATATCGAAAGCCAGGCGCCCAGTGAGCTGTGGGCCTATGCCAACTATCTTCAGGCCCAGGGGCTTACCGCAGACAGGCCGCTTCTCTACTTCTGGCAGAAGATGCTGATGCCGCTCACCATGGGCTCTCTGGTGCTCATTGCCGCCTCCTTCGTGTTTGGCCCGCTGCGCACCGTGGCGGCAGGCACGCGGGTATTCTACGGCGTCGTGACCGGGCTCTCCTTCAAGTATGTCCAGGACCTGCTGGCGCCAGCGTCCACCATCTTTGGCTTTTCGCCCATCTGGGCGGTGCTGGTGCCCACCTTGGTGTGTGCCGGCGTCGGGATCATGTTCCTGCGCCGCAATGGCTGAACCAGCCGGCCTGGCGCGCCGGCTAGGGGCACTTGCCTACGATGGCGTGCTGGTGCTGGCGCTCTGGTTGATCATGGCCACGCTGCATCTGGCGCTCTTCCAGCTGGTCGTCAGCCCGCCAGTGCAGACGGTCGGGGCGTCGGCTATGTTCGTCTGGAGCCTGCGCTTGCTGCTGCTTGCCGCCACCACGCTGTTTTTCTGTTTTTTCTGGCGCCGCGCCGGCATGACACTCGGCATGCAGGCGTGGCGGCTGCGTGTGCAGAGCGTAGAAGGCAAGCGACCAAGCACTCGGCAGTGCCTGATACGCTGTACCGTGGCCTGGATTTCCCTTATGGCATTGGGCCTTGGCTACTGGTGGGTGATCATCGACCGCCACCACCGCAGTTGGCCGGATATCGCTTCCGATACCCGCACGGTCGTGTTACCGACGTGCTGATGTCCGGCATCCGTTATAGGGAGCATGTATTAGCTAGCGTGAAAATAAAGCCTAAGCATCTGTATTGCATCAGGTAGGTCATGGCTGAAAGGGAATCGCTACGAAGTGGTATCTTTTTTTACTTGATAAGACGTATGCGAATCATTTACATTCGCCTCATGTGATTCATGAGGTGTCGCCATGTACGTTTGCGTGTGCAAGGGAGTAACCGACCATCAGATACGTCAGCAGGTGAGCGACGGAGCGCGCAGCTGGCGAGAAGTACGCGAAGCCACCGGCTGTGCTACCCAGTGCGGCAAGTGCGCCTGCTTTGCCAAATCGTTGACGAAAGAAGCGCTGCAACAGGCGCGCATGCAAGCCGACATGAGTCTTGCTTATGCCGTGTGACGCGAATCACTCTTGTTAGGGTTATCGTTAGCAAATAACTGATTTATTTGATCTTTTTGATTGCTTGTTTATACTCTCGAAAAGCCGGGAGTATACCCTTGAGTGGCCTATACTCCTTCCCTAGCGTAACTGCTTGATTGATCGAATCAATTGCCGGCATTACAACGAAAAGGTGACGTCATGAAAGGTGATCCCAAGGTAATTCAGTATCTCAACAAGGCGTTGGGTAACGAACTGATTGCCATCAACCAGTATTTCCTGCATGCCAAGATGTACAAGGATTGGGGCCTCAAGGCACTGGCGAAGTGGGAGTACGACGAGTCCATCGAAGAGATGCAGCACGCTGACAAGCTGATCGAGCGCATCCTGTTTCTGGAAGGTATTCCCAACCTGCAGGATCTTGGCAAGCTGCATATCGGCGAGAACGTCAAGGAGATGCTGGAGAGCGATCTGCGCATCGAGCACGACGGCCGCAACGACTACATTGAAGCCATCACCTACTGCGAAAGCGTGAAAGACTACGTTTCCCGCGACCTGCTGCGCGATCTGCTCGCCGATGAAGAAGATCACATTGATCACATCGAAACCGAGCTGCGGTTGATCGAGCAGGTAGGCATTCAGAACTACATGCTGCGCCAGATGCAGATGGCAGGCGATCACGAGTAAGCCCTTGCCCATCAAGACGCGACGCCCCCGAGAGATCGGGGGCGTTTTTTTATGCCCTGCTTGAGCCTGCAAGGCTCGAAAGCGACACCGCCAGCACGGACAGCAGCACCAGCGCCAAGGCTGGAATCAGCACCGCCCAGGGGGCGCGTTCGATATAGGGCATGCCTTCGGCAAGTACCAGCCCCCACTCCGGTGAAGGCGGGCGTGGTCCCAATCCCAGAAAGCCAAGGGCCGCCAAGGCCAGCGCTACGCCCGGCAAGCGCAGCATGGCGTGGCGAAACACCGGGCCAAGCACTGCCGGCAAGATGTAGCGTTGCATCAGGCGAACGTGCCCGACACCCAGAATCGGTGTAATGCGCACATGGGGCTGGGCTTTCACTTCGGCAACCAGCGCCGCGGTATGCGCCGCCAGGGGCGCCCAGGCCACCGCCGTGACGGCAATGATCGCGCCGCTGGTGCTGGGGCCCATCAAGCCCGCCACGATCAGCCCGGCGATGGTGGGCGGGGTCGCCTTGGTGATCTCGATGGGGCCGGTGGCAAGGCGTGGGGCCAGGCCGACCAGAAGCCCCAGCACCAGCGAGAAGAACACCACCACCGTGGCCATGCCCATGGTAGAGAGGGCGCCGTGAGCCACACGCGCCAGAATGTCCCGCCCGGTGCCATCGGCACCCAGCGGCAAGGCGAGGCTGGGCGCTTCCAGGCGCATGAACGCCGAGCTGAACGGGTCGCGGGTAATGCCTGCTGCCACCAGGACCAGAAGCAGGATCATCGCCAGCACAGGCACCGCCCATGAGCGGCGCCGAACGCTGTGCTCCTCGTGTGCTACCGGCAGGGCGCCTAGCCGGAATGCGCGGCCCAGCAGGAGCGCGCGGATAATATTGGCAAGGCTGCCCAGCACGATGGCAATGATCAGCAGAATCAGGATGCCGGTTTGCAGCGCCGGCATATCCTGAGCAGACGCCGCGCCCAAGGTCGCCCGACCAAGGCCTGGAATGGAAAACACCTGCTCCACGGCAATCGCGCCGCCGGTCAGTCCGACCATGACCATCCCCACCTGAGGCATCAAGCTGGGCAGGGTCCGACGCAGCGCCGCCAGAGCGATGCGCCAGCGTGAAAAGCCGGCCACGCTCCAGGTAGCTACCCAGCGTTCGGTGAACGTTGCCGAGAGGCCGTCGCTGAATAGCCGCCCCAGCAAGCCGCCTGCGGGCAGGCCGAGTGCCAGCGCGGGCAGCACGACATGGCTCAGGCCGCGCCAGCCATAGGGCGGCAACCAGTTGAGCCAGGCGGCAAACACCACCAGCAGCACGGCCGCGAGCAGAAACTCGGGCAGTGCGGTCAAGGTGGCGCCAACGGCCCCGGAGGAGCGGCTGACGCGGCCGTTCACGCCACGGCGCACCACCGGCAGGCAGATCAGCGCAGCGACAATGACGGCCACCAGCATGCCAAACGCCATCAGCGTGATCGACACCTGGGCACTTTTCAGCATGCCTGGCAGCACCGGAGCGCCGGAGACCCAGGAGTTGCCCGCATCACCGTGCAGTAGCCCTGCAAGCCAGCTCATGAGCTTATCGAGCGGGCCCTGCGCCAGGCCCAGCTGAGCGCGAATCGCGGCCAGCACCTCGGGCGTGGCCTCCTGCTCCGCCGAACGCGCCCGCAAGATGCTGAGCGCCGGGTCGCGGCCGGAAAGCCACGGCAACAGCCCGACCAGCACCACGACGCCGGCCAGGGTAACGAGGCGTGAGAGCAGCGGAATGAAAGGCGCAAGGCGCAGGTGATGCCTCCCGCGCCGGGCAGTCGTGGTCATCATGGCCGCTTATCCTCAGGACTCGCTTTCGGCATTGATGGCCGTCTTTTCCGTGATCAACATCCGCTCGCGGGGGTCGCGCTCGGCGCCCGCTATCCGAGCCGATTCGCCCTGAATCACCCGTTCATGCAGCATGGGGACGGCCGCGTCGGTGCGCAGGATGGCGGCCTCGGCGGCCATGATCGCCTGACGACGCCCTTCGCCGGTAGGCTGTTCGGCGGCGTAGGCGAGCGCTTCATCAACCGCCGGGTCGCACAGTTGCGCGATGTTGAACGAGCCCGCGCAGGCAAAGTCACTGAACATGTAAGCCACCGGGTCGCCGGAGTCGAGTACCGTGGCACGGGAAAGGATGAAGGCGTCAAACTCGCCCGCCAGCGCATCGGCCTCTATGTGGGCGTACTCGCGGACCTCCTGATTGACCCTGAAGCCTGCCCGCGTCAGTTGTTGTTCCAGCAGTACGGCCACCTCGGGCAGTTCGGCTCGGTCAGTAAAGGTGGCCAACGTGATTTCGGCGCCATCTGGTGCGCCGGGCGCGGTGGGGGCTTCAAGCGGTGCGCGGTAGTCGCTGGCCCAGGCCAGCGCCGGGCCCAAAAGGCCCTCGGCAGTATCGGCGCGGCCTTCGTAGACCGTATTCACGAGAGCGGCGCGATCAATGGCTTCGCGCGCCGCCGCTCGGATGCTGGGGTCTGCCATCGGTCCTTTGGCCGTATTCAGGTAGAGCGTGTTGGTGCGTGGCATGGGCACTTCGTGTATCAGGGCAGGATCGAGCAGCGCCACCTGGGAGACCGGAACGGCCTCTACCACGTCAGCTGCACCGGTGCGCAGCGCCGCTGCCCGAGCCGTGCCGTCGGATACGTAGTCAGCATCGATGCCGGCCGCGGCGGCGGGCTCGCCCCAGTAGTCATCAAAGCGGTCAAGACGCGCGCTGGTGACGCCATTGATCTCCTTGAGTACAAATGGCCCGGTACCTGCTTCAACAGGGTTGATCCGGCCATCGTCACCGTAGGCGCTGGCCGCCAGAATCGCCAACTGCGGACTGGAAAGACGGTTGGGAATCAGCGGGTCGTCCTTTTCGGTACGCACGATCACTGCATCGTCCCCATCAGCCTCGATGGTCATGCTGACGCCATCGAGGATGCGCGGCTTGGGGATGGCCTGGGTTGCCGCCGTGAGCGAGTTGACTACATCGCTGGCCGTCAGCGTCGTGCCATCGTGAAACGTCACGCCTTCGCGCACGACAAACCGCCAGGTCCTGGCATCCAGTTGCTCCCACCCGGTGGCCAGGAACGGCTGAGGATCGCTGTTGGCATCCAGGCGGATCAGCGTCTCCGCAGCACTCCAGCGCGATAGCTTGAAGGCATCATCGGAAAGTGGTGTCAGCCCTGAACGCGGCGGCTGCAGCATGGCCACGCTGAGGCGCTCACCCATCTCGGATGACGCGGTGTCGCGCTGCTCGTCAAAACAGCCGGCAAGCAGCAGCGGCGCCACAAGGGCAACGGGCAGGGAGAGGCGAAGCGGGCGATGCAGCATGGTAAAGCGTCCTGTGAGTACGTGGGTAATGGGGCAGATCGTTACCTGGGCGCGAAAGGCGCCGGAGGCATTGGGCTTTGAATCGGTGCTCCAGGGCATTACAGAAGCGGAACTACCTCGGCGGCATTACAGTGAGGGTAGGCGCAGGTGGGCAGTTGTGAAACGGCACTGATCAAGTCTCGTGTGACGGGGTGCTCCGGCGCGCGCCATAGTTCGGCGGTCGGCCTGTCTTCGACGATCCGGCCGTTATCCATCACCAGGGTACGCCGGCAAAGCGTGGTGACGACGGCTAAATCATGGGAAACCAGCAAGAGCCCGGTGCCGCGCTCCTCGCAAAGCGTGCGCAGCACGTCGATCACCTGCGTACGCACCGGCAAATCCAGGCCGCTCAGCGGCTCATCGGCCAGCAAAAAGCGCGGCCGGGTGGCGATGGCTCGGGCAATGGCTACCCGCTGGGCCTGGCCGCCGGAAAGCTCATGGGGCTTGCGCGCCAGAAACGCCCCGCCCAGACCTACCTGCTCCAGCGCCTCCCTGGCACGTTCATCAGGGTCACACTCAACGCGCAGCCGGACCAGCGGCTCGGCCACCAGCGCGCGTACGCTCATGCGTGGGTCCAGCGAGGAGGCCGGGTCCTGGGGAATATACTGAACCGCCTGGCGATACCAGCGCAGCTTCGCTGTCGAGGCCGGGCGCACGACTTTACCCTGACAGGCAACGCTACCCTTATCCGGTGATTCGATGGCCAGTAGTGCGCGCAGCAGGGTGGACTTGCCCGAGCCTGAAAGGCCTACCAGCCCCACACGCTCGCCAGGGTAGAGTGCAAGGTCGATATCGTTCATGACCGGCCTGCGTTCCCCCGCCCGCCAGAATACGTCACGCGGCAGCGTGACGCTTTTAGAGAGGCCGCGTGTCGAGAGAAATGCGGTGTCGTCTTTCGGCGAAAGTAGGCTTTGCATCTAGGCGCTCTGCAACAGGTCGTGTGGAGTATATTCAGGGAGTGCCTCAGCAGGGCGTGCCAGCGAAGGCTGCACACTATGCGCGGCGGCGACCAGCTCGCGGGTGAATCGGTGCTTGGGTGCAGTGATCAGGGCATCGAGCGGGCCGCTTTCGATCATCTCGCCGCGCTCGATGATCACCGCCCGCTGGCAAAGCTGCGCCGCTGCGTGAAGATCGTGGGTGATGAACAGAAGGGCGGTCCGGGCGGCATCCGTATGCTCACGCAGGGCGCGCAGCACCTGGGCCTGGGTCACTACATCCAGCGCCGTGGTCGGTTCATCGGCGACCATCAGTGATGTCTTGCAGGCCATGGCCAGCGCAATGCATACACGCTGGCGCTGGCCGCCGGAAAGCTCCGCCGGGGTGCGTTTGACAAGGCGCTCCGGGTCGTGAAGCTTCATGGCTTCAAGCAGGGCAACCGCTGCCGCAGTGGCTTTCTTGCGCGACAGGCCGTGGTGGCGGATAAACGGCTCGCACAGTTGAGAGCCAATGGAGGCTAGCGGGTTCAACGCCGACAGCGAGTCCTGAAACACCATGGCCACCCGTGTTTCGTTGATTCGCCGTGCGGCCGGCGTCGCGATGATTTCCCGGCCGTGAAGACGGATACTGCCCTGCACCGTGGCCGCCGGCGGCAACAGCCCGAGCACCGCATTGGCAGTAAAGGATTTACCCGACCCTGACGCGCCCAGCAGGCAGATACGCTCGCCGGACATGACGTCAAACGAGAGGCCATCGACCACGGCCTGTCGGCCAATTTGAATGCGCAGATCACGCACGGATAACACGGGGTCGCTGCACATGGACAACATCTCAAGCTGATTACCGTTCATCAATAATAGTTATGATATAACGTATTTAATGTGATCAGCAATACGGGTGCCAACGTGCGGGCACAAAAAAAGCGCTGAAGACTCAGCGCTTTGAAGCGACCAGGCAGCTCTGCTGCCTGGCGATGGAGACTTACTTACTTGCTGGCTGTGGCCAGTGCTTCTTCACCAAAGTCGTTGGCTGGCTCATCCACGGCAAAGGTGGCGCGGCTCAAACGCCTTACGCGCTTCATGAACAGCGCAATGCAGACCAGCGTGCCAAGGGCTGCCGCAGCGTAGCTCCACTGCAGCGGCAGGCCGAAGCCGATCGGCGCGTAGGCGATGTAGGTAAACGTGGCCATGGTCATGAACACCGCGGGAATCGAGGTGATGAGGTACGGCTTGCGTGACAGCACCAGGTACATGGTAGCCACCCACAGTGCGATGACGGCGGTCGTCTGGTTGGCCCAGGAGAAGTAGCGCCACAGCAGGGTGAAGTCCATGTGGGTCAGGATATAGGACATCGCAAACAGCGGCAGGGCGATCACCATACGCTTGACGATCGGACGCTGATCGATTTTCAGGTAGTCAGCGATGATCATGCGCGCACTGCGAAACGCGGTATCGCCGGAGGTGATCGGCAGAACGATAACGCCCAGTACCGCCAACGTGCCGCCGACGGCGCCCAGCATGGTGGTGGCCACTTCGTTGACCACGGCCGCCGGCCCACCTGCTGCCAGCACGTCGGAAAGGCTCTGGTCACCGTGGAACAGGCTCATGGCCGCCGCCGCCCAGATCATGGCGATGACACCTTCGGTGATCATCATGCCGTAAAAGATCTTGCGTCCGTTGGTTTCGTTTTCCGTGGTGCGCGAAATGATCGGGGTCTGCGTGGCATGAAAGCCTGAAAGTGCGCCGCAGGAGATGGTCAAGAACAGCAGCGGAAAGATGGGCGCGCCTTCCGGGTGCATGTTCTGGAAGGAAAGCTCAGGAATGGGTGCGCCGGTGACCACCATGCCGATACCGATACCCGCCGCGCTGAACAGCAGCAGTGCGCCGAAGTAGGGGTAGATGCGGCCAATCACCTTGTCGATGGGCAGCAGCGTGGCAACCAGGTAGTAGGCAAAGATGGCCAGGATGATCACGGTCAGCGAGAACGGCATCATGTTGTTCAAAAGCGCTGCGGGCGAGGTGACGAACACCGTGCCCACCAACAGCAGCAGCAGGATGGCAAAGCCGTTCACCACGTGCTTCATGGCCTTGCCAAGAAACTTGCCTGCCAGTTGGGGAAGGTGAGCGCCGTGGTTACGAATCGAGATCATGCCGGTCAGGTAGTCGTGCACCGCGCCTGCAAAAATACACCCGATGACGATCCAGACAAACGCCACAGGCCCGTACAGCGCCCCCAGGATCGGCCCGAAGATAGGCCCGACGCCGGCAATGTTCAAAAGTTGGATCAATGAGTTGCGTGTGGTATTCATCGGCACGTAGTCGATGTTGTCACGCATGCTGAATGCTGGCGTCTGGCGCTTTCGATTGGTCACGAAGACGCGTTCGACGAACTTGCCGTAGGTGAAGTAACCCACTATTAGTAGCAGTATCGATACGAGGAAGGTAATCATGGGAGTACTCGATGTAGGTTAGTCGTAGAAGAAGTAACCACTTGCAAGCGCGAAAGCTTAAACCCGGTTGAACTCGGCTGAATGTACCGGCTCATGTCAAAAACCGCTCTACGACTTTAGTTTCCTGCAGGCCCACTTTTCTTTTCACCCCATGAAAACGGGCAGCCCTTGGCTGCCCGTCATGCGCTTCATGAACCCGAGATATCAAGAAGCAGGCGTTACACCGCACAGCATGCGTGCACCGCCACCGCCCAGATGCGGCTCATCCGAATAGGTATCGCCGCCTTCGTGGATGATCAGGGCGCGGTCGGTCATGTCATCCATGCTCAGGCGCGGAGCCAGCACCGGCAGGTTGGCTTCACCGTCTTCATTGACGGTCAGCACCGGCAGATCACCCAAGTGGCCTTCACCATAAGGGCCCTGGTGAGTATCGGTATCGTCCGGATCGTAATGGCCGCCAGCGGCCTGGGCAGCGGTCATTTCGCCGTCGTCATCTTCAGCCGGTTCGCAGCTCGGGTTTTCATGCAGGTGAAAACCGTAGATGCCGGGCTCAAGGCCGGTGATGGAAGGTGTCAGGAGTACACCGCCGAACTCCGAACTTTCGATGGTCACGGTACCCAGCGCTTCTTCGACGCCATCGGCATTGACTTCATGCATGTTGACTTCCAGCGAGTCGCTGGTCTGAGCATGAGCGGTGCCCGCCAGTAGAAGGGCTGCTGCAATACCGGTCAAGGACGTTGCTAGACGCATGATTTCTTCTCCTTTCCTGTTCCATGGAAGCCCCGAAGGGGTGCCTTTCAAAAGGTAGCTGCTTGCAGGCGGGTACGCCAGTACCTTGGCCAATCGCACAACTCAGGTGACAACCCTCTAGCGAGCCGCGACAATAGCGCCTCTTTTTTCCCCAGGAAGTTCTATGGCGCCTCTCGATATCCTCTATCAGGATGAGCATCTCGTCGCGGTGCACAAGCCCTCTGGGCTGTTAGTGCATCGTTCGGCACTGGCGCGCGGGGAAACGCAGTTTCTTGTGCAGCAGTTGCGCGACCAGCTGGGGCAGCGGGTCTACCCCGTGCATCGGCTCGACAGGCCCACCTCCGGGGTGATGGTCCTGGCGCTCTCTGCAGGCGTGGCGGCGCGGTTGAGCGAAGCCTTCAGTGAACGTCAGGTGGAAAAGCGCTATCTTGCCGTGGTGCGGGGCAAGGCCCCGGCGCAGGCACGTCTGGATTATCCGCTGCGCGAGGAGGACGGCACGCGCCCCAAGGCAGAGATGCCGGCCATGCCTGCCACGACAGATATTCACCGCCTGGACAGCGTGGAGCTGCCGGTGCAGGTAGACCGCTACCCGAGCGCGCGCTATTCACTGGTGGAGGCCCGGCCGCTGACCGGACGGCGCCACCAGATCCGCCGCCATCTTTCCCGGCGCGGCTATCCGATCATTGGCGATGCCAAGCACGGTAAAAGTATCCACAACCGTTTCTTTGCCGAACAACTCGGCGCCCCGCGGCTTTTACTGGCGGCGACGCATCTGGCCTTTGATCATCCCCTGCTGGCCGTGCGGCTAACCATCAGCTGCAGCCTGGATGACACCATGAGTGCGCTGCTGGGTCATCTAGGCTGGGCCGGCCACCTGCCGCTCGACAGCGTGCAGGCGCTGCCACTGGATGCAGCGTCTGCTCTTCAAACGCCTTGAAGGAGAGGTTCATGTCGACGACACCTTCTATACCTACGTCACCTGCTACCAGTGACTATGATTTCCGCTTTGGCGGTATCCGCCGGCTTTATGGCCAGCGCGCCGTTGAGTCATTTCGTCATGCTCACGTCGTCGTGGTCGGCGTGGGCGGTGTCGGTAGCTGGGCGGTCGAGGCGCTGGCCCGTTCGGGCATCGGCAAGCTCACCCTGATCGACCTGGATGACGTCTGTGTCTCCAACGTCAACCGCCAGCTGCACGCGCTCGATGGTACTATCGGCCGACCCAAGGTGGATGTCCTGGCCGAACGCTGCCGCTTGATCAACCCGGAGATCGAGATCCATGCCGACACGGCATTCGTCACGCCTACCAATCTGCTCGAGCGCATTCCCGATGACGCCGACCACGTAGTGGACGCCATCGACAGCGTGATCGCCAAGGCCGCGCTGATCAATTGGTGCAAGCGGCGCAAGATCCCGATTACCGTGACCGGTGCCGCCGGCGGGCAGACCGACCCAACACGCATTCAGGTGGCAGACCTGACCCGCACCGAGCACGACCCGCTGCTGGCCAAGGTGCGCTCGCGCCTGCGCCGGGATTACCACTTCTCGCGCAACCCCAAAAGGCGCTTCTCGGTGGAGTGCGTCTATTCTGACGAGCAGCTGGTGTACCCGGGAGCCGACGGCGAAGTGTGCCTGCAAAAGCCCGGCAGCGGCGACGCCACCCGCCTGGATTGCGCTTCCGGCTTTGGCGCCGCCACCTTCGTCACCGGCACCTTCGGCTTTGTGGCGGCTTCCAAGGTGCTCGAACGTCTGACCAAGAAAGCCCATCAACCAGTCCCACTGGAGGAAAGCCAATGAACGCCCCCGCTCCGGGCATCTACCGCCACTATAAAGGTGCACTGTACGAAGTGCTCGGCACCGCCCAGCACAGCGAAACCGAAGAACCGCTGGTGGTCTACCGCGCCCTGTATGGCGAGTACGGCTTATGGGTACGCCCGCTTGAGATGTTTATGGAAACCGTCACCATAGAGGGCCACAGTCAGCCGCGTTTTGCGCTTGAAAAGGCGTTTTAGCGGCTGTTCCAGCTTGGTTTTTCCAGGTCTTTTTAGTGAGATATTCCTTTGTTGCCTATGATTATAGCGGTTTTGAAAGCGTGATAGGCTATTGAACCATTACTCACAGGCCATGAGGGAAGCAGCATGAAAACGTTTGCACGTTCCGCAAGTACGGGCAAGGGTACGCCGGATGTCGCGGGCTTTTTCGACCCGCGGACCTTCAGCGTTCAGTACATCGTCAGCGACCCCGCTACGCAAGCGTGCGCCATCATCGACCCGGTGCTGGATTTCGACGAGAAGTCCGGCGCCACGGCCACCCACCATGCCGACGAGCTGCTGGCCTATGTGGCCGAACATGGCCTGCGCGTCGAGTGGATACTGGATACCCATCCTCACGCGGATCACTTCTCCGCCGCTCACTACCTGAAGCAGAAAACCGGCGCGCCGACGGCGATCGGTCAGCGCGTGACCGAGGTGCAGGCGCTTTGGCAAGAGATCTATCACTGGCCGGACATGCCAACAGATGGCCGCCAGTGGGACACCCTGTTTGCCGAGGGCGATACCTTCGCGATTGGCGAGCTGGAAGGTCGGGTAATGTTCTCGCCGGGCCATACGTTGGCCTCGATCACCTATGTGATCGGCGACGCCGCGTTTATTCACGATACGCTGTTTCAGCCGGATTTCGGGACTGCACGGGCGGATTTTCCCGGGGGCAGTGCCGAGGCACTCTGGCACTCCATCCAGGGCATCCTTTCTCTGCCGGATACTACTCGCCTGTTTACCGGGCATGACTACATGCCAGACGGGCGCGAGCCCGAGTGGCAGAGCAGCGTCGCCCAGCAGCGGGCAAGCAACCCCCACTTGGCAGGCAAGCATCAGACGGATTATGTGGCGCTGCGCAACAAGCGTGATGAGGAACTGCCCATGCCGAAGCTGATGCTCCATGCGCTGCAGGTCAACACCTGCGGTGGGCGCCTGCCTGAGCCTGAGGCCAAGGGCAAGCGCTACCTGAAGATTCCCCTCGACGCACTGGGCGGAGCGAAGTGGGGCTAGTCTATTCGCGGCGCAGCGTGATCCGGGTAAGCTCCGAGGGCTTGCCCAGGCGCAGGGCAAAGCCGGGCCACAGGCCGGTGCCGTTGTTCACATAAAGCGTCATGCCGCCGAGATCGTAAAGCCCCGACACGAACCCATTGTTGGCGCGGGCAACGATGTGATCGAAGCCGACCATCATGCCACCGTGGGTGTGGCCGGAGAGCTGTAGATCGACACCTTGCGCCGCCGCTTCTCGTGCATTTCTGGGCTGATGATCCAGCAGGATCACGGTCGCGTCATCCGGCGCGCCCTCCAGCGCCTGGGTAATATCGGGGGCGGGGTAGCCATCGTCCTCGGCAGAAACGTCCGTTACACCGGCCAGCACCAGCGCAGTGCCGTCGCGTTCTATCACCGCGTGCTGGTTGGCAAGGATCTGCATGCCCTGCGACTGATAATGCCCCATCCACTCCTCGTAGCCGAAGTAGTACTCATGGTTGCCGGGGCTGACATAAACGCCATCTGGTGCCGTGAGGGCTTGCAGCGGCGCGACAGCGTCGCGGCGGGCGTCGAGCGCGCCGTCGATCAGATCACCGGTGATCAGAATCACGTCCGGCGCCAGCGCGTTGGTCTTCACGACGATCCTCTCGACCCAGGGGGCCTCGAACAGACGGCTGATATGCAAATCGGTCAGGTGAATGATCTCATAGCCATCGAAAGCCTCGGGAAGGTCGGCAAGGGTGATCTCGACCTCTTTCAGCGGCGGCAACCGGGCCGCCTGGCTGACCCCGAAGGCGGCAAGCCCGATGGCCACGACCGCCAAGGTGTAACGCAGCGAAGCGGCAATATACAGCTTGCGTCTTCTGGCCAGTGCCAGCAGCAGGGTGATGGTATCGGTCACCAACTGCATCAAGGCGAGGAAGATCATGGCGCCGAAGAGCGTATTCACTACCAGTATCACCGCGCGCGGGACTTCCGGGGAAAACATGCTGCCAAAGGCGAACAGGGTGAGCAGGTGGTGCTGTGAGACGAGCAACAGCGCGGCGCTTACTACGCAGGTCACCCACAAAGGCCAGGCCAGCGGTATCAGAAACCGTAGGATCACAATCAGGCAGGGCAGGGCGAGGAGCAGGTGAAACATGAACGGTTCTCGTGGTGGCGGCTTCAAGACGTGCAAGCAAACCACGAATTCAAGTGCTTAGCAAAAGCCCCCACTGGCGGGGCTTTTGCCATATGACGTCAAGGGAGTACGCCGGAGTGAAGGTTAAGCTTTAAAAGCGCCGCGGCGCTCTCGCCCGCCAGTGGCAAACACATCAGACAGCGCCTAGCCATGGGGGGTAAGCGCCCGCGTCTGGTGATCTGGTGTGGTCAGGCGTGGTGGCGCTGCTGGTCGTCCTCCAAGCCTTGCAACGTGGCTGCCCGGCATGGTGCGCTAATGGTTTAAATGGCAACAACAAAAGAGAGAGGCCTCGGCCTCTCTCTTTTTCATGCATGGTCTGGTCTATCGGGTGATTATAAATAATGCTCACAGACCAAAGGGTAATTCCAGCAGATACCAGAGGAAGAACAGGCTGCTCCAGCCAGCCAGAATGGCAAGGGAGTAGGGCATGGCAATGGTCAGCAGGTGACCGAGCGTAAACGACTTGTTGTAGAGATGAATGACCGCCAGCACCAGTGGCAGGTAGGGATTGATGGGTGAAATGACATTGGTCGATGAATCCGCGATCCGATAAGCCGCCTGGATGGCTTCCGGCTCAAGTCCCACGAGCATCAGCATGGGCAGGAAAATCGGTGCCATCAATGCCCACTGCGCCGAGCCGCTGTACAGAAACAGGTTGACAACCGCTGCCAGCAGAATGAAACACAACAAGGCCATCGGCGTCGGCATGTTGATACTCAACAGCCAGTCGGCTCCATTGACCGCGCTGACGATGGCCAGATTCGACCAGTTAAAGATGGCAATGAACTGCGCCACCATGAACACGATGACGATAAACCCGCACATGTCGCGCATCGCTTTTTCCATCAAGCGCGGCACGTCGCTTGCCTGCTTGATCTTGCCGATGGTAATACCGTAAACGATGCCGCACAGGCTGAAGAACAGCACGATGATGGGGACCAGGCCGCTCATGAACGGTGAGGGCAGCAGGCCGCCTTCAGCATTACGCAGCCCGGAACTCTCGGGCAGGATCAGCAGCAGGACAGCCGCAATATATGCCAAGGCCGCGAGGCCGGTGTAGCGCAGCGCACGCCGCTCCCTGTCGGTTAGCTGTATATCCTGCTCTCCTTTTTCCTCGGTGCCCTGATCTTCAAAACGTGCCAGCATTGGCTCGACGTACCGGTCATTCATCACCGTAATGATAAGCGTGATCAGCGGTACCGACGCGCACATGAAAAACCAGTTGGACACAACGCTGACTTCATAGCCCGGGCGAACGCTCTGCACGACTTCGGTCGATATTCCAGAAATCAGAAGGTCCGTTCCGGCAATGAAGAAGTTGGCGCTGAAACCGGCAAAGACAGCGATGAATGCCACGATAATACCGGCAATCGGGTTGCGGCCGACCGTTTTGAACATGAGAGCTGCAAGCGGCGGAATAAGAAAAATAGCGGCATCCGATACCAGATTGGCGAGGATGGAAGTGACAATCACCGCCGGCGTAATGAGCGACGGTGCCACGTTGCTAAGCATGCGCCGGATGGTCGCATCGGCAAGGCCGGTTTTCTGAATCAGCCCCAGCGCCAGCACCATTACCAGTACCAGGCCAAGCGGGCGGAAGCTGGTGAAATTGGTCACCGCGCCGGTCACCATGAATCTCAGTCCGTCCCAGCTAAGCAGGGAGCGAACCTGTACGAGTTCATCGGTAGCAGGATGGCGAACCGGGGCGACCCACTGGCTCATCACGGCGGACAGGCCCAGCGTGACGAGAAAGAGAACAAGGAACATGATAAAGGGGTGGGGCAGAGCATCAGCGATACGCGCAATGCGGTGCATGATTCCGGTGTTGCCACCGGAAATCTGATTTTTACTGGCTTCCATATTGTTCTCCGCTTTATACGAGGAAGTGCCTTTTAAAAGCTTTATGGGTCAACTGCTTAGTGAGCGGGGAGTTCGCGCTTGATGAGCTGGACAAAGTAGGAGGCGCCTGCCGGGATGATGCTGTCGTTGAAGTCGTAGCTTGGGTTATGAACGCTGACACCCCCGGTTTCGCCTTCCACACCATTGCCCAGAAATACATAGCAGCCCGGAACAGCCTGCAGCATGAAAGAGAAGTCTTCGCTGCCGGAAACCGGCTGACAGTTCTTGTTCACCTTGGCATCGCCTACCACGTCTCGGGCAACGTCGGCGGCCAACTGCGCGGCATGAGCGTCGTTGACCGTGGCCGGATAACTGCCGGGGCGAAAGGCGAGCGTTGCGGTGGCGCCATAGGCGGCCGCGGTACTTTCCACCAGCTGCTTCAACCGTTGGATGGCATGCTCGCGAACGGTGTTGTTGAAAGAGCGGATGCAGCCCATCATGGTAGCGTTGTCGGGTATGACGTTGAAGGTGCCAGAGCCTGCGTGCAGGTCGGTAAACGAGAGCACCGCCGCATCCAGCGGGGAGGTATTGCGGCTGACGATGGATTGCGCACCGCTGATGATGGCGCTCACGATCAGCATCGGGTCGACAACGTGCTGGGGCATGGCTGCGTGGCCGCCCTTGCCGTGTATGTCGATGGTGAAGCGGTCGGAACTGGCCAGCAGCGCGCCCTCGCGAAGCCAGAATTCGCCTTGAGGAATACCCGGCATATTGTGGATGCCGTAGATGCGGTCACAAGGGAATCGGTCAAACAGACCTTCGTCCACCATGACCTTGGCGCCGCCCAGACCCTCTTCAGCAGGCTGGAAGATGAAGTGCACGGTACCGGAAAAGTCGCGATGCCTGGCCAGATACCACGCGGCGGCCAGCAGCATCGTGGTATGCCCATCGTGACCACAGCCGTGCATCTTGCCTGGGGTGAGTGATGCATGACCGAACTGATTGTTTTCTGTCATGGCAAGGGCGTCCATGTCGGCACGCAGCCCGATAGTGCGAGAACTTGGCGTCTTGCCCCGCAGCACACCCACAACGCCGGTCGTCGCGATCCCGGTATGCACTTCGTCAAACCCCCACTCTGTCAGCCGGTCGGCTACTAACTTGGCAGTACGCTGCTCTTCGAAGCCCAGCTCGGGATGCTGGTGGATATCGTGGCGCCAAGCGGTAAACAGGGCATTGTTAGCGGAGATTTCATCGATCATGGTCAATCCTTTTTGATTTTATCAGGCGATAGCCAAATATTATGTCGTGAAGCTGGATGCATCTTTTTTAGCTTCATTCAACTGTATACTGGCTCTTTTGAGCAGTTATATTGATTTTTGATTATCGAAGGATGACGAAATGTTATGGCTTATCGAGGATTTACGGATAGTCAGATAGAAGCTTTCATGTGGATCATGAAAACCCGAAGCGCAACGGAAGCCGCCAGCAAGATGCTGATTTCGCAACCGGCCATCAGCCGTTTGATAAAACAGCTGGAGGCAAGGCTCGGGTTCGATCTCTTTGAGCGCCATAACAACCGCCTGCTGCCGACCCGGCGTGGCACGCTGTTCTATGACGAAGTGGAACGGGTTTATGTGGGGCTGCACCATCTGCGTCAGTTTGCTGAACGGCTTAAAGATCAGGCGGCTGGCCAGCTGAGGGTGGTCAGCATGCCCTCGTTCGCCATGAGTCTGGTACCGGACGCCGCAACGCTGCTGGCCGAGCAGTTTCCCGAGCTGGAGATCAGTCTCTACTCCTATCGCTCAAGCCAGATACCCGATGACATGGTGGCCCAGCGTTTCGATTTCGGTATTACCAGTGATACTCGTGTCGATCCGCGTTATCAGAGTTTCCAATACTCTCTGCCCGGTATGTGTCTTATTCCCTCGGGGCATCCGCTGGAGGCCAAGGCGTTTATCGACATCAAGGATTTTGCCGACGAAACGCTGATTTGTGGGGAGCCCAAGGAACAAGGACGCCATCTGATTTCCCAGCGCTTGGCGAAGCATGCCGTCTCGCCCAGCAAAATATGGACCGTCTCATTGGGAGAAATGGCAATTCGTCTGGTGGCGAATGGTGCAGGCCTTGCCGTCTTGAACGCCGTGTCGGCCAGCGACGCCAAGCGAGCGGGCGTGGTGGTTCGCCCGCTCGGCTTTGATCTGTATTATGACTTTCAGATCATTCTGCCGCTGGAAAAGAATCTCGAGCCCGCCATCAACGCCATCAATGTCGAGTTGGTTGCGTTAGTCGAGCAAAAAATCTTCGAAAGCCTCAAGGTATTCGATTAGTTATCGTGCCTTGGCTGCTGATCTACAAATATTCGATCAACTAAGACTTTATCGCTGGGCTTGTACTTCGATTATTTAAGCCATTTTAAAGAGTGATTTATAACGATCAAGCCGCAGTTGTTCCGAGCGCTGTTATGCTTGAAAAAAGCATAATCGCCCTATTTGATTTTCTGTTTTACGCGTTACTATAAAAGCAACTGCGCAGAGTTTTAATGAGCGCTAGATAAGGATGGAGGCCCGCGCGTTAACGAATGCGGATAGTTGTAGTGGAAAACCGCACCGATGTGAGGCGCAGGCGTAACGTCGTCAGAAGTGACCAGGGCGCCTTGGGCAATCGCAGGCAACGCTGTCGAGAGCGAAGGGCTGTGTTGCCATAGTTCGCAGTAGCCGCACTGCGTATGCCAGTTCGCCAGAGCACCGAAAGCTGTGGGCTCACTCGCGGTATCATGGGAATGACCCAAGGGGTCTATAGCGGAGACGAGATGGTGGTGGTGGCCAGTGTGGGCGGAATGGGAATCTTGAGGATGCGGGGCGGCCTGGAACTGAGAAATGACCGGCCCTGCAAACAACAGGCACATCGCCACCCACGCCATCGCGAGCGTGCAGCGGTAGTAGAACATGCGTGCTGAGCGGGACAGTGGCATCGAACAACCGGTTTCAAGAAACCTTCACGGAGGAGGATTATAGCAGCCTCCTTGCGGCTGCCCTAACCCTTGGAAACGCATCATCAAGTAAATGAGAGGAAGTTTACAACACTCGATATTTCTCTTTTACCATGATGCAGATCGTTATTTTAAAAAGGCTACTGGTGCATTACCGATAGTTAATGTTTTCTTTAATTATTTTATACCATAGATGCATATCAGCGTCTCTTGAAATACTTCTCAGGAAAGATAGAGCATGCCATCGAAAAAAGCTGGATTATCACCGCCCAGACGAAGCGGAAAGATTCTCTTTGCCCTACTAATGCGTATGCACTTTTACGTAGGGTTACTGGTAGGGCCTTTTATACTGGTGGCGGCGCTAACCGGCATGGTTTATGTATTGACGCCTTCGGTTGAGGCCTGGCTATACCGCGATGCGTTGACCGCAAGCGTCGAAGGTGCGCCACAGCCGCTTGCCCGGCAAGTCGACACCGCCCGGCTTGCAACAGGGCAAGACGTACTGCCGGCAGCGGTTCGCCCCGCGCCGGATGCGCACAGCACCACGCGAGTGATGTTTGCCGACACGGCCCTTGGGCCATCCGAACATCGCGCTATCTTCATTGACCCGGCAACCCTTGAAGTGAAAGGCGACATGACGGTATACGGCACCAGCGGTATCCTGCCGTTTCGTACCGCCATTGATCACTTCCACCGCGGCCTGCTGCTCGGCGATACCGGCCGGCTCTACAGCGAGCTTGCTGCCTCCTGGCTATGGATTATCGCGCTGCTGGGGCTGGTGCTCTGGGTGGCGCGGCGTAAAGCGCTCAACTGCACCAGCCCGCGCATGAAGCCCAGGCGCCATCATGCCACTGTGGGGGCGTTGGCACTGGTCGGGCTATTGTTCTTTTCAGCCACCGGGCTTACCTGGTCAAAGTGGGCTGGCGGCAATATCGGTGAGTTAAGGCAAGCCTGGGGCTGGGGCACACCCAGCGTGTCTACCATGCTTCCGATGCCCGGCGATGCGTCGATTCATGGTGCCCACGATCATCACGACATGCATGCCGAGCATGGCGTGAGCAGTGCGCCACAAGCCGGGGTAAGCGCTGAAGGGTTTGATCAGGCGCTGGCAGCGGCAAGAGGCGCCGGATTGCTGGCCGACAGGCTTCAGATAGAGCCGCCCGCCAATGAGGGCCGGGCGTGGCGTGTGTCTGAAATCGATCGCCGCTGGCCTACCCAGGTCGATCAGGTTGCTCTGAACCCCGGCGATATGCGGATTCTCGATCAAACGGATTTTGCCACTTTTCCACTAGCGGCAAAGCTGACGCGCTGGGGCGTCGATTTACATATGGGGGTGCTGTTCGGGCTGGTGAACCAGCTGGTGCTGGCCCTGTTGGCCGCCGCGCTGGTATTTTTGATCGTGTGGGGTTACTGGATGTGGTGGCAGCGCATCAAGAGTGTCACGGTCAATCAGGCACAGACCCTGACGGCGCTGTTCGTCATGCTACCTCTGGTCATTCAGGCAAGCCTGCTCATCGTTCTGGTACTGTTGGGCATCGCCTTGCCGGTACTGGGTGGAAGCCTGGTCGTCATCGTGCTCATTGATGCGCTGCGCTGGGCCGTCTCTCGAAAGCGGCAAAGCGTCTGACGCGCGGCTATCAAGGGGTAACAGAAAAGGCCCCGGATCGTTATCCGGGGCCTTCGGTGGGGGCGGTCACTTATTCCCAGGCAGGAAAGGGGTCCGGCAGCGTTTTCCAGTGTTCGGCCCCGGCGAGCAGTTCGTCCTCGGTCAAAAGGCAGTCATCCAGCGCCTGACGCATCCGCGCCTGATCCAGGTGCTGGCCGATAAATACCAGCTCCTGGCGCATATCGCCAAACGGCTCTTCCCACTTCTCCAGAATGAAGGCGCGATACTCTGCGTCCTCCGGCCAGCGCTCTTCCGGGATCGCCTTCCAGAACATGCCGGCCACGCCGTGGTGGGCGATGCCGCCGGCCTGGCTCCACTGTCCGGCCCACTGGGGGCGAGTCGCCAGCCAGAAGAAGCCTTTCGAGCGCAAGAGGCCTTCGCCAAACCACTCTGAATGAAGCAGCTCAAAAAACTTCGCGGGGTGAAACGGGCGGCGTGCATGGTAGGCAAAGCTGCCAATGCCATACTCTTCGGTTTCCGGCACATGCTCGCCGCGCATCTCCTTGAGCCAGCCTGGCGCCTGCTGGGCGTGCTCGAAGTCGAATCGGCCGGTGTTCAGCACTTTATCAAGCGGTACGCCTCCTTGGCGGATCGGCACCAGCTCCGCCTCGGGATTGAGCGAGTGCAGAATGGCTTTCAGAGAGGCAAGCTCGGTGTCGCTGATCAAGTCCGTCTTGCTGATCAGCAAGACGTCGCAGAACTCGATCTGATCGACCAGCAGGTCGGCCACGTTACGCTCGTCCTCTTCGCCCAGGCTTTCTCCCGCTTCCGCCAGGCTTTGCGCCTCGCGGTACTGGGCCATGAAGTTGGCACCATCCACCACGGTGACCAGGGTATCCAGCCGCGCCACCTGGGAAAGGCTCTGACCGCTTTCGTCTTCAAAGGTGAAGGTTTCCGCCACCGGCAACGGCTCGGAGATACCGGTGGATTCGATCACCAGATAGTCAAACCTGCCTTCACGGGCCAACTGGCCGACCTCGACCAGCAGATCTTCGCGCAGCGTGCAGCAGATGCAGCCATTGCTCATCTCAACGAGCCGCTCTTCCGAGCGGTTGAGCGCCACGTCGTTATCCAGAGTGGATTCACCGGGGCCACCGCGCACCAGCGCGGCGTCGATATTCACCTCGCTCATGTCGTTGACGATCACCGCCACGCGCAGGCCTTCACGGTTGGCGAGGATATGATTCAACACGGTGGTCTTGCCGGCACCGAGAAAGCCCGACAGCACGGTAACGGGCAGGGGAGAAAACGCAGTCATTGCCAGAGCGCCTCTAAAGGGTTTTATGTTATGTAATAATATAACAATTTGGCGGCAATTAGAAAGGCGTTGCGGCGACGTCAATCAATAAGCGGAGGCATAAGGCCTTCACTACAGGGCAACACAAGCATCGTGTTGTTGAGGTGTTCTCGAAATTGGCGCGAAATATGCTTATAGAATATGCGGGGCGGGGCGTAGGCCCTGAACGTTAGGCGTGGCTATTTGAAAGGCGCTAAGGTTAAACCCGGTAACTTTCTATTTCGCAATGCTTGGCGTTGGGAAAATAAATACAAGGAATCTCCATGGCTCAGACCTATCACTCCACCGTGGGAAGCCGACACTATCACTTCAAGAACTTGGCGGAACTGATGGCCAAGGCGACCCCGCCGCGTTCCGGCGACCGGCTGGCGGGTGTCATTGCCGAAAGCGCCGAAGAGCGCGTGGTCGCGCAGATGGTGCTGGCGGAACTGCCCCTGGCCACCTTTCTGAATGAAGTGCTGATTCCCTACGAAGATGACGAAATTACCCGGCTGATCATCGACGACCACAACATCGAGGCATTTGCGCCCATCAAGCATCTGACGGTGGGTGATTTCCGCAACTGGCTGCTGTCCGACCACGCCACACCCGAGGTGCTGCAAAGCGTGCGCGCGGGCATCACCCCGGAGATGGCCGCAGCGGTGAGCAAGCTGATGCGCAACCAGGACCTGATTCTGGTAGGCAAGAAGTGCCGGGTCGTCACCGCCTTTCGCAACACCATCGGCCTTCCCGGCAGGCTCTCCACCCGTCTTCAGCCCAATCATCCGACCGATGATGTCACCGGCATCGCGGCAAGCATTCTGGATGGGCTTCTCTACGGCAGCGGTGACGCGGTGATCGGCATCAACCCGGCTACCGACAACGTCGCCCAGAGCGTGAAGCTGATGCGCCTGATGGATGAGGTGATCCAGAAGTACCAGATACCCACTCAGTCCTGCGTGCTTACCCATGTGACCAATACGTTAGAGGCTATCGAGCAGGGCGCCCCGGTGGATCTGGTGTTTCAATCGATTGGCGGCACTGAAGCGACCAACCGCAGCTTTGGATTCGATTTAAGTATTCTGGCCGAGGCCGAAGCGGCGGCCCAGTCGCTTAACCGGGGTACGGTGGGGCGCAACGTCATGTACTTTGAAACCGGCCAGGGCAGCGCGCTTTCTGCTGATGCTCATCAGGGGCTTGACCAGCAAACCTGTGAGGCCCGCGCCTATGCGGTTGCGCGCAAGTTCAACCCGCTGCTGGTCAATACGGTGGTCGGTTTTATCGGCCCCGAGTACTTATTCGATGGTAAAGAGATCACCCGAGCCGGGCTCGAGGATCATTTCTGCGGCAAGCTTTTGGGCGTGCCCATGGGCTGTGATGTGTGTTACACCAACCACGCCGAGGCCGATCAGAACGATATGGATAACCTGCTGACCCTGTTGGGCGTGGCGGGTTGCAATTTCGTGATGGGCATCCCGGGTTCTGACGACATCATGCTCAATTACCAGACCACCTCGTTTCACGATGCGCTCTACGCTCGTCGAGTGCTCGGGCTCAAGGCCGCGCCTGAGTTCGAGCGCTGGCTTACCGAGATGCAGATTTTCCAAGATGTGAAAACGCACCGGCTAAACGACCAGCTGCCCGCCGCGTTTGCCAATAGTCTGCGCCACCTGCCCAGGGAGCCGCGTCATGACGTCTGACAAGCCTATCGTGGTTGAAAACCCCTGGGAGCGGCTGCGCGCGTTTACCGATGCGCGCATTGGCTTGGGCCGGGCTGGTGTCAGCCTGCCCACCGGCAAGCTGCTGGAGTTTCAACTGGCCCACGCCCAGGCACAGGACGCGGTGCATTGCCCGCTGGATGTCGAGGCGCTGGCTCAGCAGCTGCAAGAAGCCTTTGCGTTTGAACATGAGCCGCTTCGCTTGCATAGTCAAGTGGAGGACCGGGCCATGTATCTCCAGCGCCCCGATTTTGGCCGCCGTTTGAATGACGATTCGCGTGAGCGTTTGCAAAAGGCCGCAGCATCGCAATCCCGTGTGAACCTGGCTGTGGTGGTCGTCGATGGGCTCTCCGCTTTGGCAGTCCAGCAGAACAGCCAGCCGTTCTTGAAAGCGCTCTATCAACAGTTTGAGCAGGATAGTGCCGAGTGGCAGCTGGCACCGCTCACTATTGTCGAGCAGGGCCGGGTGGCGATTGGCGATGAAATTGGTGCGCTGCTCAATGCCGATGCGGTAGTGGTGATGATCGGCGAGCGCCCTGGGCTCAGTTCGCCGGACAGCCTGGGGCTTTATATGACCTGGGCGCCCGAGCCGGGGCTCAAGGACGACCGGCGCAACTGCATCTCCAACGTGCGTCCGGGCGGGCTGCAAATGGGTGAAGCCGCCAGACGGCTATTTCTACTCTTGAAAGAGGCGCGTCAGAAAAAGCTTTCCGGCGTCAAACTCAAGGATCGCAGCGAGGATAACGTACTGGACGGCGATGCAGCCGCAACAGGCTCACCCCGGAATTTTCTGGTTGCTGATTAAACTCAAAGGTGTACCACTGCTAATAACAAAAGGTGTACCACTGCTAATAACAAAAGGTGTACCACTGCTAATAACAATAGAGGACTTGGCATTACAGCCTGACAGCACGCCGCTGACATTCGCTTCGTTCCTCACTAAAAGGGCAAGACAATGACACAATCTTCTGTTGATCAGGCGTACCTGGCCAAGCGCCAGTTGCGTAAAGGTACCGCGGGATGGCTACTTCTGGCGGGGCTTGGGGTGTCCTACGTTATATCGGGAGATTTCGCGGGATGGAACTTTGGCATCGCCGAAGCCGGGTGGGGCGGGTTTGCGATTGCTGCCTGTTTAATGGCCTTGATGTACCTGGCGCTGGTGCTGTCGCTTGCCGAGATGTCCGCCGCGATTCCCGCGGCTGGCGGTGGCTACAGCTTTGCCCGCCAGGCCATGGGGCCTGCCGGGGGCTATTTAACCGGGCTGGCAGTACTGATCGAGTACGCTCTGGCGCCCGCTGCGATCGTGATTTTCATTGGCTCTGCGGTGGAAGCCCTCACCGGCCTGGATGGGCCGCTGGTGTATCTGTTGTTTTACGCGGTCTTTATCGGCATTCACCTGGCAGGGGTCGGGGAAGCGCTGAAGGTAATGATGGTGATCAGCGGCTTGGCCGTGTTTGCCATTCTGGCCACGGCGGTGGCGCTGATCGGCAGTTTTGATGCGGACAATCTATTCGATATTGCGCCCACTGACGCGGCAGGCGCCAGCACCTTCATGCCCTATGGCTGGTACGGTATCTGGGCGGCACTGCCGTTTGGCATGTGGCTATTCTTAGCCGTGGAAGGCGTGCCGCTTGCCGCGGAAGAGGCCAAAGATCCCGCCCGCGATATGCCCACAGGGATCATTGGCGCGATGCTGTTTCTGCTCTTCACGGCCTTGCTGGTCGTGGTATTGCTGGCCGGGGCCGCCGGGGCTGAAATGATCGGCCAAAGCGGTGTGCCGTTGGTGGATGCACTCAATGCAGCGGGCAGCCCGATGCTTGCCACGCTGGTTAACGTGCTGGGGCTGGCGGGGCTGATCGCCTCATTCTTCTCGATTATTTATGGTTATAGCCGCTTGGTATTTGCGCTTTCCCGCGCAGGCTATCTACCTAAACGATTGTCGCTGACCAGCAGTCGAAAAGTGCCTTATCTGGCACTGATTGTTCCGGGGATATTCGGCTTTCTGGCCTCGTTAAGCGGCGAGGGCGATCTGATCCTGGCAATGGCCGTGGTGGGCGCCACGCTCTCCTATGCACTGATGGCGCTTAGCCATATCCTGCTGCGTCTTAAACGCCCAGACCTGCCGCGCCCTTATAAAACTCCCGGGGGGATCGTCACGTCTTCCATCGCCCTGGTGCTGGCGCTGGTCGCCCTCACCGGCGTTTACGCGTTTGATCCGCGCGCGTTCAACTACACCCTCATGCTGTCCATTGCCGGGGTGGTCTACTTCTTCCTCTACAGCAAGAACACACTGGTGGCGAAAAACGCCGAGGAGGAGTTTGCGCTGGTGATCGCCGAACCGGCAGTGTCAGGCGCCAACGGGTAACGAGGCCCGCCTTTCTTGTAAAGCCCCCGTGCTCGATAGCCCGGGGGCTTGGCATCGTATAGGCTGGGGGAAAACGCCAAGAGACTTGCCTGTGAAAACCACGCCCGCCTACCGTTTGGCCGCCACGCTTCTGCATGGGTTTGATGCGTATCGTACGCGCTTCAAAGCGATTACCCGGGACGCCAGCCGGCGGTTTCGTGAGGGAGCCTGGCGTGAAGGGCAGCAGGCTTCGATTGATCGCATCAACCTCTACCAGCAGAAAGTAGACGAGGGGCTTTCAAGCCTCAGGCAGGCGTTTTCCGAGGACATGCTGGCCCACTGCGAACTCTGGCGGGAGGCGCGCGGCCACTACGCCGAGCTGATCAGCCAACGGCTGGATTTCGAGCTGGCTGAAACCTTCTTCAATTCGCTGTTCTGCGCCGTGTTCAAGCACCGCCATATCCGCAACGACTGGATGTTTGTCGAGAGTTCGCGCACCCGTGCCGCACACCGCTCGGGCATCGAGCTGTGCCGGCGCCACCGGGTAAATGGCAACTGGCAGAAGGCGTTGAAATGGGCGCTTCACGGCGCCGAGCTGGAAAACCCCTTTGCCGATATGAATCGCGACACGCGCCTGGGCGCGAAGCGGCTGGCGGGGCTTTTGCCGAGTGCTATCACCCACGCTCAGGACGCCAGCATCGAGCTGCTCAACAGCGTTTTCTACCGCAACAAGGGCGCCTACCTGGTAGGGCGGATAAGTGGTGGTGGTCGGCACGTGCCTCTGGTGCTGCCCATTCGCCACAGCGAACGCTTTGACGAGCAGGCGGGAGCAGACCCCGGGCTGCACCTGGATACCGTGCTGATCGACCCCGACGACGTGGCGATTGTGTTCTCGTTCACCCGTGCCTACTTCCAGGTCGAGGTGCCGGTACCCGGTGAGTTCGTCGATTACCTGCAGACCCTGATGCCGCACAAGCCTGCCGGAGAGCTCTACGCGGCCATCGGCTTTTTCAAGCACGGCAAGACCGAGTTCTTCCGTGCCCTGAATCGGCAGGTCGCCAGACGCGAGGATCGGTTCGTGATCGCACCCGGGGTGCGCGGCATGGTGATGGCGGTGTTCGTGCTGCCGAGTGCTCGTACGGTATTCAAGATCATCAAGGACAAGTTCGACCCGGCCAAGGACGTGACCCACGCGGCAGTGCGCGAAAAGTACCGGCTGGTAAAGCGCCACGACCGGGTGGGGCGCATGGCCGACACTCAGGAGTTTTCCAACTTCATCGTCCGCAAGGATCATTTCGACCCCGAATGCCTGGCGCACCTGCTGGACGTCGCTTCTGCCACTGTCACCCTCAAGGATGACAAGGTGATCATCAGGCACTGCTACACCGAGCGCATGATGACACCGCTCAATATCTATCTTGAGCAGTGCAGCCAGGATGCGCAGCAGGCCGTGCTCAGGGATTACGGCGATGCCATCAAGCAGATGGCCGCGGCCAACATCTTCCCTGGCGATATGCTGCTGAAGAACTTCGGCGTCACTCGGCAGGGGCGGGTGATCTTCTACGACTATGATGAGGTGTGCTATCTCACCGAGTGCCGTTTTCGCGCCATGCCCGCTACAAGCGGTGGTGACTACCTGAGCGGGGGAAACGAAAGCGTCTCCCTCGGCCCGAACGATATCTTTCCCGAGGAGTTCGGCCCGTTCATGTTCGCCAACCCGGAGCGGCTGCAACTGTTCAGGACGTTTCATCCGGAGCTGTTCGAGGTCGGCTACTGGCAGGGTCTGCAGCAGGCCATTGTCGATGGTCGCATCATTGACGTGTACCCTTATGGTAACGAGCAGCGTTTTGTAGCCGCTGACCCCTCAACACGTTGAAACAGAGGCAACCATGACGACAGCGCGCCATCTGGTGGTATTTACCGGCTCCGGGATCAGCGCCGAAAGCGGTATCAAGACCTTTCGCGCCAGCGACGGCCTATGGGAAGACCATCCGGTGGAAGAGGTGGCGACCCCCGAAGGTTTTCAGCGTAACCCCGAACGGGTGCTGGCATTCTACAACCAGCGCCGCGAGCAGATCCGCAAGGCCAAGCCCAACGCGGCGCACCGCGCCCTGGCAAGTCTTGAACAGGCGGGGTTCAAGGTCACCATCATTACCCAGAACATCGACGACCTGCACGAACGCGCAGGCTCAAGCGAAGTGATTCACCTGCACGGCGAGATTCTCAACGCCCGCTCAAGCGTGGATGAGCGCATGCGCTACCCGCTGTCCAAGGGAGGCATCGCGCTTGGCGACATGTGCGACAAGGGCAGCCAGCTGCGTCCGGATGTGGTCTGGTTCGGCGAGAGCGTGCCGCTGTTTGAAGAGGCTTGCGAGATCGCCGCCCAGGCGGACTTCCTGTTGGTCGTGGGCACCTCACTTGCGGTCATGCCGGCTGCATCGCTGCTCTCCTACATCGACTACGACACGCCCTGTGCGCTGATAGACCCCGACGCCGAGGCGCTGAGCCCGCCCGGCGTGGCGGCCATCAAGGCCACCGCCGGGGAGGGCGTACCGGCACTGGTCGCGCAGTGGAAGGCGCGGGGCACGCTGGCGCTACCCTAGGCTGATCCATCAGACACCGGCATCTACCGCAAGCTCGGCGGCACGCTCGTCGAGCCGCTGCTGCTGCGCCTGCTGGGCAAGGCGCGCGGCCTGGGTATCGGTACGTTCGCAGGTCTCGCGCTGCTCTGGATGCAGGCCCAGCTTGGTGAACAGGGCGCGGTCGCGGTCGGCCTGGGGGTTGCCGGTGGTCAACAACTTGTCGCCGTAGAAGATCGAATTGGCGCCTGCCAGAAACGCCAGCGCCTGGGTGGATTCGCTCATCTGCTCGCGCCCGGCAGAGAGGCGCACGTGGCTCTGTGGCATGATGATGCGGGCCACGGCAATGGCGCGGATAAATTCGATAGGGTCCAGGTCCTCGGCGTTTTCAAGCGGCGTACCGGGAACCTTGACCAGCATGTTGATCGGCACGGATTCCGGGTGCGGGGAGAGCCTGGCCAACTGCTGTAGAAGGGCGCTTCTGTCCTGGGCGTCTTCACCCATGCCTAAAATGCCGCCGGAGCAGACCTTCATGCCCGCTTCGCGCACCGTCGCCAGGGTCTCCAGGCGGTCGCTGTAGGTGCGCGTGGTGATGATCTCGCCGTAGTAGTCCGGCGAGGTGTCCAGGTTGTGGTTGTAGTAATCGAGCCCCGCGCTTGCCAGGCGGCTGGCCTGCGTGCCATCCACCATGCCCAGCGTCATGCAGGTTTCAAGCCCCAGGGCCTTTACCTGGCGAACCATCTCTTCGACCTGCACCAGGTCCTTGTCACGCGGGCTGCGCCACGCCGCGCCCATGCAGAAGCGGCTGGCGCCGGCGGCTTTTGCTGCCCGGGCTTGTTCGACGACCTTTTCAATCTCCAGCAGCTTCTCTTTTTCGAGCTTCGTAGTGTAGTGGCCGGACTGCGGGCAGTACTTGCAGTCCTCCGGACAGGCGCCGGTCTTTATCGATAAAAGCGTGGATACCTGCACCGCGTTGGCATCGAAATGCGCCCGGTGAATCTGCTGGGCCTTGAACAGCAGATCATTGAACGGCAGCGCAAACAGCGCATTGATGTCATCCAGCGTCCAGTCATGACGGGGGGCAGCAGTCGCAGTCATCAGTAAACCATTTTGATTTGATAGGTTGACCAGACTCTATCGGCGTCAAGCGCGCCATGTCAACTTGAGAGATTTTTATGGTTTACATAGCGGGGTTCGTCATTCCGGGGACGCTGCTTTATACTCTGCGCCCTTTTCTTCTCTCTGGAGCGCGGATGTCTGCCTCTGATACTTCCTCTGAGTGTGATCCGGCAACCGGCCATCCTCGCCCGCCGCGGCGCGAGTTCAAGGCGCGGGGCAGCTTTGTGCGCCGCTGTGAAGGCTGCAACCTGCCCGAGCTGAACTGCCTCTGCCCTTATCAGGTAAAGGCGGAGAGTCATGCCCAGGTGTGGCTCTTGACCCATCCACTGGAGCACTACAAGCCGACCAATACCGGGCGGCTGATCGGCGATGTGCTGGCGCAGACGCAAGTATTCACCTGGTACCGCACGGCGCCGGATGCTGCGCTGACGGCGCTGCTGGACGACCCGCGCTACGTGCCGTTCGTGATCTTTCCGGATGACCAGCCCGACTATGCCGAGCGCGTGGTGGGTATGGACGCCGTGCACCGTGCCAAGGAGCAGTCGCGCATTCCGGTATTCATCATTCTGGATGGTACCTGGCGCCAGGCGCGGCGCATGTTTCGCAAGAGTGCCTACCTGGATACGCTGCCGGTGTTGCCGCTGCATACCGAGCGTGAAACCCGCTATCGGCTGCGCAAGCCAGCCTCGAAGGCGCATCTATGCACGGCAGAAGTGGCGATTGAGCTGCTGCGTCAGGGAGGCGATGAGACGGCGGCGGCGGTGCTGGATGACTACTTTGACGTGTTCAATGACAGCTACGCCGCCAGCCGCTTCTATCACAAGATTGACGAACCCACCGAGGCGATGCAGCGGCTGTTGGCAAGACAGGCGCCTGACAGCGACGCCTAGCGCGCCGCCCCCGGCAGCCAGCGCAGAATCACCTTGCGTACCCAGTACCAGCGGTTGATCAGCAGGGCGGTGAAGATGAGTCCGCAGCCGAGCAGTTGCAGCGGCTCCATGGTTTCACGAAACCACAGCGCGGCCAGCAGCGCCGTCCACACCGCTTCGAGCATCAGAATGACCGAGGCGTGGCTAGGTGTGGTCATGCCCTGAGCGGTGATCTGCAGGAAAAAGCGCAGCGCGCTTGCCAGCAGGGCGCTTGCCAGGAACCAGCCGAGGATGGAGGTATCCAGCGCCACGGGCTGGCGCTCGAACGCAAGTGAGGTCAGGGTCAACACGCCGCCCACGCCCAGCAGCTGAAGCGTGGTCAGCGGCAGGGCAGGAACGTTGCGTACCACCCGTGTGTTGACGTTGATCAGGAAAGCAAAGCAGAGCGCGGCGCAGGCCATCAGCAGCTGGCTGGTTTCCACCCGAAAACCGGCATTGAGTGACAGCAGTGCAAAACCCATGAGCGCCACCGGCAGGGCAACCCAGGTAGAGCGCGGCGGCCGGTCACCGAACAAGAGCCTGGCCACCACCGGCACCAGCAGGATGCCGAGGCTGTTGATAAACGCGCTTTCGCCCAGGTGGCTCGAGGTTTCGAGCCCCACGATCCAGAAGCCAATCGCCACACTGAACAGCAGCCCGACGAACAGGCCGCGCCGAATACGCCGCGCAGGCATGCGACGCAGGGTCGGCCAGGCAAAACCCAGCAGAATCAATCCGGCAAGCAGAAAGCGCGTACCGATGAACAGCAGTGGCGGCATGCCCGCCAGCGCTTCCTTGGAGAAGATCCAGCCGCCTGCTGCCAGTACGGTCACCAGCAGCAGCAGGGCATCCGCCTGCCAGGGCGCGCGCGTCAGCGTGCTCACGCGGCTGCGCCACCAAACAGGGCCCCGGCGATGCGGAAACCCGCCACCCAGGTGCCTACTGCCGAACCGAGCGTGGCGAGTATGAACACCAGCAGGGTGCGCGATACGCGGTTTTTCCACCAGCCTTTAAGGTGGGTGACATCCTTGCGCAGCGAGGAGAAGTCGCGCACCTTGGGTTTGCGCATGTAAAGCTCTACCCCGGCCGCGACGAAGCCTGCGCCAATGGTGGGGTTCAGCGAGGTAAGCGGGGCGGCAAAGAAGGTGGCAATCACCGTGACCGGGTGGGCCATGGCAATGATGGTCGCACCACCGGATAGAATGCCGTTGATCAGGAACCACTCCAGCACCAGCTGCCAGCCAAGGTCCGTATTGCGCGAGAAACCAATCGCAAAACCGGTAATCACCAGGATGGTGATCAGCCAGGGCAGGGCTTTCCATAGTTTGGAAGGCGGCGGCGTGGCTTCCAGCGCTTCGCGCTCGACCGTCGGATTCTCGGGCAGCGGCGCTTCAAGATGTTCGATGGTGCCTTTCAGGTGCCCGGCACCCAGCACGACCAGCACGTTCTTGAAGCGTCCGGGCGGGGCCTGTTCGGCAAGGCGCAGCGCCATGTAGCGGTCGCGCTCGCGAATCAAGGGGGTGTAGAGCGCCTCGGATTCGGCGGCAAACTCGCTGAAGGTCGCCTCCAGCATGTCACCCTCCTTGAGCTTTTCGATCTCCTCGCTGGAGACGTCCTGGCGCGACAGCACGCTGCCGATCAGGCCCGAGAAAAGCGAAAAGCGCTGCCACCAGGGCACGTTGCGGTAGATGCGCTTCAAGGTCACGCCCACGTCACGGTCCACCAGCAAAAGCGGCAGGTTGCGCGAGCGGCACTCTTCAAGGGCGGCGCGCATTTCCGCTCCCGGCTCGATGCCGGACTGCTCGGCAATGCGCTGCTGGAAGGCACCCAGCGCCAGACTGGCCGCCACCATGCCCGCCTTGCCCTGCTTGAAGACCTGAAACAGGTCCTGCTCGCCCATGGCATCGGGGTTGTTCATGCTGTGGTGGCGGGCATCGCACAGCTCGATGGCAATGGCATCGAACTGGCCGCTGTCGGCAAGCTGACGAACGTCCTCGGCGCTTTCGGCCGAGACGTGCGCGGTGCCCAGCAGCGTATAGGTGGTGTCGCCAACGGTCACCGTTTTCAGCGGCCCGCTGGTGGCCGGCAGGGCGGCTGGTGGTACGCTCAGCGGGGTGGTTTCGTCTTGGCTCATTGTATCTCGACTCGAATATGAAACGGCAAACGTACTGGAAAAACGTATCAGCGGCGCCAGAAAGCCGGCGTGAACAGTACCAGTACCGTGAAAATCTCCAGGCGGCCCAGCAGCATCGCAAGTACCAGAATCCACTTGGCAAGGTTGGGAAGCTCGCCGTAGTGGCTGCTGGCCTCACCAAGCGCCGGCCCGAGGTTGTTAAGCGCGGAGCCCACCGATGACCAGGCGGTTACCTGATCGACCCCGGTGGCCATGACGCCTACCATCATCAGGAAGAACAGCATGACGTAGGCCGAGAAAAAGCCCCACACGGCCTGGGCGATGCTGTCGGGAACACTCATCTTGCCGACCTTGACGGCAATCACCGCGTTGGGATGGATCAGGCGCATGACCTCGCGCATTCCCTGCTTGAGAATCAGGATGATGCGGATGACCTTCATGCCACCCGCGGTCGAGCCCGAACACCCTCCGACAAAGGCGGCAATGAACAGCAGAAAGGGCAGGGCACCGGGCCAGGCCGAAAAGTCGGCCACCGAAAAGCCCGCCGTGGTCGCCACCGACACCACCTCGAACAGGCCATAGCGCAAGCCATTCATCGTATCGTAGGTCTGCGTCAGCCACAGGGTGATCACGGCAATGGTGACCAGCCCGCCCAAGAACAGCATCAGAAAGCGCGCTTCCGGGTCCTGGAAGTAGTGCAGCAGGCGTTTTTCACGCCAGGCCATGAAGTGCAGGCTGAAGCTGAACGCGGAAATCAGCATGAAGGCCACGCAGATAAGCTCGATGGAGGGGCTGTTGAAATAGCCGATGCTGGCATCGTGGGTGGAAAAACCGCCAATTGCCACGGTGGAAAAGCTGTGCCCCAGCGCGTCGAACCAGTTCATGCCTGCGAGCATGTAGGCCACCATGCAGGCGATGGTCAGCGTGGCGTAGATATACCAAAGCGCCTTGGCGGTTTCGGTGATTCGCGGCGTCAGCTTGGAGTCCTTCAGCGGCCCTGGAATTTCGGTGCGGTAAAGCGCCATGCCGCCGACCCCAAGGGTGGGCAGAATCGCCACGGCCAGCACCACGATCCCCATGCCGCCGAGCCACTGCAGCTGCTGGCGGTAGTAGCGGATCGATTCGGGCAGAAAGTCGATGCCCGTGATGACCGTGGCACCCGTGGTGGTAAGCCCTGAGAACGACTCGAACACGGCATCCGTGATGTCCAGCGCCGTATCACCGAACAGCATCAGCGGCAGCGAGCCGAACAGGGCAAGAACCGTCCAGAACATGGCGGCGATCAAGAACCCGTCACGGATGCGCAGCTCCTTGCGCGCCTTGTGATTTGGCAAGTACAGCAATAACCCGGTGACCACCGAGATGGCGATGCCGATCATGAAGGCGTGCCATACGCCATCGCGAAACCACAGTGAAATCAGCATGGGAGGGAGCATGGTCAGGCTGAACAGCATCAGCAGCAGCCCTAAAATGCGTAGAATGACCCGCAGACTCATGGTTGGTGCATGCTCCTAAAAGAACGTCAGGCCGACCTGGAACAGACGTTCCACATCGCGGATGCGGCGCTTGTCGATCACGAACAGGATCACGTGGTCGCCGCTCTCCACCAGCACGTCGCCATGGGCGATGATGACCTCCTTGCCGCGCACGATCGCCCCGATGGTGGTGCCTTCGGGCAGGTGGATCTCGCTGATGGTGCGCCCCACTACGCGGGATGACTGCTTGTCGCCGTGGGCGATGGCCTCGATCGCCTCTGCCGCACCTCGGCGCAGCGAGTGCACGTTGACGATATCGCCCCGGCGCACGTGGGTTAAAAGGCTCCCGATGGTCGCCTGCTGGGGGGAGATGGCGATATCGATCTCGCCGCCCTGAACCAGGTCCACGTAGGCGGCGTTGTTGATCAGGGTGAGTACCTTCTTGGCGCCGAGCCGCTTGGCCAGCAGCGACGACATGATGTTGACCTCGTCGTCGTTGGTCAGCGCGCAGAAGATATCGCACTCCTCGATGTTCTCCTCTTCGAGCAGCCGCTTGCTGGTGGCGCTGCCGTGAAGCACCACGGTGCGGTCGAGCCGCTCGGAGAGCGTGGTGCAGCGCGTAAGGCTGTGCTCGATGATCTTGACCTGGTGGGTATGCTCGAGATGCTCCGCCAGGCGCTCGCCGATGTTGCCGCCGCCGGCAATCACCACTCGGCGAAAGCCCCGCTCGATGCGCCTGAGTTCGCTCATGACCGCGCGAATATCTCGCCGGGCGGCGAGGAAGAACACCTCGTCGTCGGCCTCGATCACCGTGTCGCCGCGCGGGATGATCGGCCGGTTGCGCCGGTAGATGGCCGCCACGCGCGTATCCACGTTGGGCATATGGCGGCGCAGAAAGGCCAGGTCCTGGCCCACCAGCGGCCCGCCGAACACCGCCTTGACCGCCACCAGCTGCACCAGGCCGCCCGCGAAATCCAGCACCTGCAGGGCGCCGGGGTATTCGATCAAACGGCGCACGTGGTCGGTGACCACCTGCTCGGGGCTGATCAATACATCGATGGGAATGGCTTCGTGGGCGAACAGGCCCTTGCGGGTGAGATAGGGCGTGGCGCGCACGCGGGCAATCTTGGTGGGCGTGCGAAACAGGGTATGCGCCACCTGGCAGGCGATCATGTTGACTTCGTCGGTGTTGGTGACCGCGATCAGCATGTCGGCGTCTTCGCAGCCAGCCTGGCGCAGCACGATGGGGTAGGAGCCGGCGCCGGTCACGGTGCGGATATCGAGCTTGGTGTGCAGCTCGCGCAGTTTATTGGCGTCCGTGTCGACCACGGTGATGTCGTTCTCCTCGCGGGCGAGGTGCTCCGCCAGGGTGCCGCCGACCTGGCCGGCGCCGAGAATGATGATTTTCATTACTGAGCATCGGTTCCATGAAAAGCGCCAGCGCAGTGGGCAACGTAAGGGCTACGTAGTGCGCTGCAATTACGTAGTGCGCTGCAATAAAGACGGCGGCCAGTGTAAACCAGCCGCCGTCGAAAAGCAGGTGAGGATTTATTCCAGCGTGAAGCCGACCTTGACGGTGACCTGCCAGTGAGCGACACGGCCATCTTCGATATGCCCGCGGGTGTCGGTCACTTCCAGCCAGCGCATGTGTTGAATGGTTTCCGATGCCTTGGCGAGTGCGTTCTGCACGGCTTCCTCGATACCTTTCTCGGAAGAGCCGGTAATCTCTACGTGCTTGTAGGTGTGATGAGTCATGGTATCTCCATCCTTAGTCATGAATTCACTGCCACGGCGTTCGATGAACCTAGGCAGTACGCTTCTCTAGTCTGGCATAAAAAAAGCCATCGTGACGCCCCGCTTCGGGAAACAGCTGGCGGCCATGGCCGCTTGGTACACCCCAGGCGACATCGCTGGGCGTGGTGACCCGAGCGTCCGGCGTGCGCGCCAGGAAGGCATCGATCTGTCTGGCGTTCTCTTCGGGCAGTACCGAACAGGTGGCGTATAACAGCGTGCCGCCTTCGCGCAGCAAAGGCCAAAGGTTATCCAGAAGTTGCTGCTGGAGTTTGGCAAGCTTGCGGATATCGTCCTTGCGGCGCAGGGTCTTGATGTCCGGGTGGCGTCGAATGACGCCGGTGCCGGAACAGGGCGCATCCAGCAGAATAGCTTCAAACGGCGTGCCGTTCCACCAGTCGCGCTGGCTGGCATCGGCGTGCTGCAAGACCGCTGACAGGCCCAGACGCGTGAGCGTGTCTTCTACTCGCGAGAGGCGCTGATTGTCGCTGTCCAGAGCGGTCAGCGCGATATCGAACTGCTCGAGCAGGTGGGCGGTCTTGCCGCCGGGGGCGCTGCACGCATCCAGCACGTGGGCACCTGCACGCGGCGCCAGGGCCGGGCCCAGAAGTGCCGCCGAGAGCTGTGCGGCTTCATCCTGCACGCTGACGTGGCCGTCGGCAAAGCCAGGCAGCGCCGTGACATCGCATGGCGTCTCGAGCGTGATGCCGTCCGGCGCGTGGGTGCACAGCGCGCCGCTCAACCCCTGCTCGACCAGGCGCTCCAGATAGGCTTCGCGGTCGTTGTGGTGCTGGTTGACGCGCAGCGTCATGGGGCCGGGCTGATTGTTGGCGTCGACGATGGTGCGCCACTGTTCGGGCCAGGCGTTGCGCAGGGTATCCAGCAACCAGCGAGGATGGGCAAGCGCCACGCTTTCATCTTTATCGACGCTTGCCTGAAGCTCTTCGGATTCGCGCTGAAGCCTGCGCAGGCAGCCGTTGAGCACGCGGGTCGCCCACTCCTTGCCCAGCAGGCGCGCAGCCCCTGCGGTTTCGCCTACCGCCGCGTGGGCCGGGATGCGCATGTACAGCAGCTGATAGATGCCCACCAGCAGCAGGGCGTGAATATCGCCGTCGCGCTTCTTGAACGGCTGCTTGAGCAAGGTATTGGCCAGCGCTTCCAGACGCGGCAGCTGGCGGCAGGTACCGTAGCAGAGCTCTTTCAGAAGGCCCCGGTCACGGGCGACGACGCTGTGCTCGTCCAGATTGGCCAGAGAGCCCTGCTGGGCGATGACCGGCGCCAAAGCACGTGCCGCAGCGGCGCGAACATCCTGGCCGCTGTTGCCTGAAGTGCGGCCTTTCTGCGCGGGGCGTTGCTGGCTCATAGGGAGTCTCCTTGCTGGGATTCAGGCTGACCAAGGCGCGTGCCGGTGGTCAGGCGCGCGTGGCGGGCATTGAGCAGGTCACGTACCGCCATGGCCTTGCCGCCCGGCAGCTGGGCACTGCTTACGCACAGCACCTCGCGGCCTTCAGCGCCGCAGGCAATGCGCAGGTGGTCATCACCGTGGGCAAGCAGCATGCCGGGTGGTTCCGGGGCGTGCTCGCCGGACTCCACGCTTGCCATCAGCAGGCGCAGGCGGTCGTTGCCCAGTTGGCACCACGCCACGGGCCAGGGGTTGAAGGCGCGGATCTTGCGAGCAAGCGCTTCAGCCGGCTGGGTGAAATCGAGCTCGGCCTCGGCCTTGCTCAGCTTGGTGGCGTAAGTCACGCCTTCAGGAGGCTGGGGGGTGGCGCTTGCCTTGCCTTGAGCAAGCTCGTCCAGCACGCTGACCAGCGCATGGGCGCCCTGAATCGCCAGGCGGTCGTGAAGGTCACCGCCGGTAGTGCGCGGCGTGATGGGCGTGCGCACTTCGTGCAGCATATCGCCGGTATCGAGCCCGGCATCCATCTGCATGATGGTAACGCCCGAGGCGGAATCGCCGGCTTCGATGGCGCGCTGAATCGGCGCGGCGCCGCGCCAGCGCGGCAGCAGCGAGGCGTGCACGTTGATGCAGCCAAGCCTGGGGATATCCAGCACGGCCTGGGGAAGCAGCAGGCCGTAAGCGACCACTACCATGATGTCGGCGTTCAAGGCGGCGAGTTCGGCCTGGGCCTCGGCGTCTTTCAGCGTCTGCGGCTGATAGACCGGCACCTCATGCTCAAGCGCCAGCTTTTTCACGGGGCTGGGCGTGAGCTTGCGTCCGCGACCGGCGGGGCGGTCGGGCTGGGTATACACCGCCACTACCTGATGATGGCTCTCAAGCAGGGCGGCCAGGCTAGAGGCTGCGAAATCGGGGGTGCCCGCAAAAACAACGCGCAACTGTGACATGACAATAGATACCTGCTGGCTGAAAAAGAGAGGGCTCAAACCCACAATAAAGGCCGAGAAGCAAAGGCATACAACGACTGTTGTGATCGCCGGGCTTCTCGACCTTGTGCGTTTTACGCCGCACTTTTTATCCGGGTGACTACCAAAACCGAAGTAAACTGTGCTAAAACGCGTTGAGCGCTATGCGTCATCCTGCATCTGCTTGTGGCGTTTCTGCATCTTTTTCATGACGCGGTCGCGCTTCAGCGGCGAGAGGTAGTCGACAAACAGCACGCCCTCGAGGTGGTCGTACTCGTGCTGAATGCAGTGTGCCAGCAGGCCATCGGCCTCGAGCTCGTAAGCCTCGCCGTTGCGATCCTGGGCATTCAGCTTGACCTTGAGATAGCGGGGTACTTCGGCATAGTACTCGGGAATCGACAGGCAACCCTCGGAAAGCGGCGCTTTCTCGTCGCCAATGGGCGTGTAACGGGGGTTGATCAGTACCAGCGGCTGCGAGTTGTCTTCGCTGACATCCATCACCACCACGCGGCGGTGGACGTCGATCTGGGTAGCCGCAAGGCCAATGCCGCGGGCGTCGTACATGGTCTCTAGCATATCGTCGACGAGCTTTCTGACCTCGTCGTCAACGGCTTCCACCGCGACGGCCTTGGTGCGCAGGCGCTCGTCGGGGAATTCAAGAATAGGTAGTTTGGCCATGGGATTACAATCACCGTTCTGCTGAATCTGGAGTAAAGGCCGGGTAACCGCGGCCGGGTACTTTTCTGCCGGATACTATAGCACGCAGGCTACCCTTCTGGGCATTGCTCTGGGTATTGCTGCGTGGCCTGGAAAACGCTAAACCGCGCGACTCATCAGCCTTGGAAAACCGCATGATGCTACGCACCCCAATACCTGCCAGGACACCCGCCGGCGCTTGGCGTGCCCGGTTGAAAAGCACCCTGATCCTGAGCCTGCTGCTGGGCATGGTTCAGCCAGGTGCGTTTCAACCGGTCAGCGCGCAAGACGTATCTCCTTCGGTGATCGAGGCGTTCTTGCGTGGCCACCGCATTGTGGAGCCCAGTGACACCTTGCCGGCGCAGGCTTACGTGCTGGCCGGCGAGCGTGAACGGCTGATGAGTGGCGCAGGCGATACGCTATATGCGCGCGGGCATGTACCGCCCCATACCCGGCTCGGAATTTACCGGCCAGGGGCCCGCTACCACGATGAGCAGGGCGTACTGCTGGGGCATGAACTTCTTTATATAGGCGAAGCGCGGTGGCTGCACGGCGAGGGCGATATCAGCCAGCTGGCAATACTGAGCGCGCACCGGGAGGTGCTGAGCAATGATCTTGTGCTGCCGCTCGAGCAGCCATTGCCGCCTCGGGCGTTGACACCGCACCCGGCTGCGGCAGCGGTTGCCGGGCGCATCCTGGCCGTGCCGGGCGGCCTGCGTTTCATTGGCCGCCTGCAGGTCATTACGCTGGATGTAGGCACGCAGGATGGCCTGCAGCCGGGGCATATGCTTCAGGTGAACCAGGCCGGCGCACTGATTGACGACCCGCACACCGGTGCCAAGGCTCGGTTGCCGGATACCCCCGCAGGCCAGGTCCTGGTGATCAAGCCTTACCAGCGGGTCAGCTATGCCCTGGTGACGCAGGCGTCTCACGTGCTGGAGGTGGGTGACCGCGTGGTCAGCCCGATTCATTAAACCAACGCGCCTTCTGACAGGCGCTGAGGAGAGCGGATGGAAGCCAGGGAGTGGTTGGCGGTCAACGCCCTGCCGGGAATGGGGGCACTGCGCATTCACCAATTGGCAAGGCGCAAGCCGCGCTGGCCGGAGGGCTGGCTTGCCGCGCTGCCCAGCAACGCGGCAAGCGCATTGCGGCTCTGGCTCGAGCATCCTGAACGCAGCCCGCTTCAAGAAACGGTCAAGGCGTCTTTGGCCTGGGAGCAGGGCGCGCCCAACCGGCATCTCCTGCATCGCCACCACCCGGCCTGGCCCGCGCTTCTCGATGAAATAGATGACCCGCCCGCAGTACTCTGGGCCCAGGGCGATCTTCGTGCGCTCAAAGGCCCAAAGCTTGCCATGGTGGGGACGCGCAAACCCACCTCGGACGGGCGTGCCAACGCTCAGGGGTTTGCTCGCGAGCTTGCTCGCCGTGGCTGGTGCGTGGTCAGTGGCATGGCGCTCGGGGTGGATGGCATTGCTCAGCACGCCGCGTTGGCCGCCGGGGGCAGCAGCATCGCCGTGCTGGGCTGCGGCGTGGATGTCATCTATCCCGCCCGGCATCGCGAGCTGCACGAGCAGCTTAGCCAGGCGCCGGGCGGGCTGCTGCTTTCCGAGCACCCGCCGGGAACCGCTGCCCGGCCGGCGTTCTTTCCGCGGCGTAACCGTATCGTCACCGGTCTGGCGCTTGGTACGCTGGTGGTCGAGGCTACCGAGAAAAGTGGCTCGCTGGTGAGTGCGCGCCTGGCTCTCGAGCAGGGCAAGGAACTGTTTGCCTTGCCGGGGTCGATACACAACGTGCAGGCTCAGGGGTGTCTGCAGCTGTTGCGCAATGGCGCTACCCTGGTGCGCCACGTCGACGACATGCTCGAAGAGCTGCAGCAGTGGGCAAGCACCTTTCTACCGGGACCTGATCTATCGGGGCCTGGTCTATCGGAGCCTGGCGCGGAACCGCCGGCCTCAAGCGCCGTGGAAGCACCAGACGAAGCGGTACCGGATACGCTGCTCAACGCGCTTTCAACAACGCCCACCCCCATCGATGTATTGGTGCAGACCAGTGGTGAAAGCGTGAGTGGCTGCCAGCAGCGGCTGCTGATGCTGGAGCTAGATGGCTGGGTCGCCCAGCAGGCGGGCGGTTGGGTGCGCTTGCCCAGGCCGTGATAAAATAGGCGCAGATGTACCATCGTTCGTCGCCTTCAATAGAGCAGGAGTTGCCATGAAATCGGCCATCGACCTCGAAGCTGCCGTCAAGGCGCTACAGACAGGGAATGTCATCGCCTGCCCCACCGAAGCCGTGTGGGGGTTAAGCTGTGATCCGGATAACGACGAAGCGCTCACCCACCTGATGCGCATGAAGGACCGTGACCCGGCCAAGGGCGTCATTCTGGTGGCGGCGAACATTCAGCAGTTTCAGCCCTGGTTGAACCAGCTTCCGCTGGAGCTGCATGCACCGCTGGCAGCCAGCTGGCCCGGCCCCAATACATGGCTGGTACCGGATAATGGCCGCAGCCATGCGCTGGTTCGCGGTGCACACCAGCGCGTGGCCCTGCGCGTGACTGACCACCCGCTGATGAAAGCCCTGTGCGAAGCGTTTGGCGGGCCACTGGTGTCTACCTCGGCCAACCGTGCCGGAGAGCCGCCGGCCATGAGCGCTGCGCAAGTGAATGAGATATTTGGCGAGGAGCTGGGCGCCATCCTGGCCGGGGAGCTGGGCGGGCAGGAGCGCCCCAGCACCATTCGCGACCTGGTGACAGGCAAGGTGATGCGCGCCTAGCCGTGCCTGCCTATCTGCAGGACGCCATGATGGCGCGTCTGGGCGAAGCGCGCACCGCGCAATATCCCGGCCCCTTTCCGCTGGATGGCCTGGTGCGCAACATTCATGGCGACTTCACTCCCATGATGTGCGGCGGGATCAGCGCGCTGCTTCTGCAGATGCTGCATCCGCTGGCGCTGGCCGGGGTGTGGGACCACTCCAGCTTCCGCCACGACATGGTCGGGCGCCTGCGGCGTACCAGCGACTTTATCGCCACCACCAGCTTCGGCACTTTCGAGCAGGCCGAGGCGGCAATCAGCCGGGTGCGCCGGGTTCACGCCATGGTACGTGGCCACACCGCCGATGGGCGCGCCTACTCGGCGGATGACCCGGCGCTTCTCACTTGGGTGCATGTCGCCGAGATGAGCCGTTTCATGGCCGCCCACTTGCGTTATCGCAACCCCCACCTCGAGCGTGAGCATCAGGATCGTTACTTTTTCGAGACCGCCTGTATCGCCGAGGCGCTTGGGGCACGCAACGTGCCGGACAGCTGCGCGGCCGTCGAGGCGTACCTTGACGCAAAGCGGTGCGAGCTCGTCTGCGATGAGCGCACCCGTGAAGTGGTTCAGGTGCTGCTGAGCGCCCCGCCGCGGCATCTGATCGTTCGCCCGGCCGGGGCGCTGTTCATGCGCGCGGGTATCGATCTGCTTCCGGAGTGGGCAGCGAATCAGCTTGAGTTGAACATGCCCTGGGGGCAGCGCAAGCTGGTGCGGGCCGGCATCAAGAGCGCCATGCCGGTGATCAGCCGGGCGGTGCGAAGCGGCGCCTACCACCGGGCGCTGGCGCGCTTTCAGAAGCGCCCCTGATGGGCCTGCGCCAAACGGGCTTTTGCCAATCGGCCCTTCACCCCTTGGTGCTTACGCCGTACTATTATTATCTACACCCTGGACACAATGTTGGAGATACCGTGGCCCACGAGCATCTAGACGACGTCAAACAGTACCTGCTCGACCTTCAGGACCGGCTGTGCGAGGGCCTGGCAGCAGCGGACGGCGTGGCGACGTTCAAGGAGGACCGTTGGCAGCGCGAAGAGGGCGGTGGCGGGCGCTCCCGGGTCATCGAAAACGGCGGCGTGTTTGAAAAGGGCGGTGTCAACTTCTCACATGTCTACGGCGCGCAGCTGCCGCCATCGGCAACCGCGGCCCGTCCGGAACTCGCCGGGCGGAGCTTTCACGCCGTCGGCGTTTCCTGGGTACTGCATCCGGAAAACCCGCATGTTCCTACCAGCCACGGCAATGTGCGCTTCTTTATCGCCGAAAAGGCGGGCGAGGCGCCGGTATGGTGGTTTGGCGGCGGCTTCGACCTGACGCCCTACTACCCGGTGCTCGAGGACGTGACGCACTGGCACCAGGTGGCCAAGCGCGCCTGCGACCCTTTCGGCGAAGAGGTATACCCGCGCTACAAGGCCTGGTGCGACGAGTACTTCTACCTGAAGCACCGCGATGAAACCCGCGGTGTCGGCGGGCTGTTCTTTGATGACTTGAATGAAGGCAGTTTCGAGGAGTGTTTCTCGTTTCAACGCGCAGTGGGCGACAGCTTTCTGGATGCTTACCTGCCGATCGTGAAGCGCCGCCAGCATGATGCCTGGGGCGAGCGCGAACGCGAGTTCCAGCTCTATCGGCGCGGGCGTTACGTCGAGTTCAACCTGGTGTGGGATCGTGGGACGCTGTTCGGCCTGCAAAGCGGCGGGCGTACGGAATCGATTCTGATGTCGATGCCTCCCCTGGCGCGCTGGGAGTATGCCTACACACCAGCGCCGGACAGCGCCGAGTCGCGGCTGAACGACTATCTAATCGCCCGCGACTGGCTGGGTATCGAGTAATGTCTCACGGCCTGACTGCTGAGCGGCAACGCCCGCATGGCCATGTAAACACAGCACAGGAGCGCCAATGAGCGATCTTTACTGCGTATTCGGTAATCCCATCGAACACTCGAAGTCGCCGCTGATTCATGCCGAGTTTGCCCAGCAGACCAGACAGATGCTGGAGTACACGGCAAAGAAAGCGCCCCGGGACGATTTTGCCAATGCCTGGCGCGACTTCGTCCAGCACGGTGGCCGAGGGGCCAACGTGACCGTGCCCTTCAAGAACGATGCCTACGCGCTGTGCGATACCCTGAGCAAGCGCGCCCAGCGTGCCAAGGCGGTCAATACCCTGATCGTCGGGGGGAACGGCCTGACCTATGGAGATAATACCGATGGCGTTGGCCTGATCCGGGATTTGAAGTACCACCGCGTAACGCTTGCTGACAAGCGCGTTCTGGTGGTGGGCGCAGGCGGCGCAGTGCAGGGGATTCTCGAGCCGCTTCTGGCAGAGCAGCCTGGCGAAGTCATGGTGGTCAATCGCACCGCGGAAAAGGCCGATCAACTGGCCGAGGATTTTTCCGACCTGGGCGAGCTGCACGGCGGCGGGTTCAAGTCTGCCAAGGGGCCGTTCGATGTGGTGATCAACGGCAGCAGCGCCAGCCTTTCCGGCGACCTGCCGCCGCTGCCCGGTAACCTGTTTGCCGACGGCGCCTGGGCCTACGACATGATGTACGGCGCTGACCAGACCGTGTTTCTGAAGTGGGCCGGCACCCACGGTGCCCGACGCCTGGATGGGCTGGGCATGCTGGTGGAGCAAGCAGCGGAGGCGTTCTTTTTATGGCGTAACGTTCGCCCGGATACCACCCAGGTGCGTCAGACACTCAGGCGAATGCTGAACGCCGCCCACTGATAGGCTACCGAAAGCATTGATAGAAGCCTCGCAAGCCAAGGGCCGAGATACTCGGCCCTTGGCTGTTCGCTTGTTTTCGGTATTGCCTGATGACGGTCAGCCGAGAAAATCGGCCCGTCACGGGCGCTGGCAGTTGGGCGCTCGCCCGCTGCTGCGCGCCTGCTCATAGGTGGCGAGTGCGCTATCCATGTTGGCTTGAAGGCCCTGGATACGCTGGCCTTGATTGGGGTGCGTCGACATCCACGCCGGGGGAGCGCTGCCGCCGGAGGCTGCCTGCATGTTTTCCCAGAGGGTGACGCTCTGGCGTGGGTCAAAACCTGCCTGAGCCATCAAATCCAGGCCGATGATATCGGCTTCGCTTTCATGGCGGCGGGAGAAGGGCAGAGCGATGCCGTACTGCGCACCCATGCCCAGTACGCCCATCAGCTGCTGGCCGCCCGGGGTCTGCATGCCGGAGGCACTGGAAATCACCGAGAGGCCCAGCGAGGTGGCGCTTTGCGTGGAGGCGCGCTCATTGGCGTGACGAGCCAGCACGTGACCAATCTCGTGACCCACGACCGCGGCCAACTGGTCCTGGTTGGTAGCCACGTTGAGCATGCCGGTGTTTACGCCCATGTAGCCGCCGGGCAGGGCAAAAGCGTTGGGCTGTTCGGATTCGAAGACGCGAATCTGCCAGTCAAGATTGCGCTGCTCGCTGGGCAGGACATCGACAATCGCGTTGGTGATGCACTGCACGTAGCGGTGGCTGGCCTGCCCGGCGGTGGGAATGTCCCGCTGGTATTGAGCAAACGCCTGCTGACCCATGTCATTGAGCTGATCATCGGAGAGCAGCAGAAGCTGCGAGCGCCCGGTGGGCGAGGTGGAGCACGCGGCCAGCGAGGCGCACAGCGCGGTAACCGCAAATGGACGAAGCCAACGCATGAGATGGTTTCCTTCTAGACGGATGAGTTCCCTGCACACAAGATAACCACTAAGAGCGGTAAATCAATCTCCCTATTGTAACCCTGCTTGCCAGAGGAAAGGTATGGACGCTGAACTGAGCCAACGTTTGACCACGCTACTCGACCACCTGGAGCAGTGGCTGCCCCCGGCCCCGACCCCGGTCGACTGGGGCATCCATGTGGCGGCCATCTGGCAGCGCCATCCGCTGGGTGGACGGCTCGTGCCGGTGCCGCCGCGTGATGCCATGACCATGGACGATCTGTTGGGCATCGAACGGCAAAAGCTTGCGCTTATGGACAATACGCGAGCGTTTCTGCAGGGCCTGCCGGCCAACCACGCGCTGCTGTGGGGCTCGCGCGGTAGCGGCAAGTCCTCCGTGGTGCGTGCGCTGCTCAATTCGCTGGCCGATGAGGGGCTGCGGCTTATCCAGGTCGACCGCCACGACCTGGCGAGTCTGCCGCTGCTGATCGAACAGCTGCGCCATGTGTCGCATCGGTTCGTGGTGTACTGCGACGATCTCTCCTTCGAAGGCAATGACGATGCCTACAAGGCGCTCAAGAGCGTGCTGGATGGCGCCTTGACCGGCCCGCCGGAGAACGTGCTGCTGTATGCAACTTCCAACCGGCGCCACCTGCTGCCGGAGTCGATGGACGATAACAGCGGATCGAGGCTGGTCGGCGAGGAGCTGCATCACGGTGATGCGGTAGAAGAGAAGATCTCCCTTTCGGACCGGTTTGGCCTGTGGCTGGGCTTTCACCCGTTCAACCAGGCAACGTACCTTGACGTATGCGAGCACTGGGTCCGGAAGGTAGGCAATGCAGAGGACTGGGATGCGGACGCGCGTGCCGAAGCCGTGCGGTTTGCCACGCTGCGCGGTGGGCGCAGTGGGCGTACCGCCTGGCAGTTTGCGACCGCCTTCGTGGGCCGAAAACGCCTCAAGGCGCAGCGCTAGCGCTGCGGAATCAACTGGCCATCCGGGCCCACGTTGAGGCGAATGGTGGGCGTCAAAAGCCCGGCGGGCAGTGTCATGCCCAGCCCGCGTAGATCTCCCGGGGTAATGGCCAGTTCGCTGCCCGCCGGCAGTTCGCCCTGAGCGGCGAGCTGCTTGGCCAGGTTGATCATGGGCGCCATCTTCTGGGTGTCGGTGCCCAGCACATCGAAGGCCAGCGGCAGGCGCAGGTTGGCGTCATCGCCAGGCGTCAGTGCCACGTCCTGGGAGTACTGGCCTTTCACCGGATCGACGCCCGGCATGTTCAGCGTCCAGTTGAATCCGGACATGGCCACGGCCGGCATGCCCGGCGGCAGGCCCAGCCCCATGGCGAGGGTCGCTTGAACCGGCAGGCTGCCCGCCCCAAGGCTCGAAGCCAGCAGGCTGGTCAAGTCGCTGGTGTCCAGGCCCGCATTGATGTTGTAGGGGCCAATGCGCACATCCTCGACACCCAGCGAGGTCACCGCCAGGCGAAAGGCGAACAGCCCCGTTTGCGGCAAGGCCAGGCAGCCGGTCAACAGGCTGGCCAGCCCCAGGGTTACCAGCCAGCGCCAGTAACGAACGGCATAACGCATAGATTCTCTCCCGGGAAGGGCAAGTGCTGGTAAACGCCAGCAGCGGTGGGCTAAAAGCGCGGCTATTTGAGGGCCGGCACGAGTTTCTGTCAAGGAAATTTACCTCCCTGTGCTCAGCGTAGAATAAAAAGCCCAGCGTAGAACGAAAAACGCCTGCCGGTGAGGGCAGGCGTTTTTTCATGGGACAAGAATACGCGGTACTAGCGGCGTTTCTGGCGCGCTTCCTTGGTGCGGTTGAGCTCGCGCTTCTTGGCTTTCTCTTTATCGCTGGCGCCGGCCATGTGGTCGAACGGGTTGTCGCCGGAGCGAAACTCGAAGCGCATGGGCGTGCCGCGCACCTTCAACACCTTGCGGAAGGTATTGGTCAGGTAGCGGCGGTACGCCTCGGGCAGGGCGCTGGTCTGGTTGCCGTGGACCACGATGATCGGCGGGTTGCTCCCGCCCTGGTGCGCCATGCGCAGCTTGATGCGCCGCCCATTGACCATGGGAGGCGGATGCTGGCTGACCGCATCCTGAAGCAGCGTGGTCAGGCGATTGGTGGACCAGTGCGCGTTGGCCGCGTTGAACGCCCGCTCGATGGAGGGATAAAGATCGCCCACCGCCGTGCCGTGCAGCGCCGAGATAAAGTGCATTTCGGCGTAGTCGGCAAAGCCCAGGCGGCGTTTGATGTCCGAGCGCATCTTCTCCTTGGCGTCGCTTTCCAGGCCGTCCCACTTGTTGATGGCCAGCACCAGCGCGCGCCCGGTGGTCAACACGTAATCGAGCAGGTGCATGTCCTGCTCGACCAGGCCGTTGCGCGCATCCAGCACCATCACCGCGACATGGCACTCCTTGATGGCATCCAGCGTCTTGATGATCGAGAACTTCTCGGCAATTTCGCTGACGTTCTTGCGCCGTCTCACGCCGGCCGTGTCGACCAGCACGTAGGGCTTGCCGCGCCGCTCGAAGGGAATCTCGATGGCATCACGGGTGGTGCCCGCTTCATCGAACACCACCACGCGGTCTTCGCCGAGCAGGCGATTGACCAGGGTAGATTTGCCCACGTTCGGCCGGCCGATGACGCCGATACGAATCCCCTTGCTGCCGGTATCTGCCGGGATGCTGGCATCGCGGTCGGGAAACGGCTCGAGCACGGTATCCATCAGCGTGGAGACATTGCGCCCATGAGCGGCGGCAATCGGCCACGGATCGCCAAGGCCCAGCTTCCAGAACTCGGCCATGGCCGAGTGCTCTTCCAGGCCATCGGTCTTGTTGACCACCAGCCAGGTCTTCTTCTGGTTGACGCGCAGGTGATTGGCAATAGCCTCGTCGGCCACGTTCAGCCCGGCGCGGGCATCCACCAGAAACAGGACGATATCGGCTTCATCAATCGCGGCAAGCGACTGCTCGGCCATCGCCGCATCGATGCCCACTTCATCACCGCTGATGCCGCCGGTGTCGATGACGGTGTAGCTCTTGTTGCCCAGCATGCCGTTACCGTACTTGCGGTCACGGGTCAGGCCGGGAAAATCAGCGACCAACGCATCGCGCGAGCGCGTCAGTCGGTTGAACAGCGTCGACTTGCCCACATTGGGGCGACCGACTAAAGCAATGACGGGTGTCATGGAGTGACTTCCAGGGTTTCCAGGCGACCATTGTTGGCCTGGACATGAATGGTGTTGCCTTCGGTAACCGGGGCCACGCTGATACCTGACTTGTGAACCCGGGCGCGGCCGGCAAGGTCGCCGCTACGCGCATCGATCAGGTGGACATAGCCCTCGAAATCGCCAAATACCAGGTTGCCGTCGGCAAACGCCGGGGCGGTCAGCCAGCGGTCCTCAAGGTCGTCGTTACGCCAGATCTCCTGGCCGGTGCCGGCGTCAAGCGCCACCACCTGGCTGTCGTCGGTCACCACGAACAGATAGTCGCCCACCATCAGCGGTGTCTTGCGGCTGGAGAGGCTGCTTTCCCAGATAACGCTTCCCTGAGTGGCTTCCAGCGCCACGACGCGGCTGTTGTAGCTGGTGACGAACAGGCGGCCATCCGGGGTGATCAGCGGCTGGCCGGAAAGATCCACCAGACGCTCGACTTCGCTGCGACCGGAGGGCGTGGCAATCTGCAGGTCCCAAAGCGGCTGGCCGCTGCGATTGTCCAGTGTTACCAGGCGGCCATTGGCCAGGCCCACGAAGGTGACGGGGTCGATCACCATGGGGGTGCCGGTGCCACGCAGGGTAAGCGCAGGCTGGGAGCTGGTGTAGACCCAGCGCTCCTGGCCAGTCGCGCGGTCCAGGGCCGTTACCTGGCCATCCACGCTCTGAACGATCAGCAGTTGCTGGTTGGCCTGAGGGGCGGCCAGCACTTCACTGGAGACCCGGGCACGCCAGTCGACGCTGCCGTCGCGCTGGTCAAGCGCGATCACTTCACCGTTGCGCGTGCCCAGGTAAACCTTGCCGGCAATGGCGGTCAGAGCACTGGAAACGGGGGTATCAAGCTCTACCCGCCATTCGCGGTCGCCGTTATTCGCGTCAAGCGCCATGACCAGCCCTTCAGCATCGGCCGCGAAAACGGTATTGCCTTCACGGGCCGGGGCGATGGGATAGCGCGCGCGGCCAAGGCCGTTGCCCACGTTCTGGCGCCACTGGGTGTCGAGCGTGGCGGTTTCATTGAAACTACGCAGCTCTTTTGGCGTGTAGGCGGGCTCGCCCTTGCTGGCACAGCCGGCCAGCAGGGCAATGGCGGCAGCACCTAAGGTCACGCGCATGATCTGTTTGGAAAGTCGCAGAGTCATCATTGAGTCGCCTCCTCGGCGCCGAGATCGTCAAGCTTTAATTGCACGCCGTAAAGCGTTTGATCCTGCTCCTGAGCAAGTGTCACTGCTTCCTGCCAGGCGCTTCTGGCCTGTTCGGTCTGGCCAAGCGCTGCGAAGGCATCGCCACGCACATCGGCTCGCTGAGCGGCCAGGGAGTCGCTGATCGGCTCGTCCAGCAGTTCGAGAGCGGCATCGGGGTTGTTGCTCGCCACTTCGAGGCGCGCCAGGCGCAGCCAAGCGAGGCTTTGCACGAAGCGGCGCGATGAGCCGTCGGCCACCTGCTCGAGCGCTTCGCGAGCGGCATCGAGATCGTCCTGCTGTACGGCAATTCGGGCATCCAGCAGCAGAGCCAGATCAGCGTATAGCGTCTTGCCGTAATCGTCGGTAAGTTCGGCAATCAGTTCGCGGGCGCCGGCGGCCTGCTGCTCGTCCAGCTCATCGGCGGTAGCGATGCTGACCAGCTGCTGATAGCGGACCGAGGCGGCTTCCGACTGGCCTTCCTGATAGTTCTGCCAAGCGTTCCAGCCAAACACACCCGCGGCGGCAAGCACCGCACCGGCAATCAGCGAGGTGCCGTTCTCTTTCCACCAGCGCTTGATGACATCCAGCTGCTCTTCTTCGCTTCGATCCGCCACGGGCGGTCTCCTATTGCATGACATCGCCGCTTCATAGCGTCGATCGTTGATTGGTAGGCGCGCAGCGCCGGTTCAGTGGCTCAGCGAGCCAGCAGTTCGCCAAGCGTCATGGCAAGTTCGGCCTGGCTGGCACGCTGCTGCTCGCGGTCATCGCGCAGGAACTTGAGCGTTACCTGCTGCTGAGCCATCTCATCCTCGCCCAGCAGGATGGCAATGCCCGCTGCACTCTTGTCGGCCTTTTTCATGCGGCTCTTGAAGCTGCCGCCGCCGCAGTGCAGCTGAAGGCGCAGGTCAGGAAGCTCGCTACGCAGCTGTTCGGCAAGTGTGAGCGCGGCAACGGTGGCGCTGTCGTCCATGGGCACCAGATAGACATCGCAGCCGCCGAGCGCTTCGTCAGGCACGAGGTCGAGGGTTTCCAGCAGCAAAATGAGCCGCTCGATCCCCATCGCAAACCCGACGGCGGGCGTGGGCTTGCCGCCCAGCTGCTCGACCAGACCGTCATAGCGGCCACCGGCACATACCGTGCCCTGGCTGCCCAGCGCCGTGGTGGTCCATTCGAACACCGTACGGCAGTAGTAGTCGAGCCCACGCACGAGCCGCGGATTGACCACAAACGGCACGCCTGCGGCATCGAGCATGGTCTTGATCTGCTCGAAGTGCTCGCGGGACTCGTCATCCAGGTGATCCATCAGCTGTGGGGCACCGTCGAGCATCTCGGCCATGGCGGGATTCTTGGAGTCCAGAATGCGCAGCGGGTTGCTGGTCAGGCGGCGCAGGGAGTCTTCGTCCAGCACGTCGCGGTGCTGTTCGAAATAGGCCACCAGCTTGTCGCGGTAAGCCGCCCGTGCCTCGGATGAGCCCAGCGAATTGAGCTCAAGCGTGACGTGCTCCAAAAGCCCCAGTTCTTTCCACAGCCGGGCCGAGAGCAGAATGACTTCGGCATCGATATCCGGGCCGTCGAAGCCGTAGGTTTCGACGCCCACCTGATGGAACTGGCGGTAGCGGCCCTTCTGGGGACGCTCGTGGCGAAACATCGGGCCCTGGTACCAGAGGCGCTGGGTCTGGTTGTGCAGCAGGCCGTGCTCCATGGCCGCGCGTACGCAGCTGGCGGTGCCCTCTGGGCGCAGGGTCAGGCTGTCGCCGTTACGGTCGTCAAAGGTATACATCTCCTTTTCGACGATATCGGTCACTTCGCCGATGGAGCGGGCAAACAGTGCCGTCTGCTCGACGATGGGCGTGCGAATCTCGTCAAAGCCATAGCGCAGCAAAAGCTTGCGCACCTTGGCCTCAAAAAATTGCCAGCGAGGGCTATCGCTGGGCAACAGGTCGTTCATGCCACGGATGGCTTGAATCTTTTTAGCGGCGGACTTGCTCAATGAAAACTCCTTGTTCTGCATCCTGGCTGATGCACGCTCCCGGCGGTTAGACGCTGCGGGCAATCATGTCATCTTCCTGCTGCTGTTTCTGACGCACTTTTTCGCGGATCAACTGCTCCAGGTCATCCACCAGGTGCTCGTTGCGCAGCTTGCTGGCCGGTTTGCCGTCGATATACACGAGGTTCGCGGGGCTGCCGCCGGTCAGGCCGATGTCGGTCTCCTTGGCTTCGCCGGGGCCATTGACCACACAGCCGATGACCGAGACATCCAGCGGCGTCATCACGTCTTCCAGGCGCTCTTCGAGCTGGTTCATGGTGCTGATGACGTCGAAGTTCTGGCGCGAGCAGCTGGGGCAGGCGATGAAGTTGATCCCCTTGGCGCGCAGCTTCAGGCTCTTGAGCATGTCGAAGCCGACCTTGATCTCCTCCACCGGATCGGCGGCCAGCGAAACACGAATGGTGTCGCCGATGCCATCCATCAAGAGCATGCCAAGGCCGATCGATGACTTCACCGTACCCGAGCGAAGCCCGCCAGCTTCGGTGATCCCCAGGTGGAGCGGTTGCTCGATGCGCGTGGCAAGCTCACGATAGGCGGCCACGGCCATGAACACGTCAGAAGCCTTGACACTGACCTTGAATTCTTGGAAGTCGAGCCGATCCAGGTGGTCGATATGGCGCATGGCCGACTCCACCAGGGCTGCTGGCGTGGGTTCGCCGTACTTCTTCTGCAGGTCCTTTTCCAGCGAGCCCGCGTTGACGCCGATGCGAATCGGGATGCCGTGTTCACGCGCGGCGCTGACCACCGCGCGCACGCGGTCTTCGCGGCCGATGTTGCCGGGGTTGATGCGCAGGCAATCAACGCCCAGCTCCGCCACGCGCAGGGCGATCTTGTAGTCGAAGTGAATGTCGGCGACCAGGGGTACATCGACGCGCTGCTTGATCTTGCCGAAGGCTTCGGCGGCGTCCATGTCCGGCACGGAAACGCGCACGATGTCAGCACCGGCTTTTTCCAGCTGCTGAATCTGCCCGACGGTAGCCTCCACGTCCAGCGTGTTGGTGTTGGTCATGCTCTGTACGGAAATAGGCGCATTTCCGCCCACCGCCACCTTGCCTACGTGAATCTGGCGGGACTGGCGGCGCTTTATCGGAGAAGGGGCGTGCATAGGACGGGTCACTCTCCCAGGGTAAATCGGGCAACATTATTGGCGCCGGCACGTTGCACAAGATTGACCTGCTCACCTTGATAACGCAGCTCGACGCCGGTGGCGTTTCCTACGGTCAAACGAAACGGCGGCTCACCTTCCACTGTCGCGGTGGTGCCCGGCGTTTGCAGGCCAACGAACACGCGCTGGTTGTTGGCATCGAAGATCTCCGTCCAGGACTGCTCGTTGAAGGTAAGCTCCAGATGGTTGGCGCTGCCTGTGGGCGCGTCAGTCGTCTGGGAGGCTTCTTCATCGGTGTCGGCATCTTCGGCGTTGGCCGCGACATCGAGGGCTGCCACATCGTTGACCGTGGCGGCAGGCTCATCGCTTGCGGTGTCCTCGACCGGCGCAGGGTCATCGGTGCCGCCGGCAGCAGCGTCACCTTGCGGTGCGGCAGGCTGCTCGGTCGAGAGGGCGGGCGATGTGGGCGGCTCGGGTTCGGCGCCTTGTTCAGCAGCTGGCGGCAGTTCGCCTTCCTCTTCCATGGAGCCTCCATCGAAACGTGGCGGCTCGCTGCCTCCACGGCTTTGCCACCACATCACGGTCAGGCCAATCAGCGCAGCGATCACCAGTACCGTCACCAGTCTGAACAGCCAGGCACCCAGCTTGGACGGTGGGCGATTGACGGTTACCGGCGTTACCTTGCGTTCGGCATCTGCGGCGCCATAGCGCTCCTGGTAGGCGTCCAGTATCAGTCGGTCATCCATGCCCAGGTACTTGGCGTAGGCGCGCAGGTAGCCACGCCGGTAGGTAGTGACCGGGATCTCGTCATAGCGGTCTTGTTCGAGTCCTTCGACTACGGCCGGGCGCAGGTTGAGCGCGCGGGCAGCATCGCTTAGCGGCACGCCGAGCTGTTCACGTTGACGCGAAAGCAGCTCGCCAGGAGAGGCATGAGTACGAGAAACAGTGGCACTATCTTGTAACGGTGTGTCGCTCATGGCTGAGCATCCTTAAATAATTAGGTGATCAGGACATCGATCAATAAGCGCCAAGCTGACGCTGGTAGTCGGCTGCCAAGGCGTCATCGCCTGTGGCGCGGGCGATATCCTTCGCCATTTCCAGCGCTGCCTGGTTCGGGCCGGCCAGCTGCAGGTAGGTTTGCAGTGGCGGCCGCGCGCTTTCGTAATTGCCCTGTGAAAATTCCAGTTCGGCCAAGGTTAAATACCCGCGCGGGTCCCGCGGGTCGATTCTCTGCGCGCGGGCGAGATGGCCGCGCGCCTTATCAATTTCATCCAGCGCCAGATAACATTGGCCCAGGTTGGTAAATAGCTGGGCACGGTTGGCGTACTGGGTATCTTCGGATGCGAGTTCCAACTGTTCGCAGGCGGCCGAAATCTGCCCCTGCTGATACAAAAACGCCGCATAGTTATTGCGGGCACGAGTAAAATCGGGCTCGGCGTCTAACGCCTTTGAAAAATAGGCGTGGGCGAGTTCGACATCGCCCTGCTGCTGGTAGACAAGCGCCAGGGCCTGCAGCGCCTTGGCGTGCTGCGGGTCGAGCTCGAGCGCCCGGGTCAGGGCGGTATGCGCCCGCGGCAGGTTGGCCTGCTCAAGGTAGGCGACGCCTAGACGGGTGTAGGCGTCCGTGGCATCGTCGCTTGCCTTGACGGGGGATGAGGAGGACGTGGCACAGCCGGCTAGCCATACGCTGCTCAACAGCACAGCCAGTATGGGCGCCCTAAACGGGTCGAAGCGCCTGCAGTGACAGATCATGGTTGCCCTCATGGTAAAAATGCCAGCTAACCGTCGACACGACGAAGAAAAAACGTGTCCATCAAAGCGCCGTGCTGGCCGGAAGTCAAGACAAGCACCGTTTAGTCTGCATCCAACTGTACGGATTGAATATAGCGCGCGCTGCGTTTCGTGCGGTCTTTCACACGACCCACCAGCTGACCGCAGGCGGCGTCGATGTCATCACCCCGGGTGATGCGTACCGTTGCGTTGTAACCCAGGTCGTAAAGCCACTGCTGAAAACGCATGACCTGATTGCGCGAGGGCTTCTCGTAACCTGAGTTGGGGAACGGGTTGAACGGTATCAGGTTGATCTTGCAAGGCAGCTCCTTCAAGAGGGCGGCCAGTTGCTCGGCATGTACCTGCTGGTCGTTTACATCCTTGATCAAGGTGTATTCGATGGTGACCTGACGATTGTCTGGGCACTTGGAGAGATAGCGGTGGCACGCATCCAGCAGTGACTGGATGTTGTACTTGCGGTTGATGGGCACCAGCTCGTTGCGCAGCTCGTCGGTTGAGGCGTGAAGCGAAATGGCGAGGCTCACATCGATTTCATCGCCCAGCTTGTCGATCATGGGCACGACGCCGGAAGTGGACAGGGTGACGCGGCGCTTGGAGAGCCCGTAGCCGCTATCGTCCAGCATCAGCTTCATGGCAGGCACCACGTTATCGAAGTTGAGCAGGGGTTCACCCATGCCCATCATGACCACATTGGTGACCGGGCGATTGGCGGTATCGCGGCGCGGGCCTACGCTTCTCTGGGCGACCCATACCTGACCGATGATCTCGGCGGCGGTCAGGTTGCGCTGAAAGCCCTGCTTGCCGGTGGAGCAGAAACTGCAATCCAGCGAGCAGCCCACCTGGGAGGAGACGCACAGCGTGCGACGCTTGCCGTTTTCGGCGGGAATCAGCACCGTCTCGACGTAGCTGCCGTCTTCCACTTCCAGCACCCACTTGCGCGTGCCGTCGCTCGAGGTTCCCTCGTACACTACGCCGGGGCCGCGGATTTCGGCCACCTGAGCGAGCTTGTCGCGCAGCGGCTTGGACAGGTTGGTCATGACGGAAAAGTCGTCGATGCCTTCCTGGTGAATCCACTTCATCAACTGGGCGGCGCGAAACTTCTTTTCGCCGATCGACAAAAAGAACGCTTCCATCTGCTCGCGGGACATGCCGAGCAGGTTCTGACGCGCAGGGGCGTTGGCCGCTGACGACGTGTCATCAGGAGACGATTGGGGGGCAGGCGTATGGTGTACGGTGGTGGTCATGGCGGTCAGCGTTCTGGAAAGGGGCGGGGGCAGAACCCCCGCGAAAATGGCCGGCAACGAACGTTGAAACGGCGGCGCTAGGGTTTAGCGCGGGCAGATTTCGTCGTTACCGAAGAAGTAGCTAATTTCACGCTCGGCGCTTTCTGCAGAATCGGAACCATGGACAGCGTTGGCGTCGATTGTTTCCGCAAAGTCAGCACGGATGGTGCCCGGTGCCGCTTCTTTCGGGTTGGTCGCGCCCATCAGGTCACGGTTCTTGGCGATGGCGCCTTCACCTTCCAATACCTGTACCACGACCGGGCCAGAGGTCATGAAGCCAACCAGATCCTTGAAGAAAGGACGCTCTTTGTGCTCGGCGTAGAAACCGCCCGCTTTCTCTTCAGACAGGTGGGTCATTTTGGCAGCAACGACTTGCAGGCCAGCTTTTTCGAAACGCGCGATGATGTCGCCGATAGCATTCTTGGCAACGGCATCGGGCTTGATGATGGAAAGAGTGCGTTCAGTCGCCATGTCAAAATCTCCTCACAAAGGGATAAAGCAGAAATTGCCGCCCTGGCAAGCCGGGGCGGCGAAGGAAAAGCGTTTCGGCAGAAGCACGGTGATGAAAGCGCTTCCCGGTTGCCGAGTGGGCGCGATTATAGCGCTTCGTGCCGGGGTTGAATACCGGTGAAACGCGCCAGACCCACTGGTTCAGACCGTGAAGCTCTCACCGCAGCCGCACTGGTCCTTGACGTTGGGATTATTGAACTTGAAAAATCGGTTCAATCCTTCACTGACATAATCCACTTCGCTGCCGTCGAGCATCTCGAGTGCGTCAGGGGCTACGTAGACGCTGGCGCCGTGATCTTCGAAGCGAATCTCGTCGTCACCGACGTCATCGGCAAAATCCAGTACGTAGCTGTAGCCCGAGCAGCCGCTGGGCTTGACCGACACACGCAGGCCCAAGCCCTGGCCGCGTTCATCGAGCACGCGGTGGATCTGTTGTGCGGCAGCCGGGGTAATGCTGAGTGTTGCCATGAGGCGTCCTCCTTAAAAAAAGCGCCAGCCGCTTAGCCTGGCGGGGTGCGCAGACCGCGCACCGCATGGCGGATAAGGGTCAGCGCGTGATCGATATCATCTTCGCGGGTAAAGCGCCCGAAACTGAAGCGTAGCGAGGATAGTGCCAGCGTGCGTGGAACGCCGACGCCCAGCAGTACATAAGAGGGATCAACGCTTGCCGAGTTGCAGGCCGAGCCGGTCGACACCGCCACATCACGCAGCGCCATCAGCAGCGCCTCGCCGTCGGTGCCTTCGAACGCCAGATTCACGATGTTGGGAACTGCCTGCTCCAGCGGTGTGTTGGCCACCACGCCATCGAGCTCTTCGAGCCCTTTCAAGAAGCGCTGCCGAAGCTTGGCGATATGCGCCTGGTCTTGTGCGTGCTGTTGCCGCATCAGCGCAAACGCCTCACCCATGCCGGCAATCTGATGCGTTGGCAGGGTGCCGGAGCGCATGCCGCGCTCGTGCCCGCCGCCATGAATCAGCGCCTCAAGGCGAATGTCCGGGTGGCGCTTGACGTAGAGCGCCCCCACGCCCTTCGGCCCATAGGCCTTGTGCGCGGAGAGCGACATCAGATCGACCTGCTGCGCCGCGACGTCGAGTGCAATGCGTCCCACGGCCTGGGCGGCGTCGGTGTGAAAGGCCGCGCCGAACTCATGGGCCACTGCTGCCAGGGCGGCAATGTCGTTGATGCTGCCAAGCTCGTTGTTCACTGCCATCAGCGATACCAGGGCGGTATCGTCGCGCATGGCCTCGCGCAACTGCTCGGGCGTGATGCAGCCATCTTCACCCGGCGTCAACCAGGTGACCTCGAAGCCTTCGCGCTCCAGAGCCTTGGCGGTATCCACCACGGCCTTGTGCTCGATGGTCGAGGTCACCAGGTGCAGGCCGCGTTCGCGGTTGGCGCGCATGTAACCCGTCAACGCCAGGTTGTCGGCTTCGGTGGCGCCACTGGTCCAGACGATTTCACGCGGGTCGGCGCCGATGGCATCCGCTACCTGGCGGCGCGCCTGCTCGACCACCTGTTCGGCCTGCCAGCCCAGCATATGGCTGCGTGACGCCGGGTTGGCAAACAGCTGGTCCACCGTCAGGTAGCGCTGCATGACCTCGGCCACGCGGGCATCTACCGGCGTGGTAGCGGCGTAGTCCAGGTAAATGGGAAGCGAAGGAGTGGTTGTCGTCATGGGAACCCGCTTAATTCAAATGCGCCAGGAGGTGATGTTCACACGCCGGGCCATTACGGTGATGAGGCGAGAATACCCGCTTCAACGCGATTTCGTTGCCGTGAGGCGATACGTAGTACATCGGGGCGCTGCATCAATTGGGCAAGGGTGACGTCATCGAGAAAGTGTCGAATCTGGCCGGACAGCTCGCACCACAGGTGATGGGTCAGACAGGTGCTGCCCTGTTGACAGTCCGACAGGCCCTGGCAGCGCGTGGCATCGACGGTTTCATCCACGGCGTCGATGACCTGGGAGACGCTGATGTCCTCCGCCGGGCGTGCCAGCAGGTAGCCGCCACCCGGGCCACGCACGCTCTGAACGAGGCCCGAGCGGCGCAGTCGGGAAAACAGCTGCTCAAGGTAGGAGAGCGAAATCTCCTGACGCTTGGAAATGTCCGAAAGGCAGGTCGGCCCATACTGGCCGTTCAAGGCCAGGTCAAGCATGGCGGTAACGGCGTAACGCCCTTTGGTAGTCAAACGCATGACAGGCACCTCGACGCTGGGTCAGCGTGCTCCCGGCAAATGTGCTGCCATTATGGGAAAGCCTGAGTAGTTTGGTCAACCTTTACCCGGTGGGCGGGTGTCATCGGCAGGCGTGTCACCCGGCGCGCTGGCCGCCGCCGGCGGTTTGCCAAGCCCCGCGCAGCCGGTGTCGCTTTCATCCAGCATGCCGGCAAAGTCCTCGTCACGCAGCTCCGGCAGGCGCCCTTCGCGGTAGCTTGCATCCAGCTTGCGAAGCGTCGAGCACATGCGCTCGATGCGCTCGTCCACCACATGCATGTGGTCGAGCATCGCCTGCATGGAGCGGGCGACCGGGTCGGGCATGTCCTGGCTGACGCCGTAGGCGTCAAAGCCAAACTTCTGGCAGATCGCCTCGCGCCGCGCCGGGTCTACTTCCAGGGCCTCTTCGACATCCGGCTCGGTGCGCTTGACCACCTTGCCCGGAATGCCGACCACCGTGGCGCCTGGCGGCACCTCCTTGGTGACCACGGCGTTGGAGCCGATCTTGGCGCCGGCGCCCACGCTGAACGGGCCGAGAATCTTGGCACCGGCACCAACGATCACGCCATCGCCGAGGGTGGGATGGCGCTTGCCCTTGTTCCAGCTGGTACCGCCGAGCGTCACACCCTGATACAGCGTGACGTTGTCACCCACGAGAGCGGTTTCACCGATTACCACGCCCATGCCGTGGTCGATGAAGAAACGCCGGCCGATGGTGGCGCCCGGGTGAATCTCGATGCCGGTCAGCCAGCGCCCGAACGTGGAGATACTGCGCGCCAGCCACTTGAGATTCTTCTTCCACAGCCAGTGAGCGCCACGATGCAGCAGCAGCGCATGCAGGCCCGGGTAGTTGGTCAGCACTTCCAGGAAGTTACGAGCGGCCGGGTCGCGTTCGAATACGCTGTTGATGTCTTCACGTAGGCGTTGGAACATGGAAAGTCCTTGTAAGGGCAGGCACGTCGGACAGTGGTGAAAATAGTGTCTGAAAGCAGTGGCTGGAATGGTTGAGCAAGAAAATTAGAACATAAACCGCACGGGTCAAGCACGCAGGCAAGTGCCAGAGCCTGCAACAAGCACGACGACTCCGCACCTGCCACAGGTCTTTAGGTCAGGAGGCGCTGTTGGGCCTGCTGCCTGCGGCCTTTTCCGTGGCCGACAGAATGCCGCGCAGAATGTTCATCTCCATCTTTTCCGGGCGGGCGCGCAGATATAGCCGGCGCAGCCTGGCCATCAGTTGCCTGGGCTGTGCCGGGTCGTGGAACTCGATGGCGATAAGCGCACGCTCCAGATGCTCGAAATAACGCTCGAGCTCTTCGTGGGTGGCCTGTTCGTCGTCATCCGCCGGGGTTGGCGCGGCATCCGCCTGACTCAGCCACGCCATGCGGCACTCGTAGGCCAGTACCTGGACAGCTGCCGCCAGGTTGAGCGAGCTGAAATCAGCGTTGGTGGGAATATGCACGTGGGCGTGGCAGCGCTGAAGCTCGGCGTTGGTCAGGCCACTATCTTCCCGACCGAACACCAGGGCGACTCTTGACGTCGCCTGCAGGCACTCGCCCGGCAAGCGGTCAGCCAGTTCGCGTGGGGTGATCATCGGCCAGGGCAGGGTGCGCGAGCGGGCGCTGGCGCCCACGGCGAGCGTGCAATCGGCCACCGCCTCTTCCAGCGTTGCGTGGATACTGGCCTGATGCAACAGGTGGTCGGCGCCGGAGGCCCGCGAAATGCTGTCCTGGGTAATCACCTCGCAGCGCGGGGCCACAAGGGCGAGATCCGCCAGACCCATATTGTGCATGGCACGGGCGACGCCGCCGATGTTGCCGGGATGACTGGTACCGATCAAGACGATACGAATACGCTCAAGCATGATGATAGAACTCGGTAAACGGGGCTCGGTCAGCAGCACCTGCCAAACGGGCGATGCTGGATGAGCAAAATCGGGAAATGCGCAGTTTAGCACGAGTCGATAGCATGCCCGACAGGGGTCTGCTAGAATTGCGCGCCATAGGCAATCCAGCGCCTAACGTTCTTTAACATCACTGTGACAAGGCCCGATCATGAATCCGATGGTCCAATTTACGCTGCGCGCGGCGCGCAGCGCCGTTGAACAATTTCAGCGCGTTCGTGAGCGTATCGAAAACGCCCATGAAGAATCCAACCTCGACCGCCTGCTCGAAGATACGGCGCGCAAGGCCGAAGCGACCATTGTGCACCAGTTGGAGCGCGGCTACCCCCAGCACGGTGTTACCGGCCGTTATACGCCCCATAAGTCGGGCGAAGGCGAAGGGGAAGAGATCGTCTGGAAGATTGAACCCATGCATGGCTACTCCAATCTGGCGGTAGCGGGTAAAGGCTTTGCTCTCTCAGTGGTGTGTCTTGTCAAGGGCCGCCCGGAACACGCGGTAATCATCGCGCCGTTCGGCGATGATGAATACATTGCCAGCCGTGGCCGTGGCGCCCAGCACAATGGCAAGCGTATGCGGGTCAGCAAACCCACCACCATTACCGGTACGCGCCTGGCCATGAGCCTGCCCGAAGCGTGGCAGCGCCCAAGTCATCTGCCGGCTTATCTCACCGTCACCCAACAGCTTGCCCCGCAGGTAGATACCCTGGTGGCGACCGGCAGCGGCCTGCTCGACATGTGCGAACTGGCCGCTGGCCGTGTCGACAGCGTGTTCGTGATGGGCATGGAAGAGCAGGACATGCAGGTGGGCACGCTGTTTCTGAAAGAAGCCGGCGCGCTGATGGGCACGCCCGACGGCCAGCCAAGCGTCAAGGTGGAAGGCCAACTGATGGCCGCCGGCCCGCGTCTTTACAAGGCCTTGATCAAGCAGCTGGCACCGCATTTCTGATCGATGAAGGTTGAGACGAAGGTCGTCGCGATCGCCGTCTGCCACTGACGAATTGAAAAGGCCCTGCCGGAAAACCGGCAGGGCCTTTTTTGTGGCGGTGCTTCAATGCTTCATCAGGGCAGCTCTTCTTCCTCTTCATCCACGACCTTCCGGGTGGGGATCAAGTCCTCACGGGAAAGCTTGAGCGGCAGCAGCAGCGCGCCCGAGATGTAGATGGAGGAGAACGTGCCCACGCCAATGCCGATCAGCAGAGCAATGGCGAAGTTCTCGATCATGTCGCCGCCTAGCAGCAGCAGGGCGACCAGCACCAGCATGGTGGTGCCGGAGGTAGCCAGCGTGCGCGACAGGGTGGCGTTGATCGCTTCGTTGAAGATCTGCGGCATGTTGTCGATATGCGAGGTGCGGATCGTTTCACGAATGCGGTCGTACACCACGATGGTGTCGTTCAGCGAGTAGCCGATAACCGCCAGAATGGCGGCCAGCACGGTCAAGTCGAACTCCAGCTGGAACAGTGCAAAGATGCCCACCACGATGATCACATCGTGGAGCAGGGCCAGTAGTGCGCCGATGGCAAACTTGTACTGAAAGCGGAAGGCGACATACAGCATCACTACGCCGAGCGCGACCATCAGGCCAAGACCACTCTGGTCACGCAGCTGATCGCCTACCTGAGCACCGACAAACTCGGCGCGTACCAGGTTGACGCTCTCGCCGCTGGTGCGCAGCAGGTTGACGACATCGCTGCCGACATCCGGGTCGAAGGCCTGTTGCAGGCGGATAAGCACTTCCGTCGAGGCGCCAAAGGTCTGTACCGAGACATCCCGGAAGCCGCTTTCCACCATCAGTTGACGAATGGCATCCAGCGAGGGTGCGGCGCCGTAGCGCACCTCGATCAACGTGCCGCCGGTGAAGTCGAGCCCCAGGTTGAGCTGCTGGAACGCGAGGGCGCCAATCGACACAATCAGCATTAACGCAGAGACGATGAACGCAAGCTTGCGTCGTCCCATGAAGTCGATTTGCAGGTGTGATAGGGGTTTCATTGCCACCTCTTGAATTCGGGGCTGAGCGCATGGTTCAAACGCATGTTCTTAAATCCACAGCTTCTTGACGGGCTTGCTGCCATAGGTCAGGTTGACCATGGCGCGCGTCACCATCAGCGCGGTGAACATTGACGTCAAGATGCCGATAGAGAGCGTGACAGCAAAGCCTTTCACCGGGCCGGTGCCGATCGAGAACAGAATCACCGCCACCAGGAGCGTGGTGATGTTGGCATCCACGATCGAGGTGAAGGCGCGCTCGTAGCCTGCATGAATGGCCTGCTGAATCGACAGCCCGTTTCGAAGTTCTTCGCGTATGCGCTCGAATATCAGCACGTTGGCGTCTACCGCCATCCCCAGCGTCAGTACGATACCGGCAATGCCCGGCAGCGTCAGCGTTGCACCCAGCATCGACATTACCGCGACCAGAAGCGTCAGGTTCAAGGCCAGGGCAACGTTGGCGAAAATACCGAACACCTTGTAGCGCGCCAGCATGAACAGTACGACCAGCAGCAGGCCGATCTGCACCGACAGCAGGCCGCGTTCGATGTTTTCAGCCCCCAGGCTTGGGCCGATGGTGCGCTCCTGCACGAAGTAGATCGGGGCGGCCAGCGAGCCCGAGCGCAGCAGCAGGGCAAGCTCGGCGGCTTCGGTCGGCGAATCCAGGCCGGTAATCCGGAAGCTGTTGCCCAGCGCGCTCTGAATGGTGGCCAGACTGATCAAGCCACGCTCCACGTAAGGCTCGCGCTCGATGGTCTCTTCGCCGGTTTCCGGGTCAGTGACCACGGTGTCCTCGCTCTTGTGCTCGATGAACAGCACCGCCATGTTACGGCCGATATTGGTGCGCGTGGCACGGTTCATCAGCGTGCCGCCGGTGCCGTCCAGGTTGATGTTGACCTGGGGGCGGCCATTTTCATCAAAGCTGTTGCTCGCACTCGAGACGCTGTCGCCGGTAATGATCACGTCACGCATCAACTCCGCCGAGCGTGCCGAATCATTGCGGAACACGTGAGTTTCCGTTTCAGCCGTCGGCGTGTCGTTACGAGCTTCCAGGCGGAACTCGAGGTTGGCCGTGGCACCGACAATGCGCTTGGCGGCCACGGTGTCCTGAACGCCGGGCAGCTCGACCACGATCTGACTTGGCCCCTGGCGCTGAACCATTGGCTCGGCCACGCCCAGCTCGTTCACCCGGTTACGCAGGGTGGTCAAGTTCTGGTTGATGGCGTAGTCCTGAATTTCGCTTACGGTCTGATCGCTCAGCGTCATCACCAGCCTTGAGGCGCGGTCGCTGCCTTCGCTGGCATAGTCGAAATTGGGGAAGTCGCGGCTGATCAGGCGGCGGGCGTTGTCGCGGTCTTCGGAGCTGGCAAAGTCGATCGACAGCGTGCGGCCTTCCACATCGGTGTTGCGGTAGCGGATACGCTCGCTACGTAAAAGCTCGCGCATGGCGCTGGCATTGACTTCCAGGCGCTGGGCGAGCGCTGCGTCCATATCCACTTCCAGCAGGAAGTGAACGCCACCGCGCAAATCAAGACCCAGCGTCATGGGCGATGCCGAAAATGCCTGCAGCCAGCCTGGGGTGGCTTCGGCAAGATTGAGCGCGACGGTGGCGTTGCCGCCCAGCACGTCAGCGGCGATATCGCGGGCGCTCAGCTGATCTTCGTCGCTGCGCAGGCGAATCAGCCACTGGCCGTTTTCCTGCTCTGAAGCCTTGACGGCGATGCCGTTCTCTTCAAGTGCGCTTTCAACGCGCTGAACCTGGCGCAACTCCAGCGTCTCGCCCTGGGCGCTGCTCAGCTGAATTGCGGGATCTGCGGGGAATAAGTTGGGAAGCGAATAGATAAGGCCAACCACCAGGACGACCAGTATCAGCAGATACTTCCACAGGGGGTAACGGTTGAGCATGCAAGCCCTGCCTTCAATTACAAACGGAATTGCTGTGCGCGGAGATCCACGCACAGCAAAATTTACCATCGTATCTACCATGGCACCCCTGCCGGGGTGGCTGGCACTGAATCGGCAGGGATGTGTTAAGCGTTAGATGGACTTGATTGTGCCCTTCGGCAGTACGGCAGCAACGGCATTCTTCTGCACGTTGACTTCGGTGCCTTCAGAGACTTCCAGGGTCAGGAACTCATCGCTGACTTTGGTGACACGGCCCACCAGGCCACCGCCGATCACGACCTCATCGCCTTTATCCAGGCTGGTGACAAGCTGCTTGTGCTGTTTGGCACGCTTGGCCTGCGGGCGCCACAGCAGGAAGTAGAAAATCAGCACGAAACCGACCAGCATGACGATTTGCGCGATGCCACCGCCCGCCGCTGCTTCCTGGGCGTGGGCTGGTGAGATGAAGAAATCCAGCATTGCAGAGAACTCCTAGGTTAAGACCCTAATGGGTGAAAGAGTTAGGAGAGGCGCCGATCAACGATGTCGTTCGTGAGCGCCTCTTGGCTCACCCGCCAACGCGGATGATGACTATTCGGCCAGGGGAGGCACCGGCAGGCCGCGCCGGGCGTAGAAGCCTTCCACAAAGGTCGTCAATGTACCCGCTTCGATTGCCGCGCGCAAATCAGCCATGACGCGCTGGTAGTAGCGCAGGTTATGGATGGTATTGAGCATCGAACCCAGCATTTCGTTGCAGCGATCCAGGTGGTGTAGATAGCCGCGCGAGAAGTTCTTGCAGGTATAGCAGTCACACTCTGCTTCAAGCGGGCTGGTGTCGTGGCGATGCTTGGCGTTGCGGATCTTGACCGTGCCGTCAGCGGTAAACAGGTGGCCGTTACGTGCGTTGCGGGTCGGCATCACGCAGTCGAACATGTCCACACCGCGGCGCACGCCTTCCACCAGGTCTTCGGGCTTGCCCACGCCCATCAGATAGCGCGGGGTATCGTCCGGCATCCAGGTGGGCAGATAATCGAGCACCTTGATCATCTCTTCCTTCGGCTCGCCGACGGAGAGCCCGCCGATCGCCAGGCCGTCAAAGCCGATCTCGAGAAGGCCCTTGAGCGAGCGCTCGCGCAATTCGGGGTGCATGCCGCCCTGGATGATGCCGAACAGCGCCGAGGGGGAGTCGCCGTGGGCATCGCGCGAACGCTTGGCCCAGCGCAGCGACAGCTCCATGGATTTTTCGGCTTCCTCGAACGTGGCCGGGTAGGGCGTGCACTCGTCAAAGATCATCACCACATCAGAGCCCAGCGAGCGCTGCACGGCCATGGACTCTTCCGGACCCATGAACACCTTGCTGCCGTCCACCGGCGAGCGAAAGTGCACGCCGGCCTCGGTGATCTTGCGCATCTCGCCGAGGGAAAACACCTGAAAGCCGCCGGAATCGGTGAGGATCGGCTTGTCCCACTGGGCGAAGTCGTGCAGGTCGCCGTGGGCTTCGATGACCTCGGTCCCCGGGCGCAGCCACAGGTGAAAGGTGTTGCCCAGAATGATTTCGGCGCCGATCTCCTTGATGGAGTCCGGCGTCATGCCCTTGACCGTGCCGTAGGTGCCGACCGGCATGAACGCCGGGGTTTCGACCGTGCCGCGGGGAAAGTGAAGGCGACCGCGCCGAGCGCGGCCATCGTCGGCCAGGCGCTCAAAGCGCATAAAGCATTCGTTTCGCATTGTCGTACTCGTCAGATAATCGTCGGTAAAGCGCTCAGGGTAGTATCAGCGCGCTAGCGGGTCAGGAGCATGGCATCGCCATAGCTGAAGAAGGCGTAGCGTTCATCGACAGCCGTTTGATAGGCGCGCATGGTGTGCTCGTAACCGATGAAGGAGGAGACCAGCATCAAGAGCGTCGATTCCGGCAGGTGGAAGTTGGTAATCAGCGCATCCACGCAGCGCCACTCATAGCCCGGATAGATGAAGATATCCGTATCGCCACTGTAAGGGGCGATCTTGCCGTCGCCGCTTTTCTGGCAGGCGCTCTCCAGACAACGCACGCTGGTGGTGCCTACCGCAATCACCCGCTTGCCTGCCGCCTGGGTATCGCGCACCTTCTGGCAGGTGGCTTCCGTGACCTCGATCCACTCGCTGTGCATGTGGTGTTCGAGGATGTTGTCCACTCGCACCGGCTGAAAGGTGCCAGCGCCCACGTGCAGGGTCACAAACGCGCTGTTGATACCCTTTTCCGCCAGGGCATCCAGCAGCGGCTGGTCGAAGTGCAGCCCGGCGGTAGGCGCGGCCACGGCGCCGTCCCGGCGGGCGTAGACGGTCTGGTAGCGCTCGCGGTCGGACAACTCGTCTTCCCGGGTAATGTAGGGCGGCAGCGGCATATGGCCGTGCTGCTCCAGAAGCGCAATCATGGGCGTCTCGCCCAGAAAACGCAGCTCGAAAAGCGCATCCTGGCGGCCTTCCACCACGGCGTGGATATCGCCCTCGAAGATCAGTTCGGTGCCGGGCTTGGGCGACTTGCTCGAGCGGATGTGGGCAAGGCCGCGGTGGCTGTCCAGCGGGCGTTCAAGCAGCATCTCCACCTTGCCGCCGCTGGCCTTGTGGCCATGCAGCCGGGCGGGGATCACTCGGGTGTCGTTGAACACCAGCAGATCACCGGGCGCCAGCAGCTCGAGCAGGTCGGGAAAACGGCGATGCGCAAGCTCTCCACTTGGCCCGTCCACGCACAGCAGGCGGCAGTCGCTGCGCTGTTCTGAAGGGTAGCGAGCAATTAGCTCATCGGGTAGCTCGAAATGGAAGTCCGCGCGCTGCATGGGTTGGCTCTTAACGGTGGTCAAACAGGCGACATAGGATAGCGCTTTGTGGGCTCAAAGTCAGTCAATGTGATTGACCTACCGATGATTCCCCGTATAATGCCCAGCCATTGCCGGTGTGGCGGAATTGGTAGACGCAGCGGATTCAAAATCCGCCGCCTTTACGGGTGTGCCAGTTCGAGTCTGGCCACCGGCACCAAATTTCAGGGCCTAGCGTTTATCGCTGGGCCCTTTTTTGTGGCCGCTATCTGGTTTTTCAGGAGTGATATTGGTTTAGACATGAGGTAAACACCGTATCTTGTGCTTTGAATGATTTCTCTGCATGATCTTGAAACCAATAATTGGCTGCTGAGCGCTTTAATAGCCAAAACAACCTTTTATCTCAGCAGAGCCACTTCTTACAGGAGAGCGGCATGAGCGTTACCTATCAAGAAAGCAATGCCCGCATGAGCCAGGTGGCCATTCACAACGGCACCGTTTACCTGGCAGGCCAGGTGCCCGCCGATGCCACGGCGGATATGCGCGGCCAGACCGAACAGGTCCTGACGCGTATCGATGAGCTGCTGGCCCAGGCCGGCACGTCAAAGGAGCATCTGATCAGTGCTCAGGTGTGGGTGACCGATATGGCCGAGTTCGATCAGATGAACGCCGCCTGGGAAGCGTGGGTAGTGGCCGGGCGCACCCCGGTACGGGCCGCGCTTGAAGCCAAGCTTGCCAAGCCCGAGTGGAAAGTGGAAATCATGGTGATTGCCGCACTGCCCGAGGCATGAGCGATAAGCGCTAGCGCTGGTTTCAAGGACGATTGACATGCAAAAGCGGCCACCAGGGGTGGCCGCTTTTTGTCTGATGGCTGACTCAGTTCAAGAGTAGCCCGGAGCGGGTAGTGGAGGCTTCGTCAGCATCTTTTTTCAATTTGAAGATACTGACCGCCGTGACGAGCTGGTTTGCCTGGTGATCCAGGCTGTCAGCCGCTGTTGCCGCTTCTTCCACCAGCGACGCGTTCTGCTGGGTCACCGCATCGAGCTGCACGATGGCGTCGCTGATCTGGCGAATGCCCGTGGTCTGCTCGGTGGCCGCGGCGCTGATCTCGTTCATCATGCTGGTCACGTTCTGCACGTGGGACACGATATCCTGCATGGTCGCGCCCGCTTCGTTGACCAGTTTTCCGCCGGATTCGATTTTCGCCACGCTATCGGTGATCAGCGTTCTGATCTCCTGGGCAGAAGAGGCACTGCGCTGGGCCAGGTTCCTCACTTCACCGGCAACCACTGCAAAGCCGCGCCCCTGCTCGCCGGCGCGGGCTGCCTCGACCGAGGCGTTCAAGGCCAGAATATTGGTTTGGAACGCAATTTCGTCGATGACGCTAATGATATCGGCAATCTTGCGCGAAGATGCTTGTATGTCGGCCATCATGGTTTCGACACGCCCAACCACTTCGCCACCCTGGGTGGCCACATCGCTGGCACCCAGAGCGAGCCTGACGGCCTCTTTCGCCGTTTCTTCTGTGCTCGTGACCACGCTTGAAATTTCATCCATCGCCGCGGCGGTCTGCTGCAGGTTGCTTGCCTGCTCTTCGGTACGCTGAGACAGGTCCGTGTTGCCCGAGGCGATCTGGCTTGACCCGGTCGCCACGTTTTCGCTGCTGGTGCGCACCGTGTTGACCACATCGCTCAGCGAATCCTGCATGTGTGCCAGAGACGCCATCAAGCTGTTCGGCCGAATGTTGCGCAAGCCGAAGTCTTCGGACAAGTCGCCCTTGGCGACCTGATCTACCAAGGCTCTCACCTCGGCGGGTTCGGCACCCAACTGCCCGATGATGACGCGATAGCCCCACCACAGCAGCAAGCCAACCGTGACGCTGAGCAGCGCCGACAGGAAAAGCACCGCGCCTGACCAGAAATTCCGCGATGCTTCAGCCTCCACGATGGCGCCATCGGTACGCGCATCGAGCAGGGCGTAGAACTGATCGATGGGTTCCATGATATGAGCGGCGTTACGGTTGTATTCTGCATTGAACATCAAATCGATGGCTTGCTGGCGTGCCGCCTGGCTGGCTTCCCCAGTCAGGGAATTGGCTTGCTCGGTCAATTCCATGGCGCGGGTTTCCATGACCACAAGGTCTTGAGAGCGCTGCTGGGATTCAGCGAGTAGCGCGAACTCTTCATCGGTAAAGCCTAGCTCGCGCATCAGCTCGAGCAGCGCCTTGGGCTCATCAAAGCCCTCGGCAGGGTCCAAGCCGGCAGCCCGGAATTCCCAATAGATTCTATTGTAGTACCGGGGGCGTGGCGCCGTACCGCTCGCGATATCGATCACTTCCTGATACTGATCCGCCCATGTTGCATCGCCGGTCACTACATAATTTCTGGCAAGCCTCGTCAGCGTGAGGGAGTTCTGACGTAATTCGCTGGCCAGTAGATACGATTCATAACGATCCTTGTTCGCGGTATCCACTTTCACGCTCTGCTGTTTCGTCATGAAAGACGCCGCCAGGACAAGCAGCGAAATCATGACCACAATCGAGAAGAGCGCAAGAAATACCGTTTTTACCGACACTTCCTTCTTGATGTTCATTGATCAACTCTAGGGTAGGAGGGGAGTAGATGGTTAGTAACCTAACAGGGGTTGTTAGTGGCCTAACTATGTGGGGCAAGATACTATCGGCAAGTAGACCGTTCTCTTTAGGTTGATACGTATCAAATTACGGCAGCTTTGCGCTGATCGAGGGGAGTGATCGAGAGGCTGACAAGGCATAACCCCGACCCGCGAGGCCGGGGTATGCGTAAAAGGGAGGCTGGCTTACTCGGCGTGCTCTGTGACGGCCCTTTCCAGTACCGCCAGCCGCCCGGGCACCAGCGCATCCGCCACGGCGGTAATGCGAATCACGTTGGCAAGCTCCGGGTGCGCCAGCCGTGCCACCAGCACGCCTTCGGCCAGCAGTGCCTGATGAACCGACGCCGCCAGCTCAACGCTTGGCAGGCGGATGCCGATGAAGTTCGTCGCGCTCGGCAGCACATCGGCGCCCAGCGCGCGAAAGTGCTCGGCCAACTGCTCGCGGCGGGCTTTCACATCTGCCACGTGCTGATGCACCTCTTCCAGGTTATCCAGCACCACTTCAGCGGCGGCCAGAGCGATTGCCGATACCGCATAGTGGATACGCACCTTCATCATCATAGCAAGCACGGGAGGCTCGGCAATTGCGTAGCCGATACGCAGCCCGGCCAAACCGTGGGCCTTGGAGAGCGTGCGTAGGCGAATCACCCCAGGCAGTGAGCGGGCGGCGAATTCGCTGCCGGCGTCATCGCGGAAATCGCCGTAGGCTTCATCCAGCAACAGCCAGCAGGTGTCGGGCAGCGCCGCGCGCAGGGTGAGAATCGCGTCGTCATCGTGCAGGTGGCCGCTGGGGTTATCCGGGTTGGCCAGGTACACCAGGCGAGCGTTTTCAGCGTGCGCCGCTGACGCCAAGGCTTCCAGGTCCGGCGCCAGTACGCCGGGCGCTTCATGGTAGCCAGGCTCCACCAGCCGGCAGCCTTGGCCCTTGGCGAAGTAGCCAAAGGTGGGGTAGGTGCCCGCCGTGGCAACCACCGTTTCCCCGGCCTCGCAAGTGGTGCGCAGCGCAAGCGCGATCAGGCTGTCCGCTCCGGCATCCACCAGCAGGTGATCCAGCGGCGTACCCAGCAGGGCGCTCAGCCGGGTACGCACGCCCATAGCCTCGGCATCGCCGTAGGCGTAAGCGTGCTCGGCCAGCGCATCGCCAAACTGCGCACGCAGCGCCCGGTGGGGCATATCCAGGCCTTCGTTGGAACCCAGCCGGTGGGGGATTTCCCGGCCAATACGCCGTTCGAGCGCCTTGATGCCTGGAAAGGGGTTGGCGGGGCCGTCGTCGAGTAAATGGGTGGGGTAACGGGGCATGACGATGTCCTGAATAGAAATGAAAAAGTCGGCCACTACTTTAACGCGACTGGATAGTATGTGAATCCTGTATCGGTTGAGTAATGAAACGATGATTATCTGGCGCCGAACGTTCGCGTCATGAAGTCCCGCAGATGTTCAATGAACAGACGAATGCGCGCGGGCATGACGTTATAGTGCTGATACACCGCATGGATATCTGCATTTGGAGTTGAGTAGCCTGTCAATAGTGGCACCAGTCGGCCGGCAGCGAGATGATCCTTTAAATCCCACTCGGCACGAATCACGATACCGCGTCCCTCTAGGGCCCATCTTGTCACGCTCTCGCCATCGTTGGCGGAGAGCGTCCCCGCGACGCGGACACTATAGCTTCGAGTGCCGCGATAGAACTTCCACACGCTCCAGGCATCGTTGTTCTGCTGCAACGTAATGCAGTTGTGTTGCGCCAGCGCATCGGGCGTCAGAGGCTTGCCGTAGCGTGCGATATACTCAGGCGAAGCACAGACGATACGCCGATGGGTCGCGATCATGCGTGAATGAAGACTGGAGTCTGGAAGTTCCCCAAAGCGTATGCCGATATCATAGGCGTTTTCTGCCAGATTCAACGGATGATCCGATAAGTGCAGTTTAGCCTCGACGTTAGGGTGGCTATCCAGAAAGGCTGCAATGGCGTCCGCCATATACTTTCGTCCAAAACCCAAAGGGGCATTGATTTTCAAAAGGCCCTTCACTTCTCCTCCTCTCTGGGCGATCTGCTCCTCCATTTCATGAATATAGGCCAACGCCTGTTCGGCGTAGGTCAAGTATATCTGTCCCTCCGCCGTGAGTTTCATTGTGCGTGTATTTCTATTAAAGAGCTGAATGTTAGTGCTTTTTTCGAGGTTAGAAAGACGCTTGCTTACGGCTGCAGGTGAAATGTCCAGCTCGCGAGCAGCGTTGGACATGTTACCCGCACGGCATAACGTAATAAAAAAATCCAGGTTCTTGAGAGTGCTCATTAGATAGCCCAGGGTTAAAAGTGTTTCAAATTATAGTGTATTGCTTATGCCGTCTTCGGCTGAATAGAGTGGAGTCGTTCTGTTTCGCCCATCATCTGTAAAAGCGCTGGAGACTGCCATGAAAAAGCATCGTATAGCCGTTATTCCTGGAGACGGTATCGGTTTGGAAGTGATCGACGCCGGCAAGAAAGTGCTGGAGACACTGGTCGAGAGCTATCCAAGTGTTGGCTTCGAGTTCAAGGACTTCGACTGGAGTTCGAAACGCTATCTGGAAAAGGGGCAGTACATTCCCGATGGAGGCATCGAGGAGCTTAAAACCTTCGATGCGATCTACTTTGGTGCTGTTGGCAGCGAAGAGGTGCCGGATCATATCTCGCTTTGGGACTTGCGCCTCAAGATCTGCCAAGGCTTCGATCAATACGCCAACGTGCGCCCGGCGCGCGTGCTGCCGGGCGTGACGAGTCGTTTGCAGCATGCTGACAAGATCGACTGGGTCATCATTCGAGAAAACAGCGAAGGTGAGTACTCCGGCAACGGCGGACGTGTCCATCAAGGATTACCCGATGAGGTTGGCACTGAGGTCTCGCTGTTCACTCGCAAAGGCATCGAGCGCATTCACCGTTTCGCTTTCGACATGGCGATGTCTCGTCCGCGCAAGAAGCTTACGCTCGTCACCAAATCAAACGCACAGCGTCATGGCATGGTGCTGTGGGACGAAATCTTCTTCGAGGTAGCCAAGGACTACCCGGAAGTCGAGATCAACCGCGAGCTGGTTGATGCCGTCACTACCACCATGGTGCTCAAGCCCGAACGGCTTGATGTGATCGTGGCCACCAACCTTCATGCCGACATCATTTCTGATCTGGCTGCAGCACTGAGCGGAAGCTTGGGTATCGCGCCAACAGCCAATCTCAACCCGTCTGGTGAGTTTCCTTCCATGTTCGAGCCGATCCACGGTTCCGCCTTCGATATTACCGGTAAGGGCATTGCCAATCCCATTGGTGCGTTTTGGACTGCGGTCATGATGCTCGAGCATCTGGGTGAGCAAACGCTCGCCGAGCGGCTGATGGCCGCGGTGGAAGAGGTAATCGGTTCTGGTCTGCAGGCCCCGGACCTGGGCGGCAAGGCCACTACGCGTGAGATTACCGACGCGGTCTGCGCCTCCATTCGCGAAAAGGCGAGCGTTGCCGCCTGATCCGTGCGCCACCCTAGGCCGCAGGTACTCAACCAGAAAGAACAGGGGCGGGCCTTGACCCGCCCCTGTTCTTTCTGGGAATCCGTCCTCTCGACTCAACAAGGATAATGAAGATGGACGCGCCAATTATCACACTGATCATTCTCTTTATCGCGATCGTACTGTTCGTCTCCGAGCGTATCCCGCTCGCCGTGACAGCGATGCTGGTACTCATCAGTCTCGTATTGACCAATATACTTACGCCTGCTGAAGCCTTCACCGGCTTCATCAACAGTAACGTCATTTTGTTCTGTGCCATGTTCGTGGTGGGTGGGGCGCTTTTCGAAACCGGCATGGCCAACAAGATCGGCGGGGTGGTGACCCATTTCGCCAAGACCGAGCGCCAACTGCTGTTGGCGATCATGCTGGTCACCGCCGTGCTGTCGGGGTTTCTATCCAATACCGGTACCGCGGCGGTGCTCATTCCGGCAGTCATCGGTATTGCCAGCCGTTCGGGTATTCGTCGCTCCAAGCTTCTGATGCCACTGGCGTTTGCTTCTGCAATGGGAGGAAATCTGTCCTTGATCGGTGCGCCGGGTAACTTGATCGTCAACGGTACGCTCGAGAACATGACCAATGGTGCCACTTCTTTCGGGTTTTTCTCCTTTGCGCTGATCGGCCTGCCGCTGATGGCTGTTGCGCTGGTCTACTTTCTCACCATCGGTTACAAGTTGCTGCCAGATCGAGATGGCGTAGGTGGGGCCGAAATCTATGACGAGCCTCCGGTGGAAGCGCCGCGCTGGAAGCAGTATCTGGCGTTAGGGATTCTTGTCGCGACCATTCTCGCCATGGTGTTCGATGACGTGATTGGCCTCGACATGCACATCGTCGGCGTCACCGGTGCGCTTGTACTGGTACTGACCGGCGTGATGACCGAGCGTCGGGCGCTGGACGCGATTGATTCACGTGTCATCTTCTTGTTTGCGGGCATGCTGCCGATGGCTACCGCCATGCAGAAGACAGGCCTGGGTAGCCTGATGGCCGAGACTGTCATGAATTTCCTGGGCGAAGCGCCATCGCCGCGACTGCTGTTGAGCGTTCTGTTCCTTATTTCGGCGGGGCTTTCCCAGTTCATGTCCAATACGGCGACGACGGCCCTGCTGGCTCCCATTGGCGGTGCGATCGCGCTGGGTATCGGGGCTGACCCGAGTGCGGTGCTGATGGCGATCTGCATCGGTGGCTCCTGTGCCTATGCCACGCCGCTGGGTATGCCGGCCAACACCATGGTGCTCGGTGTCGGTGGCTATCGTTTCAACGACTACGCCAAGGCGGGGCTGCCGTTGGTGGTCGTTGGGTATCTCGTCTGTGTCATCCTGCTACCGATGATATGGCCGTTCTTTCCGGAAGGTTGATCGATAGACTCAGCGCCGCCGCGCCTCAGCCGGTCAGCGCATTGGAGTACTTGGAGCAAAGCGGGCTGACCTGGAATCACGAAATCTGGCTGTTCGAGGTCATCGCCGAGTTCTAGGGCCTGCCGCGCAGCGAGCAGCAGGCCTTTATTCTTGACCAGGAAGAGAAGAAGGCCGGCGACTACAACGACGTGCGCCTGATCCGCGACGTCTCGCTACAGCTGGTGCAGCCCCAATGAACCTGCCCGGCCGCGCCCGCGCGGGGCTGAATGAGGTGCAGCGCCTGCTGCGTCAACAGAACCGCCTTGAACGGCCCCGCCGCCAGTGGGTGGACGACGTCATCGCCTGGTGCCACCAGCACGATATCGACTTGGGCCCGCGGCTGACCAGCCGAGCGCTGCGCTTCGACGCCGCGCTGCTCGCCGAGATCGACGCGGTGCTGGAAAGCGCCCACTTGGCCCCACTGGGCCGCTCGATCAGCGGCCTGACCAGCGCCCCCCAGCCCACGCCGGGCGTCAGCTTTGAGCCGCGCAGCATCCGCGACGTCGACCTGCGAAGCCTCTTCCTCGGCACCTTCGGCGCCCTCGTCCAGGTCGAAAACCTCGACAGCTTCTACGCCTTTGCCCCCAACCTCGCCGCGCTAAAAGATTTCGCCCAACCGCTCATCGCCTACCGCGGCGACCACCACTACGGCGGCGGCTTCGCCAAACTCGCTGAAGCGTGGCCCAAGACCCGCCGCCCGCCCCTCTACCTTGGCGACTTCGACGCCAAGGGCGTCACGCTGGCACTGGACACCGGCGCCACCCACCTGCTGCTCCCCGAGATTGACTGGCTCACCCAGCACGCCACGGCGCTTCACCAACCCGCTGAGCAGTTGGAGTTTCAGCGGCGGCTGCGTCAACTGCACGTGAGCCTGACGCCACAGCACCCGCTCGCGTCCTATCTGGCGCTGTTGGAGCAGAACAGAGGGCTGCGGCAGCAATGGTTTGAGGGGGAGGTAGTCGGTGTGAGGCTAGCGTAATGGTCTATCTATTTATCGGGCGGCCCCTCTATTGGGCCCTTCAAACTCAGGCGCACTGCCGAGTGATACGCATGCGTCAGTATGATGAAAACCGGCAAAGCGCGCATATACGCGAATATTGGATATGCTGGCAAATTTTGCTTTGCTCTTAGCAGAAGCGATGAGGTAAAGTTAATTTCTGCGGCAGCATAACCTCAATGAACCTGCTGGCGCGTTTATTGAGGTTATGCTGCCGACTATACTATATAATCACTGTTAAATGCCAAAGGAGATTCAAACATTGGATTTACTCACTGAGATATTTACGAAACAAGAATTTCAGTTGCTTATGTATTGTGCAATGGCAGCGGCAATCGGTGGGTTTATAAAATCACTTGTAATCTCTTATAATTTTGATGTTCCACACCATCTTCAAGAAAAGTTTGAGGCGAAGGATTGGGGTGCCGCATTTTCAAATGTATTTTCCCGATGCTTATTAGGTGCATTTTCTGGCCTTATGTACGCACTGCTTATGGTAAGTGCAATTAAAATGGAACAAGGTGCCGTTGCAAAACTGATTGTAGTTGCTGTAGTTATCGGATACTTAGCTCCTGATCTTTGGAAAACGCAAGAAAAGAAAATGCTGGATCGCCTCTCGGAAGGGTTGGAGGAATCCGTCAAATCTGCATTTAACAAGCAAAATCAGTCGGACAGCTAAAGCTGCCGCTGTTTTGGGCGTTAGGCTATTTGTCAGACTTCTGTATAGATAAAAAGAATAAAGGGTACTTATGACTGTAGTAGTTTCTTGGACAAGAAAAACTCAAACCGGGCGTGAGTTATGGGTTATGTCTGATAGTCGACTTAGTGGAGGCAAGTGCTGGGATTATGGTCCTAAAGTATTCAGCATAGGAAGAAGTGATGCGGTTATAGCTTTTGCTGGCGACACAGCATGGGCTTATCCATTGATTTCACAGGTAACATCATATGTTGAGTCGTTCGTAAACTTAAGAGAGCGTGCCGTAGATTTTGTTGATGCACAGAAAAAAATAATTCGAATGTTAAATGACTCTCTAAACTTCGTTTCTGATTCTGTTGATGAGTCTCTCGAAGAGCCTGATTGTACCTTTATATTTTCTGGTTATTCCGCACGAAAGCAGGAGTTTATGATTAACAAAATCGTTTTTAACTCCAAAAATAAAGCATTTGAAAAAAGACCTCCAAAAAGAGTCAATGGTGAGCTGTTAACCATGATTGGCGATGAACGACCCAAAAAGGCTATTTATCGTATTCTTTCCGAGAAAGAAAAAAGCTTTAAAGGACTGGAGTTCAAACTAGACATGGAACCATCAAAAGCGTTCGTTAAAGTATTGCTATCTGGAAAGTACAGGGAAATCGGTGGCTCTCCACAAATTATGAAGCTATATCAAAACATGAATCAGCAACATGTAGCAGTTTATTGGCCGCCAAATGCTTTGCACGAAGAGCAAAAAATATATCTTCGCGGGCGTGAGTTAGGTAAATATGAAGCCTTAGATAACCCTTGGGTATTCTCACCATACGAAAGTAAGTTGTATTGGCATGACTTTTCTCCTGTTGAAATGCAAGCTAAAGCAGAAAAACAACCAGAGTTAGGTATTGCTTCGTACTTGTCATAGCCTAACAAGTCGCATCAATTGACAAAAACACATGTCACGAAATTTGGTACCCAAAATGTAGCGCCATATATTTTTGCAACTGTGCTCAGCGTTGAGCCTGTAGAAAAACCCCACTGACGGCTAAGTTTTGGTAGGATCGAGAAAACAAACGAGGAGTGGTCAGCATCCCGCGCTTCAAGGCTTATAACTACGATCAGAACGCCATGGTGGTGATCAACTACCAGGATCAGCTCCAGCTCGACATTTTGAACTTGCGGTGATCAATATGAGAAGTTGATAATCTATGGTCCCTTGGTTGCGTCACGAAGCGCCAAGAGCGAAGTACGTCGTTTTTTAAACCCAGTATTAAACTGAGCGCTCGAGTGGCTAATGCCGGTATCCAACTGATTCAGCCAGATAGCTGGCTGGGTAAATGAATAAGGACCACAGGCCATGGAGACGGGTCGAAATCGGATTTTCTACAGCCTTCTTAGGTAGCAGGTAAGCTAAGTGCCAAGAATGAAAGGAGGGGGATGAATGGCTTGGTATCTGAGAAAGTCGGTGTCAGTTGGCCCGATCAGGTTCAACTTATCCAAGAGTGGTGTTGGTGCCTCTTTGGGAGTGACAGGATTCCGTATCGGCATGCGCCCGGATGGGTCCTCATATGTCCATGCAGGTCGGCATGGCTTGTATCTGCGTGAAGAGGTTGGAGGACGTCGAGGTGGGAATCAACCGGTCTCTTCTCGACTCGAAGAGCTGCCTCCTTCCCAAAAGTTTGATGCGGTAAGTACGCGCGATTTAACGAGCCCTGGGAGAAAAGAGCTGATTGATCGCCTTAACAAGTCCTATAAAGATTTCAGACTAGACTATTTTGTTTTCGTGGTTGCCGTCGTAGCGTTTGTGGCCGCTTTGTTCAATGGAAGTCAGCTTGGAATGGCTATAGCTGGTGGAGCCGGTATCGTCTTTGGTATAGCCGCGTCAGTATTCGAATCACGTCGCCGAACAGTCAAGATTTTCTACGATTTCGAAGAAAATGATACGTCTCTTTTTCGAAGCTCGTGCAGGCTGTTAATCATATTGCTGAATGCAAACGACTTTGGACTTACGTTGATTCACGCGATTTAACGTCTGTCCATCAGTCGAAAATTAATGCGGGTGCGTCCAGTCTTGTAAAAAGAGAGGCTGCCTCAGCGGGCACTGGAACACCACCCTGGGTCGAAACCAATATAACTATCCCCACGCTGAAAGCGAGGGGCATTACTGCGTATTTCATGCCTGATTGCATACTTGTTTATGACAGCTCTGGAGTTGGCTGTATCGAGCACGCATCACTTTTATTTTCCACAAGTGTTGAGCGCTTCATCGAAGACGGTCCGGTTCCGTCGGATTCCGACATTGTCGATACCACATGGAAATATGCCAACAAGCGTGGAGGCCCAGATCGTCGTTTCAAAGACAATAAGGAAATTCCGATTTGCCTGTATGGAAAGTTGGATCTAAGCACTTCCGCGGGGCTTTTGTGTCATTTACAAACGTCGAGAAACGATGCACCAAAAAGCTTTTCAAGGCAGTACTCGGAATACCTAATAACCATTGGGATAGGTCGTGCAACTGCCACCTAACACAGGTATTAAATGCGCGTCATTCGGTCGCCGGGCGCTCGTTCCTCGCGCTGTTTATGGCGGGCGTTGAGGATGAAGAAGCACTCCACTGGCGCCCAAGTTTTGGTAACATCGAGAAAACAGACGAGGCGTGGTCAGCATGCTGGTTGCCATCTCCAATGTAACTCCGCCGGGAGCCTTAAATGTTCGATTACACCATCCTCCACTGGATGACCTTTCTGTCGGCCGCCGTTCTGTTGAACCTGTCGCCCGGGCCGGATATTGCGTTTATTCTGGGCCAGACATTGCGTGGCGGGCGGCGGCAAGGGCTGGCGGCCATGCTGGGTATCTGGACCGGCGCTTGGGTGCATGTGGTCATGGCGGCCGCCGGGCTGTCGGCGATACTTGCCACGTCCGCGTTGGCGTTTTCCATCATCAAATGGCTGGGCGCGGCGTATCTGATCTGGCTGGGGATCAAGATGCTGCTCTCCCGCGGGGAATCGCTTGTCGGGAGTGAACCGGCGAGCCAGCAGCACAGCCTTTCCATTTACTGGCAGGGCGTGGTGATCTCCACGCTCAATCCCAAGGTCGCGATCTTCTTTCTCGCCTTTCTGCCCCAGTTCGTAGTGCCCGGGCCCGGGTCTACCGGCGCGCAGCTGTTTTTGCACGGCAGTCTGATTATTCTGGTGGCGGCGTTTATCGAGCCACCGCTGGTGCTGATGGGCGCGCGACTGGGGGCGTTCTTGAAGCAGAATCAGACGCTAGGGCGTTGGCTGGATCGCGGGCTCGGGGCCTTGTTTGTGGCGCTGGGCGTCAGGCTTGCTGCCAGCACGCGTTAAAAAACGGCCCGGATTGCGTCATGAGTCAACCCATCAAAGCCAGTCGTCCACTCGAAGCCCGGGCACGTGATTAAGTTCTCGCAGGTTATTGGTCACCAGGATCAACCCTCTTGAGCGAGCATGCCCGGCAATCATCTGGTCATAAGGGCCGATGGACGTGCCCGCCTTGGCCAGCTCGCTGCGAAGCTCGCCACTGTGGTAGGCGGCGCTGGCGTCGTAGTCGAGTACGTCCAGCCGGGCGGCGAATCCTTCAATCACGCTCAGGTTGTGCTCGGGCGAAGCGGATTTCTCCGCACCATACACCAGCTCCATGAGTGTCACACGTTACTGATGCAGAGCTGGTCGGTATGATGATTAAAGGTCTCACGGACGTGGCGAGGTTTATGTTTGATGGCGAAAATGCAGGTGTTGGTGTCGAGCATGTACTTGAGCATCAAACGCCTCGCGTTTCTGCTCTGCGGGCTGCTCGCGTTCATCCATAAAGTCTGCGGTGACGCTCGGGCCGTCGAACCAGCTATCCCACGCTTCACCTGCGGGTGTAATCAAGCGCGCGCGACCCACTGCAATCACATCAACGCGCGTAACGCCCTCCGGTAGCGCTAAAGATTTAGGCATGCGAACCGCTTGGCTGCGATTACTTTTAAACACCCCCTGCTTTTTCCATGGCCGCCTCCTTTTCAGTGCTGTCGTTACTTGAGATATGCACGTAGCATGATTGCTATAGTTTGATCGAATTTTGGGATATGCCAAAGGGATATACAGCATGCAAAAAGTAAGAATCGACCTGGTCTCCGATGTCGCCTGCCCGTGGTGCGCCATCGGCTACCGGCGGCTGGAGCAGGCGCTGGAAATCCTGCAAGGTGAAATTGACGTCGAACTCCATTGGCAGCCCTTCGAGCTCAACCAGGATATGCCGCCCGAAGGCGAGCCGATTCTGGAGCACCTGTGCCGCAAGTACGGCAAGGATGCGGCCACCATGGAGCAGTCTCAGGCCGAGATCGTGGCCGTGGCCGAGCAGCTCGGGCTGAATTTCAGCGGTGCGCTTGAACGCCGGGCGACCAACACCTTCGATGCCCATCGGGTGCTGGCCTGGGCCGCCACCCAGCACCGCGAGACGCCGCTGCAGCTGGCTCTGTTCGATGCCTACTTTGGCGAGGCGAAAGACCCTTCCGACCCTCAGGTGCTACGCGAAAAGGCAATCGAGGCCGGGCTTGATGGTGATGCCGCCGAGGCCATCGCTCGCTCCGATGAGTACGCGGACGATGTTCGCGCAGCAGAACAGAAGTTTATGGAGGCCGGCGTAAGCGCGGTGCCGGGCTTCATCCTCGATGGACGCTACCTGATTTCCGGCGCCCAACCGGCGGATGTACTGGTGGATGCCCTGCGTCAGGTGGCCGAGGAAAACGCTAACCGCTGATGCGTTACAGCAGGGGCAGCCGCTAAAGGATAGTCCAGATGACACTACGCTTGGCAGCGCCAGCAGACCTCGAAACGGTCTTGAGCTGGCTTACCACCGAGCACGCATTCCGTATGTGGGCAGGGCCTGCACTACGCTACCCGGCAACGCCTGAAAGCGCGTGGTCAGACCTCGATGCCAGCGAGCAGAATGCTCGTGTTTTGCTCAATGCTACCGGGGATATGGCAGCATTTGGGCAATTACTGCGGCGCGAAGGTGGTGTTATCCACCTGGCGCGGCTGGTGGTCGATCCCGCCTTGAGAGGACAGGGCATGGGCAGGGCGCTTTGCACGGCGCTGATGGAAGAGGGCGCATCAAAGCAACAGGTCAAAGCGTTTACGCTCAAGGTTTTTGAGTCGAACGTCCCTGCTTTTCACCTTTATCAGTCGTTGGGTTTCGAACCTAACGGCAGGGCGAAGACGGGTGCCATTTTCATGGTCAAGCCAGTGGCGGGCTCATGAATTCGCCTGTTACCCATTATCCTACCCTGGCCCGCCAGCCCTGGTGGGCGGGCGCTGAACAAGGGAGCCGACGTGAAAGTCGCTTGTCATTGTGGAAATGTTGAGATCGAAGCGGATGCTCCGAAAGAGGTGACGGAGTGCCATTGTTCGATTTGTCGGCGATATGCAGCGCTCTGGGCCTACTATTCGCCGGGCCAAGTAACCATAAAGAACAAAGAGACGACGGCGTTCTACCTCTGGGTCGATGAAGAGGCCGAGTTTCACCGCTACCCATCGCTGTGGATGCGTGACGCATTACAGCACCACCGCTAAATGCGATGAAGACATCATAGCCATCAATATGCGCATGGCGGATAGTGAAGTATTGGCGGGCATACCGGTCAGAAAGATCAATGGGACGGCTGATTGAGCTGCAGCGATGCAGTAAAGGCAAGAAGCTATCGAGAGGCGCGCGTTACGGCGCGCCTCTAGCCGATTTTACTCGCTCACCCCCACTTTCTCCATAAACGCCCGCGCATGCACATCCACCGCCTTGATAGCGTGAACGATCTGCTTGGGCGTCAGCTCGTAGGCCAGGTTGTGGCTCGATTCGCCTTCCTTCAGCGCGGCTTCCGCCACGCGATACAGATCCTCATCGCTGGCGTCTTCGAGCTTGAGCGCTTTCAGCGTCACCGGTAGGCCCAGCGCCAGGTAGAGATCAAGATACTCTTCCAGCTCCGCCTGGGGCGTCTGATCCAGAATTAGCTGGGCGACGGTGCCGTAGGCCACTTTTTCGCCATGGGTGAGGTCGTGAATCTCGCCGTGCAGGGCGGTAAAACCGTTGTGGATGGCATGCGCTGCGGCCAGGCCGCCACTTTCGAAGCCCAGCCCGCTCAGCAGGGTGTTGGCTTCCACTACGGCTTCAAACGAGGGCGTGACGATCTGTGCCTGGTTCGCTTGGTAGGCCAGCATGGCGTGCTCGAACAGGATCTCTTCGCACTTCTCGCCGATGGTCGCGCCCAGAAGCGTTGCCTTGCCGCCAGCCATGTTGTTGGCGTTGGCGCGAATGGCGGCGCGGGCCTCGACCCAGGTGGCCAGCGCATCGGCGATGCCCGAGGCGAGAAAGCGCGGCGGCGCCTTGCAGATGATGCCGGTATCGACCAGCACCAGATCGGGGTTCTTGCTGTAGAAGCGGTAGGAATCGAACTCGCCATCGTCACTGTAGATGACCGACAGGGCGCTGGTAGGGGCATCGGTAGAAGCGGTGGTGGGCAGTACAGCACAGGCCGCTTCGAGCTTCTCGGCCACGCCCTTGGCGGTATCAATCGCCTTGCCGCCACCAAAACCGATGACGACCTCGGCCTGCTGCTTGCGACCAAGCTCGACGAGGCGATCGATCTCGCGGTTAGACGCCTCACCCTCGAACACCGCGCGCTCGAAACTGACGCTTTCGCCTTCCAGACTGGCGCTGAGCTCCTTGCCCGCGATCTCCCAGACCACGTCGTCGGCGATCAGCAGCGCCGCTTTCCCTAGCACCGAGACATAGTGACCGGCCCGTGCGATAACACCTTCACCCTGAACGTAACGGGCAGGGCTGATGAAGACTTTCTCGTTCGTGGCTTCCATGGCGGATATTTCCTATACATAGAATGAGTTGCCTAAACAGTGTAGTCATTTATGTTAATTGTGCGCCTGCGATGGTTTGACGCCGTAACATGTTAGTTTGACTAGCTGCCCGCCCCGCATCTTGGTCACAAACGAGCATACAGAAGATGACGAGCAATTTATGAACCTACTCTTCCTGGGCACCTCCGCCGGTGTACCCACCAAGACCCGCAACGTCACCGGCATTGCCCTGCGCGAGAGCAAGGGCAAAGGCTGGTATCTAGTCGATTGTGGCGAGGGGACGCAGCATCAGGTGCTGCACACCAAGCTGTCGTTTCATTCGCTCAAAGCCATCCTGATTACCCACGTGCACGGTGACCACTGCTATGGGCTGCCGGGCATATTGGCGAGTGCGGCGATGGGCGGCAGGAAGGAGGCGCTGACCATTGTGGCGCCCGCCGGTATTAAGGCATGGCTGGAAGCTACTTTTGAGGCCACGCAGCTTTGCTTGCCCTTCGAGCTTCAGTTTATCTGCGCCGATGAGCTACCAAGTGTCGAGTTTACGAACATGTTGGTGGCTACCTTTGGCCTATCTCACGGGGTCGCTTCCTACGCCTACGCGTTTACCGAGCGTAAAGTCGATGCCGAGCTGAACGTCGAGAAACTGGTCCAGAAGGGCGTGCCGCGAGGGCCGCTATGGGGGCAGTTGAAACAGGGCTTCGATATCGAGTTCGAGGGAGAAATCCTGAAAAGCCACGACTACCTGTTTATCAAGAAACCACCGCGCAAGGTGGTCATCGCCGGAGACAACGCCCAGCCTGAGTTATTGGGTAAGGCCTGCGTGGAGGCCCAGGTGCTGGTGCATGAAGCCACCTACACCCAGGAGATGGCCGGGAAGGCCGGTGAGGTGGGGCACAGCTACGCCCGGCGGGTGGCGGAGTTTGCTGAATCGGTCGCGTTGCCTAATCTGGTGCTGACGCACTTCAGCCCGCGCTATCCGCTCAGCTCGGGTGCCACGCCGTCGATTGAAGGTTTTCGCGCGGAGGCGCAGAGTGTCTACTCAGGGAGGCTCTATCTGGCGCGGGATTTTCTCGAATTTACTCTGGATAAATCGGGCCACTTTCGTGAAGTGGCGGATGAGTAAACCGCTTCACCGCGCCGTTCAATCGCGGCAGTAGCCTTCGCCGGGTTGTACGATCAGGCAGTCTTCCTTGTCTGCCAGCCATTTCAATCCGGTAGCTTCGCCGTCAGCCTTGCGCAGCAGCTGTTCACCATCTTCACGGGTAAAGCGGATGCCCTCGGCCGTTGCCTGTCCTTCGAAGGTGCCGCGCTGATCGGCGTCCAGGCCGTACTGCATTTCAAGCAGGTAATTGCCCGGCCCAGCGGAATCCTTGTGGCGGATCTCCAGGACTAACCCTTCCACGCCGACCCATCGGCCAATCCAGTGATCAGTCATCTGATGGGGCGCGCTTTCCTGCGCCGCGGTATCCGGTGCGGGCTCATCGGAAGCCGTCGTCGTACTTTCCTGGCTACACCCGCTGATCAGTATCGTGGCGCTTAACGCCAAGGCTCTTTTTAACATGACGGATACCACCGGCTATCAAGAGAAGAAGAGGCGGCCAACGGATACCCATTGGCGCACGGTTTACCACATCTTGAACGGATTCAGCCCATTGGCCTGCTGCATCATCATGCGCTTGGCAAACGGGAAGCGCTCGGCCAGGTGCAGGCTCAAGTCGCCCAATTGACGCAGCGGCTTGGCGCCGGTGAACAGGTGGTGGAAGCTGTCGGTGGCGGCGATCATCGCCTGGTTGGCCGCCCGGCGCTGGCACTCGAAGCGCAGCAGGTTAAGGTAATCACCCGGGTCGCGGCCCTTGATGATGATCTCTGCCAGGGTGTCGGCGTCGTGCAGGCCGATGTTCAGGCCTTGGCCTGCCAGCGGGTGCACCACGTGGGCGGCGTCGCCCATCAGCGCCAGGCGCTTGCCGATGTAGCGTTTGGCATGCTGGCGCTTGATGGGAAAACTGGCGTGGGCGACGATTCGGATAAGGTTGCCCAGGCGTTTGGGAAAAGCCGCCTCGATTGCTGCCTTGAGTGCTTCGTCGTCGAGCTGTTCACGCGCCTGGGTGTTGCTGGTCGTGTCGTACCACACCAGCGAGGCACGATGGCCGGGCAGCGGCAGCATGGCCATCGGGCCGGTAGGTGTGAACACTTGCCAGCTGACATCCTGCTGGGGCAGCTCGGTCTCCACGTTGATGATCATGGCGCGCTGGTGGTAGTCGTAGCTCGTGGTTCCGATGCCGGCCAGCTGGCGCAAGGTGGAGCGAGCGCCATCGGCCCCCACCACCAGCCGGGCGCTGAGCGTTCTGCCGTCATCGAGCTCTACTCGGCGGGTTGCATCGGTGGCGTGCGTGCCCGTCGGCGCGCTCCGGGTGTAGCAGGTCACGCTGGGAAGCTCCTCCAAGCGCTCCCAGAGCGCGTGCTGCAGCGCGCGGTTTTCGATGAACACGCCAAAGTTATCCATGTCGCTGTCCGCCGCCGAGAACACGCTGTGGCCGGTGCCGTCCTGGTTGGCGACATCGATATGGCGAAACGGGCAGCAGCGCTCTTCGGGAAGCGTGGTGCCGCTCAGCTTGACGAAGGCCAGCGAGCGGGCATTGAGTGACGAGATGCGCAGGTCATAGTCGCCGCTGGCGGGTTCCGGCGCGTCGCCGCGTTCGATCAGGCCGATCGAGAAGCCCGCGTTGCCCAGGCGGGCGGCCAGCGCGGCGCCGACCATGCCGCCGCCAACAATGATGATATCGTGATCCTGCTGCATGAGGTGCTCCTTCAATGCGTCGTCGGCACCTATCGGTTCGTTGCATGTGCCTGGAATGTCCTACAGTATCGTCGAGATAGGGGAAACTTGCCTAGGGTGAACAATTGACGCAGGCCGTGGAAATGCAAAAAAGGGTGGCCCAGGCGGGCTCGGAACTGGCCCTCTTTATCGAGCAGCATCCAAGGCTATGGGTGATTACCGGCGCGGGCGTGAGTACCGACAGCGGCATTCCTGACTACCGTGATGAAGCGGGACAGTGGAAGCGGCCGCCGCCGGTGCAGCACGGCGATTTCATGGCCTCGCCCAGCGTGCGCCAACGCTACTGGGCGCGGGCGCTGGTCGGGTTCCAGGCGCTGCGTGAGGCCCGACCCGGCGGGGCGCACAAGGCGCTGGCGGCGCTCGAAGCCATGGGGTTTATCGAACGGCTGGTGACTCAGAACGTGGACCGCCTGCACCAGCGCGCAGGCTCGCGCCGGGTGATCGACCTGCATGGCCGCGCGGATCTGGTAAAGTGCATGAGCTGCGGCTATCAGATGATGCGCCACGCCATGCACAGCGAAATGGCACGCATGAACCCGGCCTTCGCTGCCCTTGACGCTACCCACGCCCCGGACGGGGATGCCGACCTGGAAACCGATTTCAGTACCTTTCGCGTGTTCGACTGCCCGCGCTGCCACGGCATTCTAAAGCCCGACGTGGTCTATTACGGCGATGTGGTGCCGGTAGAGCGTCGGCTGGCGGCAGAAGCGGGGCTCAAGAATGCCCAGGCGGTGCTGGCGGTGGGCACTTCATTGATGGTGTTCTCGGGCTATCGCTTCTGCCGGGAAGCCCACGCCATGGGCCTGCCCATTGCTTCGCTTTCCCTGGGCGTTACCCGGGCGGATGCGCTGCTTGCCCACCAGTGGCGAGCACCGCTGACCCCGGTGCTGGCCCATGCCGTGGAGCTGCTTGCAGCCTCTCAGCGCGCCTTGGATACCCAAGGGTTGTCCGCCAGCCAGAACCGCCAGGGGGCATCGCGGTCTTCGGGTTCGGCATAGTCGATCCCTACTCGGGGGCCGCTGGCAATCGGCAGATGATGGCGCTCCTCGCTTACCCATAGTTTCTCGGCGCGGGTCATGTCGTGGCCATAAAGCGCCTTGTCCACGCCAAGCGCGCGGGTGAGCTTGCCGGGCCCGTTGCTCAGCGCTCTTCCCACCATGCTGCGCCGCTCGCGCATCGCCTCTTCGTTGAGCACGGGCTCTACGGCGCGAATCAGTACCGCGCAAGGCGAGCCTTCCGGCTCGGTCACGATATTGAGCAGCCAGTGCATGCCATACACCAGGTACACGTAAGCGTGGCCGGGCTCGCCGAACATCGCCGCCGTGCGCGGCGTCAGCCCGCTGTGGGCGTGGCAGGCGGAGTCGTGGGCGCCGCAATAGGCTTCGGTTTCCACGATGCGTGCCGCCATCAAGGTGCCGTCCAGTTCGCGTACCAGCCAGCAGCCCAGCAGGTCGTTGGCAACGGCCAGCGTGTCGCGCCGGTAGAAGTCGCGGGAAAGGGGAGGCAGGGAGCGTTCAGGCAGGGGTGACATTATCTCGCCGCATACTTGAGTGAGCTGCTAGGGTAAGGGGTAGACGCCACCGAATGAAAGAGGAAGATCACCATGCTGACCTTCGAACACGACTACAAGACCCTGCCCGCGCCACTATGGGCCGCCTGCCAGCCCACCCCGGTCGATACGCCCACCTTGATTGCCTTCAATCGGGCGCTGGCGGGCACGCTGGGGGCAACGGATATACCCGATGACGAGACACTGGCGCAGTGGTTCGGTGGCACTACATTGCCGCCGGGTGCCGACCCGGTAGCGCTGGGTTACGCGGGCCATCAGTTTGGCAACTTTGTGCCGCAGCTTGGCGATGGCCGGGCGCTGCTGCTGGGCGAAGTGATGGATACGCACGGCCAGCGCCGGGATATTCAGCTCAAGGGCAGCGGGCGCACGCCGTTTTCACGCGGCGGCGATGGCCGCTCGCCACTGGGCCCGGTGCTGCGCGAGTATCTGGTAAGCGAGTTCATGGCGGCCATCGGCGTACCCACCACGCGGGCGCTGGCGGCGGTGGCCAGCGGCGAGCAGGTCCGCCGCCAGCTGCTGGAACCCGGCGCGGTGTTTACCCGCGTGGCCAGCAGCCACGTGCGCGTGGGTACTTTCCAGTTTGCCGCCGCCAGCGGCAACGAGCAGACCCTCAAGGCGCTGGCCGATTACGTGATCAAGCGCCATTACCCCGAAGCGGCCGAGGCGAAAGACCCTTACCTGGCCCTGCTCGACGCCGTGGTGACTCGCCAGGCGGCGCTGATTGCGCGCTGGATGAGCCTAGGCTTCATTCACGGCGTGATGAATACCGACAACACCAGCGTGGCCGGGGAAACCATCGACTACGGCCCCTGCGCCTTCATGGAGCAGTTCGACCCGCGCAAGGTATTCAGCTCGATTGATCAGGGCGGGCGCTACGCGTTCGAGAACCAGCCGGGCATCGCCCAGTGGAACCTGGCCCGCTTTGCCGAAACGCTACTGCCGCTGATGCAGGCCGAGGGCGATGAGCTGATTGCCCAGGCCACCGACGCCATCCGCCGCTTTAGCGACGTGTTCGCTACTGAGCAGCGCCGCCTGCACGCAGACAAGCTGGGCCTTGAAGCGCATAGCGAACAGGCCCACGACCTGATGGACGGGCTGGAAATCCAGATGCATCAGGGCGAGATGGACATGACCGCCACCTTCGATGCGCTCACCCAGTACGCCGCCTCGCCGGATAACGAGCGCTATGCGGCGCTGCTGGCGCTGACCACTCACCCCGAGGAGCTGGCAGCGTGGCTGAAGGCCTGGCAGGTCGTGGTGATGGCGGGCAGGGAGAGCGAGCGGCTTGACGCCATGCGCCGCGCCAACCCGATCATCATTCCGCGTAACCACCGGGTACAGGAAGCCATCACCGCCGCTTATGATGGCAATTTTGCGCCGTTTCATACGCTGCTTGACGTCGTGACTCATCCGTTTGATGACTCGACCGAGGCGCGCCGCCTGGCAGCGCCTGCAACCAGCAGCGAACAGGTGTTGAGGACGTTCTGCGGCACCTGAACATGAAATGTCTGTGATAAACTGTGGTTTTTTACAGGTAGGGCAGGTGGCCGGTGCGCAAAATCATCCACTGCGACTGTGACTGCTTTTATGCGGCGGTAGAAATGCGCGATAACCCCGCGCTCAGGGAGATCCCCATCGCCATTGGCGGAAGTGTCGAGCAGCGCGGGGTGGTCGCGACCTGCAACTACCCGGCGCGCAAGTTCGGCATCCATTCCGCCATGCCCATGGCCCAGGCGCTCAAGCGCTGCCCGCACCTCACGCTGATTCGCGGCGATATGCCGAAATACAAGGACGTGGCTCGTCAGGTGTTTGCCATCTACCGCGAGGTGACCGAGCTTATCGAGCCGCTGTCGCTGGATGAGGCGTTTCTGGATGTCTCCAATGTCACCCTTCATCAGGGTAGTGCCACGCGCATGGCCCAGATGATCCGTGAGCGCGTCAGCCGCGAAGTGGGCATTACCGTATCCGCCGGGGTCGCGCCCAACAAGTTTCTGGCCAAGATCGCCAGCGACTGGAACAAGCCCGATGGCCTGTGTGTGATTACCCCGGACGAGGTCGAGCACTTCGTGCAGGCGCTGCCAGTGAAGAAGATTCACGGCGTGGGACCACGCACCGCCGAAAAGATGGCGCGGCTGGATATTCATACCTGCGCTGATCTACGTACCCGTTCGCTGACCGAGCTGGTGGAGCACTTTGGCCGCTTTGGCAAACGCCTGCACGAGCTGAGCTTTGGCCACGATGACCGTCCGGTGAAAACCCATCGCGAACGCAAATCGGTAAGCACTGAGCAGACCTACGCCAAGGATCTACCCTCGCTCGAAGCATGCCGTGCGGAGCTGCCCACGCTTCTCGAAGACCTGGAGCGCCGTTATGCACGCCTCGACCCACCGCCCGGGGTCAGGGGGCTGATGGTCAAGGTGAAGTTCAACGACTTCACCCAGACCACCGTGGAACACGCCGACCCGGCGCCCAACCTCGAGCAGTTCGAAACGCTATTGAACGTGGGCTGGGCGCGGGGCGAGCGTCCGGTGCGTCTACTGGGGGTAGGGTATCGCCTGGCAGAAGCCGCGCCGGCCGAGCAACTGTCGCTGTTTTAGATATTTTCGTTAGCCTGTTAATACCTATGTCGATTGACGCACTCACAGGCGGGCGCTAAAACAGACGTATGATAGATCGATTACTGCTGGCTCGGCACCTGCAACGGCTGTTGAGGCCAGACGAAAAAAGCAAAGGTTCCAGAGCTGCGCCACGACAAGAGCTGCGCCATCACAAGAGCTGCGCCATGACATCAGCAACGACACCAACAACGACAACCACCGCTTCGCGCCCTCGGCTGGTATTTGCTCACGCCAACGGGTTCCCCGGCCTGAGCTACAGGAGCCTGCTGGCGCCGCTGGCCGATACCTTTGAAGTGACTCCCCTGGATCGTCTGGGCCACCATCCCGACTACCCGGTAAACCACAACTGGGCCAATCTGGTCGATGAGCTGCTGAGCTACCTGCCGGAATCTGATGTGCCGCTGCTGGGGGTTGGTCACTCGCTGGGCGGTACACTGATGGCCATGGCCGCCGACAAGCAGCCCGAGCGCTTTTGCGGGGTGATCATGCTCGACCCGCCACTGATGCTGGGGCCAGATGCCTGGGCCATGAAGGCTGCCAAGCGGTTCGGTTTCATCGACCGCATCACGCCCGCAGGCAAGACCCAAGGCCGGCGCAGTATCTGGCCAAGCCGCGAGGTCATGGCCACCTACTTAAGCCGCCGCGGGCTGTTTCGCCGCTTTACCCCGGAGGCACTCAACGACTACATTGAAGCAGGCACCCGAGTGTTGGAGGATGGCAGCGCCGAACTCACCTTTGATCCACGTATCGAAGTGGAGATTTTCCGCCACCTGCCGGACCACCTCTCCCGCCTGCCCCGCCGGGTAGGCGTGCCGCTCGAGCTGGTGGCCGGGCAGGAATCGCACCTGCTGACCGCCTCGCGCATCAAGCGGCTACGGCGCAACGGCCTGAAGGTAGAAGAGGTGCCCGGCACGCACATGTTCCCCATGGAGCATCCGGATGAGACCCGCGCCGCCATCCTGGCCGCCTGGCAGCGCTTGTCGCACGCGTCAGCCAGGCCATCACACACCGCGTAAGGAGGCGTCATGTACCTTTCCGTACAGCTTAGCTATTACCCGCTCGCTGATGATTTCAAGCCAGTGGTGAAAGAGGTGGTCAAACGCCTGGAAGCCTCGGGACTCGAAGTCTACCCCAACCGCATGAGCACCCAGGTATTCGGCGAGTTCGATGCGGTCATGGCCGCACTGGCTGATGTCATGAAGTGGTCCTTCGAAACCCATGGCAAGGCGGTGTTCGTGGCCAACTTTCTGGAAGGCGACCGTCGGCCGCGAGGTTGATTCTGTTGACTGAAAACGCCGCTCGATCGAGCGGCGTTTCCTTTGAAAGCCTGGCTGCTTCTACACCAGCGACTCCAGGCAGGATTCAATGATATCCAGCCCTTCGTTGAGCACGCTGTCGTCGATGGTGATGGGCATCAGAAACCGGATGGTGTTGCCGTACATGCCGCAGGAGAGCAGGATCAGGCCCTCTTCGCGAGCCTTCTTGCACAGTGCCCCGGCCAGCTCGGCGTTGGGTGTCTTGGCGTGTTTATCCGATACCAGTTCAAAGGCGGCCATGGCGCCCAGGTGACGGACGTTGTCCACGCACTCGTAGCGTGCCTGCCACTGGTTGAAGCGCTTGGCGAGCTTCTCGCCCAGCTCCACACTCTTTTCCAGAATGTTCTCTTCTTCGAATACGTCCAGAACCGCCAAGGCAGCAGCGCAGGCGGTGGGGCTGCCGGTGTAGGTGCCGCCCAGCGAATTGGGGCCGGAGGCGTCCATCACCTTGTCGGTCCCCACCACCGCGGAGATCGGCATGCCGTCGGCCATGCTCTTGGCCATGGTCATGATGTCGGGCTCGACGCCGCTGTGTTCGATGGCGAACAGCTTGCCGGTGCGCCCGAAGCCCGACTGCACTTCGTCGATGATCATTAAAATGCCGAGCTCATCGCAGATGGCGCGGATCCTTTCCAGAAAGGAGGTCGGCGCGGGGTAGAAGCCGCCTTCGCCAAGTACGGGTTCGAGAATGATGGCGGCGGTATTGGTGGGGCCGGCGTCGGTTTTCAGCGCCATCATCAGCCCGCGAATGGCTTCGTCTTCGCTTACCCCGTGGTAATCCACCGGGTAGGGCGCGCGGAATACGGTGCCGGGCATGGGGCCGAAATCGGTCTGGTAGGGAGCGACCTTGCCGTTCATCGCCATGGTGAAGAAAGTGCGGCCATGATAGCCGCCATCAAAGCAGATGACGTTGGGGCGCCCGGTGGCGGCGCGGGCGATCTTGACCGCGTTTTCCAGCGCCTCGGCACCGGAGTTGGCCAGCATTACCTTGGCATGCCCACGTACCGGCACCAAGTGGCTGAGCTTTTCCGCCACCCGCACGTAGCCTTCGTAGGGCATCACCGTCTGGCAGGTGTGCATCACCTTGTCGAGCTGCGCCTTGACGGCGGCGACCACCTTGGGGTGGCGATGGCCGATATTGAGAACGCCAATCCCGCCGGCGAAATCGATGAAGCGGTTGCCGTCAGCATCCCACACCTCGGCGTTTTCGGCATGGTTGGCAAAGGCGGTGGCGGGGCTTGCCGCACCGTTGGCCACGTATTTACGCTTTAGGGCGTTCAGCTCAGCATTGTTCATGGCTCGACTTCTCCTGGTAAAGAGTAGTGATGACATCGTGTTTGCCTGTGCAACCCGTCAGGCGACGACCACCCGGTTGCCGCCGGCCTCCTTGGCGCGGTACATGGCGCCGTCGGCCCGGTCCAGAATGCAGCGGTGGATGGTTTCAGCGTAGCAGGCAACGCCAGCCGAGACAGTGACGTGTATCTGCTGGCAGGTAAACCGTGCGTCCGCTATCGCCTCGCATACCCGCTCCATGGCCCGCTCGGCGGCCTGAGTGTCCACTTCCGGCATGATGATCAAAAACTCCTCACCACCCAGGCGCATCTGAATATCCGTGCTGCGCAGGGTCTGGCCGACCAGCGCCGTGACTTCCCTGAGCACGTCGTCACCAATGCCGTGGCCGTAGGTGTCGTTGATGGCCTTGAAGCTATCCAGGTCGAAGATGGCAATACTGAGCGCATTGCCGTAGCGCTTCGAGCGCTGCTCCTCTTCTCCCAGGCGTTGAAGGCCGGCGCGGCGATTGAACAACCCCGTCAGCTCGTCACGATGGGCCAGGTGATCGAGGCGTTCATTGGCTTGTTTCAGCCGCTCTTCGAGCTGCTTGCGCTCGGTTATGTCGACGATGAACGTTAACTGGCGAGGCCGTCCATCGTCGCCTTCGATGCGCGCCGCCTCGGCGATGATCGTGTGGACATCGCCTTGTTTGTCGCGCACTTCACACTCCTGGCGAAAATCCTGAATGCTGTCGCCCTTGATGAACTCGTCGTGCCGTCTCGTCAACGCGTCACGGTCGGCGGGGGCAATCATCATGGAGAAATGCTTGCCCAGCAGTTCCTCTTCGCTGTACCCGTAAAAGTGGCAGTAAGCGGCATTGACCATCTCGAAGCAGCCGTCGGGGTCGGTAATGCAGATACCCACGGGGGCCGTCTTGATGATGTTCTCGGTATTGCGCCTTGTGCGGGTGAACAGCTGATAGATGTTATCCAGGCCCTTATCGATCATGAGGGCTACCTGCGAGTGTCGTAAGCAGGGCTTCGTCGCGCAGGGCGGCGAGCCGGGGCGTCAGGTCGTCACCCAATGAATTGACCACGGGCCTGGCAAAGTAGTATCCCTGCTGGCGGACGATACCCGCCCTGGCAAGCCAGAGTGCTTCGGCGCGGGTTTCGACACCTTCGGCAATCAAGGTGATGCCCAGCTGGCGGGCCAGGGATACCAGGGTGCCAAGAAGTGCCTGACGGCGCGGATGATGGTCGCAGTTCATGACCAGCTCGCGGTCGATCTTGAGTTTGTCCGGCGTAAGGTCAGTCAGCAGGTCGAGGTTGGCGTAGCCGTTGCCGAAATCGTCCAGCGCCGTCTTGAACCCCATGGAGCGATAGGCGCCGATGATATCGCGCAGATGCCGGCGATCCTTGACGCGTTCGGTTTCGGTCACCTCGAAAATGAGCCGTTCGGCGGGCCAGCCGACACGGTGCGAGGTTTCAAGTGTGGCCTGGATGCAGGCCTCGGGCTCGTAAACCGCGTTGGGCAGAAAATTGATCGACAGGCTGGTCTGCATGCCCAGCGCGCTTGCCATTTCGATGGCCTTGACGCGGCAGGCCTGGTCAAAGCGGTAAAGCAGATCGTCGGTGACCTGGGAGAGAACACTCCAGGCAGACTCGCCGTCCGGCCCGCGAACCAGGGCTTCATAAGCATGTATCCTGGCATGCTCGATATGGACGATAGGCTGGAATGCCATGGTGAAGGCGAACGGCAGCTCCCCTTCACAGCGTTTACAGCGCCCGTTGACGCGTGCGCAATGACTCATAAAGCCTCCTTACTTGATGTGTCCGCACATTCCTTTGCTGCAAACGCTCATCGTCTACAAGCGGACACATCGAAACAGTACATCGCTAAGTGTAGCGGCTATGGCGTGCTTGGATAATAGGCCAGGTTATCAAGTGGCGTGACGCCGTACTGGCCGTGGCGCGCTCTTGATAGGGTGGAGGGTGGTAAAAGCGCCCGGCCGGGCGCAGGGAATGGAGTATAGAGTGCTGGGCTCACGCGCGGTGAATTAAATGATGCCAGCGTCATGCAGCGCCTGGCGCTGTGCCGGGCTGATGCCGATTTCATCGAGAATGTCGGCGGTATGTTCGCCAAGCCGTGGCGGGGCAGTAGGCGCACTGATGGACTTGCCGTTCATACGAATGGGGTTGGCCACCAGGTTGACCTCGCCGACCTGGGCGTGAGGAAGCGTCTGCTTCAAGCCACGCGCCTTGACGTGAGGGTCATCGAAGACGCGGTCCAGGGTGTTGATCGGCCCGCAGGGCACGCCGACGGCTTCAAGGGCGGCCAGCCACTCATCGGTGGTGCGCTGGGCAATCGCCGCCTGGAGAATGGGCACCAGGATGCCACGCTGATGGACCCGGGCACCGTTGGTGGCAAACCGCGCATCGGCGGGCAGATCACTCAGGGAGAGCACCTCGCAAAAGCGCCGGAACTGCTCATCGTTTCCTACCGCGACAATCATGTGGCCATCGAGGGTGGCAAACGCCTGGTAGGGCACGATATTGGGATGCGCGTTGCCCAGACGCTGCGGCACCTTGCCCGATGTCAGATAGTTGAGCGCCTGATTGGCCAGCACGCCCACCTGAACGTCCATCAGCGCCAAGTCGATATGGCAACCCGTATCCGTATCCCGGCGCTGGTAGAGCGCGGCGAGCACGGCGTTGGCGGCATACAGCCCGGTGAAGATATCGGTAAACGCCACGCCGCTTTTCACCGGCCCGCCGCCGGGCTCATCGTCAGACTTGCCGGTCAGGCTCATGATGCCGCCCATGGCCTGAATCATGAAGTCGTAACCCGCACGGTGGGCGTAGGGGCTCTCCTGGCCAAAGCCGGTAATCGAGCAGTAGACGAGCCGTGGGTTGAGCGTCTTGAGGCTTGCGTAATCCAGCCCGTAACGCTTGAGCCCACCCACCTTGAAATTCTCCAGCAGCACGTCGGATTGCGCGACCAGCTGGCGGATGAGCGCTTGCCCTTCGGGCTTGGCCATGTCGATGGTGACCGAGCGCTTGCCGCGATTGGCGCACAGGTAGTAGGCCGATTCCGCCGTGCCCTCAAGCCAGGGCGGGCCCCAGTGGCGGGTGTCGTCGCCCGCTACCGGGCGCTCTACCTTGATCACGTCGGCGCCCATGTCGGCAAGCATCTGGCCGCACCACGGCCCTGCCAGCACTCGGGAAATATCGAGTACCTTGATACCGGCCAGCGGTTTTGAAGGTGTGCTCATGGTGACTCCTTTGGCCTGCCGGGTGAGTGCCTAGAAGAACGATTGCAGACCGGTCTGGGCGCGGCCCAGAATCAGGGCATGCACGTCGTGGGTGCCTTCGTAGGTGTTGACCGATTCCAGGTTCACCATGTGACGGATGACGCCGTACTCGTCGGACACGCCGTTGCCGCCGTGCATGTCCCGGGAAACCCGCGCAATATCCAGCGCCTTGCCGCAGTTGTTGCGCTTGATCAGCGACACCATTTCCGGCGTCCAGTTGCCGCTGTCCATCAGCCGACCCACCTGCAGCGCGGCCTGAAGGCCGAGGGCGATCTCGGTTTGCATGTCGGCGAGCTTTTTCTGGATCAGCTGGTTTGCGGCCAGCGGGCGGCCGAACTGCTTGCGATCCAGGGTGTACTGGCGCGCGGCGTGCCAGCAGAACTCCGCCGTACCCATCACGCCCCAGGCGATGCCGTAGCGCGCCTTGTTCAGGCAACCAAACGGGCCTTTCAGGCCGCTGACGTTGGGCAAGAGGTTCTCTTCAGGCACGAAGGCGTTATCCAGCACGATCTCGCCGGTCACCGAGGCGCGCAGCGACACCTTGCCTTCGATCTTGGGGGTGGAGAAGCCTTCGGTACCGCGCTCCACGATGAAGCCCTTGATCTGGTTGTCGTGGGCGGCGGATTTGGCCCATACCACGGCGATATCGGCAATCGGGCTGTTGGTGATCCACATCTTGGCGCCGGTGAGCCGGTAGCCGCCGTCCACTTTTTCGGCGCGGGTGATCATCGAGCCCGGATCCGAGCCGTGGTCCGGTTCGGTCAGGCCAAAGCAGCCGACCATGTCGCCACTGGCAAGCTTGGGCAGGTACTTCTGCTTCTGCTCTTCAGAACCGTAGGTCTCGATGGGATACATCACCAGCGACGACTGCACGCTCATGGCCGAGCGGTAGCCGGAGTCGACGCGCTCCACCTCGCGGGCAATCAGCCCGTAGGCCACGTGATTGACGCCCGCACCGCCGTACTCCTCGGCGACGGTGGCGCCCAAGAGGCCAAGCTCGCCCATCTCGGACATGATCTCGCGGTCGAAGCGCTCTTCACGGAAGGCGCTGAGTACGCGGGGCTGAAGGTTTTCCTGGCAGTAGTCGTGGGCCGCGTCGCGAATCTGGCGCTCTTCGTCGGTGAGCTGTTGTTCCAGCAGTAGCGGGTCATCCCAGTTGAAATGTGTCATTTCGAAGCTCCTGGCGGTTCTTGACTATTGTGTTTGAGAAAGCGTTTCGCGTAGACACACAGGCGCCCACGACGAGCCATCGATCTACTCTTCAAGTAAAGTCAATGTATCGCCGTTATTTTAAAATATCTACATTTTTTTAAAATGCAGAATTTACCGCATGCCCCGGGCCTCAAGCACCCGGGTAATGATGGGTACTGGTGTCATCAGGTGGTCGCGCATCAGCACGGCGGCCCGTTCGGCGTCGCGGGCGAGAATGACCTCGACCAGGGCAGCATGCTCCTGACGCTTGAGTTCGAGCGCATCCGAGGACATCACGGTCTCCTGCAGCCACAGGTGGCGATAGCGCTCCACCTGGTCGAACAGGGTGTCGCGCATCTGCAATAGGTGAGGGGAGTTGCAGCCACTGGCGATGGCGGTATGAAACGCCTTGTGACGAAAATCCCAGCCATCGAGCAGCTCGTCTGGCGAGCTTATCTCGGTGACCTTGGCAAGCCGGTGAGCGGTGGCCACCACGGCGGCTTCCCAGTCGTCGTCACCGCGCTCGATGGCCAGACGCAGAATCAGCCCTTCGAGCTGAGCGCGGGCGTCGTAGATATCGTTAAGCTCGGCAAGCGACATGGCGGCCACGCGATAGCCCCGCTGGCTGATCGCCACTACCAGACGGTCGGCCACCAGCTGGGAAAGCGCTTCGCGCAGTGGGCCGGTGCTGACGCCGTAGCGCTCCTTCAAGCGGCTCATCAAAAGCTTCTCTTCCGGCGCGTAGCGGCCGCGGATAATATCGTGCTTGAGCGTGCGGTAAGCGTTGATGGCGAGGTTCTGGCGCGGCGCTTCTGTTTCCATGGCAATCTCCCTGGCGGTTTCCATGACAATCCCCCTAACGCGCGGCTCCCTGGTGAGATGGCGGCAAACAGGCGAAGATAGAACTGGCGAAGATAGAATAACGGCTATTATCAATAAATTTTAACAATTTGGCACAAGAGGGGGGATTCATGTGGGATTTCATCATTATTGGTGGCGGTATCCTGGGCATGTCCACCGCCATGCAGCTGCAGAAGGCTTACCCCGAAAAACGTCTGCTTGTCCTCGAGAAGGAGAGCGGCCCCGCCCAGCATCAGACCGGCCACAACAGCGGCGTCATCCATGCCGGGGTGTATTACACGCCGGGCAGTCTGAAAGCCAGGTTCTGCCTTGAAGGCAACCGGGCAACCCGGGAATTTTGTGACCAGCACGGCGTGGCTTACACCACCTGCGGCAAGCTGCTGGTGGCCACCAATGCACTTGAAACCGAGCGGATGCGGGCGCTTTGGGAGCGCACTGCGGCCAATGGGCTTGAACGGGAGTGGCTGAGTGGCGAAGCACTCAAGGAGCGCGAACCCCATATTCGCGGTGAAGCGGGCATTTTCGTGCCTTCAAGCGGCATCGTCGACTACGCTGAGGTCACGCGCGCCATGGCTGCCGAGTTCGAGAGCCTGGGCGGCAGCATCCGCTATGGCGTCAAGGTCACGGGGCTTGAAGAGCGCCGGGCGGAAGTCGTGATCAGCACCACGCAGGACACGTTCAGCAGCCGCTACCTGGTGACCTGCGCCGGGCTCATGGCGGACCGCGTGATTCGCATGCTGGGCCAGGACCCAGGCTTCACGATCTGTCCGTTCCGGGGGGAGTACTACCGTCTGCCTTCACATCATGATCAGATCGTCAATCACCTGATCTACCCGATTCCGGACCCCGCCATGCCGTTTCTGGGCGTTCACTTGACGCGCATGATCGACGGCAGCGTCACGGTCGGGCCCAACGCGGTGCTGGCACTGAAGCGGGAAGGGTATCGCAAGCAGGATATGTCACTGCGTGATATGGGCGGGATGTTTACCCACCCGGGCGTATTGAAGGTATTGGGCCGGCACCTGAAACCCGGCCTTGGGGAGATGAAGAACTCGCTTTACAAGCGCGGCTACCTGGAACTGGTGCGCAAGTACTGCCCCCGTCTGACGCTTGAGGATCTGCTGCCTTACCCGGCGGGTGTACGCGCCCAGGCCGTCTCGCGCCAGGGCCGGCTGATGGATGATTTCGTGTTCGTGAACACCCGGCGCACCGTGAACGTGGGCAATGCGCCGTCGCCGGCGGCCACTTCGGCGCTGCCTATCGGGGCGCATATCACCCGGCAGGTCATGGCACTATTGTCCCAATAGCCTCCGCGCAGAAGCCGTGCTAACGTCTGGCTACCGCTTCTGCACGAACGGGAATCGGAAACTTGCACCTCCTTTGTCAACCCTATTACACAAGTCCAAACAGGACGGAGGCACTACGCATGCGCACACTCAAATATACTGTCGCCGCATCCATGCTGGCCGTAGCACTGCCTGCCAGCGCCCAGCAGCTCTCCATCGCCACCGGCGGCACCGGCGGCGTTTACTACCCCATCGGCGGCGGCCTCGCCGAAATGATCAACAAGCACATCGAAGGGGCGCAGGCAACGGCAGAGGTGACCGGTGCCTCGGTCGAGAACATGGGGCTGATCATGCGTGGCGATGCCGACCTTGCCACGGCGCTTGCCGACACGGTGTATCAGGCCTACACCGGCACCGGCGATTTCGAAGGCCGCCAGGTGGAGAACACCCGTGCACTCGCCTCCATCTATCCCAACGCGGTGCAGCTGGTGACGCTTGCGGAATCCGATATCCAAAGCATCAGCGACCTGGCCGGCAAGCGGGTATCCGTCGGTGCGCCGGGTAGCGGCACCGAGCTCAACGCCCGCGCCGTGCTGGAATCCAACGGCATCAGCTACCGGGATTTTACTCCCCAGCGTCTCAACTTCAACGAAACCGCCGATGCCATTCGTGATGGCGATATCGATGCCGGTTTCTGGAGCGTCGGCCCGCCCACCAGCTCGATTCTCAACCTCGCCGCCACGCGCGATATTCGCCTGATCAGCCTGTCGGATGAAGAGATTGCCAACGCTCAGGAAGAAGAGGCGGTCTTCGCCCCTTACGAGCTGGCCGCCGGCATGTACGACGGCATGGATGAAGCCGTTCAGACCATCGGCATTCCCAACGTCCTGGTGGTCAATGCCGACATGGATGAAGACCTTGCCTACCAGCTGACCCAGCTGCTGTTCGAGCATATCGACGAACTGATCGCCGTACACCCGGCGGCCAACGACACCACGATCGAGTTCACCATGAACTCCACGCCGGTACCGCTGCATCCGGGCGCGATCCGCTACTTCGAGGAAGTGGGTGCCGAGATTCCGGACCGCCTGCGTCCGGAATGATCTCCTTCTGACGGAGCATCTGTCATGCAGTGGCAACAACGAACGCTGATGATGCTTCTGCTGGTCGGTTTACCGCTCGCCGAGGCCGGGGCTGCTCCTGCCTCGGCGTCGGCGTATCTGGTGGTGACTACCCAGCAGGGGGAGACGCTGCTGGATGCGCCGGCCCCCAACGGGACGAGTTGGTGTATCCAGTGGAAGCATTCGGTCGAACACTTCACGGTGCTGGATTGCTACCGCAATGTGGGCGGCATCATGCAGCTCGAACGCAGCCACCAGCCCGACTTTGCCGCCGGACTTGGGCATATCGTGGGCCGGGGTGAGCAGGTGTCCGACGGTCAGGGCGGTTACTGGATCAACGCCATCGATGAGCCGGTGCCCGGCAATCGCTATGTGCTTCGGGTCGGCGCGCCAGCGGTCAACCACCAGGTGGTATGGCCGGGCGGCGAGCACCCGGACACAAGCCTGAGCGAGCACGCGGCCGGGCAACGAGTGACGATTCAACTGACAGCGCCATCAGCACACTCCATAAGTCAGTAAACAGTGCGCAGTAAGCAAATAACCTGAAGTATGCCAATAACCTGAGCCGCGAGAGCCAGGGTAGTACGTGTCATCAAAAACAAGCTAGACAACATTTTCCGAGGACTTCATGAACGAATCCAACCCACCGCCGGTCCTCATGCCGGGCGGTAATGCGATTCAGCCGCGTCTGGTGCTGTGGTGCATTACCATCGTGGCGGTCGCGCTTTCCCTGTTTCAGCTCTATTCGGCGGGCATTCAGCCGCTGGGGCTTTTTTACCAGCGCGGTATTCACCTGGCGCTGATCATGCTGCTGGCCTTTCTGATGTTTCCTGCCTTCGGGCCCAACCGCAAGCGCGGGGTGCTGGGCTGGTCGATTGATCTGGTGTTCTTCGCCGGGGCCTTGATTACCGGTGGCTACCTGGTGCTCTTTCTGGATGATATCGTCAGCCGGGCCGGCTTCTGGAACGACACCGACATCCTGGTGGCCTGCATTGCCACGGTCACGGTGCTGGAAGCCAGCCGTCGTGCCGTAGGGCTTGGCATGACGATCATCGGCGTGCTGGCCATCGTGTACGCCTTTGCCGGGCCGCGTGGGGAATTGCCCTGGCTCGGCGAATGGCTGCCCGGGATCCTGAATCACCGCGGCTACTCGCTTGACCGGGTCGCCGGGCAGCTGTACCTGGGCCAGGAGGGCATCTTCGGCCTGCCGCTGGGCGTGGCGGCGACCTATATCTTCATCTTCGTGCTGTTCGGGGCCTTTCTGGAAAGCACCGGCGCGGGCAAGTTCTTTATCGATATGGCCTACGCGGCCACCGGGCGTCAGCGCGGCGGCCCGGCCAAGGCCGCTGTGCTGGCCTCGGCCGGCATGGGGTCCATTTCGGGCAGCGCCATTGCCAACGTGGTGACCACCGGCGCCTTTACCATTCCGCTGATGAAAAAGCTGGGCTATCAGCCCAAGCAGGCCGGCGGCATTGAGGCGGCAGCCTCTACCGGCGGGCAGATCATGCCGCCGCTGATGGGCGCCGGCGCTTTCCTGATCGCCGAGTACACCAACACGCCCTACCTGGACATCGTCAAGATCAGTATCCTGCCGGCGATCATGTACTTCGCCACGGTGTATCTGTTCGTGCACATCATCGCGTTGAAGCAGGGCATGCAGGGCATGGCTCGCGCCGAGCTGCCGAAGATGCGCCAGGTCATGAAGGATGGCTGGCACTTTCTGTTGCCGTTGGCCGTGCTGGTCTGGCTGCTGGCCATGAGCCTCTCGCCCATGCGGGTAGGCTACTACGCCGTGGTGACCATGGTCGCCGTGGCCGTGATTCGCTATGCACTGTGGTACTTCTTCGTTGCCCCGGCGCAAGGCCAGCCGGTCACGCTCGAGCGTACCAAAGGCGTTATCCGGGCAGGGCTTGTCAAGCTGGTGGAAGGGCTCGAGCTTGGTGCACGCAACGCCGTGGCGGTTTCCATGGCGTGCGCGGTGGCGGGGATCATCGTTGGCGTGGTGGGGCTTACCGGCCTGGGGCTCAAATTCTCCTCGATGATGCTGGCCTTCTCCGGCGGTAACCTGGTACTGGCCCTGGTTCTGGTGCTGCTGGCAAGCCTGATACTGGGGATGGGGCTGCCGGTGACGGCAAGCTATATCGTGCTGATCGTGCTGGTGGGCCCGGCGCTGACCAATGAGTTTGGCGTACCGCTGCTGATCGCTCACCTGGTGGTGTTCTGGTACTCCCAGGACTCCAACGTGACGCCCCCCATTGCGCTTGCCGGTTTTGCCGGGGCGGCCATTGCGGGCAGCAAACCCATGGAAACCGGCTTCCAGGCCTGGAAGTTCGCCAAGGGGCTCTACCTGATTCCGCTGTTCATGGTCTTCAATCCGGAAATCATCGTGGGCGGGCCGGTACTGGTGGTGGCCTGGAACGCACTCATCGCTATTCTGGCGCTGTGCGCCTTTGCCGCCGCCCTCGAGGGCTATCTGTTTACCCGCATGGCGTGGCTGCCGCGTCTGGCGATCACTGCCGCTATCGTCGGCGTTTTCTACCCAAGCCTTCTGACCGAAGTGCTCGGTGTGGTGGTCATGGTGGTGGTGATTGGTCTGAACTGGAGTGCCAGCAGGCGCGAAGTGCCTGCTGGCGTGGCGTAAGGCGGCTGGCACCCAGCAGGGGGGCTGCCATGAAAAAGCCCGGAAACCGCAAGGTTTCCGGGCTTTTGGCGCTTAGAAGATCGACTCGGCCGTGCCTGAGCCTTGCGAGCCGCTGGCCTCTTCCAGTTCACGGCTGATGCCGCGGGGCTGGTAGTCGGGCAGGTGGTCGCGGTGGAAGAACTCGGTAATGCCACCGCCCTGGCCCTCCTGCAGGCGGCGCCCGGTATTGGGATCTACCTGGGCGGTCACGACCGTGGCAGGTCGCTCCGGCAAGGCGCTGGGCGTGCCTTCCAGCGCCTTGCCCATGAACGCCGTCCAGATAGGCAGTGCCGCGTTGGCGCCGTATTCGGCAATGGTTTCATTGCTGTCCTTGCCGACCCATACGGTGGTCACCAGGTTGCTGTTGAAACCTGCAAACCAGGCATCGCGCTGGCTGTTGGTGGTGCCGGTCTTGCCCACGATATCGTCACGGTTGAGGCTCAGCGCGCCACGCCCGGTGCCCGAGGTGATAACGTCGCGCAGCATGTCGCGCAGGATGTACACGGCGGCGGCATCCGCCACGCGCTCGGCAACCGGATATTCACGCCCATCGATCTCGACGAACTCCTGGCCCTCTTCACAGCTGGGGCAGGCTACCTTGGGGCTGGCTTCGTTGATGAGTTCATGATCGTCGTTGCGGGTAACGCGCTCGATGAACCACGGGGCGACCTGGAAGCCGCCGTTGGCGATCACCGAATAGGCGTTGGTCATCTCCAAGGGGGTCAGGCTGGCGCTACCCAGGGCAAGCGAAAGTCCATGGGGCAAACGGCCCGGCGCAAAGCCGAAGCCCTCCAGGTAGTTGATCGTGTGATCCAGGCCCATGGTCTGCAGCACGCGGATGGTGACCAGGTTGCGCGAGCGGGCGAGTGCCGGACGCAGGCGCATGGGGCCCTGGAAGTCGCGGCTGGAGTTGACCGGGCGCCACAGCGAGTTGCTGCCGTCATTCAGCACGACCGGGGCATCGTTGACCACGCTTGCCGCGTTCATTTCGCCATCCTGCAGCGCGGCCAGATAGATGAACGGCTTGAAGATGGAGCCTGCCTGGCGCTGAGCCTGAATGGCGCGGTTGAACTTGCTGGCGTTGAAATCAAAACCGCCTTGCAGGGCCAGGATGGCACCGGTGCGCGGGTCCTGCGCTACCAGCGAGCCTTCGGCATCCGGCCGCTGGGAAAGACGCACGGCCCCATTCGAGGGTTCGATGATCCGCACCAGGTCGCCACGCACGGCGATCTGGTCGGCAGAGCTTGGCTCACCACCCCGGCTGCGCGGGCTTTGATACGCGCGTGCCCAGCTCAAACCGTCCCAGCCGATGGTCTTGAGTTCTCCGCCGCGGGTCAGCACCTGCATTTCCCGGCCGCTGCTCTGCACCACGATGGCCGGCTGAAGCAGGCCATAGTTGGGCGTGCGCTCCAGTACCTGAATCCAGTTGCTCACGTCACCTTCAATACCGGCAATCTCCGTCTGGCTGCGCTCGGCGGCCTGGCGGGCGGTCTGGCGGATTTCCGGCGACTCGGAAAGCTCCTCTTCAAGGCCTTGGGTAGCGGTGCGTTCCTGGGCTTCGACAAGGCTCGGGGCGATATCGTGCTGCTCGGCGCCGCGCCAGCCGTGGCGCAGGTCGTACTCGAGCAGCCCGTTGGCGAGCGCGTCGCGGGCAAATGGCTGCAGCTCGCTATCCAGGGTCGTATAGATGCGGTAGCCAGCGGTATAGGCGGTGTCGCCGAAGCGTTCGACCGCGTACTGACGGGCCATTTCCGCCACGTAGGAGGCGTCGACTTCCGTCTGGGTGTAGTGGCGGCGTGCAGTGACCGGCTCCTGCACCGCGGCCTGGTACTGGCTGTCATCGATATAGCCAAGCTCGCGCATGCGAAACAGGATCCAGTTGCGGCGAATGAGCGAGCGCTCGGAGTTGGCCAGCGGGTTGAACGCCGACGGTGCCTTGGGCAAGCCGGCGATCATGGCGGTTTCCGCCAGGGTGAGTTCGGAAAGCGGTTTGTCGTAATAGGTATCAGCCGCCGCGGCGATGCCGTAGGCTCGATTCCCTAAGAAAATTTTGTTAACGTAAAGTTCGAAGATCTCTTGTTTGCTCAGTACCTTCTCCATCTGCAGGGCAAGCAGGATTTCACGGATCTTACGTGTGAAGGTCTGGTCCAGGGTCAGCATGTAGTTACGCGCGACCTGCATGGTAATGGTCGAGCCGCCGGACTGGATGGCGCCACCGCTCTGGGCAAGCTCGACGGCTGCCCGGGCGAGCCCGCGAGGATCCACGCCCGCGTGGTCAAAGTAGTTGGTGTCTTCGGCGGCGATCAGGGCGTTCACCATGTCCTGGGGGATCTCGTCGAAATCCACCACTACCCGGCGCTCTTCACCGAACTCGCCAATCAGCTTGCCGTCGTTGGTAAAGATGCGCAGCGGCGAATGCAGCTCGAAGTTTTGCAACTGGCGTACATCGGGCAGGCCCGGAGAGAAGTAGATAGCAGCCCCCACCACGGCAAGCGCGGCGGCACCGACTAACGAAACGACAAGAAAGAACAGCGACAGGATGAGGGTTCGCAAAAACGTCATGAACAGGGGGCACCCATGATAAGAAGAATAGGATCGGCGTTTAAACGGCCGTATCGCGCAATTGGCAGCCATTATAGGAAGGCGAGGCATCGGCCACCAGTGCTGATACGCCGTAAATTCAGCCGCGCGTTACAGGATTGACGAGGCGTAACACCGCGCAGCCGCCACGCAAGAAGGCAGGAAGAAACCCACCATGCGCTTGATCAAAGCCAGTAAAAGCTTGATTGGCATCGATATTGGCTCGACCGCCGTCAAGTTGCTGGAGGTTAAAAAAAGCCGTGGCACCTACCGGGTCGAAAGCTACGCGATTCGCCCGCTTGCCAAGGGCACCGTCGTCGACGGCCACATCGAAGACGCCGATGACGTCACGCAAGCCCTGGTTCAGGCGCTCGATGAGGCGAGGCCCGCTACCCGAAAGGCCGCTATCGCCTTGCCAGCGCATCTGGCCATCACCCAAACGCTAGTCTTCCCTGCAGAACTCGATGAGCAGGCGATCGAGGAGCGTTTACTGGCCGAGTCAGACCACCCGCTTGCCTTTCCGTTCACTGATGTCGCCTTTGATTTCGTTACTCAGGACCCCGCGCCCGGCGCCCCGCATTTACAGCAGGTTCTGCTGGTAGCCTGCCGACAGCAGGACCTTTGGCCCTGGACCAGCGTTGTGGCGCGGGCAGGGCTTGACCCGGTTGCCGTCGATATAAGCACCTTTGCACTGGCGCGCGCGTTTAGCGTACTGGGCGCTTCGGGCCCTGATGACGGCAGTGCTACCTGCGCGGGGCTGGTGGAGGTGACGCTGGGTGCGCAACGCGAGGCGACGATGACGCTTCATGTGCTTCATGAGGGGCAGGTCGTCTATACCCAGGAGAGCAGGCTTGCCCGCCTGGCCGATATGGCGCGAATGCCTTCAGCCCTTTGGAGCAACTCCCTGGCCCAGCAGGTCAACCGCGCGCTGCGGCTTTACTACGCCACGCAAGACGCGCTTGCCCCCACCCACCTGGTACTGGTCGGCGATGGAGCGTCAGCGCCGGGGCTGGCCGCGCAACTTTCCAAGGCCTGCGGCATCGAGGTAATCCTGGGCGACCCGCTTGGCGCCGTGGGGTCAAGCAAGCAGCTGACGCAGCGGCGGGAGCATCAGGCATTGGCAGAGGATTCGGCCCGCCTGATGACGGCCTGCGGGCTTGCCCTGCGGGTGGTGCCATGAGCGTCATGATCAACCTGCTGCCCTGGCGCGAAGCGCGGCGCAGGCAGCGCACGCGCCATTTCTATTGCAGCATGCTGCTGGTCGGTGCCCTGGGAGCGGCGGTCGGCGGGGTGATGGTCCATGCCTATCAGCACATGCTTGCCAACCAGCAGGCGCGCAACGCTCACCTCACGAGCCAGATAGCGCTCTTCGAACAGGAAATCGACGAAGCCGAGCGCCATCACCAGGCGATTGCGCGGCTCGAGCGACAGCTGGGCCTGTTCAGGCGTCTGATTGAGGCGCGCCCCCAGACGCTTCACCTGTTCAATGACCTGGCGGCAAGCCAGGTAGTAGGCGTGACCTATCAACGCCTCGAGCGCCGCCATGGCAAGCTCAGTGCCACGGTGGCAGCAAAGAGCGAAAATCAGGTGGCCGAGCATCTGCACCGCCTGGCGCGGCGGCCAGGACTCGAGGAGCCGATACGCACCGCTATTGACCGCGGACAGCACGGCCAGCGCTACGTCAGTTTCGAGATCACCCCGCCGCGCTCTGATGAACAGGAGGCGCCATGAGGCCGCAATGGCAAAAGGAGTGGCAACGCTTGCAGGCGCTTGACTGGCGGGAGCTGGACCTTGGTGAGGCGGGCAACTGGCCCTGGTCGATAAAGGTGCTGGGCGGCGTGCTGGTGTTCATTGTCGCGCTGGCGCTTGTCGGCGGGTGGTGGGCAAATGACGACCGCTCGGCCCTGAAGGGGGCCCAGAGAGAAGAGGCGCGCTTGCTCAACGATTACCGCAGTAGCGTGCACGCCGCAGGGCTGCTTGGCCAGGCGCGTGCGCACAGGGCGGCGCTTGACGCTCAAATGACCCAGGTGCGTGGCCTGCTGACGCCTCTTGCAGGCATGCCTGCCCTGGTGGAAAGTCTTGTGCACGCTGCCGAAGCGAATCACCTCGCGGTCGATGCCCTGCACCAGCCACCGAGTGTCAGCCACGCCTTTCATACCGAATACCCTCTAAAGATCGAGGTGCTGGGCGGCTATCACGACATTGCCGAGTTCGTTGCCGATATCAGCCGCTTGCCCCAGTTGCTCAGCCTCCATGCGTTTACCCTCGAACCCAGTGCATCGCCAGGCGCCAGCCTGCGGTTGACTTTGACGGCTCGCGCCTATGACGTGAAAGAGCCAGGCGAGCATGACGACCTGTCACCGGCAGCGGTGTCGCCATGAGGGTGGGGTTGGCGGTAGTCAGCGTACTGACGGTTGGTCTGTCAGGCTGCGGCGAGCCCGAGCTCGACCAGTTGGACGCCACGTTGGCCGCGTTGCGCGAAAAGGCGGGACCCTACGCGTCCGAAGCCGTCGAGCCGCTGCCGGCGGTTGCCACGCCCGTATATCGCTATGCCAAAGCCCCGAGCCCTTTCCAGCCTGCGGACATGACAGCGGGACCAACGGAAATCCCGGATCCTGCACGCACGCCCGAACCGCTGGAAGATTTCCCGCTTGCCGAGCTGCGGCTGGTGGGCACGCTGGCCATGGGCGGGCAACGCGTTGCCTTGATCGAGATGCCGGACGGACAGGTAGTGAGCGCCCATGAAGGTGGCTACATCGGTAGTGAAAAGGGGCGCATTGAAGAAATAACCGCGCAGGCGGTGCACATTACCCAGCCTGGTTCGGTAACGGAAGAGACGCAGCGAGTGTCGCTCTCTTTGGACGCGCCACGCCGCACCCCCTCAATGTAACGGAGTCCACCATGGCTGTATTGATGAAGCGAGTAACGCTGGTGGTTTTGCTGCTGATGCCTTGCGCGGCCATGGCCTCAGTGCTCACCGCGCTCGATGTGCACCGGCAGAGCGATAATGAGGTCAGGCTGGATCTTCAGTTCAGCGGTGAAGTGGCGGCGCTCCAGAGTCATCGTCTTCAGGACCCGCCGCAATTGATGCTGGATCTGGCCAATACTCAAAACGGCCTGGGCCAGCGGCATATCGGCGTGGGGCAGGCGGGCGTCGGGCGTATCAGCGTGCTGGAAGGGGGTGGTCGCACCCGGCTGGTCGTGGGGCTGACCAGGCCCTTGGACTACACCACGCAGAGAGTGGGCGACCAGTTGCAGGTTACTCTGCGTGAGTCCTCTTCGGCGCTGTCCCGGCGTCCGTCCGGTCAAGGCCCTCGCTCGTCGATAGAGGCTGCCGAGCCGGCGCGGTTCAATGGCGAGAAGCTGAGCCTGAACGTGCAGGACATGGAAATACGTGCCGTGCTGGCAAGGCTGGCCGAATTTACCGGCATGAACCTGATTGCCAGCGACAGCGTGACCGGACGGATTACCTTGAACCTGAACGAAGTGCCCTGGGACCAGGCGCTTGCGCTGATTCTGCAGACCCAGGGGCTTGCCAGCCGTGAGCATGACAACGTGATTCTGGTGGCCCCGGCGGGGGAGCTTGCCGGGCTCGAACGTCAAGAAGCCGATACCCTGGGTCAGCCCCAGGCGCTTGCGCCGCTGGTGAACGAACTGATCGAGATCAAATACGCGCGCGCCGAGGAGCTGGCGCCACTGGTGCGCGGTGGAGATGGCTTTGGGCTATTGACCGAGCGCGGAAGAATCAGCGTGGACCCTAGAACCAATGCACTGCTGATTCAGGATACCGCCGAGCAGGTAGCACGTATCAAGCGCACCCTCGAGCGCCTGGACGTGCCGGTGCGACAGGTACAGATCGAGGCGCGCATCGTGATTGCCCGGGATACTGCCTCGCGGGAGCTTGGCGTCAACTGGGGGGCTTCCAGTACGCGTGGCTTTCAGGCAGCGGAGAACGGCAACTTCGGCCCGCGCAATATCAACCCGGCTGGCTTGAACAGGGCGCGCGGCGGGCTGGCCGTCGATCTGGGCTCGTCTTCCGGGGCGAGCACCGGTTTCAGCTTTGGCTATCTGTCAGGCGACATCCTGCTCGACCTGGAGCTTCGGGCGCTGGAAAGTGAAGGCAAGAGCCAGACCATTTCGCAGCCTCGTGTCATCACCGCCAACCAGCGCACGGCAATCATTCGCCAGGGGGAGGAGCGGGCGTTTCAAAGCGTGGACGTACAGGGCAATCCGGACACACAGTTCAAGGAGGCGGAGCTGTCACTTGAAGTAACACCGCAGATTACGCCGGATAACCGTATCATCATGGATCTGATGATCACCAATGACAGCTTTCGGGAGTCCGGGTTCGGCGGTGAGCCGCCTATCGACACCAACCAGATCGAGACCCAGGTGCTGGTGGACAACGGCCAGACGGTGGTGCTCGGCGGCATCTTGACCACCGAACAGCTCAGTCAGATGGCCAAAACACCGTTTCTGGGTGATATTCCTTGGCTTGGACAGCTGTTTCGGTATACCGAAGAGAGCAATGAGAAGGTAGAGTTGTTAGTCTTTATCACTCCACGACTACTTGACGACGGCTTGGCGGTTCGCTGATGCAGGATTTACCCAACCTTTTTCTGATCGGCCCCATGGGGGCTGGTAAAAGCACGATAGGCCGCCTGCTGGCAGGTGAGCTTGCGCGCACGTTTTATGACAGCGACCACGCCATTCAGGACCGCTGCGGTGCGGACATTCCCTGGATATTCGATGTAGAGGGCGAGGGCGGCTTTCGTCAGCGCGAAATCCAGATGATCGACGAGCTAACCCGTCTTTCAAGCGTCGTGGTGGCTACCGGCGGCGGGGCAGTGCTGCGTGAAGAGAACCGCCGGGCGCTGCGCGAGCGCGGCACGGTCATCTATCTGATGACCACCGTGGACCAGCAGCTCAAGCGCACGGCGAAGGATCGCAACCGGCCGCTTCTGCAGTGCGCCAACCGCGAGCAGGTGCTGAACGACATGTTTGCCGCCCGCGACCCGCTCTACCGCGCCACGTCCGATATTACCGTACGCACCGACCGCCGCAGTCCGCGCGCCGTGGTCAACGAAATCCTGCGTCGGGTACACCGGCTGATCGACCCGCTGGAAAGCGTCGATGCGCCCAACTCAAAGGTATCTCCATGACTCGACCCGCCACGGCCCAGCGTACGCTCGATGTAGCGCTGGGCGACCGTAGTTATCCGATCCATATTGGCACCGGCCTCTTGAGCGACCCGCAGGCGCTCGTGCCCTATCTGGCGGGCAAGCAGGTCATGGTCGTCACCAACGAAACCATCGCCCCGCTTTATCTGGAGGCGCTGTGCGCTACCTTGCCTGATGAGTTCGACGTACGCACCGTGGTGCTGCCGGACGGCGAGCAGTACAAGAGTATCGAGCAGGTCGGGCGCATCTGGGATGCCCTGCTGGAAGCGGGCTTCAACCGGCGCTGTACGCTGGTCGCGTTGGGTGGTGGTGTCATCGGCGATATGGTTGGCTATGCCGCCGCCTCCTATCAGCGTGGCGTGGCCTTTATTCAAGTGCCTACGACGCTGCTTTCCCAGGTCGACTCCTCCGTCGGCGGCAAGACGGGTGTGAATCACCCGCTGGGCAAGAACATGATCGGCGCGTTCTGGCAGCCCCGGGCGGTGGTGATCGATATCGCAACGCTTGCCACGCTGCCGGACCGCGAGCTGTCGGCAGGCCTTGCCGAGGTGATCAAGTATGGGCTGATACGCGACGAGACGTTTTTGAGTTGGCTTGAAGAGAACATGGCGGCACTGCGGCAGATAAGCCCTGAGGCCGTGATCGACGCCATCGCGCGTAGTTGCCAGATCAAGGCGGATATTGTCGCCGACGATGAAACCGAGCAGGGGGTGCGCGCGCTTTTGAACCTGGGGCATACCTTTGGCCACGCCATCGAGGCGCACCAGGGGTACGGCAACTGGCTGCATGGTGAAGCAGTGGGCGCCGGGATGGCCATGGCGGCAACGCTCTCCGAGCGACTGGGCTTTATCAGTACCGCCGATCTGAACCGCGCCCGCGCGGTGATCGAAAGTGCCGGGCTTCCGCTGGCGGCTCCGGCAGGCATGAACAGCGATGACTTTCTTTCGCGCATGCGCCTGGACAAGAAGAACCTGGATGCTCGGCTGCGCCTGATACTGCTTGGCGCGATTGGCGATGCCTGCATCGATGACACGACACCCGACACCTTGCTGCGTGAGCTTATCGATAGCTACCCGCGCACGTAACCCGCTTGCAAGATCAGCCTGCTTGCATGAAACCCGCCTTCCGGCGGGTTTTTTCGTTTTTAGAACAGTGTTAGATAATTGATCATGATGTAATCAGCATGACTTATGCGCTATCGGCATGGGGATTTCAGGCATCATTAGACTAAAGTTTAATTCTCTTGTGTTTTCGTTGAAATAGCGTTTTATCACTATGCAAGTGCTTGAACTGTATGTCTTTTTTATCAGGCCGGGTGATGCAAATGCTGGATTTGAAAAGGGTTTCTGGCAGTGTGGTGGGCCAGGTGATTGCGCGACAGGTGGGCGAATCGCTATGCTGAGCAACCATTTTACTACGGCAGCGGGCCGGGCTAGCGCCCTATTCCTGACAGGCTAAAAAGGCCATAAAAAAAGAAAAACCTGTTATTAAACCATAAGAACGCTGTCAATAAAACACCTTGACTAGAGGCACGCCCATGAATAGAGGTCTTCATCAGCCCGGCGAGTTTCGCGATAACTGCGGCTTTGGCCTTATCGCTCATATGGAAGGGCAGGCCAGCCATGATCTGCTGAAAACGGCTATTGAGTCGCTCACCTGCATGACCCACCGCGGCGGTATCGCCGCCGACGGCAAGACCGGGGATGGTTGCGGACTGCTGCTCAAGATGCCTGTCCAGTTCATGCGCGAAGCGGCCCAGCAAGCGTTGGGTGCTGCGCTTGGCGAGCAGTTCGCGGTGGGCGTCGTGTTCCTGCCCAACGATGATGCCCGGGCCGCCGAGGCGCGTGACACCGTCGAGCGCGAGCTGAGCGCGCGCGGCCTGCAGGTGGCGGGCTGGCGGGTGGTGCCCACCGATTCGAGCGTTTGTGGCCCCATGGCGCTCGATTGCCTGCCGCGTATCGAGCAGATTTTTGTCGAGCCCGGTGACAGCGAGCAGTTCACCGTGGATCTCTTCATGGCTCGCCGCTATGCCGAGCAGGCGCTGAAGCGCGAAGAAGACTTCTACGTGGCTTCGCTCTCCTCGGAAGTCGTCTCCTATAAGGGTCTGGTGATGCCGGAAGACCTGCCGGCCTTTTACAAGGACCTGAACGATCCGCGTCTGGAAACCGCGATCTGCGTGTTTCACCAGCGCTTCTCGACCAATACCGCGCCGCGCTGGCCGCTGGCCCAGCCGTTTCGCCTGCTGGCGCACAACGGCGAGATCAACACCATCGAGGCCAACCGCGGTTGGGCCAACTCGAGGAAGGCCAACTTCGTAAGCGAGCGCCTGCCGGATATCGACAAGCTCGACGAGATCGTCAATACCACCGGCTCCGACTCCTCGAGCATGGACAACATGCTCGAAGTGCTGTTGACCGGCGGTATGGAGCTGCACCGCGCCGTGCGCATGATGGTGCCGCCGGCCTGGCAGAACGTCGAGACCATGGACGCGGAGCTTCGCGCCTTCTACGAATACAACTCCATGCACATGGAGCCCTGGGACGGCCCTGCCGGCGTGGTCATGACCGACGGCCGCCAGGCGGTGTGCATGCTCGACCGCAACGGCCTGCGTCCGGCGCGCTGGGTGATCACCAAAAATGGCTATATTACGCTTGCCTCGGAAGTGGGCACCTACGGCTACAAGCCCGAAGACGTGGTGGCCAAGGGCCGCGTCGGCCCGGGGCAAATGCTGGCCGTCGACACCCAGACCGGCGAAGTGCTGCATACCCAGGATATCGACGACCGTCTGAAGTCCGCCTACCCCTACAAGCGCTGGCTCAAGCAGGAAGCCAACTACCTCGAGTCGGCGCTCACCGAGCTTGCACGCTTTCAGTCCATGGACACCGACGCACTCAACGTGCAGCAGAAGATGTTCCAGGTAACGTTCGAAGAGCGTGACCAGGTGCTGCGCCCGCTCGCGGAAAGCGGCCAGGAGGCGGTAGGCTCGATGGGCGATGACACGCCGATGGCGGTGCTTTCAAGCCGTCCGCGTCTGTTGACCGATTTCTTCCGCCAGAAGTTTGCCCAGGTCACCAACCCGCCGATCGATCCGCTGCGCGAAGCGATCGTGATGTCGCTGGAAACCTGCTGCGGGGCGGAGCTCAACGTGTTCAAGGCAACGCCGGAACACGCGCATCGCCTGATTCTGACCACGCCCGTCCTCTCGCCGCGCAAGTTTACCGCGCTGGTCAGCCAGGACGACCCGGCCTTTGCCAGCCATACGCTGGTAATGGGTTACGACCCGGAGCAGCAGAGTCTCAAGCAGGCGCTGAGCGCGCTTTGCCAGGAAGCCGAGAGTCAGGTCAAGGCGGGCAAGGTGATTCTGGTGCTGACCGATGCCGATCTGCCCAAGGGGCAGATTCCCATTCAGGCGGCGCTGGCCGTGGGCGCGGTGCACACCCATCTGGGTCGTCTGACGCTGCGCCCGAACGCCAACATCATCGTGGAAACCGGCTACGCCCGAGACGCCCACCAGATGGCCGTGCTGTTCGGCGTGGGCGCCACCGCCGTCTATCCGTGGCTTGCCTATCAGGTCATGGCGGACATGCACCGCGTGGGTGAGCTGACCGGCAACCCGGCCGATGGTCGCGAGAACTATCGCAAGGGGCTGCAGAAAGGGCTGTTCAAGATCCTCTCCAAGATGGGTATCTCAACGCTTGCCTCCTATCGCGGCTCGATGCTGTTCGAGGCGGTCGGTCTCGCCGATGAGGTCATGGACACCTGCTTTGTGGGCATGGCGTCACGCATCCAGGGGGCGGGCTTTAGTGAGCTGCAGATGCAGCAGGAGCTGATTGCGAAGGATGCGTGGATACCCCGCAAGGGTATTTCCCAGGGCGGCATGCTCAAGTACGTGCATGGCCATGAGTATCACGCCTACAACCCCGATGTGGTCAAGGCACTCCAGGCCGCCGTGCAGGAGGGCAGCTACGCCAAGTGGAAGCGATTTGCTCAGCTGGTCAACGAGCGTCCTGTAGCCACCATTCGCGACCTTCTGGTTCTCAAGCCTGCCGAAACGCCGATCGCGCTGGAGGAGGTAGAGCCGGTCGAAGCGTTGCTGCCGCGTTTCGACAGCGCCGGCATGTCGCTCGGCGCGCTGTCGCCGGAGGCGCATGAAGCGCTGGCCCAGGCCATGAACGAGGCCGGCGGACGCTCCAACTCCGGCGAGGGCGGCGAAGACCCGGCCCGTTACGGCACCATTCGCAGCTCCAAGATCAAGCAGATCGCCTCGGGCCGCTTCGGTGTCACGCCGGCTTACCTGGTCAATGCCGAAGTGCTGCAGATCAAGGTGGCCCAAGGCGCCAAGCCCGGCGAAGGCGGTCAACTGCCCGGTGGCAAGGTGAATGCGCTGATTGCCCGTCTGCGCTATGCAGTGCCTGGCGTCACGCTGATTTCACCGCCGCCGCACCACGATATCTACTCGATTGAAGACCTGGCTCAGTTGATCTTCGATCTCAAGCAGGTCAACCCGGATGCGCAGGTATCGGTCAAGCTGGTTTCCGAACCGGGTATCGGCACCATCGCCACCGGTGTTGCCAAGGCCTATGCCGACCTGATCACCGTCTCCGGTTACGACGGCGGCACCGCGGCAAGCCCCTTGACCTCCATCAAGCACGCGGGCTCCCCCTGGGAGCTGGGCCTGCCCGAGGTACATCAGGCACTGCGTATCAACGGCCTGCGCGACAAGATTCGCCTGCAGACCGATGGCGGCCTGAAAACCGGGCTCGACGTCATCAAGGCGGCGATCCTGGGCGCGGAAAGCTTTGGCTTTGGCACCGCGCCGATGGTCGCGCTGGGCTGCAAGTTTCTGCGCATCTGTCACCTCAACAACTGCGCCACCGGTGTGGCCACGCAAGATGACTTCCTGCGCGGCGAGCACTTCCGCGGCACCGTGGACATGGTCAAGAACTACTTCCGCTTCATCGCCGAAGAAGTGCGCGAGTTGATGGCCCTGCTGGGCGTGCGCCAACTGACCGACCTGATCGGGCGTACCGACCTGCTGGACGTGCTCGAGGGCAAGACGCAGAGCCAGGGCAAGCTGGATCTGATGCCGCTGCTGGCCAACGACTTCGTGCCGGCGGATGCACCGCAGTTCTGCACCGTGAGCCGCAACGTGCCCCACGACCCGGGCGCCAAGAACCAGGAAGTGCTGGCGGCCTTGAAGGAGGCCATCGAGAACCGGTCCGGTGGCGATTTCAGCTTTACCATCACCAACTGCGACCGCAGCGTGGGCGCGCTCTCCTCCGGTGCCATCGCCAAGCGCTACGGCGAAGAGGGCCTTGAGAGCGCGCCGGTCACCGCGCGCTTTACCGGGGTGGCCGGGCAGAGCTTCGGCGTGTGGAATGCCCGTGGCCTGAACCTGTATCTCGAAGGCGATGCCAACGACTACGTGGGCAAGGGCATGAACGGCGGCAGCATCGTGATCGTTCCGCCGAAGAGCAGCCAGTTCGAGAGCCACAAGACGGCCATCATCGGCAACACCTGCCTGTATGGCGCCACCGGCGGCACACTGATGGCGGCAGGCACCGCCGGCGAGCGCTTCGCGGTGCGCAACTCCGGGGCCACGGCGGTCATCGAAGGCGCAGGCGATCACTGCTGCGAATACATGACCGGCGGCCTGGTGTGCGTTCTGGGCGAAACAGGGGTCAACTTTGGCGCGGGCATGACCGGCGGGTTTGCCTATGTGCTGGATGAAGATCGCACCTTCGTGGACAAGTACAACCACGAGCTGGTCGAGATTCATCGCGTCAGTACCGAAGCCATGGAGGCGTATCGCCGCCACCTTCGCGAGCTGCTTACCACTTACGTGGAAGAGACCGGTTCCAGCCGCGGGGCGGCCATTTTGGAAGATTTCGGCGACTACCTGCGTCACTTCTGGCTGGTGAAGCCAAAAGCGGCAAGCCTTGGCAGTCTTCTGGATCAATCTCGGCGTCAGCCGCAATAACCGCCCGTGACCCTACGCTGAGAGGAGAAAAGACATGGCTAACCGTTTGAACAACGACTTCCAGTTCGTCGATGTGGGGCGCATGGACCCGCAGAAGAAGCCAGCCCATACTCGTGCCAAGGAATTTGCCGAGATCTACGAGCCCTTCAAACCCACGGAGGCGGCAAGCCAGGCGCACCGCTGCCTGCACTGCGGCAATCCCTACTGCGAATGGAAGTGCCCGGTTCACAACTACATTCCCAACTGGCTGCAGCTGGTGGTGGAAGGCAACATCATCGAAGCCGCCGAGCTTTCCCACAAGACCAATTCGCTGCCGGAAGTGTGCGGACGCGTCTGCCCGCAGGACCGTCTGTGCGAGGGCGACTGTACGCTCAATGACGGCTTCGGGGCGGTGACCATCGGCTCGGTCGAGAAGTACATCACCGATACCGCCTTTGCCATGGGCTGGCGCCCGGACATGTCCAAGGTGGTATGGACCGACAAGAAAGTCGCCATCGTAGGTGCAGGCCCGGCAGGACTGGGCTGCGCCGATATCCTGGCGCGCAACGGCGTCAAGCCCGTGGTGTTTGACAAGTATCCGGAAATTGGCGGGCTTTTGACCTTCGGGATCCCGGAGTTCAAGCTCGAGAAGAGTGTCATGGAGCGTCGCCGCGCGGTATTCGAGGAGATGGGCGTCGAGTTCCGGCTGAATACCGAAATCGGTACCGATATCGAGTTCGACACCCTGCTTCAGGAGTATGACGCGGTCTTTCTGGGCATGGGCACCTACAAGTACATGCAGGGCGGCTTCCCCGGTGAAGACCTGCCCGGTGTCTACAAGGCGCTCGATTTCCTGATTGCCAACGTCAACCGCCGCCTGGGTTTCGAGAAGGACCCAAGCGACTATATCTCCATGGAAGGCAAGCGCGTGGTCGTGCTCGGCGGTGGCGATACGGCCATGGACTGCAACCGTACCTCCATTCGTCAGCACGCGGCGAGCGTGACCTGCGCCTATCGTCGTGATGAGGGCAACATGCCCGGTTCGCGCCGCGAAGTAGCCAACGCGCGTGAAGAGGGCGTCGAGTTCTTGTTCAACCGCCAGCCGGTGGCGGTGGTGGGCGATGATAAGGTCGAGGGCGTGAAAGTCGTGCGCACGCGCCTGGGCGAGCCCGACGAAAAGGGGCGCCAGCGCCCGGAAGTGGTGCCCGGTTCCGAAGAGATCATTCCCGCCGATGCGGTGGTGGTGGCCTTTGGCTTCCAGGCAAGCCCGGCGCCATGGTTCGAAGGCTCGCGAATCGATCTGGACGAGCGTGAGCTGGTGAAAGCCCCCGAGCACGGCCAGTACGCCTTTCAGACCAGCAACGAGAAGATCTTTGCCGGCGGCGACATGGTGCGCGGCTCGGATCTCGTGGTCACGGCGATTCACGAAGGCCGCCAGGCAGCAGAAGGCATCATGAACTACCTGGGCGTCTGATTCGTTCAGCGCCCAGGTCTGCCCCGGCAACGGCCTGATGCCGGGGCAGCCGCTTGCTCAGTGTACGTCGAGACAACGGCGTGGCAGTTCAAATTGAGCCGCAAGGCGTAGTCTGCTATTCTGTCGTCCCATCCTGGTGTGGCTTTCTGCTACGCCTTTTGATCACGTTTCGACAGGTTTTCCATGACACGATATATCTTCGTGACCGGCGGCGTTGTGTCCTCTCTTGGCAAGGGCATCGCGTCGGCCTCGCTGGCGGCGATTCTCGAGGCCCGCGGTCTCAAGGTCACCATGCTCAAGCTCGACCCGTACATCAACGTGGACCCGGGCACCATGAGCCCTTTCCAGCACGGCGAGGTGTTCGTCACCGAGGATGGCGCCGAAACCGACCTGGACCTTGGCCACTACGAGCGCTTCATTCGTACCAAGATGACCCAGGGCAACAACTTCACCACCGGCCGGGTCTACGAGCACGTGCTGCGCAAGGAGCGCCGCGGCGACTACCTGGGCGGCACGGTGCAGGTGATTCCGCACATCACCGATGAAATCAAGCAGCGCGTCTACGCCGGCGGCGAAGGCTTCGATGTGGCGCTGGTGGAAATTGGCGGTACCGTGGGCGATATCGAATCGCTGCCGTTTCTGGAATCGATCCGCCAGATCAGAAGCGAGCTGGGCGCCAACCGCGCGCTGTTCATGCACCTGACGCTAGTGCCTTACATCAAGACGGCGGGCGAGACCAAGACCAAGCCTACCCAGCACAGCGTCAAGGAGCTGCGCTCGATCGGTATCCAGCCGGATATCCTGATCTGCCGCAGCGAAGTCGAGCTCGAAGAGAGCGAGCGGCGCAAGATCGCCCTGTTCACCAACGTCGAAGAGCGTGCGGTGGTGCCGCTTCAGGATGCCGACACCATCTATCGCATTCCGCTGATGCTTCACGAGCATGGCCTGGACGACATCGTCTGCGACAAGCTGCGCCTTGATGCCGCGCCCGCAGATCTTGCCGAATGGGTGAAGGTGCTGGACTCCAAGCTCAACCCGCTGAAGTCGGTGAGCATCGCCATGGTCGGCAAGTACATGGAGCTGCTGGATGCCTACAAGTCGCTCAACGAAGCCCTGATTCACGCCGGTATCCAGGGGCGCATCAAGGTCAACGTCGACTATATCGACTCCGAGGACATCGAGCGCCACGGCACCGAGCGCCTGGCGGGTAAAGACGCCATTCTGGTCCCCGGCGGCTTTGGCGAGCGCGGCGTGGAAGGCAAGATTCTCACCGCCCAGTTCGCCCGCGAAAACAACGTGCCTTATCTCGGCATTTGCCTCGGGATGCAGGTGGCGGTGATCGAGTTTGCGCGTAACGTGGCCGGCTGGAAAGATGCCAACTCCACCGAGTTTACCCACGATACACAGCACCCGGTGGTCGGCCTGATTACCGAATGGATCAACAAGGAAGGCAAGATCGAGCTGCGCGATGCGGCATCCGATCTGGGCGGCACCATGCGTCTTGGCGGCCAGCTGTGCCACCTGAAGTCCGGCAGCAAGGCGCGCGAAGCCTACGGCTCTGATGAAATCGTCGAGCGTCACCGTCACCGCTTCGAGGTGAACAACCAGTTCATCGACGAGCTGGAGCAGGCGGGCCTTGTAATCTCGGGCAAGAGTGTGGATCAGTCGCTGGTCGAGATGATCGAACTTGCCGACCACCCCTGGTACGTGGCGTGTCAGTTCCACCCGGAATTTACCTCTACTCCGCGTGACGGACACCCGCTCTTCTCGGGCTTCGTCAACGCCGCGCTCGAGCACAAGGCGGCACGCGCCCGAGCCCACGCGTCACCTCAGGAATAAGGGGAGAGCCGATGGCTTCTCAAGCACCGTCTCAAGTGCTGTCTCAAGCACCGTCTCAAGTACCTTGCCAAGAGCGTCATGTCACCATTGCCGGCTTAACCGCCGGCAATTCTTTGCCGCTGATGCTGCTTGGCGGCATGAACGTGCTGGAGTCCGCCGAGCTTGCCGGTGAGGTGGCCAGTGCCTATGTCGAGGTGACAAAAAAGCTCGGCATGCCTTACGTGTACAAGGCGAGCTTCGACAAGGCCAACCGCAGCTCCATCAACTCCTACCGCGGCCCTGGCATCGAGAAGGGCCTGCAGATGCTGGCCGATATCAAGTCGCGTCACGGGGTGCCGGTCATCACCGACGTTCACGAGCCCTGGCAGGCGGCACCGGCGGCAGAAGTGGCCGACATCATCCAGTTGCCCGCCTTTCTGGCCCGCCAGACGGATCTGGTCGTGGCAATGGCCAAGACGGGGGCGGCAATCAATATCAAGAAGCCGCAGTTTCTCGCCCCGCACGAGATGCGCCATATCATCCAGAAGTTTCAGGAGGCGGGTAACGACCGCCTGATGCTCTGCGAGCGCGGTTCGAGCTTCGGCTACAACAACCTGGTCGTGGACATGCTCGGCTTTGGCGACATGAAGCAGACCGGCTACCCGCTGTTTTTCGATGTCACCCACGCGCTTCAGCGCCCAGGCGGGCGGGCCGACAGTGCCGATGGCCGCCGTGCCCAGGTGGCGGAGCTTGCCCGGGCAGGGGTGGCCGTAGGGCTTGCGGGGCTCTTTCTGGAAGCCCACCCGGACCCGGACAACGCCAAGTGCGATGGCCCTTGTGCACTACCGCTTGACCAGCTCGAGCCGTTCTTGACCCAACTTTCCCAACTGGATTCACTGGTGAAGAATTTCGCGCCGCTGACCATCAACTGATCGCGGCCATCCTAGCGGCACTCAATCTTCTATTAGACCGACAACCAAGGACACTGCCATGACCAAAATTGTAGATATCAGTGCACTGGAAGTACTCGATTCGCGCGGTAACCCGACGGTACAGGCGCGCGTGTGCCTCGAGAGCGGGGCAGTAGGCGAGGCCTGCGCGCCAAGCGGTGCTTCCACCGGTTCACGCGAGGCGCTCGAGCTGCGTGACGGCGACAAGGCGCGCTACCTTGGCAAGGGTGTCCTGAAGGCGGTTGATGCGGTCAATGGCAAGATCCGTGATGCGCTGCTGGGAATGGATGCACGTGACCAGCGTGGCCTGGATGATGCCATGCTGGCTCTCGACGCCACCGAGAACAAGGCGAACCTGGGCGCCAATGCCATTCTGGCAGTCTCTCTGGCCGCGGCCAAGGCCGCTGCCAACGCCAAGGGGGTGCCGCTTTACGCGCACATTGCCGAGCTTTACGGCCAGCCGGGCCAATACAGCATGCCGGTGCCCATGATGAACATCATCAATGGCGGCGAGCACGCCGACAACAACGTGGATATCCAGGAATTCATGGTGCAGCCGGTGGGTGCCAAGAATTTCCGTGAAGGCCTGCGCATGGGCGCGGAAGTTTTCCACGCGCTGAAAAAGGTCCTTTCTGCCAAGGGGCTATCGACAGCCGTTGGCGATGAAGGCGGCTTCGCGCCGGATCTGGCGTCCAACGCCGATGCCCTGGCGGTCATCAAGCAGGCCGTAGCGGATGCCGGCTATACGCTGGGCCAGGATATTACCCTGGCGCTCGACTGTGCGTCTTCCGAGTTCTACAAGGATGGCCAGTACAGCCTGTCCGGCGAAGGCAAGACATACGACGCTCAGGGCTTTGCCGATTACCTCGCGGGCCTGTGCGACGAGTATCCGATCGTCTCCATCGAAGACGGCATGGACGAGTCCGACTGGGACGGCTGGAAGGCGCTCACCGACAAGCTCGGCGACAAGGTGCAACTGGTGGGCGACGATCTGTTCGTGACCAACACCAAAATCCTCAAGCGCGGTATCGATGAGAAGATCGGCAACTCCATTCTGATCAAGTTCAACCAGATCGGCTCGCTGTCGGAAACCCTGGACGCGATCAAGATGGCTCAGGACGCCGGCTTCACCGCGGTCATCTCGCACCGTTCGGGCGAAACCGAAGATACCACCATTGCCGACCTGGCGGTGGGCACCTGTGCCGGCCAGATCAAGACAGGCTCGCTGTGCCGCTCCGACCGGGTTGCCAAGTACAACCGCCTGCTGGTGATCGAGGCGGAACTAGGCGAGGTTGCCTACCCGGGACGTCAGGCGATCAAGGGCCAGTAACGCGTCTTTATTGATCCCTTTGTAAGAGATATCTCAAAAATTTGTAAGACATTTCTTACAAATACCGACGAAAATCGCTCGGTTTGGGGTAAGAAATAACGAAATTTTAGATTAGTTAAACTTTAAGTTTTTGATTTTTATTTCGTTTTTCTAAAAAAAGCGAGCCCCCGGGCTCGCTTTTTTGCATTTTGCACGCCTTGAGAAGATGCCGGTATCTGCCACAATGCACACAGGACAGGGGAGGCAGGGATGCTTTAGACAGGATGCAATGCAACGGGGTGTAGGCAGGTGCGCCGGGTGCCACATTGACGTGAGCCTTGGTAGGGAAGTTGCCTGAGGAGTTTGACACAGGGAGTGGTCAGAGGAAGTGCTTGGAGCGGGCGGCCTACGGGCCGCCTTTTTTTATGCCTGAAAAGCAGAGGCTTATAAAAATATTATTAGGTTATAAGTAAAATACATTTTTATTCCTCGCTGCTATTACTTACCATGGCGCGCAAGCGTTAGCAGGCTAGGTTTACGCCAGGCTGACGACAGCGGTACATCTTTGATGTGCCGTTTTTTTAGTTAAGGGAGACAGTAAATATGCTTGGGTTGGTTACGATCAATGTGTTGATCTTTGCGCTGGCCATCGCGCTGCTGGCGCGCTGGCAGCGAAGCGGCGCAAGCCTTTCGAAGGTAGTGCTGGTGGGGCTTGTGGCCGGTGTTGGCCTGGGCGCGCTGCTGCAGTGGCTGTTTGCGGATTCAGCGGTGCTCGAAGGCACCATCGATTGGGTCAATCTGGTCGGCGGTGGCTATGTTCAACTGCTGAAGATGATCATCATGCCGCTGGTACTGGTGACCATTCTCTCGGCAGTAACCCGGCTGCACGATGCCAGTGCGCTGGGCAAGATCAGTCTGGGCGTGCTGGCCATGCTGATGCTCACCACCGCGATTTCCGCCGTCATCGGTATCAGCATGACGCAACTGTTCGGCCTTTCCGCCGAAGGGCTGGTACAGGGCGCTCGCGAGCTCGAGCGTGGGCAGGCCATCGTCGAGCGCAGCGCACAGGTCGCGGATCTGACCGTGCCGCAGCTGCTGCTTTCGTTCATTCCCTCCAATCCGTTCCAGGATCTGGCCGGCGCACGCGCCACATCCATCATCAGCGTCGTGATCTTTGCCACCTTTCTGGGCATGGCGGCGCTGGGGATCAAGCGGGAAAACCCTGCTCTCGGTGACAAGCTGATCGAGGGCATCGATCTGGTGCAGAAGTGGATCATGCGTCTGGTTCGCATGGTCATTCGCCTGACGCCTTACGGTGTCATGGCGCTGATGACCAAGGTGGTCTCGACCTCCGATCTAGGCGACATTCTCGGCCTGCTCGGCTTCGTGGTGGCTTCTTACGTAGGCCTGACGCTGATTCTGATCATGCATGCGCTGTTCCTGCTGGGCGCCGGGGTCAACCCGCGGCGCTACTTCCAGAAGGTGTGGCCGGTGCTTACCTTTGCCTTTACCTCGCGTTCGAGCGCTGCCACGATTCCCTTGAATATCGAAGCGCAGGTAAGCCGCATCGGCGTGCCCCCCGCCATTGCCAACTTTGCCGCCTCCTTTGGCGCCACCATCGGGCAGAACGGCTGTGCCGGCCTGTATCCGGCAATGCTGGCCATGATGATTGCCCCGACCGTGGGGATCGACCCGCTGTCGTTCGAGTTTCTGGCGACGCTGGTGCTGGTAGTGACGCTTGCCTCCTTCGGCATCGCCGGTGTCGGCGGCGGGGCGACCTTTGCCGCCATCATCGTGCTCTCGACGCTCGATCTGCCAATTGCACTCGCCGGGCTTTTGATCTCCATCGAGCCGCTGATCGACATGGGGCGCACGGCGATCAACGTCAATGGCTCGATGACCGCGGGCACAGTGACCAGTCGACTGCTTGGCCAGCACGACAGTGCGGTCTTCGACTCCAGCGACGACGAGCTGGGCGAGGTAAAAACCGCCTAGGCCAGCGGCACCTCATGCAAGGCACAAGCGCCCCCGGTTGGGGGCGCTTGTGCGTTCAGGGACCGGCGTTGGGCAAGACAGAAAAAAACCAGCGCGGACGCTGGTTCTTGGGAGTGTGGTTGCGCCGTTTTCAGCGCTCCAGCTTCTCGAGCTTGCCGCTCTTGCCATCCCACTCTTCGGCGTCCGGCAGGGCGTCCTTCTTTTCGGAAATGTTGGGCCACACTTCTGAAAGCTCGGCGTTGATCTCGATGAACGGCTCCTGACCATCTGGCAGCTCGTCTTCCGAGAATATCGCCTCTGCCGGGCATTCAGGCTCGCACAGGGCGCAGTCGATGCACTCGTCCGGGTGGATCACCAGGAAGTTGGGGCCTTCGTAAAAGCAGTCGACCGGGCAAACCTCTACACAGTCTGTGTATTTGCATTGGATGCAGTTTTCGGTAACGACAAACGTCATCGCGCTATCCCTCTTGCGGGACCGGGGGTGCGTCCCGGTCATGGTCAATCGTGAATGGTTATAAAACAGCCGTTTTTTATAAGCTAAAAAGTATGGGCGGTATTCTAGTAGCGCCCATACCTCACGGCAAGCTCTTGCCCCGTTTCTGGCCCAATTACCGCAGATCGCTGCCGGATGCTGCTACAGCAGATCGCGCCACTGGTAGATCAGTGCCAGCGCCTCGCGGGGCGACAGGTCATCCACATCGGCGCGTTCGAGCGCTTCGAGCACCGGGTGCGGGGCGCTGGCAAACAGATCATTCTGCTGAGGCGCCGTGGGGGAGGGCGCGCGCTCATGGTCAGCAGGGCGCGCCTGGTGGGTGTCCACGTCGCGCTGTTCGAGCGCCATCAGTTTTTCCCGTGCGCGCTTGATCACATGGCCAGGCACCCCGGCCAGCTGGGCGACCTGCAAGCCGTAGCTCTGGCTTGCCGGGCCAGCCTCGATGCGGTGCATGAACACGATGGTGTCGCCATGCTCGGTGGCGGTCAAATGAATATTGGCCACGCCCTCGGCCTGCTCCGGCAGAGCCGTCATTTCAAAGTAGTGGGTGGCAAACAGGGTCAGCGCACGGGCCTTGGCCAGATGCTCAGCGCTGGCCCAGGCAAGAGAGAGTCCGTCGAAGGTGCTGGTGCCCCGGCCGATCTCGTCCATCAGCACCAGGCTGTGCTCGGTGGCATTGTGCAGGATGTTGGCGGTTTCGGTCATCTCGACCATGAAGGTCGAACGTCCTCCCGCCAGGTCATCCGACGAGCCAATCCGGGTGAATATGCGATCAATGGGGCCGATCTCGGCGGCCTCGGCAGGCACGAAGCTGCCGCTGTGGGCCAGCAGGGCGATCAGGGCCGTCTGGCGCATGTAGGTCGATTTACCGCCCATGTTGGGACCGGTAATCACCAGCATGTGCTGTTGCGGTGTAAGCATCACATCGTTGGGCACGAACGGCTTGTCGCTGACCTGCTCGACCACCGGGTGGCGCCCGGCAGTGATGGTGATGCCGGTGGCGTCACTCAGCCTGGGGCGTACCCAGTTGAGTGCTTCGGCGCGTTCGGCAAAGGCGCACAGCACGTCAAGCTCGGCAAGCGCGCGCGAGGTGCTCTGAAGCTCGCCAAGCAGCCCGTTGAGCTCGCTGAGCAGGCGGTCGTACAGCCATTTTTCCCGGGTGAGGGCACGAGACTTGGCGGACAGCGCCTTGTCCTCGAACTCCTTGAGCTCGGGAATGATGAACCGCTCGGCGTTTTTCAGCGTCTGGCGGCGGATATAGTCTGCCGGTGCCTGCTGCGCCTGAGCGCGTGGCAGCTCGATAAAGTAGCCATGTACGCGATTGTAGCCGACCTTCAGGTTGGCAAGGCCGGTGCGTTCGCGTTCGCGAAGCTCCAGCTGTACCAGGTAGCTGCCGGCATTTTCGGCCATGCCGCGGTGCTCGTCGAGCTCTGCATCGAAACCATCGGCAATCACGCCGCCGTCGCGAATCACCACGGGCGGGTTCTCGACCAGCGCGCGGCTGAGCGTGTCGGCAAGCTCGGGGTAAGGGCGGATATGCGGACGCAGGTTGTCCAGTGCGCTGCCGTGCTCGATGCCGCCCAGCAACTGCTCGAGTTCAGGCAGCGTGTTCAAGGCATCGCGCAGACGCGCCAGATCCCGTGGGCGGGCGCTGTAGAGGGCGACCCGGGCAAGAATACGCTCGACATCACCCACATCGCTGAGCGTTTCACGCAGTGCCAGGTACGCCATATCCAGACCGAGCAGGGCGACCCCGGCCTGGCGGCCTTGAACGATGTCGCGCTGGCGCAGGGGCCGGTTCAGCCAGCGTTTGAGAAGGCGCGAGCCCATGGCGGTGGTACAGGTATCCAGTACGCTGGCAAGGGTATTATCCGTGCTGCCGCCCAGGTTGATGTCTATTTCCAGGTTGCGACGGCTGGCACCATCGATGACCACTGCGTCATCGCGGTTCTCGACACTGAGGGCGGTAACGTGAGGCAGGCGCGAGCGCTGAGTGTCCCGGGCATAGTCGATCAGCACACCGGCAGCCACCAGCGCCGTGGAAAGATGGGCGCAGCCAAACCCGCGCAGATCCTTGACCTCGAACTGGTCACACAGGCTGCGGTTGGCGCTTTCCAGGTCGAACAGCCATTCGCCCTGGCGGCGCAGGCTGCGTTTTTGTGCCCACGTATCCGGAAGTGAAAGGCTTTCCGGCACCAGCAGTTCGGCGGGTGAAAGGCGGGTCAGCTCGGCCAGCATTTCGGCTTCGCTCTCGACTTCCAGTACGCTGAAACGTCCGCTGGAGAGCTCGAGCCAGGCGAGCCCCCAGCGATCGTTGCCCGGCGCCAGGGATACCAGCACGTTGTCGCGTCGTGCGTCCAGCAGCGCTTCGTCGTGCAGGGTGCCGGGCGTGACGATACGTACGACCTGACGCTCCACCGGGCCCTTGCTGGTGGCCGGGTCGCCAATCTGCTCACAGATGGCGACCGATTCGCCACTCGCCACCAGGCGGGCCAGGTAGCCTTCGGCGCTATGGTAAGGTACCCCCGCCATGGGAATGGGCTTGCCGCCGGACTGGCCGCGCTGGGTCAGGGTGATATCCAAAAGCGCCGCGGCGCGCTTGGCATCATCGAAAAACAGCTCGTAAAAGTCGCCCATCCGATAAAACAGAAGGACTTCGGGATGTTCGCGCTTGATCTTGAGATACTGGGTGATCATCGGCGTGTTGGCGGGAATGGCCTGTGACATGGGCGTCCTGATTGAGCGTCGCGCAAGCCCTTTCGGCTTGCGGCATGTTCCTGGGCAAATGCGTTGCGCAATTTCGCTGAGCAATTTCGTTGAGAAAGCTGAACGCAGTATTCTACGCTGACTGATATCTTACATGAAGGAGTGGCCATGACGCCCAGCGTTTCCAGTCTCAAGAATCTCGATCTTTCCCTGTTGGCGCAGCGGCTTGGAAAGCTTTGTCGCAAGCGTGGCCTGGAAATCACTACCGCCGAGTCGTGTACCGGTGGTGGTATCGCCAGCGCCATCACGTCGACGCCAGGCAGCTCGGCATACTTCACCACCGGCTACGTCACTTACGCCAACGCGGCAAAAACGCGGCTGGTCGGTGTGCCAGAGGCTACACTACAAGCGCATGGCGCGGTCAGTGAAGCCGTGGTCAAGGCCATGGTGGCCGGCGCCTGCCAGGACAGCGGCGCCCAGCTGGGCGTGGCCGCCAGTGGCGTGGCCGGCCCTGATGGTGGCACGCAGGAGAAGCCGGTGGGCACGGTATGGCTTGCCTGGGGCGATGCCAGCGTTCAGGAGGCCGAGTGTTTCCATTTCCCCGGTGATCGCCAGGCCGTGCGTGAACAGGCCGTGCGCGAGGCGCTGGCGGGGCTCGTGGCACGCCTGGATAGCTAGGTGGAGGCGCGAGCCGCGAAATAATCGTCAAAAACCGCGTTGAGGATTTGTTTAGCGACGAATTTTTGGCATAATACTGGTTAATTATACAGTCTGTTATGAGGGTGTTTGCATGGCTCAGGATGACAATCGTACGAAAGCGTTGAACGCTGCACTTAGCCAGATCGATCGCCAGTTCGGCAAGGGCACGGTAATGCGCCTGGGCGATGCGCCCCGCGTCGTCATGCCGTCGGTATCCACCGGTTCGCTGGGGCTGGATATCGCGCTTGGCATTGGCGGTCTGCCCTTTGGTCGGGTGGTGGAAATCTTTGGTCCGGAATCCTCGGGCAAGACCACCCTGACGCTCTCGGTGATCGCCCAGGCCCAGAAACAGGGCAAGGTGTGTGCCTTCGTGGATGCCGAGCACGCCCTCGACCCAAGCTATGCCGAAAAGCTCGGTGTCAACCTGGATGACCTGCTGGTCTCCCAGCCGGACACCGGCGAGCAGGCGCTCGAGATTACCGACATGCTGGTTCGCTCCGGCGGTGTCGACGTCATCATCATCGACTCCGTGGCAGCCCTTACCCCGCGTGCCGAGATCGAAGGCGAGATGGGGGACTCTCACGTTGGCCTGCAGGCACGCTTGATGTCCCAGGCGCTGCGCAAGATCACCGGTAACATCAAGAACGCCAACTGCCTGGTTGTCTTCATCAACCAGATTCGCATGAAGATCGGCGTCATGTTCGGCAGCCCCGAAACCACTACCGGCGGTAACGCACTGAAGTTCTACTCGAGCGTGCGTCTGGACATTCGCCGTACGGGCTCGGTCAAGGCCGGTGATGAAGTCACGGGTAACGAGACCCGCGTGAAGGTGGTCAAGAACAAGGTGGCACCGCCGTTCCGTCAGGCCGAGTTCCAGATCCTGTATGGCAAGGGCATCTACCATGCCGGTGAGGTGGTAGACCTCGGCGTACAGTGCAATCTGGTCGACAAGGCGGGTGCCTGGTACAGCTACAAGGGCAGCAAGATTGGCCAGGGCAAGGCGAACGCTGCCCAGTACCTTGAAGAGCATCCCGAGATCATGGAAGAGATCGAAAGCCAGATTCGCGACCAGCTGCTGGCCAAGGCCGAACCGAAGAAGGAAGAGGCTCAAGCGGCAGATATCGCCGCCGATGCCGATGACGATCTGCTGTAACGCCCATGTTCGGCACCTCACGTGATGCAACGCCACGCGAGATAGTGATACAGCTGCTGGCCCGGCGCGAGTACTCTCGCGCCGAGCTTGCACAGAAGCTCAGGCAGAAAGCCTTCGAAAGCGCGGCTATCGAGGAGTGCCTCGATGCCGTTGCCGAACAGGGGCTGCAGTCCGACGCTCGTTTTGCCGAAAGCTTCGTGCGCTCGCGTATCCTGCGCGGGCAGGGCATCATCCGCATCAAGGGCGAGCTTCGCCAGCGCGGCATCCACCAGGACACCATGAGCGAAGCGCTTGCCAGTGTGGAAGCCAGCGAAGATGTGGACTGGTTCGAACTGGCCAGGGATACCCTGGCACGCCGCTTCTCTTCCCCGGGGGACACCCCTAAAGAGCGTGCCCGGCGCGAGCGCTTTCTCGCTGCGCGCGGGTTCGATTTCGAACAGATTCGCTATGCGCTTTCCTGTCTGTAACGCCTTCTTTCCCCGCCATTAAGGCTCGGTGACTTCCTTCATCCTGAGCTTTCAGCCGCTAACTGCCGCTTTAGTCATTTGCCAACTGCGCTATAATGGCGCTTTTGCGACCCCAGCGGGTAGCGGCGACAGCGCCCTGGGGCATCATGCTTTCTTGTTACGGATACCCTATGAAAAGCGCAGAGATCAGAAAGGCCTTTTTATCCTTTTTCGAAGAGCAGGGACATACCATTGTCCCGACCAGCTCACTGGTGCCAGGTAACGACCCTACGTTGCTGTTCACCAATGCGGGCATGGTGCCTTTCAAGGATGTTTTTCTGGGCCGTGATCCGCGTCCCTACGTACGTGCGACCTCTGCCCAGCGCTGCGTACGCGCCGGCGGCAAGCACAACGACCTGGACAACGTCGGCTATACCGCGCGCCACCACACCTTTTTCGAGATGCTGGGCAACTTCAGCTTCGGCGACTATTTCAAGCGCGATGCCATCCGCTTTGCCTGGAGCTTTCTGACCGAAACCCTGGGCCTGCCCAAGGAGAAGCTCTGGGTCACGGTACACATCAGCGACGATGAAGCCGAGCGCATCTGGAAAGAGGAGGTCGGCATCGACCCCGAGCGCTTCTCCCGCCTGGACGAAGACAATTTCTGGCAGATGGGCGATACCGGCCCCTGCGGCCCCAGCTCGGAAATCTTCTTCGATCACGGCCCCGAGGTATGGGGCGGGCCTCCCGGCAGTGCCGACGAGGACGGCGACCGCTATATCGAGATCTGGAATTTGGTGTTCATGCAGTTCGATCGCGACGCCCAGGGCACACTTAACCCGCTGCCCAAGCCCTCCATCGATACCGGCATGGGCCTGGAGCGCGTCGCCGCGGTCATGCAAGGCGTTCACTCCAACTACGAGATCGACCTGTTCCAGAACCTGCTGGAAGCGGCCGCCAAGGCGACCGGCCACGGCGATACTGCCGCCCCATCACTGCGCGTCATTGCCGACCATATCCGTTCGTGCTCCTTTTTGATTGCCGACGGTGTGCTGCCCTCCAACGAAGGCCGAGGCTATGTATTGCGGCGTATCATTCGCCGGGCGATTCGTCATGGCCACAAGCTGGGCGCCACCAAGCCGTTCTTTCATACCCTGGTGGACGCGCTGGATGCCGAGATGGGTGAGGCCTACCCGGAGCTTCGCGAGGCGCGCGGCCAGATCGCCCGCGTGCTGCTGAAGGAAGAAGAGCAGTTTGCGCGCACGCTGGATCATGGCATGGGCCTGTTGAACGCTGCCCTCGAAGAGCTCGATGGCAAGGTGCTGTCCGGCGAAACCGTGTTCAAGCTTTACGACACCTATGGCTTCCCGTTCGACCTGACCGCCGATGTCTGCCGTGAGCGCGGCGTGACGCTCGACGAGGAGGGCTTTCAGCGTGAACTCGACGCCCAGCGCGAGCGCGCCCGGGCGGCCAGCCAGTTTGGTGCCGACTACAGCGCCAATATCGAGCTTGACGGCACCACTGACTTTACCGGCTACGAGCGTCTGGAAGATCAGGCCAAGGTCGTGGCGCTGGTGGATGGCGAAGGCAATGCCCTGGCCGCTCTGGAAGCGGGCCAGAAGGGCACCGTGGTGCTGGACCGCACGCCGTTTTACGGCGAATCCGGTGGCCAGGTGGGCGACACCGGCTATCTGTATATAGAGGGCGGGCGGTTCCAGGTAACCGATACGCAAAAGCAGAGCGGCCATCACCTTCACCAGGGCATGATGGTGGAAGGGATGCTGGAAGTGGGCGCCAACGTGCGTGGCGAAGTGGATGCGAGCCTGCGTGCCGCCACGATCCGCAACCACTCGGCTACCCACCTGTTGCACCAGGCGCTGCGCATGGTGCTCGGCGATCACGTCCAGCAGAAGGGCTCGCTGGTGAATGCCGAGCGCCTGCGGTTTGACTTCAGCCATTTCGAGCCTATGAGCGCCGAGCAGCTGGCAGAGGTCGAGCGGCTGGTGAACGAGCAGATCCTGGCCAACGCGGCGACCCGTGTCGAGCAGATGAGCCTGGAACAGGCCAAGGCCAAGGGGGCAGCGGCGCTGTTCGAGGCCAAGTACGCCGACAACGTGCGCGTACTCACCATTGGTGCCGACGACTTCTCTATCGAGCTGTGTGGTGGTACCCACGTGGCCAGAAGCGGCGACATCGGCTGCTGCCATGTGGTCAGCGAAGTGGGCATTGCCTCCGGCGTGCGTCGGATCGAGGCGATCACCGGCGAGAATGCGCTGGCCTACTTCCGTGAGCAGGAAGCGCGTGTTCAGCGCCTGGGCGAGCGTCTCAAGACCAAACCCGAGCAGGTCGAAACCCGCGTCGAGTCGCTGATCGAGCGTAACCGCAGCCTGGAAAAGGAGCTTGAACAGCTCAAGGCCAAGCTGGCAAGCGCTGCGGGTAGCGACATGCTCAGCCAGGCTCGTGAAGTAAACGGCGTGAAGCTTCTGGCCACCGAGCTTGAAGGCGTTTCAGGCAAGGATCTTCGCGGTATGCTCGACCAGCTCAAGAACAAGATCGGCTCTGGCGTGATCATTCTTGGCGTGGCCGACAAGGCTGCGGGCAAGGTCAGCCTGATTGCCGGTGTCACTCAGGACCTGACCGGGCGCGTCAAGGCCGGTGAGCTGGTCAACCACGTGGCCTCGCAAGTGGGTGGCAAGGGCGGTGGCCGCGCGGACATGGCGCAAGCCGGAGGCAGCCAGCCCGAGGCGCTGCCCGAGGCGCTGGGCAGCGTTGCCGCGTGGCTTGAAAATATACTTAGCTAAACAAAAGGGCCGGTGGCATTATCTGCAACCGGCCTTTTGCCAACTTAATATAAATCACGTTTCATCTTCCATTCCCGAACGAATAGGAAAAAACGGCATATGGCATTATACGTACAGAAGTTCGGTGGCACCTCGGTAGGTTCGGTTGACCGTATCAAGGCCGTGGCGGAAAAGGTCAAGGGCTTTCGCGACCAGGGGCATCAGGTCGTGGTCGTGGTCTCTGCCATGAGCGGAGAGACCAACCGTCTGACCGATATGGCCAACGCGCTCAATGAAGACCCCGCTCCGCGCGAGATGGACATGCTGCTCTCGACCGGTGAGCAGGTAACCATTTCCCTGCTTGCCATGGCGCTCCAGCAGATTGGCGTATCCGCCACTTCGCACACGGGCGCCCAGGTGGGTATTCATACCGATAGTGCCTACACCAAAGCCCGTATCCAGCGTATCGAGACCGATGATCTCAAGGCCGACCTCGAAGCAGGCAAGGTCGTCGTTGTCGCCGGTTTTCAGGGCGTTGACGAGAACGGTAATATCACCACGCTTGGCCGCGGTGGCTCGGACACCACGGGCGTGGCGCTGGCCGCGGCTCTCGGTGCCGACGAGTGCCAGATCTATACCGATGTGGACGGCGTCTACACCACCGACCCGCGCGTATGCACCAAGGCGCAGCGCCTTGAGAGCATCACGGTGGAAGAGATGCTGGAGCTTGCCAGTCTCGGCTCCAAGGTACTGCAGATTCGCGCGGTCGAGTTTGCAGGCAAGTACAACGTTCCCCTGCGGGTACTGTCGAGCTTCGAAGATGGCCCCGGTACCCTAATTGTTGCAGATGCTGACCAAGACGAGGACTCCATGGAAGAACCGCTGATCTCCGGTATCGCGTTTACCAAGAACGAAGCCAAGTTGACCCTGCTGCACACGCCTGATGTGCCGGGCGTGGCCTCTCGCATTCTTGGCCCTATCGCCGATGCCAATATTGAAGTCGACATGATCGTGCAGAATGTAGCCCCGGCGGGTGACTACACCGACTTCACCTTCACCGTGGCAAAAGGCGATTACAAGGCCACCAAGAAGCTGATCGAGGAAACGGTCATCCCGGATCTGGGCGGCGGAGAACTGCGCGGTGACGACAATATTGCCAAGGTTTCTCTGGTAGGCGTCGGCATGCGTTCGCACGCAGGCGTTGCTTCCAAGATGTTCCGCGTCCTGGCTGACGAGAACGTCAACATCCGTATGGTGTCTACCTCGGAAATCAAGATCTCCGTGGTTATTGACGAAAAACACATGGAACTGGCGGTGAACGCGCTGCATAAGGCCTTTGGCCTGGATAAAGTAAATGTAGAATCCGAATAACATTTATGCCTTAAACCTTCTACGCTGAAAAGGTACTCGCTGCCGTTGGTGGTGGGCTTTCTTTCAACGGGAGGTTTAAGTGTCATGGACTCAGAGGCATTGGTGCCAGCGCCACTATGCCGCATAATGGCGTGGTGGCGCCTCTGGTGGACACAACCCGTTGTAATAAAACGTCTGAAAAGGAGATCAGCCATGCTCATCCTGACCCGCCGTGTCGGCGAAACGCTGATGATAGGTGATGAGATCACCGTCACAGTGCTAGGTGTGAAAGGTAATCAGGTACGTATAGGCGTCAACGCGCCTAAGGACGTAGCGGTGCACCGGGAAGAGATTTATCAGCGCATTCAGCGCGAGCGTAGTAGCAGTGAAAGTGAAACCGAGTAAATGGCCGCTTACATCACGCCCATTAAAGGGCGTCTAAACGGTAACGTAAGGACGGCGCGAAAAAAAATCGGCAAAGGGCTGGACACCAGCCGCTGAAATCGGTAACATTCGCGCCGTGCTGTTGAGGAGAGGTGGCCGAGTGGCTGAAGGCGCTCCCCTGCTAAGGGAGTATAGGGTTTATAGCCCTATCGAGGGTTCGAATCCCTCCCTCTCCGCCAGCCGCACATTAGAAGATGCGCCCGTAGCTCAGCTGGATAGAGTACCTGACTACGAATCAGGTGGTCGGAGGTTCGAATCCTCCCGGGCGCGCCATCTTCTAAGTCGATGCCAGGCGAAAGCCCTAAAGTACTTGATTGATGTTCGACTAGGTATTTTACATCGTTAAAGCGCCCGTAGCTCAGCTGGATAGAGTACCTGACTACGAATCAGGTGGTCGGAGGTTCGAATCCTCCCGGGCGCGCCAGATTCCAAACCCGCTCTCTTAACGAGAGCGGGTTTTCTGTTTTCTAGCCTGATCGAGATGGCTCGCGTCTCGGTCTTGGATCGTTTAGAGCGCCCCGCACGTTGCGAGGGCGCTTTTTTTTGGTCAACTCATTTTGGCCAACTCATTTTGGCCAACTCAAGCGCTCAGGCGGGTGCACCGGCCACGTTGTCCACCGCCAGGTTGTCTACTACCAGGTTGTCCAGCAGAGTCTCCAGGTCGGTCAGACGCTTTACGCGCTGAAAATGCTGATCAGCCTCTGCATTGCCCTGACGCATCTGGGCAAGCCACTGTTTCACCAACGAGACCACGACACGATCCGGTAGGTGCTGGCGCTGCAGGTCGGCATACTCCTTGAGCACGCCGGCACGCATTTCCCAGGTGGTTTCCGGCAGCCGCTCGCCGGTTTGCTGCCAGTGGCGGATACGCGGCGCAAGCCAGGGGTCGGCCAGGGCGCTGCGCCCCAGCATGACATCGCGACAGCCCGATAGCGTGCGCGCCTTCCAGTAGGCCTCCAGCGTCCATATATCCCCATTGGCAACCACCGGTATGGATACCTGTTGGCGAATGCGGCCGATCCACTCCCAATGGGCCGGCGGGCGGTAGCCTTCGTCACGTGTGCGACCGTGTACCACCAGGCGCGCCGCACCGCCTGCCTGGGTTGCCTGGGCACAGGCGACCGCCAGGCGGCGGTCTGAAAAGCCCAGGCGAATCTTGGCCGTCACCGGTATCTCACCCGCCAGTGCGTCGGCAACCGCCTTTACTGCTCGATAGACGCGCTCGGGGCGACGCAGCAGCGAGGCGCCGCCATCGTGGCGGTTGACCAGCTTGGCCGGGCAGCCGAAGTTGAGATCCACGCTCAGCGCGCCCAAGGAGAGCGCCTGGCGGGCGTTCTCGGCAAGCGCCTCAGGGTCGGAACCAAGCAGCTGCAAATGCACGGGGACGCCGCTAGGGGTCGCCACCGGGCGCTGGGCAAGCTCGGGGCAGTGGCGGTAGAACACGCGCGGCGGTAAACGCGTATCCACCACGCGGACAAACTCGGTCACGGTCCAATCGAATCCTGCCTGTCGCGTCAACAGCTCGCGCGTGAGCGCATCGATGACGCCCTCCATCGGGGCAAGACCAATCTTTCCGTTTTGTAGTAAATTAACAACCATGACTTCCACTATGGCGCGATTGCAAACTATGCTGGGTGTGGCAGGTTAGTGTATTACTTTCATTACGCCAAGAAGCTTTTATAGCGCGTGAGTGCTTGATGAGTACCTGATAACGGGAGGGGAGGCATGCAGGATTCTGAACTGCTCCAGGAAGGACTGGCCATCATGGGGCTGGGTATGGGGTTTGTTTTTGTTTTTCTTACGGTTTTGGTTGTCAGCGTAACGCTGATGTCAAAATTGATCGGGCGTTTTCAGCCGCTACCGGCACCGGCCACGGCAGGTTCGCCGGGCGGGCATGCCCCGGCAGGGGCGGATACGGATGCCGACGTACAGGCAGTGATCAGTGCTGCAGTGCATCGTTATCGCTCTTCGCGGCGGGATTAAACGACCCGCACTTTGTTGGCTACGACAATTCAAACGTCTTTTTTTGTTAGTTTTACTACATATCTATAATTTCAACCTGTGAGCTATCGCCATGAACGAGACAAAACGCCCGCTGGGAATTACCGACGTTGTGCTGCGCGACGCCCACCAGTCGCTGTTTGCCACCCGTCTACGCCTTGAAGACATGCTGCCGATTGCCGAAAAGCTGGACCGCGTCGGTTTCTGGTCGCTGGAAACCTGGGGCGGCGCCACCTTCGATGCATGCATCCGCTATCTGGGTGAAGACCCCTGGGAGCGTATTCGCGCCCTGAAGGAAGCCATGCCCAATACGCCGCAGGCCATGCTGCTGCGCGGCCAGAACCTGCTCGGCTATCGCCATTACGCCGATGACGTGGTCGACAGATTCGTCGAGCGTGCCAAGACCAACGGGGTCGACGTCTTCCGGGTATTTGACGCCATGAACGACCCGCGCAACCTGGAACGTGCCATCAAGGCGGTACGTCAGACTGGCGGCCACGCTCAAGGCACCATTTCCTATACGGTAAGTCCGGTCCATACCCTGGATAGCTGGGTCGACCTTGCCTCGACCATTGCGGCAATGGGAGCAGACTCGTTGGCTATCAAGGATATGGCGGGGCTCTTGACGCCTTATACCGCCTTCGACCTGGTGACCCGACTCAAGAAAACCCTCTCCATTCCCGTTCACCTGCACTGCCATGCCACCACAGGCCTCTCCACCTCGACCATTCTCAAGGCGGTGGAAGCAGGCGTCGACAATGTGGATACCGCCATCTCCTCGATGTCGATGACCTACGGGCATAGCCCGACGGAATCGGTCGTGGCCATGCTCAAGGATACCGACCGCGACACCGGGCTCGATCTCGAGCTTCTGGAAGACATTGCCAGCTACTTCCGCGAAGTGCGCAAGAAATACGCCGCCTTCGAAGGCTCTCTGCGCGGTATCGATTCGCGTATTCTGGTCGCCCAGGTGCCCGGCGGCATGCTCACCAACATGGAGGGCCAGCTCAAGGAGCAGGGCGCCGGTGACAAGCTGGACGACGTGTTGGGAGAAATTCCACGCGTGCGCGAAGACCTGGGATTCATTCCGCTTGTGACGCCTACCTCACAGATCGTGGGTACCCAGGCGGTCATGAACGTGATGATGGGCGAGCGCTACGCGTCGATCTCCAAGGAAGTGCAAGCACTTCTGAAAGGTGAGTACGGCGCCGCGCCGGCGCCGTTCAACCAGGAGCTGCAGGCGCGCGTGCTGGAGGGCGGCGAGCCGATTACCTGCCGCCCGGCGGATAATCTTCAACCGGAAATGCAGCGCCTTGCCGCAGAGCTTAAAGATAAGGCCGGTGCCGAGAAGATACGCCTGGCCGACGGTGAGCGCGAGCAGGACGACGTGCTGACCTACGCGCTGTTTCCGCAGATTGGTCTCAAGTTTCTTAAAAACCGCGACAACCCCGATGCCTTCGAGCCCGCCCCGACGGCTTCAGGTAGCGAAGCGGCCGCGGTGCCCGAAAAGCCCGCGAGCGCTCCGGCACCCGCCCGTGGCCCGGAAACCTATACCGTCAAGCTCAACGGCAAGGCGTTTGTGGTCGAAGTCTCCGAAGGCGGTGATATCGGCCAGGTACAAGAGCAGGCCCAGCCCGCCAGTGCTGCGCCAGCGCCAGCACCGGCTGCCAGCAGCGGCGAGAGCATTGCCGCGCCGCTGGCCGGCAATATCTTCAAGGTGAACGTGCGTCCGGGCGACCAGGTTGCCGAAGGAGATGTGGTGATCATCCTTGAAGCGATGAAAATGGAAACCGAGATTCGCGCAAGCGCTGCCGGTACGGTCTCGAAAGTCAATGTCAGCGAAGGCGACAGCGTGGCTGTCGGTGACGCACTGATCGAGCTTTAAGGGCACCCGGCATGGAAAAACTAATCACCCTGTGGGAAGGCTCGGGGCTTTATAACCTCGAGCTTGGCCAGGCGGTCATGATCCTGGTGGGGCTCTTGCTGCTTTATCTGGCGATCCACAAGAAGTTCGAACCGCTGTTGCTGGTGCCTATCGGTTTCGGCGGTATTCTGGCCAACATACCCGAAGCGGGGCTTGCCATCTCGGCGCTCGACCAGGCCATCGAGGTGGCCAGGCCCGCGGTGCTCCAGCAGATCAGCGCAGCGCTTGGCACCACCCTTGATCCGCTGGCCAGCGTAGCGGTCTGGCGCGAGACGCTGCACGTGCTGGCCCATGGCGACGTGGCACCGGATCAGCTGCGTGCCGCCAAGGATATCGCGCTGAGCGTGGGTTACAGCGACGGTATGCTCTACAACTTCTATCGCGTGGCCATCGGCTCGGGCGTGGCGCCGCTGTTGATCTTCATGGGCGTGGGGGCAATGACCGATTTCGGCCCCTTGCTTGCCAATCCGCGCACGCTGTTTCTGGGCGCGGCGGCGCAGTTCGGCATTTTCGCCACGCTGTTTGGTGCGGTGCTATTGACCTCCATGGGCGTGATGGATTTCTCGCTCAACCAGGCCGCGGCCATCGGCATCATCGGCGGCGCCGACGGGCCGACCTCGATCTATGTCTCGAGCGTTCTGGCACCGGAGCTTCTGGGAGCGATTGCCGTGGCGGCCTACGCCTACATGGCGCTGGTGCCGCTGATTCAGCCACCCATCATGCGTCTGTTGACCACGGAAAAAGAGCGTCAGATCACCATGACGCAGATGCGCCCTGTGTCCAAGCTGGAAAAGATCGTGTTCCCGCTGATGCTGCTGATTCTGGTCGCGCTGTTTCTACCCGATGCAGCACCGCTTCTGGGGATGTTCTGCTTTGGCAACCTGATGCGCGAGTGCGGCGTGGTGGAGCGGCTTTCCGATACCGCCCAGAACGCGTTGATCAATATCGTGACCATCATTCTAGGGCTTTCGGTGGGTTCCAAACTGATGGCGGACAGCTTCCTGACCGTGCAGACCCTGGGCATTCTGGGGCTGGGCATCGTGGCTTTCGGCATCGGCACCGCCGCCGGTGTACTGATGGCCAAGCTGATGAACCTGGTCAGCCGCATGCCGATCAATCCGCTGATCGGGGCGGCGGGTGTGTCGGCCGTGCCCATGGCGGCTCGGGTGGCCAACAAGGTCGGCCTGGAAGCCAATCCGCATAACTTCTTGCTGATGCACGCCATGGGGCCGAACGTGGCCGGGGTGATCGGCTCGGCGGTGGCCGCCGGGGTCATGATCAAGTACCTGGGCTAATGTAGAAACGCGGTTGGCCAGCCAGCGGCTTGCGGGTTACCGCAAGCCGCTTTTTTGTGCGCAGCGGTCAAGGCAGGGTGTCAAGCGGCGTGATATCCAGCGCGCACTTCAAGCGATTTTCAAGCGGAGCAAGGTCAAGCGCCTGGTCGCGCGGCCAGCCGATGGTCAGTTGTACCCCGTCCTTGTCGTAGTCTACTCGTTCAACGGGGATGGCTTGCTCGCTGCACCAGGTGCGGGCAACGGCTTCGTTGGCGAAGGCGAGGTGCAGGGTGTAGGCATCGCGCTCGATCACCTCGAGCGTGGGCAGGGTTTCCAGCGCGTGGCTGACCGCCTGGGCGTAGGCGCGGGCCAGACCGCCGGTGCCGAGCTTGGTACCGCCAAAATAGCGGATGACCACGCAACCCACCTCGCCAAGCTGGCTGCCTTGCAGCACTTGAAACATGGGCCGGCCCGCCGTGCCGCCCGGCTCGCCATCGTCGGAAAAGCCGATCTGGTTCTGCTCGCCGGGCGGGCCGGCAATATAGGCCGTGCAGTGGTGGCTGGCGCTCGGGTGGGCGGCTCTGGCCGCCTCGAGCAGCGCGCCGAACGCGCCAACGTTCGGTGCATGGCAAAGCCAGGCGATAAACTGGCTCTTTTCCACGTCGATCTCGGCGCTATGCCACTGCGCGGCAGGTAAATCAGGGACTCGATAACGCAATCAGTGCTCCAGAGGCCCATGGGCATTGGCTGCAAGGCCTTCCCGGTCGTGCTGGGCCACACCCATGACCATTCCCAATACTTGAATATCGCGATTATGCAAGAAGAGGTCCGGCGTGTGGGCATCGGCAGGCCACAGGTGCACGCCAAACCGGTTGATCGACAGGTGCTTCAGGGCAAATTCCTGATGATTGATCTGGGCCACGGCGGTCTCTTCATGCGTATCGTGCTGAAAACGCCGGATAATGATGACATCCCCATCGAACAAGTTGCAATCGCGCATGCGGTTGCCGCGTACCTTGAGGGCATAAGTATTGCGTCTGGTCATGCGCGGCGCCTTGAAGGCACGTGCCGACTGCAGGTTCTTGGAAGGGCAGGAAGCCGTGGCGAGCGATGAGCGGCTTGCACGTGATGGTGCTGACATCGACATGGTCATGGGGAATTCTCCAATGCAGCGCCCTCTCCCTAGGCAGGTGATCGTGATAGACCGGTATGGTTGTTGATATGGTTTTTCATACAGTGGTTTCAGTATACAGCTGTTCTTGCATACAGTGATAGTGCTGTTTTTGACGAAGCGCAGTGAGAACTCCGAAACGGTGGCATCGCCTACACGCTTGATTTGCGCCTCGGGCGGTTTCATCGGCTGGCGATGAATCGGCTTTACGTGTAGAGTTTCGCCCTCTATCAATACGGCAGGAGAGACCTTTGAGCCTGTGCCTTGAAGCACGACAGCTGGCCTGTGAGCGCGAAGGGCGCTGGTTGTTCGAAGGGCTCGACCTCGTGGTTCGCAGCGGTGAAATCCTTCGCGTCGAAGGCCCCAACGGCAGCGGCAAGACCACCCTGTTGAAGCTTCTGGCAGGCCAGTTGAGCGATTACCACGGCGAGCTTTTCTGGAAGGGCGTCCCTTTTGGCAAGGTGCGCGAACAGTTTGTGGCCAACTTGCTGTATCTGGGGCACTCGCCGGGTATCAAGGCGGGGCTTTCACCGCTCGAGAATCTGGCCTGGTACCAGGCGCTCTGCGGCGAGCGAGGCAGCGAAGCGCAGCGCCTGAGCGCTCTGGAGCAGGTAGGGCTTGAAGGGTTCGAAGACGTGCCGGCAGGGCAGCTATCCGCAGGTCAGCAGCGGCGTGTCGCGCTGGCTCGGTTAACGCTTACGCGCCGCGCGCTGTGGGTGCTGGACGAGCCGTTTACCGCCATCGACCGTCAGGGCGTGGCCGCGCTCGAAGCGCAGCTTGCCGCCCACGCTGCTGCCGGAGGCAGTGTGGTAGTGACCACGCACCATGCACTGAGCGCGTCTTCTGCCGTGCGCTGCATTCAATTGGGATAGGTGATGACGCAAGGGCAAAAGGCTACCCCGGCAATCGCTGAAACAGCGCGGCCAGGGGGGCTGTGGATTGCCTTCACGGCAACGCTCAAACGCGACATGACGCTGATGTTCAGGCGCCGCGGCGAGCTGATCAATCCGCTGGTCTTCTTTGCGCTGGTGATAACGCTGTTTCCGATCGGCATTTCACCCGAGCGCGAGGTACTGGCGCTGATCGCCCCCGGGCTTTTATGGGTGGCTGCGCTTCTGGCAGCGCTGCTGTCACTGGATAGCCTGTTTCGCACCGACTACGACGATGGCAGCCTGGAGCAGATGCTGCTGGCCCCTCAACCGCTGGCCGCGCTCGGCCTTGCCAAGGTGGTGGCCCACTGGTTGTTGACCGGCCTGCCGCTGGCGCTGGTGGCGCCGCTTCTGGGTGTCATGCTGGCGCTGCCGGCAGGCAGCTATGGGGTGCTGGTGCTGGCACTTTTACTGGGCAGTGCCAGCCTGAGCCTGATGGGGGCGATTGGCGCGGCGCTCACGGTCGGCATTGCCCGCGGGGGCGTGCTGCTGTCGCTGCTGATATTGCCGCTGTATATCCCGGTGCTCATTTTTGGCGTCGGGGCGGTACAGGCTGCCATCATCGGTGAAGGGGTCGCCGCGCACCTGGCCATGCTGGGCGCTCTGCTTGCCGCATCGCTCCTGCTGGCCCCCTGGGCGATTGCCGCCTCGCTACGCATCAGCATCAACGGTTAAGGACAGAACACCTCATGTGGACCTTCATTCATAAATGGGGCTCGCCCAAATGGTTCTATGCCATGAGCGCAAGGCTGCAGCCCTGGTGCTGGGCGGCCGCACTGATGCTGATTGCACTGGGGACAGTGTGGGGCTTGGGCTTCGCCCCGGCGGATTATCAGCAGGGCAATAGTTTCAGAATCATCTACGTCCACGTGCCCGCCGCCTTTCTCGCCCAGTCGGTGTTCGTGTCGATGGCGGCGGCGAGCCTGGTCTTCATGGTCTGGAAGATCAAGGTGGCCGACATGGCGGCGACGGTAATGGCACCGTTCGGGGCGGTGATGACCTTCGTGGCGCTGTTCTCCGGCGCGGTGTGGGGTGTGCCCACCTGGGGCACCTGGTGGATGTGGGACGCCCGGCTGACCTCCATGCTGATCCTGCTGTTTCTGTATCTGGGCGTCATCGCCCTGCGTGGCGCCTTTGCCAGTCGCGACGGTGGTTCAAAGGCGGCCTCGGTGCTCGCCATGGTGGGCGTCATCAATATCCCGATCATCAAGTACTCGGTGGACTGGTGGTTTACGCTCCATCAGCCCTCCACGTTTTCAGTCACGTCGCGTCCGGCCATGCCTGTGGAAATGTGGCTGCCGCTGTTAATCATGGTGCTGGGTTTCTACTGCTTCTTTATTGCCCTGACGCTGATGCGTACGCGCAGTGAAATCCTGCGCCGCGAGATCAACAAGCGCTGGGTCATCGACCTCGCCAGGGAGATGCGCTGATGGCCTTTGCATCGCTGGGCGCGTTTTTCGCCATGGGCGGGCACGGCCCTTACGTATGGGCAGCCTGGGGTGTCACGGCACTGCTCATGGCTGCCTGCGTTATCCACGCGCGCCTCGAACGCCGCCAGCTGGCCCGGCTGTTAATGCGCCGCGCTCGGCGTGGCAGTACTTCTCAACCCCATCAAGCGAGTCATGCCGATGACCCCTAGACGCCGCCAGAAACTGCTGGTCATTCTGGGCGCCCTGGCGCTTGCAGGCGTGGCCGTGGGCCTTACGCTCTACGCCTTGCGCGCCAACATCAACCTGTTCTTCAGTCCGGTGCAGATTGCCCAGGGCGATGCGCCCATCGAGCGGACCATTCGCGCCGGCGGCATGGTCAAGGAGGGGTCGGTGGTTCGTGACCCGCAAAGCCTGAACGTCGAATTCCAGATTACCGACTACGTGGCCGAGCTTGGCGTGGCTTACAACGGCATCCTGCCGGATTTGTTCCGCGAAGGGCAGGGCGTAGTGGTGGTCGGCAAGCTGGCAGCCGATGGGCAGTTCGTGGCGGACAAGGTGCTGGCCCGCCACGATGAAAACTACATGCCGCCGGAAGTCGCTCAGGCGCTGCAAGAGGCAGGCTACTCGCCGGCCGACTATCAGGCCAAGGCGGCCGAGGTAGGCGAGCGCCTCAGGCGGCAGGAAAACGAAGGGTAGAGTGTCGATGTTGGTAAAAATGATTCCTGAGCTTGGCCATTTCGCGCTGATCATTGCCCTTTTGATGGCCGCGGTGCAGACGCTCATGCCGCTGGCCGGTGCCGCCACGCGAAGGCCGCTGTGGATGGCCTACGGCCACCCCATGGCCGTGGGTCAGTTCCTGTTCATAGCGTTTGCCTACCTGTGCCTGACGGCAAGCTACGCGCTGGATGATTTCAGCGTGGCGAACGTGGCCAACAACTCCAACTCCATGCTGCCCTGGTACTACAAGCTGAGTGCGGTATGGGGCAACCACGAAGGCTCGGTGCTGCTTTGGAGCTTGATGCTGGCCGGCTGGGGCTACGCCGCCTCGCGTTTCTCAGCCAGTTTGCCGCGGGACATGCTGGCCCGCGTGCAGGGCGTCATGGGCTTCATCAGCGTGGGGTTTCTGCTGTTCATCCTGCTCACTTCCAACCCGTTCACGCGGCTGTTGCCCAACGTGCCGGGCGATGGCGCGGATCTCAACCCGCTGCTGCAGGATATCGGGCTGATCGTCCATCCGCCCATGCTCTACATGGGCTACGTGGGGTTTTCGGTAGCGTTCGCGTTTGCCATCGCCGCGCTGCTGGGGGGGCGGCTCGATGCCGCCTGGACGCGCTGGGTGCGGCCCTGGACCAACCTTGCCTGGGCCTTTCTGACCGTGGGCATCGCGCTTGGCAGCTGGTGGGCCTATTACGAGCTTGGCTGGGGCGGCTGGTGGTTCTGGGACCCGGTAGAGAACGCCTCGCTCTTGCCCTGGCTGACGGGCACGGCGCTGATCCACTCGCTGGCGGCGACCGAGAAGCGCGGCTCGTTCAAGAGCTGGACCGTGCTGCTGGCCATCTTCACCTTTTCGCTTTCGTTGATGGGCACCTTCCTGGTGCGCTCGGGCGTGCTTACCTCGGTGCACGCGTTTGCCAACGACCCCTCGCGCGGGTTGTTCATCCTGGTGCTGCTGGGCATTACCGTCACGCTGTCTCTGGCCATCTTTGCCCTGCGTGCGCCGCGGGTAAGTCATCACGTCGGCTTCACCTGGCTCTCGCGGGATGCGCTGTTACTGATCAACAACATCCTGCTGGTCATCATGACCGTGACCATTCTGCTCGGCACGCTCTATCCGCTGATTCTGGACTCGCTCGGGCTTGGCAAGATCAGCGTAGGCCCGCCGTACTTCAACGCGCTGTTCGTGCCGCTGACGGTTGTCATGTGCATCTTCATGGGCCTTGGCCCGGTGGCCCGCTGGAAGCGCATGGCATCCGGTGAGCTAATCGCCAAGCTGTGGCTTGCCGGGGGCGCGGCGCTGGTGCTTGGCGCTGTGCTGCCGCTGGTCTACCGGGGCGAGTGGAACCTGTGGGTATCGCTGGGTATCGTCACCGCGCTGTGGATCGTGCTGCCCATGGTGCGCGATGTCTTCGACAAGACGCGCCATGGCGCCACGCGGCTTGGCGGGCTTGGCAAGCTGTCGCTGGCCTATTGGGGCATGGTGCTTGGGCATCTGGGCCTGGCGGTCACGATCGTGGGGGTGACGGTGGTGTCCAACTACGCCGTCGAGCGTACCGTGCGCATGGCGCCGGGCACCACGGTGGACGTTGCCGGCTACGAGTTCACCCTGCAGGAGCTGATCAACCGCCGCGGGGCCAACTTTCTTGCCGATACTGCCGTCCTCGAGGTGAAGCGGGTGACATCCGGCAGGCCTTTCATGATGCGTCCGGAAAAGCGCCTGTATCTGGCCACCGGCATGCCCATGACCCAGGTGGCGCTGCGCCCGGGGCTTTTCCGCGACCTGTATGTCGCCATGGGGGAAGACCTCGACGACGGCAGCTGGGCCATGCGTATCCAGTACAAGCCTTTCGTGCGCTGGCTCTGGCTGGGCGGCTTGCTGATGGCGCTGGGTGGCGTATTGGCGATTATCGACAAACGCTACCGGCGCCCCGCGAAGGCTTCGCGTACTGCACATGAGGAGGTTGTCCCATGAGTCGCCGACTGCTGCTGTTGCTTCTGCCGCTGGGGTTTCTCATCGTGGCGATGTTTTTGTATCAGCGCTTGCAACACGACCCCTCCGCGCGGGATTCAGCGCTGATGGCCAGGCCTTTTCCGGCTTTCGAGGCTACCACGCTGCGCGACGAAAACCGCCGCATCGACCAAGGCCTGCTGGAAGGCGAGGTCACCCTGGTCAACGTGTGGGGCGAATGGTGCCCGGCCTGCAAGCAGGAGATGCCCCAACTGCTCGAGCTTGCCGACCACGGTATCCGCATGGTGGGAGTGAACTACCGCGACACGCGTGAAAAGGGCATGCGCTTTCTCGGCGAGTATGGCGACCCCTTCGAGGTCAATATCTTCGATCCCGAGGGCGATCTGGGCTTTGATCTGGGCGTATACGGCGCGCCGGAAACCTTTCTGGTCGATGCCGGTGGCGTCATTCGCTATCACCACAAAGGCTATATTTCACCCGAGGACGTGACCCAGCGCATTCTGCCGGAGGTGGCCAAATGGCGTTGACAGGATGTTTCAAGGCAGCGTGGCTTCCGCGCTGCCTGGTGGCCCTGGCGCTTGGTGTCCTGGCGGCCAGCGCCTTGGCCGGGGGGATCGAGCTACGCGAGTTCGATGACCCGGTACTTGCCCAGCGCTACCATGACTTGACGGCGTCCATGCGCTGCCCGCTGTGTGAAAACCAGGCGATTGGCGACTCCGATTCGCCGATTTCGGCGGATATGCGCGAGCGCGTCTACCAGATGCTTCAGGAAGGCCGGTCAGACAGCGAAATCATCCATCACATGGTGGCACGCTTTGGCGACTACATTCTCTATAACCCGCGCCTGGAGCGCCGTACCTACCTGCTGTGGGGCTTGCCCATTGGCCTGGGTATCGTTGGCTTCATGATCGTGCTGCTGGTGGTACGCGCCCGCCGCAAGGCGTCGGCCAAGGCACTCAGCGCCGACGAACGTGCCCGCCTTGATGCGCTGATCGACCGGAGGCCCTCATGACGCTTTTATGGATCGCCTTGGCGCTGATGCTGTTGCCGGCGCTTGTCTGCCTGCTTGCGCCGCTGCGCTCGGCACGCGCCCTTTATAGCCAGCAGCAGGCCTTCGAGGCAGACGACGCTGCCACCGAGCAGAACGTGGCGATTTTCAAGCGCCGCCTGGCCTCGCTGAACGCCGCCCACGAGCGGGGCGATATCGACACCGAGCAACGTGCAGAGGGCCAGCTCGAGCTTGAGCGCAACCTGCTGGATGACACTGCTGACCAGCGCACGCGCCCGCTGCAATCGCCCCGCGCCGGGCGCCTGGCCGTGCCGCTGGTCGCTCTGGGGGTTACCGCCATCAGCCTGTTCTGGTACCTGCAGGAGGGCGCCGAGGGCGACCTTGCACTTTATCGCGTGCAGCAAGAGCTGCTGGAAGACCCCAGCGCCACGGCCACCACCTATATTGCCCGCCTGGAAGCGCAGGCGGCACGCCAGCCCGGCAACCCCAACGTCTGGGCGGCGCTGTTCCCGCTCTACCGCGATACCGGCCAGCAGGCCAGGGCGGTACACGCCCTTGAGCAGCTGATGACTCTGGAAGGGCGTCAGCCTGAGGTGCTTGCCCAGCTTGCCCAGCTTCGCTTTTTCATGGCCGACCGCGAGCTGGCCCCCGACGTGCAGGCGCTGGTGGATGAAACCCTGGCACAAGACCCGCGTCAGCCAACGGTGTTAGGCTTGCTCGGCATTCACGCCTTCGATGAAGGCGATTACGCTGGCGCCATCGAGCGCTGGCGCCGGGCGCTGGCAACCAGCGATAACGCCATGGCAGAGTCGCTGCGCGAAGGCATTCGCGTGGCCCAGGAGCGCCTGGAAGGCGCCCCCGCGGCCGAGCGCTCCGACCCAACCGAAATAATGCCGCCGAGGCCGTGACTGATCGTGTATCCGAGTAAGCTTCCTATGTTGAACCGCCGTCCTGCAGGTCCAGCATGCGTTTAACCTCCATTCGCCTGGTGGGGTTCAAGTCCTTCGTCGACCCGGTCACGGTGCCCTTCGACGGCAACATGACCGCGATCGTCGGCCCCAATGGCTGCGGCAAGTCCAACATCATCGACGCCGTGCGCTGGGTGATGGGCGAATCCTCCGCCAAGACGTTGCGCGGCGAGTCCATGGCGGATGTCATCTTCAATGGCTCCACCGGACGCAAGCCCGTGGGGCAGGCCTCCATCGAGCTCAAGTTCGACAACCGTGACGGCACCATGGGCGGGGTATATGCCCAGTACGCGGAAATCGTGGTCAAGCGCCTGGTCACCCGCGACGGCCAGTCCAACTACTTCTTCAACGGCCAGAAGTGCCGCCGCCGGGATATTGCGGATCTGTTCATGGGCACGGGCCTGGGGCCGCGCTCTTACGCGATCATCGGTCAGGGCATGATCTCGAGGCTGATCGAAGCGCGCCCGGACGATCTGCGCTCCACACTGGAGGAAGCGGCGGGCATCTCCAAGTACAAGGAGCGCCGCCGGGAAACCGAAAACCGCATGCGCCGCACCCAGGAGAACCTGGAGCGTCTGGACGACATTCGCGAGGAGCTGGACAAGCAGCTAGAGCGCCTGAAGCGCCAGGCCGAAGCGGCCAAGCGCTACCAGGAACTCAAGCAGCAGGAGTACCGCCTCAAAGGTGAACTTGCCCTGCTGCGCGGGCGCACCCTGCGCGCCGAACAGTCGCTGCAGGAGAGCCGGGTGCGCGAGCTTGAAACCGCCGTTGAAAAAGACGTGTTCGGTGTGCGCGCCTGCGAAACCCGCCTGGAGCAGGCTCGCGAGCAGCACGATGAGCTGGCGGAAGTGCTCGAACGCCACCAGCAGCAGTTCTTCGAGACCACCACGCACATCGCAAGGCTCGAGCAGGACCAGGCCCACCGCAAGAGCCGCGACGCCCAGCTGGCCGCGGATATCGCCACCGCCCGGCGCGAGCTCGATGAGCAGCGCCGGGTCAGCGAAGGCGACCGCGAACGCCTGACCGCCATCGACGAGCGCTTTGAAGACCTTGGCCCGGAGCATGAAGCCCTCGAAGAGCAGCTGGAGGCGCTTGAGCAGGCGCTTGCCGATGTCACGCCCGCCCTGGAGGCCGCCGAGCAGCAGTGGACAGAGGCGGAAAACCGCTGGCGGGACTCGAGCCGTGAAGCCGAGCGCAGCCAGGACCAGTTGCGCGACCTGGAGCAGCGCATTACGCGCCTGCAGGCCGAAGGTCAGCGCCGCCGCCAGCAGCGCGGAGAGCTTGCAGACCTTGGCGCCCTGCGCGAAGAGCACCAGCAGTACCAGGCGCAACTCGAAGAGGCCGAAGAGCGCGCCGAGGCTTTTACCCAGGCCCGCGAACAGTGGCAGCAACAGTACGCTGATGCCAAGAACGCCTACCAGCAGGCCACGCGCACGCGCGATGACAAGCGCGCCGAGCTGAGCCAGCGCCAGGGCGAGCTCGCCTCGCTGCAGGCACTGATGGATGCAGCCCTGGCCGATCACGACCCGGATATCGACGCCGCCCTCGACGCCCAGGGGCTCAACACCGCCCCGCGCCTGGGCGAGGTGCTGGACGTCACGCCGGGCTGGGAAACCGTCGTTTCCTGGCTGCTGGCGCCCTGGCTGAATGCCCGGCTGGTATCAAGCCAGCAACTGGCCGCGCTGCCCGAGGCGCTGGCCATCGACTGGCGCTTGATCGATGCCGCCGCATCCGCTGTATCAGGCAACGACCAGCGACTGGATTCGCGAGTAAGCGGTGCCGGTGCGCTGGGGGGGTGGCTGGCGAGTATTCACGTCGTGGAAACCGCCGAACAGGCCGAGCAGCTGGCGGCGCGCCTGGCACCCGGGGAGAGCGTGGTCAGCCGCGACGGCGTATGGCGCGGGCGTGGCTGGCTGCACCAGCAGGCCAACGGCCAGGGTGTCGATGGCCTGCTGGTGACCCGCCGCCGGTTCAACGAGCTGGACGCCCAGCGCGAAGCGGACGAGCAGGCTCTGACACTGCTTGATGCGCAGTGCGAGAGCGCAAACGAAACCATCGAGACGCTGGAGCTTGCCCGCGAGCAGCAGGCCGAGCAGGAGCGCAGTCATGCGGCCAGCCTTCAGCAACTGGCGATCAAGGAGCGCAGCGCCGCCCAGAAGCTCGAGCATCTGGAGGGCCGGGCCACGGAGCTCGACGCCGAACTCAGCCAGTTGCAGGAAGATGAGGCGGCGTTGACGCTCACCCTGGAAGAGCAGCGCGCCCGCTGGCATATCGCCATGGAGACCCTGGAAGCCGCCGCCGAGGCTCGAGAGACCACCGGCGAGCAGCGCGGCCGCCTGCGCGAACAGCGCGATCAGCTGACTCGCGAACACGCTCCGCTGAAAGCCCGCCAGCAGACCCTGGCCCTTGAGCGCGAACGCTTGACCGCCGAACGCGATAGCCTGCGCTCGCAGCAGTCCCGCGCAAGCGACAGCGAAGAGCGCCTGGCGCTGCGCATCGCCGAGCTTGAAGAAGCGCGCGAGACGCTGCTGGAGCCCGACGAGATGGCCGGCGAAGAGCTCGAAGAGCTGCTGCACCAGCGCGAGCAGCAGGAGCGACGGCTCAACGACACCCGCCAGCAGGCCCAGGGGCTGGCCGAACAGCTGCGCAACGACGAGCTGGCCCGCCAGCAGCACGAACGCAACCTCGAGCAGAGCCGGGAACAGCTGCAGCAGCGGCGCATGGACGTACAAGCGCTGGCCCTGAAGGCGGCCACCCAGGACGAGCAGCTCGCGGAACTTGGCCATGACGCCGAGGCCCTGGCGGAAAATCTGCCGGGTGAGGCCAGCGAGCAAGTCTGGCAGGAGCGGCTGGAAAGTACCGGCGACAAGATCCGCCGCCTGGGCGCGATCAACCTCGCGGCCATCGAGGAGTACGACCAGCAGGCCGAGCGGCGCAACTACCTGGAAGCCCAGCACGCCGAGCTTACCGAAGCGCTGGAAACCCTGGAGCGGGCAATCAAGCGCATCGACCAGGAGACGCGGGTGCGTTTCCGGGAGACGTTCGATCAGGTGAATGGCGGGCTGCAGGAGCTCTTTCCACGTGTGTTCGGCGGCGGAGCAGCCTGGCTCACGCTGACCGGCGATGACCTGCTGGAAACCGGCGTGGCCATCATGGCGCGGCCGCCAGGCAAGAAGAACAGCACCATTCACCTGCTGTCCGGTGGCGAGAAGGCGCTTACCGCGCTTTCACTGGTGTTCTCCATCTTCCAGCTCAACCCGGCACCGTTCTGCATGCTCGACGAGGTGGACGCGCCTTTGGATGATGCCAACGTGGGCCGCTACGCCAAGCTCGTGAAGGAGATGTCGGAAAACGTCCAGTTCATCTACATCACCCACAACAAGATCGCCATGGAAGCCGCCGAGCGCCTGATGGGGGTGACCATGCAGGAGCCCGGCGTGTCACGCCTGGTATCCGTGGGGATCGATGAAGCCGCGGCGCTGGTGGACTGAGGCGAAAGGCGGGCGGTGTCTAGCCTTCGCCCAGCTCGCGCATCACCGCATACAGCTTCGACTTGGCTTCAAAACCTACGCCGGGGATATCCGGCAGGCCGACGTAGCCGTTTTCCACCTGGATGCCGTCGGCAAAGCCGCCAAAGGGCTGGAAGACATCCGGGTAGGACTCGTTGCCGCCCAGGTGAAGGCCAGCGGCGATGTTGAGCGACATCTGATGGCCGCCGTGGGGCACCACGCGGCGTGACGACCAGCCCATTTCATCCATTACCTTGAGCGTGCGCAGATACTCCACCAGCCCGTAGGAGAGCGCGCAGTCGAACTGCACGAAATCCCGGTCGGCGCGCATGCCGCCATGGCGTAACAGGTTGCGCGCATCCTGGTGGGAGAACAGGTTCTCGCCGGTGGCCATGGGCAGCGCATAGTGATTGGCAAGCTCTGCCTGAAGCGCGTAATCCAGCGGGTCGCCGGCTTCCTCGTACCAGAAAAGTTGGTAAGGCTTGAGCGCTTCGGCGTAGGCGATGGCGGTCTTTAGATCGAATCGGCCGTTGGCGTCCACCGCCAGGCGGCTGCCGTCGCCCACCACCTCGAGCACCGCATCGATCCGGCGAAGGTCCTCGTCGAGCGGGGCCGCGCCGATCTTCATCTTCACCACGTTGTAGCCACGGTCCAGGTAGCTTCTCATCTCCTCCTGCAGTTTGGTGTGATCCTTGCCGGGGTAGTAGTAGCCGCCAGCGGCATAGACCCATACCTTGTCGTCGGCCTGGCCGTTCTTGTAACGCTCGGCCAGCAGGCGATAGAGCGGCTTGCCTTCGATCTTGGCCACCGCGTCCCACACCGCCATGTCGATGGTACCCACTGCCACCGAACGTTCGCCGTGACCGCCGGGCTTTTCGTTTTTCATCAGGGTGTCCCAGATGGCAAACGGGTCCAGGTTGTCGCGTGCCTGATCAATCAGGCTATCCGGGTCTGCCTCGCTGATACGATCGAAAAAGCGGTCGCGCATCAGCGCGCCCTGGCCGTAGCGGCCGTTGGAGTTGAAGCCGTAACCGATCACCGGCTTGCCGTCGCGGATCACGTCGGTGACCACGGCCACCACCGAACAGGTCATCCTGGAAAAATCGATATAGGCGTTGGCAATGGGGGAGGCAATGGAAACGGTCTTTTCACGAATCTCGACAATGCGCATGGCACACTCCTTGAGGGTCTTGGGAATCGCTGGATCACTAAGCCTTACCCTAAGGGTGGCAAACGCCGCTGCCCAATGCTATTACTTCGCCACCCCATGCAAAAACGGCATTGCCCTATGGAACTCGTCTGGCTTGAAGACTTCGCCGCACTTGCCGAACATAAAAGCTTCGTGCGCGCAGCAGAGGCTCGACATATTACCCAACCCGCGTTCAGCCGCCGCATTCGCGCACTAGAGCAGTGGATGGGCGTCAGCCTGTTCGTTCGTACCCCGCAGGGCACCGCGCTGACCGACGCCGGACGGCATATCCATGCAGGAGCCGTGGAGGCGGCAGGTCAGCTTTACCGGCTGCGCGCCGAGGCGCAGGAAATCGGGGGCAAGGGAGCCAGGACGCTGCAGTTTGCCGCCACTCACTCGCTGTCGTTCACGTTCTTTCCGCGCTGGATTCGTCGGCTCGAACAAGGCACACCCATGGAGGCCCTGCGCCTTCACTCAGACACCATGGCCGCCTGCGAGCAATTGCTGCTACACGGCGATTGCCAGTTTCTGCTCTGCCACCGCCACGTGGCCGTGCCCTCGCCGCTATCGACCGAGCAGTTTGAAAGTCTGAAAGTAGGCGAGGATACGTTGATACCGCTGGTTGGCCGAGAGCTTTCAACGCAAGGTCTTGAGACGATGCCGTATCTGGCCTATACCCAGGCATCCGGGCTTGGCCGGGTGGTCAGCCACTGGCTTGATGAAAACGCGGTGGCCACACCTCGCGCGCCTCATTTCGAAAGCCATCTGGCCGCCGTGCTGATGTCCATGGCGATGGAGAACAAGGGGCTCGCCTGGCTACCTAGAAGTCTTGCAGAACAGGAGATTGCAGAAGGAAGGTTGGTGCGCGGGCTCGAAAGAACCTGGGACATACCCCTTGAAATTCACCTGACGCGTGCCAAGGGGGCGGTCAACGGTCTTGCTGATGCGTTCTGGAAAAGGCTGGCAGAAGGGTGATTCGATAATCGCTACAAGCGTTAACAAAGGCGGTCAAATTAATAAAAAAATGTGTAAAAGGACTCAACTTATCTATATTGATCATTATAAGATTGTGGTTGATGCTATGGTAGAGCAGGGCACTCGAACACAGTTAAACAGTTGACTGAGTTTTTGTACAGTATTGATTTGTCGATGTTAGGTTCGGTCCTGGGCAACTGTTTAAGTAAACATGGCAAGTTAAGTGAGCATGGCAAGTGTAAATGGCGACTTTAAAAAGTAGTGCCTTGCAGTGCGCTTGAGCTGAAAATATATGGCACTGACAGTAAACGTCAGCGGTCTAGTGACCATGCCAGCCGAACATCGGCTTTTAAAATTGTTGGAAGATCGGCTAACGCCTGAAAAACGGCACAGGACGGCCCTTTTCGTAGCAACCGTGCCATGCTTGGTGACGTGTAGTCGCCTGTAAGGACTCGAGCTTAAGCATGGTGCCTTGGCAACCGGTAAGATGACCCATGGAATGTTCAACATGGAATTAAGAGAGTGGCTAATCATTTTAGGGCTGGCGCTGGTATCGCTGATCGTCATTGACGGTGTGCGAAGACTTCAGCGCCAGCGACGTGTACCCCGTCTGGATCAGGCGGTCAAGGATCTCCCCGAAGCAAAGGCTACCGACCTCGACGATGAGGCCAAGGAAGCCGAAATCAACTGGGAACTGCCCAACGGTGGCGCGCGTGTGGTCAAGCCTGCCGACTACAGCGGCCTGGGGAAAAAGCCCAAGCTGGAGCGTCAGGAGCACCCCGGCCCATCGCGCGTGCTTTCCGAATTTCGCCGTACCTTTGCCAAGGCGGCACCCAAGCGTAAAGTACAGCCTGTCGAACCGGTAGCCGCCAAGCCGCAACCCACCACGGCCCCGGTAGCGCCCGCCGCGAAACCCGCTGCCAAGCCATCTCCGGCTGTTGAACCGGAGCGTCGCGAACCCAGCTTCTCATTGGGTGGTGAACCTGCTGCCTCCCGCATTGATGCGCCCGGTGCGCCGGCTCAACAGCCGCCTGCTGCCGAGCAACCAAGCGCTACTGCACGCACGACCGAAAGTGTCTCGCCAGCCGATACCGCACACAAGACGCCTGCCCCGAGTGAACGGCCCCTGGATGCGCCGTCCATCTCCCTATCCACTGCCGATGATGCGGCGGTGCATAAGGAGAGTCACATCGAGCCGGCCGCCTCCGAGCCTGCTGCCAATTCCGAACAAGCCGAGCCTGTGCTTCGCGCCGAGCCCGAAGATGCGGTCTTTGCCAAGCAGGACGCTCCCAAGCGCCGCCAGTTGCGTGACGATATCGCCGGTGAGTACGACGACCTCGATGACGACGCCGTGGATGAGTATCGGCTGGTCGATTTTGAAGGCATGGGCCGTTCACTCAAGCGCCGTTTGATCATTCGTCGCAAGGAGAAAGCCCGCAAGAAAGCGGAAAAGGCCGTGCAGGCCGAAGCGAGAGCCAAGCTGAAAGCCGAACGCAAGGCCCTCGAGGCGCAGCAGCGCCGCGAAGCCAAAGAGGCCGCCGAGGCGGAAAAGGCTCGCCTTGCTCAGGAGCAGGCGAACGCCCGCGAAGAGGCAGCCCTGGCGGCCGACGCCCAGCGCGCCGCGCCGCGCTATGAAGCACCGGCGTACGAAGCCCCCGCTTATGCCGCCGATGACTACGATGATCGCGCCGCTTACGCTGAGCACGATTATGACGAAGCACCGGCAAGCTATGCCCAGGACTCGGTAGTACGCGCCCATCCGACGCTTGAAAAGGCATTGCGCCACGACGTGTCCGGCGAGCATGCCAAGGAGACGCTGTCGAATGCCGATGAGGTGATCGTCATCAGCGTGCTCTCTCGCGACCCGGAAGGTTTCGACGGCAGCAAGCTGCTGGATCTGATCATGGCCTGCGGCCTGCGCTATAGCCGTCCGATGGGCGTTTTCCACCGGTTTGAAACCGAGAGTGCCGACAGCGAGCTGCAGTTCTCGATGATCAACGTGGTCAAGCCCGGTACCTTCCCCATCGAGGAAATGAGCGAGTTCGTGACCCCGGGAGTGACCTTCCTGATGCCGCTGCCGGGCGCGGTGGACAGCTCCGCGGCCTTTGAGGCCATGGTGGAAACGGCCATGGTCGTGGTGCGTCATATGGGCGGCGAGTTGAAGGATGAACACCGCAGCGTCATGACCGCCCAGACCATCGAGTTCGCCCGCCAGCGGGTGCATGATTTCGAGCGTCGCCATCGCCTGCATCGGCATGTACACGCACACTGAGTAACGCCTGTACTCGAACACCCGCCTTCTTGCAGAGGGCGGGTGTTTTCGTTAATAGATACCCTTTTTAGTCAGTACGATGGAAACCACGTCATGAGTCAGCCCGACCCCCACCTGCTGGAAGAGGTTACCAAGCTGCGCGCCGAGCTTGATGAAGCCAACTACCGTTACTACGTGCTGGATGAGCCGACGTTGACCGATGCCGACTATGATCGGCGGCTGCAGCGCTTGAAGCAGGTGGAAGCCGAATATCCCGAGCTGGTCTCGCCGGATTCGCCCACCCAGCGCGTAGGCGCGGCCCCGGCGGATGGCTTTCCTGCGGTGGCCCACGCCATCCCCATGCTGTCGCTGGATAACGCTTTCAGCCGCGAGGATATCGTCGCCTTTGCCGAGCGTGTGGCCGAGCGTCTGGAGTGCGCCGCCGACGAGGTGGAGTTCACCTGCGAACCCAAGCTCGACGGTGCGGCAGTGTCATTGGTCTATGAGCAGGGGGTACTGGTAAGCGGCGCCACGCGCGGCGACGGGCGTACCGGCGAAGGCATCACCTCCAACCTGCGCACGCTGCGCTCGGTGCCCTTGAAGCTGATGGGCGAGCACATTCCAGAGCTTCTGGAAGTGCGTGGTGAAGTGATCATGCGCCACGACGGGTTCGAGGCGCTTAACGAGCGCGCCCGGGAAGAGGGCAGCAAGGTGTTTGCCAACCCGCGCAACGCCGCGGCGGGCAGCCTGCGCCAGCTGGACCCGAAAGTGACCGCCACCCGCCCGCTGGAGTTTCACGCCTACCAGGCCGCGCGCCTGGAGCCGGACCTGGGCGACGCTACCCACAGCGAACTGATGGCCCGGCTGATCAAGCTGGGCTTTCGCTCGAGCGCAGAGCTGAAAGTGCTCACCGGCCCTGAAGCCGTGGCCCAGTACTGCGAGCAGCTGGGTGAGAAGCGCGACCGGCTCGGCTATGACATCGACGGCGTGGTGATCAAGGTCAATGCGCTGCGCTACCAGCGCGAGCTGGGCTTTGTGGCCCGCGCCCCGCGCTGGGCCACGGCGTTCAAGTATCCCGCCCAGGAGCAAGTCACCACGCTCAACGATGTCGAGTTCCAGGTAGGCCGCACCGGCGCGATTACCCCGGTGGCCCGCCTGGAACCGGTCAGCGTGGCGGGCGTGACAGTCTCCAACGCCACGCTGCACAATGCCGACGAGATTACCCGGCTGGACGTGATGATCGGCGATACCGTCGCCATCCGCCGGGCAGGCGATGTCATCCCCCAGGTAGTCCGGGTGGATAAGGAGAAGCGGCCGGAAGATGCCAGGGAGATCGTGTTCCCTGAGCACTGCCCGGTATGCGGCTCGGATATCGAGCGCGTGGAAGGCGAGGCGGTGGCGCGCTGCTCCGGCGGGCTTTTCTGCCCTGCCCAGCGCAAGGAAGCCCTCAAGCACTTTGCCAGCCGCAAGGCGCTGGACGTGGACGGCCTGGGCGTCAAACTGATTGATCAGCTGGTCGAGCTTGACTGGGTAAAGACCCCGGCGGAGCTTTTCCACTTGAGCGCCGCCCAGCTGCAGGGGCTGCCGCGCATGGGCGAGAAGTCCTCGATCAATCTGGTGAACGCGCTGGAGAAAGCCAAGGCCACCACGCTTGCCCGGTTCATCTACGCGCTCGGCATTCGCGAGGTGGGCGAGGCCACCGCCGCCAACCTGGCCCGCCACTTCGGCACGCTGCAGGCGCTACAGGCCGCCGAACAGGCCACGCTCGAAGCCGTCAACGACGTCGGCCCGATCGTTGCCGCCCACGTGCACACCTTCTTCCAGCAGCCGCACAACAAGGACACCATTGCTGCTCTGATCGCGGCAGGCGTGACCTGGGAGGAGGCGGAAGTGGCGCGAGGCCCCACGCCGCTTGAGGGCCAGACCTGGGTACTCACCGGCGCCATGGAAAGCATGACCCGGGATGAGGGCAAGGCGCGGCTGCAGGCGCTGGGCGCCAAGGTCGCAGGCAGCGTCTCCAGGAAGACCACCGCCCTGGTGGCCGGCGAGGCAGCGGGCAGCAAGCTTGCCAAGGCCGAAGAGCTGGGCGTCGAGGTGGTGGATGAAGCCACCTTCATCGAGCGCCTGAACCAATGGGAGCAGAGTCAATGAGCCGATTCATCGAAGTGCCGGCGCGCATGCTGCCGCCGGAAACGCTGAATGCCCTGCTGGAAGCGTTCGTTACCCGCCAGGGCTACGACACCACCGACACCGGCGCGGGCATGGCCGGGTGGGTGGAAGAACTCAAGAAACAGCTGGCGCGCAACGAACTGATCATCGCCCACGACCTGAAGCTCGAGATGACCGAAGTCATGACCCTGGCCCAGTGGCGCTCCTTTGGCCGCGACCTGGCAGATGACGAGGAAGAGGGCGATTACTGAGCGCGTACCAGCGCGCTGATGATGCGCCGCCCCGGGTGAAGATGATCCACCAGCGGCGCTTCCAGCGGCATGGGGTCGTCGCACAGCCGTGAGGCGATCAGCTCGGCGCACAGCGGAGCGCTCGAAAGCCCTCGCGAGCCGTGGGCGGTAGATATCCACAGCCCCGGATGATGCTCGCCCGGCGTGCTGGGCACCTTCGAGGCATCCTTGCTGAGCCGCGCGTAGGCCGTGTTCCAGGCGGGCGCGTCGGGCACCGGGCCGGCGTAGGGCGTCTTGTCCGGGCTGGCCGCTCGCACTGCGGCGCGGCCTTCAAGCGCCGCCGGGGTCACATCCAGCCCTGCGCTTTCCATCTCGGCCACCAGCGCGGGCAGCGTCTGGCGCAGTTCATCCACATTGCGCTGGTGATCCTCGGCGGTCACCGCAGTATCGGCACTGTTGGGGATAAAGCTCGCGCCAAAGGTGAGCACGCCATCAAGCGCCGGTGACACGTAACCGCCTGCACACACCACGCGTTTTGGCCCTTCCACGCCGTCGGGAAGCCTCACTTCACTGACCTGGCCGCGCACCTGCTGCAGCGGCAGACTTGCCGTCTGCTCGAAGGCGTTGGCGTAGTGAGCGCTTGCAATCACCACCTGGTCGGCTTCGAACATGCGTCCATCCTCCAGATGCAGCTGCCAGGCGTTATCCTCACGCACGAGCCGGGAGACGCTGCCCTGCTCGAGGGTAATACTGGGGGTCTGAAGTAAGTGCTCACATAGGGCCTTAGGGCGTACCCAACCAGCCGCTGGATAGAGCAGGCCGTGCCGTGCCTCGACAGCGACGCCGACGGCATCGCCCAGCTCATCGCTGAGCGGGCGAACGACGTTATCCGGCAGCGGATGCTGGGCGATGAAGCGCTGTTGGCGCCGTGTTTCCCTGTCGTCGAGCGCAAGCTGCACCACGCCGCAGGGCTGCCATAGCGCCGGGGCGTTCAACTGATCGAGCCAGCGCTGGCTGTACAGCAGCCCGCCAAGGTAAAACCGGCTTTGATGGTTGGTGTCGGCGGCAAGCTTTACATAAAGCGCCCCCTGGCGATTGCCCGACGCCCCCGCCCCCGGTGCGTCGCGCTCGATGACGGTGACCTTGATGCCGCGCCGGGCCAGCGCCGCCGCCACGCTGGCCCCGGCCATGCCGGCACCAATCACCGCTACGTGGCGGGCGGGAAGCGCCTGGGGAGGCGTAAACCATGGCGTGGCGGCGCGGCGCGTATCCACAGGCGGTGTTTCAATCGCACCGGCCAGCATTTCCCGTTTGCGCCCAAACCCCGGCACCTTCTTCCAACTGAAACCCGCCGCCTTCAAGCCGCGCTTGACCACCCCGGCGCAGGTAAAGGTGGCGAAGGTGGCACCGGGGCGCGAGCGGGCAGCCATGGCTTCAAAGAGTTCTGGCTGCCACATCTGCGGGTTCTTTGAAGGCGCGAAACCGTCCAGAAACCAGGCGTCCACCTGGCCATCCAGCAGTGCCAGGCGCTCGGTGGTGTCGCCAAAGTGCAGATCCAGCGTCACGCGCGGGCTCAGGTGCAGGCGATGAATGCCAGTGACCGCCGCGGGCCACTGCGCGCACAGCACCTGTGAATAACTCGCCAGCGATGGCCAGGCACGCAGGGCACGTTCAAGCGATGCCCGCGTCATCGGGTACTTCTCTGTGGATAAAAGATGCAGGCGGGCACCTTTGGGGGCGTGCTGCTCGAAGCAGGCCCAGGCGCAAAGCATGTTGAGCCCGGTGCCAAATCCGGTTTCGCCCACCACGAAGGCACGTGTGTTTTCCCAGCCGGCGAAACGCTCGGGCAGGCGGTTGGCATTCAGGAAGACGTGTTCGGTTTCGGCGCGGCCATCTTCGCGGGAAAAGTAGACGTCATCGAAGGCGTCAGAGTGTGGCGAAGTGTCGCTCCAGGTGAGCGATGGCGCGCTTAGCGCCGTTAACGGGGGCAAAGCAGTCGGGCGCTGGGTCACGCGGATATCCGTAGTGATAGAGGTGGTTAAAAAATAGCCAATCTGTTAATCAGGGCGCTATCTCTGGCTTAGCGAAAAGCGTCCGCCGGGTTTGCACAGAGTTTTCCACAGGCTCTGTGAAAAAGCCGTCGGACCCTCCACAGTCGCCCCCCCTGGTCAAGGCAAAACTTTCTTGAACGGCTTCACAATTACCTTGGCATACACGCCTGCAATGATGTATGGATCGGCGTCCGCCCAGCGCTGTGCGGCCTCGAGGTTGTCAAATTCAGCCACGATCAGACTGCCGCTGAATCCCGCATCACCCGGGTTTTCCGTATCCACCGCCGGGTGGGGGCCTGCCAGCACCAGGCGGCCTTCATCGCGCAGTGTTTCAATGCGTGCCAGGTGATCGGGGCGCGCGGCCATGCGCCGTTCAAGGCTGTCGGCCACGTCTTCACTCATGATTGCATACAGCATGGGGATAACTCCTTTGGAACACAGGGTAAAGCGCTTTGTACGGCATTGACCGCACCTGCATAAGCGCGCACCATGGCGGGCATTCGGCCATCGCCCGGCGTTCGGTATCATCGCGCTGCGCGGGCGGCCCGCCTATTCTGACAAACTCGCCACACGGCGTCATGCCCATGCCCCTATTTCCAACGTTACTTCCCGCCACGTTCGATGCCGACCAGCGCTATCCGGTGGACCTGCACATGCACTCGACCGCCTCGGATGGCGCCATGACGCCTGGCGAGCTGGTGGCGCTGTGCGCCGCGCGCGGCCTTACCCACATGTCGCTGACCGACCACGACACCATGGCGGGTATCGATGAAGCCGGGCAGGCGGCACGCCAGGCGGGGCTTTGCCTCGTGCCCGGCTGCGAACTGTCCACCCGCTGGCAAGGCATCAACATTCATGTCGTCGCCCTGGTGCCCGGCGGCGTTCAAGGCCCCCTGATAGAGGGGCTCGAACAGCAGCGCCAGGCGCGTATCCAGCGCGCCAACGTGATTGCCGAGCGCCTGGAGAAGGCCGGCCTTGAAAACGCTCTGGAAAAAGCCCGCCAGCAGGCGGGCAGTGACCGCCCGCTGGGGCGGCCGGATTTTGCCCGGGCACTGGTCGCCGACGGCCTGGTGTCCGACTGGGCCACAGCGTTCAAGCGCTATCTGGGCAGCGGCAAGAAGGGCGACGTGAAGGCGCATTGGCCGGAAATCGGCGAGGCCGTCAAATGGGTGGTGAACTCAGGCGGCGTGGCGGTCATCGCCCACCCGCTGCGCTACGGGCTGACCCGGCGCAAGCGCGGGCTGCTGATGGATGATTTTCAGGCAGCCGGCGGCGAAGCGGCGGAGCTGGTCAGCGGCCAGCAGAATCCGGACAGCACGCGCGACCTTGCCCGCCAGCTGGTCGAGCGCGGTTTCTACGCTTCGATCGGGAGCGATTTCCACTTCCCGGGCAGCCACGCTGCCCCCGGCAGCATGAGCGTGGTGCCGCGCACCGCCGCGCCGCCCATCTGGCAGCATCCGCGCCTTGAGCACCTGCGCGACGCTCCGCCCGGGCCATTGGCCGCCATGTCAGCTATGGTATGAGAAGTACCATGTAATGGACGAAAACGTACCGACGGCCAGGAGCAGACAATGAGCCAGTACTTCCAGATACATCCGGACAACCCGCAAAAGCGCCTGATCGACCAATCCATCGAGATCATCCGCCAGGGAGGCGTGATCGCCTACCCCACGGATTCCGGCTATGCGCTGGGCTGCCATCTGGGCGAGAAAAAGGCCATCGAGAAGATCAAGTGGCTGCGCTCGCTGGATGACAAGCACAACTTCACCCTGATGTGCTCGGACCTTTCGGAAATTGGCACCTATGCCAAGATGGATAACGCCATTTTCCGCATGCTCAAAGCGCACACGCCGGGACCTTACACCTACATTCTGGACGCGACCACCGAAGTGCCGCGCCTTCTGCTGCACCCCAAGCGCCGCTCGATCGGCGTGCGCGTGCCCGACCACCGCATTACCCATGCGCTGCTGGAAGCACTGGGCGAGCCGTTGATGAGCGTGACGCTGATTCCGGTAGGCGAGACGCTGCCCATGAACGACCCCGAAGAGATCCGCGAGCGCTTTGCCGCGCACCTGGATCTGATCATCGACGGTGGCGCCTGCCACCTGGACCCTACCAGCGTGATCGACCTGCGCGAGCTGCCGCCGAAAATCGTGCGCGAAGGGCGCGGCGATACCACCCCCTTTGCCAGCTGACCCCCCCGCCATGCCCTTGACCGCAAGGGCATGGCGGGCATCAAGTGCCTGGCGCCGTCACGTCTCTTCTGCCTGGTCCTTCTTGTCTGCCTGGTCCTTCTTGCGTGGGTCTTCGCTGTTCTCATCCAGCCAGGTGCCGCAGCGCAGGCAGTAGCGGGCGCGTTTTTCGTGGCGGTCATGGCCGCAGCCGGGGCAGGCTTCATCAGAGTAGCGGTCTTCACGGATGGAACGGATCACCTGGGCCGAAAAGATGCCCGTGGGCACGGCGATGATCGAGTAGCCGATCAGCATCAGCATGACGGTAATCGCCTTGCCAAGGGGCGTACCCGGCACGATATCGCCATAGCCCACGGTGGTCACGCTGACCACCGCCCAGTAGATCGACATGGGAATGCTGGTGAACCCGGTTTCCGGTGACTCGATGGTGTACATGAGCGCCGCGAACATGGTGACCACCATGAAAATGCTGCAGAAAAACAGCAGTACCTGACGCACGCTGCGCTTGAGCGCCTCGATCAGAAGGCGTCCTTCCCCGACGAACTCCATCAGGCGCAGAATGCGGAAAATACGCAGCACGCGCAGAAAACGGATGATCACCAGCGCATGGAAGCCGGGCACCAGCAGGACCAGCCAGGCCGGCAGGATCGAAATCAGATCGACCACGCCATAAAAGCTCTTCAGGTACAGGGCAGGGCGCTCGAGGCAGTAGATGCGGACCGCAAGCTCCACGGTGAACAGGATGGTAAAGCTCCACTCCAGATAGTAGAAAAGCCAGCCATACTCCTGGGAAACCGCCTGTACACTGCCCAGCAGTATCACCCCCACGCTGCCCAGGATCATGGCGATCAACGCGATATCGAACCCCTTGGCCGCCGGCGTATCGGATTCGAAAATGATGTGAAACAGCTGCGTACGAAGTCCTTCGGCAGCCGGAGTCAAATGAAAGCTCATAAGGGTCCTGGCGAAATGGAAATACGTCTACCTTTGCGGCGTACGGTGCCGACAAGCGCGTGGCCGAAAACGCATCGGCAGCGAGTCAAGACCGCGTTAGCTTAGCGCGCTTTGCAGCGCCAAACGATGGGAAAGCGTGAGCAGCGTCACGCCACAGGCAGTACCTGGCTGGCCATCGTCATCGAGCGCGGCAGGCAGGCAGCTTGCCTGGGCCTTCAGGTCATCGGCAAGCTCGGGGTGGCCTGCCAGTTGTTCGAGCGCCTCGCGGGCGTCTTGCAGGTAGGTAGCATGCTGGCTGTCGTGAAAGGCATCCAGGGCGAGCGTGGCGCGATGCAGCCACTGGCCTGGCGAGCGGGCGTCCGGCAGCGGCCACTGCTGGGCGCGCAGTGCGGCCCCACGCGCCGCCTTGCTGCTATCCGAAGGTCGAAGCGGCACGCGCTCGGCAAGCGCCAGGGCCAGCGACCAGAGTGCCTCGGGAGCGCCCGCTTTCAGTTCAAGCTCCACTTCGCAGATGGGCGTGGTGTACATGCCGCTCTCGATCTCGCCTTGATCCAGTACCAGCTCGATATGGCTACCCTGCCACTCAAGCTGCCAGCTGTGCCGGGTGAAATCGGTGCGCAGCCGGGGAGCCAGGCGTTCGAGCTGCCCGCCAAGCTCGCCCTTGAAAGGCGGCAGGGCGGCCAGGCCCTCCCGGTCGAGTTCAGTACGCTCGACCGGCCACTCCCACTCTTGGCGGCTGGAGAGCCCGCCGCCGCCCTGGCCTGCGGTCTTTACCGTCTGCAGCACCTGGGTATCCACCTGGCGAAGACGCAGGGCAATGCGAGCGCGGGCAAGGGCGTCGTCCGGCGTATCGTAATAGCGGTTGGCCAGCGACTGGACAAGCGGCGGGTGATCCATGAGCTCCGGGTGGCGCATCAGCGCCTCGGCGCCGCCTGGCGCGAGCGCCAGCTTGAGCTCGACTTCGATAGGTGTTGCATTTTCCATGACAATAGCCACCCTTAGATGATGACGTGTTGATGAATTTTTCGGTACCGATATGAACTTTTCATGACGGCGGCGAACGCACTCTTTATACTGGCGTCGCCATTTCCAGGCTTCCCGAAAACAGGCTTAAAGGCTTTATGGTTACCTCCAACCCTTTTTCTGCGATGTTCGGCCGCTCGCCATTCCAGCCGCTGCTGGCCCACATCGTCAAGGCCAATGAATGCGCCGACCAGCTGTTGCCGTTTTTTGAAGCGTCGCTTGCCGGTGACTGGGACAAAGCAACGGCGCTGCGCGAAAACGTCACCCGCCTGGAGCACGAGGCGGACGTACTGAAGACGGATTTGCGGCTCAACCTGCCCAACACCATGTTCCTGCCGGTTTCCCGGTCGGATCTTCTCGACCTGATCAGCGTTCAGGACAAGATCGCCAACAAGGTACGCGACATTACCGGCATCATGCTGGGACGTAAAATGCGCGTGCCCGACGAGCTGGCCGAACCCATGCGCGACTACATGACCACCAGTGTGGCGTGCGTCGCCCAGGCGCGCCAGGCACTCGAGGAACTGATGGAGCTGCTGGAGTCCGGCTTTGGCCGCCACGTCTCCGATGTAATCCAGAACATGATCCGCGAACTGCATAATCTTGAACATCAGGCCGATAGCCAGCAAGTCGCGATTCGTCGCCAGCTGTTTCAGCTTGAAAGCCAATTACCACCGGTCGATGTCATCTTTTTATACAAGATCATCGAATGGGTGGGTGAAGTGTCCGACCGCGCTGAGCGCGTGGGCAGCCGCCTGCAGATTTTGACCGCACGCTAAGGGAACCCCATGCAAATTATTGCCCAGCACGGTGAGATTTTTATCATCCTGGCCTGCCTGTTCGGCTTTTTCATGGCCTGGGGCGTTGGCGCCAACGATGTGGCCAACGCGATGGGAACGTCCGTGGGATCGAAGGCGATCACCATCAAGCAAGCCATCATCATCGCCGTCATCTTCGAGTTTCTAGGCGCCTGGCTTGCCGGTGGCGAGGTCACTGCCACCATTCGCGGCGGTATCATTGATGCCAACCTGCTCGAAGCCGACCCACAGTTTCTGGTGTACGGCATGCTCTCGGCACTTCTGGCCGCGGGTATCTGGCTCATGGTGGCCTCGGCGCGCGGCTGGCCGGTTTCCACCACCCACTCCATTGTAGGCGCGATCGTCGGTTTTGCCGCCGTGGGCCTGGGCGTCGAGGCCGTGGCCTGGGGCAAGGTCGGCCAGATCGCGTCCAGCTGGGTGGTATCGCCGCTGCTGGCCGGTACCATCGCCTTTGTACTGTTCAAATCCGTGCAGCACCTGATCTTTGAAAGCAAGGACCCCTTTGCCGCCGCCAAGCGCTACGTGCCGGGCTATGTGTTCCTGGTCGGCTTCATCGTTGCCATGGTCACGCTGACCAAGGGGCTCTCCCACGTTGGCCTGCACCTGACCTTCAGCCAGAGCCTGCTGTTGTCGATTCTGATCGGCGTGATCATCATGGGGCTGGGCTTCGTGATGCAGCAGCGTATCAAGTACACCAAGAGCGCCAACGACCATTTCGGCTATGCCAACGTGGAGCGCGTGTTCGGCGTGCTGATGATCTTCACCGCCTGCGCCATGGCGTTTGCCCATGGCTCCAACGATGTGGCCAACGCGGTGGGCCCGCTGGCAGCGGTCATCAGCGTGGTGCGCAGTGAAGGCATGATCGACAGCGCTGCCCTCGTCCCCTGGTGGGTGCTGGTGCTGGGCGGCAGCGGTATCGTGTTTGGCCTGGTCACCTATGGTCACAAGGTGATCGCCACGGTGGGCACCGGGATTACCGAACTGACCCCGAGCCGCGGCTTTGCGGCCACGCTCGCCGCTGCCACCACCGTGGTCGTGGCTTCTGGTACCGGCCTGCCCATCTCCACCACCCATACGCTGGTGGGCGCGGTGCTGGGGGTAGGGTTGGCGCGCGGCATGGCGGCGCTCAACCTGCGTGTCATCGGCACCATCGTGCTCTCCTGGCTGATCACGCTGCCCGCCGGCGCGGGACTTGCCATCGTGTTCTTCTTCATGTTCAAGGGCATGTTCGGCTGACAAGCGCGCGCCAGCCAGCGCGTTGAACGCCTGGCCCCATAGCGGCACCTTCATGCAGGTTGGCAACGACAACGTGCAATGCAAGGTGCCGCTGTTTTTTATGCTCTGGTAAAGTAGCCCGCACGGCGAGGCAATCGCCGGATGCCTTCTTTTCACCTGCTGCCGGAGAGCGGCCTTGGATAAGCACTTCCCTTTTGTTGACTGGTTTCGTAACGCGTCCCCGTATATCAATGCGCACCGGGGGCGAACCTTCGTCATTCTGATCGAGGGCGAAGCCATGGCGTCCGGCCGCGGGGAGCAGCTGGTTCAGGATCTGGCCCTGCTGCACACCCTGGGTGTGCGTCTGGTAGTGGTATTCGGCACGCGCCCGCAGGTGCACGAGGCGCTGAGCCTGGCAGGTGTCGAGCCCACTCGGGTGAACGGCAAGTGGGTGGCCGACCGCGCCGTCATGGCTCATGTCGAGCAGGTGGCGGCGCACCAGCGCCTGTGGCTCGAAGCACGGCTTTCGCTTGGCCTGCCGAGCACGCCGCTGCACGGCGTGGAACTTAGCGTGATTTCCGGCAACCTGGTTACAGCCAAGCCCCTGGGCGTGCGCGAAGGGGTGGATTTCGACCACAGCGGCGAGGTGCGTCGTGTGCGGGCGGACGCCATTCAAGGGCTTCTGGACAAGGGCTCGCTGGTACTGCTGCCGCCGCTGGGCTTTTCCAGCACCGGCGAGGTGTTCGACCTGGATGCGGCAGAAGTCGCTCAGCACGCCGCCGTGGCGCTCAAGGCCGACAAGCTGATTCTGCTGGGTGAATCAGAAGGGCTTGAGGACGACGAGGGCGAACTGCTGCGCCAGCTAAGCCCGGCCGAGGCCGACCCCCGGCTTGCCAGCGCCCAGCCTGGCAGCGAGCTTGCCCGCCACCTGAACGCGGCCTGCAACGCAGCGCTCGAAGGCGTGGCCCGTACCCACCTGCTTTCCTGGCGCAACCCCGATGCGCTGCTGGGCGAACTGTTCACCCGCGACGGGGTGGGCACCATGATCACCCAGCACCGCTACGAGCAGCTGCGCTCGGCCAAGCTCAACGATATCGCCGGCCTGCTCGAACTGCTCGAACCTCTTGAGCAGCGCGGCATGCTGGTCGCCCGCTCCCGCGAGCGGCTGGAGCACGAGATCGATGACTACATGGTGATCGAGCGTGACGGCATGGTGATCGGCTGTGCTGCGCTGCACCTGTTCCCCGACTCCCGCGTGGCCGAGCTTGCCTGTGTGGCGGTACACGGCAACTACCGCGGCGGGGAGCGTGGCGAGCGGCTGATCGAAGCTCTGGAGCGCCGCGCCCGCAAGCGCGGATTGAGCGCCATCTTCGTGCTCACCACCCACACCGCGCACTGGTTCGTGGAGCACGGCTTCAAGCCCGCCACGCTCGACGACCTGCCGCCGTTGAAGCGGGAAGCCTACAACCACGCGCGTAAATCCAAGGTGTTGATGAAGACCTTGGCAGGCGAGGGCGGTGCCAGACCGTAACGACGAGCAAGCGAGGCGAGTAAACGGCGGGGCGGCCCGAGCCGCCCCGCCTGAGGGCGTCAGGTGTTTAAAATGACGCCACCGTTGAGATGCAGGGTCTGGCCTGTCATGTAGGAAGACTCTTCGCTTGCCAGGTACACATAGGCCGGGCCCATCTCGCTTGGCTGGCCGGCACGCTTCATGGGCACCTGCCCGCCGAAGGACGCGACCTTCTCGTCATCGAAACTCGCTGGAATCAGCGGCGTCCATACCGGCCCAGGGGCGACGGCGTTCACACGAATGCCGCGATCCATCAAGGACATTGCCATCGAGCGCATGAAGCCCTGAATGGCGCCCTTGGTGGCGCTGTAATCGATCAGCGTATCGTTACCCTTGAAGGCATTGATCGAGGATGTCTCGATAATCGTGTCGCCTTGTTGCAGGTGCGGCAGCGCGGCCTTGGTCAGATAGAAATGGCTGAAGATGTTGGTCTGAAAGGTGCGCATGATCTGCTCATCGGGGATTTCGGTCAGATCGCTCCAGTCGTACTGCTCGGCGGCGTTGTTGACCACGATATTGACCTTGCCGAAATGCTCAACGGTTTTGTCCACCACTTCCCGGCAGAAGGCAGGCTCGGCCACATCGCCCTTGAGCACCAGGCAGCGGCGGCCTTCGGCTTCTACCAGGGCCTTGGTATCTTCGGCGTCCTCGTCCTCTTTCAAGTGGACGATCACGCTGTCGGCGCCTTCGCGGGCGTAGTGAACCGCCACGGCGCGGCCGATGCCGCTGTCGCCGCCGGTAATGATGGCGACTTTATCCAGAAGCTTTTCGGTGCCTTTGTAGCTCGTGCGGATAAATTCGGGTTCCGGGTGCATTTCATGCTCATCGCCCGGCTGCTTTTCCTGGTGCTGGGGCGGTTGCTGTTGCTCGCTCATGTGCAGTGACTCCTTGTTGGCACGTTAATCCTTCATGAGGCGGGCGAGAAAATAAACGCCCGCCCGTTTTCGCCTCTTAACCCTAGCCTACGCAGCCTGCCAGGGCCAAACTGGTAACGCCCCCAGAGTTTCATTGTTAGCCCTATCTTTTCATGCTTGTTGATTTAAATTGTTAACGATAGCCAAACCTTCCATGCCTGAATAAGTCGACTAATGAGTTTTAATTAATTGAAACATGCTTTGTCGCTTTTAAAGAAAACGCTTAATTGCAGTTTAAATAATTTGAAAAGTTCGTTTTATATCAAGGTGGGCGAATTTAATGCGCTTGTTATGTTGCGATTCGTGGGGCTACTTCGGGTGCCAGACCTGCAGGCAGGAGGCGCTGGGCGTAGTGGCTTCATCTGCGATGCGCAAACGCTGGAAATAAAAAAATACTGCCACGTTTAATGTTTTTTACTGGCGCTCAATTGATATTGATTAAATCTCCTGACGCCTGCAGACGGCCTGGCGTGAGAAAATTGACAAGGTAGTAAGGCACACTATAGTGAAAAAGCGATTTATATTAAGCGTAAACAAGGATAGTCGTAATAACGATGATCGATTATCGCTTTTCCATTACGTTTGATTCTTGGCGGTCCAGTTCGTTTTGTTTCACTTCAAGTACGCATTTATCAATGCTGAAACGCGTGAAACGACAAGGAGTAAATGACAGATGAATGATCATGGAAAACAGGCTGACCCAGGTTCCACATCCCATCAAGGCGCGACGTCTTCAGGTTCAGCGGATGCCGAGCATCTCAAGCAGCAGGGGCGGGATGCCGTTCACGATGTCAGCGAAGCGGCGCAGCAGCAGGCGGAAAACCTCTACAAGCAGCAGCGCGACACCGCCGCCGACCAGACGCACAAGTTTTCAAGCGTCATCAACAAGATGGCGGACGAGTTCGACGATCAAGAGCAGCCCTACTTCTCCCAGCAGGCGAGAAGGCTGGCCGACACGACCGACCGCTTCTCCAGCAAGCTGCGCGACCAGGACCTGAAAAGCCTGTGGCAGGAAGCCCAGAGCTTCAGCCGCCGCGAGCCGGCCCTGTTCTTTGGCGGGGCGATTGCCGCAGGCTTTCTGGCAACGCGCTTTCTGCGCAGCTCGAACCAGCACTCGCACTCCTCGCAGGGGCACTCATCTGCTCAGGGGCAGCCGTACCAGCCATCGGGTGCTTACTCCAACCAGGCATCGCCTACTCCGGGCAACCCCTCCGACGGCATCATGCAGGGCTCACCAGCAAGCGCAACGCAAGACCCGACGCGCCCAGGCGGTTCTAGTGCACCAAGTTCTGGTACGCCTGGTTCAGGTACGCCAGGCACGGGCACGTCCGGCTCAGGCCGTACCGGCTCCGGTACGCTGGGCACGGGCACGCCGGGCACCGAGTCTTCGCGGCCCGGCACGAGCAGCAGCCCCGGTGGTGCGGGCTCGATAGACAAGCCAGGCGGCCCTGGCCGTCTCTGAGTCAGCGGCCAGCACGGCGCTGTAGAGCGTTGGCTGCGCTGGTTGGCGCTCGATGCATAAAGGGCTTGGCGCGGGTAACCGGGCCAGGCAGAGATTAGAGCCCTTCAAGGGCAGGGAGGCCAGGAATGGATTCAGATCACAATACGACCCCGTCACAGCCCGCGTCATCGCAGGGCGCATCCGTTGGTTCGCTGTTGTCCACCGTGATGCAGGAAATCACCTCGTTGGTGCGCAACGAGGCCGAGCTTGCCAAGACCGAAATGTCGGAAAAGACCCACCAGGCCATGCTGGCGCTTGCGGCCATCGGGGTGGCGGCCGCCATACTGCTGGGTGGCTTTCTTACCCTGCTGGCAGCGCTGGTGTTCGTGCTCAACGAAGTGCTGCCGCCGGAGATGACGCCCTGGCTTTCGGCCATCATCGTCGGTGTGGTGGTAACGGTCATCGGCATCGTGATGCTCAAGGCTGCCCTTGCCAAGCTGCAGGCGCGTAATCTGGTGCCCAACCGTACCCTGAACAGCCTGCAGACCGACAAGCAGCTCGCCAAGGAGCACCAGCATAACGTCAAGGAGGAGTTGAAATGACGGACCATCACGATCAGCACGATCATCGCAGTGCCGAAGAGATCGAGAAGGATATCCATCGCTCGCGCGAGCGCCTGGATTCCACGCTGCACGAGATCGAGGAGCGTTTCTCCCCGCAGCAGCTGCTCAATACGTCCTACGACTACATTCGCCACGGCGGTGCCAACGAGTTCGTCTCGAACCTGGGCACTACCATCAAGCAGAACCCGCTGCCGTTTCTGGTGACCACCGCGGGCCTGGGCTGGCTGATGCTTGCCCAGCGCCATCCTGGTTCCAGCCAGCAGCCCTCGCGTGCACCCGGTCATTACAGCCGCTCGCACGGCACGCCGGGCATTCCCGTGCATGAAGGCACGCATGCTCAGGGCAGCGCGCCGGGCTACACCAGCTCGCCGGGGTACGTTCCGGGCAGCGCACAGGTACACACCAGTACACAGTCACCTGGCAGTACACAAGCACACGGCAGCCATCAGGGCCGTATGAGCAGCATGACAGAGGGCGCGAAAGACAAGGCCCAGCAGTTCGGCGAAAAAGCCAAGGATGTTGCGCATCAGCTAAGCGATAAAGCGCATAACCTTGGCGACAAGGCTCACCACATGGGAGGTAGCATGCGCGATTCCACGTCTCATCTTCAGCACGGCACGCAGGATCACCTGCATAACCTTTCCGACCGCGCCCGCCACATGGGCAGCAGCTCAAGCGATTTCATCCAGGAGCATCCACTGGTCGTAGGGGCGCTGGGCGTTGCCCTGGGCGCCGCGCTGGCAAGCCTGTTTCCGACCACGCGCAAGGAAGATGAGTACCTGGGTGAATATCGCGACCGCGCATTACACAAGGCCGCCGAGACAGGCCATGAGCAGGTGGACAGAGCCCAGCAAAAAATTCATGAAAAGGCGGAGCATATGAAAAACGACACGCATGGTGATGATAAGCACTCATCGTCGCATGACACGCATTCATCCGGCGCTCGCCCGACGCCCGACAATCCTGCAAGCGGTAGCCAGGTCCCCGGGCACAATTCGGCTTCCGGCATCAGCTCGAGCACCAACCCCGTCGCTAACCCGCCGGTAGGTAACCGGTCGCCGGGTCTGGCGAGTTCGAATACCCCTTCTGGCAACACCCAAGGCGACGACACGCTGGAGCCGCCCAAGCGTTAACCGATGAATGGCATGTGCCCGGCTTTGGTCGGGCACTTTTTTATGACGTTTGCTTAGCGCTGGCGCTGTATGGGTCACACTCGCCGAGCAAGCGTGCTCGCGTAGGTATCGAGGGATAAGTGATGGTCATCGGCCTGCTGCAAGGCGTTCAAGGTGGCAGAACGGTCATGCTCGGCCAGCAACGTGCAGAGCACTTCCGAGATGGCCAGAGCAGGGGCCAGGGTATGAAAGAAACTGTCGCTTTCCGTGGGGCAATAAATCGTATGTTCGGAAATACCTGCCAGCGGTGATACCTCGCTATCGGTAATCGAGAGAATCTCCAGGCCTTTACTTTTTGCCAACTGCGCCAATCTCAATGTATCGCGCGCGTAGGGCTTGATGGATACGACGAGCATCACCTCACCCGGCTTGGCACGCATCAAGGCATCGCCACCCGTTCCGGCCGGGCCATCCAGATGCACTGAGCGCTCGCCTAACAGCGACATGACGTAATGAAAATGCCAGGCCACCACATGGCTCGAGCGTAACCCCAATACATAGACTTTTTTGGCTGCCGCGAGCCTATCGGCCATGGCCGTCAGGCGCTCGAGCGGCTCTGGCTTACAGAGAGCCGCCATTTGAGCGCTTAGCCCATGCAGCATCTGGTAGGCGATGTCACTTCCCGGCGAATCGATCGCCTCAACGTCTCGTTGGCGAACCTTGGCCGCAAAACCATCGTTTTTACTTCGCACCGCTTCAGCATAGTGGGCGCGAATGTCATTGTAGCCCTGAAAGCCCAGCACCTTGGCAAGCCGCGTCATGGTCGCCGGCTGAACCGCGGCCAAGCGCGCCAGTTCGCGCATCGACACCAAGGCCACTTCTTCTGGATGTTCGAGCACGTAGCGCGCCGCCTGCTGCAGCTGTGCAGACATGCTGTCGAACCGAGCAATGATCTGCTCTCTTAGCGGATCGCTCTGGGACATAGGAAAGTGCCTCTTGAAGCGCCATGGGCTGGAAATGGTGGTGCATGAGTGTAAACGCGGCATTTTACTGAAAACAATGATCCATTTGTTTTAATATTTAATATAATGATTGTATTGTTGCGATAGTGAGTAAAGTCGTGTTACTCTTGTACTCAATCAAGGTGGGTTCCAGCGGCTTGCAAAAGAGCGTTCAAAATACGTTCGGGAGAGACAGGTACTATGGCGCGTATTCTTCATCGCAATATTGGCCAGGCCTTGCCGCATGCGGCGTCAGCGCAGGGCGTGTATATCACGGATACCCAGGGGCGCCGCTACCTGGATGGTTCGGGCGGGGCGGCGGTGACGAGCGTGGGGCACGGCCACCCGGAAGTGCTGGCCGCCATGCGCGCGCAGATCGACAATGTCTGCTTCGCGCACACCGGTTTTTTCACCACCGATGCGGCAGAGGCGCTCGCCGAACAGCTGGTGAACCTGGCACCCCAAGGCCTGGATTACGTGTACCTGGTATCCGGCGGCTCGGAAGCGGTCGAGGCTGCGTTGAAAATGGCCCGCCAGTATTTCGTGGAAACCGGCAGGCCAGAGCGGCGGCATATCATTGCCCGGCGCCAGAGCTATCACGGCAATACCCTGGGAGCGCTTGCCACCGGTGGCAACGCCATGCGGCGAGCGCAGTTCCAGCCGCTTTTACCCCAAACGCATCATGTCTCGCCCTGCTATGCCTACCGGGATAAAGGCAGCGATGAGTCTCCGGAAGCTTACGCCGCGCGCCTTGCCGATGAACTCGAGGCCAAGATTATCGAACTGGGCCCTGACAACGTCATGGCATTCGTGGCCGAACCTGTGGTGGGGGCGACCCTCGGTGCGGTGGCTTCTGAAGCGGATTACTTCAAACGGGTGCGCAGCCTTTGTGATCGGCATGGCGTGCTGTTGATTCTTGATGAAGTCATGTGCGGAATGGGGCGTACGGGTACCATGTTCGCCTGCGAGCAGGATGGCATCACGCCCGATATTCTCACTATTGCCAAAGGCCTGGGCGGCGGCTATCAGCCGATTGGCGCCGTGATGCTGTCATCCGCCATTTATGAAAGCTTCGCCAACGGTTCCGGCCTTTTCCAGCACGGGCATACGTACCTTGGCCACCCGGTGGCGGCGGCCGCGGCCAACAAGGTGGTGGAGATCATTGCGCGACCCGAGACGCTTGCCAACGTCAACGCCATGGGCGCGCGCTTGCAGCAGGGCCTTGAAGCGGCGCTGGGGGAGTCACCGCATGTCGGCGATATTCGCGGACGGGGCCTTTTCCGTGGCATCGAGCTTGTTGCAGACCGCGAGCAAAAAACGCCTTTCGATCCTGCCCGAAAGATTCACGCCAAAATCAAACGCCAAGCCATGGCCCGAGGGCTGATCAGTTATCCCATGGGCGGTACCATCGATGGCGTGTACGGCGATCACGTGCTGCTTGCGCCGCCCTATATCATCAATGCCGCTGAGATCGATCTGATGGTCGAGCGGATTGCCCAGGCGATTGACGCCGCGATTGCCGAATGACAGGAGCCATCATCATGCAACCATCTCCTTGCCCGCCGATCACCGATGCCGAGTGGCCGGATGACATCGCGCAATTACGCGAAGGTTTTGCCGGTGCGCTGAACGTCTACCGCACCATGGCGCATCATCCTGCTCTGTTGAACGCCTGGGCGCCTCTGCGCCAGCACGTGGTAAAGGACAACGCCCTGGGGCCTGAATTGACCGAGGTGGTGATTTTGCGTGCCGGTTTTCGCCTGGGCTCTGTCTACGAATGGGCACACCATGTCAGCCGTGCGCTGGCGCTCGGGTTTTCCGAGGCGCGAATCAACGCAGTGCGTGGTGTGCCCGAGACAAGCAATGGCGTTGATGGCCTGATCGTCAACGCGGTGGATGCGCTGCTCGATACGCATCAGCTAACCCGAGCGCAGGAAGCAACGCTTGCCGACGCCATTGGGCGCCACGCGGTTATCGACCTGATCGCGATGGTGGGGTTCTACTCGGTGCTAGGCTATTTACTCAAGACCTATGACACGCCGATTGATGAGGCCATTCAGGCAGAAGCCTGGTCTAACTCAGAACTGTTTTCACTAACGCCGCCGCCTGTATAGCAAGCTAAGGTCTCGAACAGCCCTACGCGGGGGCGCTGTGAACCCTTCCCTGGACGCTACTTTCGCCATCTGACCGCCATGGATGGCGGGAATGCCGGAAACGCCGGGAGCTGTTTTCCGGCCTTGGCGAAAGACCCCCGCTACGGGCTGATCGATACCACGCAGTCACTCACGTAGATATCTTCAGTGCATTCCTACTTAAATCGCCGCTTTACCTCGACACTCAGCCTGCCTTCACCCAAACGCAGCGAGAGCTTCTGGCCGGGCTGGGTTTCATCGGCACGGCGAACCACCTGACCCTTGTCATCCTGGGCAATCGCGTAGCCCCTGCCCAGCACGGCCAAGGGGCTTATCGCATTAAGCTCCCGCGCGGCGCTGGTCAAGCGGGCTTGCTGGCGTTGAAGCTGGCGCTGCATGGCGTTATGCAGGCGGCGGTTCAACTGGCTAACCCGTTCGTTTTCTGCGCGGTACAGGCGCGCCATGTCCTGGCTCGCCAGGCGCCTGCCCAACTGCGTTACCCGTGTTTGCTGCTGGGTAAGGGTTTGCTGCATGGCACGGTTTAAACGCTGAGTAAGTGTTGCCACGTGCTGGCGCTGACGGTTCAGCTGCTCGCCGGGATGGCGCAGGCGGGCGCGCAGGCTATCCAGCTGTTGGCTATCACGCTCCAGGCGCCGCTCTATGGCGCGGTGCAGGCGGTGTTGCTGGTCAGCCAGCTGGCGCTTCAAGGCGTGTTGATCCGGCACCAGACGCTCGGCGGCGGCTGACGGGGTAGGGGCGCGAACATCCGCGGCAAAATCGGCAAGCGTGACATCCACCTCATGGCCTACTGCCGACATCACCGGCAGGCGGGAATGAAAGATCGCCCGCGCTAAATGCTCGTTGTTGAATGCCCACAAATCTTCCAGGCTGCCGCCGCCCCGGGTAATCAGCACCACATCGCGTTCAGGGTCCAGCCTTGCCTGGCGGTTGAGTAACCCAAGCCCGGCAATCATTGCCGGTGCCGCTTCCGCCCCCTGCACCGGCACCGGGATGAGCGTCACGTCCGCAAGCGGCCAGCGCGCCGCCAGCACCGCCAGCACATCACGAATGGCCGCGCCGGTGGCAGAGCTTAGAATCAACAGCTTGCGGGGTGGGAAGGGCAGAGGGCGGGTATTGGCAAACACGCCTTCGCCTTCCAGCTGGGCCTTCAAGCGCTCGAACGCCGCCAGCAGCTCCCCAAGCCCCGCCGCCTGCACCGCTTCGGCAATCAACTGGTAATCGCCGCGCGGCTCGAACAACGACACCCGCCCGCGCAGCTTGACCTGGTCGCCATTGCGCATGGGGGCGGATACGAACCGCGCCCGCTGACGAAACAGCGCGCAGCGCACCTGGGCGCGGTCATCCTTCAAGGTAAAATAGATGTGCCCCGAGGCGGGCCGGGAAACGTTGGAAAGCTCGCCTTCGACCCACACCTCGCCCAGGTCGCGCTCGAGCGCCTGGCGCGAGCGCTTGTTGAGGTCGCTGACGGAAAGGGCGGTAGTGGCGTCTGGCATGGAAATCCCCTCAGGTGGAGCAGCAGGAAAGTGGCCTGCCTAGCCTACCACCAACGCGGTAGGGATAATTGGTCGTATGCCTACATTGCTGGCTCGGCCCTCAAAACGCTATAATGGGGGATTAATTTTTCTCGCCCCTTCTTCCCACATCATATTGGGTGTTGCCGCTATGCTACGTATGGCCCAAGAAGCGCTTACGTTCGATGACGTTCTTCTCGTTCCTGGCTTCTCCGACGTTCTTCCCAAGGATGTCAGCCTCAAAACCCGCCTGACCCGCAATCTCTCGCTCAACATTCCGCTCGTCTCTGCCGCCATGGATACCGTGACCGAAGCGCGTCTGGCGATTGCCATGGCTCAGGAAGGCGGCATCGGCATCATTCACAAGAACATGACCATGGCCCAGCAGGCCGGGGAAGTGCGCAAGGTCAAGAAGCACGAAAGCGTGATCGTGAAGGACCCGGTCACCGTCAGCCCCAAGGCCAAGCTCGAAGATTTGCTCAACATGGCCAAAGAGTATGGCTTCTCCGGCTTCCCGGTGGTGGAAGGCGAGACGCTGGTGGGCATCGTGACCGAACGTGACATGCGCTTCCAGCCCAACGTGGGCGACAGCGTGGCCGATATCATGACCCCGCGTGAGCGTCTGGTAACGGTTGCCGAAGGCACCGAGCTTGAAGTCAGCAAGGCCAAGATGCGCGAACACCGCATCGAGAAGATGCTGATCGTGGATGACGAATTCCACCTGCGTGGCCTGGTCACCTTCCAGGATATCGAAAAGGCCCGCACCTACCCGATGGCCGCGAAAGACAGCGACGGACGCCTGTTGGTAGGCGCGGCCGTCGGCACCGGCCCGGAAACCCCGGACCGCGTAGCCGCCCTGGCCGAAGCCGGCGTTGATGTAATCATCGTGGACACCGCCCACGGCCACTCCCAGGGCGTGATCGACCGCGTCAGCTGGATCAAGGAGCACTACCCGAACATCCAGGTGATCGGCGGCAACATCGCCACCGCCGCCGCCGCCAAGGCGCTGGCCGAAGCGGGTGCCGACGGTGTGAAAGTGGGTATCGGCCCCGGCTCCATCTGCACCACGCGCATCGTGGCCGGTGTGGGTGTGCCGCAGATCACCGCCGTTTCCAACGTGGCCGCCGCGCTCAAGGAGTATGACATTCCCCTGATCGCCGACGGCGGCGTGCGCTTCTCCGGCGACCTGGCCAAGGCGATTGCCGCAGGCGCCAGTGCCGTGATGGTGGGCGGTTTGCTGGCCGGTACCGAAGAAGCGCCGGGCGAGGTCGAGCTTTACCAGGGTCGTACCTACAAGGCCTACCGTGGCATGGGTTCCATGGGGGCGATGTCGCAAAGCCAGGGCAGTGCAGATCGTTACTTCCAGGACAAGAACGCCGGTGCCGAGAAGCTCGTGCCCGAAGGCATCGAAGGCCGCGTGCCCTACAAGGGCATGATGAGCGCCATCGTTCACCAGCTGATGGGCGGGCTGCGCGCTTCCATGGGCTACACCGGCTGCCGCGACGTGCAAGAAATGCGCACCAAGCCGGAGTTCGTACAAATCACCGGCGCCGGCTTCAACGAATCCCACGTACACGACGTGCAGATCACCAAGGAAGCGCCCAACTACCGGGTGAGCTAACCGGCAGCGAATTATGAAGCCTTTGATTAACGTAATGAGCGCAGGCCAGACAAGGCAAAAATCAACGAAAAAGCGGAGTTTACAATTTGTAAATGAGCATTTTGAGTTGATTTTTAACGCCGTATGGCCAAGCGCAATAGTTAATCAGAGGTTTCAAAGTTAAACGGCGGCGGGTACTGTTCCCGCCGCTTGCTTTTCAGCCTTACCAGCAGCCTTCATACGGCTCAATCGAGATACCGCCATGAATGATATCCACGCTCACAAGATCCTGATTCTCGACTTCGGCTCGCAGTACACCCAGCTGATCGCCCGCCGGGTGCGCGAAATTGGCGTCTACTCCGAAGTTCGTGCCTTCGATATCACCGAAGAAGAGATCCGCGAGTATGACCCCAACGGCATCATCCTGGCCGGCGGCCCGGAATCCGTGACCGAGCTTGAGTCTCCGCGTGCGCCCCAGTGCGTGTTCGAGATGAACCTGCCGGTATTTGGTATCTGCTACGGCATGCAGACCATGGCCGAGCAGCTCGGCGGCAAGGTGGAAGGCTCCAACAAGCGCGAGTTCGGCTACGCCCAGATCAGCATCGATGCCGACAACGCCCTGTTCAACGGCATCAAGGATCATGTAGACGCTGAAACCGGCAAGGGCCTGCTGGACGTATGGATGAGCCACGGCGACAAGGTGGCCCAGGCGCCCGCCGCGTTCACCGTAACGGCTTCCACCCCGAGCTGCCCGATTGCCGCCATGGTGTGGGAAGAGAAGCAGTTCTACGGCGTGCAGTTCCACCCGGAAGTGACCCACACCCTGCAAGGCCAGCGCATGCTCGAGCACTTCGTGCTGGATATCTGTAAGGCCGAGAAGCTGTGGACGCCTGCCCAGATCATCGAAGACCAGGTACAGCGCGTTCGCGAACAGGTTGGCGACCGCCACGTACTGCTCGGCCTCTCCGGCGGCGTGGACTCCTCCGTGGTCGCCGCACTGCTGCACAAGGCAATTGGCGACCAGTTGACCTGCGTATTCGTGGATAACGGCCTGCTGCGCAAGGATGAAGGCAACCAGGTCATGGAAACCTTCGCCAAGCACATGGGCGTGAAGGTGATCCGCGTAGACGCCGAAGACCTGTTCCTGGAAAAACTGAAAGACGAGAAAGACCCGGAAGCCAAGCGCAAGATCATCGGCAACACCTTCATCGACGTGTTCGATGAAGAAGCCAGCAAGATCGAAGGCGTCGAGTTCCTGGCCCAGGGCACCATCTACCCGGACGTGATCGAATCCGCCGCCAGCAAGACCGGCAAGGCGCACGTGATCAAATCCCACCACAACGTGGGCGGCCTGCCGGAAACCATGAAGCTCAAGCTCGTCGAGCCGCTGCGCGAACTGTTCAAGGACGAAGTACGCAAACTCGGCCTCGAACTCGGCCTGCCCTACGACATGGTGTACCGCCACCCCTTCCCGGGGCCGGGCCTGGGCGTGCGTATTCTGGGCGAAGTGAAGAAAGAGTACGCCGATATCCTGCGTGAAGCCGACGCCATCTTCATCGAAGAACTGCGCGCCTCCGGCTGGTACGAAAAAACCAGCCAGGCGTTTGCCGTGTTCCTGCCGGTCAAGTCAGTGGGCGTGGTCGGCGACGGCCGCCGCTACGAATGGGTCATCGCCCTGCGCGCTGTTGAAACCATCGACTTCATGACCGCCCGCTGGGCGCACCTGCCCTATGAGCTGCTGGAGAAGGTTTCTAACCGGGTAATCAATGAGTTGGAAGGGGTTTCGCGGGTGACTTATGATGTTTCCAGCAAGCCACCGGCTACTATTGAGTGGGAGTGACCTAGCAACTACCTAGATATTTTGTTTTTTTGATAGGCCTACCTACGATGGTAGGCTTTTTTATGTTAATTTTGATTAAAATTGTCTTATTCATAAGGTTCAACTTTAGCCATAATGATATTTATAAAAAGTCTAATTTGGTTAGGGTATTATAAAATTGAACAAGGGGAACTATGAAAGCTTTAGTTGATGTGACACCTACACCTGAGCAGCTTGCTCTATTCTCTAGGATTCGCTCTGGTGTTGAGGTAATCCGAGGCGCGGCAGGAAGTGGAAAGACAACAACCGCAATACTTAAATTAAGAGCAGCTGTTGGCTTTTATATCAATAGATCGAAAAGAAATAATAATGATAAGAGAGTGAAGGTTTTAGTTCTTACCTTTAATCGTACATTACGGGGCTATGTTCAAGAGCTTGCCAGAAATCAGATAGGCAAAAGTGGTGAAATTGATTTAACTGTAAGTACTTTTGCAAGTTGGGCAAGTACATTGAATGAAAGTGATAGTGAATATATTGCTTACCCAAATAAATATATAAAAGAGCTTTGCTCAAATATCTCCCTCTCACAGGATTTTTTATTAGAAGAAGTTTCTTATGTGCTAGGGAAATATTTAGAAGAAAATCTTGATGATTATTTGGACTCCAGAAGAGATGGACGTGGGAGTGTTCCTAGAATGGAAAGGCCTACTAGGGAAAAACTTCTGAAAGAAGTTATATTTCCTTATTTGGCTTTAAAGAAAAAGTTAAATGTCATTGATTGGCATGATAATGCTATTCCTTTGATTAATGAAAAAAAAGCTGCATATGATGTAGTAGTTGTAGATGAAACCCAAGATTTTTCTGCAAATGAAATACGTGCTGTTATGAACCAGTTGTCTGAAGGACACACAGTAAGCTTTGTACTCGATGGCGCTCAAAGGATCTATGCTAGAAGTTTTACATGGAGCGAGGTTGGATTAATAGTTAGGCCTGAGAATAGTTACAAGTTGGTGAAGAATTATAGGAATACTAAACAAATTGCTAGGCTTGCTGCCTCTGTTCTTGATGGGATAAGTCCAGGTAGTGATACAACTATACCTGACTTTTCTACAGCAAGTCGAGAAGGGAATCTTCCTTTAATATTAGAAGGAAATTACTCAAGTCAGTTAAGTTATGCATTGAAATTTATTTACGATAATATTGATTTGGACAGTGAGTCAGTTGCTTTTTTACAAGCAAAAGGAGGGGGGTGGTTTAAAGATCTAAAGAAAGAACTAGATCGTAGGAAGCTTGATTTTATTGATTTAACCAAGCTTTCAACATGGCCTTCTGGGAAAGAAAATATTGCACTAAGTACTATGCATTCGGCTAAAGGTCTGGAGTTTGATTATGTGTTCATTTTAGGTTTGAATAATGAATCTTTACCTGTTGAACAATTTGAGGTTGGTAAAGAAAATGAATTTTTACAAAAGGTTCAGCGGTTAGTTGCTATGGCTATAGGTAGGTCAAGGACTAACGTAATTATTGGTTATAAACCTGAAGATCCACCTGTTATTGCTGATTTTTTTAAAAAGGATATGTGTGAGAAGGTGGTTTTGTGAATATAAAAGAAATAATAAATAATAGAGGTATTGCTGAAATTTTACACTTTACCACTAATAAAGGTGCGTTAGGGATCCTGGACGGCAGATGTGTTAAATCGAGGAAAAGGCTAAATACAGACGAGAGGCTTGAGCATGTTTTTAAGCCTAATGCTGGCAATAGAGATAAAGACTTAGCATGGCTAGATTATGTGAATCTATCAGTTTCAAAAATCAACCTTAGCTTTTTTAGTATCTGTTCCGAGAAGTGGCATGTTCATGAGGATTATTGGTGGTGTATTTTTGCTTTTTCGCCGCATATTTTAGAGCATCCAGGTGTTTACTTTACTACTACAAATAATATTTATACGAGTGTTAAGCGCTGTACTGGTGAAGATGGCTTGAGAAATATGTTTTGTGATAGTATCACTCGGTGGAGTGGTAATGTTGTTAGAAGGAGCGCTCAGCTCGATGAATCTTTTACTACTTGTGAACAAGCTGAAATACTTTATCCTAAAAAGCTTAGCACAGAATATTTAACAAAAATTTATGTTGCTGGAGAAAGTCATGCTGATGAGCTTTTTGCCCAGATTAGAGCAGTAAATCATGTAGATGTGGAGATTGAAGTAGCTCCTTCTATGTTTAGACAACATTAAGCAACTTCTAGGGATGATTTTAATTATGAATAAAGAACGGTTTAATCAAGTATTATCGTCATCGCTTTGGGCTGCATATGGTGATGCTTTAGGTTTTCCTACAGAATTGGCAAGCGAATATACTTTAAAAAAACGTATTGGGCAAATCGCTATTGAAACAACACAGCCTTGGAAGCGACTAGTAGGTGGGAAGTTTGGAGCAAATGCAGAACTTCCAGCTGGTGCTTATTCAGATGATACTCAGTTGAGACTGGCTACTTCTAGAGCATTAACTTCTAAAGGAGGTTTTGATGTTGAGTCCTTCGCTAAAGTGGAGCTTCCTACTTGGCTAAATTATGCATTAGGCGCTGGCCGAGGCAGTAAAGCTGCAGCGAGTGAGCTGTCAAATAAAAACACTAACTGGTACACTAATTTTTTTAAAAATAAATCAGTAGATTATGTGAGCTGTGGTGGTAATGGTGCAGCAATGCGTATACAGCCCCATGTTTGGTCTGCTGTTGATCTTACTGATATAAATACTATTCTCTCTGACGTTATCAGAAATTCGATATGTACACATGGACACTTGCGTGGAATAGCAGGTGCTGTAGTGCACGCAATGTGCTTAATTTATGTTATGCGGTACAATAAAATACCACCCCCAGAAGAGTGGTTAGATTTTACCCAAGCTATTGAGAAAATACCAAGTATAATAGATAATGATTATGATCTCTCAATCTTTTGGAAACCTGTTTGGGAAGAAAAGAGCAATCTCACCCTTTCTTCTGCTGCTGAAGAAGTTGCGGAAGAATGGGCGGACTTGGTAGGGATATCACTAGAGTGTTATAGCGAGAGTGAAGTAGGTACGTATAAAGAAATATTAAAAGCTCTAGGTGGTATGAATTCAAGTGAGAGAGGCTCAGGGTTAAAGAGTGCGCTTTTTTCTTTAGCAGGAGCATCCTTGCTAGAAAAAAATGGAATTGAAAATGCTCTAATTTTAATGGCAAACCAGCTCGGTAGTGATACTGATACTATTGCTACAATGGCTGGTGCTTTGTTGGGAGCTAATTTAAATAATTACCAGACTTTTGACAAGGATTTACAAGATAAAAACTACCTTATATCAGAAGCTGAGCGTTGCTATCGAATCAGTCTCGGTGAATTAGTTGCAGGATTTAAATACCCAGACTTACTATATTGGGAAGGGCCAAAAAGTGCGATTGACGCAGTAAAAAAATCTCCAGATGGGCTGCATCTTTTAGGGCTTGGTGTTTTAAAAGAAAAAAGTGAAGTTTTTCAATCAAACCAAAAAGGTGCAGTTTGGCGATGGTTTAATTTACCTTTTGGTCAAAGTGTTTTGTGTAAAGTCCGATCTGGGTTTATAGTTGACGATTCTTTACAAAAAAATGGTAGTGCTTCTTTAGTTGAAAGTGAATGCGAAGTTGAAAAATCAGGAGAGCTTTTTTCTAACTCTTTTAAAGAATGCCCCAAGAGTTTAGATGAAATGACGGAGGATGCTATAAAATCAAATTTTGACCCCGAGTTGATAGGGAAGCATGTATTAGAAATTTCTAGTAGGGAATTAGGTATTGAATTGGTGGTAGGATATGTTGCTGTTATAGCTAAGGCTAAAAGGGCACGTGAAAGACGGTTAAATAGGGCATAATATTATAAAAATTAATTTAGCATGCAGTCGTCAATATAAGGGGCGATACAAGCAGTGACTTAGCTACTTGTCTTTTTTAAATATCAGAAGTGGTGTTCATTGTCTGCTCAAGCCATCGTTACGGCGGCTGAAGACCGAAACCGGAAACCCAAGGCTCCAAATGCACAATCAGTACCCTCATGAAAGAGGGAGGTTGTTACATATCTGAAAGCTGCTCTTTTGAAGATGTGGCAGCTATAGAGGTTACTGGAGCAAAAAAATCGACTTAAGCTTTCTACTGCCGACTCTTTTCGCGGATTCTAGGAATGAGAATTAAGAAGCTGTTAGTAGGCTAGTCTGCGCTGAATTTCGGCATGCGCGAGTACGTGGTGCTGTTTATTTATAATCGAGTGTCAGTCTATTATATAGTAACTTTTTTGCAAAGCTGGGAAATTCCATCGACTCTGAGAATCTTGTAAGCTCTTTTGGGAATGAAGAAGCAAATAGGTAGACTAATGGCAATTGAGAGAACACCCGTAGACGAGACGGAATTAGCTACTCAGCTTCGTACACGCGGTTTGATCCGTACTATTGCGGATCGGGGGAGGCGGCGTCTAGACGATAACCGTTCTGAGTTGATTGAGACTCTCGCAACCATATTGAACGCTACCGATGCACCACCGATTGACCTCCATATCGATGACGCGCTGACAGAGTTGGAGGGACCGCGCTTCTTCTTCGCCCAGCATGTTCTATGCGATCTGATACCTCTTCTGAACGTAGACCTGGATGTCCTTCTTGCCTTCATCACGCGCCTGCTCGATACAGGCGGCAATGACCTGGCTGCTGGTGGCCCGAGTACAGCTTTTGGGGAATGGACGAAGAAGGACCCTGCTAGATCTTCCAAGGTCTATGAAGCAGCACGTACCGGTGACAACCTCGCTGTTCGTCAGATATTCACAGTTCTCCTAATGAATGCTGATGTCGAGGAAAGCCTAATATTCGTGCGCGCTGACCAACAGGAAGCGAAACTCGCAGCCATCTCAGCTTTGGGCGCCATGGAACTAGGTGAACGCTACAGTGAGGTACTCGACACACTTCTCCAAGGAGCGTCTAGCGACGATGATGGCGTTGCTCTTCGATTCCTTGAGGCGGCCTACCGAGCTGCTGCAAAGCGAAAAGTATATGCACCAGGCAGTTTCGACGAACACCTCGAACGCGTCCTTCGGACACTCAGCCCATACGCGATTCATTTGGCGGCAGATCTCCTGTGGCGTTATCGAGAAGGCCTCACAGAAAACGCCATAGATCTGTGTCTTTATGCCGTTGCAGATGTTGATCCAGACAATACTGGAACCATCTCGCACATCGATCATGCCTCATATCAACTTGTGAAGGATGGGCGTGCTGAACAGGTGATCCGCCTACTTGGCGAGTTGATTGATCGTTCAAAGGGGCGCATTACGCTGGATGCCTTCCAAAGTACGTACCATGCGTTGACGCATGCAGGCTCTGACGTGCTTGGTAGTGCAGTTGTGTATTGGTTGCTCAATGGGGATGTATACACTCGTAAATGCGTGGCGAATGAAGTGTGTAGCGTTGGGAACGATGGCCCACCTTTCTCAATTCCCAAGACCTCTCTTCCCACGGACTCATCAGATCAGCTATTCCTTTGCCGTAAGGCTGTCGGATGGTTCTTCATCGATCCGCTGGCAGCGGTTGCCATACCATTATCGGTACTTCGCGATGGCTGCCAGGATATCGCCAGTGAAGTCCTCAATCTGATCTACGCCCCCCTGCTCCTGAGCTATGGCGGCAAGTTGAAGGATTACCTTGAGCGCTACGTTGAAAGCGGGGGAGCGAACGGGTCTGGTATTACGGAACTGCTTGCACGAAAGTCTGCATTCAATGACGCAATGGAAGGCATTGAATATTTGGTCGAATTGCACCCTAGTGAAAGGCAGCGCGAGACAGAGCGTGTTCAGTGGAACGAGCAGATGGAGAGGGGCATGGAACAGGGGGAGCGGGAATCTATATTTGGGAATCTCTTCACCAAACAATACATCCTGTATGGTCGCTCGTCGCTGACACCGATTCATACCGGTGAGGGTGCCACTCATCTCACCCAGAACGAAATGAAATCGTTCTCGATATCGTCCGAGTTGCCTTTCCTCAACATTGTTGACCCGATCGGTCTCGACCACTTACTTGTTCACCTCAAGCTTGAACCGCGAGCACAGCGATGAAACTTGTCTTGACGCACTATCTGCGCTCGCTGCGCGAACGCGACGAACTCGACGCTATTTTGCCCGATCTTTTGGCTGAGAGTGGGTTCGAAGTTCTAACACGTCCACGCCGTGGCACGGGGCAAGCCGGTGTCGACGTCGCTGCAATCGGACCCAATCCTGATCGCGATAATGTTCGAAGTTTGTTCCTCTTTACAATCAAGTCCGGTGATTTGACGCGAGAGCATTGGGATACCGGTCAGCAGGCCGTGCGGCCGTCACTTAACGAGGTTCTGGATGACTATATCCCGAACCGCATCCCGCCCCACCTATCGGATCTGCCCATCGTCGTTTGTGTCTGCATGGGTGGCGAGATGCGTGAGAATGTTCGAGCCCAGTGGAGTGGCTTCTGCCGGATGAACGAGAAGCCTACGGTGCACTTCGCCGAGTGGAATGGAGATCATCTCGCGGATTTGATCCTTAGCGGCGTTCTGCGTGCAGAATTAATTGAGGGTGAGGGCAGGGGGATGTTCCAGAAGGCACTAGCGATGCTTGATCATCCCGACGCCGCATATCGACATTTCAGCAGCTTGCTGAATGTAATATTCGACAAGCCCAAGAACCACGCAGAACGTACACGTCAGCTACGCAAGGCCTATCTTTGTCTCTGGATTCTTTTCGTATGGGCTCGTGATGCGGGCAACCTTGATGCGGCTTACCGAGTATCTGAGCTGGTACTATTACGTAGCTGGCCGCATTGCGATATGACCCGCCTACGCAAGGGGGCGACGCAACAGGAGCGGATGACTCATTTTGACCAAGTCTTACATCTTCATATCATTATCGCTCATCTTCTTCTCGTCGAAAAGATTGGGCCGTTCGCCGATAAGCATTACGCGCTTTCAATGGCCGTCAATTCACGCAATTCAGTCGATATCAACATCTCGCTTTTCGAGACGTTAGGGCGATTGTCTCTTCATGGCCTATGGTTAGATACCTTCAGTACCACGCAAGGCAAAGTGTTTGCGCAAGAAATGGGCGAAAAAGCGGATAATGTGCTCGATATAGCGATTAAGATGCTTAACGCAAACCCGGTGCTTTGCCTCCCTATACGCGACGATTTTGCTATTGAGCTAGCCTTGTTCATGCGTCTCGCGGCAGTGCGTGGTCGTCTTCTTAGCGTTATCGACTATATACGTGGCATGTCCGAACACCTGTGCAACGGACTTATAGCACGCAAGTACTATCCTATGCCGACTACAGATTATCGAAGTGTCCTCGCCCATCCTGGAGATCGCAGTGACGCATACTTCGAAGAGAATACGCGTGCGGGAATTCTCTACATCTTCGTACTTGCTTGGCTTGAAATTATTGGAGATAAGGAGCGTTCAGAGCGCCTGCGCAGTACTTTGCTTGAACACGCTCCTCACATGACACACCAAATCTGGATTCCTGATGGACAAACGGATGAGGTCTTTTGGGGTGGTGGTCAAGAACATGGTCTATCTGTACCAGGTCTGCCGCTCAACGAGTCGCTCGAAGCCATTTTTGAGCTAATCAATCGCGTAATTAAAGAGCATCCACTGCATGAGCGAGTAAGTGCTGTAAAAGTAGGCTTGCTCCCTATTCTCCTCACCGCCTGCCGCCATTATCGCATGCCTATACCACCGCACGTTTGGCAAGGGAATGATCGTACCGCACCAGACAGTATCGCTCTTGATTAAGCAGTATGAGGGCCCGGGATAGTTAACCAGAACAATAATATGGCGCGAAAGGGCCGCCCCCCTTTAGGCATGCCAATGCGAACAGTCCGGCGCCGTTCTATTCAAGCGTCAGGACGCCATCGTATTCAATGCACCTATACTCATGTGTCACGGGGTCGATGAACTCGAAGCCCTTGGAGAGCAGCTGCAAGGGGCGCGTATAGTCATCCGGCGAGAGCGGCTGCAGCACCGGGTAGTAGCGGTCATTCAAGATCGGCCAGCCGAGTGACTGCATGTGCAGGCGAAGCTGGTGGCGGCGCCCGCTGACGGGGTGTAATTCGAACAGCGCTTGGATGTCGGTTTGCTGCACGCAGCGGATCACCGAGTGGCTGTTGGCGGCGCCTTCGGCGACCCGCATGCGAAAGCGCTGCTCGCTTGGCTCGATGCGATTCTTGACCTCCCACTCTCGACCCACCCATAACGTATCGCCGTCTACCTCGGCGATGGCCTGATAGGTCTTGTGAATCTGTCGTGACTTGAACAGCTGGTGATACAGCGCGCGGGTCTCGGGATTCAGTGAGCAAAGCACCAGCCCTGCCGTCACTCGATCCAGACGATGCACCGGCTGCAGCGCTTCGATCCCCGTGCTTTGACGCAGACGCTGTTGCAGACACTCATTGACGTAGCGCCCGCCGGGCGTGACGGGCAGAAAGTGCGGTTTGTAGGCCACCAGAATGTGCTCATCGCGATAGACAGTATGCTCTGGGAAGGGAATGCTCGGCTCGCTTGTCACTTCGCGATAATAGAACACGCGAAGATGGGGCTTGAAGAATGAGGCCGGCGTAATCCAGGTGCCGTCCTCGCGATGCACCTTGCCGGTGGCCATGCGCTCACGCCATGTCGCCTCATTGATGGCCGGAAACGTGAGCAGCAGATACTCAAGCACCGTCGACACACCGGGATTGGCCTGAGGCAGGCTCAGTTTCGAAGGGCGTTGGGAAATGGACATGGGATGCATCACCGGTCGGGAAGGGGCTGGGAGGCGGTCGCGCTAGTGTAACCGAGAGAGGGGATTCGTGTCGGGCTAGACATGTCTCCTTCTCTGGATTCGATTTAGGCGATACCCCTCTCCCATCTCGCTTTGGTCATTTGCTGCTAGTCGTGAGCCGAAGGTAAACCATAATCGGCTCATAAATTGATTTGAATAGGTGAGGCAATCGGCTCATGAGCATCGTCGTGGGCTAGGCGCGGGTTATTCGATAAACGCATCACTATCAGCCGCGAGCGTAACCGCTTTGTGTACCTCCAATTCATTCATCCTGTTTGTCAGCGCCTGATGAATGGAGTGATACGCCGTACTGCCTAGCGCCAGGCGTAGCGGAGGCTTGGCCATGTCGGCGGCATCGATGATGGCATTGACGGTTTTCAGCGCATCACCCTTGACGGTAAACGCGCCCGTGGCCAATGCGTGGCGAAGCTCGCCGGCGGGTGTCGATTCATATTCTGGCATCGGTTCGGTGTGATTCAGCGCGTCGCCGAACGAGGTGGCGGTGGGGCCGGGTTCGGCCAGGATGAAATCAATGCCCCAAGGCGCGACTTCCTGCGCGACCGACTCGACGAACCCTTCGATTCCCCATTTACTGGCGTGGTAGAGGCTGAAGCAGGGGTAGGCGATCTGCCCACCTTCCGATGACACCTGTACGATACGCCCACCGCCCTGAGCGCGAAGGTGTGGCAGTACTGCGCGAATGAACTGGATTGAGCCGGTCAGGTTGGTCGCGATCTGGCGCTCGATCTGTTCGTCCGTAGCCTCTTCGGCGGCGCCAAACACGCCGTAGCCTGCATTACTGACTACCCTATCGATCCGGCCCGATTTGCCAAACGCCTGCGCCACCGCTTCACGCATGGCGCTTGTGTCGGTTATGTCGAAGTTCACTATTTGAAGGCGCTCGCCGTATTGAGCGAGCAGGTCGACGAGGGGCCGTTGCGCCGCAGCGTGGCCACTACATGATCGCCGCGTTTAAGGAGTTGTTCGGTCAGCAGGCGGCCGAGGCCGGTCGAGGTGCCTGTAATCATCCAGGTTTGCGCCATGAGGTTCTCCCGTTACGTGGTTGAGCGTTGCAGGAAGTAGGCTAGGCCAGTAATACTGTTTAGAGAATACTCAACAATCGGGATGAGGCAGTGAAGAGCATTCACCAATGAGTAAGCCGACCCTTACCGATCTTAAGGCCTTCAAGGCAGTGGCCGAGCATCAGAGCTTTCGTCGAGCAGCGGATTTGCTGGGCGTCAGCCGATCATCATTAAGTCACACGCTGCGAAGCCTGGAGCGTCGGCTTGGCACGCGGCTTTTACACCGCACCACACGCAGCGTTTCGCTGACTCACAGTGGTGAGCGCTTACTCATGCGCTTGGGGCCGCTGCTGGGCGAGCTGGATACCTTGCTGGAAGAGGCCTCAAGCCTTGAAGGCAGGCTGACAGGGCGATTACGCATCAACGGCAGCGAAGCGGCCATTCGCTTATTACTGCAACGTGTGGTGCCAGCGTTTTTGGCACGTCACAACGGTGTCGAGCTGGATCTGGTGGCGGAGAGCAGGCTGGTGGATATCGTCGAGCAGGGATTTGACGCGGGCATCAGGCTAAGAGAAGCGGTACCCAAGGACATGGTCGCGATACCCGTAGGTGGCAGCATGCGGTTTCTCGCCGTGGCCTCGCCCGACTACCTTAAGGGCAAGCCGATACCCGAAACCCCTGAACAGCTCACCATGCACCGCTGCATTCGCCAGCGGCTGCCCAGCGGTAAGCTGTACCGGTGGGAGTTTCAGTTACATGGACAGGAAGTGGCGGTCGATGTGCCGGGCGCGATGACGCTGGACAGTAGCCAGTTAATGGTGGAAGCGGCAGCGGATGGGTTAGGCATCGCCTACGTGCCCGAGCCCTACGCCCAGCCTTACCTGCGTGATGCCATGCTGGTGACGGTGCTGGAGGCATGGTGCCCCGAGATACCCGGCCTGCATCTTTACTACCCCAACAACCGGCATGTGCCGCCCAGCCTGCGAGCATTCATTGATGTAATGCGCGAGTGAGACGCCTTTAATCAATAGATTGAAGAAGAGCCAGCCGATCAGGTATCACCCGACATGACGCTTGACCCCTTTGCGTTTAACCACCACTTCGAGCCCCATTAAATCCAGCACGTCCAGTACCTTCTGTAATTGCAGGGTAGGCTTGCCGCGTTCCAGAACTACGATGAAGCGGTTGCCGATGCCCGCAAGGCCCGCCAGATCAATCTGCAATAAGCCTTGCTCGGGGCGTAGTTGTCGCACCAGGCGGCCGGAGTTGTTTAACAAAAGATTTGTCAATCATACGGGACCCGACAGTTGGCAGAAAAGGCGACGGCTTCCTGGGTGTTCAAATGAACGCAGTCCGCCTTGTGGTCATTGCCGCAGCGCGGCACATAACCCTGAGATTGCGCCTTCCATTTTCGATAGTGAGGACTTGCTGGGGGGAATCCGTCGCCGCGTAGAAAGGCGCTCCGTGATGCTTGCGACAATGCAGTCAGTGGCACATATCTACTCGAAGCGGATCGCTTTTAGTGAGAGATTTTTGGCAGTGCCCTTGGTTCTAAATAGGGCATCCGCCCGACCCGCTATGTGCTTTACTATCAGCAACGTCCCTTCACGGAGAAAACCCCATGGCCATAGGCGGTTTGATTGGATTGCTGGATGACATTGCCGCCCTGGCGAAGTTATCCGCTGCATCGCTTGACGACGTGAGCGCCGCCGCCGGGCGGGCGACGGCGAAGGCGGCCGGGGTGGTGGTGGATGATACGGCGGTAACGCCGCAATATTTACAAGGGGTAACGGCCGAGCGTGAGCTGTCGATCGTGAAGCAGATCGCGCTGGGGTCTATCCGCAACAAGCTGATCATTATCCTGCCGGTGGCGCTGCTGCTGAATCACTTCTTGCCCACGCTGTTGCCGATCATCCTGATGGTGGGCGGCACCTACCTGGCGTTTGAGGGCGCGGAGAAGGTCTGGCACAAGCTTTCCGGTAAGCATGATGACGACAAGCCGGCGGTCGAGAAGGGGCCGGAAGCCGAGAAAAAGATCGTCAGTGGGGCCGTGCGCACCGACCTGATTCTGTCTGCTGAAATCATGGTGATTGCGCTTTCTACGGTTTCTCATCAGGGGTTCTGGTCGCAGCTGGTGAGCCTGGTGGTGGTGGCGTTTGTCATCACCCTGCTGGTGTATGGCGTGGTGGCGCTGCTGGTCAGGATGGATGATATCGGCCTGAAACTTGCCCAGCAGGAGAGTTCGGGCCTACAGAAACTGGGCCGTAGCCTGGTGACGGCCATGCCCAAGGTGCTGGCGACCATCTCGGTAGTGGGCACCGTGGCCATGCTCTGGGTGGGTGGGCATATCCTGATGGCCAACCTGGGGGCGGATGGCACGGGGTGGTTCAACGCCCCCTATGAGTGGGTTCACCATATCGAGCACGGCATTGCCGAGGCAACCGGCACCTTGGGCGGTGTGCTGGGCTGGAGCTTCAATACGCTGTGTTCAGCGGTGATTGGCTTCTTGGTGGGCTCGGTGGTGGTGGGTGTGCTGCACTTCATTCCTGCCAAGAAGACGCATTCGGCATAGGGGCGGCCGTAACTTCATTTGCTCGACAATCCGCGCAGCGCCGGGCGCAATCCCATGCCTGGTTAACAACGCGTGACCAGATGCTAAGGGGTCAATAAGAACCGCGCTTGCAGTTATCGCGATACAGCGGGGCATCGGTGCCGAGCGCCAACCGCTTGGTGTTGCTGTTGTAGTAGAAGCGCCCGGACTCGGCGCCTGAAAGCGCATAGTCGCCGCACACCCCATAGCCCTTGTTGACTTGCCTCAGGTGGGAAATTTCGACCAATGCCTGGCTATCGAGCCGTTTCGCTATCGTCTCGGCGATGTGGGCATCACGCTGGGCCTCGGAATAGGCCTGGCCGCCGAATATCAGACCCGCCACGACAAAAATGGCGACGACGGGAATCCATAGATTATGCATGGGGTGTCCAGTGAGAGAATCTTGAAGCGCATGACTTCAGCAAAAAAAATATTTAGCGGGATAATAACTTTTTGCTCATCAACTTTCATCGGTTGTTGAGCGATGAGCACGATTCGCCTTGCGCTTCTACCGGCGATACTTGTCAGATCTATCTGCAGCAAGCCCTGACCGGTGTGGTGTTGGCGCACCACTGGCCAGGCTCATCGCTTGGGCGAGTGCTGGAGTATGAAGAAGCGCCATTCTTTGTCCTGGCGAGCCTTTCATGATTACCGAGCGGTAATTCGTGAGGCCAAATCTGATAAGATTGATCCATAAGTTACCGTTCGGTAACTAGAATAGCTGACCCAAGCGTTGACGTCCCGGGTGGTCAATCTTCTCGATCCCGATCATGGCGCTCCGCAACCGGAAAGGGCGGTAGCCACTGCTCGCGACGAATGTTCCAGAGCTCGTAGGTTGGCTTTAGCTGGTCTGGCTCATCCAGGGCGCCAAGGTATAGCTCGATTTCGTCTTCGCTTTCCGAAAACACCGACGAGCCGCAGGTCGGGCAGAAGTAGCGCCCTTTATAGCTATGCGGCTCACCTTCGACGGTAACGGTACCCTTGGGATAGTCCGCCGCGACGTAGAAAAGAGTGCCGTGGTGCTTGCGGCAATCCATGCAGTGGCAAATGCCCACCCCCCGTGATTCACCACTGGCTGTGAACCGCACCTTGCCGCACAGGCAGCCACCGGTTAGTTGCTTCATTGCCGGTCTTCGCAAGATTTATCTGACATACCGTGATTGAATAGCACCATCTTCTAATCTCTTTTTATATATAAAAGGGTCATGGTTCCATGTCCGAGTTTTACCATCATCAACAGCAGTTCGATAACACTTTCGAGCAGCTGCCTCATTATAAGGCTTATCCGCGTATGGCGCCTTTCGTGGGGAGCCTCTACGGCCACTGTGGCCCGAAGATTCTATTGGTGGCTGAAAGTCACTACCTGCCACCGGAGAGTTCGCTTCACCTGGACGCCCAACGCTGGTATGCCGGATCGCAAGCGGATCTTGGCACCGATGATCAGCCTGGCTGGATATATACCCGCAAGATCATCGATAAAGAGCACGGCCAATGGGTCGCGAGAGGACACGAGATCTACCGTCGCTTGAATCGAGCATTGGGGGAGGCGGGGTATGAAGGAGACGGCAATCTATTCCGATACGTTGCCTTCATGAACGGGTTTCAGCGACCTGCCGTCACCGGAAAGAGCTTGAACGTCCAGCCAGAGGATCTGGAGGTTGCCAGGCAGACGCTCAATGGGGTGATCGATATCATCGAGCCTGATCGCGTGATCTTCGTCTCCACGAAAGCGAAAAGACATTTGAGCAAGCATCTTGAGATCGCCTCGAGCGGGGTGCCTCACCCTGCCAGCGCCTGGTGGTATCGGGCCTCCCGGCTTGGAACGGGCAAAGAGCGCTTTATTCGCCATGTTTCAGGTGTTTGAAACGCAGAGAACTCTCGCGACCGGCCTCGAGGCCGAGACATGACCGTAACCCGCCCGTGAAGCCGGCCGCACGGTTACCGCTTTAGCAGCCCGCCATCGACCACGTATTGGCTGCCCGTCACGAAAGAGACGTCGTCGGAAAGCAGGAAGGTGGCCACTGCAGCCGGCATGAAATCGCGAAAGCGGGTGTCTATGGGGCCGGGAATCAGCGTATTGACTCGAATGTTCCTTGCTCCCAGCTCGGCGGCCCAGCCGCGTACCAAGGCGACCAGGGCCGACTTGGCCGCGGCGTAAAGGCTCGTGGCGGGGGCGCCTTCGTAAACGGAGGTGGAGCTGGTGACCACGACCGAGGCGCCCTCGTGCAGGTGATTCGCCAGCGTAGCCATCTGAAGTACCGGGCCTTTCAGGTTGGCGCCGATGATCTGGTCGAACGCCGCCGGCGTGACCTCTTCGGCGTGACCAAGGCGGGCAACGCCGGCATTCAGCCAGAGCCCGTCCAGGCCTCACGTCATCGATGAAATAGGTGTACACGGTATAACGCCCGCCACCGTTGCCCGCCGTGCCCGTGCGTTTCTCTTCGATCAGCCGACCGCGCACCTGGGTCGTCGTGTGCCGGAGCGTGGTGGCTCGCTCCAGGCCATGCGCCATGAAAAAGACGCCCAGTACCGCGACGACCAGATCCAGCACGATCAGAAAGCCGATCAGCAGTACCGGCGCGCGGATATCATCCATCACGAATGCCACCGGCAGCGCGACGCTGAGCACGAGAAAGAAGATGCCCAACAGCACCAGCAGCCATTTGAAGAACACCACGCGCAGGTAAACCGTGCGGGCGTGGTGCTTTTCCAGGGCGGTCAGCGGGCGGGAGTGGTTGCTCAAGCAGGGCTCCTTGTTAGTGGCAAAAGATTAGCTGAAAGAGATTTTTGGGTCATGATGGCCAGCCGCCACCGCTTACCCTCTCAACCTTTTCTCGTGCGGCGTTTCATCGAACCCTGGGTCGAAGCGCCGGCGCAGCGCTCGGATCACTTTACCTATAAGCAGGGTGATCAGCAAAAGCCCCACCACATAACCCACCACGGCCAGCAGGCTCAGAAAGAAGTCGATGCTGATCAGAAAGTCCATCGTGACCGGCTGCATTGGCCGACAAAATGGCCTGGCCGATTCGCGTCAACCTCACCGTGAACAAGGCAGTTGTCTGCCAACGCTGAATATCACGTATCATCCGCTCAGCAACGCCGGTGAGCGGTCGCTGTAAGTGGGTCAAAAGGGGGCTATCCTTTCTAAAATTGCAAAAAGGGCCGTCGATGCTGAATGTGATAAAACGATCCTGGTCGCCCGGCGTTGCGGGAAACCCGAGCAGGCTGCGTCGAAAGATAGAGCTTTGCAATCAGGTCGGGTTGTTCGGGGCCATTGCTACCACGCCTTACCAGCTGTTCTACTTTTTCTACGATTTCGCCCTTTACCGCGGGGTGTTTCTTTTCAATCTGCTCTTCATGACGGTCTATCTCGTGGTGCTTCTGTTGAATCACTGGCGGTGGCACCGGGCGGCCAGAAACGTCTTGCTGGTGAACGTGTGCAGTCAGCTGTTCGTGGTGACGTTCTTCATCAGCGCCGGTGCGGGCGTACACCTGTTCTACTTCACCATTGCCTCTATCCTGGTGTTTCTTTTTAAGCGCCTGCGCGTAACGACGTATGTTCCCATGATGGTGCTGTTGGGCGTGCTCTATTTGAGTGCCCATTTTCTGTTTTCGCCGGGCTCCGTGCCGGCGCCGGTGCCTTCACCCTGGATCGATATCATGTATGCCGGCAGCGTGACGGGTGCGCTGGCGCTGCTGGGGGTCTTTCTCTACCTCTTTCGCAAGCAGATCGATCAGGCGGAAGACGAGCTGACGCGCACCAACCAGCATCTGGAAACATTGAGCAACACCGACCCCCTGACGGGCCTTGCCAACCGGCGCGTGCTGGATGAAACGCTTGCGCAGGAGTGGGCCCGCCTGGCCCGCTGGCCCGGTGCGCTTTGCGTCATCATGTGCGATGTGGATCACTTCAAGCTGTTCAATGACCACTACGGCCATGATGGCGGCGACCGCTGCCTGCGCGAGATTACCGCGGCGCTGCAAGGCGTACTCTCGCGGCCTTCCGATTTACTGGTGCGTTATGGCGGAGAGGAGTTTGCAGTCGTGCTGCCCGGCACCGATCAGGCGGGGAGCCGTTATATCGGTGAAAAGTTGCGCCAGGCGGTCGAGGGCCTGAACATTCCCAACGAGAAGTCGGTCACCGCTGCGTGTGTCACCATCAGCGTCGGGGTATCGGGGATCGATCACTTCAGCCCGGATCTCAACCGGCACGGGGTTGATCATCTGTTGAAGCGTGCGGACCAGGCGCTTTACCAGGCAAAGGCGGGTGGGCGTAACCGGATGGTTTTCCTGCCTTATCTGGGGGCGTCTACTCTGGTCGAGCAGTAGGGGTTTATAAGGGGCAGGGAAGCATGACGCAAAAGGGCCGCTCATCAACCAAGCGGCCCTTTTTACTACGTGGTGCAGTGCGAAACAGGCGCCTTACGCTTCTTCCACCCCATCCACGATGAACACGCGGTAGTCGGCGCCCTGGAAGCGGTGCTGTCGGGCTTCCTGGTAAGCGTCGCTTTGATACCAGGCGCGGGCGGCGGCCATATCCGGGAAGCGCAGAATCACTGCGCCTTCCATGTCGCTGCCTTCCAGCACTTCAAAGTCGCCGTAGAAAGCGAGCGGCTTGGGGTCGTGGCCTTCGCGGGCGGCCTTGGCCTTTTCGGCGTAACGCGAAAAGGCGTCAGCGTCGTGGGTACGTTCGCGGGTCAGTACGACATAAGCGGGCATGAGCGCCTCCTTAGGCGAGTTGCTTGAGCAGGGCGTCAGCAGTGGCTTCGGACGAGCCGGGGTTCTGGCCGGTAATCAGCAGGCCATCAACGAGCACGTAAGAACTCCAGTCGTCGCCCTTGCTGTACTCACCGCCGTTCTCCTTGAGCATGTCCTCGACCAGAAACGGCACTACCTTGGTCAGGCCAACGGCCTCTTCTTCGCTGTTGCTGAAACCAGTGACCTTGCGGCCAGCCACTACCGGTTTGCCATCGCTGCCTTTCACGTGGCGCAGTACGCCTGGGGCGTGGCAGACCGCGGCAACGGGCTTGCCGGCGGCCAGGGCGTCTTCGATCAGGCGCACGGAGGTGGCGCTTTCCGCCAGGTCCCACAGCGGGCCGTGGCCGCCGGGGTAGAATACCGCGTCGAATTCGGCGATGTTCATGTCGGCAAGCTTGTGCGTGTTGGCCAGCGCTTTCTGGGCGTCGAGGTCTGCCTGGAAGCGGTTGGTGGCCTCGGTCTGGGCGTCTGGCGCGTTGCTGCTGGGGTCCAGCGGCGGCTGGCCGCCTTCCGGCGAGGCCAGAGTGAGTTCGGCGCCCGCATCGAGGAAGGTGTAGTAGGGCGCGGCCAGCTCTTCGAGCCAGAAGCCGGTCTTGTTGCCGGTATCACCAAGTTGGTCGTGCGAGGTTACTACGACAAGAATTTTCATGCTGGCGTCCTTTCTTGGGTGGATTGGGCAGAGAGATTTAACAGAGCGTAGGTGGCTTTGAGCGCCGCATCCAGCGGCACCCGGTCGCGGGTGATCTTGGCGCGCAGGCTGGCGCCCAGCCACAGCTGGTAGAGCGTGGTGGCAAGCTCGGCGGCACTGCCCTGGGTCGTGGTCAAGCCCGGAAGCGAGCCATCCTCGACGGCGGCATCGATAGCCTGGGCCAACCGGGCAATGACCTGCTCGGTGCCGCGTTTCAGCACCTGGCGCATGCGCTCGGAAAGATCGCTGACTTCCGCTGCAAGCTTGACCGCCAGGCATTTACCGCGCGGGTCGCCGTGATGTTGGGTGTCACGCCAGTGGATCCAGTAGCTCATCAGCCGCTCGGCGTGGGAGGCGCCCTGTTCCAGGCGCTCGTCGAGCTGGTCAAGATAGCCTGTGAAGTAGTCTTCCAGCAGCGCTTCACCGAACGCTTCCTTCGAGCCGAAGTAGTGGTAGAAGGAGCCCTTGGGCACCGCGGCGGCCTTGAGAATCTCGTTGAGTCCTACCGCCGTGAATCCTCGGCCCGCGATGATCAGCTGGCCGGTATGCAGAATGCGCTGCCGGACATCGCCGGTAACTGGTGTCGTGTTCATGCCCATAGCTTACGCTTGATTAGACCAGTCGTCTAGCAGGCGTCAATTTCCAGGCCACAGCGGTTCGAGCGGGCCGCCCACCGGGCAGGTCTCGGGAATAGCCACCTTGGCCACCCGCGCCTGGGCAGCGTCGAGCGCTTGCGGGTCGCCGCGCTCGATTTCCGGGTCTTGCCCCGGTGGGTAGGCGCCTACCATGCAGAAGTCGTCGTCCGCTTCCAGGCTGGCATGCCCGACCCCGGCGGGCAGCACCAGTACATCGCCGGGGTTGAGCATGACCTCGCGACCGTCAGGGCCGCCCAGCCGCGCTCGGGCCCGGCCACGAAAGATGCCGAGTGCCTCGTGGGCGGTGGAGTGAAAGTGATCGAAGTCGTAAAGGTGGTAGCGCCAGGCTGGCGGCCAGCCATGCTGCTGGAACAGGCGCTCGAAGGCATCAGCGCGCTCGTCTGGGCTTGCGGTGTCGAGCACCTTGCGGTAAATCAGCACGGGCAAAGAAGAGTTGGGATAGCCGCTGGATTCGTCGCACTCCAGCAGAAGGGTTTCGGGCGTTAAGGTCGACATGCTGGCCTCCTCGTCAGGGTTTTCGGCATCGTCTTCAGCATAGCCGAGCTTGCCAATACGCGAAGGATCTGGGTTTAAATCGGTGGTCATTGGCCGAAAATGGCGACAATCGTTATCATATTGATGATGTTGTCCCTCATTACGCTACTTTCCGCGAGCTCTCATGACCCAATCTAAAACGCCTTTTATTGTGGTGCTGAGCCTGGCATTGACCATGATGCTAGGCCCGTTTTCCATGGATACGTATCTGCCGGCCTTTCCGGCCATCGGTGAGTCGCTGGGCGTGTCTCAGCAGGCGGTATCGCTGAGCGTGTCGGTATACGTGTTTGCGATGGCGTTGGGGCAACTGATTGGCGGGGCGCTGTCCGACCGCTTCGGCCGCCAGCGGGTGTTGATGAGCGGGCTGGCGATCTTTGCGCTCTCGAGCATCGCCATCGGCATGGCGGACTCCTTGAACACCCTGCTCGGCGGGCGGGCAATCCAGGCGATTGGCGCAGGGTTGACGCTTGTTTCGGTGCCGGCGCTGGTGCGCGACCGGGTGTCGGGTCGTGACGCGGCGAAGCTATTTTCAATGATGGGCTTCATCATGGTGCTGGCGCCGGGCATTGCGCCAAGCGTGGGCAGTGCGATTCTGTCGCTGGGCTCCTGGCACTATATCTTCTTCGTTCTGGCGGCCTACGCGGTGCTCTTGGTGCCGCTGCTGATACGCGTGCTGTTTACGGGCAAGGGCCGGGTGCCGCGGGCGAAAAGCCCACAGATGAGCCTCCTGGCGCGTTACAAGCTGGTGCTTTCGACCAAGCCGGCGCTGCCGTTCATTGCCTGGCAGGCCGCGTCCTTTTCTACCTTGATGATGTTCATCACCTATGCGTCGTTTATCTATCAGGGGCACTTCGAGCAGTCGCCGTCGAGCTTTTCGATGCTGTTTGCGGCGAACATCGTTGCCATGCTGTTCTTCAACATCCTCAACCGGATACTGCTTTCCCGCCTGCCGTCGCTGCGCATTCTTCAACTGGCGACGGGGTGCCAGGCGCTCGGCATCTTGCTGCTGCTGATGGCGGCGTTCCTGGAGTGGCCGCTGTACGCGTTCCTGGCCGCCATGATGCTGACCATCGGCACCGTCGGGGCGATCTCACCCAATATCCAGGCCTGCTTTCTGGAATTCTTTCCCACCAGCGGTGGCACGGCCGCTGCCCTTCTGGGGGCGGCCCAGTTCGGCATCGCCGGCATATTGAGTGCACTTTCCGCTCTGTTGCCGCATACGCTGGAAGCCGTCGTGCTTGCCATGGCCGCCTGCGGGTCGGTGGCATACCTGCTGCTTGCCCGCTCGATCATCAAGGGGCGGGCCGCGGTCGAGGCGCCCTGAGTGCTTGAATCTTGTTCCTTCGTGTTTCGGGTGTTCCCATGAAAATCGATCTTTATCAGGTGGATGCCTTTGCATCCCGGCCCTTCGAGGGCAATCCGGCAGCGGTATGCCCGCTGGATGAGTGGCTGGAGGATGGGCGGCTGCAGGCCATCGCCGCGGAAAACAACCTTTCCGAAACCGCCTTCTTCGTACCGGAAGAAGCAGGCTATCGCCTGCGCTGGTTCACGCCCTCCGTGGAAGTGGACCTGTGCGGCCATGCCACGCTGGCCGCTGCCTGGGTAATCTTCAACCGGCTTGGCGATAGCGCCGATGCCCTGCATTTCGAGACGCGCAGCGGCGTGCTGACGGTGCGCCGCGAAGGGGATGAGCTTGCCATGGATTTCCCCGCGAAGGCACTGGCGCCGCTGGAGCAATACAACGAGGTGAGCGAGGCCCTTGGCGGCATCGAGATCGAAGAACTCTGGATAGCCGATGATATCGTGGCGGTAGTGAAGGACGCAGCGCTGATCGCCACACTTGCCCCTGACATGCAGACGTTGAAAGCGCTGCCTGGCCGTGGCATCGCGGTGACGGCCCAGGGGCAGGATGTCGATATCGTCTCGCGCTGGTTCGGCCCCAAGGTCGGCGTGGAGGAAGACCCAGTGACCGGCTCGGCGCATACATCGCTGGCGCCTTACTGGGCGAAGCGCCTGGGCAAGCCTTTGCTCACAGCTCGCCAGGGCGGCGCTCGTCAAGGTGAACTGAGCTGCCGGGTAGAAGGCGAGCGCGTGGTGATCAAGGGGCGCGTAGCACCCTATCTACAAGGGACCATCTTGCTGCCGGAGTGCGCCGGGTGAAGGACACCCGGCAGTGACGCAAATCCTTCGTTAAAAAAAGAAGCTGTGGCGTTGCGACGTACCTTTGCCCGGTGCTTTTGAGCAGTGCTTGTGCGTAGCACTTTTGAGCAGTGCTTTCGCAGCTACTTTCGCTCCCCTCCGGCTAGGCCTTCTCGATCTCGGTATGCAGTTTCAGGACCCGGGTGCCGTCTTCTTGCTTGATCAGGTAGGCAGGATTCTTCTCGCTGCCTTTACGAGTCACTTCGCTGCCTTTCAGCTTGCGAGTGACGGTCTCCTGAAATTTCTTGGTCACCTGGCCCTCGGCCCAGTTGTCGCCCCATTTCCACTTTACCCATTCGCGCTGCTTGAAGTCCGCCATGGCAAATCTCTTCCGATACACGTGATTTACAATAATTGTATGCTTTGCGGATTTGCGCAATTTGCGTTTGGAAGACGTACCAATAGGCTTGGGAAGAGGGTTTGAAGACAATCAGCCTCTTTGAGCCGCTCTCCCGCCACCATGTCGCCCCAGCGGTATCATCATCGGCTTGCCGGTGACCGGGTCTTCTATCACTCGGCTTTGCAGGCCGAACACGTCGCGTACCATGCGCTCGGTCAGAATCTGCTCCGGCGGGCCGGCGGCGTATACCTTGCCGCCCGCCATGGCCACCAGCTGGTCGGCGTAGCGGGCGGCAAGGTTCAACTCGTGGAGCACCATGACGATGGTGGTGCCGCGTTCGCGGTTGAGGTCGGTGAGCAGATCGAGCACGTCGACCTGGTGGTTGATATCCAGAAAGGTGGTGGGTTCATCGAGTAGCAGCACGTCGGTCTGCTGGGCAAGCGCCATGGCGATCCACACCCGCTGGCGCTGCCCGCCGGAAAGCTCGTCCACGTGGCGTTCGGCCAGTTCGCTCATGTGCGTGGCGGCCAGGGCATCGGCCACGGCCGCCTCGTCTGCCTTGCTCCAGCGCTTGAATAGCCCCTGGTGCGGGTGGCGGCCACGGCTGACCAGCTCCAGCACGCTGATGCCTTCCGGGGCGATGGGCGACTGGGGCAGAAAGCCCAGCTGCTGGGCCAGGCGGCGGGTGGGCAGCTGGTGAATGTCCGCATCATCGAGCAGTACGCTGCCCTTGGCGGGAGCAAGCAGGCGGGCAAGCACGCGCAGCAGCGTGGACTTGCCGCAGGCGTTGGCCCCGACGATAGCGGTGGTGTGGCCGGCGGGTACGTTCAGGCTGACGCCATCGAGAATGGTGCGTTCCCCGTAGCCTGCCAGCAGGTTTTGGGCGAGTAGTGAGCAAGCGCTCATAGGGTGCCTCGGGGCTTGTTGTCGCGAACGATGAGATACACAAGATAAGGCGCGCCCAGCACGCCGGTCACGATACCGACGGGGTAGCGGGCGGGCAGCAGAAACTGGCCTGCATAGTCGGCGCAGAGAACGAGCAGGGCGCCTACCAGGGCAGAAGGCAGCAGCAGCGAGCCGCCCCGGCCCATCAGCCGCGCGGCAATGGGGCCAGAGAGAAACGCCACGAACGCAATGGGCCCGGAAACCGCCGTGGCAAACGACACCAGCGCCACGGCGGTGATGATCACTACCACTCGCGTGACGCCCAGGCGAACCCCCAGCCCGGCGGCCAGGTCGTCGCCCATGCGCAGGGTTTCCAGGTCCTGGCGGCGGCTCAGCAGCAGCCCGCCGAACACTAAAAGGGCCGCGAACAGCGGCAGCGCCTGGCCCAGCTGGGCACCGTTGACGCTGCCGGTGATCCAGCGCAGGGCTTCCTGCAGCGTCCAGCTGGGCGCGCGCATCAGAAGGTAAGCGGTAACGCTTTGCAGCATGGCGGCCAGGCCGATGCCGATCAGGATCAGCCGGGCGCCGGTTACGCCCTGGCGCCAGGAGAGCGTGTAGATCAATAGCGCCACACCCAGCCCCGCGCCAATGGCTACCAGCGAAACCGCCGGGCCGCTGAGCGAGAGCACCACGATGGCAAACACGGCGCCGGTGCTGGCGCCGGTACTGATACCGATGATGTCCGGGCTTGCCAGCGGGTTGCGCAGCAGGGTCTGAAAGGCAATGCCGCCAAGGCCAAAACAGGCGCCCACCAGCACGCACACCACGGCTCGTGGCAGGCGCAGCTCGCGCACGGTAAAGGCCACGCCCGGCACGTCGGCCCCACTCAGCACGCGCAGCACGGTGGTAAGCGGTGTGAAGGACTGCCCGAGCATCAGGGTAAGCGCGGCCCCCGCCATCAGGCAGGCCATGAGCACGAAGATCATCCTGGCGCGGCGTCGGGCATTTGCCCGGCGTATCTGGCGGAAGCTGGCTGCTGCGCCGGAGGAAGAGGGGGAGGAGGAGGTATTCACAGCGAGCCGACCTTGCGGTTACGCACGATCCAGATAAAGACCGGCGCACCGATAAAGGCGGTGACGATGCCTACATCCAGCTCGGCAGGATGGGCTACCAGGCGGCCTGCGACATCGGAAAACGTGAGCAGCACCGCGCCGCCCAGCGCGGAGAAAGGCAGCAGCCAGCGGTAGTCGCTACCGGCCAGCAGGCGGCAGGCGTGGGGCACGACCAGCCCCACAAAGCCAATCGGGCCACACACGGCGGTCACCGGCCCGCACAAAAGCACAGCACCTACCGCCGACAGGGCGCGGGCCGTGGCGACCTTTTCCCCCAGCCCGGCGGCGGTGTCGTCGCCAAGGGCCAGCATGTTGAGCTTGCGTGCGGCGAGCAGGCTGATCACCAACCCGGTTGCCAGAAACGGCAGTACCGGCAGCAGCTGGTCATAGGTGGCGCCGCCTACGCCGCCTACCATCCAGGACTGCACCAGCCCGCCGATATCGCCCCGGGGCAGTACCACGGCGGTCGTAAGCGAACTGAGGGCGGCGGTGATCGCCGCCCCCGCCAGGGCCAGGCGCAGCGGCGTGGCGCCGCCCCGGCCCAGGCTTGCAATGGCGTAAACCGCGCAGGCCGCCACCGCCGCGCCGGCAATGGCGGTCCAGATATAGTGTTGCGGCTCGTCGATACCCAACCAGGCAATGCCTATCACCACGGCAAGCGCTGCCCCGGCATTGACACCCAGAAGCCCGGGGTCGGCCAAGGGGTTGCGGGTCAGCCCCTGCATCACACCGCCGGAAACCCCGAGTGCGGCCCCGGCCAGCATGGCCAGCAGCGTGCGCGGCAGGCGGCTGGCCACAGCGGCATCGCCCATGGTGTCCACCTGACCGCTCAGCGCCGCGGTAATTTCCGCCCAGCCTACGCTACGTGCACCCAGCGCCACGGAGAGCATGGCGGCCAGGGCCAGAAGCCCCAGCAGCACTGCGCCGCCCGCCATCCGGCGCGCGGCGTGTTGTTTAAGGGCGGCAATGGCTGCGCCAGTAAACGCTGTGCTGCGGTTACTGACGTGCAGCTTCGGAGAGTAGGTCGGCATAATCGTCCAGCAGCCAGGAAATCGACATGGGCGTGGGGTTGGCCGCCGTGCCCAGCGGTGTATTGCCGAGCAGCACGATCGCGCCGCGCTCTACCACCGGCAGCCGGGAAGTCAGCGGGTGTGCATTGAGCTGATCGATCAACGCCTGGCCGCCGTAGGTGACCAGAATATCCACATCGTCGAGTTCATCGATCAGCTCGGCGCTGATCTCGCCGGAGAACTTGCCCGGCGTGGAGTTCTGCTTGACCACCTCGGGCGACACCAGGCCTAGATCGTGGAAAAAGCGAACCCGTGCGTCGTTGTCGGTATAAAACGCAATACGCCCCAGGTTGGTGGGGTCGAGGTGAGTGACGAACATGGCGGTCTTGCCCGCAAGCTCGGGGTGGTTGTCGGCGGTGTCGGCAATCTGCGCTTCGATATCCTCGATCAGCGCCTGCCCCTCTTCCGCCATGCCCATGCCGGTGCTGTTCAGGCGAATCATGTCGCGCCAATCCGTGGCCCAGGGGCCTTGTGGGTAGGCCACTATCGGGGCAATCTGGCTCAAGGTAGCGTAGTCGGATTGGCTGAGGCCTGAGTAGGCGGCCAGAATCACATCCGGCTGGCTTGCGGCCACGGCTTCAAAATCGATCCCGTCACCTTCATCGAACAACGGCGGGGCGGTGGTGCCAAGCGCTTCCAGCTGGGCGTTTACCCAAGGCAGCAGCCCATTGCCGTTTTCATCGCCAAAATTGGCGGCGGCAAAACCCACCGGCACCACGCCCAGTGCCAGCGGTACTTCATGATTGGCCCAGGCGACGGTCGCGATACGCTCGGGCTTTTCAGCCACGACCGTGGTGCCAAGCGCGTGTTCGATTTCCAGCGGAAATTGCTGCGCGCCGGCCAGGGGCGGCGCAAGGCAGAGGGCGGCAAGCGCGGTATGGCAGAGCGTTTTACGATCAGGCAGCCAGGTCATCGTGTTCTCCCGTTCAAGAAGTGAGCGCCTCCCTCTGGCCAATGCCGAAGGGAGGCGGTCTTGTCAGCGATTCCAGCGCCTGGTGTCAGAATTCATAGCGCAGGGTCGATGAGATGCTGGCTGGCTCGCCGTACACACCGTAGCCATTCACGTTGCTGTAGTACTTCTCGTCCAGCAGGTTCTTGACGTTGACCTGCAGGCTGAGTTCAGGTGTGAACTGATAGCGCCCGAACAGGTTGACCAGTGTGTAGTCGCTCTGCTCGAACTCGCTGGGGAGGCCGGCTGGAGTAGTCAAGTTGTTGGCAAACAGGCTGCTTTGCCAGTTGACCCCGCCGCCCAGCGTCAGCGCGCGGTGCTGGGGCACGCTGTAGCTTGCAAACAGGTTGAACAGCGAGCGCGGCTGGTTGATGTTGAGCGTCTCGTCATCGGTCTTGGCGGTGAAGTGGGAGTAGCCGACGGTCATGTCCAGGTCGTCGGTGACCGCGCCGCTCAGCTCCACTTCGAAGCCTTCGCTTTTGATGCCTTCGGCGGCGGTATACAGCGTTTCGGTCTGGCCTGGCGCGCCCGGCAGGGCAGGGCTGCCGCGACGTTATCCTGCTCGATGCGGAAGATCGAGAAAGAGCCGTTCAACAGACCGTCGAACCAGGCGGCTTTCAGGCCGGTCTCGTAGCTCTTGCCTACTACCGGGTCCAGATAGCGGCCGTTGATATCGAGATAATCCTGCGGCTCGAAGATTTCGGTGTAGCTGGCAAAGGCCGAGTAGGTGTCGTTGAAATCGAATACCAGGCCGCCGTAGGGCGTGACTTCATACTGGCTCTGGCGATCCAGGCGGCGGAACTCGGTCATGCCGTTCCACTCGGTATAGCGTGCGCCGGCAATCAGCGTCAGCGGGTCGGCAAGCGAGAAGCGGGCGGCGGAGTACACCGCCTTTTGCCGCGTGCTGGAGGCTTCCGAGGGAGTAAAGGGCGCCCAGCCTTCGTTGGGGGCCGCGCCGTTCCAATGGTTGAAGTCATCGACTTGGAAGCCATCGATGAAGGTGTTCTCGTAGTCGTTGCTCTGGTCGCTGTAGCTTGCGCCGATGACCAGCTCATGCTCGCGTCCGGCGAGTTCGAACGGCCCGCTTGCCTGGGCATCCACGGAGTCGACCTCGCGGTGCCCGCGGTTCCAGCCGGTATAGAAGAACACGCCGCTGCCATCCGCGCGGTCGGGCAAGGCGCCTTCCACGTAGGGGTAGGCCAGCTTGCCGTCCATGTCGGTCTCTTCATGGGTGCCCACGAGGCGCGCCTGCCAGCCGTTGTCGAACTGGTGGCTGATTTCGGCAAACACCTTTTCGGACTCGAAATCGTAGTAGGACCAGTCCGGCGCGACGCTGAACGAGCGCGAGTAGTTGGTCGGCGTGCCGTCGCTGAACCATAGCGGCAGGCCGCCCCAGGTGGGCGAGGAGGTGTGGCTGTCCTGGTAATCAAAACCCAGCGAGAGCGTGGTGGCGTCGGTCACATCGGCATTGATCACGCCGTAGCCGAAGGTGCGGCGTTTGTCTTCGCGATCCAGATGGGCGCCACCTTCCTCGTAACCGCCGATAAAGCGCCCGCGCACGTCGCCGGAGGCGGAAAGCGGCGTGGAGAGGTCCACGGTGGTGCCGCGCTTGTCCCAGCTGCCCAGGGTGCCGGAGACGGAACCCGTGAACTCACGGCTGTCGGCGCGCTTGCGCACGAAGTTGACCGAGGCGCCGGGATTGCCCGAGCCGGTCACGAGGCCGTTGGCGCCGCGAATCACCTCGACCCGGTCATAAATGGCCGTATTCAGGCGGCCTTCGCCGAAGTACCAGCGGCCATCGCGGTTGAGCGTGGGGATGCCGTCGTACTGGAAGCTGTTGATGCGAAAGCCGCGCGATTCAAAGCTGACGCGCTCGCTATCGATATTGCGCGCCGAGATGCCGGTCGTGTTGCGCAGCACCTCTTCGATGGAGTCCAGGTTCTGGTCGCGGATGCGCTGCTCGGTGACGATGCTGATCGCCTGAGGCAGCTCTTTCTGGGTCAGCGTAAGGCCGGTGCCGGCACTGGTGCTGCGCCGGGTATAGCCGATGTTGTCGTACAGGTTGGTGCCGGTAACGGTCACTGTTTCCAGCGTCTGGGCGCGAGAATCAGTGGTTTGTGCCAAGGCGCTGCCTGATGCAAGCACGCAGGCCGAGGCCAGGGCGGTCAGCGTCACGCACCGTACCAAGAGAGAGCCGCTAACAACCGCATGGTCAGGCGCAGCGTGGCGCGCCATGTTCAAGACATGATGTGGTGACGTTTTCATAAGATCCCTTGAGGTGCGCTGAGCTCGCGCTAATTGGCAGTTTTATGCATATTGATAGCCAAGGATCATATAAAAGTGATTCTTAAATGTAAATGCGCTTGAGAACGTTTAGTGTTTATGGCTGGGGTAATGGCAAGGCCGCTCCCTGGGTGGGCGAGCGGCAAAGGCGAAGGGCTGGGAAACAGCGCTAGCGGTTGACCTGCAGGCAGGCGGGCTACTCAAGCGCTGAAGGCTTGGACGCAGGTGTAACTGCCGAAGGGAGCTGCTTGCTTTCGATGGCGGCCAGAGCGATGTCATAGCAGTCATCGATATGGCTGTTGCCCATGTACTTCATCGCGGTAAAGCTGATACCGCCCGCCACGGCGCTGCCGATGAACGGCACGTACTTGGTGACGTTCTTGGCCGCTATCTTGCCGCTCATCTTCTGCAGCAGCATGACGATCAGCTTCTTGGTGATGTACTTGCCGGCCATCTTGCTGCCCACGTTCGAGATGGCGGTCATCACCATGATCTTGGATTCCGTGTCCAGGCTGTCGATCTGCTCCGGCGTCAGGCCAAACTTCTCGTTGATCTTGGGGATCAGCCGCAACAGGATGGCCACGTCCGACCCGACATCCACGCCGGGAACGGGCACGACGGCGGCCCCGGCCGAAAGGCTCGAACTGCGGGTGACCATGCTGCGGCAGGTCTTTTTGATCTCGTCGAGTTCTTCTTTTGTTTCGATCATGTGCTGCTCCTTTCTCTCCAGTAAAACCGACAGAGCGTAAAACGCCGGGAGACGATTCCCCCGGCGTTCTGCGCGTAAGCCTATCAGGTGTCTGAAGGTTGCTCAGTGTCTTCGACGGGCGCGTCTGCTTCATTGTCAGCAGTATCGGCTTGCACTGCCGGCGGGTTATCCGGCGTTACCCGCCAGATGGCGTTGGTCAGGTCGTCGGCGATGATCAGCGCGCCTTGTGGGTCGACGGTCACGCCGACCGGGCGGCCCAGTGCGCGGTCGTCATCGGTCAGAAACCCGGTGACGAAATCGATCGGGTCGCCGTCGGAAATCTGGCCGTTGCTGAACGGAATGAAGCTTACCTTGTAGCCGACCGGGTCGGTGCGGTTCCAGCTGCCGTGCTCACCCACGAACACGCCTTCCGCGTACTCCTCACCCATGGCCGGGGTGGAGAAAGCCACGCCCAACGGCGCCACGTGGGAGCCCAGGCTGTAATCCGGAGCAATGGCGGCTTCGACCTTTTCAGGGTCCTGGGGACGTACCCGCGGGTCGACGTGCTGGCCCCAGTAGCTGTAGGGCCAGCCGTAAAAGCCGCCTTCCTGAACCGAGGTGAGGTAGTCGGGTACGAGGTCCGGACCCAGCTCATCGCGCTCGTTCACCACCGCCCATAGCTGGTCGGTATCCGGCTGAATGGCCAGGGCGGTGGGGTTGCGAAGGCCGGTGGCGTAGGGGCGGTAGGCGCCGGTTTCGGCGTTGATTTCCCATACTTCCGCACGGTCGATTTCTGCTTCCATGCCGCGCTCGGTGATGTTGCTGTTCGAGCCGATACCCACATAAAGATACTCACCGTCGGCACTGGCGGTCATCGCCTTGGTCCAGTGGTGGTTGATCTCGGCCGGCAACTGGGCAATCACTTCCGGTGGGCCGCTGGCTTCGGTCTGGCCCTCTTCGTAGTCAAAGCGCACCAGGGCATCCTGGTTGGCCACGTAGAGGTTACCGTCCACCAGCGCCAGGCCGTAGGGGGCGTTCAGGTCTTCGGCGAAAATCATCTGTTCGTAGCTGCCGTCGCCATTCTCATCGCGCAGCAGGGTCAGGCGGTCGCCGCTTTCGACGGCGGTGTTGCCCTGGTCCTTGATGTAGCCGGCAATCACGTCCTTGGGTTTCAGCGCCGGGGCGTTGCCGCCGCTGCCTTCGGCCACCAGGATATCGCCGTTGGGCAGCATGATGGTTTGGCGTGGCACCTTGAGGTCAGAGGCAATCATGCTGATGGAGTAGCCTTCAGGCACGGTAGGCATGCGGTCGCCCCACTCGGCGGGCTCGGGCACTGTCATTTCCGGCAACAGCCCGCGCTGGGGCTCGGGCAGGTCCGGGTTGGGGCCGTAGAGCTGCTGGGCGCTGGCGCCACCGGCTACCAGCAGCAGGGAAAGCGGGGTGAGATAACGAACGCGAGAAAGCTTCATGCTTTACCTCCGGCAGTGGGGCGGGCGAAACCAGTCACGATGGCCGCGAAGGTGAGTACACAGACGATGACGGAAAGGATGAGGCCGGTTGGCATCATGGCCCAGGCATCGCGGGCGTGAACCAGTGCATTGATGAACCCCAGTGCCCAGATGACCAGCAACAGCAGCAGATAGACCCAGCTGAGCACGCCGCGTCGGTGGGCGCGAATCAGGCCGATCACCGCACACAGCAGGGCAAGGCCCGTAAACACGAGGCCGCCGGCGATCAACCAGGAAGCAAAGGTGCTCCACTGAATATGGTAGCTGGTGGAGTAGGCGTAATCGCTTAACAGGGCGCCCAGAAAAAGCGGCAGGGTTCCTGCAAGCAGTACGGCGTGAATCGGATGCAGCGCACGTCGATAGGTGCGATCGGTAGTTGCCACCATGGCAGGCTCTCTCCCTTGCTGAGTAAGCGAAGTTTCGCGCCGTTATAAGCTGCAAAACCATGAGCATTCGGGCGGAGTATAGTTGAGGCACAGCGGCCTTGCCCAAGCGATGCCGACCGTTTGATGGCACGATTGTCATGAGACCATGACGCCCCACTGCCGGCTCACTATAAAGCGCGGATTGCTCTAACATGGGCAGCCATTACATGGGGGGGCGTCATGGTGTTGGCGGCCACGCAGCTTTACAAGAGATTATGCAAGTCATGAAAAGAGCCCGCCTTTACCAGCAACTGGCACCGGAAGCGCGTGAGCAGATTGGTCTTTCAGTGGTCAACCGGATCATCTGCGCGCTGATTCTGCTTGCCTCGCTGACCGCTATTCTTGAAACCGAGCCTACACTTCGTGATCGCACCCCTGGGCTTTTCATGGCACTGGAAACGCTGTTTGTGGCGCTCTTCACCGTGGAGTATGGCCTGCGGCTTTATGCCGTCGGCGAGGACCCGCGCTACCGCGGCTTGAAGGGGCGGATTCGCTATATCTTCAGCTTCTGGGCGCTGGTGGATCTGATTGCTATCTTGCCCTATTTCCTGGGCTTTCTAAGCCACAACAACGCGTTTCTACTTCGCCTGCTGCGTTTGGCGCGCATGCTGCGCCTTGCTCGCCTGGGCCGGTTCAGTCAGGCGTGGTCGGCGCTGGCCGATGCCTTGAAATCCCGCTCCCACGAGCTGTGGCTAAGCGCCGGCGTGGCCGGGCTATTGCTGCTGTTTTCCTCCTGCTGCCTTTACGTGGTGGAAGCCGCCGCGCAGCCAGATGCCTTTGGCAGCGTTCCCCGGGCGTTATGGTGGAGCATCGCCACGCTTACTACCGTCGGCTACGGCGATGTCACCCCAGTGACCGCCCTTGGCAAGCTGTCTGCCGGAATAACCGCGGTGGCGGGCATTGGACTTATCGCCATGCCTACCGGCATTCTGGCGGCGGCGTTTAGTGACGCGTTTCAGAACAAGCGCGGAAAATAGCGTGAAGGGCGCGCCGTTCACGAATCACCGTGCAGAATGCGTGAAAGTGATGACTCGATATGACGCTGCATGGCCGCTCTGGCCTTGTCGATGTCGGCGTCACGAATTGCGTCGGTGATGGCGTTATGCTCTTCCGTGACCTGTCTGGACTGCAGTATTCGCGGAAGATCCGAGGTTTTTTGCCCCAGCTTGACCGAGAAGACCACGCCGGTTTGCAGGGCCAGCACCGAGCTCAGTAAAAACTTGTTGCCGGCTATCTTGGCGATCTGAACGTGAAAATCGAAATCTTCCTGGGTACCTTGCCCGCCGTTTTGATGCACTTTTCTTAGAATACGGCTCTTCTCTTCCAGGCGCTGCATATCACTGTCGCTGCGTTTTGCTGCCGCCAGCGCCGCGGATTCCGTTTCAATCAGCCTTCTGAAATCAAACAGGGCGATAAGGTCGCTGAAGTTGTTGACGAAGTTGGGCGCATCCAGCGCGGTGGTGGGCCGGGCGACGACAAACAGTCCGGAGCCCTGGCGGGAGACTACCAGGCCTTCGTCCTTTAACTGGGCAATCACCTGGCGTGTCGCGCTGCGGCTGAGCGCGTAACGGTTTGCCAGTTCCGCCTCGGTAGGCAAGCGGGCCCCGCGAAGATACTGGCCGCGAAGAATCCAGTTGCGCATGTCGTCGTACAGGTCTTTCGCCTTTTCGACCTTTGTCTTTGTTGTCACGTTGTCAAACTCTCTATTTGGTATTTTTTTATTTAAAAACAATTTGTTGAAGTTATTTTGCAAAGTTGATTCCAAACAAATTGATAAATTTGTTTGGCCAGCGTGTACTGAGGTGGTTGGTTCAAGCACTCAATAAGGAGACAACAATGCGCGCTCGCCATCAACTGACCACGCTGCTTCTGGCACTTTCCATCACCCCTTTCGCTCAGGCAGATAATTTCGTTTTCGGGCATATCTACGAGGCCAGCCACAGCCACCATAAGTGGGCCTTGTGGGCGGCGGAGGAGATCGAAAAACGCAGCGAAGGCCGCCACCATATCGAGGTGTTTCCCTCTTCCCAGCTGGGTAACGAAGTTGAACTCAACGAAGGGCTGGATCTGGGCACGGTCGATATCATCTATACCGGCAACGCCTTTGCGGGCAACGCCTACCCGCCGATTGCGCTGGGCAGCGCGCCGTTCGTGTTCCGCGACTTCGACCACTGGATCGCCTATTCCCAAAGCGATCTGTTCAAGGAGCTTACCCAAGGCTACGAAGACACCACCGGCCATGTACCGCTGGGTCTGATCTATTTTGGCCAGCGCCACGTCACGGCCAACAAGCCGATTCTCACGCCGGAAGACATGCAGGGCATGAAGATCCGCGTGCCGGATGCCCCTCTGCTGCTGATGTTCCCCAGAGCCGTGGGCGCCAACCCGACGCCAATCGCGTTTTCGGAAGTCTATCTGGCGCTGCAACAGGGCGTCGTGGATGGCCAGGAAAACCCGCTGCCCATCATCAAGGCGATGAAGTTTGAAGAGGTGCAGTCGGACATCTCCCTGACCGGCCATATCTTCGACAGCCAGCCGATCATCATGGGAGGCAATAGCTGGTCGCAGCTTTCCGAAGAGGATCAGGCGCTGTTCCGCAGTGTCTTTCAGAAAGCGGCCGAGCAGGGCAGCCAGGATATTCACCAGCAGGAGCTCGATCTGGTGTCCTGGTTCCAGGAGCAGGGTACCGAAGTGCACGAAGTGGACCGTGATGCGTTCGCTGAAAAGGTCAGGCCGAGCCTGACTGGCGAGAACGTGGGCTGGAGCGCCGATCAATACCAACGCCTGGAGGCGATCGAGTAATGCAAACCGATAAAGACACGCGTCGGGATGCGATGACGTCGATGTCGGTATCTCCCGGCCGTGAAAGTGCGGCCGGGGATGAATCCGGGTTATCGCCCACCGCGAGTGACACTACGCCGGCGCCGAAGTGGGTTCTCGAAGACCACATAGCGCTTGGCGTCATGATCCTGCTGGGTGGTGTGGTGTTTGCGCAGTTTCTGTCGCGCTACGCGTTCAACCACTCGATTGGCTGGACCGAAGAGGGCGCCCGCATGCTGCTGGTGCTGCTGGTGTTCATCGGCGCGGCGGGGGCTGCCTCGCGAGGCGCGCATATCAACGTCGAGATTCTCGAACTGATGCTGCCCGCCAGGGCCAAGCGCTGGCTGCGCGGGTTCAATAACCTGCTGAGCGCCGCGTTCTTTGGCTACGTGGCCTGGCTTGCCTGGCAGGTAGGGCAGCGGGTGTGGAATTCCAGCATGAGCACGCTGCCGATCTCCAAGGGGTGGCTTTACACCGTGATCGCCGTGGCCTGTGCGGCAATGGCATTTCGTATGGCGCGCCAGGGCATTGCCTGTTGGCGCGGCAAGGAGGGGGGATGATCATTCTGCTGTTTGTGGCGCTGGGGTGTCTGCTGTTGGTGGGCGCACCTGTTGCAGTGGCGCTGGCCGGGTCGTCGCTGGTTTACCTGCTCGTCTCGGGCAAGATTCCGGACATTATCCTGATTCAGCGCATGGTAGGCGGGGTGGATAGCTTCCCGCTACTGGCGGTGCCGTTCTTCATTCTGGCGGGCAACCTGATGAACGTATGCGGCGTGACCGAGCGCATCTTCCGCTTTGCGAATTCGATCGTCGGATGGACCCGCGGTGGTCTGGGGCACGTCAACGTTGGCGCCTCGGTCATCTTCGCCGGCATGTCCGGCGCGGCCATTGCCGATGCCGGCGGGCTGGGTGCCGTTGAAATCAAGGCGATGCGCGACCAGGGCTATGACGTCGATTTTGCCGTGGGGATTACTGGCGCCTCTTCGACGGTGGGGCCGATCATTCCGCCGTCGCTGCCGCTGGTGGTGTACGGGGTGGTGGCCTCGGCCTCGATTGGCCAGCTGTTCATTGCCGGCATTGTGCCTGGCCTTTTGATTGCGGCGATGCTGATGCTGATGGTGGCGGTCATTTCCCACCGGCGCGGCTATCCGATCGGCGAGCGCTTCTCGGTGGCGTGTCTGCTGTCATCGCTCATGCACGCGTCGTTGTCGCTGATGATTCCGGTGATCATCGTGGGCGGGATCGTGCTGGGCATCTTTACGCCCACCGAAAGCGCCATTGCGGCGGTGGCCTACGTGCTGGTACTGGCGACGCTTGTGTACCGCAGCGCCGGCTGGCGCCAGATCATGGCGGTGTTTCGTGAAACCATCGAAATGACTTCGGTGGTACTCCTGATCGTGGCCGCCTCTTCGATCTTTGCCTGGATTCTCACCCGTGAAGGCGTGCCGACGGCCTTTGCCGGGGCGGTCATGGCGGTTGCCGACAACCCGATTGTCATTCTGCTGCTGATCAACCTGATTCTGCTGATCGTTGGCTGCTTCATGGAAACCGTGGCCGCGATCACCATCCTGACGCCCGTACTGCTGCCGCTGGCCGTACAGGCCGGGGTCGACCCTGTTCAGTTCGGCATCATCATGGTACTGAACCTGATGATCGGGCTTTTGACGCCGCCGGTGGGGTTGGTGCTGTTTATTCTGGCCCGTGTTGGCGATATCTCGTTTCCGCGAGCGGTCAAGGCAACGCTGCCCTTTATCGCCGCGCTTTTAGTGTCGCTTTTGTTGATCACCTTTATTCCCGCGTTGACGCTATGGCTGCCTAGCCTGATCTAGCCTGGAGACTTAGTTGCATGAATCATCTGCACAATGACCGTTCTGTTGCCCACGATGCGATCATCGAGGCTATCGACATGGTACCCATCGGCAGCTACCTCCCGGCAGACGGCGGCTACGGCAGCGCGCGGGAAATTGGCCATGCGCGTATGGCTACCCTGGTGTTCGTGCGCTTTGCCACCGGCATTATCGGTATTGGCGAATGCTACGGGCCGCCCAAGACCACGCTTGCCTATCTGGATATTCTGCGCGAGGCCTACGTGGGGCAGAGCGCCTTCGACCATCGAGTGATCTGGCGGCGAATGACCAACGTGCTCTACCACGTGCGCGCCCAGAGCCAGCTTGCCGCAGCGATAAGCGGGCTGGATATTGCGCTTCATGACGGCATCGGCAAGCTCCTGGGGCTGCCGATTTACCGGCTTCTGGGCGGGGAGGAGCAGGCATCAATTCAGGTCTACGCCTCTGGTGGCTATTTCCATGAGCCGGCGGCACTGCCGCTGGAAGCGCAGCTCGAGCGCGTGGCGGGGCAGTTCGACGGCTACAAGATCAAGATTGGCCACGGCATCCAAAGCGATATCGAGCGCATGCAGAGCGCCCGGCGTATTCTGGGCGACGACGTGGCCATCATGGCGGATATCAACGGCGCCTACACGGCGGATATCGCCCTGGAGTCCATGGCCGCCCTGGCACCGCTGCGCCCTTACTGGATCGAGGAGCCGGTAGCGCCGGAAGACCTTCCCGGCTTCCGCCGCCTGGCGTCGCGCCGCGAGGGGCGTATTGCGGCGGGGGAAGCCTCGGTCAATGCGGTCGAGTTTCGCGAGCTGGCCGCCACCGGCGGTGTCGATGTGCTGATGCCGGACCTCAACCTGTGTGGCGGTTACGTGGAAGCGCTGCGCATTGCCGATATGGCTCAGTTGAACGGCTTGAGAGTCTCGCCCCACGTATGGGGGAGCGCGGTAGGCATCATGGCCGCCGCCCACTTCGCCGCCGCGCTGCCGCCGCACCCACACCCCGACCGCCACCATACGCCGACCTGGGTCGAGTTTGACGTATCGGCAAACAACCCTCTGCGCGAAGCGCTGTTGACCTCACCTTTAAGCCTCGACCAAGGCCGCCTCGCATTGCCACGCGCCCCGGGGCTGGGTATCGAGATCGATGAAGAGCGGCTTGAAGCGCTCAAGGTAGATATCTAGGTAAGTAAGCGCTTGCGCACCGGGATTGCCTTCACGACAAGGCCTGGGTTTTAGCTGCCTTTTCCGGTACGCGATTGGGGCGCTCTGCCATGATGCGTGCCAGGCGCTCAAGCGCCAGCTCAAGGCGCTCGATCAGGCCTTCCAGCAGGACCCGACGGTCGGCGGGGACGTTGCCATGGGCCTTGATGGCTTCATCCAGCTGCTGGCCCGCTGCGTGAATGCCCTGGGGCATCTGGCCGTTGGCGCTCTGCTCGAAGCCTTCGGCCAGGGTGCGCAGCAGTTGCTGATGGGCGCGCTGGACAAGCGGGTGAGAGGCATCGTCCAGGCGGTCGCGCAGGCGTAGAATGGCGGTGCCAAGGTCCAGCCCGGTCAGGCCCAGAATGAACAGGTGGCGCTGTTCATCGGGCAGCATGTCGTCGTGCTGGGCGAGTTGCAGCAGCCGGTCGGCCATATGGCCGCTGAAGCGGGTGTCGGCGGCGCGAATCGAGCGTTTGCGTAGCATGTGAATATCCTTGGAAATTGCCTTGATCAGGCGCCGCCGCCGAAGCCGTACGCCGGGCCCGGGCAGCAGGCGAAAGCCCATCACCACGCAGGTCAGCCCGATCACGACGGCGACTACCCGATTGGCAAAGCTGTCGAAGGAAAAATCCATGCCGTTGCCGGGCATGGTCAGCAGAATGTTGAAGATGGCAAAGGCAAGGCAGTAGCCCATGGTGGCCGGGCTGGTGGCCCCCAGTAGCCCCAGAAACAGCGGCGCGCCGAAGATCATCGCCAGCAGGGGAAAGCCGTGGGCCTGGGAAAGCAGCACATGGCCAAACAGAAACGCGCTGGGAATGGCCGCCAGCATGCCCTTGTAGAACATCATGGTGATGGCAACCGGGTTTTCACGGCTGGCAAAGAACGCCGAGAACAGCGTGCCGAGCATCATGGCAATCATGGCGCTTTGCCAGGCGGTCACGATCCAGAACACGGCCAGCACGCCGAACACGATACCCGCGCGCAGGCCGTTGATGCTGGCGCTCAAGCGGTCACGGTGCCAGGCCAGTGGCGCTGAGCGAAGCGTGTGGCTGGCCGGGGAGGCAATCGCCTCGCGGGCATCGAGCATGACCATGGCGTGGCCGATGGATTCGCGCAGCCCCAGGCGCAGCCGCCGGTCGAGCGGGGCGGGCGCGCCTTGATCATCACACTCGTGCACCTGGTGGCGCAGCGCCTGAAGCGCCTTGCGGGCGTCCGCTACACCTTTGACATGTTCTGCCTCGCGAAAGCCCTGGGCTACCTGGCAGGCAAGCGTGAGGCTCTGCGGGTCGAGCCGGTCGGCGTGGTCGTGCATCAGCTGGTGCAGCGCCTGGAGATTGGCAAAAAAGCGCAGCGTGCGTCGGGTGAGTACGTGAGTGGCGCGCACCCGGCCGGGGCCTTCGGGGCCTTCAAAACGGGCCGCCTGGCTGTCGGTTTCCAGCAGCGTCAAAGGGCCCAGGCTTTCGCGCAGTGCCGCCTGCATGGCGGGAATATCGTCGCTGGCTTCAAGGCGCAGGGCGGCGTGTTCGAACGCCTGGTTGATCACCGTGTCGGCTTGGGTCGCCAGGTGGGTGCCGACCCGGCTTGGCCATAACAGCGAGCTGACCAGCATGGCGCAAATGGCCCCCAGCCCCAGCTCTGAAAGGCGTGCGGCGGCAATCTCGAAAATGCCGGCCGGGGTGCTGTTGCTGGAGATCACCACGATCAGCATCGCGGTTACCGCCGCCATCAGGCAGCCGTAGGTGTAGTTGTTGCGCCACAGCGAACCCACGTAGGTACACAGCATGATCCACAGCGTCAGGGTAATCAGCGCCGGTATGCGAGCCTGAGCGAACAGCGCCATGATGACGATGCCCGCCACGGCGCCGATAAAGGTGCCGCCCAGCTGGCAGATACCTTTTTCGATCACCATGCCGCTCATCGGGCGAACCTGCAGGAAGGCGGCGGACATCAGCGCCCAGTAGGGGCGCTCCAGATCAAACCAGAGCGCTACATAGAGCGCGAGCATCATCGCCAGGGTGGTCTTGATGGCAAACTTGACCGCCGTGGCGCTGGGCATGAGGTAGGTTTGAACGAGCGGCGGCATGGCTTACTCGGGTTGCGCGGCGGGGCGCACGCGTACCGTGGCCGTCATGCCCACGCTGAGCAGGGTGTCATTCGGCAGGTCATCCAGCGCGATGCGCACCGGAATGCGCTGTGCCAGGCGTACCCAGTTGAAGGTAGGCGCTACCTGAGGCAGCAACTGCTGGTTCAGGCTGGTGTTGCTGTCGGCGATGCCCCGGCCAATGCCCGCCACGTGGCCGTTCAAGTGCGTATCGCCGTTCATCAGCACGACATCCACCGGGTCGCCGACGCTGATCGTGGCCATCTTGGTTTCCTCGAAATAGCCCACCACGTAGTAGGAGTTATCGGCGATCAGCGCCAGTACCGAGGTGCCGCGATTGACATAGTTGCCGGCGGCAAACTGCACGTTGAGCACGTGGCCGCTCACGGGGGCAGTAACCTGGGTGCGCTCCAGGTCAAGCTGGGCGCTGGCCAGGTCAGCCTCGGCCTGCTGCAGGTCGGCGGCGGCAATGCGCGAATTGACCTGGGCGATCTGCTGGTCCTCGGCGCTGATCGCCCGATTGCTGCTCAACTGGTTGCGCCGGCCCTCTTCGGCGCGGTTGAGTTCCAGCGTCGCCTGGCGATGTCCCACCGTGGCCTGGGCCTTGTCTACCGCCGCCTGATAGCGCGCATCGTCGATTTCAAACAGCGTGTCGCCCTGAGCGACGTAGTCGGTATCTGCCACGTTGAGGGTGCGCACCCAGCCGGAAACGTCCGGGGCGATGGTGACGACGTCGGCATGTACGCGAGCATCCCGCGTCCAGGGAGTATAGAGGTAGTAGCGCCATAGCCAGATACCGGCGGCAATGGCAATCGCGACAATGACCAGAGTTAGCAGGATACGAAGCGAATGACGCATCTGAAGTTCTCTCTTAAGGGCGTTTTCAAAGGCTGATTCAAGAACCCGCGAGCACGATGGTGAACATGAAGGTAATGCCCGCTGTGAGGATGACGAACAGCGACAGGTCGAACCAGGCGGCGTACCACAGCGTATGCTGCCCTAAAAGCCAGTGCAGCAACGTGCGAATGACCAGCGTGGCGATGAAGCCAAGCAGGGCAAAGATCAGCAGCGGGCTGAGAAAAATGCCCCCGAACGTAATTTCCTGAAGGCCCATGACGCTCCTAAGTGGCCGTTAGTAACAATAAAAACAAGGGTAGCCGGTTATCTTTCAAATGGTCAGGTTTTTTGACCGGCACAGCTGCCCATCAGTTTACCCTGATAGCCAGCGTCTGGATGCGATGCGGGCGGACAGGTTTTGCGCCTTGCGTCCTTGGTGGCGGTAGGCTGTACTGTGTCTTTTCCTTGGCCGGGCCACTTTTGGCGAGTTGAAAAGAAACAGACGGCTAGCCCGGAGAGCATGCGCAGAGGACGTGGCGTATCTTGACAATGCACTATAGGGATATGGATACAGGATGATGAACGTAATCAGTGCTCGATGTTGGAGGATTGTCTTCGCGTTAGTGCTCGGCTTTGCCAGCCTGAGCCTGGCGCAGGCTCAGGATGAAGAGAGCGATGACACTCGCTGGTTCACGGTCGATTCGATCAACGAAGGGTTGGGCGCCGCGCCCGATGACATGAGCCTCTCGACGCCGCGTGAAACGCTGCGCAACTTTCTGGAACTGACGGATGACGAGGAGTTCGCCGCCGCCGCGCACGTACTCAATCTTTCCGCTTTTTCCAGCAGCGAGCAGCAGGAGCAGGGGACAGAGCTTGCCAGGCAGCTTGCCGAGGTGCTTCGGCGGGGCGAGTGGCTGAATGCCTCGAATCTTTCCGGGCGCCAGGATGCGGCGATCGAAGACCCTTCAGGCCAGGACCCGCGGGCCGGCGAGCCGCGTCGTGATATCCAGGTGGCATCGCTCGAGGCGGAAGGTCAGGCCTACGATATTCGCCTGGGTCGTTACCGGGTAGCGGATGATGATCCTATCTGGCTGGTCATGCCGGACAGCGTCTCCGCCATTCCACTGCTGTATGACGAGTATGGGCCTTCCATGCTGGAGTCTTACATTCCCGAGCGCCTGAAGGTCTCGTTTGGCATGCTCAACCTCTGGGAGTGGATCGCCATTCCGGTATTCGTGCTGCTCATCTCCTTTATCGGATGGACGGTATACAGCCTTGTCGGGCTGGTGGCGAAGGTGGTGCCTTCCGGTGCGCGAAGTATCTTCACGGCCCGGATCAAGGGGCCGGTGGCGCTGATCGTCATGTCGCTGGTAACGCAGACGCTGCTGGATTATGTCGTGTCCTTCTCGGCGGTGGCCACGACGACGTTTCGTGTCGTGCTGATTGCCATCATGGCCTGGGGGGTGGGGACGATCGCCTTGCGTCTGGTCGATACCATCATGCTGCGCATGACGCGCCGGCTGGTGGGGGAAATCGACGACACCAAGCCCAAGGACGAGCGCAAGCTGCTGACCACGCTGTATGCGCTGCGCCGCGGCATTATCCTGCTGACGGTCATTGGCGTGTCGGTCTATGTGCTCAGCCAGATCCAGCTCTTTGAAACCCTGGGCCTGTCGATCATGGCCTCGGCCAGCGTACTGGCCGTGCTCGTGGGTATCGCGGGGCAGGCGGTGCTGGGGAATATCCTGGCGTCTTTTCAGCTCTCGCTGGCCAAGCCTATCCGGATCGGCGATCTGGTGATATTCGAAGGCCAGTGGTGCTATGTGGAAGGCATCTTCTACACGTTTATCCGGTTGAGGGTATGGGACGACCGGCGCCTGGTCGTGCCGGTGACGTACTTCACCTCCAAGCCCTTTGAAAACCTCTCGGTGAAAAGCGCCAAGATGTATCGAAGCCTCGAACTGATCGTGCATCTGAGCGCGGATGTGTCGCTTATTCGGGAAAAGTTTCTGGAGTATGCCAAGCAGGAGGACTGCGTGGTCGAGCACCACAAGCTGCTTCTTTACGTCACCGGGCAGACTGCCCATGCCCAAACGGTTACCGGCTACCTGATGACCTCTGACCCGCTTTCCGGCTGGGCGGCGGAAATGAACGTCCGCGAAAAGCTGATGGCGTTCATTCGCGACCATTATCCCGAGTGGTGGCCACGCGAGGTCATGGTGATCAGCCATCGCGATGTTGCTAAAGGCCATGGGACGAACAATCCCAAAACCACCAGGGCTTCGGAAGACACGAAATCGAAAGACACGGACTCGGAAGACACGGACTCGGAAGATGCGGACTCGGATGACGCAGACAGCGAGCATTCAGACAGCGAACACTCCAAGGAAACGCGCCCCGACGACGGCGGGAAAGCCGACGACGAGGCGCGCAAAACATCAAGTACCGACGATCAAGAAGCCGAGCCCGAACGGGCGGATGACGATGACGACACGTCATCCAACCGCTGAGCCGCCGAGGTTTGCACCGCTGCCCGCCGCGTCAGACAGTGCTGGCGTGCGGTGCTGGCCTCAACAGGGCCTCAAGAGAAAACGCGGAAGCGCTCTTCGTCGTCCATGAAGCTCTTCTCGCCAATCGGCGCTTCGTGAGAGCCGAACGGCATCTGGGCGCGCAGTTTCCAGGACGCCGGCAGATCCCAGGTCTGGAAGACCGCTTCATCGATGATCGGGTTGTAGTGCTGCAGGCTGGCGCCGATATCCGACTCGGAGAGTGCTGTCCACACCGCAAACTGGGCGATGCCGGTCGAATGCTCTGACCAGACGGGGAAGTTGTCGGCGTAGAGCGGGAATTGTTCCTGCAGTCCCTTGATCACGTCCTGATCTTCGAAAAACAGCACGGTGCCAGCACCGGCGGCGAAGCTGTTGATCTTCTGCTCGGTGGCGGCGAAAGCGTCGGCCGGGACGATCTTGCGCAAAGTGTCCATCACCAGTTGCCAGAACGCCTCATGCTGGTCGTTGAACAGGATCACTGCCCGCGAGCTTTGCGAGTTGAAAGAGGACGGCGCCTGTCTGACTGCTTCCTTGATAAGCGCGGTTACCACCGTCGAACTGATTGGAAGATCCTTGCCAATGACGTACTGGCTACGGCGTTGCTTGTAGATATTGATAGCGGAGTTCGGCACAAGCGCCTCCTCGATAGTTGGTATCACCCCTGAAGAAAGTGACTCTCAGGATTGATGCAAAATCTAAACTACTTTGGGCAAGGAAACCATGGAGAAATGTCAGCGTTTCAAGTGAAAAAAAATCCTTGTCTCCATGCCTCAAGTTTTGCTGAAAACGGCCAGCAAAATGGCGCTTCAAGAGCGCCATTTTTATCATGACGCGGATGGCGCAGTACTTTCGGCAAGCTTCATCTGGGCCAGGCGCTTGGCCCCGGCAATATCAGGTTTGCCTGAGCCCAGGCTGGGCAGCGCTTCAACGCTGAACCAGTGGCTTGGCACCATCATCGGCGAGGCGCCGTTTTCCAGCATGGCCGTGCGCGTTGCCTGGGTATCCAGCGGGGTTTCGGACAGCAGCACGATACGCTCGCCCTTGATGGCATCGGGCACGTTGACGGCCATGACCGGGGTATCCGGGTCTGGCAGCGTGGCTTTCACTGCCTGTTCTACCGAGGCCAGGCCCACCATTTCGCCGCCAATCTTGGCAAACCGCGAGTAGCGGTCGACAATGGTCAAAAAGCCGTCGTCATCCAGATACCCCTTGTCACCCGTGACATACCAGCGCTGGCCGTTGAATTCGCGCAGCGCGCTGTGTGTCCGTGCGTCATCGCCCAGGTAGCCCTGCATGACCTGAGGGCCGCTGATCAGCACCATGCCGGCTTCATGGGTGGCGAGTTCCTCAAAGCTTTCCGGGTCGACGATCTTGACGCTGGTGCCGGGGAGCGGCATGCCGACGCTGCCTACCTTGGCGCCCCGCTGTACCTGCAGATAGTTGATATCCAGGGCATCCGGCAGGTTGACCGCCGCCACCGGCGCCGTCTCGGTGGCGCCATAGCCTTCGAAGATCAGCTTGTGGAATTTTCTCTGGAAGGCGTCGCGTACGCTGTCATCGACTTTCTCTGCCCCGGCCACTACCACGCGCAGGCTGTCCAGCATGAGTGGGTGAACCTTGGGGCTGCGCGTGAACAGGCGCAGGAAGCTTGACGTACCGCACATGATCGTCGCGCGGTGCTTGGCAATGGCCTTGGCAATGCCGGTGGCGTCGGTGGGGTCCGGGTGACACACCAGCGGCAGACCCTCGATGAGCGGCAGGAATTGGGTCACCGTCAGCCCGAAGGCGTGGAACAGCGGCAGCGACGCCATCATGACATCGTCGTGCTCGGTATTCAGCGCATCGGAGGTCTGCTTGATATTGGCCATCAGGTTGTGGTGACTCAGCATGACGCCCTTGGGCGCCCCTTCGCTGCCGCTGGAGAACAGGATGGCCGCGGTAGCCTCGCCACGATGCGAATGGCTGAAGCAGCGGCGCAGTACTCCTGTAGGCAGCAGGCGCACGGCCAGCCACATGGCCAATTGCTCGGCACGGCCAATCGAGGCCTGCAGGGTTTCCAGGTAGACCACGTGATGATTGGCCAACAGGGCGTCTACTGCCAGCCCGCGCTGGGCAAGCTTTTCAACAAAACGCTGAGAGGTGAAGACGGTGCTGATTTCGGCCTGGGAGAGGGCCGATGCCAGTGCCTCCTGGCTGGCGGTGTAGTTGAGGTTGACCACTGTCTTGCCCGCCAGCAGTGTCGCCATATTGGCAAGCACGCCGGCACTGCTGGTCGGTAGCAGCAGACCGACGTTCTGCGCCGGGCTGAGCTTGCGGATTCGCCGGGCCATCAGCAGGCTGGCGGCAAGCGCCGTACCGGCCTTGAGCGGGCGGCTGAGCGAGTCGGCCAGGGCCAGCTCCCCAGGGCGGCGCTTGACGCTCTTGATCCATGCATCGGGCAGGGTTTGCAAATCATCCATGGCGTGCTGCCAGGAGCGCGTGGCCTGTTCGAAGATGCGCCGTTTGAGAACGTCCGCCGGTGTCTCCTTGGGCAGCGGCTCGCCAAAGGCGACGATGACCGAGCGGTGCAGCGGCGCATTGCGCAGCGCCTTCAGCTTGCTCGAGGAGCGTGAAAACTGGCTGCCCCACAGGCCGCGCAGATAGAACGGCACGATCTTGACATCCGGATTGGCCATTTCACAGGCACGCCGGTAGCCGTTGCGAAACTCGCCCAACTGGCCGGTACGACTGATCGCGCCTTCGGGAAACAGGCACACCACTTCCCCCGCATTGAGCTGCTCGGCCACGGCTTCAAGCGCCTGGCGTGCGTTTTCGCCGCGTTCGATGGGGATACAGCCCAGCGCCTTGAAAAAACCGCGCAGGTACCAGCGCTCATAGACGCTCTTGAGCATCACAAAGCGTACCGGGCGGGGGCTTGCGATCTGCACCATGGCCCAGTCCACCCAACTGATGTGGTTGCCCAGCAGCAGCACACCCCCTTGGGAAGGCAGGTTCTCGAGCCCGTGGACATCCACCCGATAGTGGCGGGTGAGCAGGAAGCTGAGCAGAAAGCGCACCAGGCTCTGAGGCAGCTTGATCACGGTGTAGGCGCCGCCCACCAGCGCCACTGCCGCAATCAGGGCCAGCAGGTAGCGGCTGTCGGCACCGGCAAGGGCGAAAAGCGCCGTCACGATCAAAAAGCCCAGCATGGCCAGGTTCTGCACCCAGTTGTTGGCGGCCAGTACGGTACCCAGCTCCCGCTCGGCGGCGTGAAACTGAATCAAGGCGTTCAAGGGGACGATGAACAGCCCGCCCATCAGGCCGATAAATACAAAATTGAGTGCCTGGGTCAGCGGCGTGGAAAACAGCGGCAAGCATCCAAGGCCCACGGCCACGCCCAGCGCGCCTACCGGGATCAGCCCGGTTTCAATGCGATTGCGCGAGAACTTGCTGGCCAGCATCGAGCCCAGCGCGATTCCCACACCGCTGGCGGCCAGAATGCCTTGCAAGACCAGCGTATTGTCGATGTTCAACGTAGCCTTGGCATAGGCCGGAAATGCCGCGAGCAGCACCTGGCCCACCGACCAGAAGGTGGCCAGGCCAATGATCGACAGGCGGAGCACCGGCTGGCGAGCCACGATACCCAGGTTCCTGCGAGCGGTCTGGCCGCGCCAATAGTGCTTCCAGGCAAGCGGTTGCCGGGTCGTGGCCGCCTGGTCCAGCGGCAGGCGATACAGCAAGAGCGCCTGCACGAGGCTATTGGCCACCAGCAGCCAGCCAAGCGGAGCGATGTGGCCAAGCATCTGGCCCGGCGTCTGTTCGAACGAGATGACCCAGTGCTCGAACAGCGCGGTAAAGACGACCGTTCCCGCCAGGATGGCGCCGATGGTGACTGCCTGGATAAGCCCGTTGGCCTCGGCCAGGCGCGGTTTGCCAAACAGCCCCTTGACCAGGCCGTACTTGGCGGGCGAGTAGAATGCCGACTGCACAGCCAGCAGCAGCGTCATGGCAAATGCCAGCCAGAACAGCCCCTGATAGTAGGCAAGGGTAATACCCAGCGAGACGCCGACCGCCGCCCAGGCGGAAAGACGCAGGATGCGCACCTTGGGGTAGGCATTGGCCGCGTGCCCCGCGGGGGTGAACAGCAGAATGAACGGCAAGAGAATCAGGGCGTTCACCAGCGCGGTCAGCACGATCTGCGTGGTGCCCTCGTAGCTCTTGAAAATCGTGTTTTGAATGACGATCTTGTGGCCCAGGTCAACGAAGGCGTTGAGGAAAATGGCGATCAGATAGGGCCAGGCGCCCGGCGTACGGAGCAGTCGTTGCATGAGTCGTCAGCCTTGTGGTTGTCTTGAAGTCAGAAGGACTTTCCGTGAAGGCTGCATTTCGCGCAACCTTCGCAAGACAAGTTGCGTTATCCGTGCGGTAAAGTATCGTTATAGGATACTTTAGCCAGGAGGTCACTGTGTCTCAAACCGGCTCGCTGCTCGCTGCCCTGAAACGCCAGCTTCGCGCTCAGGGCTACACCTATGCCGATGTGGCCCAATGGCTTGGGCTAAGCGAAGCCTCGGTAAAGCGCATGTTTGCCGAGCGTCATATCACGCTAGCACGCCTTGAACGCATTTGTGAGCGGCTCGACATCGAATTTGCCGAACTCGTCCAGACCATGCAGACCGACGAGCGGCGCCTGCAGGAGCTTACACAGGCCCAGGAGCAGAGCATCGCCGACGATCATGAGCTGTTTCTGGTCGCGGTATGCGTACTCAACGGCTACAGCTTTGCCGATATTCACCGCCAGTACCGGTTAAGCGAAGCCGAGTGTACCCGTCAGCTGTTGAAGCTCGAGCGGCTGGCGCTGATCGAGCTGTTGCCCGGCAACCGGATTCGGCGGCGGGTGGCGCCCAATTTCCGCTGGCGCCCTGGCGGGCCCATACAGCAGTTCTTCCAACAGTATATTGCCAACGAGTTCTTTCGCTCGCGTTTTGACAGCCAAAGCGAAAAGCTGCTGGTGCTCAATGGCCTGCTCTCCCGAGCGGGCAACGATGAGTGGCAGCAGATCATGCAGCGCCTGGCCAAGGAGTTTCACGAGCTATGCGAGCGGGAAAGCGCGCTGCCCATCACCCAGCGCTTTGGTACTACTTCCGTACTGGCCGTGCGCCAGTGGCAACATGGCCTGTTCAAGGATTACGCGCGGCCGCCGCAAAAATAACGCAATGAAGGGTAGTGGGGGCGTGTGTGTTTTAGTACGCTCTGGCCCGGCCCGTGGAACAGGCCTTTACCGTTATCCATTTCTCTTACCCATGCTTGAGATTTCTCATGATTTGCCACCGCGCCCTTCAGCCTGCCGCCGTTTATGAATAGTCACCCGTTTGACGCCCTTGCCTGCCCGCTCGATGGCGCCCCGCTCACTCAAGAGCAGGGCGCCTGGCGCTGTGCATCGGGGCACAGTTTCGATATTGCACGCCACGGCTATGTGAATCTGCTGCCGGTGCAGCGCAAGCGCTCAAGTGATCCGGGTGACAGCAAGGCCATGGTGGCCGCGCGCCAGCGCTTTCTGAACGCGGGGTATTACCAGCCGATCGCCGAGGCAGTAAGCGCCGCCGTGCTTGAGGACAGTGCTGAACACACACCGCTTGCGTGCCTGGATGCCGGCTGCGGGGAAGGCTATTACCTGCGTCAGCTGGCCGCGATGGCCGGCCCGGCCCCGCTTGAGCTGCTGGGCCTGGATATCTCCAAATGGGCAGTACAGGCGGCGGCCAGGCAGGGGATTGCCGGGCAGAAGGGCCTGCCTGGGGCGGCCTGGGTCGTCGGCAGCAATGCCAACCTGCCGGTGCAGGCGCGCTCGCTTGACCGGCTGCTGTGCATGTTCGGCTTTCCGGTAGTGGAGGAGTTCACTCGGGTACTCAAGCCAGGAGGTATCTGGCTGCAGGTAGAAGCCGGGCCGAATCATCTGCGAGAGCTTCGCGAGATCATCTATCCGACGCTCAAGCCCGAGCGCGTCAATGACGCACCCGTGCCCGCAGGGTTTACCCAGTCCGCAACGCAAACGCTGCGTTACACGTTGGCACTGCAAGGTAACGCCGCCATTGCCGATCTGCTGGCCATGACGCCGCATCTTTACCGGGCAACGGCCGAGGGCCGAGCACGGGCGGCCACCCTCGAGACGTTGAGCGTGACCATAGAGGTAAAGCTAAGTAAGTGGGTTCGGAACGTCTAGCCCAGTCGCTTCTGAACGCCAGGCAGGTTTTCGCCTACGCCTAAACGCCACAAGGCCCGCATGAGCGGGCCTTGTGGGGCGGGCTAGAGCCCGCACAAACTGTTAATCTACAAGATTAAGAAGTTTGCTTGATGTTTGACGCCTGAAGGCCTTTCTTGCCCTGGGTAACGTCGAAGGAGACGCTAGCGCCTTCCTGCAGGGTCTTGAAGCCGTCGGCTTGAATTTCGGAGAAGTGGGCGAACAGGTCGTCGCTACCATCGGAAGGTGCGATGAAACCGAAGCCTTTAGTATCGTTGAACCATTTAACTGTGCCAGTTGCCATGTGTAGATCCTTTCGCGCAGATGCGCTGTCATGAAGTTCCTGGTATTACCCAGATTTAAGTAGCGGGTGAAACAAGGAATACAATATCAGGCTGCCGAAAAAGATCGTACGCTTCTGAAACCATGCTGCTTGCTAACCAACTGACGCCACAGTGTCACGATTGAGCGTACACGTCAAAGGCTTTCTGCATTTATTTACTGGGCAGAGGCGTCCGTACGCTCGGCCCCTTCCCGTTAGGGGCTTTGCCGGGCAGGCACGCGTAGACTTATAAGCTGCACCAGTGCTCCAAGGACGGCTACCCCGGCGGCGCTGACGGCGAGCAGCCACAGGGGGTAAGTACCGGAAATGATAACTCCGCCGGCTACCGCGCCAAGGGCGCTGCCCAGATAGAGCGCTGATTCGTTGAGGGCAACCGCCAGGTTGCCATCGCCATGGGGCTTGCGCACCCGCATCAGTTCGCTGTTCTGGGGCACCTGCAGCGCCCAGCCCGCCGCACCCCAGAGGGCGATAGGCACAAGCGCCAGCCAGGGGTGCAGGGAGGCGGCCAGGGGCAGCCCGCCAAGCGATATCGCAAGAAGTGCCATGATGACGATCACTACGCGTGGTGCTGAACACCTGTCTACCATCGGGCCGATCAAGAAGCTTCCCGCAATGCCGCCAAGCCCCCATACCCATAGATAGAGCGCAACGGGGGGCGCGCCTTCGAAGGCCGGGCTTGCCATGAAGGGGGCAATGAAGGTGTACATGCCAAGGCTTGCAATGGCCCCTGAAAGCGAAACGCTCAGGATGGCAACGGTGGCAGGATGTTTCAGCATCGTTGCCTTGTGCCTCAATGGCAGGGAAGGGGCGGCGGGAAGGGGCGGCAGTCGGCAAACAAGGCCGCCAAGTGCTACCATGCCCAGCACGGCAATGAGCCACAAGGCCGATGCCCAACCCAACTGCTCGGCCAGCAGCAGACTAAGCGGTACGCCCAGCACGGTGCCGCTGGCCATGCCGCCCATGAGAATGGCGATGGCCTTGCCACCTTGACCGTTTGGAGCAAGCGCGGTTGCCGCGGCGATCCCCAGCGCCAGATATACACCCGCTCCCACACCGGCGACAGCCCGCCAGGCGGCCAGTGCCGCAAAGCTGTCGGCAAGGGCGCTCAGCGCATTGGCGATGACGAACACGGTCAGCGCCGCGAGCAGCCCCGTTCGCTGGCGGTGGCCGGGAAGCAGCGCCACCACGAGCGGTGAGCCAAGACCGTAGGCCAGCGTAAAGGCGGTTACCAGTTGGGCCGCTACGGCTTCGGATACCGAAAACGCCGACGTCACCATGGGAATAAGCCCTGCGGTGACATAAGAAGCCATTCCTAATGAAAAGGCGCCCAGGGCAATGAGATAAATCGACAGTCGGGAAGAAAACGCCATCAGGTTCTCCAGTCAGTTTCGCGATCGGCTTGGCAGCGCTGGTTGATAAAGGCACTGCCAAGAGGTGAAAGCGCTATTCTGGAGAGGGTTCAGAGGGGGTACAATTTAACCCTTTATACTATTACTAAAGGCAACAAGATGGCGTCAGAGCGTTCGTTGAAACGCACCCGCACTGAGCTTGGTGAGTTCCTGCGCAGCCGGCGTGAGCAGGTAACGCCTGAAGAGGTCGGCTTGCCTGCAGGTAAGCGGCGTCGCACGCCGGGGCTTCGGCGCGAGGAGGTGGCGGCGCTCGCGGGGGTCGGGTTGACCTGGTATACGTGGTTGGAACAAGGGCGTGACATTCGCGCCTCGGCGGATTTTCTCGATCGCCTGGCTCGCACGCTGAAACTCGATGCTACCGAGCGACGCCACCTGTTTCTATTGGCGCATCAGCGCCTTCCCGCCGAACCGGGCAAAACCTGGTGCAGCGTGCCACCGTTGGTGCACCGTCTGATGAGCGACCTGCCCACGCGGCCTGCATACGTTTTGAATTTGCGCTGGGACGTGTTGGCCTGGAACCACGCCGCCGACAGACTGTTTGGTTTTTCGAAACATCCGCCGGAGCAGCGTAATCTGCTATGGCTGCTGTTTACGGATACGGCTACGCGCGCGCTTTTCGACCCCTGGCAAGCGCAGGCGCAGCAGATGCTTGGCAGTTTCAAGCGCGATGCAGCGCGTGCACCGGAGGACGCGGCGATCAATGCATTGATCAAGACGCTTGGCCAAGTCGACCAGGACTTCAAGGCGTGGTGGGCCGGGCAGGATATTCATGGGCCTTGCCATGGGGTTCGCCATCTTCACCTGGCGTCGCTGGGGTCGATCGATTTTGAGCATGTCTCGCTGATGATCGACGAAGACCGCCACCTGCGTCTGGTCTACTACGCGGCCAGCAAGACGCAAGAAACCGCCTTCGACCAATGGCTTCAGGCATCTTCGCCCGTGCCGCAAGAAGACGCCTTATAGACAGGCCAATCCTTACAGACGGGAGTATCCATGGTGTATTTCTATCTAGGTCATATTTCTACCTGTGTTGTATTTCTACCTATGTTGTATTTCTAGGCTTATTGCCGCGTTACCTTCACGCTGACCTACACTGTCGGCAAGGTTTTCATACCTGAAGGAAATACGCGATATGCGCTCAATGGATAGAGAGCAAGTGATGTACGACGTTGCCATCGTAGGTGGAAGCTACGCAGGGATGGCTGCTGGGCTGCAACTGGCCCAGGCGCGGCGCAAGGTGGTCGTCATCGATGCAGGCAAGCCGCGTAATCGCTTCGCTGCCCGTGCACGGGGCTTTTTGACTCAGGATGGCCATGCCCCTGATGACATCGAGAAGGTGGGCCAGGCTGAGCTCATTCAATACCCGACGGTTGACTGGTGCCCAGGCAACGTAGCAGCGGTGGCGGGTGAAAACGATAATTTTACCCTCACGCTTGCCGAGTCACCGGCATCGGCCACGCCGCTTCGTGCTCGCCGAGTCATCCTCGCGGCGGGCGTGAAAGATGAACTGCCGTCGTTGCCTGGGCTGGAGGAGCGATGGGGAAAATCCGTTTTCCATTGCCCTTACTGCCATGGTTTCGATCTCGAGCGTGGGCGCATCGGCGTACTGGCCACCTCTGAGGCGGCCATGCATCTGGCTCTGCTGCTCCCCGACTGGGGGCAGACCACGCTGTTTCTGAACGACGCGTTCGAGCCTGACCGCCAGCAGCTGGAAAAGCTCGCCAAACGCGACACCCATGTCGAACGCGGGGCGGTCGAACGCCTGACCGGCGACGGTTTGAGCCTGGTAATGGCAGATAGCCGGGTATTTGCGCTGGAGGGACTGTTTATCGTCACCCAGACCGCGCCCAACGCGCTGGCCTTGCAGCTGGGATGCGAGCTTGAGGTCTCGCCGCTTGGACGTACCATCAAGACCAGCGTTGCCAAGGCGACTTCCGTACCCGGCATCTTCGCCTGTGGTGACATTGCAATGCCCGTGGGCAATCTGGCGCGTGCGGTCAGCGATGGTACCTTGGCAGGTCAGGCAGCGCACCATTCACTGGTGTTCGATCTGTAGAACAGGCCTTGAAGCAAAGCGTTGCTTGCCCGCCGGACAACGGTAGCTATCTGAATCCAGCCAACGGTGGCTATCTGAATGATGTTGTGGGGCGGGAATCATCATGATCGCCACGGTATGTGCCCGAAGCGAAGGCTAGCAGCTCGATGACCGGGCTGCCAATGAAGATGCGCTGGCTTGAGCCGCTACCATCTTTTCCATGCAGACAGCCCGAGCAAAGAGCCCTAGTACTTCAACTAATACTTCAAGATGACATAGAACGCGTGAATGATGCCGGGGATGAAGCCAAGCAGGGTCAGGATGATGTTGATCCAGAAATGTCTCTTGAGGCCCACCTCCAGAAATACGCCGAGCGGCGGCAGGATGATGGCAAAAATCATCTTGATTGGATCCGTTGCAGTAAGTGCCATAAAGCCTCCTTTGCTTGATTGGTACGTTACTACTTGCAAGTGTAGTTGCAGGGTTCAAACTTAGCGAACCGCTGCCACTGCGACTGAACTGGCATCCACGTCGAGTTCATCGGCAGTCGATTTTTTATCAAAACAAGGGGAAAGGGACACCATGTACAAACTACTGCCACCCTCGCTGATGTTGGCGAGCTGGGCGATGTCGGGATCAGTCTGGGCGCAGAACGCGCCGCCAGCCACCGCCGAGGCGCTGCCGACCGTTGAGGTCAGCGCACCGCGTCTGGCGCGTGAGCTTTATGCCACGCCGGCGGCGGTGTCCACCGTAGACCGCGACACCATCGCCCAGGGCCAGCAGCGCGTGCGTCTTGATGAATCCCTGACAGGAGTGCCCGGGGTCTTCCTGCAAAATCGCGACAACTTTGCTCAGGGGCAGCGCATCGCCATTCGCGGCTTTGGTGCCCGGGCGCCGTTTGGCGTGCGCGGTATCACGGTGATGGTGGATGGTATTCCTTATACGCTACCTGACGGTCAGGCGCAGCTGGATGCCATCGACCTGGATAGTGCCGAGCGTATCGAGGTCATTCGCGGCCCGGCATCGGTGCTTTATGGCAACGCCGCCGGCGGGGTGATCGATATCACCACCGCCGACGGGCGCAGCGACCCAGGCTCCCGCGTGCGCGTCGAGGCGGGCAGCGATGGCTATCAGAAGCTTTCGCTGCAAAACGGCGGCCAGAATGGCGACTGGTCGCACCACGTCAGCCTGTCGGCGCTGAACGTAGATGGCTATCGTGACCAGAGTTCCACGGAAAAGTACCTGCTCAATGCCAAGTTGCGTCGGGAGCTTGGCAGCGAACGGGCGTTGACGGCGATCGTGAACCTGTTGGAGAACCCGCGCTCGGAGGACCCCGGTGCGTTGAATGCCGGTGAAGTAGCGCGCGGACGGCATCAGGCTGCCCCGAATTCGCTTGCGCTGGATGCTCGCCAGAAGGTCGATCAGCAATTGCTGGGGCTGCAATATGAAGACCTGGCGGCAGGCCCTGGTGAACTCTACCTCAAGGGGTTCATCGCCCGGCGCGATTTCGAGCAGCAACTGCCGTATGTGGGTGACAGCCGCCTGGGTTATCAGCGCGACTACATGGGAGTAAGCGGCGAGTATCATCAGGGCATCATGCTCGGCGAGCTGCCGTTTGACTATGTCGCAGGGGTGGACATTGCCCGCCAGGACGATGACCGGTTCCGGCGGCGGGTCAACGCTCAGGGGGGCGTGGGCGAGCAGTTGGCGGATGAAACCCAGAAGGCAACCTCGGCCGGGGTCTTCGGGCAAGGGGATCTGGGACTGACCGAGCAGCTGACGCTTTCGCTGGGCGCGCGGTTCGACCGGGTCGATCTGGACGTGGATGACCGCTACCTGGCCGATGGTGATCAAAGCGGTGATCGAACCTTTACCGAGTGGAGCGGCTCGGCCGGGCTTAGCTACCGCTATCGGCCGCAGCACCAGGTGTATGTCAATACCGGTACTGCCTTTGAAACCCCGACGTTTGCCGAGTTCGCCAACCCGGCTGGCGGCGGTTTCAATCCGTCTATAGAGCCGCAAAAAGCCTGGAATCGTGAAGTAGGCATGCGCGGTTATATCGAGCCCCTGGCCATGGATTACGAGCTGGCGCTCTTCTCGGTACGCGTGCGCGATGAGCTGGTGCCCTACGACGATGGTGGACGTACCTTCTATCAGAACGCTGGTGATACCGACCGCGACGGTCTTGAACTGTCGCTGGGCTGGCAGCTTGCCGACCAGTGGCGCTTGAACAGCGCCTTGACGCTGGCGCGCTACGAGTTCGACCGCTTCTCCACCCCCAGCGAGCGTTTTGACGGCAATCGCATTCCCGGACTGCCCGAGCAGACCTGGATCAACCGGTTGACCTGGCAGGGAGCGTCCGAGCGCTTTGCAACGCTCGAAACCGAGTATATCGGCGACATGGTGGCCGACAATGCCAATGAAACCGATATCGACAGCTACTGGCTGGTCAACCTGCGGGCAGGGGATGGCTGGCGCCTGGGGGGCGATACGCGCTTGAACGCCTATGTCGGGGTGCGCAACCTGCTGGATGAGGATCACTACGCCAACGTGCGCCTGAACGGCACCTTCGGCCGCTACTACGAGCCAGCGCCGGGGCGCAGCGTTTACGGTGGGGTAGAGGTGCGCTTTTAACGCGTGACGTCATCGGTGTGGTCATAAGAAACGGGCAGCCCATGGGCTGCCCGTTTTCATGCTGCCTTGGCGCTATTTACTCCGGCAGTGCATAGCCAATCACGTAATCACCCATCTTGGTGCCAAAGGTGCCGTGCCCCCCGGCGGTGATCACGACGTACTGGCGACCATCAGCGCCGGTATAGGTCATGGGCGTGGCCTGACCCCCTGCCGGCAGGCGTGCCCTGTAAAGCTCTTCGCCGGTGGTGATGTCGTAAGCGCGCAGGTACTGGTCCAGCGTGCCGCCCATGAAGGTAATACCGCTTGCGGTGGTCAGCGGGCCACCAAGCGCCGGCACGCCGACGGGCAGGCCAATGGGCAGGCCAAGCGGCATGCTGTCACGCGTGGTGCCGTTGCGGTGTTTCCAGACCACGTCAGCGCTCTGCAAATCGATGCCGGCCACGTCGCCCCAGGAGGGCGCCTGGCAAGGCAGGTCGAAGATCGAGAGCAGCGGGCCAAGCTCGACGGCATAGGGTGCGCCGGCGTTGGGCTGAAGGCCCTGTTCGCTGGCCGAGCCCTGGCCCTCTTCCACTTCGTCGCGCGGAATCAGACGTGAAACGAAGGCTAGATACTTGGCGCCGGTGAACAGTGCCTGGCGCTCCGGATCAACCGCCACGCCACCCCAGTTCATTACCCCGACGTTACCCGGGTAGATGATGCTGCCTTCCAGCGACGGCGGCGTGTACTGCCCGTCATAGCGCAGCGAGTTGAACTGGATACGACACATCATCTGATCAAACGGTGATGCGCCCCACATGTCGCGCTCGGTGAGCGGCGGTGGCAGCAGGTTCAGGGCCGAGCGTGGCTGGGTTTCTGCGGTCCAGTCACCTTCCACTGCGCCTTGCGGAGCAGGAATTTCCTCGATGGGCACGATCGGCTCGCCGGTTTCCCGGTTCAGCACGTACAGGCTACCCTGCTTGGTCGGCTGAATCACCGCGGGCTGCGTGCCTTCATCGGTGGCAAGGTCGATCAAGACCGGCTGGGCCGGCATGTCCATGTCCCACAGGTCGTGATGAACGAACTGGTAGACCCAGGCCACCTGGCCTGTTTCGAGTTCGAGCGCGACGAGTCCGGCGCTGTAGGTTTCATCGTTTTCGGTGCGATCGGCGCCCCACTGGTCCGGCGTAGCGTTGCCCATGGGCAAATAAACCAATCCCAGGTCTTCATCTACGCTGATCGGCGGCCATACGTTGGGCGAATTGCGGGTATAGGTTTCATCGTCCGCGAGCGGCTCGGTTTCTTCCGGGTTGCCGCTATCCCAGTTCCAGACCAGCTCGCCGGTGCGCACATCGAAGGCGCGGATGACGCCGGAAGGCTCGTCAGTCGAGCTGTTGTCGGTCACGTGGCCGCCCAGAATCACCAGGTTTTCGGTCACGGTGGCGGGCGATGTGGAGTAGTAGCCACCGGGATCGAAGCCACCGATATTGCGCGTCAGGTCCACCTCGCCGTTATCGCCAAACCCGGCGCAGCGCTCACCGGTGTCGGCATTGAGCGCAATCAGGCGCGCATCGGCAGTAGGCAGATAGAGGCGACGCGGGCACATGACATCGGTCTGGCTGATGATTGCCGAGGGAGCGTTTTCACCCGTATCCGTGGCGGTAGTCTCGAAACCTTCCAGCAGGGATACGTCGATGGCGAAGACGTCGCTGTCGGCAAACAGCGGTGACGGTGCAGCGGCGGTATCGGCGCTGTCATCTTCGCTATCCGCAGCATCACCCGCGTAGTTGGCCGCATCGTAATAGGCCAGCCCTCGGCAGGTCATGTGCGCCCAGCCCGAGAAGTCCTCGGCGCCTTGGGTGCTGATCTCGGGGTCAAATTCCCACAAGGTTTCGCCGGTTTCCGGCGAAAGCGCCATGGCACGGCTGTGCGAGGTGCAGATGTAGAGGCTGTCGTTGACTTTCAGGGGCGTATTTTGGTTGGTGATCTCGGGCGGGGCGTTAGGGCCGGGCTCGTCGCCGGTTTGAATGCGCCACACTTCCTCGAGCTCGCCCACGTTCTCTGGGGTGATCTGGCTGAGCGAGGAGTAATGGGTGCCCGCGTTGGTGCCGCCGTAAGCTGGCCAGTCATCGCCTGCCACCTGGGCCGGGTTCACTTCACCGCTTGCACGGTTTTCGGCCAGGGTGCCCTCTATCTGGGCCGGGTCGTCGAACTGGCTGGCAATGGCCACTATGATCGCCGCGGCAATACTGGCTGTCAGCGCCAGGCTCCCGCCACGCGAGTGAAGCGGTTTGCGCCACCAGGGCAACAGCATGATGATCGCGATCAGGCAGGGAATCGCCACGCGGGGCACCAGCTGCCACCAGTCCAGGCCCACTTCCCATAGCGCCCATGCCAATGTGGCAAAAAGTATCGCCGCATAGAGCCATAAAGCGGCCCCCTTGCGCAGGGCCAGCAGTATGCCGGCCACCACCACGGCAATACCGGCAATCAAGTAGTAGGCGCTACCGCCCAGGCTGATCAGCTTGCCACCGCCGATAGCGAGCGCAAGGCCGGCAGCCACCAGCAGCAGGCCGAGCACGATGGCTGGCCACTTGCTGTGGGCGCGTGTGTTCTTTTCCATGGGGTTCCCCTGTTGGCAACGTATCAAACGCTAGGTGCAGACCCTGCAGACTAGCTGTCGTAACGTGTTTTAACCCATCGATCAGTACAAACGATGGGTTAAAACACATTGAAAGAAGTTTATTTTAATAATCAATTCGTTTTTGGTCGAATGGATATCAGGAAATTAATCAAAAAAGCAGGGCCGCCCTACAAAGGTAAAACGGCCCTGAAAGGTGAGGGAGGGGCATGCGCTCACGCATGACACGTCAACGCATGGGGCGTTATCAGCCGATAGTCAGTCGGACAACTTGACCAGCATCTTGCCGGTATTACCGCCTTCGAACAGTTCCAGAAACGCATCGGGCGTACTTTCCAGCCCCTCCTTGACCGTTTCCTTGTAGTCGATATCACCGGCCGCTACCTGAGGAGTCACCTCCTTCAAGAACTCGGGATAGTGCTCCCAGTGATCCGCCACGATGAAGCCCTGCATCCTGGCCTTGCGAACCACCATTTGTGACAGGTTGCTGGGCCCCGGCGCGGGTTTTTCGGCATTGTAGGTGTCGATCATGCCGCAAACGGCAATGCGTGCGCCTTCGTTGAGCTGGCTCAGCGCCGCTTCCAGGCAGATGCCGCCTACGTTTTCGTAATACACATCGATACCTTCGGGGCTTGCCAGGCGAATGGCATCACTTAGCTCCTGTGCACCACGGTCTTTATAAGTGACCGGCTCGACGCCCAGCGACTCAAGCCAGGCAAGCTTGTGCGCCGCCCCGGCGATACCTACCACATGGCATCCCTTGGCCTTGGCCAGTTGAACCACCAGCGAGCCGACCGCGCCGCTGGCGGCGCTGACTAGGACGTTGTCGCCGGGGCGGCATTCGGCAATCAGGTTAAGACCCGTCCAGGCCGTCATGCCGGGCATTCCCAGCACGCCCAGATAAGCCTGTTCGGGTACTTCGGCATTGGGCAGTGGATAGACGCCTTGTGCTGAAATCTGCGCGATATCGCGCCAGCCACCCATGTGGCTTACGATGTCACCCTCTTTCAGGCGCTCGTCGTTCGAGGCGATCACTTCACCAATCGCGCCGCCCTCCATGGGCTGGTCAAGACGAAAGGGAGCAACGTAAGTGTGCTGACCGCTCATGCGCCCGCGCATGTAGGGGTCCACGGAAAGCCAGCGGTTGCGAATGCGCACTTCGCCTGGATTGAGTTCGGGGAGTTCCTGGGTTCTTAGGGAAAACAGCTCGCGCTTCGGCAGGCCGTTGGGGTAGTCGGTAAGCGTAAAATAACGTGATTGCATGGGTGCCTCCTGCAAAGCCATGACTGATCAATGTACTTGCAGCATAGAGATCATTAACGTGCTTGCAAGTTCGTTACTTTTTTAAACGCGTGACGGCACAAAAAAATAGGGCGCTCTGGATCGAGCGCCCCATTGGGTCTTGTGCGTATCTGGAAGTGGACGTAGTAAGTGACCGCAATGGCGTTGAGCGGCTAAGGGGTACCACACTCATCGGGTGTGTTATCCGTTAATTCAGCAACGTGACCATGACGGGGGCCGTGCCTCTGCGCAGTATGCCGAGCTTGCGTGCTGCGCGCTTTGAAAGATCAATGATGCGCCCGTTTACGAAAGGGCCGCGGTCATTGATCAGTACTTCCACTTCCTGACCGGTATCCGCGCGGGTCACCAGCACTTTCGACCCGAAGGGCAGGCTAGGGTGGGCGGCGGTGAGTGCCTGCTGATCAAAGGCTTCTCCGCTGGCCGTCAGGGCGCCTTGAAAGCGGTCACTGTAGTAGGAGGCAACGCCTTCCTGTGCATCAATATCGTTGGCAAACGCGTTATTGGCCGTAAACAGTACACACAGTACGGCCAGACAACTCGTTCGAAGCAGTTGTTTAGGCAATAGTCGTCTAGGGGCTCCCATTGGAGTACCTCAGTTATTCGTGTCGAGAGTCTCGCAAGCATCCATGAGGTGCCATATAGGCGAGAGGATGGTAACGCGCTCAGCAAGGGGCAGCAAGCTTTAAGACGTTCGGCGCAATTAGGCCCCAAGTTGCGTGTTTTTTAACTTTTGAGTTATGGCCTTGGATTTCAGGAGGTTAGCGCCTCGTAACTGCGGCCTGTCATGGCGGCGCCGGGTACACTAAATTGATGTCATTCATCAGCGCTTTTACTTATTATTGAGCGTTGTCGGTCGATTCTGGACCTGACTTTCTCATGCACTGAATCAAGGACGTACTCATGGCCAAGTCCTCTCCCTTTGCACTGGTACTGGTGGCGATCGGCGGCGCCGTTGTCGGCTTCTTGACGGCCCAGGCCCTGCCCACCGCGACCGCTTCTGCCGCCTCGAATACTGAAACTACCGCACCTGACAACGCCTCGGGTGCGCTGGCAGGCCTTGACAGCGTCACCCTGGGGGAGCGCCTGTCCGGGGAGATCACCTCGAGCGATATGCTCAATGGCAATGACGGCAGCCGTTACGACCGCTACGTGATCAGTCTTGAAGAGGGTGATCTGGTCGAATTCAGCCTGCGCGGGGCGCTGAATGGCATCATCGCGCTTTATGACGATCAGCTCCAGTTCCTGGACAGCGCCACGACCGCGCGGCACCGCATCGAGGAAAGCGGCGACTACATGGTGGTGGTCAGCGGCGCCGACGGCAGCAGCTACGGCCCCTACACGCTGAACAGCCGGGTCATCGAACTCAGCGACGATAATGTATTGAACCTTGATGCACCGCTGGACAGCTGGCTAGACGGTTCGCCCAGCGAATTTACGCTGACCATCGAAGAAGCGGGCATGTACCAGCTGGAGATGCGCTCCGATGAGTTCGATGCTTACCTGGAGCTTGATGGCCCCAATGGCTACCACCGCGAGGATGACGATAGCGCCGGCGATCTGGATGCGCGCATTTCCGATTTCCTGGCCCCCGGTGATTACACGCTGACGGCACGAGCGCCTTACGGTGAAGGCGTCGGTCTTTTCACGCTGACTGCCGAGCCGCGGGAGCTTCCTGGTGATGGCGAGCTGCGCAACGACGGCGCCCTGGCGCCCGACGATTCACTGAACGGCTGGTACAGTGGCCAGGACCTGACCTATCAAGTCGAGATCGAAGATGCCGGCCTGTATCAGATCGACATGACGTCAAGCGAAGTGGATGCCTATCTGGTGCTTGAAGGCCCCAATGGCTACTACCGTGAAGATGACGACAGTGGAGACAATCTGGATGCGCGCATTGCCGACTTCCTGGAGCCCGGCACCTACGAGCTGACGGCACGTACCGCTTACGGAACTGACAGTGGCCTGTTTACGCTCACCATGGCGCCCCATGCGCTGCCCGATGACGTGACGCTGCGCAATGATGGCGCCATCACGCCGGATGAGACCCTCAATGGCTGGTACAGCGGTGAACCGCTGGTCTATGAGCTTGCACTCGAGGAAAGCTCGCTGGTGACGCTCGATATGCGCTCCAGCGATTTCGATGCCTACCTTGAACTGGAAGGCGAAGGCGTGGCCTTCAGCGACGATGACGGCGGCGCTGGCACCGATGCACGTCTTCAAGAGCAGCTGTTGCCCGGCACTTATCACGTGATCGCGCGAGGATTCAGCGCGATGGGAAGCGGCTTGTTCGAGCTTGAAGTGAGTGCTGAATCCACCCAGATGCAGCCCAGCATGTAATTCTTTCAGCCTTGCCTGACCGCCCCTGCCCACGATAGTGGGCAGGGGCGTTTATGTTTGGCTACGCTCAATGATCAAGGAGCGGCGCGAGCCGTATGACAGGGAGACAAAAAATGATGTATGGCAAGTCAAGTAGCGCTGTTGTCGCGGCGCTGGTGCTCAGCGGCTGTCAGTCGCCCGAAGCGGAAAGGGTCACCCCGCCTTCACTCGCCTATCAGCCGCTTGAAAAGCACTATGTGGAGCCTGGATGTCAGCGTGAAAACTGCTCCGAAGTGAAGGTGTCATCGCTCGGTTTCCCCGACGCCCCGGCCTTGAGCGACGAGCTGCAACGCCGCCTCTTGGCGCTTGCCATGGACATGACCGACACAGCAGCCGTACCTCCGCAAGAATGGGATGACTATGCTGAAGCGTTTTTTGCCAGAGCTGACGAGGATAGCGACATGCTGCCCCAGTTCATGGCCAGCGAAGCGCAGATGGAGACTAGCGTATACGCCCAGCACGACGGCCTGCTGGTACTCGAACTGACAAGCTATGTCTATCACGCGGGGCAGGCTCACGGGCTGCCTTCAACAGCCTTCATGGTCATTGATGAGCGCCAGTCGCGAGCGGTAAGCCTGGATGACATGCTGCTGGATGGCCAGGAAAGCGCGTTTCAGCAAGCGCTGCTTCAGGCCCACAGGCGGTGGATGGCTGAAATGGGTTACGACGACCAGTATGTGATCAACTGGCCGCTCAGTGAAAGCCGTAACGTGGCGCCGCTGGAAGATAGCTGGGTGGTGAAGTTCAACGTCTACGAAATTGCGCCTTACGCGGTTGGTCAGCCGGAGCTCTTCATCCCCCTTGAAGAGCTTGAAGGTGTTGCCAAGCCGCGCTATCTGGGGCAGTAGCGCCCGATAGCGCGGGTAATGTGGTGTTCAGGCCTGGCTTATCGGCCGGCGTTCAGGCAGCCAACCACGACGAGCAGCGCGGCGGTTGGCAGGCGCCAATCCAGCACGCTGACGCCCGCCAATACCAGCAGAAGACCGGCCAGGATGGGGACGCCGTAGGCCAGGCTGCCCACCAGGCTGGCATGTCCCCAGCGCAGGGCCTTGTCCCAAGCCACCATGGCGATACCGTAGGGGCCAAGGCCCAATGCTACCCCCGCCAGCAACGCTTCGGTGCTTGGCAATATCGGGCGTCCTTCAAATGCCAGGCTTGCCAGTGTCGTCATGGCGCAGGCAATCAACAGCAGCCGCGGCAGTAGCGGCGTGATGGAAACCGGTGCCGCCTGGCTTACCCATGAATAGAGTGCCCAGCAGCAGGCCGCCAGCAGCGCAAGGCCGTAACCCACGGTTGCGCCACCGAGTCCACTGCTCAACGCCTGTGGCACCAGCAGCAGCGCCGCGCCGGAGAAGGCTATCAGCGCTCCCGTCACGCCTGCCAGGCGCAGCCTGCCGAAACGACTCCATTGGCTCAGCAGCACGAACAGCACCGGCCAGGTATAGGTAATCAGCGCGGCTTCTGCAGCAGGTGCCAGGCGCATGCCGATGAAATAGGTACTGACCGCGCCCAGGATAAGCAGGGGAATGCCCAGCCAGATGCCCAGCTGCCAGCCGCGACGACAGCTTGCCACGCTGACGCGGCGGCTCAGCGGCATGGTGGCCAGGGCACCTGCCAGGAGTGTCAGGGCGGTCAACTGAAGTGGCGAGGACGTATGGGCTCGTTCGGCAAGCAGCGGCGCCACGCTCCACAGCACGACCGCCACCAAGGCGGCACCGACGCTGTACCAACGAGGGGACACGATAGGGGAGTGAGTGCGTTGCATGAGCGGTCTCCTTGCCTGGAACATGTACAAGGCAGCATACTCATCAACAAAACATCACAATATCGATCTTTATTGATAACTTTGATCACGATAGGTGATATATGCGCGCCCCTACTCTGGACCTTGCTCTGCTGCGGACCCTGGTGGCAATTGCCGATACGGGCAGCGTCACTGCGGCGGCCAAGCGTCTGTCCTATACGCAGTCCACGGTAAGCATGCAGCTGCAGCGCCTGGAAGCGCATCTTGAGTTAAGCCTTCACGAACGCGACGGGCGCCGGCTGCGTTTTACCCCTGACGGCGAACGTCTGCTGACCCATGCGCGACGCCTTCTGGCGCTGAATGACGAAGCCTGGGGCGATATGCAGGCCCAGCAGGTCACCGGCGACCTGACGCTTGGAATACCCGAGGATTACGCCTCGCTTCTGCCCTCGGTATTTGCCTACTTTCACCAGCTTTATCCGGCGGTGGGATTGAAAGTCATCTGCGGCACGAGCGCTCATCTGGTCGAGCAGGTAAAGGCCGCCGAGCTTGATCTGGCGCTGGTTACCCGCCAGCGCAATTCCCCAGGGGGGGATGTGATCCGCCGCGAACCGCTGGTCTGGGCCGTGGGCGTCAATCAGCAGCCGCTTCTGAGCGACCCGATACCCCTGGCGCTTTATTCACCCGGCGCCGACGTCTTTCGAGAAGTGGCCGAGCAGGCGCTGCAGGGGGCAGGGCGCAACTGGCGGGTGGCCTATACCAGCCAGTCGATGGCCGGGCTTGCGCCTATCGTGATCGCCGGGCTGGCGGTCGTGGTGGTGACGCGCAGCATGCTTACCCCATCGCTGCGCCCGCTGGATGAAAGCAGCGGCCTGCCGGCGCTGCCCATGATCGAGCTGGCGCTTCACCGCGCGCCTCACCGGCCCTCGGAGCCCGCCCGACGGCTCGGTGAGCTGATCCGCGAGCAGCTGGCCGCACCCAGCGAAGCGGTATGAGCTAACGCCAGGAGAGGCTAGACTGCCCGATACCCGGTGTCGAGCGGCCTATCGTTGAGAGGCCCGGCGCCACACCTTGACCCGACTACACTAGACTGAACGCCATATAACGTTGCCCTAGGAGCGCTGCATGCACGAGCTGGACCATTACATTTACCCACACCGGGTGCTTCACTGGCTGGTAGCCGGGGGCGTGCTGCTGGCGCTTGCCAGCGGGTTTACCTTTGGTACGCTTGGGTATGCGCGCACGCTGGAGCTGTTCGGCAATACGCTGACGAACCTGCTGTACACCAGCCATAAAACGCTGGGTATCACCCTTTTACTGTTGATGACGTTGCGCATCATTACCCGCCTCGCCTTCGTGGTGCCAGACCATGATCCGCCCTTGAATGCCTTCGAGCGTATCGTCAGTACCAGCGTGCACCACCTGCTGTATCTGGCGCTGATCATCATGCCGTTACTTGGCTGGGCGGCCACCGCTACCGGCGGATACCCCATCGAGTTCTTCCATTGGCACCTGCCGGGGCTTATAGACGAACGGCCTGCGCTTTCCAGCCAGCTCTATGTCTGGCACGGGCGCGTTGGCTGGGCCATCGTGGTGCTGGCCGCGCTGCATGTGGCAGGTGCACTGTTTCACTGGCGCATCAAGCACGATACGGTTACCAAGCGCATGAGCCTGTTCGATTGAGCAGGCGCTTTCTGGCGCGTTGTAAACATCACCAGTACGGCGCGCAGGGAGTAACGTCGCCATGCTCCAGCAAATAGCGTTTATCATTGGCCTGGCTGCTGTTCACGTGTACGCCAGCAAGCTTCGCAGGCTGAGCGCCGTGCCACGCAGCGCCTGGCTGTCGCTGGCGGGCGGTATTTCGGTCGCCTATGTGTTCATTCACGTGTTCCCGGCCCTGAGCAGGGCCCACGAAACGATCGACGCGCATGGCCTGCTGGCGGTGCTTGAGCACAATGCCTATATCGTTGCACTCATCGGCCTGGCGGTGTTCTACGGGCTCGAGCAGGTGGCTTCGCACCATTCAGAGCCTTTTCGCGAGGGCACCAAGACCCGTTTCAAAAGGCTCGAAGGCGTTTTCTGGATCCACGTAGGCTCCTTTTCGCTCTATAACGCGCTGATTGGCTATCTGCTGGTGTATCGCGACAACCAGTTTCCTGACGTGGTGTTCTTCTTTCTGGCCATGAGCGCGCACTTTCTGGTCAATGACCAGGCGCTGGTGCGTCATCATCGCGAGCATTATCTGGCCCGCGGGCGGTGGGTGTTGGCAGGCGCGGTCATCATTGGCTGGCTGGTGGGGGTGGCCGTTGAGGTCACCGAGGCCTTCGTTGGTCTGCTGTATGCCTTTGTCGCCGGCGGCGTGGTGCTGAATGTGCTGAAAGAGGAGTTGCCGGAGGATCGCCGCAGCCAGTTCTGGCCGTTCGCGCTGGGGGTTGTGGGCTGCACCTTGCTGCTGGTCTTCGCCGAACCATAGACGTTTCAAGGTAAATGAAAATCACTATGTTTATTGACTTGGGACGTTAGTGCGTCACAATTCCCCGCCTATCAACGCCGTAGGGAAATGCACATGGAGCTGTTGCAGGTCGTCTTTCGCCATTATCGCTGGCCGTTTCTGGGCGCTATCGGCCTGAGCCTGTTGAGTGCGGGCCTAGGTGTCGGGGTGATTGCCTTTATCAACCAGCGTTTGATCGAGGTGGGCAGCCCGCTTTCTGCGCTGCCGCAGTTTCTCGGCCTGCTGGCGGTGTTGCTGGCGGTAACGCTGGGCACGCAGCTTGCGCTTACCCTGCTTGGCCACCATTTTGTCTTTGACCTGCGCTCGCGGCTTGTCAAGCGTATTCTGGATACCGACATCGAACGCCTTGAGCAGTTGGGCAACGCCACGCTTCTGGCAAGCCTTTCAAGCGATGTGCGCAATATCACCATCGGCTTCGTGCGCCTGCCCGAACTCGTTCAGGGCGTCGTGCTCGCCTTGGCCTCGATTGCCTATCTGGCCTGGCTTTCCCCGCAGATGGTGGTGGTCACGCTGGTGTGGATCGCGTTCACCATGTGGGTCGGCTGGGTACTGGTATCGCGGGTGTACCGGCACTTCAACCTGGTGCGCGAGAGCGAGGATCGCCTCTACAAGGATTACCAGTCGGCAATCGAGGGGCGCAAGGAGCTGGCACTCAACCGTGATCGGGCGCAACGCTTCTTCGATGACACCTACACGGCGAACGCGCGGGAGTATCGCTATCACATCATTCGTGCCGATACTTACCATCTAAGCGCCGGCAACTGGTCCAATATCATGATGCTGGGCGCCATTGGCGTGGTGTTCTTCATGGCCAACGGCCTGAACTGGGCCACGCCTGCCGTAGCGGCCACCTTCGCTTTGACGCTGCTGTTCCTGCGCACGCCGCTCATTCAGGCGATTGGTGCCTGGCCCACGTTGATCAGCGCTCAGGTTGCATTCGACAAGCTCGCAAGCCTCGAGCTTGCCGAGTATCAGCCGGGCTTTGGGGTCGAGGACAGCTTTCCCGACTGGCAGCGCCTGGAACTGGTTGACGTGACCTATCACTACCCGGAAAGCGCTCAGGGGGAAAGTTTTCATGTGGGCCCCATCAATTTGACGCTCACGCGCGGCGAGCAGATATTTCTGATCGGCGGCAACGGCAGTGGTAAATCGACCCTGGCGCGCCTGTTGAGCGGTCTTTATCGGCCCGAGAGCGGGCAGATCAAGGTGGATGGCCAGGTCCTCTCTCCGGCGCAGTGGCAGGATTTTCGGGCGCATTTCGCCAGTGTGTTCACCGATTTTCATCAGTTTGACCTGGCCATGGGCCCGAAGGGGCAAAAAGCCGATCCTGCGCTGGTCGCCACCTGGCTCGAACGGCTGCAGATGCAGCAGAAACTGCAGTGGGAAGGCGACCGAATCATCAATACCCAGCTTTCCCAGGGGCAGCGCAAGCGCCTGGCACTTTTACTCGCCATTGCCGAAGAGCGGGATATCCTGCTGCTCGATGAGTGGGCGGCGGACCAGGATCCGCAGTTCCGGCGGCTTTTCTATCGTGAGCTTCTGCCGCACCTGCGGGATATGGGCAAGACGGTCTTTGCGATCAGCCACGACGACAGCTACTTCGCCCACGCGGACCGGCTTTTAGAGATGTCTCAGGGCAAGCTCCGAGAGCTGACCGGAGACCAGCGCGACCTGGCAAGCCAGGACGCCGTTGCCCGGATCAATACTTGATAGGAGAAGTAGCCAGGTGCTTGAGTCGTCAGGCTTGGTGCTTGAGTAGCCAGGCAGCTCGACAGGCGATATCAGGGGACGCGTTTGCGCGCCACCCGGTCACATCCTTCCAGCGGGCAGTTGCTGCATACGCTGAACTCATCGAGCAGGTAGCGCAGACAGCAGAGCTTGCGTACCCGCTTCTCTTCATCGCTGCCGTCAGGGGTGTAGGTGCGCACCGGCTCGAAAAGCGGATTGCGCTGCCCGCCAAGGTGGCGTGACTCCAACAGCGCCCGGGCGGCTTCAAGCGCCTCATGATTGACGTCGGGGTGCTCGGCCAGCAGATTCACGTAGTAATCCAGGTAGCCGCCGGCGTTGCTCCAGAACACGCGCGGGGCTGCGCCGGAAATGGCTGCCAGGCGCTCGATCAGCGGCGCCCAGTGCTGCTCGATCAGCTTGGCGAAACGTTCACTGCCTGCCTCGGTTCCCATCGGCTTGCCTTCATGAGGCAGCCACAGCCGCTGGGTACAGCCTTCCTCGTTGAGGATGACGTGCACCTCATCGAGCTCCACCGGCAAGTCGCGATTGAGCAGCAGGTGAGAGACCATGGTGGGAACGGTCAGCGCGCTGAAGTGCCACTTCGACCACAGCGACGTAATGGCGCGCTTGTCGCCACCCGGGTAGCGCCCGGCGTAGCGTGATAGATCCTGTTCCAGAAGTACGGTATTACGCCAGCGCGACGCCTTGACCGCTCCCGCTGGCGGTGTACCGCCGATCAACGGGGGCGTAAACAGTACCAGCTGGCCTTGATAGCAATCGGCAAGCGTGGGGGCGTTGGCTGAATGATCTAGCGCGAGCGGCGGCATAACGGAACTCCCGAACGTGAGCCATGGGCGGCTCAAGCACACCTGCACATCGGCAATGGTGATACGCCGGTACAGCACAGGTTGAAAGTGGTCACCTCAGCTTAATCGATAATGCTTATCAGTTGAAGTGTTAGTTGCGAACAAGTCCGTTTTACAGCACAGCCTACTGGGCCACAGCGATTCGGTGGCCACCGTTTGGGTGCTGCATTACCTGCATGGGAAGGCCATAAATGGCTTCGAGTGTTTTACCGCACATCAGTTCATCCGGCGTTCCACGCGCCAGCAGCCGCCCGCTGTGCAGGGCCATGAGCTCATCGCAGTAGCGTGATGCCATGTTGATATCGTGCAAAACGATGATCACCCCGAGGCCCAGCTCATCGCAGAGCTTGCGAATCAGGGCCAGCACTTCCATCTGATGCGCGATATCCAGCGCGGCCAGCGGTTCATCGAGCAGCAGGAAGCGGCTGCCCTGGGCAATCAGCATGGCAAGCCACACCCGCTGGCGCTCACCCCCGGAAAGTGTATCCACCAGCCGGTCGGCAAACGCTTCGGTATGGGTAAGGGCAATGGCCCGATCAATCGCCGCGGTATCCTGCTGGTTGTGCCGCCCCAGCAGGCCGTGCCACGGGTAGCGGCCGAACGCGACCAGTTCGCGCCCGGTGAGATTTTCAGCGCTTGGCAGGTGCTGGGGCAGGTAGGCTACCTGACGAGCGAACTCCCGATTCCCCCAAGCGCCGAGCGGGCGCCGATCAAAAAGAATCTCGCCCTCACTGACCGCCTGCTGCTGGGCAAGCAGCTTGATGAGCGTCGATTTTCCCGAGCCGTTGTGACCGATCAGGCCGTAGACCTTGCCTTCTTGAAAGGTATGCTCAATGGGTTGCAAAAGCGGTTTGCCGTTGATGGCAAAGGTAGCGCCTTTAACCTCGAACATGCGGAACTCCTGATCGTCATGCGGAAATGAATAAGGCTATCATCATCTAAGGTCTGACAGGGCCTGCCATGCGCGATATCACCTTATCCTTGAACCCGAAGTGATGCACAAGTGCCATGGCGATGTGCCCACCTATCAGGGTCAGCAGCAGCCAGGCGAGCGGGCTATGCAGCAGGTTCGCCAGCTCGATCATCCAGGGAATATCGCGTTCGGCCGCGCTGAGTAGCGGTATGCCGTAGACATCCAGTGCACCGCCTCTGCCGTACTGACGCAAGATGCTCAAAGCAGGCAAGGCGATCAACAACGCATAAAACGTCATATGAACCCCGCGCGCCAGCACGCCATTCAGCCCAGCGGCGGGTGAAGGCCGCTGATGTCGATTGAGCCAGGCCCAGCCCGCGCGCAGCACCGTAATGCCCAGCAGCAAGATGCCCAAGGTGCCGTGCGGGCCTATGCTGGACAGCATCAGGGTAAATTCACTTTCGCCAACTCCGCGCCATGCCAGCACTACGCTGAACTGAAACAGCACGATAGCCGCCGTCAACCAATGCAGGGCGCGGCTGATCACGCCATAATGGGTAGCGCTATCTCGCCAGTAAGGGCGGGTGTCTGTCAAAGAGGCCTGGTTGGTGATAAGGGGCATCGTTTTTCGTCTCTAGTGGTTTGATCTGGCTTAATGCCAATCACCCATACGGGTAATCGTTACCAGCGGTCTTGGCCGAGCGGTAACGCCGTTTCGGCAGGATACCCGGCGGTTGGCCAGTCTGCCTTGCGGCGCCTATAACACTGTTAGGTCAAAGGCTTAATTGTAGTGTTAATCGTTATCATTTAAAATATTTTGCTTCAATGCAACCGCTATCTATTTTGCCGGACTGAAAAATTCCCTCTTGTGCTGGTGCCAGACGCGCACTGCGTTATTTCGTCCATACAGTAAGGTATCTACCATGCCAGGCAGCGTGCCTTTGGCTCAGAAGATAGGCGGCATGTCTCCCGCCAAAGTGTGTCTGTTGCTCAGCCTTCCGCTGGTCGTGCTCCTGATAATGAGTTTTCAGGCACAAGGGGGCCTGGGGCAGAGCCTCCAGGCACTGTTGCGACCGGACGTTACCCAGGTCGATGAGCTGCTGCTGCACTTTACCTGGTGGCCGCGGCTGGCGGTTGCGCTGCTGGCCGGGGGCGGGCTCGCCCTGGCGGGTGTGCTGATGCAGCAGGTGCTGCGTAATCCGCTGGCTGCGCCCACCACGCTTGGGGTGGCAAGTGGTGCCAACTTGGCACTCATGGCCGCCACCTTGATGGCGCCGGGGCTTTTGGTCGTGGGGCGCGAGTGGGTCGCCCTGGCCGGCGGCGCCGTGGCGATGGGGCTGGTGTTTGCCCTGGCCTGGCGGCGCGGGCTTGCGCCGGTGGTGGTGGTGCTGGCCGGCTTGGTGGTCAATCTCTACCTGGGTGCGCTGTCAACGGCACTTTTGCTTTTCAACCATGAAACCCTGGCGGGTTTGCTCATCTGGGGGGCTGGCTCGCTTTCTCAGAACGGGTGGGGCGGTGCTGCCGCCCTGGCGCCGCGTCTTGCTCTCTGCGCACTGGCGGCCTGGCTGCTGTTGCGTCCGCTGGCGGTGCTCGAACTTGACGAGGCCAGCGCCAAAAGCCTTGGGGTGTCGCTCAAGTATCTGCGCTTTGCAGGCCTGGGGCTTGCGGTATTCATCACCGGCAGCGTGGTCAGCGTAGTCGGTATCATCGGGTTCATCGGCCTGGCGGCGCCCAATATCGTGCGGATGGCAGGTGCGCGACGGCTGGGAACGCGGCTGCTCTGGTCAACGCTGCTTGGCGCGGTGTTGCTGGCCACGACGGACCTTCTACTCCAGCGATTTTCCGGCATGATGGCGACGTTGATTCCCACCGGGGCGGTGACCGGCGCGCTGGGGGCGCCGCTGCTTTTATGGCTGATTCCCCGTTTGAAGCTCCAGGGCGACCGACCGCCCCAGGCGTCCAGCCTGCTGGCTGGCCGCCACGCGGCGCCCTATCGCCTGGCAGCCGGGATTTTCCTGGCACTGTTGCTGACTGCTTGTCTGGGACTTTTTGTCGGCCAGGGTGGCGGTGGCTGGACCTGGATCAATCCGCTTGAGTGGAGCGTTACCGAATGGCGCTTGCCGCGAGTCATGGCCGCCGCGGCCAGCGGTTTGATGCTGGCCATCGCCGGAACCTTGTTGCAGCGGCTCTCTGCCAACCCCATGGCAAGCCCTGAAGTGCTGGGTATCAGCGGGGGCTGCGCCATTGCGCTGATTCTGGGTATCTATTTACTGCCCGCCCCCAGTAATGCGGCGCTGATCGGTATCGGCACCGCGGGGGCCCTGGTGACCCTTTTGGGGCTGGTAGCCTTGAACCGGCGCAGCGGCTTCGTGCCCGAGCGGCTTTTGCTGAGCGGCGTGGCAATCACTGCGCTGTTTGATGCGGTGCGCAGCATTTTGCTTGCGGGCGGCGACCCGCGCGGTCAGCAGGTCATCGCGTGGCTGGCGGGCTCGACCTACCACGTGGACATGACCAGTGCGCTGGTGGTGGGAGCGCTGGCGGCGGGGCTTGCCCTTGCCACGCTGCCGTTTACTCGCTGGCTGGATATCCTGCCTCTGGGCGCGCCCATGGCGAAGTCCCTGGGGGTAGGCCTGACTCAGGCGCGGCTTGGGTTACTGCTGCTGGTGGCCCTGCTGACCGCCTGCGCGACGCTGGTGGTCGGGCCGCTTTCGTTCGTCGGCCTGCTGGCACCCCACATGGCGCGCCTTGCAGGGCTCTCCCGCGCCCGCGAGCACCTGGTAGGGGCGGCACTGATCGGCATGTTGCTGATGGTGCTGGCCGACTGGGCAGGGCGGCAGGTCATGTTCCCCTACGAGATACCGGCAGGCCTGGTGGCATCGCTGATTGGCGGAGCTTATTTCATGTGGGGCCTGCGACGGCTGTAGGCCGGATACCGCAGGCGCCACTGCCTTGTATCAGGCGGCGTGCTGCTGAAAATAGGCGCCCATCACGTCAAGCACCTTGTCGATGTCGGCATCATCAATATCGCGATGCACCACAAGGCGCGTGGCATATAAAAGCTCGATCAGGATGTCGTGCTCCTTGAGCCAGGTGGAAAGGGGGCGCAGGTGTTCATCGGGCACGTGGGCAAACACCATGTTGGTTGCCTGGGAGGTAACCTGTATGCCGGGCAGGGCGGCCAGGCCTTTTGCCAGGCGCGCCGCCCGGCGATGATCGAGCGCGAGGTCATCGACATGGTGATCCAGCGCATACTGGCAGGCCGCTGCGATAACGCCTGCCTGACGCATGCCTCCACCCACCACCTTGCGCCAGCGGCGGGCGCGTTCGATAAAGCTGCGCGTGCCGACCAGCGCCGAGCCGATCGGCGTGCCCATACCTTTGGAGAAGCACAGGGAAACGCTGTCGAACGGGCGGCAGAGCTGCTCGAGCGGTACCTCACTTGCCACGGCGGCATTGAACAGCCGGGCGCCATCCAGGTGCGTTGTCAAGCCGCGTGAACGGGCGAACTCCGTTGCCTGATGGACATAGTCTTCTGGCAATACCTTGCCGGCAATCGTATTTTCCAGTGCCAGCAGTCGCGTACGCGCAAAGTGAAAGTCATCGGCCTTGATCGCTGCGCTGATCTTCTCCAGCGGCAGGCTGCCGTCGCTGGCGTTTTCGATAGGCTGCGGCTGAATGCTGCCAAGCACGGCAGCACCACCCCCTTCATAACGGTAGGTGTGGGCGGATTGGCCGACGATATACTCATCACCGCGTTCGCAGTGCGCCATCAAACCCACCAGATTGCTTTGGGTGCCGCTTGGAAAGAGTAACGCGGCCTGCTTGCCCGCCAGTGTGGCCAGGTGCTCCTGAAAGGCATTTACCGTGGGGTCATCGCCCCAGACGTCATCACCTAAGGGAGCGGACATCATGGCGTCCAGCATGGCGGGACTTGGCCGGGTCACCGTATCGCTACGCAAATCAATCATGTCATTTCCTTTTATAATCTGTGATAAGCCGGGCAGGTCGCTGATAATTCACTATTGTTAAAACACGTGATGAGCAACCCAGCATAGGCAGTGGAATGGACTTAAAGAGTGGCTATCCGTTTTGGGCGGTAAAAAATGGGCTATTGACTACTTTCCCACAGCTCACCCATGACCATCAATGCGACGTAGCAGTGATTGGCGGCGGGATTACCGGCGCGCTGATGGCCAACGAACTGAGCGAACACGGCCATCACGTGATCGTGCTCGAGCGACGGGATATCGGCTGGGGGAGCACGTCGGCCAGCACTGCCTTGTTGCAGTATGAAATCGATACTCACCTGACCGACCTTGCCACGCGTTATGGCGAGAAAAACGCGGTGCTTGCCTACCAGGCGTGCGCCGACGCGATACGGGAGCTTGAAGCCCTGGCCGGTGAGTTGGGCAATGTCGAGTTCGAGCGGCAAAAGAGCCTCTACTTCGCCAGTAGCGAAGAAGACGTGGCCGGTTTGAAAGCGGAACTCGCCCTGCGCCAGAAAAACGGCTTCGAGGCCAGCTGGCTTGAGCAGGAGACGCTGGTTGCACGCTACGGCTTCAAGGCCCCCGGTGCCATCTTGACCGAACTGGCCGCAAGCGTTGATCCCTATCGAATGGCTTATCAACTGTTCAACAAGGTGGCAAGCCGCCAGGGCGAGGTGTATGACCGCACCCAGGTAGTAAGGATGGTCCAGGTCGGCGAGCGCATGGTGCTGACGCTGGCCAACGGCGCTACGCTCACCTGTCGCCAGGTCGTCATGGCCGCAGGCTACGAGTCCCAGACATGGCTGCCTGAAACGATCGCCAGAAACCGCAGCAGCTACGCTTTCGTTACCGATCCGCTACCGGCTGAAATGCTGGGTGAGCTTGAGCGAACGCTGGTTTGGGAGTCGGCACGACCTTACCTTTACCTGCGTGCAACGCAGGATGGCCGGCTGTTGATAGGCGGTGATGACGATGATCTGGACATTCCAGGCCGCCGCGACGAGCAGGTGCTCGAAAAAGCCCGGGGGCTGGCGCAAAAGGTGGAAACGCTCTGGCCGTCGCTGACCATCAACCCTACGTTCAGTTGGGGCGGTACCTTTGCCGAGACAGAAGATGGGCTGCCCTATTTCGGGCCTCACGAAGCGCACGGTAACCGCGTACACTTTGCCATGGCCTACGGTGGTAACGGCATCAGCTACAGTATGATAGGCGCCAGACTGGTGCGCGCGCTGATCGAAGGCAAAAAGCACCCACTGGCAGACTTGTTTTCCTTTGAACGCCGGGCTTAATCCTGCGGTGGGCTAGCGAGCCCTGCTACGCTCGCCTGCTGCAAAACGAGAGCAGTATCCATGGAGCATCAACTTTACTTGCGTGCACTGGAGCGCAGCGATCTGCGTTTCGTGCACGAACTCAACAACAATCAAAGCATCATGTCGTACTGGTTCGAAGAGCCATACGAATCCTTTGATGAACTTGAAGAGCTTTACAACAAGCATATCCATGACAACGCCGAACGGCGTTTCGTGGCAGAAGATAGTTCAGGCGCGGCTATCGGGTTGGTCGAGCTGATCGAGATCGACTACATCCATCGCAGCGCCGAATTCCAGATCATCATCACGCCGGACCACCAGGGCAAGGGGTTTGCCCGCTCGCTGATCCGCCAGGCCTTGCACTACTCGTTTACCATTCTGAATATTCACAAGGTGTATCTAATCGTGGCCGTGGAGAACGTCAAGGCGATTCATCTTTACGAAGAGAGCGGATTCATCGAAGAGGGACATCTGGTTCAGGAGTTCTTCATTAACGGCAAGTACCGTGATGTAAAGCGGATGTACATTCTGCAGGAGACGTATCTAGCTCAGTTGGGCAAGTGATGACGCGAAGGGGAACAGGCGCTACGTATTTCAGAAACCTGCACACCTATACCTGGCATGACCCCACGGCTGCCAGACGCCTGCCGGTAAGCTGCATTTACGCCCGGCAGGCAATCGGGCCATCCATCATGAAGTAATGCCTGCCAGCTGCAGGGCAGTTGGCAGGCGTAACGCTGGTTATGCTTGATGTCTGGCTATCGGGTCATGCAGTAGCTTTTAGTTGAGCGTGGACTGCAGGCGGTTGGCACGGTCACCGGCTGCCGGATGGCTGGAGAAGAAGCTGCTGTCGTTGCCGTATTTGGCTTCGAGCTTACGAAGCGCCGTGATCGAAGTCTCGGCATCCATATCGTGCTCCTTTAGAAGCTCGATGGCGTAATCGTCGGCTTCGTTCTCCTGGCGCTGGGAGAACTGGGCGTTGACGAGTTTCTCGCCCAAGTCGCCAAGCTCGGAGCTTGAGAGCGCAGCGGCGGTTGAACTTCCGCTGGCAGCGGCGGCTTCACGCGCCGCAGAGGCTGCATAGGCAACCTGGAAGGCCCGCTTGGAGTGACCAAGCGCCACGTGGCCAATTTCATGCGCGATGACATAGCGCACTTCATCGTCTGTCATCTCATCCATCAAGCCGCTATATAAGCGAATGGACCCGTTGGGTACGGCGAAGGCATTCATTTCAGGAACTTGGTAGACGTTGAAGTCGAGCGTGTTGCCATCGACCACTTCCCAGCCCTGAGTGAGGTCTTCCAGACGCTGTGCATACTGGCTGTTTGAGGCTACCAGCTGGTTTTCACTATCGAGCTGGGCAATGGTCTGGTCGCCTAACTGCTGCATCTGTTGATCAGACATCGTTGCAGCGCCGGCCATGCCTGCTCCGGCAGACATCAGGCCGCCCAGGTCCGCACCGGATTGGCAGCCGCTGACCGCCAGCGTGGCTGCCAGACCAAGTACGCAGGATGTTTTCCGCCCCAAAAAAGAGAGTTGCATGATCGATTCCTTGATTCATCGGCGCATAACCTGAAAGGTTTGCGCGTTTAATAAGATACGCTGATTAGCCTAATTAATGTTAGATGAAAACTTTGCGTAACTCCATACCATGCTGGCTATTGGCTAAAATGACAAAGGAAAGGAACAAGCAATGAAGGGCGGCGGATTTGACGCCATGGGGAAACAGCGCCTCAGCATGAGGCGCTGATCAGGGCTGCCAGATGGCAGCTTGAGATTGGGTGCCTTAACGCTTGCACATGTAGCTGGCCAAGGCGTCGAACGCCGCGCGCTGTTGCAGAGCGCGCTGCGCCCAGACCTGCATGACATCGTCACGCATGGCCGGGTAGAGAGACGATGAGGGTTGCATGGCATGCACTCCTGTCTTATGGGTCAGAGGTAGTGATTGTTGTTATGAGAAGTCTTGTTGTGCGTCGCAGCAAAATGCGACGCTGCCCAATGGTAGGCGCTTTTTCAGTTCGCTTCTAGTCATAAAGATGTAGGAAAATCGCCACGCCCTGTCAGCCATGGCTTACGCGCGCGCACCTGCTTATCTAGCTAATTGAATAAGCATGCATTTCCGGTTAGTAAATGGGTAGTAAATAAAGCCAGAAGGTTCTCCGGCTTTACAGGCTATTTACATGTAAAAGACAGCAAGATGCTCATTATTCCAGGTAGCTGGCTAGCGTATCCATGGCGACACGCTGGTAGTGCGCTTGAAAGAACCAGAAACGAAGAACGTCGCAATCACAATCGTAGGGAGGGAGCTGTAGAGGCATTGAGTGGTCCTCCTGTTGGGACACACACGTCAGTATAGTGGCTTTTCGCTGCGCTGCAGCAAGAATTGCGGCGTCTCAAGAGGCGCGGTGCATGGAGCGTCTTTGCATACGCTGGAAATGGATGACGCAGGAAGCCGTATAACCCGCTAGGCTTTAGGAAGAGCTTTTTTCCTCTGCGAATGGAGTCGCGTATGAGCGCCACTGTTGCCGAAATCATGGTCGATACCCTGCAAAATGCCGGCGCCAAGCGCTGTTACGGCGTTGTCGGAGATACGCTCAATCAATTTACGGATGCTCTGCGCCAGAGCGATATCGAATGGATCGGCGTTCGCCATGAGGAGGTAGGCGGATTTGCTGCTGGCGGCGAAGCCTACCTCACCGGCAAGCTTGCACTCTGTGCAGGCTCCTGCGGTCCAGGCAGTCTCCACTTTGTGAATGGGCTGTTCGAGGCCCATCGCAATGGCGCCCCGGTCGTGTTGATCGCCACGCAAGTGCCGCTGGCAGAAACCGGGGGCAGCTTTCCTCAGGAAGTCGATCAGGTACAGATTTTCAAGCAGTACAGCGTATTCTGCGAGACGCTTGCCTCGCCCGAGCAAGCGCGGCGCATGACGGCCATTGCCGCGCAGACGGCACTTGCCAAAGGCGGTGTGGCGGTACTGATCGTGTCCGGCGATGTCATGAAGCAGGTGCCGCAGAGTCAGCTGGCATTTCGCGCCCACCGTTTCGAATACTCGCTGCGCCCCAGCGCCGAATCGTTCGTACCTGCGGTCAAGCAGCTCAACAAGGGGGGCAAGATCACCATCTTTGCTGGTTCAGGCTGCCGTGACGCCCGCGAGCAAGTGATCGCGCTGGCTGAAAAGCTTCAGGCACCCATCGCCTGGACATCGCGCGCCAAGGACTTTATCGAACACGACAATCCCTATCAGGTCGGCATGACCGGGGTGTACGGTCTGGAAGGCGGCTATCACGCAGTGGCCGAGTGCGACACGCTGCTGATGCTGGGGTGTAACTTCGCCTTCAAGCAGTTCTATCCTGAAGATGCCGCCATCATCCAGGTCGATAGCGACCCCGGCCAGATCGGCAAGCGTTATCCGGTCGACGTCGGCATCATCGGCAGCGTACGCGATACTTGTGAAGCACTTTGCCAGGTAGTCGAAGCCAATCCGCGATCACGCTGGCTGGAGAAGTGTCGCAAGCACTACGCCAAATCGCTGGAGAAATCAGCGCACAAGAGCCGCGATGACACGTTGATCCATCCTCAGGAGTTGACGCTGGCCATTAACCGGCTGGCAGCAGACAACGCCCTGTTCACGGCGGATACGGGAAGCGTGAATGTCTGGATGCTGCGCCATGTTCAAGCCGGCGGCCAGCGTCGCACCCTGGCAAGCCTGCAACATGGCACCATGGCCAACGCCTACCCGCAGGCACTGGGTATTCAGCTGGCCTATCCCGAAAGGCAGGTGATTGCCCTGTGCGGGGATGGCGGGCTCTCCATGCTGATGGGCGATCTGTTGACCCTGGTGCAACGCAAGATCCCGCTCAAGATCGTGGTCTACAACAATCAGTCGCTCAGTTTCGTGGAGCTGGAGCAGAAGGTGGAAGGGCTGCTGGACGCCTATACCGAGCTGCAGAACCCGAACTTCGGCGACGTGGCCAGCGCCATGGGCCTGTGGGGAAAGCGGGTCGAACGCGAGGATGAGCTTGAGGCTGCCATCACCGAATGGCTCACCCAGCCGGGTCCTGCGCTGCTGGACGTGATGACCAACCCCATGGAGCTGGTCATGCCGCCCAAGGTGGAAGCCGGCCAGGTGGCGTCTACCGCGCTGTATTCAGCCAAGGCGGTGTTGAGCGGCCGCATGGATGAAGTCGTTCATCTGGTGAAGAGCAACTTCTTGAAGCGCTGAACTTTTCAAAATGGATTAAAAAAGGGCAGGACGATGCGCCTACATGTACTCTCCGATCTGCACCTCGAGCACTTTCCCGAGGGGCGCGCGCTGCCCGATGTCGAGGCAGATGCCCTCGTGCTGGCCGGCGATATTCACGAAACCACCCGTGGGCTTGGCTGGGCGCGGGCGCGCTTTCCGGATAGGCCGATTCTCTTCGTGCCCGGCAACCATGAGTTCTACGGCACCTGCCTGCCTGAGCACCGCCGCGCCTTGGCTTTGGAGGCCGAACGTTTGGATATCGAGCTTCTAGACAATCGCGCGGTCATGCTGGGCGGGGTGCGCTTTCTGGGTACCACGCTCTGGACCGATTTCCAGCTCTACGTCGGCAGCCCCGGTTGCGTTCCACAGGCGAGCATGGACAAGGCGGTCCGCGTCATGCCGGATTTTCAGATCATCACCGACGCGAACGGTGAGGCCTTCACTCCCCGAGCGAGCCAGGCCTTGCACCGCGAGGCGCTCGACTGGCTGGTCATGGCGCTGGATGAACCCTTCGACGGCCCTACCGTGGTCATCAGCCATCACGCCCCGCTTCGCGAGTGCATTCCCTTGCCTTACGTGGGCGACATACTTTCCCCGGCCTTTGCCTCGCATCTTCCTTACCTGATGGGCCGGATGAATCTATGGATCCACGGACACGTGCATGAAGCGGTGGATCTGCAGGAAAACGGCACGCGGGTCGTGGCCAATCCGGGCGGTTATCCTGAGGAAGTCGGCCGATACCGTTTTCGTGAAGACTTGACGATCACGATCTAATCCAGTGTCTTTTCATTCACTTGCCCGCCAGCTCGGCTGTAAGCTGCGAAGCCAAAGTTTTCTTTTTTCTTGCTACTTGAACTTTGGTCTTGTTCTACTTTTGTAGTCTTGTCCTGCCTTACGCTTGTTCTTAATCTCTTGTTTGTATGATGTATTATAAACAGCTTCTAAAGTAAGGCATCAAGCCATGCCAAGAGTGCTTCCGAGCACTCGTATAACCTGCTCGAAAGAAACGTTCTCTTTAAAGCGATAACTTATAACGACTGCCAAAGGTGAACCCATGATGCTACCCAAGAAAACGCTAATGAGTTTGAGTGTCGCCGGAGTCATGGCGGGGCTGTCTTTAGGTTCCGGTTACGCCATGGCCCAGAACGCCGAGCTGCGCGGCAATGTTCGCGTCGTGATCGGTTCGACCTCTACCGGCGGTGATACGTATCAAAATGCCAGCATCGTGGTCGACCGCCTTACAGAGCATCTTGGTGTGAACATGAAAGTGGATGCCGTTGGCGCAAGCTCGGCGTTTCGCACGCTGGATCGGGACTCCCGCGGTAACACCCTGATGATCTTCCACGATCAGTCCTATCTTGGGTACCTCTACGGCGTTCAGGGCTACGATGACATCTTCGAGAAGTACACCATCGGACCGACGATCGCCATCAACCCCGGCAACGCTTACCTGGTGCCCATGGATTCGCCGTACCAGACGCTCGATGACATTATCGAAGCCGCAGGCAACGGTGAAACCATTCGCGTCTCCATCCAGCCCGGCGGCGTTTCCGAGATCGGCTACAGTGCCCTCAAGAACGCGATCGCCATCGAACATCCGGGCCAGGAAGAGAACCTGGTCGCGATCAACACCGGCTCTCAGTCCGACAAGAACCAGCAGCTGTTCGACGGCCAGGCCGATGTCATCAACGGCAGCGTACAGGCCAACGAGCAGTATACCCGCCTGCCCGAAAGCGACCAGAAAGCCATGCGCTTCATCTGGCTGACGGCGCGCCAGGACACCATCGAGCAGGCACCGGAAGAGGGCCTTGGTCAGACCACCCGCGAGCAGCTTCTCGAGTACGTCGAGCCCAACGTGAACGTCACCATGGGCGGCGACGAGAGCTTCACCTTCGATAAGGAATTCTTCTTCCTTTACAACAAGGACATGGATCAGGGCATCGTCGATCAGATCGACGAGGCGCTGGCCGAAATCTATGAAGAGGGCGAGATCCAGCAGGCCCAGTTGGACGCGTTCTTCATCCCCGACTTCAAGCCGTCTGCCGAAGCATCCGAGTACCTGCAAGAGAAGATGTCGCGCTACGAAGAGATCATCACCAACATCAACTAAGCGGCTGGACGCTGGCGGCTCACTGTCGCCAGCTTCTCACTATCCGGGCATCCTCATTGACGCGTCTGCCGGCGACGTCGATGGGGAGGCCAAGTTCATGCGTCTGGAGCAGATATGGCGTCAGATCTGTTGAGTGTTTCGATCGATTTCGAAACATCGCACCTGTATTTCCCCACTCTCGTTCACTGGATTCTGGGAATTCTGTTTGCCGTGATCCTGCTGACGCGAGTGGTACCTTTCATGGCGGCGGTCAGACGAGGCGAGCGTACGCTGCCGATCATCGGTGAATCCCGCGACAACAAGCGTTTTTTTGGCACCTTCGCGCTGATCATCGCCTACTTCTACCTGATGGACGTGGTCGGCAATCTGTTTCCGTATACGGGCTACGGCTTTCTGTTCGTCTCGATGGCGTTCGTGCTGCTCATGTCGCTTTTGTATCTGCACAAGTGGACCCGAAAAACCCTCGTGATCGTCGCGGTCAACGCCGTTGTCGCGCCTGCGCTGGTTTGGTTCGTGCTCGCCAAGCTCTTCACTATCACCTTGCCGTGACCCGAGGGTAGCACCATGGAATTTCTCTCGTTCCTCGATCTCTCTTTTTTCCTGCTCGTCGGATTCGGTACCCTGGTCGGTATCATCTTTGGCGCCATTCCCGGCATGACGGCGACCATGGCCGTAGCCGTGTGCCTGCCGTTGACCTACGCGCTGGGCTTGAATCACGGGCTTGCGCTACTGCTTGGCCTCTACGTCGGCGGCATCTCCGGCGGCATGGTGCCGGCTGTGCTCCTGAACATACCCGGCACGCCTTCCTCGATCACCACCACCTTCGATGGCTACCCCATGGCCCAGAAGGGCGAGGGCGAAAAAGCGCTGCGTATCTGTGTCATCGCCTCGCTGGTGGGCGGGCTGGTCAGTGCGGCCGTTCTCTTTCTGTTCGCGCCGCTGCTGGCGGATTTTTCGATCAAGTTCTCCTACGTGGAGAAGTTTCTGATCATCCTGCTGGCGCTCTCCGTCATCGCGTCGCTTTCCAATAGCATGCTGATCGGTATTTTCAGCGGCGTGATCGGCGTCTGGCTGAGTCTGATCGGTGATTACAGTATTTCCGACGGCGGCAATGGCCATACCCGTCTGATGTTCGATTTCATGGAGCCGTACCTGTTCGAGGGCTTCTCGCTGCTGCCCGTGCTGATCGGTATTTTCGGTATATCCACCATCCTGCTCGAGGCTGAAAAAGGCGTTAAGCGCGATGTTGCCGGGGAGCGCGTCAAGATCGGCAAGGAGAGCGCCTTTTCGTTTTCGATCTTCAAGGGCAGCTTCACCAACCTCACGCGCTCTTCGTTCATTGGCACCTTCGTTGGCATGCTGCCGGGCGTGGGGGGGAGTGCGGCCTCGGTACTCGCCTATACCCAGGAGAAAAACCTTGCAAAGGACTCCTCGCAAATGGGCAAGGGCGCCCCGCAGGGCTTGATCTCCTCGGAGTCGGCCAACAACGCGTTGACCGGCGGCGCCTTGATTCCGCTTCTGTCGCTGGGTATTCCAGGCGACTCCACCACCGCCGTACTGATCGGCGCCTTCACGCTGCAGGGCATTCAGGTCGGGCCGCTGTTCATTCCGGAAAACCACGACACCTGGTACGTCATGATGACGGCGCTGGTGCTGGCCAACTTCGTGATGTTCGTGCTGATGTTCTTTGCCATCAAGCACATCGCCAAGGTGGTCATGGTGCCCAAGCATATCCTGTACCCGCTGATTGTGATGATGTGCGTGGTCGGGGCGTACGCGATCAACTACGGCATCATGTTCGACGTCTGGACGCTTCTGATCTTCGGGGTATTGGGCTATCTGATTCAAAAGATCGGGCTCGAGGTCGCGCCGCTGATCATCGGGTTCATTCTCGGAAGCCAGGCAGAAGTCTACTTCGTCAAGAGTCTCGAATCCTTCGGTACCTATAGCATTTTCTTCACCAAGAGCCCGATCGCGCTGGTGCTCTGGGCACTGATCGCCGCCTCCGTGGTGTTTGCCATCGCGATGGGGTTCAAGTCACGGGCGCGTCAGAAGATGGAGCTGAGTCAAATGCACGACCCTTCGCACACCGCCTCAGGAAAGCACCATGACTCACGTAACGACTAATTCCCGCGTCATTCAGGTACACCCGAGCGACAACGTCGCCATCGTGATCGAGCACGGCGGCCTCGAGGCGGGTGTGACGATCAACGACGAATGCACCACGACGATGCCGATTCCTCAGGGGCACAAGGTGGCGCTAAAGCCGATCGCAGAAAACGATTCGATCGTTCGCTACGGCGAGGTGATCGGTACGGCACTGGTGGCGATCGAGCGGGGCGCGCACGTCAACGAAAACAACGTGCAACTCCCGACCGCCCCGGCGCTTGAAGAACTGCCGCTGGCGACACGTCAGCCGCCGGAGCAAGCGCCGCTCGAAGGCTATACGTTTGAAGGCTTTCGCAATCCGGACGGCAGCGTCGGTACGAAAAACGTGTTGGGTATCACCACCAGCGTTCAATGCGTGGCCGGTACCGTGGAGTACGTGGTCGGGCGTATCAAGCGTGAGCTGTTGCCGCGGTTTCCCAATGTCGATGACGTGGTCGGCCTCAACCATAGCTACGGCTGCGGCGTGGCGATCAACGCGCCGGCGGCGGTCGTGCCGATTCGCACGCTCAAGAACATCGCGCTCAACCCGAACTTCGGCAACGAGATCATGGTGATCGGCCTGGGCTGCGAGAAGCTGCAGCCATCGACGCTGCTCGAAGACCGCCCGGTGAAGATCTACGAGAACACCGAGGCCGCCGACCCGGACGCCAACGTGTTGAGCCTGCAAGACGAGAGCTTCGAAGGCTTTGGTGACATGGTCGAGGGCATTCTCGCCATGGCCGAGCGTCATCTCGAGCGCTTGAACCAGCGCCAGCGCGAAACCTGCCCGGCCTCAGAGCTCGTGGTCGGTATGCAGTGTGGCGGCAGCGATGCTTTCTCGGGCGTCACGGCCAACCCGGCGGTGGGGTTTGCCACCGATCTGATCGTGCGCGCCGGCGGCAGCGTCATGTTCTCCGAAGTCACCGAGGTGCGCGATGCGATCCACCTGCTGACCCCGCGAGCCATCGACCGCGAGGTAGGCCAGGCACTGATCGATCAGATGGCCTGGTACGACGACTACCTGATGCAAGGGCAGGCCGACCGCAGTGCCAACCCGTCGCCAGGCAACAAGAAGGGTGGGTTGAGCAACGTCGTCGAAAAGGCGCTGGGGTCGGTCATCAAGTCGGGCAACTCGCCGATCGTCGATGTCATCGGCCCGGGCGAGCGGCTGCGACGCAAGGGGCTGACCTTCGCAGCCACGCCCGCGAGCGACTTCATTTGCGGCACGCTGCAGCTGGCTGCCGGCATGAACCTTCAGGTGTTCACCACCGGGCGCGGCACGCCTTATGGCCTTGCGATGGTGCCCGTGCTCAAGGTGGCGACCAACTCCTACCTGGCGAAGCGCTGGCACGACATCATCGACCTGGATGCCGGGCGTATCGCTACCGGCGAGGCCAGCATCGAAGGTCTTGGCTGGGAGCTTTTCCACCTGATCCTCGATATCGCCAGCGGTCGCAAGCAGGCATCTGCCGACCGGTTGGGTATTCATAACGATCTGGTGCTGTTCAACCCGGCACCCGTGACCTAGCGCCTTTTTATCGTTTCATCTGGTTTTTAAACAAAGAGAGTCAATCGCCATGTTCCCCAAGATTACCTCCATGAAAGTCGTTCCCGTTGCCGGCTACGATGGTTTTCTGCTCAACCTGAGCGGCGGCCACGCGCCCTGGTTCATTCGCTGCGTCGTCATTCTCGAAGACGACGCAGGTAACAAGGGAGTGGGGGAGATCCCGTCGAGCGAAGGCATTCTCAAGGGGCTGGAGCAGTGCCGCGGCATCGTCGAAGGCTCGACCGTCAACGCCTTCAAACAGACGCTGAACAGCGCGCGCGTGGCGCTTTCGAAAAACGGCCGCGAAGAGCGCGGCCGGCAAACGTTTGATCTTCGCGTGGCGGTTCACGTCATCACCGGGATCGAGTCGGCGCTTCTGGATCTATACGGCCAGGCCGTGGGACTTCCGGTGGCGGATCTGCTGGGTCAGTACGGCCGCCAGCGCGATGAAGTAGAGGCGCTGGGCTACCTGTTCCTGCTTGGCGACCCGGGCAAGACCGACCTGCCTTACCCGAAAGCGACCGACCCCAAGGATGCCTGGGACGAAGTGCGCTATCAGGAGGCGCTGACGCCGGATGCGGTCGCCAACCTGGCCAAGGCAGCTTATGAGCGTTACGGCTTCAAGGACTTCAAACTCAAGGGCGGGGTGCTGCGCGGCGAGGAAGAGGCGGACTGCATTCGCGCGCTGCACGAGGCCTTCCCCGAGGCGCGTTTGACGCTGGACCCCAACGGCGCCTGGAAGCTCGACGAAGCCGTGCGCGTACTCGACCCGATCAAGAACCTCTTGAGCTACGCCGAGGACCCCTGCGGCCAGGAGGAGAGCTACTCCGGGCGCGAAACCATGGCCGAGTTCAAGAAGCGCACCGGCCTACCTACCGCGACCAACATGATCGCGACGGATTTCAAACAGCTGCAGTACGCCGCCCAGCTCAACGCGGTGGATATTCCGCTGGCCGACTGCCACTTCTGGACCATGCAGGGAGCGGTCATGGTCGGTGAGCTTTGCAACGAGTGGGGCATGACCTGGGGGTCGCACAGCAACAACCACTTCGATATCTCGCTTGCCATGATGACCCACGTGGCCGCGGCTTGCCCGGGGGAGATCACCGCGATCGATACCCACTGGATCTGGCAGGACGGTCAGCGCATCACCAGGGAGCCGTTCCTGATTCGTGACGGTAAGCTGAAAGTACCGTCCACGCCGGGACTCGGCGTCGAGCTCGATGAAGAGAAGCTGATGGAGGCGCACCGCCTCTACAAGTCCCTGGACGTGACCCAGCGTAACGACGCGATGGCGATGCAGTATCTGGTACCCGGGTGGGAGTTCGATCCCAAGCGCCCGGCGCTGGCGCGTTAAGCCTACCCATTATTCCCTCCTTCACTGGCAAGGACGTCGAGTTCGAATGTTCTCGAGTCCTTGCCTGTCGTTTGAAGCTTTCATGAATATGTCGGCTTTTAATTAGCCTTCTGCCTTTTAAGCTTTTAATACAAAAGCTTAAAAAAGCGATTGTTCAAAACGTATGGACCTTTGTCGTATGTTCAATCCAGGCGGTGACGGCTAATTTAAAGATGTATGACGAAATACATATGACTTTTTACTCTCTTGGAAAGAGCGGTTCTGAATAGCCATCAACCAATCAGGGCAATAACAATGAAAAAGGTCAACAAGCTGTTCGTGGGCGCCACGTCGATTTCCCTTCTGCTGGCGGGTAACATCGCCCTGGCCCAGGAGTTCAGAGGCCCTGTCCGGATCGTCGTGCCGTTTGCTCCAGGCGGTACCTCCGACATTCTGGCGCGCTACATCGCACCGGAGCTTTCCGATGCCATCGGCCAGCCCGTCATCGTGGAAAACAAGGCGGGGGCGGGTGGTAATATCGGCGCGGATTTCGTCGCCAAGGCCGACCCTAACGGCCATACGCTGCTACTTTCCGACCTCACCGCGCTTCTGGCTGCGCCAAGCGTGCTGCCGAGCGTGGCCTACGATATCGAAAGCGATCTCGATCCGGTCACGATGGTGTCCTACTCGCCCTACGTGCTGGGGGTGTCGAATCGCAACGAATTCGAGAGCTTCGATGAGCTGATCGAGTACTCGCGTGAGAATCCGGGCCTTTTGTCGGTCGCGACCTCCGGGGTGGGGGCCAATAATCACATTACCACCGAGCGCCTGATTCAGGACCAGGACGTGGACTGGACCGTCATCGCTTACCGTGGCGGCTCCGATGCCACCCGGGCCGTCGTTTCCGGCGAAAGCGACATGCTGCTCAACGGCACCACGGCCTCGTTGCCTTTCGTATTGAGCGGCCAGATGAACGCACTGGCCGTGACCGGCGAGGAGCGCCTCGATGAGCTGCCCGATGTGCCCACGTTCCGTGAACTGGGCCTGCCCGGCGAGCTCGATGGCACCTACCAGGGAATCCTGGTCACCGCTGGCAGCCCGCCCGAAGTCGTCGAGCGCCTGCAAACCGAGCTTGCCAGCATTCTGTCGACGGACGACATTCAGGCAAAAATCGCCGAGCAGGGCGGTCAGGCTCGTCCTTCCGCATCGCCGGATGAGCTGCGCGCGTGGATGACCGAACAGAAAAGCGAGCTGGCAAGCTTTATCGAAAGCGCCGGTATCAGCCAGTAACCTCGCAGCCGCCACTCCACCGTATGAGTCCAAAAGCAAGTCCCGCTTTTTTCAAGGCGGGACGTTCTCATTGACGATATGAGACAGACACCATGCACAGAATCATCAATCGAGACTTTCTGGCGGGGCTTTTATGCCTGGTCATCGCGGCGCTGGTGCTTTTGCAGGCGTACGCGTATGACATGGGCACCTTGAGGAACATGGGGCCTGGCTATCTACCGCGGTTTCTCGGTATTTCACTGGCGGGGCTGGGTGCGATCACCATGGTTTTCTCGGCCAAAACGGCGACCGCGTTTCCGGTGCTCAACTACCGGGCGCTGGTGTGCATTACGGTCGGCATCATCGCCTTTGCGCTGTTGATGCGCCCGGCCGGGCTGTTTCTGGCGACCATCGCCCTGGTCTATATCTGCGGGCTAAGTGAGCGTCGGTTCAGGCCCGTGAAGCTTGGCGCTCTGGCGTTGGCGTTGTGCGTGATGTCGTATCTCATCTTCATCCTGGGCCTCAACATGCCCATTCGCCTCTTTCCCTGGAGCTTCTAATGGAGATTCTCGATAACCTGGCGCTGGGCGTGTCGGTCGCGTTCACGATCGAAAATCTCATGTACTGCGCGTTGGGTGTGACGATCGGCATGCTCATCGGCGTGATTCCCGGCGTAGGGCACCTAGCCGCGATCTCCATGCTGCTGCCCTTGACCTACTACGTGCCGGCGACCACGGCGCTGGTCATGCTGGCCGGTATCTACTACGGCGCCCAGTACGGCGGGTCGACCGCGGCGATACTGTTGAACCTGCCCGGCACGCCCTCGTCATCGGTCGTGTGTCTCGACGGCTATCCGATGACGAAGCAGGGGCGTGCCGGCGTGGCGCTGTTCATGACCACGATTGCGTCGTTCGTGGGAAGCTTCATTACCGTGATCGTCCTGGCCGCCTTCGCGCCGCCGCTGGCGGATTTCGCGATCGCGTTCAATTCCGCCGACTATTTTTCCATGATGCTCCTGGGGCTCGTGGCCGCCGCCATACTCGTTCAGGGCAACCCGGCCAAGGGGCTGGCGGCCGTCGTGTTCGGGCTACTGCTGGGGATCGTGGGAACCGATGTCAGCACCGGGATACAGCGCTACACCTTCGGCTTAACGTTTCTCTACGATGGTCTCAACATCGTGGCGATCGCGATGGGCATATTTGGCGTCACCGAAGTGGTCGCCAACGTGGGCAAGGTGGTTCAGGTCAAGAATGATCAGAAGATCACGTTCAGGTCACTTTTGCCCACCAGGCGCGACTTGAAGGAGAGCATCTTCCCCATGCTGAGGGGAACGGGGATTGGAACCGGTATCGGTGTCTTGCCGGGGACAGGGACCTCGATTGGCTCGTTCATCGCCTATGCGGTCGAGAAGAAAGTCTCGAAAAATCCCGAAAAGTTCGGCAAGGGCGCCATCGAAGGCATCACTGCCCCCGAAAGCGCCAACAACGCCGCCGCGCAATCGGCGTTCATTCCGACCCTGACGCTCGGCATTCCCGGCGATGCGGTCATGGCGCTGATGCTGGGCGCGCTCTTGATCCACGGTATCACGCCGGGACCCAACGTGATTTCCGATAACCCGGATCTCTTCTGGGGGCTGGTCATCAGCTTTCTGATCGGTAACGTGATGCTGTTGATCCTCAATATTCCGATGGTGGGGCTCTGGGTGCGGCTGCTGAAGATTCCGTATCCGATTCTGTATCCGTCGATCATCCTGTTTATCGTGATCGGGGTTTACAGCATCAACTACTCCGACATGGATATCATGCTGGTAGCACTGTTTGGCGCCATCGGCTGCCTGTTTTTGCTGCTGGGCTTCGAGCCGGCGCCTTTACTCCTGGGGTTCATCCTGGGGCCCATGATGGAGGAGAACTTTCGCCGCGCCATGCTGCTCAGCCGGGGCGATTTGATGGTGTTTCTGGAACGGCCCGTGAGCGCCACCTTCTTCGCCATGATCGCGGCGCTGGTCGTGTGGTCGATCTATTCGGCGATCAGGAAAAAGCGGGTAGCGGTAGCAAAGGAGTTTTGATGAAAGCGCCGCAACGATTCTGATTTGATCGCCGGTCGAATCAATTATCAGGTTGGCTGCATCGATCTCTCGTATATATGCGAGAGGCCGTTTCAGAAGCGCGTTCTTGCTTAGCCTAAAGTCTAGAAGCGCCTTTGTATGATGTATGACAATATCATCTGCATATCGCGAGTATCGCTGTCATTCAGTATTCACTCTCGTATGCCGCTGCCAGTCACGATGGTCCGTTAATCGAACAAGAGGAATTCAAGATGAACTTTTCCAAACAAGAGCTCAAGGCGTCCATTACCGATGGACTGCTGTCGTTTCCCGTTACCGATTTCGATGCCAACGGCAAGTTCGATGCCGAAAGCTATCGCAAGCGCTTGCTTTGGTTGAAAGAGTACGAAGTCTCCGCGCTGTTCGTCGCGGGCGGCACGGGTGAGTTTTTCAACCTGACGCTGGAAGAGTTCCGTAACATCGTGAAGGTCGCGGTCGACACCATCGGCGGTCACGTGCCCATCATCGCCAGCGCCGGTCAGAGCGCCGAGCTTGCCAGGGAGCACGCCCGCATCGCTCAGGAAGAGGGCGCCGACGGTATCCTCTTGATGCCTCCCTACCTGACCGAGTGCTCGCAAGAAGGCATCGTCGAGTACGCGGCCAGCGTCTGCCAGTCCACCGATCTGGGCATCATCTACTACAACCGTGCCAACGGTTATCTCAATGTCGACGCGGTCAAATCACTTGCCGATCGTTGCGACAACCTGATCGGCCTGAAGGATGGCAAGGGCGATATGCAGTCGCTCAATATCACCATCAAGACTCTGGGTGACCGTCTTGGCTACGTCGGTGGTGTACCGACCGCCGAAATCATCGCCGAAGCTTACCTGGCGATCGGGGTCAGCACCTACTCTTCTGCGGTCTTCAACTTCGTGCCCGACATGGCGGTCAAGTTTTACAAGGCGCTTCGTCAGGGCGACAGCGAGTTCGTTGGCAAGGCCACTCGTGAGTTCTTCATTCCCTTTGTAACGCTGCGCGACACGACCCCCGGCTACGCGGTGAGCCTGGTCAAGGCCGGCGCCGACATCGTGGGCTATCCTGGCGGCAGCGTGCGCGCGCCCTTGACCATGCCCACCAGCGAGCAGATGAACCAGCTGAAACAACTGGTCGAGAACGCCAAGTCGTTGTAAGCGCTTTAAAGCACCTTGCCGGGTAAGGCCTTTCGTTCGGCGTTGCCCGGCGCGTGAACATGATGGTCTATGCGTCGATAGACTGATGGAGAAGTGTATGCCAAGTCCCAACACGCCCACTATTACTGACATGCGCGTCATTCCCGTTGCCGGGCGTGACAGCATGTTGCTCAATATCGGTGGCGCCCATTCGCCCTATTTCACCCGTAATCTGGTCATTTTGAAGGACAGCGCGGGTAATACTGGCGTTGGTGAGGCGCCCGGTGGCGACACCATTCTAACGTCGCTCGAGCAGGCGCGCGAGCTGGTCGTGGGGCAGTCCATCGGCAAGCTTCGTTCGGTAGTGGGTTCGTTGAGTCGTGCAGGCCAGAGTGCAGACTTCGAGGATTTCGGTAAGGGGTCCTGGACGTTCGAGCTGCGGGTCAACGCCGTGGCCGCGCTCGAGGCGGCGCTTCTCGATCTGATGGGCAAGTTTCTGGGGGTGCCCGTTGCCGATCTTCTGGGCGATGGCAAACAGCGCGATAGCGTCGAGGTGCTTGGCTATCTCTTCTTCATCGGTGACGGGCATCAAACGCCGCTGGATTTCCGGCGCGGCACCGACGGCCTGAGCCATGAGTGGTATCGCCAGCGCGATGAGGCGGCCATGACGCCGCAGCGTGTCGTCGAGCTTGCCCAGGCGGCCCACGACCGTTACGGCTTCAAGGATTTCAAGCTCAAGGGTGGGGCGCTTCCCGGCGAGCAGGAGATCGAGGCGGTCACGGCGCTTCACAACGCCTTTCCCGAGGCGCGTACCACGATCGACCCCAACGGTGCCTGGTCGCTTCAGGAGGCCATCCGCCTGTGCAAGGATTTGCACGGTGTGATCGCCTATGCCGAAGACCCGTGCGGTGCAGAGCAGGGCTTTTCCGGCCGCGAGATCCTGGCCGAGTTCCGTCACGCCACCGGTTTGCCGGTCGCCACCAACATGGTCGCGACCAACTGGCGCGAAATGGCGCACTCGCTGATGCTGCGCTCGGTCGACATTCCGCTGGCCGACCCGCACTTCTGGACGCTTTCGGGGGCGGTTCGCGTATCACAGCTTTGCCAGGATCACGGCATGACCTGGGGCTCCCACTCCAACAACCATTTCGATATTTCGCTTGCCATGTTCGCGCACGTCGGTGCCGCCGCGGTAGGGCGCACGACCGCGCTGGATACGCACTGGATCTGGCAGGAAGGCGATGCTCGCCTGACGCACAATCCGCCGGAAATCGTCGGTGGCAAGGTGGCGGTAACCGACGCCCCGGGGCTGGGTGTCGAGATCGATATGGCCGAAATCGAAAAGGCGCACGCGCTCTATCGCAGCTTGCCCGCTGGCGGGCGTAACGACGCGACCGCCATGCAGTATCTGATCGATGGCTGGACGTTCGATCCCAAGCGCCCCGCGCTGGTTCGCTAACCGGCGCTACGCCGGATATCGCCAATTCGATGTCCGGATTCCTGAACCCGAGTGTGAGGTACACGAACAATGAAAAAGCTACTAGGTGGTTTGACGCTTGCCATTGGCATGGTCGTCGCAGGCCAGGCAGCTGCCGATTACCCGACCAAGAATATCAGCATGATCGTTCCGTTCTCGGCCGGTGGGGGTAACGATACGTTCGTGCGCGCGCTTCAGCCGCTGGTCGAAGAGCAGCTGGATGGTACGCTGGTCATTCGTAACATCGCCGGCGGCGGTGGCGCGGTCGGTATGTCGCGCGCCGTTGCCTCGCCAGCCGATGGCTACACGCTGCTGGCGGCCAGCAACGCGATGCTGACCCTCGAGGCGATGGGTAACGTCGCGTTCACCCACGACGACTTCGATTTCATTGCTAAAATCGTCGAGGAGCCCTATCTGGTCGCCGTGAGTAGCGACAGCCCCTATCAGGATATCGAAAGCCTGATCGAAGCGGCGTCGTCCAACTCCATTCGTGTGGGGTCTTCCGGTGTCGGCTCTTCGGCTTACATCACGGCCAACGCCATTGCCAACCGTACCGGGGCGACCTTCAACCTGATTCCCTACCCGGGCGGGTCCGAGGCGATTTCCGCTGCCATGGGTGGTCACGTCGAAGCGGTCGTTCTGGGGGGCGCCGAACTTCGCTCGGCGCTCGATTCGGGCCGGTTGAACGCGCTTGCCACGACTTACGCCGAGCGTAGCGAAAACCTGCCGGATGTGCCGACGTTCCAGGAGTCCGGTTTTGATCTGACGCTGACCGTTTGGCGCGGCATCGTGGGTCCGAAAGGCCTGCCCGAGGAAGTAAAAGAGGCGTGGGTCGCCGCGATCCAGCAAATCGTCGAAGACGGCTCCTACGAGCAAACGGCGAACAATCTGGGAACGGAGCTGGCACCGCTTTATGGTGAAGAGCTCGATGCCTTCATCGACGAGTCGGCCGCGGTCATGCGTGAAGCGGCGGGTGATCTGGCCAAATAAGGGTGGTACGACGGCCCTGTCAGGCGCGGCGTGCCTGGCAGGGCCGTCATTCTCGGTGCTTCCATTTAGCTACAAACGTTACTAGGTACTGGTATGGAACGTGATATTGGAAAGCCTTTATTCAATCTTTTCCTGTTGATTGCTTCAGCAAGCGCGTTCGTAGCGGCTTCTGCATTACCCAACATCGAAATACCCGGCGATCTTTCCGCCGCCTTTTTTCCAAAACTGCTCTCGGGGCTCGTTTTCATACTGGCCATTCCATGCCTGATCAAGGATTTGCAGGAGTGGCGGCGTGCCGGTAGCGAGGGCAGTAAAGCGGCCGCCGTCAATCCGGTGCGCGGTATCGCTCAGTGGTGCTTCGCCATTGTCCTGCTCGTCGCTTATATCTACGCGTTCGAGCGCTTGGGGTATATCGCCAGCACGGCGCTCTTTACCTTTTTCTGTGTGATGGGGCTGGCGCTCATTAGTGGGGCGTGGTCGACTCTATCGGCCGCCCAGAAAGGGTTGTCTCTCCTGTTTGCGCTTGTTTTCTCGGTAGTGCTGGCGGGCGCCATTTTTTACGTGTTCACCGATCTCTTTCAAATTCCGCTCCCGACGTGACCGGACATCCTTGATTTGATATTCAGGAGGCTTACATGATTTCCGGTTATCTCGACGGCTTGGGAATGGTGCTACAGCTAAGTACCCTGTTGGCGATTGCCGGCGGCACGCTGTTAGGTATTGTCATGGGGTCGCTGCCGGGGTTGACCTCGGCAATGGCGATTGCGCTGCTCTTGCCCGTGACTTTCGGTATGCCCCCCGTGGCGGGTATCGGTATGCTGCTGGGCGCGCTGTGTGGCGCAGGTGCCAGTGGCTCGATCCCCGCCATTCTGTTGAACATTCCCGGCACGCCTTCGTCGGTGGCCACCACCTTCGATGGTTTTCCCATGGCGCAGAAAGGCGAGGCGGGACGCGCGCTCGGCCTTGCCATCGTTGCTTCTTTCTTCGGTGGCGTCGCTAGTATGGTGATCCTTAGCCTGCTCGCACCGCCGATTGCCGAATTTGCCCTGCGCTTCGGCCCGGCCGAATATTTCTCCCTGAGTATTTTCGGTCTGGTCATCATTGCCTCGGTGGCCGGCAAGTCGCTCATCAAGGGGCTCATCGCGGGTATCATCGGTTTTTTTATCTCGACGATCGGTACCGATCCGATCACGGGGGTCGACCGCTTTACGTTCAATGAGTTGTCGCTTTTGACCGGCGTCAATCTGTTGCCGGCGCTCATTGGGTTGTTTGCGGTGGCGCAAGTGCTCAAGGATACCTTCGAGTACGACCCGAGCGAGCGCATGCAGGAGAGCACCCATCGTATCGATATTGCTCGCCCGCGCTTTATCGAGACTCTCAGGCACTGGAAGGCCGTCGTGATCGGGGTGGTGTCGGGGTCGGTCGTGGGGCCCATTCCCGGCGCCGGGGGCAGTATTGCCTCGCTGGTCGCTTATGATCAAACGCGGCGCTTCTCCCGAACACCCGAAAAGTTCGGTAAAGGCCACGCCTCGGGTATCGTGTCCGTAGAGAGTGCCAATAACGCATTACTAGGCGGCGCGCTGATTCCCACGCTTGCCCTGGGGATTCCCGGCGAGGCGGCAACGGCCGTACTGCTGGGCGGCTTGATGATTCAGGGTATCACGCCCGGGCCTTTGCTCTTCGCCGATCAAAGCGGCACGGTCTACGGCATTTTTCTCGCCTACCTGATGGCGAACATCTTCATGCTCTTGATCATGTGCCTGGGTATCAAGTTGTTCATCCGTGTATTGATGGTGCCGAGAAAGCAGCTTCTAGCGGCCATTCTGGTGTTCTGCTTCATCGGCGTTTACGGGGTCGATGGGGATGTCTTCAACCTCTACCTGATGCTGGGCTTTGGTGTGTTGGGATATTTTCTCAACCGTTACAACTTTGGCACCGCCCCCGTCATTCTGGGTCTGATTCTGGGGCCGATCGCCGAGGCGAACCTGCGCCGGGGTCTGCAATCGTTTCAGGGCGACTGGACACCCTTTTTCACCCGACCGATCAGCGTAGCCTTTCTGGTGGTAGCCTTTGGGCTACTTGCATTGACTCTTTGGCAGAACTACCGCTCCAACCAGCAGCGCACGCCCGCCGATGAGGGCAGCGCTTAGGTCTCGTAAAGCCCCCCCGGTGGTGTGTTAACCTTTCTGGTGACATGCCATTGGTATCGAGTTCGACTTGTGTCCTCAAGGCGCAAGGGGGAGCGAAAGCTCGCAGGGGCTGCCTGCTTGAGGTCAGGTAGCCAGATAAACCACTCGCATCGCAGGAGGCAAGATGAATCTTACAGGTGAAATGCTCATTGGACAGAAAGCCGTCAAGGGCTCTCGTGACGCTGTTCAGGCTATCAACCCTGCTACCAACGAGCGTCTGGAACCCGCTTATGCTGGCGGAACACAGGCCGAGGTGGATCAGGCATGCCAGCTTGCGTGGGACGCTTTCGATACGTATCGCGAAACGTCACTTGAAGATCGCGCGGCGTTTCTCGAAACCATCGCCGATGAAATCGAAGCGCTGGGCGATGCGCTGATCGAACGTGCCGTCGCCGAATCAGGCCTGCCCCAGGCGCGTATTCAGGGCGAGCGTGGGCGTACCTGCGGCCAGCTTCGCATGTTCGCCAAGACCGTTCGCGCCGGCGAGTGGCTGGATGTGCGCATCGACCCGGCCATGCCGGATCGTCAGCCGATGCCGCGCGCCGATCTGCGTCAGCGCCACATCGCGCTGGGCCCGGTCGTGGTCTTCGGTGCCAGCAACTTTCCTCTGGCCTTCTCCGTTGCCGGTGGCGACACGGCGTCTGCGCTCGCCGCGGGCTGTCCGGTCATCGTCAAGGCGCACGCCGCTCACCCGGGTACCGGCGAGCTGGTCGGCCGCGCGATTCAGGCCGCGGTTAAAAAATGTGGCCTGCCGGAAGGCGTGTTCTCACTGATGTTCGGTTCGGGTCGCGAAGTCGGTACGGCGCTGGTCAAGGATGCGCGCATCAAGGCAGCGGGTTTCACCGGGTCGCGCAGCGGCGGTATGGCGCTCTGGAATGCCGCCCAGTCTCGCCCGGAACCGATCCCGTTCTACGCCGAAATGAGCTCGATCAACCCGGTTTTCCCGCTACCCGAAGCGCTCAAGACGCGCGGTGCCGAGATGGGCAAGGCCTTCGTTGGCTCGCTCAACATGGGCGCAGGCCAGTTCTGTACCAACCCGGGACTCGTGATTGCCATCAAGGGCGCAGGTCTGGATGCCTTCATCGAGGCGGCCGCCGACGCCGTCAAGCAGAGCCCGGCTCAAACCATGCTGACACCGGGAATTTTTGAGGCCTATGAAAGCGGCGTCAAGAATCTTCAGGAGAGCGGCAAGGCAAAAGAAGTGGCGCGTGGGCAAGTAGGCGAAACGCCGAACCAGTGCCAGACCGGTCTGTTCACGACCAGTGCGCAGGACTTCGTGAATAACGAAGCGTTGCAGGACGAAGTGTTTGGTTCCACGTCGCTGGTGATCGAGTGCGCCGACGAGAAAGAACTCAAGCAGGTCGCCGAGCACCTCGAAGGGCAGTTGACGGCCACTCTGCAGATGGACGATGCCGATCTGGAAGCGGCGCGTAACCTGCTGCCGACGCTCGAGCGCAAGGCAGGCCGTATTCTGATCAACGGCTGGCCGACAGGCGTTGAGGTCTGCGATGCCATGGTTCACGGCGGCCCGTTCCCGGCCACTTCCGATTCGCGCACGACGTCCGTAGGTACCGCAGCGATTTATCGTTTCTTGCGTCCGGTATGTTACCAGGACCTGCCCGAGGCGCTGCTTCCAAAGGCGATCAAGAACGATAATCCGCTGAAGCTGCGTCGTCTGGTCGATGGCAAGCGCGAGCAGTAAGCGGTTTGCGAAAACGGCATGACTGCTACAGAAGCCACCTACGGGTGGCTTTTTAGTGCTAGCGACGAAAGACGGATAGCAGCGTGCATGTCTAAAAACTAAATTTAAAATAATATGTATGATATTTGGGGTGATGCTATGGTTAAAGTCAATCATGCAACATTATGTAGGACCATCGAAAAAGCGTTTTTAAAGGCCGGCTTGAGCGAGGAGCGCGCCGGAACCTGCGCGCGTATTCATGCTGACAGTACGCGCGATGGTGTTCATTCTCATGGTATAGGAAGAGCCCCGAGGTTTATCGATTTCGTGAAACGAGGCTTCATCGATATTGAAGCTTTACCCACCCCTGTTCAGTCGTTAGGAGCTATTGAGGTTCTGGATGGCAATATGGGAATTGGCATCATTAATGCACTTCATGCCACGGAGCGTGCCATTGAGTTGGCGAGAGAGCATGGAATGGGGTTGGTGGCTTTGCGCAATACCACTCACTGGATGCGCGGGGGAAGCTATGGCTGGCATGCCGTAGAGCAAGGATTTGCTACTATAATGTGGACTAATACCGAATCGTGCATGCCGGCTTGGGGGGCTAGCTCTCAATCTATCGGAAACAATCCTCTGGTAATGGGCGTTCCTCATAGCGAGGGTCCGCTAGTGCTCGATATGGCGATGTCTCAGTTTTCTTACGGGAAGCTTCAGACCACCCTGTTGAAGGGGGAAAAGCTGCCGGTTGATGGCGGGTTCGATGAGCATGGAGAACTCAGTCGTGATCCAGCCGCTATCGCGGCTACTCGCCGTCTGTTGCCAGCCGGCTATTGGAAAGGTTCAGGGTTAGCCATACTACTGGATGCGCTGGCAGCACTACTGGCTCAGGGCCGCGCAAGTCATGAGATTGATAAGGTGCAACAAGGGAGCGGTGGCGGTAGCTGTCAAATCTTCATGGTATTTGATCCAAGGCAGCTCGGTGGTCAAGCAGCCTGCGATGCTATTGTCGAGGGAATCCAATCTCATCTTAAAGAAGCCAAACCCGCTGATCGGCATCGGACGGTTCGTTGGCCTGGAGAGTCGACGTTTCACGATCGTCGAAGTCCTCAGCCCATAAATATTGACGACGATCAATGGCAGGCAATTCTTGAACTTGCTAAATAGTTCTACCAGTGTAAATGTAATTGGTTTGATTAAATTGTTTGCATCAAGACCTTAAAAAGGTTTTACGTCTCAGGGCTGTCTGCGAATCCTTTGATTGACTTTGATTTTATGACGCTTGGGAATGCAAGGAATATATAAATATTGTTTTTTTTATGAATCGCTAGTGGGCTTGCAATCTTTACTTGTCGATATTGCAATCAATTTTATCGATAAGAATTTCATGTTTAATATTCATTAAGGGTTTTGGAATGACTACTCAAACGCCTCTGGAAATACCTTTTAAGATAAACAGGGTTTCTCAACCAGGTAGCTTGTCTGTACATGTGGCTGATCAACTTGAAACCTTGATTACTCAAGGTAATGTGGCCGTAGGTGATAAGCTCCCGACCGAGAACAGTCTTTGCGAATCTTTTGGCGTCAGCCGTACGGTCATACGTGAAGCGATTACGCACCTCAAATCATTGGGTTTGGTAGAGACACGTCGTGGAGTGGGAACGACAATTTTACGCGCCTCTAAAGTGGAAGCACGTCCGGCGGAACGAGTTAATCCCACAACTGTCGAGGACATTCTCTATCTTCTGGAGTTACGCCTAACATTGGAGCCAGCAGCAGCGGAGCTTGCTGCTTTGCGATATGATGCACAGGATAAAGAGAATCTGGAACTTCAGCATCAGAAATTCATAAAGGTTTATACAGCAAACGCCCAAGCAAGGGAGGAAGACTATTCTTTTCATTTCGCCATTGCACAAGCGACCAAGAACCCTTTTTTCAAATCATTCTACGAGCAGTGGAGCCATAACGTAATTCCTCGCGCTAAGCTGATGAGTAATGATATCAATCCACTTTCGTCTCAACGTTACTTGAAGCGGGTGCAGGAAGAGCATGCTGACATCCTTGTAGCCATCCTGGCAAGAGACGCAAATGCCGCCCGACAAAAGATGCACCAGCATCTTAGCCGGGCAAGGGATACCTACGCCCAATACCGCAATCAGACATAGCATATGTAATTTTTGGTGTCTTTTTAATGTTCACTCTGCCGTAAGGTCAAGGATGGCGCGGCAGGACCAATGCCTGATAGCTTTCAGCCAGGTGAGCAATTAACTGATTTATCTTCGTTTTAAACCAATAAGTAAATGACGTCACAATAAACGAAGAGGTAATGATGCTTGTGTTAACCTGAAAAACGTATACATGGGCTCATAATCGGGCTTTTATATACTCCTGTTGGCAATCACAAGACACTAACCCAAGGTTTAAAGTAAAGGCATCCTGTCAGCACAATCGGTATACCAAGCCACTCAAGCTCCTCACAATAATATACTAATGAAAAGAAGCTTAAGTTTATAATCAACCTAATATATTCGTTAAATAGCTAATAAACACGCTATTATAAATAAATTGCGCAATAAAGTTCTGCATTCTGTTGCCGTTTCCTCTAATCCTTCTAATCTGGATTAAGGAGGCGGTAAGCCAGCGTCAACGTGATTGCCAAGCGAGGAGTGCAGCTGTGCAGAAGATACAAGCCAATCTTTTTCCAAAACCTCTTGTCCGTGGCGCATGGGCCGCCATGCTACTGGGCGTATCCGGTGCCACGTATGCCGATGTACAGGCAGGCAGCGATGTCATCGAAGATGGCTACGAAAGCGAAGAGGCCAGACTGAAGGTCGTACGGGTGGTATCCGGTCTTGAACATCCCTGGGCCGTGGCCTGGCTCCCCGATGGCCGAATGCTGGTGACCGAGCGCCCGGGGCGCCTGCACCTGATCGATGACCAGGAGGTGATGGAGCTTGGCAATCTGCCCAATATCGCCAGCTCGGCCAACGATGAAACGCCGGTGGAGGGAGGCGGGCAGGGCGGGCTGCTTGATGTCGCCGTTCACCCTGACTACGAAGACAATGGCTGGATCTATTTCACCTTTTCAAGCCCGGGCGACCCGCGTGCATTCAGCACCTACGAGCCGGATTACGGCACGGGCCTTGCCGTGGGGCGGGCGCGCATCGATGTCGAAAACGGCGCCTTGAGCGATGTCGAAACGCTGTATACGCAGGTCCCGCGCACCCATCCAGGCGCGCACTACGGGTCGCGTATCGTATTTCCCGGCAATGGCGAGATCATCTTCCCCATTGGCGATAGAAACGTACAAAACCTGCCTCAGGATCTGACCAACCCGGGTGGCAAGATGATTCGGCTTCAGCAAGAGGGCGGCGCCCACCCTGACAATCCGTTTATCGGTATTGCGCCGGGCAATCTGCGCCCGGAAATTTTCTCCTACGGCCATCGCAACAACCAGGGGCTGACGCTTCACCCTGAAACCGGAGAGCTGTGGGCGGTGGACCATGGCCCCAACGGCGGCGACCTGCTTTATCATGTAGAGGCGGGGAATAACCACGGCTGGCCCATGATTGCCTTTGGCACGGAATACACTACCGATGCCCATATCGGCCTGGGTACCGAGGCGCCCGGTATAACGCCGCCTGTCCATGTCTGGGAAGAGAGCATTGCTCCTTCGGGCATGGCGTTTTATACCGGCAACGGCGTGGCTCAATGGCAGAACAACCTGTTCGTGGGGTCCCTCAAGCGTGAGCAACTGCACCGCCTGGTACTTGACGGTGACAGCGTCACCCACGAAGAAATGCTGCTGACAGATACCATCGGGCGCATTCGCGATGTGCGACAAGGCCCCGATGGCTTTCTCTATCTAGTCACGGATGAAGAGGATGGCGGTGTCTATCGGCTGGAGCCAGATGATGCCTGAATGCGTCGGGGCATGCGTTGTAGCAAGAAGGGCGCCCGTGGGCGTCCTTCTGCTTTTAAACCCGATACGTGTATGGGCGGCGTGCCAGTGAGAGCAGCTGCTAGGCAGTACTTGTGTGCTGATCGATCAAGAGCCCGCAGGAAGGCGCTGCCCAGTGGGTACTGGCGGTAAACACTACATCGCACACCACCGGCGAGTGGCAGCGGCGCACTTCATCATCGATACGTGCGCGCAGCGCGTCCTGGCGCTTGAGCGAATCGCAGGCGCTGCCCTCGGGCATTACCGCGTGCACCATGACATACAGAAGCCGGCCAGGGCGCACCATGCGTACCCGCACTTCAAGGGTATGCGTGTCGGCCAGCGCCTGCTTGATGGCTTCGCGGACGGGCACCGCGATGGCTTCTTCGGGCGTCTTGTTGAGCAGCTCTTTCAGCGCCTGAGAGGCCATGCGCACGGGAACACCCAGGCACAGCAGGACCACCGCGACCACCAGCATCGAGTCGATATAGGGTACCAGCGAAACGAAGTTCAGCTTCTCAAAGAGCATGACCAGGCAGAAGGCGACAAGCACGGCGGCGGAAATAAGGCTGTTGACCATCCAGTTGAGCCTGTCGGCGGCTACCAGGGGGCTTTGCACATAGCGCTGGCTGCGATGCATCACCCAGGCGGTGAGCGAGCAGGCAAGTGTTGCAAACAGCGCATAGATCACCGCTACGCCAGCGGCAATCTCGCGACCGCCGGTAAGCAGGGCAACGATGGCGTCCACCAGAGCAAAGAGCGAGACCCCCAGAATCAAGAGTCCTTTACATAGATTGACCAGCGACTCGAAATAGCTGTAACCAAACGGGTAGGATTCGCTATCCGGGCGGCTCGCCAGCTTGCTGACCTTGATAGTCACCAACGCTACACTAAAGTATATAAGATTGAATAAACCATCCAGCAAGATGGCCTGGGAGTGGGAAGCGAGCGTCGCGATAATACCCGCACTGCCGATCATGAGCGCCATGAGGGCGGAAAAGGCCAGCGTACGTGTTTCTGTTTTCATGAAAGGTGGCTCCGCCGCCATTGGTCGAGCGCAAAAGCATAGCAATATTGACGACCCATTCACTAATGATAGTGGCGCCAACAAGGACGAACGGCGATGTATTCACGCAGAGATGAACGTAACCGCCACGGCAGGGATTTAACCTTTAGCCTGCTGACACCGGAAGATGCCTTCGAGCTGCTGGCATTCGAGACGGCAGAGCGGGCATGGTTCGAGCAGCATATCGAGGCGCGCAAGGAGCAGTTCTACTCTTCTCATGGTGTGTCCCAACACATCATCGACTGCCTGGCCCTGAACGCCCAGGGGCGTATGAGCCCGTTGCTGATTCGGCACAAGGGCGTATTGATCGGCCGGGCCAATCTGCGCGATATCGATGGTGAAAATGCCAGTATCGGCTATCGGTTGGCCGCGTGTGCCTGTGGGCAGGGGATCGCCCAGAAAGCGCTCAAGCATCTAATGAAAGAAGCTCGCTGCATGTATGGCCTGGAGACCCTGACGGCGGTCGTATCCGTGGAGAACCAGGCATCCAGAAGAGTGCTCGAAAAGGCGGGGTTTGATGCGGTGGACAAGCTTCCAGACCATGCTCGGGTCGCCGATAGGCGTCTGGACTGTCTGGTGTACCGCTGCGTATTGAGACAGGAAGTGGAGTGCGCATGATGCACGCCCAGGCCAGTCAAGCGGCCAGGTGAGTTTGGTACCTGCCGCTGTACTGTACTAACCTCAAGGCAGGTCATTGATAATCATTAAGCCAACAGGAGGGTTTAACGATGCCTATGCTGAGCGTCGGCACGGAGCAGGGTACGCCGGTAGAGCTTTATTACGAGGTCTATGGAGCAGGCAAGCCCGTGGTGCTGGTTCACGGCTGGCCGTTGAGCGGCCGTTCCTGGGAAAAGCAGGTACCTGCCCTGGTAAAAGCGGGCTACAAGGTCATTACCTATGATCGCCGCGGGTTTGGCTGGTCCACCCAGGCAGATGGCGGCTACGACTACGACACGCTGGCCGCCGATTTGAAAAAGCTGATCGATACGCTCGATCTTCACGATGCGACGCTGGTGGGCTTCTCCATGGGCGGCGGTGAAGTGGCACGCTACCTTGCAAGTTACGGCTCTAGCCGGGTTACCAAGGGCGTATTTGCTGCCGCCGTTCCGCCTTATCTCTACAAGGCAGACGATAACCCGGACGGGGGGCTGGATGACGACACCATCCAGGGTTTTCTGGCCGGCGTCAGCGGCGACCGTATTGCCTTTCTGGAAGACTTTACCAAGGATTTCTTCTCGACCGAGTCGCGTAGCGACCTGATCAGCGAGCCAAACCGGCGTTACCATCGCGATATTGCCGCTTTCGCTTCGCCCCTGGCCACCTACGAGTGCGTCAAGGCTTTCAGCTATACCGATTTCCGCGAAGACCTGCCCAAGATCGACGTGCCGACCCTGATTCTTCATGGCGATGGTGACAAGATCGTGCCGTTCGACGTCAGCGGCAAGCGCGCCGCCGAATTTTTGCCCAAGGCTCAGACGCATGTGATCGAGGGCGGCCCTCATGCGATCAACGCCACTCACGCCGAGGAGTTCAACCAGGCGCTGATCGATTTTCTCAAAGACTGATTGACCGATACCCTTGCAGTCGCGCCGCCCTTGGGCGGCGTTTTTTTAAGCCCGCACACAAGGCGTTACCGCGCGTTTCAGGGAGCAGATAGATGAGCGAAGCATCAATGATGAGAAAGATAATGGCCCCCACCGGCGTGCTGCGCGCTACCATCAATGTCGGCAATCCGATCCTGGCAGGGCTCGACGCCGAGCAGCAGCCATATGGGGTGTCGGTCGACTTGGCAAAACGGATTGCGCAGCGACTGGAAGTCGAACTCGAACTGCAGGTATACGCGTCCGCCGGCGAGGCCGTCGACGTCGTGAGCGGTGAAAAGGCCGACATGGGATTTTTTGCGCTCGACCCTAAGCGGGGCGAGAGCATCGAGTTTACGGCGCCCTATGTGCTGATCGAAGGCTACTATCTGGTGCGCGAGGAGTCGCCAATTACCGATCAAGAAGAGGTCGACCGCCCGGGGCAGCGCATCGTGGTGGGCAAGGGCAGCGCTTATGATCTCTACCTGAGCCGCACCATACAACACGCCGAGCTGGTGCGCGCACCCACGTCGCCAGAGGTGGTGGAGTTCTTCAGGGAACATCAGTTGGATATCGCCGCCGGCGTCAAGCAGCAGCTGGAGGCGGGCATCGAGACGTTTGGCGGTATGAGGCTGCTACCCGGTCACTTCATGACCATTCAGCAGGCCATGGGCGTGCCGAAGAACCGGCCACCGGAAGCAGCGGCGTTTCTCTCGGCATTCATTGAAGAGATGAAGGCCGAGGGCGAAGTGGCACGCCTGCTGGAGAAACACGCCATTCAGGGCGCATCGGTTGCCCCCGCCGCCTGATGGCAACGGGGCAAACCACCTACCCCACGATCCACACGGCGTCGCCCTTGAATTCAGCTCTCCAGGTACATAGCGTGACGCTGTCGTCTTCCACGCACTGGCCGTCCTCCAGGCGAAAGTGCTGTTTGTAGAGCGGAGAGGCCACCACGGCGGCGCCCTTTATATCGCCCACTATGCCGTGGGCAATCACGTTGGCATTGGAGAACGGGTCGTGGTGGTCGATGGCATACAGCTCGCGCGGGTAGCCCGGCAGGTAAAACAGCGCGATCTGCCTCGGGCCCTTGGGCGTTTCCAGCCAGGCGGCAACGCCGGAAAATGCGACCAGGTCGGCCTTGCGGCACAGTTTCTGGCTGGCCTGCTGGCCTTCGTGTGTGAAAGAGGAGTGTTTCATTGCGGTAGCGGTCATGAGGTGTCCTCAGGTGGGTGTGGTCAGGCCGGCCGACGCTGGCCGCGCTCGGAGGTCATGATGATGGCCGGGTCCGGACGAGCATTGTTGACGTAGCTTCTAAAACGCTTGAGCTTGTCCGGGTCGCTGATGGCGCCTGCCCACTCGCACTGATAGTTATCCACCACGGTTTGCATCTGGCGCTCCAGTTCCTCGCCCATGCCCAGGCTGTCATCGAGAATCACCTCTTTCAGATACTCCAGCCCGCCGTCGAGGTTTTCCCGCCAGACGGACGTGCGCTGCAAACGGTCGGCGGTGCGCACGTAGAACATCAGGAAGCGGTCGATGGTGCGGTAGAGGGCTTCGTCGTCAAGATCCGTGGCGAAGAGCTCGGCGTGGCGCGGGCGCATGCCGCCGTTGCCGCACACGTAGAGATTCCAGCCATTCTCGGTGGCGATGATACCGATATCCTTGCTCTGCGCTTCGGCGCATTCGCGGGTGCAGCCGGAAACGCCGAACTTGATCTTGTGCGGTGCGCGCAGGCCCTTGTAGCGATTCTCGAGCTTGATCGCCATGCCCACGCTGTCCTGCACGCCGTAGCGGCACCAGGTGCTGCCCACGCAGGACTTCACCGTGCGCAGCGACTTGCCGTAGGCGTGGCCGGTTTCGAAACCGGCGTCGATCAGCTCGCCCCAGATATCCGGCAGATCCTCGAGCCGGGCACCGAACAGGTCGATCCGCTGGCCGCCGGTGATCTTGGTGTACAGGTCGTACTTCTGCGCTACCTGCCCAAGCACCACGAGTTTTTCCGGCGTGATTTCGCCCCCGGCAATGCGCGGTACCACCGAATAAGTGCCGTTTTTCTGCATATTGGCCATGAAGGTGTCGTTGGTATCCTGCAGCGGAATATGGGCGGCGTCGGTAATCGGCTCGTTGAAACAGGAGGCAAGAATGGAGCCCACGGCAGGCTTGCAGATATCACAGCCCAGGTGGTGAGCCCCCGGCGCGCCGTGCTTTTCGATCAGTTCGCTGAAGGTCTTGATACCCTCTACACGCACGATGTCGTAAAGGGCCTGGCGGGTATAGGCAAAGTGCTCGCAAAGGGATGTGTCCACCTCGACACCGCGGGCGGTCAGCTCATGGTCCACCACGCTTTTCAAAAGCGAAGCGCAGCCGCCGCAGCCGGTGCTGGCGCGGGTATCGCTTTTTACCGCGCCCAAGTTGCTGGCGCCTGTCTCAATGGCGCTGCAGATACTGGCCTTGGTAACGTTGTGGCACGAGCAGATCATGGCGGTGGCCGGTAGCGCGTCCGGGCCAAGTGTGGGGGCCGCGCCGCTTTGCGGCAGAATCAGCGAAGCGGGCTCCTTGGGTAATTCGATACCATTGGCGTAGTACTGAAGCAGGGTATCGTAGGCGCTATTATCACCCACCAGCATGGCGCCCAGGAGCTTTTTGCCGTCGCTTGTAACCACCATCTTGCGGTAGACCTGGGTCAGCGGGTCCAGATAGCGAAACATCCGCGCACCGGGATTTTGATTGCCGTGGGCATCGCCGATCGAGCCTACATCCACACCTAGAAGCTTGAGCTTGGTGCTCATGTCGGCGCCGGCAAAGGCAGCGTCGCCGCCGGTGAGCGTCGAAAGCGCGGTCTTGGCCATCTGGTAGCCCGGTGCCACCAGGCCAAAAATGCTCTCACTCCAGAGCGCAACTTCGCCAATGGCGAGGATGTCCGGGTCGCTGGTCTGGCACTGGTCGTTGATCACCACACCGCCGCGTTCGCCGACGTCCAGGCCGCAGGACCGGGCCAGCTGATCGCGGGGACGAATGCCCGCCGAGAACACGATCAGGTCGGCTTCCAGCACCTTGCCATCCTGAAACACCATGCGGTGGCGGCTGGCGTCGCCATCCTCGATGCGCGCCGTAGCCCGCTCGGTCAGTACCTGCACGCCGAGGGCCTCGATTTTCTCGCGCAACAGCTCGCCGCCCTCGGCATCCACCTGCATGGGCATCAGGCGTGAGGCAAATTCGACCACGGCGGTTTCCAGATTCAGGCCGCGCAGCGCATTGGCTGCCTCCAGACCCAGCAGGCCGCCGCCCACCACCACGCCGGTTGCGGCACGTTGCGCCGCCTCGCGAATGGCATCCAGGTCGTCCAGGGTGCGGTACACCAGGCAGCCGTCGCGGTCGTTGCCAGGGATGGGCGGCACGAACGGGTAGGAGCCGGTAGCCAGCACCAGTTGGTCGTAGGGGTAGTCACCCCGCTCGGTGGTCAGGGTCTTGGCCGCGCGGTCGATGGATGTCACCGCTTCGCGGCTGTTGAAGGTTACCCCGTGGTTTGCGTAGTAGTCGGCGTCACACAGGGCGAGTGCTTCGGCATCACGGCCGCTGAAGTACTCGGAAAGGTGCACGCGGTCGTAGGCGCGGTGGCGCTCTTCGCCGAACACGGTGACATCCATCTGCGCCAGCGCGCCGCTTTCGATCAACTGTTCGACCAGGTGGTGGCCGACCATGCCGTTACCGACAATCACCACGTGGCGTTTAGAAGAAGTGGACATGGCTAAGCTGCCTCCAGCGTCGTTGAGGGGGATGGCGGGGTATCAGGATGGAGCAGGGCATCGGCATCGGCTTCACCAAACAGCAGTGCCTGACGGCAGGCCTCGAGATCGGTGTTTGCCAGCGCCTGGGCGAAGTACCACGGCCCCATGCGGGTATCGCCGTACAGCACGGCGCCTTCCAGCCGGTCGTTGCGCAGCAGCAGGCGCCGGTAGTCGCCGCTTTCCGGGTCGCGGTAGCTAAGCACCTCGTGCTCGGCGCTGGCTTCGGTGGGGCCAAACGCGTAAAGGGCAATACCGCTTATCTTGAGTTTGGTGGCGGTGGGCGCCTCGCGGTAACGGGCACGGCCTTTACCGCACAGGACATCGACAAGTACTTCCACCTGGCGCCAGATAGGCTCTACCAGCCCGTAGGTGTGCTGCTCGAACTGGCAGCACTCGCCGATGGCATGGATTCGCGGGTCGGAGGTGGCAAGGGTGTTATCCACCAGAATGGCGCGGCGGGTTTCAAGGCCGGCTTCAATGCCGAGTTCCGCATTGGGTGTAATGCCCGCGGCCACGACCACGCTTTGGGCGGACAGGCGCCGCCCATCCTCGAGGACCACCGCGCCTACATGGCCGTGCCCGTCGTCTTCAAGGTGGCTGAGCTGCGCCTGGGTATGAATCGTCAAACCGCGTCTGGTCAGCGCAGCTTCCAGCATCCGGGCAGCGGTGCCGTCGAGCTGGCGGTTCATCAACTGCCTGCCGCGCTGAATGACGCAGACATCAGCGCCGCGCTTTCGAAGCCCTTCGGCGGCTTCCAGGCCCAGCAGGCCGCCGCCTATCACCACACACTGCCCACCTCGAGTGGCAATATCGGCAAGCGTGTCGGCATCTTCCAGGGTGCGAAACCCGTGCACGCCTTCTAGAGCCATGCCTGGCACATCGGGCAGGGCAGGGCGGGAGCCGGTGGCGATCACCAACTGATCAAAAGCGAGCGTGCGTCGAGAGGTCACTACACACTGACGAACCCGGTCGATATGAGTGACTCGTTCGTCCAGATACAGCGTGATGCCGTGCTCGGCGTACCAGGCCGCCTCGCGCAGTGAAAGCGCCTCAGGCTGTATCTCGCCTGCCAGCAGCGGCGACAGTAGAATGCGGTTGTAGGCCGGCGACGTTTCTGCGCCCATCACGCTGATACGGACAGGACGGTTGGGCGCTTTCACCACCTGCTCAAGCAGACGATGGCTGGCCATGCCGTTGCCTATGATTACCAGGTGGTCTTGGGATGAGCACCGGGAAGTCGTTTCCATGGGTCGCTCCTTTCTTCTTTGCGCGGCGGCCATGCAAGCCGCTATGCCGTCGGGAATGCCAGACAAAAAAGCCCCTGCAGGGATAGCCGGGCGACTGTATCGCCTGAATATTCCTGCAGGGGCTCCATTGCCCGGCAGCTGAGCTCAACCCCGCCTGTGGGGGGTAACGCAGAACAGCCACCGTTGGCTGCCCGCTACGCTGAAGTTATCTACTCTCCTGCCTATCTACTTTATAGGGGGCAATTTATTGGCCAAGGTTCGGCGGTTGCTTGAATTATCAATTCATATCAAAGGCTTGTTGTAAATATTCAGAGCGGTCAAGTGCTCGCATTGCAAGACGCCACGCGCCTGACGCACGCTAATGGTGCGCTAGGGGGCAAGGGTGCACCGTGAGTAGCCAGTACCACCAGGGTGAGGGGCTTGAAGAGGAAGTAGGCGTAAAGTTATTTAAGATTAATGCCATGTTTATATTGAACTTTATTTTCAATTTTCGAGTGTTGGCGCAGCCTTTGCAGTTAGTCATGTAACAAGCAACAAGGCACAGACAGGTTCAGCGGCACAACAACACGTGATCATTGCGTCTGACGGGCAAACAACAACGCTAATGCCCCGGGACAACATGCCATCAACAAATGTGCTCCGACCCCGCTTGTGCGAAATTTGGCACCGGTGCAGGTGTCCCTGAGACAACGGCGTCCAGGCTGGCTTCTTATGAGGCTCGCTTGGACGCCTTTTGCGTTTTAAGCGGGAGGAAATCAGTATGCCCCAGGCCACAGGCTCGACGTGTACCGCCACGACCTGCCCCTACTGCGGGGTAGGCTGCGGTGTGAACGCCACGCTTAACGAGGATGGCACGCTCGGTATCGAGGGTGACCGCGACCACCCGGCCAATTTCGGGCGGCTCTGCGTCAAGGGCTCCGCGCTGCACGAAACCCTGGGCCACCATGACCGGCTCACCACGCCCTGGGTAGATGGGAAGGCAACCAGTTGGGAGGCAGCACTCGACACGCTTGCCGAGCGGCTGCAGGCAACCCGTACGGCTTACGGCGCTGAATCCGTGGCCGCCTACCTCTCGGGGCAGCTGCTCACCGAAGATTACTACGTGGCCAACAAGCTGTTTAAGGGCTTTCTGGGCACGCCGCACCTGGATACCAACTCGCGGCTCTGCATGGCATCTGCCGTGGCGGCCTACAAGCGCTCGCTGGGCGCCGATGCGGTGCCCTGCAACTATGAGGATCTGGAAGAGGCGGAGCTGGTGGTGCTGGTCGGTTCCAACCTGGCCTGGAACCACCCGGTGCTGTATCAGCGTCTGAAGGTCGCCAAGGCGCGCAATCCGCTGATGCGCGTGGTGGTGATCGACCCACGTGTGACCGACAGCTGCGAGATTGCCGACCTGTACCTGGGTATCGCGCCGGGTAGCGACGCGCTGCTGTTCAACGGCCTGCTTGCCTGGATGGCGGCAAACCACAAGTTGGATAACGTCTATCTGGCGCGCCATACGCAAGGGTTCGACGACGCGCTGGCCACCGCCCGCGACACTGACCTCGACCGCGTGGCGGCCATCTGCGATATCGACCCCGAGCGTCTGGAAACCTTCTACTACTGGTTCGCAAGCCAGCTGCACGTGGTCACCCTCTACTCCCAAGGGGTCAACCAGTCGTCCAGCGGCACGGACAAGTGCAACGCGATCATCAACTGCCACCTGGCAGGTGGCAAGATCGGTCTGCCGGGGGCGGGGCCTTTCTCGATCACCGGCCAGCCCAATGCCATGGGCGGGCGCGAGGTAGGGGGGCTTGCCAACCAGCTGGCCGCGCATATGGATTACCACTCACCCGGCGCGCTGGCACGGGTCACGCGCTTCTGGGCGATGGACACCTTGACTCCCCGGCTGCCCGAGGCGCCCGGCTACAAGGCCATCGAGCTGTTTGAGGCCATCGAGCGTGGCGAGATCAAGGCGCTGTGGATAATGGCCACCAATCCGGCGGTGAGCCTGCCGGACGCCGCCCGCGTGCGGCGTGCGCTTGAAAAATGCCCGCTGGTGATCGTTTCCGAATGTGCCGCTCATACTGACCTGCTGGCCTACGCCGATATCATTCTGCCCGCCACCGGGTGGTCGGAAAAGGATGGCACGGTGACCAACTCCGAACGGCGTATTTCACGCCAGCGCGGCCTGCTGCCCGCCCCGGGGCAGGCACGCCACGACTGGTGGATCATCTGCGAAGCCGCCAAACGCTTGGGCTTTGGGGAGGCATTCGCCTACACCCACCCCCACGACATCTTCGACGAGCACGCCAGGCTCTCGGGCTACGAAAATGAAGGAGAGGGCAAGCGGCTGTTCGATATCTCGGGGCTTGCGGGGCTCGGACGGGCAGGTTACGACGCGCTGGCGCCAATTCAGTGGCCGGTGACGTATTCAGCACCTCACGGAACGGCGCGGCTGTTTGAAGAGGGTCGCTTCGCCACGCCCAACGGGCGCGCCCGATTCATTGCCGTCACGCCGCGCCTCCCGGAGCAGGCGCTGAGCGCGGCCTTTCCGCTGCGCCTCAATACCGGGCGTATCCGCGACCAGTGGCACACCATGACCCGCACGGCGCGGGCACCACGGTTGATGAATCACCGCGTTGAACCGTTCATCGAACTCCACCCGGATGATGCCGAGCGCTATGGTATTGAGGCGCAGCAGCTGGCAGTATTGTCCGCCCCGAGCGGCGAGTACCGGGGCCGGGCGCGCATTTCCAACGCCCAGCGCCGGGGCGAGGTGTTCATCCCCATGCACTGGACGGACGTCTTCAGTAACGCAGGGCGCAGTGGGGCGATGCTTGCCGCGATTACCGACCCGGTGTCGGGCCAGCCGGAAGCCAAGCACGGTGCGGTGGCGCTGGCGCCGCTGGCAGCGGCCTGGGAGGCAACGCTGTTGATTGCTCAGCCGGTGGGGGATAATAGCCCGGTGGGCGCGCCTCCCTGGTGTCGGTACGAGTACTGGGCGCGGGTGCCCATGCAGGGTTGCCAGCGCTGGCAGCTTGCCGGTCGTCAGCCGATAGATGACTGGCTGGCGCAGATGGCGTCGTGGTTGCCGGAACAGGCCACGCTGTGGTGTGAAGATGGTGGTAATGGCCGCCTGCGCGCCGCCGCGGTGGCGCAGGGCAAGCTGTGCTGGTGGCTGATGGTCGGCCCGCCGAGTGAGTTGCCGGGGCTTGCCTGGCTTCAGGCGCGGTTCAATGATACCCGGCTGAGCGATACGCACCGAAGACGGCTGCTGGCAGGCAGCGATGACGGTGGTGCCGACACTGGCCCGGTAATATGCAGCTGCCATCAGGTAGGCCAGAGCGTCATCATGAACGCCATTCGCGCGGGCGATGACAGCGTGGAGGCGCTGGGGGCACGGCTTGCCTGCGGAACCCAATGCGGCAGTTGCCTGCCTGAACTGAAATCCCTGATTGAAGAGGAGCGCTCCCATGCGCGTGCCAAGCAAGCGTCTTACACAGAAGTGGCCTGAGGTGGTGATGCGCCTCGTGCAGCGCTGCGTGCCGTTTCAGCGTGCGCCGCGCCACTCATCCAGCGCGCCTTCGCTGCAGCTCAAGGGCGAGTGCCGTCACGGTCAGGTCTACCTGGTAGGCGCCGGCAGCGGTGACATGGAGCTTCTGACGCTCAAGGCCGCACGGCTGTTGATGCAGGCCGACGCCGTGGTGTACGACCGCCTGGTGGGCGACGACGTGCTGGGGCTGATCCCGCTTTCTGCCGAGCGCTACTACGTGGGCAAGGCCAGCGGGCACCACAGCATGCCTCAGGCGGATATCGGTGCGCTGATGGTCAAGTTGGCCGCCGCCGGCAAGTCGGTGGTGCGCTTGAAAGGCGGTGATCCGGGAATTTTTGCACGCATGGGCGAGGAGCTTGCCGCCCTGGCCGAGGCTGGCGTGCCCGCCCAGATCGTGCCCGGCATCACGGCGGCCTCCGCTGCCGCGGCGAGCCTCGGCATTCCGCTGACCGATCGGGGCCACTCCCAGCAGCTGCGCTTCATTACCGCCCAGCTCTGCCGTGAAGGCGGGGCGCCGGAGTGGCAGACCCTGGCGCGGCGCGATGAAACGCTGGTGTTCTACATGGGGCTTTCCAAGGTGGATGCCATCTGCGAAGGCCTGCGCGGGGCCGGGCTTCCCGATGACTGGCCGATCATGCTGGTAGCCAAGGCCAGCCTGCCCGAACAGCAGGCACTGGTGGGCACGCTTGCCGATATGCCCAAGCGCCTTGCCGAGCACCCGCTGCCTTCGCCCTGCGTCATTCTGGTAGGCAGCGTGGTCAATCTGGTGGCTCAGAGTCCTGCCAATGCCAGCGGCCTAGCGAGCATCATCGAAGCGGTCGACCTGACGTAGCGAGGGAAACAGGCGCATCCACAGGCCGACTACCGCCAGCGTGCCCACGCCGCCAATCACCGCGGCGGGCACTACGCCAACTCCGGCGGCCATGCTGCCCGCGCGAAACTCGCCCAGCTCGTTGCTCGAGCCGATGAACAGCATATTGACCGCGTTGACCCGGCCGCGCATTTCATCCGGCGTTGCCAGCTGGATCACGGTGGTACGCACATAGACGCTGATCATGTCCGCCGCGCCCGCCACCAGCATGGCGATCATCGATACCCAGAACAGCGTCGAGAAGGCGAACACCAGGTTCGCCACCCCGAACACGGCCACCGCGGCAAACATCACGTGCCCGGCGCGGCGCTTGATACCCCGAACCCCCAGGTAAAGCCCCATCAGAAGCGCCCCCACCGCAATGGCGCTGCGCAAGGCGCCCAGCCCTTCCGGGCCCACGTGCAGCACTTCCTGCGCGTAAATAGGCAGCAGTGCTACCACCCCGCCCAGCAGCACCGCGAAAAGATCCAGCGAAATCGCTCCCAGGATGATCGGCTGGTAGCGGATATAGCGAATGCCGGCAGAGAAACGCTTCCAGGCCGTGCTTTCAAGCGCCTTGGCCTTCTCGACGTAGCGCACCGGCACCAGTACCAGCAGGGCAAGCGCAATGACAAAACAGCCCAGGCACACGCTGTAAGCGAGGCGTCCGCCACCCAGGGCGTAAAGGACGCCACCCAGCAGCGGTCCGCTGATGACCGCCACTTTCATGATCGAGCTGTTAAGCGCAATGGCCTGGGCGAGCTGGGCGCGAGGCACGATGTTGGGCAGCAGGCTTTGCAGGGTCGGGCCGGTAAACGCGCGGGCGCAGCCGAACAGCGCCAGCACCGCGTAAAACTCCGTCACACGGCCGTGATTGGCCTGGGCCAGCATCAACAGCAGTGCACTGCAGAGCGCCTGAACCGCCCAGCTCAGTTGAAGAATGCGCTTGCGTGGAAAGCGGTCGACGACATCACCTGCCGGCAACAGCAGCACCACCATGGGCAGAAACTGGGCAAGGCCTACATAGGCCAGCGACATCGGGTCACGGGTGATGGCATACACCTGCCAGGCGACCACGATGGCCTGGATCTGCATGGCAAAGACCGCCGCCAGGCGCGAGAGCAGAAAGCTCAAAAACCCCGGCTGGCGATGAATGGGGACTAGCGGCGCGTCAGACGTCGGTGCAACTTGAGACATGGCGAGGAGTCTTTGTTAGCAGGCAAATGGTAACGATACTATCGTTGATAGCGTCACACACGGTTAAAAGCGCAAACTGGCGAAAACCGGCGATTGCGTTTCAAGCCCGCGGTTGAAGAAGGCTTCATCATACCCCATGTTGATTAACACGCTATTCATTGGAAAGGATGCTGACGATGCACAACACGATTCCCAACCCCGGCTTTGGTACCTATCGTCTTGAAGGCGCCACCTTGAAGCAGAGCGTTCATGCGGCGCTGGCGGCGGGCTATCGCCATATCGATACCGCCCAGTTCTACGGCAACGAGAAAAGCGTCGGTGAAGCCATCCGCGACAGCGACGTGCCGCGAAGCGAGATCTTTCTGACCACCAAGGTATGGTTCGATAACCTCGAGCCCACGCGCCTGCAAGAGAGCGTTGACGAGAGCCTCGAAAAGCTTGGCACCGAGTACGTGGATCTTCTGCTCATCCACTGGCCGTCGCCGAATGACGAAGTGCCGATGAAGGATTACCTGGTGGCGCTCAAGGAACTGAAGAAACTGGGCAAGACGCGCCACATCGGTGTCTCCAACTTCACCATTGCCCAGCTCGACCAGGCGGTGGAGATTCTGGGCAAGGGGGAAATTCTCACCAACCAGATCGAGGTGCACCCCTTCCTGCAAAACCGCAAACTCGCCGAACATTGTGAAAAGCTGGGCATTGCGGTCACTGCCTTCATGCCGCTGGCCGTCGGCAAGGTGATGGACGACGCGGTGCTCCAGGATATCGCCAAGGCCCATGAGGTCACGCCCGCGCAGGTCGCCCTGGCCTGGATCAAGCAGCGCGACATGATCACCATTCCGTCATCCACCAAGGCGCGCAATATCGAAAGCAACATCAAGGCCTTCGAGATCACGTTGAGCGACGCCGAAATGGCGGACATCGCCAGGCTCGAGCGCGGCGAGCGCATCGCCAACCCGGATTTCGCCCCGGCCTGGGATGAGTAATATTGTTTAACGCTCAGGAACCCCGCCGGGGTTTACGGGTCGTAATCGGCGCCTGCCTTTGCAGGCGCCGTTTCTTTCGTGAAAAACGCCCTGAAGGAGTCACCATGAAATCGCACAAGGTTCGTGATAACGCGCTCAAGGCGCAGCTGCGCACCCCCATGTTCAAGATGCAGCAGCAAACGCCCAAGAAGGGAAAAGGCAGCTACTCCCGCAAAGGGAAAAAGGCCCTGCGGGGGTATCGCCAAGCCGCCTGATATGGCGCTTTGGCAATGCCTCTGCAAGCTCGTATGGCTCACTTGCTGTTCTAGCGGTAGCCGTGCGCCTGAAGTCGAAAAAGCGCCGCGTAGCGGCCGTCAAGCGCAAGAAGCGCTTCGTGCGTGCCGCGCTCCAGCACGCGCCCCTGGTCAATCACTAGAATCATATCGGCGCTGCGCACCGTCGAGAAACGGTGGGAGATCAGAATCGTCATCTTGTCACGGCTGTGTGCGCGAAAGCGGGTAAACACGTCGGCTTCCGCGGCGGCGTCCATGGCGGCGGTGGGTTCATCCAGCACCAGGATATCGGCTCCTTCGCGCATATACGCGCGGGAGAGCGCGATCTTCTGCCACTGGCCGCCGGAAAGCTCCTGACCATCCTTGAACCAGCGGCCAAGCTGAGTGTGGTAGCCCTTGGGCATCCTTTCGATAAAGCTATCCGCCATGCCGTAGTGGGCCGCCTGCTGCCAGCGTGTCTCATCATTGAACGCATGGGTATCGCCCACCCCCAGATTTTCGCCCACCTGCAGCTGATAGCGCACGAAGTCCTGAAAGATGACCCCGATGCGCCTGCGCAGCGCGCCGGTTTCCCAGTCGCGCAGGTCAGTACCATCCAGCAGGATGCGTCCGTGGGTAGGCTGATAAAGTCGCGTCAGAAGCTTGATCAGGGTGGTCTTGCCCGAGCCGTTTTCCCCGACCAGCGCAAGGCTCTGACCCGGCGCCAGGTGCAGGGAAATATTCTGAAGTACCTGCTTGCCACCCGGGTAGGCGAAGCTTACGTTCTCGAAGCGCAGCCCGTCGCCTGGGTATGTCCCCTGGGTCAGGCTACCGCCTTCGGGCTCGGTGGGTTGCTCGAGGTATTCGTAGAGGTTGGAGAGGTAGAGATTGTCTTCGTACATACCGCTGATCGCGGTCAAACTTGCCGAAAGCGCCGACTGGCCCTGCTTGAACACCATCAGGTACATGGTCATCTGGCCAAGGGTCAGCGCACCGGCGATGGTTTCGATCACGACCCAGGCGTAGGCGGCGTAAAACGTCAGCGTGCCGAGCAGGCCAAGCACGAATCCCCAGCTTTCACGATGAAGAGTCAGACGGCGGTCTTCGGCAAACAGGCGGGTGAAGATATCCCGGTAACGCTGGAGAAAAAGCCCTTCAAGGCCGAACAGCTTGACCTCCTTGATGCTGTCTTCACGCGCCAGCACGGTTTCCAGATAGCCCTGCATGCGGGTTTCCGGCGAGCGGCGGCGAAACAGGCGAAAGGCATCGCCGGAAAACTTGGCTTCCGAGATAAACACCGGCAAAGCGCCAATGATCAGTATCAGCAGCGCCCAGGGCGAGAACTGGATCAGCAGCACGCTGAAGCTGCCGAGCGAAATGGCGTTCTGCAGCAGGCCGAAGGTTTTATTGACCAGCGCCAGCGGCCGGGTGGAGGCTTCCCGGCGGGCGCGAGTGAGCTGATCATAAAGCTCGGAGTCTTCGAACTGGCCAAGCGACAGCGTGCCGGCCTTTTCCAGAATCATGACGTTGACCTTCTGTCCCAGCAGCGCGCGCAGCAGCGCCTGCTGGGCGGAAAGGCCGCGCTGGGCCAGGGCAATGAGTCCAATGATCAATGCCTCGGCCCCCACCAGCTTCAGTACCGGGGTGATGGAGGCCAGCAGATTGGGGGCCTCTGCCGCCTGGTGCGCCGCCATGGCGCTGACCACACCATCCACGATCAACTGGCCCACCCAGGCCGCCACCGCGGGCAGTACACCTGCCACCAGCGTGCACAAGGCGAGGCCAAACATCATCCAGCGCGAGGTTTCCCACACCAGGCCAAGGGCACGCTGACTGTAGCGAAAAACGCTGAAAAAGCCGCTAAGCGGTGAGGAGCTTGAGTGGGGGGAGGGAGGTTGCATGGCGTGGCTAAGCGGCATCCAGAAAAAGGGGAGTGCCATGATGCGATGGAAAGGCGTGGATAGCCAGCCTGACTGCCGATGTGAAGTTGTCGGCAGTCAGCAGGGCATCAGCAACGCAGGTCAGGCAATGACAAAGGCGCCGTACACAAGCGCTGCCATGACCACAAAGGCCGGGTGAATATTGAAACGCACCAGCGCAATGGCGGCGATCACACCAATGATCACCGTGTGCAGCCAGCCGGCACCGTTGACGCCTTCGAGCAGAAAGCCAAGCGTCAGCCAGGCCATCATCATGGCGATCACCGGGCGCACCCACTGGCTCATGCGCTTGACCTGAGGGGATTCGCGGTGACGATACAAGAGCCCGAGAGCGGCAATCATCAGCAAAAGCGATGGCACCACGGTTGCAGCGATTGCTACGAAGGCACCGCCAATGCCCGCCACTTCATAGCCCACGTAGCCGGCCATCTTGGTGGCAATGGGGCTTGGCAAGGCATTGCCGAGCGCCAGGGTTTCGGCAAAGCCCTGCGAGGTCATCCAGCCGTAACGGCCGACGACTTCTGCCTCGATCAACGGGATGATGGCCGGGCCGCCACCGTAACCCACGATATTGGGAATGAAAAACGCCAGAAAAAGCTCCCAGTAGATCATGCCGAGCGCTCCGCTTTCTTGAGTTTGGAGAAGGGGATGAACGCGGCAATCAGAATCGCGCCGATGATGATGCCCGGATGAACGCCCAGCCAGTAAATCAGTGCGCCTGACACAACGGCCATGAGGCTACTGACCAGCCAGCCCAGTGCCTTTTGTGATTTATCGAAGAAATCCCATGCCAGTTGTCCCATCATGATCATTACCACCGGCACCACGGCTTGCCCCATGCCGCGAATCCACGCAACATCCCGGTAGCGGCTGAAAATGCCCAGCATGATGATCATGGCTACTACCATGGGAAGTGCGACCGCCGTGACGGCAACGACACAGCCCAGAGGGCCGCCCACGCGATAGCCGATGTAACCGGGCATCTTGGTGGCAATCGGACCGGGCAGGGTGTTGCCGATGGCCAGGATATCGGCAAACTCTTCGTCGTTGAGCCACTTGTAGCGAGCGACGACTTCGGCATGTACCAGCGGTATCATCGAAGGGCCGCCTCCAAATCCAAAGATGCCGACACGAAAGAAAGCCCAGAACAGGGAAGTCTGTTTCATTGGTGCGATACACCCATGCTAAGCGGAAGGGAAAACATATTTTTTCTCTTTTATCGTTTATTTAGTAAAAAATCGATTATTTACTTGGCGTAGAATATAGGTGAGGCCGCTAGCCGGCGTCAACACTGAATAATCTACAGGCGCGCAAGGTGGACGAAAGGACCCTATCATGACCCAGCATATCCAGCCCCCTACCAGCACGGCATCGAGTCGCATTTATGATATTTTACGCAAGGATCTGGTAGGAGGGCGCTTTGCCGCTGGCGAAAAGTTGGCGATCAATGCCCTGAAGGAACAGTATCAGGTAGGGTTGAGTCCGCTACGCGAGGCCTTGAACAAGCTTGCCGCCTACGGTCTGCTGATTCAGGAAAATCAGCGTGGCTTTCGAGTACCGACGCTTTCACGCAATGAACTCGATGACATCGCCCAGATGCGCCTGGCGCTGGAAGGCATGGCGTTCGAACAAGCCATCGTGCATGGCGATGCTGCCTGGGAGGCCGACCTGCTCGCCGCCGAACACCGTTTGAAGTGCGCTGACATGACGCTCGACAAGGATGACGAGTGGGAGCGCCTGCATACCCAGTTCCATCGCACCCTGGTGGCCCCTTGCGGGTCTGTCTGGTTGCTGCGGTTCATCGAACAGCTTCACGATCAGTTTGATCGCTATCGCCGCCTGGGCCCCAGGATGCCCACGGTGCGCCAGGAGCTCGACCAGCAGCACCACGAGCTGGTAGCGCTTGCCATGAAACGCGATGGCCAGGCCGCTCGGGCGCTACTGGATGATCATATTCGCACGTCCTACGATGTGGCGCTGCAGTGCTTTCTGTCACACAGCCGCTGAGCACCGGCTCGGGCGTTACGCTTGTCGAAAGGTGTACACTGGCGCGCATCCAACCCGATAGAGAGCGTATGGCGTAATGCAATATTCAGATGAGGTAGTGGCCGAGCAGACATTGAGCTGGGTGCGCAGGTTTATCGTGGCGCACGACATCTGCCCCTTTGCCCAGCGCGAAGTCGAGCGCGGCGCCATTCGCGTGGAAGTAGTGCGTTCAAAGAAACTCGAGGTTGCGCTCGAAGAGCTGATGGCGGAAGTTCAGTGGCTGGATGAGCATCCTGAAACCGAAACCACGCTGCTGGTATTTCCTACCCTGTTCAGGGATTTCGAGCATTATCTGGATTACGTTGAGCTGGCTGAAAGCATCCTGGTCGAGCAGGGCTATGAAGGTATCTACCAGCTGGCGACCTTCCATCCTGACTACTGCTTCGACGGAGCAGAACCCGACGACGCCTCGAACTACACCAACCGTTCCCCCTACGCCATGGTGCATCTATTGCGCGAGGCCAGCGTGGAGAAGGCCATCGAATTCTATGGCGACACGTCGGCGATTCCTGAGCGCAATATCGAACACCTGACCGCCATGGGGGGCGATGAGGCCGAGCGCTACTTGCAGGACGCCCTGGCCCAGGGCGTACCAAAAGATTGAAAGGATGGAGATATCCAGGCATTGGCACCGGGCAGCCCAAGCCGCCCGGGCTGACACTACCGGAAAATCTAGAATGCTTCCCACTCAGGCTCTGACGTTGCGGGCTTGCTGAGCGCGGCAGGCTTGCCGCGTGGTGAGGTGGCGGTCGGCTTGATGGCGGGAGCCGGTTTTAGCGCGACAGGCTGCCCGGCGTGGGACAGCTTGAACGCGCCCACGAGCTGCGCCAGCCGCGTCGCTTCATCTTCAAGCGAGGCGGAGGCCGTGCTGGTCGCGTCTACCAGCGAGACGTTTTCCTGAGTAACGGAATCCATCTGGGCAATCGCCGTACTGATCTGTGCAATTCCGGATTCCTGCTCCTTGGCTGCCAACGCCAGCTCCTGCATCATGTCCGTCACGTGGCGAATGGCGGTGTTGACCTGACCCATGCTCTCACCGTTATGGATGGCCTGGCTCGCCCCTTCGGCAATGCGCTGGGCAATGTCCTCGATCATCGTGCGAATTTCCTTCGACGAGTTGGAGGTCTTGGTGGCCAGCGAGCGAACTTCACTCGCCACCACGGCAAAGCCACGGCCGTGTTCACCGGCCCGAGCGGCTTCTACGGAAGCGTTGAGCGCCAGGATATTGGTCTGGAAGGCGATGGAATCAATCACCTGAACGATGTCATGAACCTTCTGCGAATCCTTCTCGAGATCACGCATCCACTCGCCGGAGCGCTGGGCTTCGTTTTGGCCCTGTTCTGCCTTTTGCGCGGCGCTTACCGTCAGTTTTTCCGCCTGGGTGGCCGTATCGGCGTTCTGGCGCACGATGGAGGAAATCTCGTCCATGCTTGCCGCGGTCTGCTGAATGGCGGCCGCCTGCTGTTCGGTGCGCGAGGCAAGATCCTGGCTGCCGCTGGCGATTTCCTGGGAACTTGCCGCCACGGCCCGGCTGCTGTGGCCAAGCGTGGCAATCATCTGCTGAAGCTGGGCTTGCATGTCGCGCATGGCGCTATACAGCCTGCCAATCTCGTTGCGTCCGCGTGCTTCGATATCATTGGTCAAATCGCCCTGGGCAATTCGCTCGCAAAGCGTGACGGCGCGCTGCAGGGGAGTGACTACCAGGCGATTGATGCCCAGCTGGACCAGCAGGTACATGATCAATGCTATAGCGATCAAGGTACCGCTTATCAACATATCGCGATTAAGCGTGGACTGGGCCTGGGAGGCGGTCGCCTGGGCAAACGTCTGAGCGTAGGCGTTGAAGTTACGCACGCCTTGCGTGAATGCATCGAAATCTGCATTAAGGCGTTCGCGATGAACCATCAGAGCAGTAAAGTTGCCACGCTGCAGGTCGGTGTGAAACGCCGGCGTCATCAGCCGCTCGTACTCGCTGACAAGCGAGGCCACCAGCGGCGCGCGGGGCGAATCGCCAGGGATGGAAATCGAGCGGAACTCGTTGAACCGATTATCGGCCCGCGTCAACGCTGCCTGGGCCAGTTCCAGTGACTGTGCGGCCAGCGCTGAATCGCCCTGGGCGGTATAGTCCTGATAGCGTGCAAGACGTACCCGAATCTCCATCAGGTTGACTTCGGCACGATTGATGTAGGCTACCTGCCTGGCTGCCACTTCATCCAGCGCGGTCAGGTTCTTGACCGCATTCCGTTCTGCTTGTATGCCAAGCGCCGCTATGACCATCAGCATTATCACCAGCAAGCCTAATGCACCAGCCAGGGCATATTTCACAGGTAAATCTTTCATTATCTCGACATCTCGCACAGAAGGAGCAGAAGGTAGGAAAAGACCAACGCAATGAACACGTTAGTTCACTGCGTTAGCTACTCTATCGGCGCGGAGCGAAAATGATTTAGGAAAAAATCATGAATTATAGAATTTTGTGCATGACGTGGGTGTCCACCCGCCCAAGCGAGGCATGGCGGTACGCCTTCGGGACGGTGCCGACGATGCTGAACCCCAGTCGCTGCCAGAGTGCCACGGCGACTTCATTGGTGCTTACCACGGCATTGAACTGCATGGCCTCAAAGCCGGCCATCTGGGCGATCTCCTGAGAGTGTTCGCACATGGCGCGGGCCACGCCCTTGCCCCGGGCGGCACTGGTCACCATATAGCCACAGTTGCATACATGGTCCCCAGGGCCTGCCGCGTTGGCTTTCAGGTAGTAACTTCCCACCAGCTCACCGGCTGAATCCTTGACGGCAAACGTCGTGCGGGGGACTTCACACCACAGCGTGTAAGCTGCCTGGTAATTGATGTCCGGGTCGATGGCGTAGGTGTGCTGCTCTAATACGATTGCCTTGAAAGTGGGCCAGAACAGCTCGAAATCATCAGCGGTCATGGGCGTAAAACTGAGTTCAGACATGCGCAGTACCTGATCAATATCAAAAGAGTCCATAGCGCGGCAAACGCCAGGCCCAACGCCCGGCCAAGCAGAGCCACGCTAGTCGATGAGCGTTCTGTGAGCGTCAAGCGTTGCGCTCATCTCGCCACGTCTGCCACGATTTCGTAGCTGCGCAGCCGGTCCGCATGGTCATAGAAATCGCTGTTGATCATCAGCTCATCCGCTCCGGTACGCGCCTGAAACTCCTCTAGCCCGGCCTTAACGGTTTCCGGGCCGCCAATCACTGCCGCCCCCAGGAACTGGTTTACCTGCGACTGCTCCATGGGCGACCAGTCGAGCTGCTCGACGGGCGGCTGCGATTGGGTAGGTTTGCCGCGGATGAGGTTGAGAAACTTCTGCTGTGCCGACGTGGCCAGATAGTGCGCCATGCTATCGTTCTGGGCTGCAATGACCGGCAGCCCGACCATGGCGTAAGGCTTGTCCAGATGCTCGGAGGGGCGGAAGTTGTCGCGGTACAGCCGTAGCGCCTCGAACAGGTAACCCGGGGCGAACTGGGCGGCGAAGGCGAACGGCAGGCCGAGCCTGGCTGCCAGCTGCGCGCTGTAGCCGCTGGAGCCCAGCAGCCAGATAGGTACATGGGTACCTTGACCGGGAACGGCCTTCACTTGCTGGCCGGGTTCGGCGTCACCCAGGTAGCGGCGCAGCTCGGTCAGTTGCTCGGGGAAGTCATCGACCCCAGCGTGGGCGCTGCGCCGCAGGGCGCGCATGGTGACGCCGTCTGAACCCGGCGCGCGGCCAAGGCCAAGGTCGATACGCCCAGGGTAGAGCGTTTCCAGCGTACCGAACTGCTCGGCAATCACCAGCGGCGGATGGTTGGGTAGCATGATGCCACCACTGCCTACCCGCAGTGTCGAGGTATGGCCGGCCACGTGGCCGATCAGCACAGACGTGGCGGCACTGGCGATACCCGGGATGTTGTGGTGCTCGGCGAGCCAGTAACGGGTATAGCCCAGTTGCTCGACCCGCTGGGCCAGAGAAACGCTGTCGCGAAACGTTTCAGCAGCGCTTGAACCTTGGCGAATGGGGGCAAGGTCGAGAACGGAAAGCGCCGTAGAGGCTAGTTGGCTCATGATTCACCTGCTCGTGGAAAGGAGAGTGCGTGCCGGATACAGCGCCGAGGCAATGTAATAAAAAAACAGACAGCAAGGGCGATACCGCATCGGCGTGGTTGGTTAGCACGCTTGGTAACCCGTTTATGCGGGCAGGAAAGGTGAAATACAAGGCGCAGCCCGACCGCGGGCTGGCTCATTCACTTTCTGGTGCGTAAAGCTCACTCGCCTGGCGGAGTGGGGCGAATGAGTATCTCGTTGACATCGACATGGGGCGGCTGGGCAAGCGCGTAAACCACCGCATTGGCGATATCGCGATCTTCCAGGGCATGCTCCGGCGGGTCGTCGAAAAAGGGCGTGTCCACCATGCCAGGCTCGATCAGTGTGACGCGCATGCCAGAACCGCGCAGCTCTTCACGCAGGTTATACCCTATGCCGGTCACTGCCCATTTGGTGGCACTGTACATGGAGCCCGGAATGGTCGTGCGGCCTGCGGCAGAGCCTGTCATCAGCACATGGCCCTTGCTGCGCTTGAGCGCGGGAAGGCTTGCCTGAAGCGTCAGGCCCACGCCGTAGATATTGGTCAGGATCATGTCTCGCCAGGCGGTGTGATCAGCGCCGCTGAACCCACCCGGTGAGCCGCCGCGCCCGGCATTGGCAAACACGGCATCCAGTCGACCAAAGGTTTCCAGCGTCTGGTCGATCATTGCCTGCTGCTGGTTCATGTCGGTGACATCAAGCTCGCAGGTCAGGACGTTTTCCGGCCCAAGCTCCTGGGCAAGCGCTTCGAGCCTGTCCATGGAGCGGGCGGCAAGCACCAGTTTATAACCTTCTCGTGCGGCGGCACGTGCGGTAGCTGCACCAATGCCGCTCGAGGCGCCGGTAATCAGTAACACGCCGTGTTGCATGGTTGCACTCCTTGCTAAGCCATAGACATGAACTTTCAGAATGGCTAATACAGGGCGATCTTGCAAACCAGCGGTGATACGCCGGGTCCGGCATCAGCAGCCCGCCTGACGGGCGCTTGAGGCCGTTTTATCGAGAATGGGCGAAAGATCGAGAATCGCCTGGGCCATATCCGCCATGCTTCTGCTCTGATCCATGGAGGTCTTGCGCAGAAAGCGATAGGCCTCTTCCTCGCTCATGGCCTGGTGCGCCATGATCAATCCCTTGGCGCGTTCGATCAGCTTGCGCTCGCGCAGCGCCTTGCGCGTGCTTTCAAGCTCATCGCTCAGTCCCCGCAGGCGGCTGGACTGCGCCTGGGTCAGCGCGATCAGCGAGCGGCCAAGTGGCGAGGTCAGCGCACTGGCGGTCAAGTCGCCTAGCGGCTGAGCGTGGTCCTTGGTAGCGTCTCTGGCATCGCTCAGGGCGAGCAGCTGTTCACAGGGCGTCCCCGTGTGGTGAGGTGGTTGGGTCCTGGCCTGCTCGAGGGCGACCTGGGCCTTGGCGATCTTGCGGTAGCAAAGGGTGATGAGCTGCTTGTGGAGAGCCTCTTCAACGCTCTTGATCGCATCGATACGCAGTGTGGTCAGCTCATACCAGGTATCGCCCAGCGCGCTGGAACCCGCTTGCCGATAGGCGGGGTGGCACGCCGCCTCGCGCAGCTGATGAATGCCGGTCAGCGTGCTGCTCGAAACCGCCTGTTGCCAGTCGCGCTCGGCTTCTTGCGTGGCAAACTCGATGAAGGTATCGAAACAGCGCTGCTGATCCTCGCCCAGCTGGTTCAGAAGCTTGCGGTGTGCGTCATCAAAATGTCCAAGGGTAAAGCCGAATGCGCCGCAGGCTCGCTCCTGGCCCGCCAGCTCCTTGCCCTGCATCAGATGAAACATGGCCACCAGGGCGCGAGTAATCTCCGGGTCGTCGGCGGTATCGGCGGCTTCGAACACGACGGCCAGCAGACCACTGATCAAGTGATTGAAGGCCTGGGTGGCTGCATCCGGGGAAATGGCAAATACATCCACGGCGCCGCGCAGAGCGCCCAGGTCATCAAGGGCGCGCCACACCGCCGCAATGCGACGTAAAAGGCGGGCGGCGGCCTGGGGGCGTGCCTCTTCGCTCAATGCTTCCAGGCGCTTGCGCATCAGCGCTTCGGCCTCCTGACTGTGCTTGAGAAAGGCCTGGCGGCGGGCTTGGAAACGCTGGCCTTGCGAGGCGAGATAGACCGTCGAGGCGCCGCGCTCGCGTTGAAGCCCATGAATGAAGCGGCTGATGTCGCCGACGATTTCCGACGTCGTGGCCAAATGAGTGAGGCTATCTATGTCGCAACGAATGGCGGTCAAGAGCAGCTTTTGCGCGGGTGACATGGCGTTTTCCTCCTGCTCGCCGCCGTGACCCCTGTGCCCCGACACGCAAAGCGGCCGGGGCGAGCGTGCCGCGGGTCAGGGCGGGCGTGTTATGTCGTGGTTGGCATTAACGTAATGACAGCGCTCCTGAACCTGTGTCACTGCCTGCGGCATCGCGGTAGGCACGAGCTTCGCGAGCTTCCGTGGCATCGCTGAAGCGAACCACCAGCACGCAGGAGGCCAGTACCAGTACGGTCAACCCCAGATAGAAAAGGCCCTGCTGATAGCTCAGGTTTTCACTGCGAAACAAAAACGCGGCCAAGACGGCGCCCACGTTGCCGCCGGCGCCCACGATGCCGGCAACGGCGCCCAGTGCGCTTCTGTTGATGAATGGCACCACGCCGAACGTGGCGCCTTCGGCCATCTGTACGAACAGGCTGAACACCAGCATGATGCCGATGGCGAGGCTCAGTACGTGCATCTGCGAAAACGCGATCAGTGCGATGCCTTCACAAGCCAGGGCAATGAACAGCCAGCGTACGCGTCCTTTCAATCCGTTTTGTCTGGCAAACAGGTCCGAGAACACGCCGCCCAGCGTGCGGGCAAAGATATTCATCAGCCCGAACAGCCCGGCAATCATTCCAGCAGTGGCCAGGCTCAGCTCGAAGTGGTCAAAAAAGTAGATGGCGGCGATGTTATTGATCGTGAGCTCGACGCCGAAGCACAGCCCGTAAACGATGAACAGCGCCCAGACGCGAATGTCCTTCGCCGCTGCCAGAAAGCTGTGCATGGGGCCGTTTTCACCCGTGGCCTCGGGCAGCTCGCCCCGGGCGCGCAGGTCGCTGAAGTTGCCGTCCGGCGCATCCTGGGTGAGAAACCAGTAGCCGATACCGGTCACGAACAGCACGACGCCAGGCACTACCATGGCCAGGCGCCAGCCTAGTGTTTCGCTGACGCCAAGCATCAAAAGCCCTGAAAAGATGAGCGGCATCAGGATCTGTGTCGTGCCGCCGCCCAGGTTGCCCCAACCGGCGCTGGTGGCATTGGCAGTACCCACGACATTGGGGGCAAACATCATCGTGGTGTGGTACTGAGTGATCACGAAAGAAGCGCCGATGGCACCGATGGCCAGTCGCGCCAGCAGAAAGGTTTCAAAGCTGTCGGCAAAGGCAATGCCCATGACCGGGATCGAGCCAAGCACCAGCAGGCCGGTATAGGTCTTGCGCGGACCCAGGCGATCACACAGCAGGCCAATCAGCAGCCTGACCATTACGGTAATCGCCACCGAGGCGATGATCGTGTTGCCGATCTGGGTTTGGGTCAGCGACAGGTCTTCGCGTACCACTGCCATCAGCGGCGCGATGCCGAACCAGCCGAAAAAGCAGACGTGGAAAGCAAACCACGACAAATGGAAGGCGCGCATGTGTGGCGTCGAGAAGTTGAACAACCGAATACGATTGGCTTTGTTACGTATGTCCATGGAAAGGCCTCATGGGGAACCAGTTGAGCATCACGTAACGCCGAACCGCTGTGTCGCGCCACGTGTTTACGAGAACATGCCTTCGTCGTTGAAGGTCAGGCTCGACGCACTCGTACCCATCCGGGCCTGGTCCACGCCTACCGCTTCAAGACCTGATCAAGCAATTAATTCGCCAGAGGATGTTTTTATCTTTCTTTTCATTTGGTTAGGTATGAGAAGGGTGGGCAGGCATGGGCGCAGACGCGCCCCGGCGCGCCATGGACGAGCGCCGGGGCGCCAACATGCATCAGATGAGTGCCGTTTATTCGTGCAGGTAGACCGAGTCGATGTCGAGCGTCGAGCGCTGACCGATGGCGGAAAAGTTGTCCTCAAGCCAACGCCCGGCGGCGGCGCGTCCCTGTTCGAAAAGATGGCTGAGAAATGCCCACTCCGAGTTGAGCTTGCTCGACACTGAAAGCTCCTCCAGCGCCTTCTCGCCGCTGATACGGTGAAACAGGGCCTGCTGGTAGCAGTTTTCGATACCCTGCTCTTGCAGGGCGTGTTGGAGCAGCGCGATCATGCGGATTTCCTTGATCAGCGCAGAGTTGAAGGTGATCTCGTTGAGCCGGTTCATGATCGCTGCCGCCGAGGTGGGCACCGTATCGCGACTGATGGGGTTGATCTGCACCAGCAGGATATCGCGTGCGCTGCACTCCTCCAACAGCGGGAACAGCGCCGGATTTCCCATGTAGCCGCCGTCCCAGTAGGCTTCGCCATCGGTCTCGACGGCCTGAAAGATCTGCGGCAGGCAAGCTGATGCCATGACCGCATCCAGGCTCATCTCCTCACGGCGGAAGACGCGCTGCTTGCCGGAGCGTACGTTGGTGGCGGTGACGAACAGCTTCAGCTGATCGCAGCGGCGCACGCGCTCGAAATCGATATGGGCTTCAACGATCTTGCGCAGCGGGTTGATATTCATCGGATTGAACTGGTAGGGCGATACCAGGCGGGTCATGATGTCCATGGCCAGATACCCGGGCGAGCCATCAAGGCTCCAGTTGCCGGTCCAGATATCCACGGGAGAGCGCCGTATGGGGCTTGCCATTCCCGCGCGGCTGACGGCTTGCCAGAACGCCTTCAAGGCCTGCCTGGCAAGGGTCTTGTCGCCTCGGGTAAAGGCATCGGCCATGACCACGCCGTTCATGGCGCCGGCGCTGGTACCGCTGATGCCTTCGATCTCGATACGCTCGTCTTCGAGCAGGCGGTCAATCACGCCCCAGGAGTAGGCGCCGTGGGCGCCGCCCCCTTGCAAGGCGAGATCCAGCTTCTTGGTTTGCGTCATGGGCGCTCATCCTGAGTAGATGGGTACTATGCTGCACTGCGACGTTTACCCAGCATGGCACAAGAATGCCCCCGCGACCTGCAAACCAGTGAGACCGCTAGCGCTGCGCCAGGTGCGTTGCGCCGGCGTTGCAGCGCAGAAAGCTCGAAGTGGCAAGCCACTCCTGGTCGGGGTAGTAGGCGAACACGTACTGGTCTTCGCGCAGGCTGTCGATCAGCGGATAGGTAATATCCTGGCGCACCGCCGGGCAGCCGTGGCTGCGTCCAAGCCGACCGGTCTGGGCGATGAACGCATCGCTGACGTAGTCGGCACCATGAATCACGATGGCACGCTCGTAGGCCAGATCGTTGACCTCAGGCTCCAGCCCGTTGAGACGCAGCGAATAGCCATTGCGCCCGTAGTAGCTGTTCATGGTGCGAAACAGCCCAAGGCTTGATTGATAGCTTTCGGGGGTATTGGAAAATACGTCGGCGTAAGCGTCCCCGGAGCCCTGTCCGTGGGAGACAAGCTCCTCGAACAGCAGCTCATGGCGGCGCAGGTCGAATACCCACAGGCGCGGTTCGGTAGAGGGCAGCGAGTAGTCGATCACGGCCAGCCGTTCGGCGTTTGGGTCTGCGCAGCTAAGCGCCTGGGCAGCGAGCCGCAATGCTTCGGGGGTGGCGGTCGGGGCCAGTTGCAGCAGCTGATGCTGAAGGGGAGAGACGCCTGGCGGCGGGGTGGACGCAACACTGGCAAAGAAACTACTGGCTTGAACAGGGAGGCTGGCAAATGCGAAAGACAGGCCGCACACCAGGGGTAAAGGACGCAAACGGGTTACCATAAAGAGCAATCCTGCCGACGATAGCAACGACGGAAAAAAGTAAACGGCTATGATAGAAGTAAGCATGCCGCGAATGGGAACTCATGGTAACGCAAGGAGAGGGCGATGAACGAGAAGCAGACACTAAGACATTGGGCGATAGGGGCCGCTCTAGGTCTGACGCTGTCCCAAATGCCCTTCGGTACACTACCGGCATATGCGGACAGTGCGCCGCTTCAACAGGCACTTGCGCAGCACCTGAGCGCAGAACGTGGTGGACGTCTGCCGGTGGAAGAATTTTATCGGTTGCGTAGCGAAAAACCGGCGTGGCAGAGCGAGTCGGCCGTCGAGGGGCTGGTAGCTGCGCTCGAGACGCTGGAAAACGATGGTTTGAATCCCGCTGACTACCGTGCCGACCGGTTGGTGGGCGAGTTTCAGCGCAGCCAGCGCGACGGTGATTCCGCCCAGGCCGCCTTCGATATCCAGGCGACTCAGGCGCTGCTGCTGGCGCTGGATCATCTGGAACGCGGCAAGGTGAACCCGCGTGATGTGGAACCCAACTGGGACGTGGCGCGCCCCGAGCGCGGCTATTCACTGCTCCGGGTAGTCCACGCGGTGGATGACAACGACCTGGAGCGTGCCTTTGCACTGGCAAGGCCCTCTTCAAGCGAATACCAGCAGCTACGCGACGCGCTCAGCCATTACCGTCAGATTGCGACCCTGGGCAGCGCGCCCTATCTTGGCGCACGGGAGGAGTCGTTGCGTCCGGGGGATGTGGATGACGACGTGGCCATTCTGCGCCAGCGGCTGACGCTATGGGGCGAGCCTGGCCTGCTGCCGGCAGACAGCAGCGCCTACCCGATGATCGGCGTTCAGGTTGCCGGCGACCGGCGGACCTTCGATGCCGAGCTTGAACGGGCGGTCAAACGTTTCCAGCGGCGCCATCAGCTGACAGATGACGGCATAGTGGGCGAGAAGACCCGCCTGGCGATCAACGCGCCAGTTGCTTCCCGGGTGGACCAGTTGCGGGTCAACCTGGAGCGCGCCCGCTGGATTACTCCGCTGCAGGCCAATGAACCGCGAGTCTGGGTGGATATCGCTGGCTTTAAGCTGCACTACATCCGGCCAAACGGTCAGCAGTGGAATGCGCGCGTGGTGGTGGGCTCCCCGCGCCGCGAGACGCCCATCATCCACTCTTCCATCAGCCATCTGACGGTCAATCCCAGCTGGACCATTCCGCCCACTATCATGCGGGAAGACGTTCTGCCCAGGGTGCGCCAGAACACCGATTACCTGAGCCAGCACAACATGCAGGTCATCAACATGTCCGGTGCCCAGCTGGACCCTGCCGAGGTGGATTGGCAGCGCCCCGGCAGCGTCATGCTGCGTCAGGTAGCGGGAGGCGGCAATCCGCTGGGCAGGGTCGTGGTACGCTTTCCCAACAATGACATGATCTACCTGCACGATACCCCGGCCCAGGGGCTTTTTCAGCGTGACCAGCGGGCCCTGAGCTCCGGCTGCGTGCGGGTGGAAGGGGTGCGGGAATTTGCCCAGTTGCTGCTGCAGGATAGCGGCAGCCGTTATCAGCTGAGCTCGCTGTTGAATAGCGGTGGCAGCGATCGCAACGTCAACCTGCCTCAGCGTATTCCGGTGGCCCTGCACTATCTCACGGCCTGGCCGAATGCCGAAGGCGAGGTGGAGTTCCGCTCGGATATCTACCACCGCGATGCGTCACTGCTCGCCGCGCTGCAGCGCTCGGTGTAGTCTGCAGCCAACATCGATACCGCCAAGGCTATTGGCTCAAAACAATAACGCCGCCCCATGGGGCGGCGTTATTGTTTGATGAGGCGATTACCTGTCAATCGGCACTGCTCTCTGGTCGGTAGTCTGCAACGCTGATGGTGCCTGTCTCACCGCTATCGAGGGCAGCCAGCATGGGCTCGGCCTGGCGCTGGAAGGCAATCAGCGTATCGCCGCTCAACCCCATGTTCTCCGGCAAGTCGACGGTCATGGCGTTGACTGGCGAATTGTTGACGATGACTTCATAGTGCAGGTGAGGCCCGGTGCTGCGGCCGGTATTACCGGAAAGCGCAATACGCTCGCCCATGGTGATGCGTTCGCCCTGGCTGACCAGCGGCTGGGAAAGATGCAGGTAGCGTGTGCGGTAGCCGTTGTCGTGGCGTATCACGATGTAGCGCCCGGCGGCAGGGTGATTGGCCACCCGCTCGACCCGACCATTGGCGGGGGCAATCACCGGCGTGCCGATCGGCATGGCAAAGTCGGTGCCGTTATGCGGGCTGATGCGGCCGGTCACCGGGTGCTTGCGCTGCGGGTTGAAGTTCGAGCTCAAGCGGTAACTGCCTTCAAACGGGTAGCGCGCAAAGGAAGGATCGAGGCTATTGCCCTCCGGCGTATAAAAGTGGTCGTCTGTTGCGTTACGCACCACGGTAAGGTCCATGCGCTCGCCGTTGTACTTGACTGCCAGCACGCGCGAATCGAGGGCTTCACCATCGATCATGTCGGATTCGACCAGCACCTGAAACTCATCACCGCGGCGGCTGTCGCGCCGGAAGTCCAGCTTCTTCTCCAGCAGCTTGGTCAGCTCGGTAACCGAGCTGCTGCTCAAGCCGGTGGCCTGGGCGGAGCGGGCGAAACTACCGCTGACGCTACCTGCATAGAGGCGCTGAACCGGCTCGCCCTGACGCTCGATGGCGGTAACGGCGAAATGGTCAGCGTCGCTCTCTATCATAACGCCGTCGCGGGTGTTTTTCATCATGCGCAGCGCCATCAGACGACCGTTCTCGTCCAGCTGGTAGTCGAAGCTGTGGCCTGCGCGCCAGTTGGTCAGCATGCGCGGCTCGGGCAGGTCGTCCAGCAGTGCCAGCACTTCGCTGTAACCTAGCCCCAGCTCGTTTTGGGCCAGCACCGCGAAGGTTTCGCCAGATTCGACGATATGCGTCTCCCACTCGGGCACGAACGGCTCTTCGGCGGCAAGCTCGAGCTCGAGAAAGGAAACGTCATCGAACAGGTCGATTCCGTAGTCTTCGTAGGAAGTGGCATCGGCGATTTCGACAGAAGAAGTCGGGTCGACATCGAGCATGCCGCTTGTCAGCGTACCAACAACCACTGCCATGTGCAGGGCGCCATGATCGAGCATGGTGCTTGGTGGTGGATAGTCGGCAAGGGAGGCTTCAGCGCTGGAAATAACGTCCAGATCAACGATCTCCTTGGCCGTCAGGTCGCTGAGCGGGATATGATCGCGGGTGGCATCGATCGCGCGGGAGGCACGGTTGATGGCGTCGGCGACCGGCGTGCGCTCTTGATGAAGCGATGGGATGCCGGGAGCCGAGTCGCTTGGAAGCGGTACCAGCACGCTCTCAAGCGGAGTTTGGGGTTGGTTCAGATCTTGATACGTTGTAATTAATTTTTGTGCGCCCAGCACAGTGACCATCGTGGCCACGGGTAACAGTAATAATTTATGCGTGCGGGGCAGCGAATGAAGGATTCGCAACATGGGTAAATAGGCCGCCGAGTTCGTGATCAAAAAGTAACTTGAAAGTGAGCAAACCCCGGAACCATACCCCATGAAACAGGGGGTGCATAGACTGTATATCCATACACCCGCCAGGCGGCTACGTAAAAAGTAGAAGCCCCCTAGAGAAGAATGCTATTTCTGAACACTGTTTGCTAACTAAAGTAAACGATCCCGCTCAGCAGTGTCGCCTGATGGAGGCATGAAAAAGCAAGCGTCAGCGCTGATAATGGCCTATTTACTGACCCAATCATAGACAATATCGCCTTCGTGTAAAGGTTGTATAACGCTTGAGTAAAAGACAGCTGCAGGGGGCTCGGCAGTTTGTATTATTTTTGTTATTCGAAACAACGACTTGAATTTTTCTTGATGTTGATCAAGTTTTGTTGACCGCGGACCGAGCATAAACCTAAGGACGCTAAGTGTCTCTCATACTTAAGCCGCGTAGCCAAGACGCCCATATTTTTGTAACAAAAAGTTAAAATGGTCTGGAAACGCCGCTTCACGTTGCCACCTGCGCAGAGCAGCATCCATCCAGCGTGGGTGCGTGGCGAGTGTGCACAGCGCCTGGAAGGCATCATTCAGCCGTGAGCGACAAGCGGGACATCAGAAATATGGCACGCTATGCGGTACTCGCAGCAAAATGCTGGCATCCTAGCGATGTTTTCGAAAATCAAGCGGCTCGTGTGGCTGTAAAGCATCGAGGAAATCGAAATGTCCCGGGTAACACTTGCACAATGGCAAATGCTGGCAGCGGTGGTTGATCATGGAGGATTCGCCCGCGCGGCAGAGGCCATACACAAAAGTCCCTCCACGCTGAACCATGCAGTGCACAAGCTGGAGGAGCAACTGGGGGTCGAGGTGCTCGAGCCAGTCGGCCGCCAGGTACGCTTGACCGAAGCCGGTGAGCTGCTGCTGCGTCGTGCGCGCCAGCTCATCGAAAGCGCCGCCTCGCTTGAGGATGTGGCAAGCCGTCTGGCTGCTGGTCTCGAAGCCGAAGTAGTGCTGGCGATCGATCAGGTCTTTCCGGCGTCCGCTCAGGCCAAGGCGCTCGAACGCTTTTCGGAGATGTACCCCCAGGTGCGCGTTCAGCTGCATGAAAGCGTCCTCAACGGCGGTATCGAGATGCTTTACGACGGACGTGCAGATCTTGTGATTTCAGGTATCGAAGCTCAAGGTTTTCTGGGCGAGCCACTGGTTTCCGTGCGCTTTATCGCGGTGGCTCACCCAGAGCATCCGCTTCACCAGCTGGGGCGCGCCCTGGACCTGCGCGATCTTGCCCAGTACCGCCAACTGGTGGTGCGTGACTCTGCACTGCGTCAATCGGCCAACGCCGGCTGGCTCAAGGCGGAACAGCGCTGGACGGTGGGCCATCTGAACACGTCGCTGGACATGCTCAAGCGAGGACTCGGATTTGCCTGGATGCCCGAAACACGTATTGCCGACGAGATTCAAGCCGGTCATCTGAAACCCTTGCCGCTGGCCGCGGGTGGCATTCGCCAAGTGCCTGTTCAGATGATCTTCCGTGATCGTGATCGCGCAGGCCCTGCCGCCCACGCCATGGCGGCGGCATTGAAACAGGCCGTGAACGAGGAACACGCCCAACAGTTCGATTCTCTCGAATGAAAGCCGGTAAAACATCCGCTTGAGCAATCAGCCTATCCGCTTATGCTGATATCAGTTGCAAATGCTTGATACTTCTTACGCTTCAGGAGATGGACCGATGGGCCTGCTCGTTGACGGAAAATGGCATGATCAGTGGTACGACACCAAAAAAAGCGGTGGAGAGTTCGTGCGTGAATCGGCGCAGCTGCGCGATTGGATAGGTGGCGCGCCGGAAACCGATGGCAACGTCTATCCGGCGGAAAAGAACCGCTACCACCTTTATGTCTCGCTTGCCTGCCCTTGGGCACACCGTATCTTGATCATGCGCAAGCTGAAAGGGCTGGAGTCCTTCATAGAGGTATCGCACACCAGTCCTTTGATGCTGGATAAAGGCTGGACGTACAACCGCGATGAAGGCTCTAGCGGTGATACGCTCAACGGCGTCGACTATCACTACCAGTTCTACACCATGACGGACCCGAGCTATACGGGGCGAGTGACCGTACCGGTGCTGTGGGACAGAAAACGCAGTGCGATCGTCAATAACGAGTCGGCCGACCAGGTACGTATGTTGAACCGCGCCTTCAACGAGCTGACCGATAATCGCCTGGACTTCTATCCGGATGATCTGCGCGACGTGATCGATGACGTCAACGCCGACGTATACGACCATATCAATAATGGCGTCTACAAGACGGGGTTCGCCACGGAGCAGGATGTCTACGAAAAGCATGTCAACGCGCTGTTCGAAGCGCTGGAAAGAGTAGAGACACGGCTGTCACATCAGCGTTATCTGGCAGGCGAATGGCTGACAGAGGCGGATATTCGCCTGTTCACCACCCTGGTTCGATTCGATGCGGTCTACTATGGCCACTTCAAGTGCAACTACAAGCGCATCGAGGATTTTCCCAATCTGTCGAACTATCTGCGCGAGCTCTATCAGTGGCCGGGCGTGGCGGAAACGGTCAATATGGATCATATAAAACGCCACTACTATTACAGCCACGATACGATCAACCCGACGCGTATCGTGCCGGCTGGCCCGTGGCTCGACTTTGATCGCCCCCATGATCGTGAGCGTCTGAGCGGGCAGGGCATTCGTAACGCGCAGCGGTGATGCCAAGCGTAAACTCGCACCAGTAAACCCAAAAACAAACAGGCCGCCCGGTGGGGCGGCCTGCTCAAGGCTGCGATCAACAGCAGGTAGTCAAACACGCTTCATGAGAGACACCAAGGGGTTACTGGTGGTTGTCAGTAACGGCATCGCGCGTGGACTGCCAGGCGCTTTGTGCCCCATCCCGAGTGGTTTGCCATGCGTCGCGGGCGTTGGCTTTAGTCTGTTCCCACCAGTCGCGATCATAGGTAGGGAAGGCGGCCACTTCCTCGGTGGTTGCATCGAGAATGATGCGGTGTTCGGTATCGCCATCGCTTTCGGTATGCGTCTCGAGCGAGAAGTAATCCGTACCGACCACCAGTTCGCGTCCGCCAAGGCCCAGCACGGCGCCGCTTTCGACTACCAAGGCGCTGATACGCATGTCTTCATCGAACAGAATATCGTCTACCTCACCAATTTCATCACCGGAACCGTTGGCAAAGTAGACATCCGCACCGAGGATATCGTCGGCAGAATACATGCCTTGTGGCTCCTGCTCTGCCGCCTGCACACCCAATGAGAGGCTACCGAGCAGAACGGTACCGATGGCAGTTGTAAGCATTGACTTGCGCATAGCGTCTCTCCCTGTGACTGACGATGTGGTGGCCAAGGGTGAACAGGCCACCACATTCGATGGTTTCATGCCGATCAAGACCAATCGAGCATGACGTACTCAATATGATTGACGCGCAACTTACAGGCCGTCAGCCCAATCGTCGGCCCGCTTTTCCGCCTGTTCGCGCTCAAGGCCGTATTTCTGCTGGAGCTTGCCCACCAGCTGGTCCTTCTTGCCACCAATCTGATCAAGTTCATCGTCAGTCAGCTCGCCCCAGCTGGCGCGTGCCTTGCCTTTCACTTCGGTCCATTTGCCTTCGATTTGATCCCAGTTCATGTGGTGCTCCTTGCATTGCTGAACGTATAAGGACATTTATTAACTTAGACTATATTTACACAGCTGCAAGCCAAAAAGTTTACTATTGGTTAAGTAAAAAGGCTGGTTTTCCTGCTGAGGCGGTGGTAGGATGCGCGCTCCTCGCATGTGTTGACCCCTCCATCACGACGATAAGCGTTTAGCTACGTAGTTTTATTGTGAAATAGTTTCATCATGAAATAGTTTCACTGCAGATACGTAGGAAGGCTTGCGGGAACATCTAGCCAACTGCAGATGTTCATTGCTGTGAAGATGGCGCGCCTCCAGCATTTCACCAAACGGGTGAAATCGGCGCAGAAGGTCGCCACAGCGGTTGGCCCTTTATGAATTTGAAATATAGAGGTTTGCCGACCGGATGCCAGGTGCGACCGGCGTCTCCGACTCCACTGATGACATTATCCGCCTGGCGGAGTCTGTTTATTGATGCTTTTTATGCAGCGATAACAGAGTCAGAGACGCTTACGATGCTTTTTGCCGGTACTGCCGGCCTACCAAGGTGTGATTAATGACCTCGACTTCTGTCGCCTCGCCGAGCTTCGGCGATCTGGCTCTATTGCCTGCCGTTCTGTCTGCTGTTGAAGCACAGGGCTATGTAACTCCCTCGCCGATTCAGGCGCAAACCATTCCTGCGCTGCTGGAAGGCCGCGATATGCTGGGCCAGGCGCAAACGGGTACGGGCAAGACCGCTGCCTTTGCGCTTCCTTTACTGTCACGTCTGGATATCCAGCGTCGCGTACCCCAGGTACTCGTCATGGCGCCGACCCGCGAGCTTGCTCAGCAGGTTGCCGTTTCATTCAGCAAGTATGGTCAAAACCTGCAGGGCCTTGAAGTGGCAACCCTGTGCGGTGGTCAAGAGTACCGTGAGCAGCTGGGCGCGCTGAAGCGCGGTGCCCAGGTCGTCGTGGGTACTCCCGGCCGTATCATCGATCACCTGGATCGTGGCAGCCTGAAGCTGGATGGCTTGTCCGCACTCGTGCTGGACGAAGCCGACGAAATGCTGCGCATGGGCTTTATCGACGACGTCAAGCGCGTGGTCGCCGATACCCCGAAAGATGCTCAGCGTGTCTTCTTCTCGGCCACACTGCCGACGGAAATCGAGCGTATCGTCAATCGTTACCTGGTCGATCCGGTCAAGGTGGCAATCGAGTCGCGCACCACCACCGGTGAAAACATCGAACAGCGCATCGTGCGCGTCGATGGCGGCGCCAAGCTGGAAGCCCTTGCACGTATTCTTGAAGTCGAGCCGGTCGATGCCGCTATCGTCTTCGTACGTACCCGTGCTGCGTGTACCACCCTGGTCGAGCAGCTGACTGCGCGTGGTGTCAATGCAGCCGGCCTGTCCGGTGACCTGGATCAGAGCCTGCGTGAGCGTACGATCACGCGCCTGAAGCGCAGCAAGGTCGATGTGTTGATTGCAACGGACGTTGCCGCCCGTGGTCTTGACGTGCCGCGCATCACGCACGTTATCAATTACGACCTGCCCCAGGATTCCGAAGCCTACACGCACCGTATCGGTCGTACGGGCCGTGCGGGACGCAGCGGCGTGGCGATCACCTTTGCAGGTTTCCGTGAAGGCCGCAAGATCGGCTGGCTCGAGCAGGCAACCGGTCAGAAAATGACCGAAATGCCGCTGCCTGACGAAGCGGCCATTCGCGCCCATCGCGATGAAGTGTTTCATCATCGTGTAGTGGCGGCGTTGACCAAAGGTGCCGAAGAGCAGCGTGCGCTGGTCGAGCGTCTGGTGGAAGAAGGCCACGATGCGGTCGAGCTTGCCTGTGCATTTGCTGCCATGGCACGTGCTGACGAGGCGCCGATTGGCCGCCTGCAGGCACCGCGCAAAGAGCGCTCTACGCGTGATGGGGGCAGCGCCCGGCCGGGTGCGCGTCGTGAGCGTGGCGAGCGCCCGCGCACACCCAGCGAAGGCATGACCCGCTACCGCGTCTCCGTTGGCCATAAAGACGGCGTCAAGCCAGGCCAGCTGGTTGGTGCCCTGGCCAATGAAGGCGGTATCGAAGGTGCGCGTATCGGCCGTATCGATATCCGTAACGCCTTCTCGGTCGTTGAACTGCCAAGCGGTCTGCCCGCCACGATCCTGACCAAGATGGCGCGCGCCCGTGTGGCCGGCCGTCCGTTGGAAATCAGCGAAGACAGCGGCCCTGAGCGCGCCCCGCGCCGCCGCCGTGATGATGGCGATGCGCCGGTTCGTCGTCGCGAAGCGTAAGCGCCCAGACGCTGGCTAGCGGCACTCGCCGCGCCCGATGCCCCCGCCCGGAAACGGTGCGGGGGCATTTTTTTGCTACCCTGAAGAGCATTCAGTCATATCACGACAGGGAGTCGACGATGAACAGCGCGCTACACGAATGGAATCTGGCCCCTCAGGAGGCCATTGCCCTGCAAAAAGAGCTTGCCCAGCGTCTGGAACTGACCGATCGTATCGATCCGGTCACCCATATTGCCGGTATGGATATCGGCTTTGAAGATGATGGAGACACGACGCGCGCAGCGGTCGTGCTGCTCAAGTGGGACCCGGCCACGGCGCCGGATCTCGCTGTCGTCGAACAGATCGTCCACCGCGAACCCACGCGTATGCCCTATATTCCGGGGCTACTCTCGTTTCGTGAGATTCCGGCCGCGCTCGGGGCGTTTAAAAAGCTCAGCACAAGGCCCGAACTGGTCATGGTCGATGGCCAGGGAATCGCCCACCCACGAAGGCTCGGGATCGCCGCCCACCTGGGGCTGTGGCTCGACCTGCCCACGATCGGGGTCGCCAAGTCGCGACTGTACGGCAAGCATGAAGAAGTGGGGGAGCGCCGCGGTGACTGGACGGCGCTCACCGCGCGGGGAGAAACGATCGGTGCGGTGTTACGCTCCCGGGAAAAGGTGAAGCCTATCTTTGTATCGCCAGGCCACCGCATGTCGCTTGAAACATCGCTTAGCTGGGTCATGCAGTGCCTTGGGCGAACCAAGCTGCCCGAGCCCACCCGCCTGGCGGACCGGCTGGCTTCCCGGCGCGTCGAGAAACGCCGGGAAAGGGCTACAAGAACGTCATGAACCGCTCAAGCAGGCTGGTCGAGTGGGGTGTCTCCGCTATCTTTTTGATCAAGGCGCTGACGTCCTCACCCTGTTCGATCAGCGCATCTTCCATGCGCTCGATGTAGGCACGTAGAATATCGGTATTGAACTCCGGGTGAAATTGAACGCTCCACTGACGAGGGCCGTAGCGCAGCGCCTGATGGTGATCATGGCTATTGAAAGCCAGAACGACAGCGTCAGATGGCTTGATCAGTACCGACTGGCCGTGGGTTAGATGCGCCATGAACCGCGTAGGAAGCTGACTGAACAGTGGATCGCTATCGGCCGCGTGCGTACGCTCCACTTCGAAAGTGCCTGCCTCCCGGCCATCGGGATGGTCGCCTGCTGAACCGCCGAAAGCTTCTGCCATCAATTGGTGCCCATAGCACACGCCCAGCATGGCAATATTGCGTTTGCGAGCCTCTCTTAACCAGGGTTTGAGCGCCTCGCTCCAAGGTTCAGCGTTGCTGATCATGCTGTTGGAACCGGTAATGATGATGCCATCCAGGCCAGCAAGAGCCGGTGCATCAGACTCGGCGCGCGGGTCCCATACCGTGATGATGGTATAGGGTACGACACGCTTCATGGGCTGTTCGAACAGGACCCCGAAATCGCCGTGTTTTGCAGCGACCTCTGGAAAAGCATCGCCCGTTTTTACGATCAATACTGACGGCATGGCATACTCTTGGTAATGAAGGAAACACGCCCGCTACGCGGGAGGAATTGTGTCGTTCAGTGCGCTTTGATGAGTTATCACCTATACCATGTGAGGAGGCTTCATGCAGCAAATTACCCGCGCCGGCGAGCCGATGGATGTCGATGGCCTGCTGCCCGCCAAGGGCGAAACCGCGCCGGCCATGACGTTGACCGCAAGCGATATGCAAGATGTGACCCTTGATACCTATGCCGGCAAGCGCAAGGTGCTCAACATCATTCCCAGTGTGGACACGCCCACCTGTGCAATGTCCACGCGCCGCTTCAATGAACTGGCATCCACGCTTGCCGATACCGTCGTGCTGGTGGTATCGGCGGACCTGCCCTTTGCGGCCAAGCGTTTTTGCGGGGCAGAAGGGCTTGATAACGTGAAGACGCTGTCGACCTTCCGCCACCGGGAGTTTCAAAAGCAGTGGGGCGTGGCACTATGCAACAGCCCCATGGAGGGGCTTTGCGCCCGCGCCGTGGTCGTGCTGGATGTCGATAACCGGGTGCTGCACAGCGAGCTGGTCAGCGAGCTCAAGAACGAGCCCGATTACGATGCCGCGCTTGCGGCCCTCAACGCCTAGCGTTTCTCTGGCGCTGCTTGGCCGCGTCCAGCAGGGCACGAATCAGGCGCTGCTGGGGGCGGTTGAAGATCAGCCACTCGGGGTGCCACTGCACACCGATCAGAAAATCGTGTTCCCGGGATTCGATGCCCTGAACCAGCCCGTCGCGGTCGCGGGCAACGATCGCAATGCCCTGGCCCGCCTCATTGACCGCCTGGTGATGCAGGCTGTTGACTCGGCACCAGGTCACGCCCAGCAGCCGATAGAGCTGGCTGTCGCCGACAATGTCCACCGTCTTGCGGGGCAGTACCGTGCGCCTGCGCTTCAACCCTTCGTGGGTGGTGTAGATATCAGGGTCCAGGGTGCCGCCCAGGTGTACGTTGATCAACTGGGCACCCCGGCAGATGCCCAGCACCGGGGTGTTGAGCGGAATGAACCGCTCGAGCAGGCTAAGCTCGAGTTCGTCGCGGGCCGGGTCAAGACGCACGTCGAGCTGGATTTCCCCGCCGTAGAGGGTTGCCTGAATAT
>NZ_JABYQT010000040.1 GCF_020075495.1 Vreelandella aquamarina
GTTGACCTCGTCGTCGTTGGTCAGCGCGCAGAAGATATCGCACTCCTCGATGTTCTCCTCTTCGAGCAGCCGCTTGCTGGTGGCGCTGCCGTGAAGCACCACGGTGCGGTCGAGCCGCTCGGAGAGCATGGTGCAGCGCGTAAGGCTGTGCTCGATGATCTTGACCTGGTGGGTATGCTCGAGATGCTCGGCCAGGCGCTCGCCGATGTTGCCGCCGCCGGCAATCACCACCCGGCGAAAGCCCCGCTCGATGCGCCTGAGTTCGCTCATGACCGCGCGGATATCCCGCCGGGCGGCGAGGAAGAACACCTCGTCGTCGGCCTCGATCACCGTGTCGCCGCGCGGGATGATCGGCCGGTTGCGCCGGTAGATGGCCGCCACGCGCGTATCCACGTTGGGCATATGGCGGCGCA
>NZ_JABYQT010000041.1 GCF_020075495.1 Vreelandella aquamarina
GTCCAAACCGTACACCGCATCGGCAATCGGGTTGGCTCGGCTCAAAATCAGTTTGTTGAGCATTTCGTTCGCGCCGCCCGCCTGAATAATCGACACTTTCGCATCGTTTGCCCGCTCGAAGCGCGCAATCAGCCCTTTGGGCAGGCTGAACGACTTATGCACCGCCAGCCTGACTTCCGTCTGCGCCTGCAGGTATGCCGAAACCGCCAGCAGCGGCAGCAGCCAAATTTTCCGTTTCATTCCGAGTCTTCCTTTATTCGCTGTAAAATAACATTCTAACAAATTTTCACGGTTCAAAATGCAAGAAAACCCGACCGTGTGGCTGTTCGACCTCGACAACACGCTGCACGATGCCGACGCAGGCATCTTCCACCTCATCAACCGCGCTATGACGCGCTATATGGC
>NZ_JABYQT010000042.1 GCF_020075495.1 Vreelandella aquamarina
GGGTCTATCATGCGCGAAAGCAGCGAGGAAAGGCTGCGGAACAAAATCCCGAAAATCACGCCGATTAAAATCATGTGCGGCAAATCGCGCCCGCCCTGACGGATGAGCGTGTAAAACAGCAGCAGCGAGCCGCCCATCATAACAACCAGTTCAAAGCCGAATTTGCCCGTCAACGGCAGGGATGTATAGCCCACGCCGCCGAACGTAAACACCAGCAAGGTCTGCAAAAAAACATACAGCGAATCGAAACCCAAAATCGAAGGGGTCAGAATCGGGTTGTTGGTCAGCGTTTGGAAGAGTTGAGTGGACACGCCGACCGCATAGGCGACCATCAGCAGCGCGGCAAGCTTGGTCAGGCGCAGGTGCAAGACAAAGTCCCAATCGCC
>NZ_JABYQT010000043.1 GCF_020075495.1 Vreelandella aquamarina
ACTCTAGACGGCTATTCCGATAACGGTAGCCTACTTCGGCATGAAACGCCTGTTCGCTAAAATCCCGGGCATTCCAATAATGCACACCGGAACCGCTGATGCCTAAGCGGGCAAAGTGATTGCCTGCCATGTTAAACATCCGGTCAATACCCAATTCATACCTTATCCCGTTGGCGCGTTTGGGCAGGCTGTCTTCCGATTTTATCCATTTCCGGCCGTTGATGACGATGTCCCGTGAAAGGGACGCATTGTTTACATTATCTGTTTGTTCATAGTTCATATTGAACGAAGGATGCCACGCCTGCACCGCTTCCGCCTGACGGATATATTCCCGTGCAAGCTGCCGCATATCGGGCGGCAACACCTCCTCGGCCCGGTGCAACTG
>NZ_JABYQT010000044.1 GCF_020075495.1 Vreelandella aquamarina
CCTCCTTAAACGATGCGTCATCCTCGCGGCAAGCGCTCACAATGAATTACCTGATCAAGTGCTGTTGATGAACAGTGATAAATGCACCTTCACGTTAAAAAAAGAGAAAAGACCTTTCTTTTTCTTTAAAGGTGAAAAGAAACGTGTGTTTATCACTGCTTATAGCAGTCGCTCTTTAACAATGTATATCATGCTGACAATATCGAATGACGATATGAAGACAGTTCGCTGTTTTTATCTTCTCATCTCGATATGCAATTGTTTTGTGATACGTCTCAAGCGTATCCGGCAATCGTTGTCATTGCGAGATACCAGACCCCTTCGGGTTATAGGGTCAAGCAATGAAGCGCACACGGTGGATGCCTAGGCAGCCAGAGGC
>NZ_JABYQT010000045.1 GCF_020075495.1 Vreelandella aquamarina
TGCGCTACAGCCTGACCGAGGGCAGCAACGCCGACGGCTACTACGCCATCGACGCGATCACCGGCACGGTCACCCTGACCGACGCAGGTGCGGCCCACGTCAACGGCGGCGGCAACCTGCCGGCGGTCAATGTCACGGTAACGGACGAAGACGGCCTGACCGCACGTGGCGACGCCACCGTGGGTGACAGCGCCTTGCTGCCCACCGTCGAGGTGACCAGCACTTATGACGCCATCCAGGGCGCGGCCGAAGCCGGCCAGCAAGTGGCGACCAGCCAGGGCAACGACCCGGACGGCGACAACGCGGCACTGCGCT
>NZ_JABYQT010000046.1 GCF_020075495.1 Vreelandella aquamarina
CGGTCAGGCTGTAGCGCAGTGCCGCGTTGTCGCCGTCCGGGTCGTTGCCCTGGCTGGTCGCCACCGGCTGGCCGGCTTCGGCCGCGCCCTGGATGGCGTCATAAGTGCTGGTCACCTCGACGGTGGGGGCAGCGGGCAACTCAGGTTCGATCGGACCAACAGGATCGGTTGGATCAACAGGATCAGTCGGGTCAACAGGATCAGTCGGGTCAACAGGATCAGTCGGGTCAACAGGATCAGTCGGGTCAACAGGATCAGTCGGGTCAACAGGATCAGTCGGGTCAACAGGATCAGTCGGGT
>NZ_JABYQT010000047.1 GCF_020075495.1 Vreelandella aquamarina
AGTGATAAATGCACCTTCACGTTAAAAAAAGAGAAAAGACCTTTCTTTTTCTTTTAAAGGTGAAAAGAAACGTGTGTTTATCACTGCTTATAGCAGTCGCTCTTTAACAATGTATATCATGCTGACAATGTTGTTTGCTTGTCTGATTCGTTAGATAAGCCAAATCAACATGCAATTGTTTTGTGATACGTCTCAAGCGTATCCGGCAATCGTTGTCATTGCGAGATACCAGACCCCTTCGGGTTATAGGGTCAAGCAATGAAGCGCACACGGTGGATGCCTAGGCAGCCAGAGGC
>NZ_JABYQT010000048.1 GCF_020075495.1 Vreelandella aquamarina
CGTGTTCATCGCGCAGGTGGGCGAGATCGAAGCCGGTCAGGCAGCGGTTCAGCGGGGGAAAGGTCGCCTCGATCGCCTCCCGCTCGCGGTCGATGATCTCGGCGGCGGTGCGGTGCACCTTGCCCAGTGCCCCCGGCTGTTGCAGCGCCTGCGGCTCCTCGTCGCCGCTCAGCGCCCGGCTGTGCAGATGCTGGCCGCCGAGCAGCACGGTGTCGAGTTCGAGCACGTGATCGCGGGTCTTGCCGTAGGTGCAGCTGCCCTGGCCGCTGGCGTCGGTGGAAATCATGCCGCCG
>NZ_JABYQT010000004.1 GCF_020075495.1 Vreelandella aquamarina
TTCGGGCCGTGTCTCAGTCCCGATGTGGCTGATCATCCTCTCAGACCAGCTACGGATCGTCGCCTTGGTGAGCCGTTACCTCACCAACCAGCTAATCCGACATAGGCTCATCCGATAGCGAGAGCCGGAGCCCTCTTTCTCCCGTAGGACGTATGCGGTATTAGCCTGGGTTTCCCCAGGTTATCCCCCACTACCGGGCAGATTCCTATGCATTACTCACCCGTCCGCCGCTCGTCAGCGGGAAGCAAGCTTCCCCTGTTACCGCTCGACTTGCATGTGTTAAGCCTGCCGCCAGCGTTCAATCTGAGCCATGATCAAACTCTTCAGTTTAAAATCATTGTGATCCTTACGTGCTGCCCGAAGGCAACAAAAGCGGATCAAACTTGGCTCAAGGTTCAAACGAATTCACTGTGATACTTAATAAAAAGATAAAAAGTATCGATGTGTCGCTTGCCTTGATATTCGGTGACTTGTCACCCTCATCGGCAAACGCCCACATGAATTACCTGATCAAATTGTTAAAGAGCTGTTTCGCTGAAGACCTATCAATACCTGGCTCGATGACCGGAGCCGCTTGCCTCAGCGAGGAAGGCGTATTCTACGCATTTCCTGGTGGTTGTCAAGGGCGTTGTTTTCGATGTAAAACCAGCTCCATCTAAAACCGCTAACTACCTGACAAACCGAAGGTTTTCACCTTCATTCACCGCTGGTAACGCTGGGCGTCCCCGGCAGCGGATGCGTACTTTACGGATTCACTGCCGGTTGTGCAAGCGCTTTTTGCAAACCGGCGAAAAAAGTTTGAGCAACACCTTATTTAGTCGCTGAAAGCGCTTCGATGACCTCAGGTTGGCAGTTACACTTAGCGCCATGCATGCCCCGCCCACTTATTATGTTATGAGGTCCATGATGAGCCAGCACCTGTTGACCGTTGATTCATTGAACCGTGATAGCGTTGACCACCTTTTGCGCGTGGCCGCACGCATGGAGCCGATTGCCAGCCGCCGCCAGGTAACGCGAGTGCTGGAAGGGGCAGTATTGGGCAATCTCTTTTTTGAAGCCAGTACGCGTACCCGAGTAAGTTTTCATGCGGCATTTTGCCGATTGGGCGGCAGCGTATGCGATACAACGGGGTTTACCTTCTCCTCCATGGCCAAGGGCGAGTCACTTTACGACACCAGCCGGGTCATGAGCGGCTACTGCGACGCGATCGTGATGCGCCACCCCGATCAGGGCTCGGTTGCCGAGTTTGCCGCTGCCACCAACGTGCCTGTCATCAACGGTGGTGACGGCCCGGGCGAACATCCAAGTCAGGCACTGCTGGATCTCTATACCATCGACAAGGAGTTTCAGCGTCTGGACAAGTCGCTTGGCGGGGCACATATCCTGTTGACCGGCGATCTCAAGTACGGACGTACCGTGCACTCGCTGATCAAGCTGCTCTCTCTCTATGATCCGCTGCGCATCACGCTGGTGTCACCACCGGGCCTTGAAATGCCTACATCCTTGATCGACCTGGTCACCACCCGCGGCCACCAGGTAGAGGTGCGCGATCATCTGGCAGCGGATTTCAGCGACCTAGACGTGGTGTACACCACACGGATTCAGAAAGAGCGCTTTACCGAAGAGATGAACGAGAGTTTCAAGGGCGTCTCGGATGACTTCATGATCAACAAGGCATTCCTGGATCAACGCTGCAGCGATTCGACCATCGTGATGCACCCGTTGCCCCGCGACAGCCGCGCCGGGGCCAATGACCTGAACGTGGATCTCAACGGCGACCCGCGCCTGGCGATCTTTCGCCAGACCGACAACGGCATCCCCATGCGCATGGCCATCTTTGCCACGCTATTGAAAGTCGATGAATTGATCGAAAAGGATATGCGGCCCGTACCCTGGTTCGTACCCAACCAGCTTGGCACGCTGGACCGTTAAGCGTTAATAGATAGCGCGCCCATCGGGAAGGCCTTCCTGATGGGCAAACCAGCCCTCCAGTATCAACACCGCTGCGATCCCATCCACGCTCTCTTCACGATAGTTGCCCCGATGCCCCGCATCGCGGGCGATCTGCTTGGCTTCGCGGGTGGAGCCGCGCTCATCGACCATCACGCAGGGTTTACCGTAGCGTCCATGCAGGCGATTGCCGAACTTGCGCGCCCGCTTGCTCATGTCCGATTCGCTGCCGTCCATATTGAGCGGCAACCCCACGACCAGCAGGTCCGGCTGCCACTCCTTGAGCAGTTGCTCCACCTTGTTCCAGTCAGGAATGCCGTCACGCGCGGTCAGCGGGGCAAGTTCACGAGCGCTTTTGAGCAGCTCGTTGCCGACGGCCACGCCGATGCGCCGTGTGCCGTAGTCAAAGGCAAGGATCAAACGTTGACCAGTTGCTGCCATCAGGCGTGTCCTGCGTCTCGGGTCATCAGGTTGAGATCGACCCCGAGTAGCCCGGCCGCCGCCGTGAGACGCTCAGCGGGCGGTGTGCTGAACAGCACCTCGGCGCGGCCTTCCACGGTCAGCCAGGAATTTTCCTTGAGCTCCCCTTCCATCTGCCCCACTTCCCATCCCGCACAGCCCAGACAGACCAGAAAGTGCTCCGGGCCTTCGCCGTTCGCCAGGGCCTGGAGAATATCCATGGAGGTGGTCAGCGCGATGCCGTCCTCTACCTGAATGCTGGAGTCCCACGCCTGGCTGTCGCCAAGGTGCAGGATAAAGCCACGGTCCTTGTGCATCGGCCCACCATAGTAGACCGGCGCATTGCGATGCGGGCTTTCGTCGCCGCCGAGCTCCAGCTGATCGAATAGCGCATCCAGCGTGATATCCAGCACACGGTTGGTGATCACTCCCATGCAGCCGTTGTGATCATGTTCGCAAAGATAGATCAGGCTGCCCTCGAAATTGGGATCGTCCAGATGGGGCAGCGCCATCAGGAAATGGTGTTTCAGGCTTTGCATGCGGCTCCTATGGCCTGTCGACCTTGCCGACAGACCTCTTGTCAGTGGTGAATCAGACGCGTTGGGCGGTGCTCAGGCGGCGTTCGATAGCGTCGAGCAGCAATCCGGCAATGTCGGTACCGCGCTGATCATCGATCTCGCGCACGCAGGTAGGGCTCGTCACGTTGATTTCAGTGATGTAGTCCCCGATCACGTCAAGCCCCACGAACAGCAGGCCCTTTTCACGGATCATGGGCTGCACCTGCTTGATCAGCCAGTGGTCGCGCTCGGTCAGCTCGCGCGCCACGCCGCGCCCGCCAGCGGCCAGATTGCCGCGGGTCTCACCGGCCGAGGGGATGCGCGCAAGGCCGAAAGGCACCGGCTCACCGTCGACCAGCAGAATGCGCGTATCGCCATCCTTGATCTCCGGCAGGTAGCGCTGAACCATGATCTGCCGCTGGCCGCGCAGGGTGAGCTGCTCGATGACGGCCCCGATATTGCGCCCTTCGGGGCCAATGTGAAAAATACCGGTCCCCCCCATGCCATCGAGCGGCTTGAAGATCACGTTGCCGTGCTCGGCATGAAAAGCACGCAGTACGTCATCGCGGCTCGATACCAGCGTCGGCGTGCAGCAATCGGGAAACTGCTGGGCAAACAGCTTCTCGTTGCACTGCAAAAGCGCAGCGGTGGGGTTCACGACCAGCACGCCTTCACGCTCGGCAAAGCCCAGAAGATGCACCGCGTTGGTGAAGTCCGCATCCACCGGCGGGTCCTTGCGCATTAATACCACGTCAAGCTCGGCAAGCGGGCGGTGGGTCGGCTCGCCCAGGTCGTACCAGTGCTCGGGGTCGCGATGAACCGTCAGCGGCCGCATGCGCGCGCAGGCCTGCCCCGCGTTCAAGAAAAGATCCTCCTGCTCCATATAGTGCAGGGTATAGCCGCGCTCCTGGGCCGCCCACAGCATGGCCAGGGTGGTATCTTTCTTGTAGGCGATATCGCTGATGGGGTCCATCACGACGCCGAGATGCAGATTTGATTGACTCATCGGGGCACAATCCATACATGAACAATAGGCAAGCAGTATGCCGCACTGCCTGGCCGGCTCCAACCGTTGGCGCCGCTACGGGGCAAGCGCGCCTGGCGTCAGGCGTATGGCATCCGGCGCAAGCGTAATCAGCTGCTGCTTGTAGAGCCGCCCGATGGCCTGCTTGAACGCACTCTTGCTGACCCCCAGGCGCGCCTTGATGTCCTGGGCCGAACTCTTGTCACCCAACGGCAGGTAGCCACCGCTTTCACGCAGCGCCTTGAGTATCTTTTCACCCACCACATCCAGGCGTGCCGCTCCCGGCGGCAGCAGGGAAATGTCCAGCCGGCCATCGTCGCGGCGCTGCTTCACGTAACCGGTCAGCGACTGCCCGCGGCGCAGCGGCTGGCTGATATCGTCCTGATAGATAAGCCCCCAGTAGCGATGATTGACCACCACCTTCATCCCCAGGTCGGTGCGGTCGGCGACCACCACAGCCACCTCGTCGCCCTGGGTCAGCGCCCAGGCATCGTCGGTCAAAAAGCGGTCAAGGCGCATGGTGGCGACCGGGCGCCCTTGATCGTCTTCATACAACATGACCAGCACACGCTTGCCCGGGTCCGGGCGAAAGCGCTGCTCGCTATAGGGCAGCAAGACGTCCTTGGGCTGCCCCCAGCGCAGAAAGGCGCCGGTGTTGTTCACCGCCGTCACCGTCAGATACGCCACTTCGCCGATCCGAGCAGATGCGTCACTGGCAGCGCGAGGGGGAGTCGTTGATTCACGGACCATGGATACCGTCCTTAAAAAGTGAACCTGCATTATGGCGCCAGAAGCGCACAGGGCAAAGCAATAGCAGGCTCACCACAACCTGCTACGCTCAAAACATCAGCGGAATTAGCCGACAGGAACAGCCCATGGAAGGTTTTACCCCCATCGACATGACGGTCTTGATCGTCTATATCAGCCTGATCGCCTGGATCGGCTCACGCTTTGGCAAGGACCAGCATAGCCCCGAAGACTACTTTCTGGGCGGACGCAAGATCCCCGGCTGGGCCATCGGCCTGTCGGTGATGGCCACCCAGGCCAGCGCCATCACCTTCATCGGCGCCCCCGGCTGGGGCTTTGAAGGCGGTCTTGAGCGGCTGGTCACGTTCCTCAACGTGCCGCTGGCGATGATCGTGCTGATCCTGGTCTTCGTGCCGGTATTTCACCGGGCGGGCATCTACAGTATCTACGAGCTTCTCGAGCGACGCTTCGGCCCCGCCACCCGCACGCTGAGCGCCCTGCTGTTCTTGATCGCCCGCGGGCTTGCGACCGGCGTGGTGCTGTATGCGCCGGCGCTGGTGCTTTCTGTGGTGACCGGCTGGAGCGTCAATCTGACCATTATCATCATGGCCGTGCTGGCCATCAGCTATACCGTGCTGGGCGGCATGAGTGCCGTCATCTGGACCGACGTCATTCAGATGTTCGTGCTGTGGCTCGGGGCGCTGATGAGCATCTTTCTGCTGGTGACCAGCCTGCCCGGCGGCTGGAGCGACGTGCTCACCTTCGGCGCCCAGAGCGGCATGTTCAACGCCATCGACCTGTCTTTCGACCCCAGCGTGACCTACTCGCTCTGGGCGGGCCTGCTGGGCGGACTCTTCTTGCACGTGGCCTACTTCGGCACCGACCAGAGCCAGATTCAGCGCGTGCTTTCGAGCCCCTCGGTGCTGGATGCCCAGCGCTCGCTGCTGATCGGCGGTTACCTGCTGATTCCCCAGATGCTGCTGTTTCTGTTTATCGGCGTCATCCTGGCAACCTACTATCAGCAGCACGGCCTTACGCCGCCGGAGGACTTGAACGAGCTGCTGCCCCGCTATGTGGTCAACGCCTTCCCTACCGGCATGGCCGGCCTGGTCATCGCGGGCGTGTTTGCCGCGGCCATGTCGAGCCTCGATTCGGCGCTCAACTCGCTATCGGCGGTGACCGTGCGCGACTTCTACAGCCGCTACATCAGGCAAGGCGCCAGCGACACCCACTACCTGAAAGCCTCGCGGTTGGCCACGGTCTTCTGGGGGCTTTACGCTACCTTGTTTGCGTTCTTTGCCGGCAACCTGGGGCCGGTGATCGAAGCGGTCAACCAGATCGGCTCATGGTTCTACGGCGCGCTGCTCGGCACCTTCCTGCTGGCGATCTTCAGCCACCGCTCCAACGCACGCGGAGCGGTGGCCGGGCTGATCACCGGCATGTTGGCGGTCTGGTCGGTCTCCAGCCTGCTGGAGGTATCATGGCTTTATAACAACACCATCGGCGTCGTGGTCTCGGTATCCGTCGGCTACCTGGTCAGCCTGACCAGCGCCGCCCCGCGCGCCGAGCAGCTCTCGGACGTCATCATCGAAGAAACCGCCCCGGACATGCAGGCCGTTCTCGCCGCTCGAAGCGCCAACGCCCCCGAAATAGGCCGGGAAGCCCGCCTGACCCGGCGCCGCTGCATCGGCCTGCTTGTCTGGTTTGTAGTGATGCTGGGACTGCTGGCCCTGCTGCAGCGGTGGGCCAATGGCTGAGCGCCTGACGCTTTCCCGCCAGCTTGATGCGCATGCCGCCCGGCGTCGGCTCGGGCGACTGGGCGCAACCACGCTGGAGCCTGCCTGGATGGGCCTGTGGGCCGCTCCGCTGGGCATGACGGGAAAATCACCCGGTGCGTGGCTGCTGGGTGCAAAAGAGATGCAGCGCGCGCTGCTGCTGACCGGCGCCGAGCTGCCCGTTCAGGTCGAGCGCCCCGATACGGGCATTCAACTGACCGGTGCCACGGCGCCCACGCCTGAGGCCACCCAACGACTCTGGCTATGGGAACGTATGGCGGCCCCCAGACTATGGCGTATCCAGGCGCTGGATACGCCACCCACGCCGGTATGGCTACCCTGCTGGCTGGGCTACCGCGCCGGGCGAACGCATCAGCTCACCGTGATCAGCGGCCTGTCAGGAGAAGTGCTCTCCATGCTCAAGCCGCTGGTGCTTGCCGGGCTTGCTCGCGCCCATGGCCACACCCAGGCAGGCAACGAAAAGACGCTGCCCGCCGGATAACGCATGAAAGAGAAGATCGGGTTAGTGAGCGCTTACAAATCGCCAAAGTAGTGCTGAAGCAGGGTCAGCGCCACGACAGGAGCGGTTTCAGTACGCAGTACGCGCGGCCCCAGCGTCAGCGGCGTGAAACCGGAGGCTTGAGCGGCGCTGATGTCCGCCTCGGTCAGCCCACCTTCCGGGCCAATCAGCAGTGCTGCCGACGTCGGGCGCTCGGCGTGATCGAAGGCGTTACCGGTGGCCAGGTGCAGCATCAGCCGCAGCGGCTCCTGTCGCTCCTTCAACCACTCATCGATTCCCAGCGGTGGATGCACGACCGGCACGACCGCCCGTCCGCTCTGCTCGCAGGCACTCGCCGCAACGGCCTGCCAGTGGGCCAACTTCTTGGCTTCGCGCTCGCCTTTCAGGCGCACATCGCCACGCTCGGTATACAGCGGGGTAATAGCGGCCACCCCCAGCTCCACGGCCTTCTGGATGGCATAGTCCATGCGATCGCCCTTGGAGATCGCCTGGCCCAGATGAACGGCCAGGGGCGATTCACCCGCCCCCGGCCATACCGCGTCCACTGTGACGGTGGTGTGCTTGCGGCTCACCTCCGTCAGGCGAACCCCGGCCTCCCGGCCCTGGCCATCGAACAGCACCAGCGGCGCGCCCTCGCCCATGCGCAGTACGCGGGTGACGTGGCGCGCCGGGCCTTCCGGCAGCTCCAGCGCCTTGCCGACCGTAAACGGCACCGGCACATACAGGCGGGGCATCTTGCCGTGCTGGGCATACCAGTTGCTGGCCTGCATGCTTAGTGAGTGCTTGCTTCGGCTTGCTGCTGCGCTTCGCGCTGCTTGCGCTGGGCGTACATGGCTTCGAAGTTCACCGGCGCCAGCATCAGCGGCGGGAAGCCGCCACGGTTGACCAGGTTGTCCACGCACTCACGCGCGTAGGGGAACAGCAGGTTGGGGCAGAACGCACCCAGGGTCTGTTCGAGCTGGGCACCTTCGATACCCGAGATGCGGAACAGTCCCGCCTGCTCGACTTCCGCCAGAAACGAGGTAGTACCGGTTTCGCTGTCGTTGACCTGAGCGGTGACCTTCACGACCACTTCATACTGGTCGTCGGCTACCTTGCTGCTGGAGGTGTTCAGATCCAGGTTGACCTTGGGCTTGAACGCCTGCTTGAACACGGATGGCGAGTTGGGCGCCTCGAAGGAGATATCCTTTACATAGATACGCTGCAAAGAGAACTTCAGCTGGGGCTTGTCATCAGACGCGCCAGCGCCCGCCTGCGGGGTGTTGTTATCTTCCGCCATGGAAAAACTCCTCGTTGTTCATTGAATAGATAAAAGGCGCAACTGCGCTTACTTCTTGACGACCGGAAGGCTATCCGCCTGCCATTGGGCCATGCCGCCTCTCAGCTTGGAGACACGCTCGAACCCGGCCTTGGCCAGCTTGGTCTGCACCATGCCGGCGCTCTGGCCATGCTTGCACACCACGATGATCGGCTGACCCTTCACTTTATTCAGCTCGTGCATGCGGCTGTCGATATTGGCCTGCGGGATGTTGCGCGCCCCGGCGATATGTCCGGCCTTGAACTCCTTGCCTTCACGGATATCCAGCACGACCGCGTCTTCGCGGTTGATGAGCTGGGTCGCCTGCGTGGAAGTGACGGCATCAGTGGAAGCACTGCGCATTTCATAGGCAAGCCACGCGATCAGTACCAGGAAAAACGCCCCCACCAGCAGTGGGTGGTTCATTACGAATTCGTACAGCTGATCGATCATCGCGAACTCAATCTCTTGGTCTATGCGGAAAAAAGCGGCGAAGCCGCCGTCAAAACGCGACAAGTATACACGTCACGAGGCACCCCGCGCAGGCCTTGGTCATGACGCCCGGCAGTTGCCTACGTTATGATGCCCCAAGCGTGCGCCCGTCGCGACCCCCAAGGCATTGTCTACAAGGCAGGAGTGCCACATCCGGACTTTTTAAACAACGCCTTCGTCGCCAATGGCGCTTTCTTCTCGCCAACCGGTTTACACCACCCAACGAGGTTCTCATGGCTACTTCTACCCCGCGCCCCGTTGCGCTGATCATCCTTGACGGTTACGGCCACAACCCCGACAACGCACACAACGCGGTGGCCTCTGCCCGCACCCCGGTCATGGACGATCTATGGGCCCACCGCCCCCACGCCTTCGTGCACACCGATGGCGGCCACGTGGGCCTTCCCGATGGCCAGATGGGCAACTCGGAAGTCGGCCACATGAACCTCGGCGCCGGGCGTATCGTCTATCAGGATTTCACGCGCATCACCAAGGCAATCGAAGAAGGCGACCTGGACGCGAACGACAACCTGACCGGGCCGATGGATGAAGCCGTCGCCAACGGACGTGCCGTTCATCTACTGGGCCTGCTTTCTCCCGGAGGCGTGCACAGCCACGAAGACCACTTCATCGCCATGGCGGAACTGGCGGCCCGGCGCGGCGCCCAGCGCATCTTCGTCCATGCCTTTCTGGATGGTCGTGACATGCCACCGCAAAGCGCCATGGCCTCCATCGAGCGTGCCAACGCTCGCTTGGCCGAGCTGGTAGGTGCCGACAACGGCTTCGTCGCCTCCGTGATCGGCCGCTTCTACGCCATGGACCGTGACAACCGCTGGGAGCGTGTCGAGAAGGCCTATCGCCTGCTCACCGACGGCCACGCCGAGGTATATGCCGCCAGCGCCGAAACCGCCCTGCGCGACGCCTACGAGCGCGGCGAAACCGACGAGTTCGTCGCCCCCAGCAGCGTTGTGCATGACGGTAACCCGGTCACGTTGCAAGACGGTGACGCCGCGTTTTTCATGAACTTCCGCGCCGATCGCGCCCGTGAACTGACCCGTGCCTTCGTGGAGCCCGACTTCGCCGGCTTCTCGCGCAAGGCCTGCCCGGCGCTCGCCGGCAAGGGACTGGTGATGTTGACCCAGTACGCTGCCGACATCCCGGCACCGGCCGCCTTTCCGCCGTTCGACCTGAACGACACCCTGGGTGAAGTGGTGGCCAAGCGCGGGCTTACGCAGCTGCGCATCGCGGAAACCGAAAAGTATCCCCACGTGACCTTCTTCTTCTCCGGCGGACGCGAGGCAGAGTTCGACGGCGAAACACGCATTCTGCTGCCCTCGCCGCAGGATGTGCGCACCTACGACGAAAAGCCCGAGATGAGCGCCTACGAGATTACCGAGAAACTGGTCGAGGCCATCGACGCCGGGCAGTTTGATCTGATTGTGTGCAACTACGCCAACGGCGACATGGTCGGCCATACCGGTGATTTCGACGCGGCGGTCAAGGCGATCGAGACCGTGGATATCTGCGTGGGCCGAGTGGTGGAAGCCATCGAGCGCGCCGGTGGCGCCTGCCTGATCACCGCCGACCATGGCAACGCCGAGCAGATGGTGCACCCCGATACTGGCGCACCGCAGACCGCTCACACCACCTTCGTGGTGCCGCTGGTCTACGTGGGCGAGCGGGACGGTACGCTTGACGAGGGCCGGCTGTGCGACCTGGCGCCGACGCTTCTTACCATGATGGACCAACCCGTTCCCGAAGCGATGACCGGGAAGCCGCTGATCCGTTTCAACGGATGATCAGGCTTGCCCTGGCGCTTGGCGCGCTACTGGTCTTGCTCGGCTCGACACCCGCCCTTGCCCAGCCGGATGAGGGCGCGGCCCGGGCGCAGCTGGATGCGCTGGGCCAGGAGATCGAATCGCTTTCCGGGCGCTTGAGCGCCACCGGCCAGGCCCGAGACAGCGCCGAGCGCGAGCTGCAAGGCGTGGAAACCGAGCTTGCCGAAACCCACCAGCGTCTGGATGCGCTGCAGGCCGAACGACGCCAGGTGGATGACGAGATGACCCAGCTGCGCCAGCACCGCGACCGCCTGGAAGGCGAGCGCTCGAGCCAGTATGCCGCTCTTGGCCAGCAGCTGGCTGCACTCTACCGACTCGGGCCTACGCCCCAGCTCAAGCTGCTGCTCAACCAGGGCGACCCGGCCGAGCTTGACCGCATGCAGGCCTACCTGAACCGGTTTACCCAGGCGCGCAACCAACGCCTTGCCGATATCGCCCGCCTGGATACCGCCCTTGCCGACACCGAACAGGCGCTCGACGAGCGCCAGACACGCCTGGCAAGCCTTGCCGACGAGCTCGACACCCAGCGCGCGCGGCTGGTCGAGCGTTCTGAAGAGCGACGCCACGTGGTGGCGACGCTAGATGATCGTTACGACAGCGAAGCCGACCGCCTGGCAGACCTGAACGAAAGCCGCGAGCAGGCCGAGCGCAAGCTGCGCGACATTCAGGCCGAGCTTGCCCGCCTGGAAACGCCTACGCCCACCACCCATATCGTACGCACCCAGGGCGATCTGCCCTGGCCGGTGCAGGGAGATATCACCTCGTCGTTTAACCGTCGTGACGGGGTTCACTATAATGGTATCGTCATACAGGCCGGCGCCGGCACCCAGGTAGCCGCGGTGCATAGCGGGCGAGTGGTGTTTGCCGACTGGATGCGCGGATTTGGCAACCTGCTGATCATCGACCACGGCGATCAGATCATGACGCTCTACGCCCACCTCCAGCAGTTCAGCGTACGCCCCGGCCAGCAGGTCAACCGCGGTGATGAAATCGGCCGCGTGGGAGATAGCGGTGGACAATCCCGTGCCGCGCTCTACTTTGAAGTACGTCAGCGTGGTGAACCCATCAACCCTCAGCGTTGGATTGCGCGCCGCTGACGGGATAAGCTGAAGCGTATCAACAGTCAACTCAGGGTAGCGCCTTATGCCTGCCTATCGCCTTGCGGAGTCTGCATGACGCCATCTGTTACTAACCTATCGGCCCCTGCCAAGCGCCTCTTGGCTGCCCTGCTGCCGCTTGCGCTGCTGTCGGCTCCGCTGCCGCTGCTGGCCCAGCCCGCAAGCCAGGTACCCGCCGACGACCTGCCGCTTGAAGAGATCCAGACCTTTGCCGAGGTGTTCGAACGTATCAAGCGCGGCTATGTGGAAGAAGTGGACGACCGCACGCTGCTGCGTAACGCCATGCGCGGCATGCTCAGCGAGCTGGACCCGCACTCTGCCTACCTCGACGAAGAGGAGTACCAGAGCCTGCGTGAATCCACGCAAGGCGAGTTTGGCGGCATCGGTATCGAAGTGGGCATGGAGAACGGACAGTTGGTGGTGGTCACCCCCATCGACGACACACCGGCCTCTCGGGCGGGTCTGCTATCGCGTGACATCATCATCGCGATCGACGGCACCCCCACCGACAGCATGTCGCTGCAGGAAGCCGTGACCATGATGCGCGGCGAGCCGGGCAGTGAACTGCGTATCTCCGTGCTGCGTTCAGGCGAAGAGACCCCGCGCACCTTCACCCTGAACCGCGAGGTGATTCGCAGTGAAAGCGTGAAGCACGAGCTTCTCGAACCCGGTTACGGCTACCTGCGCATCAGCCAGTTTCAGTCACGCACGCCAGAGCAGGCACGCCGGGCCATTGAGCGCATGAAGCGAGATGCGCCGCTGGAAGGCTTGATCCTGGATCTGCGCAACAACCCCGGCGGTGTACTGCAGGCCGCGGCGGGCGTGGCCGACCTGTTCCTGGATAGCGGCTTGATCGTGTATACCGAAGGGCGTCTGGCCGACACCGCGATGTCGTTCTCGGCGTCAAGAGATACGCCCGCCGGCGACGTTCCTCTGGTGGTGCTGATCAACAGCGGCAGCGCCTCGGCGGCGGAAATCGTTGCCGGCGCCCTGCAGGACCAGCGGCGCGGGGTCATCATGGGCACGGACAGTTTCGGCAAGGGCTCGGTCCAGCAGATCATGCCGCTGGGCAACGGTGAAGGACTCAAGCTCACCACGGCGCTCTACTACACGCCCAATGGCCGCTCCATCCAGGCCCAGGGTATCGAACCGGACGTGGAAGTGGTGCGTGGTCGCCTAGAGCTTGCCGAAAGCCGGCTCGAGCTTCGCGAATCCAATCTCGATGGCCACCTGGGCGCCCAGCAGCCGGCTTCCCGGGCGCGCCAGTCGGCGTCGGAACGTCTGCGCGATGACTACCAGATGAGCGAAGCGCTCAACCTGCTCAAGGCGCTCAACGTGGTGGACCGCCGCCGTTAACGGCAGCTGAGCGGCAGGCGCCCGCGCTCTCCGGTGGCCTGCCGCATGACGATTCGCTTCACCGGCGCGAGCCGGTTCATGCCGCTCATGCCCAGATTACGCGCCAGGGTAAACACCGGCATGCGCGAACCGAACAGCTCTCTGAATCCCTTCATCAGTCCCAGCATGGCGGTGTTATCCCACCGCCGTCGGCGCTCGTAGCGGTCAAGCGTACTCAGCTCGCCCCAGGGCGCCCCGCGCGACCAGGCATTGATGACCTCTTCGGCCAGCACGGCCGCATCCATCAATCCCAGGTTGACCCCCTGTCCGGCCAGCGGATGGATACTGTGTGCGGCGTCGCCCACCAGCGCCAGGTGCGGCTTGACGTACTGGCGAGCATGGCGCTGCACCAGCGGAAACCGATAGATACCACCGCAGACGCTCACCCCCCCCAGACGGTGGCCAAACGCCTCGCCGAGTGCCTGCCCAAACGCTTCGGGCGTAAGGCCTGCAAGGGTATCGGCGTGCTCCGGCGTGGTCGACCAGACAATCGAACAGAAGCGCGCGTCGTCATTGAGCGTCAGCGGCAGAAAGGCCAGTGGTCCGCCTTCCAGGAAAGCCTGGCGGGCGGTACCGCCATGCGTCTGGGTGCACTTGACGGTGGTCACGACGGCTTCCTGCCTCATGTCATCGCTGGTCACGTCTATTTCAGCCAGGTCACGCAGCGCCGAGCGCGCGCCATCTGCCGCCACCAGCAGCGGCGCATGCAGCACCTGCCCGTCAGCCAGCGTCAACCAGCGTCCGCTCGCGGTCGTCTGCAGTGTCCTCGGCACGGCGCCAAAGAAGCACGCGACCTTGGGATGCTCGCGCACCAGATCGTTCAAGGCCGCCTGGGTCACATCGTTTTCGACGATATGGCCAAGTACTGCCACGCCCGCTTCATCCGCGGAAAAATGGATCTCGCCGCTACCTTCACCGTCCCAGACCTGCATGTAGCGATAGGGCGTTACCCGGAAGCGAGCCATGGCAGGCCAGGCGCCCAGATGCGTCAACAGCCGTTGGGAAACCGGCGTCAGAGCACTCACCCGCGCACCGGCCTGCGTATCATCGACATCATGCCAACCAAGCGGCTCGGCTCGCGCCTCCACCAGCGCCACCTGCATGCCGGCCTGGGCCAGCAAGGCAGCCAGCGCCGTTCCCACCATACCCGCGCCTACCACAATGACATCAAGGTCTTTCGCCGGGTCCGTTTTCGTTGCAAGCGTATCCATAGCGTTCCTGTATGAGATGAAGGGTTGCCATCAGGGCCTGCCGCTAGCGCTCGAGGCCCATGGCGCGGCGTGCCAGGCCGCGGCGTAGCGGACCGAGCAGGTTGAGGCCGATCAGTCCCGCCGCCCGGGCGTGAGACAGCAACGGCAGCGATTGGCCGAACAGGCGTACCAGACCGTCGCTGAAGAGGATCACATTGCCTCGGTCACGGGCGCGCTTGCTCTCGAAGGCCAGAAGCGTGGTCATGTCACCCAGCGGCCGGCGAGCCTGCTCACCCTGCTCGAGCGCCTCCACCAGATCCATGATGCCGCGCAGCGCCAGGTTGAACCCCTGCCCAGCCACTGGATGCAGCGCATGAGCGGCGTTGCCCAGCACGGCCAATCCCGGACGAACCGGTTCCTTGGCCGTAATCAGCGAAAGCGGGTAGCTGTAGCGCTTGCCCGCTCGGGTAAAGCGTCCCACGCGGTCCCCGAACGCGGCCTGCAGCTGGGCAAGAAACTCGCGCTCGGGCAGCGCCATCAGCGCCTGCTCCTCGCCACTCGGATGCGTCCAGATCAGCTCCATTGCCTGACCCGGCAGCGGCAGCAGCGCCATCGGCCCCTGCTCGGTAAAACGCTCGTAGGCGACGCCTTGATGAGGCTGGCCAATACCTACATGGGCAATCAGTGCCGTCTGCTCGTAGGAGTTGTTCCGGCTGCTGATGCCCAACTGCTCCTTGAGACCCGAACGCCCACCGTCCGCCAGCACGGTCAGCGCCGCGCGCAGCTCGCTGCCATCGGAAAGACGCAGGTAGTGGGCATCCGCTTCCGGAGAGAGCTGTTCTACCGTGGCGGGGCAAAACCACTCGACGGGCAGGGCTCTCAAGTGGCGATGCAGCACCTGTCCCATCCAGGCATTGGGGATGACATGCCCCAGTGCCGCTACGCCAAGCTCCTGGGCACTGAGCCGTGTCGCCCCCAGGCGGCCACGTTCGCTGATATGGATCTGCCGGATGGGCGTGGCCTCTTCCTGCATGGCCTCCCACACGCCCAGCTGACGAAAGTGCTGAGCCGAGCCTTCGGCAATGGCGCTTGCCCGAGCGTCGAAGCTTGGCTGCCAGCGCTCTGACAACGCGGCGTCATCCAGCGGTGCCGCTTCGATAATGGCGACTTTCCAGCCGTAGCGCTGGATAAGCGGCGCCAGCGCGCAGCCCAGGCTGGCGCCCACCAACCCGCCGCCCACGATCACGATATCGTGGGTAATCCCTTGCGCTGGCGTCTGCTCAGGCTGCTGCATTGGCGTCTCCTGCATACTCATCGCTTTTCGTAATTTCGTAATGTAAGTTACATAAACAATTTTCAGCGCTGTTCAAACTGCTTATTTATTGACCATCAACGCTTCGATTTCCGCCACCTGCTTGGGTACTTCAGACGTCAGATTTTCGTGTCCGTCCTGGGTAACGACCAGGTTATCCTCGATTCGAACCCCCATGCCGCGGAAGGCGGCGGGAATATCGTCTTCATCGGGAATATACAGGCCAGGTTCGATGGTCAGGACCATGCCCGGCGCGAGTGGACGGGGGGTTTGCTCATCCAGGCGGTAGGTGCCGACATCATGAACGTCCAGGCCCAGCCAGTGAGACGTCGAGTGCAGGTAGAAACGCCGGTAGCTCTGGTCGTCGATTCGCGCCTGAACGTCGCCTTCCAGAAGGCCAAGCGTAATCAGCCCGGCCGTCAGGTCTTCGACCACCCCCTGATGAATATCTGCCAGAGTAGCACCGGGCTTGACGGCAGCAACGGCACGCTCCTGGGCATCCAGCACTACCTGGTAAAGCGCGCGCTGGGCGTCGCTGAACCGGCCACTGACGGGGAAAGTGCGCGTAATGTCGCCCGCATAAAGCTCGAATTCGGCACCGGCATCGATCAATACCAGCACGTCATCAGCCAGCACCGAACGATTTTCAATATAGTGCAATACACAGGCGTTCGCGCCGCCGCCCACGATGGTGCTGTAAGCCGGGCCGCTGCCGCCCTGCCAGACAAACTCGTGCTCGAGTTCGGCCTTGAGCTGGTACTCGTGAAGGCCAGGGCGCGATGCCCGCATGGCGCGCACGTGCGCTCGCGCCGAGATCAATGCGGCGTGGCGAAGCAGGGCGATTTCCGCTTCACTCTTGATCAAACGCATGGCGTGAATCAGCGCGCTGACGTCCAGCCAACCCTTGAGCGGCGGCCGGCCGCGGCGAAGCCCGGCCTTGGCGGCCGCGAAGGCCTCTTCTGCCATGCCCTGGGCCTCGCCGTCATCAAGCGGCAGATAGAGCAGTTCGCGGCCTTCGAGCAGGGCGGGCAGCTGTGCATCGCGGTCGGCATTTTCGAAGGCCTGATCGATGCCGTGCTCACGCTCGATACCGGCGGCACCCAGGCGCCGCCCGGTCCAGGCTTCCATGGTGGGGTCACGGTCCTGGCAGAACACCACGCTTTGCCCGGCCTCGCGCCCCGGCAACAGTACCAGCAGCGCATCGGGTTCGACGATGCCGGTCAAGTAATAGAAATCGCTGTTCTGACGAAACGCGTATTCGCTGTCATGGGAGCGCGTGACAAGCGACGCGCCGGGCAGTATCACGGCGGCATCGTCAGGCAGTGTCGCCATCAACGCGTCGCGGCGCGCGCGGTACTCGTCCACCCGGATGCCGGGGGGCCTTGGCAGTGACTCAAACAACATACAGCCTCCGATGGTTAGTGGACGGGCGCGTCGGTCTGTTCGACCTGAGGCTTGCCGGGGTGCTGCTCGGTATACAGCAGCATGGCCGCCATGCGTGCATGCTCGGTCAAGGCAAACAGATCGTTTTCGTTTTCCGGGCTGTCGTCGATATCGGTTTCGATGCGGCTGAGCGCTTCCAGGTCATCGATCGACTCACGCAGCGCCTGGGACCAGCGTTCGCGCAGCTCGCTGTCGGCCACGTCGTCAACCACCTCGATAAAGCCCAGCGTCCACTCCTTGAGCCCCTGGGCCTGCTCGCCCAGCGAGAACAGCTCGTCCGGCAGCAGCGGTGCGTAGTTCAGGTCGCTGGCACTGAGGGCTTCCAGGGTCTGCTTGCGCCAGCCCAGAAGGCGTTCAGCGCTCGCTTCGTCGCGGGGCTGCTCGACGCCAAGGCTAATACAGACCTCCTCAAGCCAGGCCTGCGGGCTGACATCGCGCAGCGCCAGCAGCGCGCAGAGGCGGCCGTCCAGAAAGGCGGGTGACTGCATGCTGCCGTGAAGCAGAAAAACATCGGCAACGTCAGAAAAGTCCTGACGTTCATCGATCAGTGACATAGTGATGGCTCGCTGTGTTGATGGATCATACGTTAATGTGCCGCGGGTACTTGCGCGTTGACCCCGCGCAAGCGCCTCTCTTATAGTGAGCGACGTTAGTTTTTCCTATGCCATGATGTTAACGCATTGGGCCCCTCGCTGGCCCGCGCCGGAGCCTTTAATGAGTAACGCCAAGCGGCCAACGAAAGAGATCACTCTACTCGGGCGCAGCTACATGATTGCCTGTGACAGCGGTGAAGAAGCCAAGCTTGAGCGCGCGGCACGCTATCTGGATCGTGCCATGAACGGTATCAATGCCCAGAGCGGTACCCTGGGCAGCGAGCGTGTCACGCTGATGGCGGCACTGAACATCACCCATGAGCTGCTGGAAGCACTCGACGAACACCGCGCCAGCGAAGCCAATCTGAACCGTCTCAACGACCGCCTCGAACGCGCCCTGGCCAAGACGCGCAAACCGTAGCCCACCGTCTATTCAACACTTTGGTATAAGCCACGGGTCTGGTAGGATAACGGGGTTCTCTGGGGTGTACGCCAGTCGTTATAGTCCCTCGAGCCTATGCGCAGTACCCAGGGGGCCAAATGCTAGCCAGGCCCGTGTGCATGTCCGTGCGTCGGAAAGCCTGACGGTCTGGCTGCGGCCACCCACTCTGAACCAGTAGGTTCAGGGCCAGAACGACAGCGGCACTCCGGGGAACACTCATCTTATGCAAAACCTGCACGATCCTGACGCCAAGCGCGCCCTGCGCCGCCAGCTTCGCCGCCAGCGTTCAGCGCTTACACAACAGCAGCAGTGCCAAGCCGCGCGCGACCTTTGCCTCAATCTCAAGCACCTGCCCGAAATTCAACGCGCCCGGCGCATCAGCCTGTATCTGCCGGTCAATGGCGAGATCGACCCTACGCCACTCTTACCCTGGCTTCACAAACGCAACGTGGCGGTCTACCTGCCTGTGCTACGGCCGTTAAGCGATAATTCGCTGTGGTTTGTGGCCTATCACGCGCAGACACCCATGGTAAAAAACCGTTTCGGCATTCTCGAGCCCGATACCCGGTTTGCCGCGCAGCGCCGTAACCGCCTGCCGGCCTGGGCGCTGGATACGCTGATCGTGCCGCTGGTGGGGTTCGATGGCCACGCCAACCGCATGGGCATGGGGGGCGGCTTTTATGATCGCAGCCTGGCTTTCATGCGCCGAGGCGGCCCGGCGCCTAACCTGATCGGCGTGGCTCACGCTTGCCAACAGGTAGAAACGCTGCCCGTGGAGCCCTGGGACGTGCCGCTCAGCGCGGTGGTAAGTGATGAGGCCGTGGTGCGAGCGGGCAAAAAAAAGAGCTGACCTTGATGAGGTCAGCTCGTATCGCCCTGCGGTAAATGGCGGCAATGCTTAAGCGCCCGGGTCAACTCCCCGATAACGCCTGGGCATAGCCAGTGGCCAGTACGCCCAATAGAAACACCACCGTCAACGCCATTACCATATCAGGCTTTTTCCGCCGCATGCCGACTCTCCAACACCTTGCGCCCTTGCACTGGCGTATCACCCGGCTTGCTTGGCAAGGATGACGCGCCGCATAAATTTCGCTGACGACTATAGGGCTTTAAGGGGCTGGATGACAACTGCAAAACCAACCGTTTTCAGGCCTATTTATACCTTTTGATAACCTCCAGGCGCCTGGCACCTCTTGGCCCCAACGTTAGTGATCACTTACATGCGTTCATGGTCATCATGCCATGAACAGTCGATACGCCGGATTATCGCTCTCCTGCCAGTAGCGATAGCCAATGGCATCGAGATACTCGGCCACATGGGTGCGGTCGCTGCTGGGCACCTGCATGCCAACCAGTACCCGCCCATAGGCGGCACCATGGTTACGATAGTGGAACAACGAGATGTTCCAGTCGTGAGGCAGTTGCGTGAGAAAGTTCATCAGCGCCCCCGGGCGCTCGGGAAACTCGAAGCGGTAAAGCTCTTCCTCGAACCGCTCGCTGGGGCGTCCGCCGCTTAAATGGCGAATATGCAGCTTGGCGAGCTCGTTGTCGGTCAGATCCTCCACCTGGTAGCCGCCTTCCTGCAGCCTTTCAATCACTGCCCGGCGATCCTCGCCTCCTGGCTTGACTTGCACCCCTACGAAGATATGCGCCTCGCTGCTATCCGCGTAGCGGTAGCTGAACTCGGTCACCATGCGTTTACCGAGCGTTCGACAGAACTTCTTGAAGCTGCCGGGCTTCTCATCGATGGTGACCGCCAGAATGGCTTCGCGCTGCTCGCCAAGCTCGGTACGTTCGGCAATATGCTGCAGGCGGTCAAAATTGGTGTTGGCGCCGGAGTTGATGCATAAAAGCGTCTGCCCCTCGACCCCGGTCTGCTGAACGTATTTCTTCAAGCCGGCAAGCGAGAGCGCCCCGGACGTTTCGGCCACGGCGCGGGTGTCTTCGAAGATGTCCTTGACCGCAGCGCACATCTCGTCGGTATTGACCGTGATCACCTCGTCCACCAGGTCCTTGACCAGCAAAAACGGCGCCTCGCCGATCTGGGCGACCGCCACTCCTTCGGCAAAGACACCGACCTGATCCAGCACCACGCGCTCGTTGGCTTCAAGGGCCGCCTTGAGGCAGGCGCTGTCTTCTGCTTCAACGCCAATGATCCGGATGTCCGGGCGCAGGTACTTGACGTAGGCCGCTACGCCGGCGATCAGCCCGCCGCCGCCGACCGGCACGAAGATGGCGTCCAGCCGGCCACTGTGCTGGCGCAGTATCTCTACCCCGATGGTACCTTGGCCGGCGATCACGTCGATGTCGTCAAAGGGGGGAATATAGGTGTAGCCGTGCTCTTCCATCAGCTCCCGAGCGTGCTCGGCGGCGGCGGCGAAGGCATCGCCCTTGAGCACGACCTTGGCACCACGGGCGCGCACCGCCTGCACCTTGATCTCCGGGGTGATGCGCGGCATCACGATGACCGCCTTCACGCCCATCAGCCTGGCCGCCATGGCCAGCCCCTGGGCGTGGTTGCCCGCGGAGGCGGCAATCACGCCCTTGGCCTTCTGCTCCTCGGAGAGCTGGGCCATCTTGTTGTAGGCCCCGCGAATCTTGAACGAGAACACGGGCTGCAGGTCTTCACGCTTGATCAAAATCTGGTTGTTGAAGCGACGCGACAAAAAGGGAGCGGGAGAAATGGGCGTCTCACGAGCAGCCTGGTAAACATTGGCCTGGAGAATCTTTTTGACGGTAGCTTCAAGCATGGGGGGTATCCAAGGGAAACGTGAAGGTTGGGTGATCGAAACGCGAACAAAGCCTGTATTGGTAGCAGATTACGCCTACCGGCGTCTACCGCGTTTCCATCGGCAGGCGGCGCTTTGGCCGGTATACTATCCCGACCATCCTCTGACTTACCCCTGAAGGCTCCCCATGACGCAAGACGAACTCAAGGCCGCCGTGGCCGATGCGGCTATCAACGAGATCGAACCCGGGCTTGAGAAGGGCACCGTACTGGGTATCGGCACTGGCTCGACAGCCAATCTGTTCATCGACCGGCTGGGCCCGCTGCGCGACCGCTTCAAGGGCGCGGTGGCAAGTTCCGAAGCCAGTGCCAAGCGCCTGGAAGCGCTGGGTATCGAGGTGTTCGAGCTGAACAATGTGGGTACGGTGCCCTACTATATCGATGGCGCCGACGAAGTGAACGCTCACTTGCACATGATCAAGGGCGGCGGTGCAGCGCTGACCCGTGAGAAGATCGTGGCCGCCTGCGCCAAGCGCTTCATCTGCATTGCCGACGGCTCGAAGTCCGTGGCCACCCTGGGCGCTTTCCCGCTGCCGGTCGAAGTCATCCCCATGGCGCGCTCGTATGTCGCCCGCGAACTGGTGGCGCTGGGGGCTGACCCGGTCTACCGCCAGGGCGTGGTGACCGATAACGGCAACCAGATCATCGACTGCTACGACTTCATGATCGACGACCCGGTGGCCATGGAAGCCAGGATCAATGCCATCGTCGGCGTGGTCACCAACGGCCTGTTCGCTGCGCGCGGCGCTGACGTGCTGCTGCTGGGCAGGGCGGAGGGCGTCGAGCGCATCACCCAGCCCTAGGTGCCGATCAGCGTTGCCAGGCCATCCAGGGTGCGCGCCAGCGCCCCCTGGTGCGCCTTGATGACGCGGATACCGGCCTGCCCCTCCTCCCTGCAGCGGTCGGAATCATCGAGCCGGGCTTCCAGGGCGCGGACAAGCGCTGCAACGTCTTCAACGACCGTGAGCGCTCCCGCGGCCTGCAGCGGCTCGGTTACATCGGCAAAGTTTTCCGTGAACGGGCCGCTCAGCACCGGCTTGCCCAGGGCAGCGGGTTCAAGCACGTTGTGCCCGCCCAAGGGCACCAGGCTGCCGCCCACGAAAGCCACCTGGCCCGCGCCATACAGCAGACCAAGCTCGCCCAGCGTATCGCCCAGATAAACCTGAGTGCCTGCGGCGACACGCTGGCCCTGGCTGCGTCGGCAAGTCTCGAACCTCTGGGCCGAACACAGGGCAGCGACCTCGTCAAAGCGCTGGGGATGGCGCGGCGCCATGACCAGCAGCGCGTCGGGAAAGCGTTCGAGCAGCCGGCGGTGAGCATCCAGCAGCAGGGCCTCTTCGCCATCGCGAGTCGAACCCGCCACCCACACCGGCCGGTTTCCCCAACTATCAAGTAAGCGCTTACTCTCATCATGCGCCGCCTCGGGACTTGCTTGTTCGAATTTAAGCGAGCCGACAATGGCGGTTTTCTCAGGCACACAGCCTAGTGCTTCAAAGCGCTGGGCATCGGCCGGGGACTTGGCAGCCAGCCAGCTGACATTACCCAGCGCGCCAACCATCAGCGGAGTGATCTTCTGGTAGCGGCTGAATGCTCGAGGCGATAGCCGGCCATTGACCACTGCCACCGGCACGTCAAGGCATCGGCAGGCGTGCAGCAAGTTGGGCCACAGCTCGGTTTCGAACATGATCGCAAGCGCGGGCTTCACGCGGCGTACGAAGCGCCGCGCCGCGCCGGGAAAGTCCATGGGCAAGAAACAGTGGGCGAGCCGCGCCGGATCATGCTGCTCATCGATGATCGCCTGGGCCTGCTGGGCGCCGGTGGCGGTCATGGTGGTCAGCAACAGGCCATGCTGCGGATAGTGCGCCAGCAGTGCCTCGATCAGCGGACGCGCGGCGCGCACCTCGCCCACCGACGCACAGTGCAGCCAGAGCCGGGGCGCCTTGGGCAGTGTCCCCAGATGAACGCCCAGCCGCTGCCCGCGCGAGTAGCCGGGTACCTGTTCACGCCAGAGGCGAAGGCCAAGCAAGGGCGACAGCGCATACAGCGCTGCCGAGTAGGCCAGCCGCGGCCAGGCGCGGCGCTTTGGGCTATTGGCCACTACCCCTCGCGATCCAGAATCGAGCTGATCATGGCCGTGGTGGAAACGCCATCTTCAAAGCCCAGCACCTTGACCTCGCCGCCATGGGCGCGCACCGCGTCGCCGCCGGCAATGTCTTCTGGCCGGTAGTCGCCGCCCTTCACCAGGATATCCGGCAGCACCGCCTCGATCAGTGCCTGTGGCGTGTCGTCGCTGAACGGCACCACCCAGTCCACGGCGCCAAGACCTGCCAGCACCTGCATGCGCCGATCGAGCGGGTTGATCGGCCGCTTGGGACCTTTCAACCGACCAATCGAAGCGTCGTCATTGACCGCCACGATCAACCGGTCGCCAAGGCGCCTGGCCTGCTCGAGATACGCCACGTGCCCGGCGTGCAGGATATCGAAGCAGCCGTTGGTCATGACCACCCGCTCGCCGCGCAGCTGGGCGGCGCGTACCGCCTCGATCAGCGGCGCCTGTTCGATGACGCCGAACTCGGCGAGCTTGTCGCCGTGCAGCGCGGTATAAAGCTCGGCTATCGACAGCGTGGCGGTGCCAGGCTTGGCCACCACCAGCCCGGCGCCCAGGTTGGCCAGCATCATGGCTTCCGGCAGCGCGTGGCCGGCGGCCAGCGCCAGGCCCATCAGGCCGATGACCGTATCACCGGCCCCGGTGACGTCGAACACTTCCTGGGCACGCGTGGGCAGATGAATGGGCGGCTGGCCTGCACAGATCAGGGTCATGCCCTTTTCACTGCGGGTGATCAGCAGCGCTTCGAGCTCGAGCTCGGCGCGCAGCGCTTCACCGCGCCTGGCAAGCTCGGCATCGCTTGCGCAGTGCCCCACCACCGCTTCGAACTCGGCAAGGTTGGGGGTAATCAGGCTTGCGCCGCGGTACTTGGTGAAATCCTGTCCCTTGGGATCGATCAGCACACGCTTGCCGTGGGCGCGGGCCTGGGTGATCAGCCGCTCGACCTGATTGAGGGTGCCCTTGCCGTAGTCGGAAAGAATTACCACGTCGCAGTCAGGCAGGGCGTTTTCTACCTGCTCGAGCAGGCCGGTGGTATCCACGCGATCCAGACGCTGCTCGAAATCGAGCCGCAGCAGCTGCTGGTTGCGGCTCATCACGCGCAGCTTGGTAATCGTGGGTATATCGGCACTGCGTTGAAAGTAAGTGCTCACTTTCGCCGTATGCAGCCGACCTTCCAGCAGATCGGCGTTGTCATCGTCGCCGACCACACCCGCCAGTGCCGCGTGCCCGCCCAGCGACGCCACGTTAAGCGCCACGTTGGCCGCGCCGCCCGGGCGGTCATCGGCCTCTTCCACGCGCACCACAGGTACCGGCGCTTCCGGCGAAATGCGCGAGGTGCCGCCGTGCCAGTAGCGGTCGAGCATGACGTCGCCCACTACCAGTACGTGAGCGTGTTCAAGAGCGGTTAAATCAACTTTCATGACGGGATCCTGCAACGGTATCGGGGGCGGTATGGGCCAAGAGTGCGTCGAGCTTGGCGATGACGGTATCGGTCTTGATCAGCGCCATGGCGTCCTGATGGCGTACTCGCTGCCCCCAGTTCACCGCCTCCACTTCTTTATGCAGATAGGCGCGTACTGCCTCGGGGTAGGCGTTCACGGCGAAATCACGCCAGCAGTAGGGAGCGGCGCGCTGCGGGTTGGTGGTCGCGTAGAGACCCAGTGTCGGTGTTCCCATGGCGTTGGCCATGTGCGCCGGGCCGGTGTCCGGGGCAATCACCGCGCGTGCCTGGCCGATCAGTGCCAGCACCCCCTTCAGCGAGGTGCCGCCGATGGCATTGATGACGCTGCCGGGCTGGCACAGGGCCTCGATCTGCTCGCCGATTTCGCGCTCCTGCGAGCTTCCGCCACCGGTCAGTACACTTTTCAGACCATGGTGCACCCAAGCATGTTCAATGACGCTGGCATAACCTTCCACCGACCAGTTGCGAAAATTGCGCAGGCGCGCGTTACTGCACGGGTTGATGACCAGGTAGGGCGCCTCGCCGCTGATCGCCCGGGCTTCGTCGATAGCCGTCTGGGGAACCGGCATGTCCCACTCAAGGCGGGTGTCGGTAACACCCAGCAGGCGGGCAAAATCCATGAACGACTCCAGCACGTGCGGCTGATCGCGAGGCGCCAGCTGGTACTGGGTAAACCAGTGCTGGGCATCCTTGGCGCGGGCCTTGTCATAGCCTACGCGCACGTCGGCTTTCAGCCCCAGCGAAAGCACGCTGGCGCGAATCGCCTGCTGCATGTGCAAGAGTACGTCAAAGCGCGTATCGGCCAGTTCACGCCACAGGGCGCGCATGCCGGCAAGGCCGGTCGACTTGTCGTACACAACGAACTCGACCCCGGATAGCCCCGCCAGTAGACTGTGCTCCCCCTTGCCGATAATCCAGGTGATGCGCGCGCGTGGCCACTGGCGCTGTAAAGCGCGTACCGTCGGCACGAGATTGCACACGTCGCCCAAGGCAGAGAGGCGCAAAATGGCAATGTGGTTGGGTTCAGCAGGCAACGAGGGCTTCATGCGCTTAACGGCACTCCGGCAGAAAAATAGTCTGATTTTACATGATGCGGACAGTTTAAGTGACGCGCCGGGATCACACCAACTATCGCATCCAGTTGGGTCTAGGCTATTTAGCGCCGATTATTGGCGCGACAAGAATCTTATTGTAGGTGAAGCGCCAGGCCGGGGCAGCAGTCTTTTCCTGCAAGCCTTACCTACCGAACAGTGGGTGCTGCGTCACTATCGACGTGGAGGCCTGATAGCGAAGCTCAGCGAAAAGCGCTATTGGTGGACAGGTGCCGAGCGTACTCGCGCTTTTCAGGAACTACGCTTAACCGCGGCGCTTTTTGAGCAGAGCCTGCCAGTGCCAACGCCGGTCGCCTGCTGCGTGACGCGTTATGGCATGACCTATGAGGCAGCGCTTATTACCGTACGCATATCCGGTGCCAGAGCACTGGCGAGCTTACTGGCCAATGAAGAAGCAGACAATGCGTTGCTTCGCCAAGTAGGCTCCATGATCAAACGTTTTCATGAAATCGGACTTGATCATGTCGATCTCAATGCTCGCAACATTTTAATCGATTTAAAAGAAAGACCATGGTTGATTGATCTGGATCGCTGCCGTCTACGCCCGCCAGGAAAATGGCAGGCTGCTAATCTGGCTCGTCTCTCTCGCTCAATGGAAAAGTTTAGCACCAAGCAAACCATGCCCTTCATACACCAAGGCTATGCGAAGCGGACAGAAACCTATCATGAGAGCCAACACACTAGATAAGTTCGTAGGTGCGACTTATAAAACTCACACGGATTTTCTTTCTATCAAGAAGTATCTCTTGAGATATCGGCTAACTAAAAAATAACGAACACTAGAAAAAGCTAAGGAAAATGATCGATGGCAAGATGGAACAAAATGCTCGGGCGAAAAATTCTTGAGCGTTGGTACGACTATACTCCTGACAGCTGGCAGCCCGACACCATTCGCAAGGCGGTTATCTTTACGCCAAAAGCCGTTGGTGATGGAATGGCCATTTATCCAGTCATTCGAGCTTTGCAGGCACGTAATCTTGAATGGCTGTGTATAGTGGCTTCGCATAAAAGTGCTCCCGCCTTCGAAGCACTAAAGAAAGAAGGAGTTGAGATTCAAACAGTACCAAGAGATAGAGATTACAAAGCGGTCAAAGAACTCGCCACTAACCTTCGAGCTCGTCACGGGAGCATCGACCTATGCGTGGATGCAACGGGCCATGCCACCTCGCCCGGCATCTATTTTGTAGGCAAACTGAAAGCAAGAATGAATCTCACTTATAGCGCCTACAATATGCGGGCATTTGCTGATTTTGATCAGCCGATCTTGCATGAAACCTCCCTGCCCGATCTATGGGCTAAACTGATCGAAAAAGCCGGGTTAGGTAATTCTGCAGGGCACTTTGAATTACCTATTCCTGACAATATTGATAAAGCAGTGAGCCAGTGGACAAATTCGCTGGGCTCTTATGTACTTCTGAACCTTGATGGAAGCGTTGACTATAGAAGTATTTCCTTGGATAAAGCCAAATCGTTAATTGATACCGTCTATGCAGCGACAGGACTGCCATTGGTTATACCCTATGCCCCCAGCGGCGAACAAAAAGCCATGCAACTAGCCCGAGAATTTCCATTTGTGCACACATTTCCTGGGCAATGTTCGCTCTTGGTTTCAGCCGCGCTCGTCAAACATGCTACCGTTGTTTTTTCACCTGATACTTCGATCATTCATATAGCTAGTGCCTATAACCGTCCTACTGTTGGCGTATATGTAGTCATTGACAGCGCATGGCAGCCCCAAGCGACCCTCCATGCAGTCATCCACTCAACAAATCATGTAGAGCAAGGACTAACTCCCGAACGAGTTGCTGAAGCATTCAAGCGGGTGTACCCCTCTACTACCGAACCACTTGGCTAATACACTTCGGCCTCAGTATGAGGCCAATTTGCCGAAATTGGGTGCGAGTGATGAGGGCTAATTAATTAGTGACTCAGATGCAGACAGCTTCTTAATTCGCCCTTTCTTCTACCCATAGTGCTTGTCGGTTATACCTTACTTGCGTAATACTCTATTAAACACTTTACATGTCGCTTGTTGCTGAAGCGTTGCTCGACGCGCTCTCTGGCAGCCCGTCCCATCGCCTCGCGGCCGGCCTCATCCTGCACCATGGTACCTATGGCCCTTGCCCAGGCGCTGACGTCATACGGCCCCACCAGCACGCCGCAAGCGCTGTCGACCAGTTCCGGCAGCGAGCCGGTATTGGAGCCGATGATCGGCATGCCGCAGGCCATGGACTCGATGATCGTCAGCCCGAAGGCTTCGTTTTCCGAAGGGATACATACCAGATCCAGTACGGGAAGAATCTCGGTCAGATCGTTACGGTGGCCCAGAAAGGTAATTTTCTGAGCGAGCGGCGTGCCGGCAATCATCGCCTGTAGCTCGGCATAGAAACTCTCGGTCCCACCGGAAGCATAGCCCGTTCCACCGATGGAAAGGGCGTGAAAATCAAGCGAAGGGTCAAGCGCGAGCAGCGCCTTGACCCAGATATCCTGCCCCTTGCCTGGCGTCACGCGCCCCGGCAAGCCGATCACCACCGCCCCGTCAGGCACACCCAGGGCATCACGCTTGGCGCGGATCGCCTGCCCATCGTGGCAGGGCCGGTAGGTGTCGATATTCACCCCATGAGGCAGGCAGACGATGCGTTCACGCGGCACGGGCAGGTTGCTGACGTTGCGCTGGTGGGTGGCCTGGCTGATCGACAGAACGCGATCCACCTTGCCATAGGCAAACCGATGGTAAGGGTTCTTCTTGGGCCTGCGCCCGCCAACGTGATCGGTATACAGCACCTTGAGATCCGGCATCAGGCACTTCAATAATGAACTCAGCCGTAAATCGCTTGATTTATGGCAATGCATGACTTTCACGCCCTGATCGACCAACCAGCGGCGAATCCCCACTACGTTAGCCAGTGCTGCCAGGGTGCTCTTGAAGGCCTTGTACGCCACGTCGTTGCGCTGCATGTACGCTTCTACCTTGGTATTTTCAAGGCAGATGCCGAGAACCTCCCAACCCTCTTCCTTCAGATCCTCGATGACTCGATCGACATAGAGCTCCATTCCGCCCTTGCCATCCGACATGCACAGTTGCAGCACTTTATTTGTCATTCCAACACCATCCATACGCACCGTTAAACAATGAATACAATCTCTTGTAGTATACAGGCTGCAATCAACAGGGCTTTAATCATGGCGAAGAAATTGCTCGTCGTCCGCAATGACAAGATCGGTGACTTCATGCTGGCCTGGCCAGCGCTGGCATGTCTAAAAAGCGCATCGCCCGCCCCGCACGTGACGGTACTGGTGCCTTCCTATACCGCTCCCTTGGCCCATGCCTGTCCGTGGGTGGATGACGTCATCATCGATCCGGGCCCGCAGGCCAATAAAGCTGCCCAGAAAGGGCTGATCGAGAGCGTCAAGGCCGCGCGGTTTGATGCCCAGCTGACGCTTTTTTCGACGCCTCGGATCGGCTGGCTGGGGTTTCGGGCGGGTATCGCCCTGCGGGTGGCCCCGGCAACCAAGTGGGCGCAGCTGTTTTACAACGTGCGTATCCGCCAGCGGCGCTCGCGCTCGGAAAAGCCCGAGTACCAGTACAACGTCGATCTTGCCTGCGCGCTGCTCGCCCGCCTTTCACTGACGCTGAACACCCTGCCCACCCCGCCTTTCTGGCCGCTGGCAGACATCCGGAGAATCGAGCAGCGCCAGTGGCTGGAAGGCGCTACTGAAGCACCATCCTCAGCCCGGCTGATAGTGGTTCATCCCGGCAGCGGCGGCTCGGCGGTCAATCTTTCGGTGGACCAGTATGCAGCGCTGATAGAGCGTATCGAGCATCAGGTGAATGGCTCGACCACTCACTGGCTGATCAGTGCAGGCCCCGGCGAGGAAGCGGGTGCCCAGTCGCTGATTGATCGGTTGAAAAGTAACGGGATTGGCGCACGGCGCCTACCAGCAAGCACCAGCGTGGCCGAGTTTGCCCAGCAGCTGGCCGGCACCGATATGTTGATCGCGGGTTCGACCGGCCCGCTGCATATTGCCGGCTGCCTGAACATTGCCACCGCCGGGTTCTACCCGGCCAAGCGCTCGGCAACGCCGCTGCGCTGGCAAACCTGCAACGGTGCCGACCGGCGCCTGGCGTTCAGCCCGCCTGCTTCCGCCGACCAGCAGGATATGGCAGCGATCGATATCGATGCAGCGGCCAGGCAGATATCAGCGCTTCTCGACGGGTGAGGTGCGGGTGCGTATCCAGAGATCGGCGTACTTGTTGAACGTGGAGTGCGCCGAAAGAAGGGCCAGCAGAAACCCCTGCTTGCCGTCCTTGAAGCCCGCCTTGAGCACATACATCTTGAGAAAGCAGGCGATCCCATGAGTGACCCCGCTGCCCAGCGTTGCGGTCTTGCCCTGAGCGGCGCGCTGCTCCGCCCACGCCTGGGCGTAGTGGGCGGACTTTTCCAGGTAGTGGCGCAGATCACGATAGGTATAGTGCAGCAGATCGCCGGAAAGACGCTTGATGCTCATCCCTTCCGGTACCTTGAGCTTCTCATGCACCAGTGAGGCGTTGTAGCCGGCCTTGGCGCTTGGGTAGAGCCGCAGCACTCGGTCCGGGTACCAGCCGGAGTGGCGAATGAAGCGCCCAAAACACCAGGAAAGGCGGCTGACGCTGTAGACCGCCGGTGGCTGCTGTATGGCATGCAGGATGCTGTCGCGCAGCTCAGGCGTTACCCGTTCATCGGCATCCACCATGAGTATCCATTCGTGGCTGGCCCGCGCCTGGGCCCGCTGGCGCTGAACGCCGAAGCCCTGCCAGTCCGCCTCCACGCTGACGTTAGCGGTGAACTCGCGCGCGATGGCACAGGTATCGTCCTGGCTACCTGCATCCAGCACGACAATTTCATCGACCCAGGCGAGCGTCTCAAGACACTCGCGCAAGTGATGCGCTTCGTTCTTTACAATCAGGACGGCGGAAATCGGCACGGCTCACCTTTGCCAGCAGAGTGGATAAACGCGTATGAGAGCGTATTCGGCGATCAAAAATCAAGTCCAATGCTAGCACGCAGGAGGCAGGAATCGCCCCTCGGGCTGACAACATTTGGTAAGCTCTACGGCTTACTTTGCGCTTTCGAAGGGATACGGCATGCCCGCATCGATGTCACTCCGGCTTACCCCTTGGCTGCCCCTGGCGATTCTTGGCTTCAGCCTGGGCTATGCCACCACCGTCCTGACCCGTCTGCCCTGGTGGACCCTGTTTCTCATTGCGGTGGTCTGGATTGTTCTGGGCGTAAAACTTGCCTGGGGCCGGCCGCTCAACGCCCGCTACCGCAGGATGTGGCCCTGGTCGCTGGTGCCTATCAGCCTTGCGGGCGTGTACGTCTATCTGGCGGACAGCTTCGGTAACGTCGATCTTGGCGCGGTATTCTTTCATCTGCAGGCAGGCATGACCGAGCACGGCGGCGCCGGCAAGATGCTCTCAGCCGTGGTGTATATCGTTGTCGTGACCGGTATCTTATGGTCGGTCACCTGGCTTTCCCGCCACGACCAGCGCTGGCGGCTGGCCGAGCGCTTCTTTGCGCTTCTCCTGCTGGCGGCCAACCCGCTGCTCTACGGTCTGGGTCAGCGCAGCGTGGCCATCGTCACGGATGACGGCGAGTGGCTCGATCGACGCTATGTCTCTCCCCCCATAGAGGAGCCGCAACGTACGCCCAATTTGCTGATCATGTACCTGGAGAGTCTGGAGCGCACCTACAGCAACCCGATCTTTGGCGACGCCTACGCCGATTTGAACGCGCTCGGCGAGCAGGGCCTGGTATTTGAAGGTATCCGTCAGATGGACAATACCGGCTGGACCATGGCCGGGATGATTGCCAGCCAGTGTGGGGTTCCGCTGATGCCGGCAGGGCTTTTGCACGACACGCAGTTCGAGCCGCTCACCCAGGTGGTGCCCGGCGTCGACTGCCTGGGCGATATTCTGGCCGCTCAGGGCTACCGGCTCAGCTACCTGGGTGGCGCCAGCACCCAGTTCGCCGGCAAGGGGCTTTTCTATCGCGGTCACCAGTTCAATACGGTCAAGGGCAAGGAAGATTTCGTTCCCGATATGGAGGATCCCGAGTACCTCAACAGCTGGGGCCTTTTTGACGACACGCTCTATGACCTGACGCTCGACGAGATTCGTCGCCTGGACGCGGAAGATGACGGCCCCTGGGCCGTGATCAATCTCAACCTCGCGGGCCACGCCCCCAGCGGCTTTCCCTCCCAGACCTGCCAGGACCGGCAGGGGCCCTTCGATGGCCAGGATATCCTCTACTCGGTGGAGTGTTCGGCCCATGAAGCACGAGTATTCATCGAGCAGCTCGAGCGCGAAGGCCTGCTGGACGATACCCTGGTGGTCGTGCTCAGCGACCACCTCACCATGCGGGTATCGGTATGGGACCAGCTTACGGCGCTGGATCGCGACAATACGCTGATCATGCTGGGTGACCATATTGCCCCGCAGCGTATCCGCCGGGATGCCACCATGCTCGATGCCTTCCCTACCATTCTGGAGGCGCTGGGCTTTACGCTCGATGAGCACCGCGCCGGGCTGGGTGCATCACTGCTTGGCGAAAAGCCCACCCTGGTGGAAGTCCACGGTATCGAGGTGCTCAACGAGCGCCTGCGCGAAGAAACGGCCCTGCAGCACCGCCTGTGGGAAGGCCTTGCCCCCCAGCGACGTGATGTCGAGGAGTCGCCGACCTCGCAGATATTCGAAGCGCCGGCGGATCAGACCGACGAAGTGTCTATCATGCGCTGACGATCACGCCACGGGCGCGCTGCGCGTCGACGCGCATGGCGTGATACACCTGCTCGGCGCCCAGCTGATTGAGGCAATTGGTATGCCCCAGCGGGCAGTGGCGCGCAAAACAGGGCGAGCAGGAAAGCCCTAGATAGTGAATCACGGCGTTATCGGTAAGCGGCGGCGTATAGGCCGGTGAGGATGAGCCGTAAAGCGCATGAATGCGCACGCCTACCGCCGCGGCCACGTGCATCAGCCCCGAGTCGTTGGTGACTACCTGGCGGCAGTCGGCCAAGAGATCCACCGCGTCGGCCAGCTGGGTCTTGCCACACAGGTTATGCGCGTGCGACAAGCCCTCGACGATCGTCTCCCCTGCCGCATGGTCCTTCGGCCCACCCAGCACGCGTACCTCGAAACCGTCATCTATCAACCGTTTGGCCAGCGCGTGAAAATGCGCCAGCGGCCACTGCTTGGCCGGGCCGTACTCGGCCCCCGGCATCATGCCAATTGCCGGGCGCGATGACAGCGCGTGGGTCAGACGCAGGTTCACCAGGTTATCCCGGTCAATGGTCAAACGTGGTTTGGGAATCGCGAAATCGCCCCGCTCGGCTTCATCCAGGGGCAGACCCAGCGACACGAAGCGCTTGACGGTCTGATCCAGCACCTGCTTGTCGAGCTTGCGCCGCTCCTTGAGCAGCCCATAGCGATGCTCGCCCAGAAACCCGACCCGCTCGGGGATACGCGCCATGAACGGCACCAGCGCCGCTTTCCAGGAGCGTGGCAGCACGATGGCGCGGTCAAAGCAGCCCTTCAGCCGGCCGGCAAGCTCCCGCCGGTTGGCCAGCCCGAACTCACCGTGCCCCACTGCCAGGGGCAGCACTTCGTCGACCTCAGGCATACGTTCCAGAATCGGCTGCGACCAGGCCGGGGCCACGACGCCAATGATCGCGTCAGGGTGGCGGGCCTTGAGCGTCATGAACAGGCTCTGGGCCATCACCATATCGCCCACCCAGGAAGGGCCAACCACCAGGAACCGCTTGGCGGAGTTAGCCATTCAGCCACTCCAGGTACGCGGTCACGCCCTGTGCCACGGTCTTGAACTCGACGTCACACCCGGCGTCGCGCAGGTGGCTGATATCCGCGCGCGTGTAGCTCTGATAACGACCTTTCAACTCCTCCGGGAAGTCGATGTAGTCGATTTGTCCCTTGCCGTAAAAGTCGATGACCGCCTCGCCAATCGCCTTGAAGGGCTCCGCCCGACCGGTGCCGAGATTGAAGATGCCCGACGCCTGCGGGTTATCCAGAAACCACAGATTGACGTCCACCACATCGCCTACATAGACGAAGTCGCGGCTCTGCATGCCTGCTTCATAGCCACCGTAGGCACCAAACAGCTTCAGCGTTTCGCCGTTTCGGATCTGCAGATGGTTATGGTAGGCCACGCTTGCCATCTTGCCCTTGTGCTGCTCGCGGGGACCGTACACGTTGAAGTAGCGAAACCCGACCACCTGGGTGGTCAGCTTGTCCCAGCGCGAACGTACGTGCTGGTCGAACAAAAGCTTGGAGTAGCCATACACGTTGAGCGGCTTCTCATGCTCCGGGGCCTCCTTGAACACGTCGCTGCCGCCGTAGGTGGCCGCCGAAGAGGCGTACAGAAACGAAATGCCGAATTTTTCGCAGTAGTTGAGCAACACCTTGGAGTACTCGAAGTTGTTTTCCATCATGTAATGACCGTCCCACTCCGTGGTATCGGAGCAGGCGCCTTCATGGAAAATCGCCTCGATTCTGGGCAGGTCCACGGTGTCGCCGCGCAGTGCCGCTTTCACTCGGGAAAGGAAATCATCCTTGTCCAGGTAGTCGGCCAGGGTGCAGTCCGCCAGATTGACGAACTTGGTACCGTCGCGCAGGTCGTCGACCACCATGACGTCATCGCGGCCTCGCCCATTGAGGGCTTTGACAATATTGGCTCCAATGAAACCGGCACCGCCTGTTACAACGATCATTGCGTTCTCCTTACCAAAAGCTGCTGTGTTGGCATGCGTGCCTATTCTCATGCGTGCCTATAACCCATCTGCCTGGGATTGTATACTTGACGGCTTATGAATTCATGGCCAACGGTGCTTTCTGCGATGAGTGTCTCGACAAACCAATCGACACCCGATGTGTCGACCTTTCAAGGCTTGATCCTTGCTCTGCAACAGTACTGGGCAGAACAGGGCTGCGTGATCCTTCAGCCTCTCGATATGGAGGTCGGTGCGGGTACCTTCCATCCCGCCACCTTTCTACGCTCGATCGGGCCGGAAAGCTGGAACGCGGCCTACGTTCAGCCCTCCCGCCGCCCGACCGACGGCCGCTACGGCGAGAACCCCAACCGCCTGCAGCACTACTACCAGTTCCAGACGGTGATGAAGCCCTCGCCCAGCAACCTGCAGGACCTTTACCTGGGCTCGCTCAAGCGCCTGGGTCTGGACCCGCTGGTCCACGATATCCGCTTTGTCGAGGACAACTGGGAGTCGCCGACGCTGGGCGCCTGGGGCCTGGGCTGGGAAGTATGGCTCAACGGTATGGAAGTGACCCAGTTCACCTACTTCCAGCAGGCCGGCGGCATCGAGTGCTACCCGGTCACCGGCGAGCTGACCTACGGGCTCGAGCGTATCGCCATGTACCTGCAGAACGTCGACAGCGTCTACGACCTGGTCTGGGCCATCGCCCCGGATGGCAGCAAGGTCACCTACGGCGACGTCTACCTGCAGAACGAGCGCGAGCAGTCGGCCTACAACTTCGAGCACGCCGACGTCGATCAGCTGTTTGCCGCCTTCGACCACCAGGAGCGTGAGTGCGCCAAGCTGCTGGCCGCCAACCTGCCGCTGCCCGCCTACGAGCAGGTGCTCAAGGCCTCGCACACCTTCAACCTGCTGGACGCCCGCCACGCCATTTCCGTGACCGAACGCCAGCGCTTCATTCTGCGTGTGCGTACCATGGCCCGAGACGTTGCCCACGCCTACTATGAGTCACGCAAAGCAGAAGGTTTCCCCATGGCCCCTGAAGCCCTTCGCCGCGAACTGTTAGCCGATCAGGGAGACGCATGATGGCTGTTGATACACTTTTACTCGAACTGGGTGCCGAAGAGCTCCCCCCCACAGCGCTGGACGCCCTGTCCGATGCCTTTGCCGCCGGTATCGAAAAGGGCTTGCAGGAAGCCGAGATTGCATTTCAAGGCGTGACAGCCTACGCCACGCCGCGCCGCCTGGCGGTTCAGGTCAGCGCGCTTGCCGACAAGCAGCCCGACCGCGAAGTCGAGCGCCGCGGTCCGGCGCTTGCCGCCGCCTTCAAGGATGGCGCCCCGACGAAGGCCGCCGAAGGCTTCGCCCGCTCCTGCGGGGTCAGCGTAGATGAGCTGATCCACCTGGAAACCGACAAGGGCACCTGGCTTGGCTTTCGCGAGCAGCAGCAGGGTGAAAGCGTACAGGCACTGCTGCCGGACATCTTGCGCAAGGCCATAAGCGCGCTGCCGGTCCCCAAGAACATGCGCTGGGGCGCCTCGCGAGTCGAGTTTTCCCGTCCGGTACACTGGCTGGTAGCGCTTTACGGCGCTGAGGTCATCGCCGCTGACGTACTGGGTTTGCAGGCCAGCCGCACGACCTACGGCCACCGCTTCCATGCGCCGGACGCCATTCAGCTCGAGCATGCCGACAGCTACCTGACAGCGCTCGAGAACGCCTACGTGCTGGCAGATCGCTCGATGCGCCGTGAGCGCATTCGCGAACAGGTACTGGCCGAAGCCGAAGTGCAGGACGCCAGCGCCGTGATCGATGAAGACCTGCTGGTCGAGGTAAGCGGTCTGGTCGAGTGGCCGGTGGCGCTGACCGGCAGCTTCGACGAGCGCTTTCTGGAAGTGCCCGCGGAGTGCCTGATCTCGTCCATGAAGGCCAACCAGAAGTATTTCCACCTGCTGGACGATCAGGGCAGGCTCAAGCCGCTGTTCATCACCATTTCGAACATCGACAGCGCCGACCCCCAACAGGTGATTTCGGGTAACGAGAAGGTCATTCGCCCACGCCTGGCCGATGCGGCCTTCTTCTACGACACTGATCGCAAACGTACGCTGGCCTCACGCATTGCGCAGCTGGAAAGTGTGGTATTCCAGCAGCAGTTGGGAACCTTGGCGGACAAGGCGCGTCGCAGCACGGTGATTGCCACCTTCATCGCCCAGAAGATCAACGGCGATGTTGCCAATGCCCAGCGTGCCGTGGCGCTGGCCAAGTGCGACCTGGTTACCGAAATGGTCCTCGAGTTCCCCGAACTGCAGGGGACCATGGGGCGCTACTATGCCGAGCAGGATGGCGAGCCTGCCGATGTAACCCAGGCGCTCGAAGAGCAGTACCTGCCGCGCTTTGCCAGCGACGCCATCCCGCAGAGCCCGACCGGCCAGGCACTTGCCCTGGCAGACCGGCTGGACACGCTGGTGGGTATCTTCGGTATCGGCCAGCGCCCCACCGGTGCCAAGGACCCCTTCGCCCTGCGCCGTGCCTCGATCGGTATCTTGAACATTCTGGTGAAGGGTGAGCTCGATCTCGACCTGCGCGAGCTGCTCGAGGTAGCCGCTGAACAGCATCAGGGGCTGCCTAACGCAGAAGGTCTGGTCGAAGATGTATTGACCTACATGCTCGACCGTTTCCGCGCCTGGGGGCAGGAAGAGGGAATCAGCGCCGAGATGTATCTGGCCGTTCGCGCCCGTCCGGTCACCCGGCCGCTCGACTTCGCCCGCCGCCTGCGCGCTGTCAAGGCATTTGCTCAGCGCGAGGAGGCCGCCGCCCTGGCCGCCGCCAACAAGCGTGTTTCCAATATCTTGAGCAAGCAGGATCATGACGGCAGCACCGAGGTCGATCAACACCTTCTTCAAGAAGAGGCCGAGCGCAAGCTGTTCGATGCTGTCAGCAAGCGCAAGACCGACGTGGCACCGCTGTTTGCTGCAGGTAATTACCAGCAGGCGCTGGATGCACTTGCCACCCTGCGCGAGCCCGTCGATGCCTTTTTCGATCAGGTAATGGTCATGGCCGATGACGAAGCGATTCGCCGTAACCGCCTGGCGCTTCTGGCAAGCCTGCAGGCGCTGTTCCTCGAAGTGGCGGATATCTCCTTGTTACCGCAGTAAGCGTCAATTACGTACTGAATAACCGATGGCAACCGCCATCGGTTTTTTTGTTTCACGTGAAACAGGGAGGTAAAATAATCGATATTTCGTCTAAACGACTATTTTCTGTCTACCCGTCGTTTCAGTACAACGACGGTCGCCGCTGAAGCTCAGCCCGGCCGTGAGGTAACCGCATGTACGATCACTTCTTGCTCGACACCCTACGCCAGCAGCAGGCAACCATGGCCGCCCATACGCTCAACGGTGAGCGTGTATGGCTAAAGCGTGCCGCCAGACGCAACTCGTCCATGGCCTATGCGCCACTCAAGCTACTGGCCGCCTGGCTCAAGCTGGATGTACTCAAGCCCGTGCCCAATACCGGCGGCGAGCAGAGCATCATCACCGAGGCTCGGCGCATCAAAACCCTTGGTCAAGCGGGTATTCAGGTACCCACCATCCTGGCGCAGACGCCGCAGGCGCTGCTGCTGGCCGATGCCGGCACGCCGGAGGAGCCTGCCGTTACGCTGCTCGACAAACTCAAGCGTAGTGATGACCCTGAGCAGGTCGAGCGTACCCTGGCACTCAGCATCGAAGCGCTCAACCGTGTTCATCAGCATAACTGCTACCTTAGCGAAGCCTTTGCCCGCAATATTCTGGTCACTGAGGACAAGACCGTCTTCATCGACTTTGAAACCGACCCCGGCCAGGTACACCCGCCGGTAGATTGCATGGTGCGTGACTGGTACTGCTTCATCTTTTCGCTGTATGGCAAACTGTACAAGTCACCCATGCAGTGCGAGCGTTTGACGCCTGCGCTACTGAAAGGTCTGCGTAATGCCAACCAGGAAGTACGCGAGCGTTTCTGCGAGATTCTGCCAAAGCTGCTTCGCTTGCAGCGTCTTCCCTTCAGGTTTCTGGGGAGCGACGGCCGCAAGATCAGCGTTACCCTGCAGGCGCTCGCCGTTCTCAACCAGCGACTCTGACGAGACTTCCAATGCCGATTCCCCCTCGACAGCTGATCATTCTTGATCGTGATGGTGTCATCAACCAGGATTCCGATGCTTACATCAAATCGCTTGAAGAGTGGATTCCCTACCCCACCGCCATCGATGCCATTGCCCGCTTGACCCAGGCGGGCTTCACGGTGGCGGTGGCGACCAATCAGTCAGGCATTGCCCGCGGCTATTACACACACACCGAGCTTGCGCGTATGCACGCCCGGTTGAACTCACTGGTAGAAGAAGCCGGCGGCCGTATCCCCCATATTGCCTACTGTCCTCACGGGCCGGACGATGCGTGTGGCTGCCGCAAACCGCTGCCCGGCTTGCTCCACGATATTCAGCAGGAATTGGCGCTGGACAGTCTGGCCGGCAGCTGGATGGTGGGCGACAGCCTTCGCGACCTGCAGGCGGGTGAAGCCTGCGGCTGCCGGACAGTGCTGGTCAAAACCGGCAAAGGGGAAAAGACTGCTGCAAAAGGTGTTGGTCTTGAGCATGCGCTGGTGTGTGCTGACCTGGCCGATTTTGCCGATGCGCTGTTGTCGGGAACGCTCGACTGATACCTCCTGCTCTTTCGTGCAGCACTACGATAGCGCACATAAAAAAGCCGCGAACCTTGGTTCGCGGCTTTCTTGTTTCAGTGTTTTACGTGAAACACTCGCCAGGCATGGCTATACATCAAGGTTCGCCACCAGCGCATTGGTCTCGATGAAGTCACGACGCGGCTCGACGTCATCGCCCATCAGCGTATTGAACATTCTGTCGGCGCCTACCGCATCTTCGATGGTTACACGCAGCATACGACGGCTGTCCGGATCCATGGTGGTTTCCCACAGTTGATCCGGGTTCATCTCGCCAAGGCCTTTGTAGCGCTGTACGGAAAGACCACGCTGGCCCTCCTGCATCAGCCAGGCCAGCACTTCGGAGAAGTGCGATACCGGCTGCTGGCGTTCGCCGCGGGAAATGAACGCGCCCTCTTCGAGAAGACCGTCAAGCGTATCGCCAAGTGCCGACACCGCGCGATAGTCAGCGCTTTCGAAGAAGTCCAGCCCCCACTCGTACTCGGTAGTGACGCCGTGGGCAACCAGCGAAACCGTGGGCAGCAGCAGGCCGCGCTCATCATCTTCCTTGAGAGAGAAGGTATAGCGCGGACCGCCTTCGTAGGCGACCCTGTCGTCCATCGCCTTTTGCAGCTCGGCGATCCAGTTCTGCATGGTAACGCGGTCCTTGAGACTCGCTTCGCCCTGCAAGCCAGAGGCGTGGATGATCTGCCTGAGCACTTCGAGCGGGTACACCCGCGCCAGGCGATCAATACGCTTCATCACGTTGCGATATTGATTTACCAGGGCTTCGAGCTGAGAACCGGTAATGCCGGGTGCATCCGGATTGACGTAGAGCCCCGCACCGTCCAGCGCGGTGGTGGTCAGGTAGTCGACCATGGCCTGCTCGTCTTTCAGGTAGAGTTCCTGCTTGCCACGCTTGATCTTGTAGAGCGGCGGCTGTGCGATGAAGACGTGCCCACGCTCGATCAGCTCCGGCATCTGACGGAAGAAGAACGTCAACAGCAGCGTACGGATGTGCGAGCCGTCCACGTCCGCATCGGTCATGATGATGATGGAGTGGTAGCGCAGCTTGTCCGGGTTGAACTCCTCGCGACCAATACCGCAGCCCAGCGCAGTGATCAGCGTGCCCACTTCCGCAGATGACAGCATCTTGTCAAAGCGTGCCTTTTCGACGTTCAGGATCTTGCCCTTGAGCGGCAGGATTGCCTGGGTACGCCGGTCGCGGCCCTGCTTGGCGCTGCCGCCGGCGGAGTCACCCTCCACCAGATACAGCTCGGACTGGCTCGGATCCTTCTCCTGACAGTCGGCCAGCTTGCCGGGCAGGCCCGCGATATCCAGCGCGCCCTTGCGCCGCGTCATGTCGCGCGCCTTGCGCGCGGCTTCACGGGCGCGGGCAGCATCCAGCATCTTGTTGACGATGGCTTTGGCTTCGTTGGGTTTTTCGATCAGGTATTCGGCAAACAGACGTCCCATTTCCTGCTCGACGGCGGTCTTCACTTCAGACGAGACCAGCTTGTCCTTGGTCTGCGACGAGAATTTCGGATCCGGCACCTTGACGGAAATGATCGCCGTCAGTCCTTCCCGGGCATCGTCGCCTGCCGTGCTTACCTTGGCTTTTTTCAGCAGGCCTTCAGCTTCGATGTAGTTGTTCATCGTCCGCGTCAGCGCTGTGCGAAAGCCAGCCAGGTGCGTACCGCCATCCCGCTGGGGGATGTTGTTGGTGTAGCAGAAAATGCTTTCCGTGAAGACATCGCTCCACTGCATGGCCACTTCCACCTCCACACCGTCATCGCGGGTGGCGCTGAAGTGGAAAACCGGGTTGAGTACAGTCTTGTTGGAATTCAGGTGATCGACGAAGGCCTTGAGACCACCTTCGTAGTGGAACAGCTCTTCCTTGCCGCTGCGCTCATCAATCAGGCGAATGGCAACACCCGAGTTCAGAAACGACAATTCACGCAGGCGCTTGGCCAGGATGTCGTAGTGGAATTCGATATTGGCAAACGTCGCCGGAGATGGGCGAAACTGCACGCGGGTGCCATGTTTTTCCGTCTTGCCCACTACGCTCAGCGGTGCCTGGGGTACGCCATGATGATAGATCTGTTCGAATACTTCGCCCTGACGCCAGATGGTCAGGCGCAGCTCTTCAGACAGCGCGTTGACGACGGATACGCCCACACCGTGCAGGCCGCCGGACACCTTGTAGGAGTTGTCATCGAATTTACCGCCTGCATGAAGCACGGTCATGATGACTTCAGCGGCAGAAACACCCTCGCCTTCGTGAAGTTCCGTCGGAATGCCGCGGCCGTTATCGCTGACGGTGACCGATTCGTCGGCGTGGATCACTACGCGAATCTCGCTGCAATGCCCTGCCAGCGCTTCATCGATGGAGTTATCCACCAGCTCGAAAACCATATGGTGCAGCCCGGTACCATCATCGGTATCGCCGATGTACATGCCGGGACGTTTACGTACCGCATCCAGCCCTTTGAGCACCTTGATGCTTGATGAATCGTAAGCCTGCTCGCTCATTGACCACTCCGTCGTGAAGTCTGTCTCGTTCCGTGTCGTTTACCCGCTCTGCATCAACTGACCGAACCCTTGATCGTCATGTTTCACGTGAAACATGCTCACTGCCGTCGCGGGTTGCCATGTGCGTTGTAGTGCAGTGGGTTCAACGCTGGTAATAAATGCCTGGCACTGCATCTCTTCAAGCAACTGACAAAAGCGCTGTTGATGCTGCGCGTCCAGTTCGGCCGGCAGGTCATCGATCAGATAGATGCAGTGCCGCTGTGCCGTTCTTTCCAGAAACCGCCCCTGGGCGAGCTTCAATGCGCTGACCACCAGCTTTTGCTGGCCTCTGGAAAGCACCTCAACCGCGGGCTGCTTGTTGAGCCTTATGCGCAGATCGGCTCGTTGTGGGCCCTGCTGGGTAAACCCCATTTGCTGATCCGTGAGTCGGCTGCCCTCCAGTACCTCTGAAAGGTCGCGCTGCCTGTCCCAGCCTCGCGCATAGCCAAGCTTCAAACCGGGCAGCGGAAGCAGTACTTCCAGCGTCTCTTCGAATACGGGTAGAAATTCAGTGAACCATTCAAGGCGCAGCTTATCGACAATGCCTCCCCACAGCGCCAGCTCCTGCTCCCAGGCAGTCATTTCCTGAGGATCCATTCTACCACGCCTGAGAAGCGCATTCCGATGTTTCACTGCACGCCGAGTGCGCTTCCAGGCGTCAAGAAAGTCATGTTTCACGTGAAACACACCCCAATCGAAAAACTCGCGCCGACCGGCGGGCGAGCCTTCCAGAAGCCGAAATGCGTCGGGGTTGATCAACTGAAGCGGCATGGCCTCCACAAGCTCGGCCAGGCGTACCTCCTTGTCGCCCCGTAAACGCAGCTCCAGCTCGCGCTGTGCCCTCAGACGTCGCACGCCGATGCTCACCTCCGGCTCGCCAGCGAGGCGACCGTAGAGCGTCATATGCGGCATATCGGCCTGGATGGCATTCTTGAGCTGGCGGGTACGAAACGAACGCCCCATTCCCAGCACATGGATACCCTCGAGCAGGCTGGTCTTGCCGCTGCCGTTGGGCCCGCTGATAATGTTGATGCCGGGAGAGGGACGCATTTCGAGCGGCACCAGGTTCCGCAAGCCCTGGAAATTAAGCTGATTCAGGCTCATGACAACTCGCAGGTGATAATCGCAGCCACGCCATAAGACAAGGCGGCGCTTCTGCTGCCAGAAGCGCCGCCCTTGCTCGACAGTGATTCGGCAATGCGTTACAGACGCATGGGCATGACGACGTACAGGGCATCGCCGCCGCCTGGCTCTTCGAGCAGCGCGCTGCTGTTAGGGTCGGCCAGGGTCATCTGCACCCGGTCCTCATTGAGCACCGACAGCACATCGACCAGATAGCCCACGTTGAAGCCCACTTCCATCGCCGAGCCATTGTATTCGACCGCCACGTTCTCTTCGGCCTCTTCCTGCTCGGGGTTGTTCGCCATTACCTTGAGGTTGCCCTCTTCAAGATAAAGGCGCACGCCGCGGTACTTCTCGTTGGAGAGGATCGCCGTACGCGAGAGCACCTGCCGCAGCTCGGCGCGCTCGGCAATCAGCACCTTGTCGCCGTTGCGTGGCACCACGCGCTCGTAATCGGGGAACTTGCCGTCGATCAGCTTGGAGGTAAAGGTAAAGTCACCGGTGTGAGCGCGCACGTGGGTCGAACCCAGCGTCAGGCTCACCGGCTCGTCGCTGTCATCCAGCAGGCGTGACAGCTCCATGATGCCCTTGCGCGGCACGATAAGCTTCTGTGACTGACTGACGGCCACTTCCACCGGTCGCGAACACATGGCCAGACGGTGGCCGTCGGTTGCCACCGTACGCAGCAGATTGCTCTGAATTTCCAGCAGCATGCCGTTCAGATAGTAACGGACGTCCTGTTGCGCCATGGCAAACGACGTGGCCTCGATCAAATGCTTCAGGGTTCCACGGGGAACGCTGAGCTCATGGCTGCCATCGCCATCTTCGATATTGGGAAACTCTGCAACCGGCAGCGTAGAGAGCGTGAACCGCGAGCGGCCGCTGCGCAGGACGGCGCGTCCCTCTTCGACTGCCAGGTGAATTTCCGATTGATCGGGCAGCGATTTACAGATATCCATCAGCTTGCGGGCAGGCACGGTAGCGCCACCGGCCTGATCGACCTGGCTTGCCACGGTACGGCCGATAAGCTCGACTTCGAGATCGGTGCCGGTCAGCGACACCTGGTCGTCCTCTACCTGTATGAGTACGTTGGAAAGTACAGGCAGCGTCTGGCGCCGCTCGACCACACCCGCCACCAGAGTCAGCGGACGTAGCAACGCTTCTCGGGAAATTGAAAATTTCATCAACACTCCGGTATATATCCTGAAAACCTGCAGTCGGCAGGCCTATCCCTTGGATGGTTAGCTGGTTAATAGGCGCAGCAGATTCTTGTAATCCTCGCGAATGTCCGCGCTCTCCTCTTGCAGCGCCTTCACCTTGCGGCAGGCGTGAAGCACCGTTGTATGGTCTCGGCCGCCAAAGGCGTCGCCGATTTCGGGCAGGCTGTGGTTGGTCAGCTCCTTGGCCAGCGCCATGGCCACCTGACGGGGCCTTGCCACCGAGCGCGAACGGCGCTTGGAGAGCAGATCCGCCACCTTGATCTTGTAGTACTCGGCGACCGTGCGCTGGATGTTGTCCACACCCACCTGCTTGTCCTGAAGCGCAAGCAGGTCCTTCAACGATTCGCGAATGAAGTCCTGGTTGATCGGCTTGCCCATGAAGTGGGAGTCGGCGATGACCTTCTTGAGCGCGCCTTCCAGTTCACGAACATTGGAACGTATCTTCTGGGCGATAAAGAACGCCGCATCATGAGGCAGCTCGACCTTAGCTTGGTCGGCTTTTTTCATCAAGATGGCCACGCGGGTTTCAAGCTCGGGCGGCTCGATGGCCACCGTCAGCCCCCAACCGAAGCGCGACTTGAGACGCTCCTCTACGCCACTGATCTCCTTGGGGTAGCGGTCGGAGGTAAGGATCATCTGCTGACCACCTTCCAGAAGCGCGTTGAAGGTATGGAAAAACTCCTCCTGCGAGCGCTCCTTGCCAGCAAAGAACTGGATGTCATCGATCAATAACGCGTCGACACTGCGATAGAAGCGCTTGAAATCGTTGATCGCGTTCAGCTGAAGCGCCTTGACCATGTCGGCCACGAAGCGCTCGGAGTGCAGATACACCACGCGGGCGTTATCCCGGCGGCTCGCCAGTGCGTTGCCGACCGCATGCATCAGGTGGGTCTTGCCCAGGCCGACCCCGCCGTACAGGAACAGCGGGTTATAGGCTCCGCCCGGGTTTTCCGACACCTGGCGCGAGGCAGCGCGAGCCAGCTGGTTGGACTTGCCCTCCACGAAGGTATCAAAGGTGAAATTGGTATTGAGCCCACTGCCGTGCTTGAGGCTGCCCTCTACCTGAACCTGGCGCTCGTTGTTGCGCCGCCGTGGCGCTTCTTCACGCTCGCGCAGCTGGTCGATCTCACGCTCATCGGCAATATCGCCGCGCGCCGGCGTGTGTACGGCGGGCGCCTCGGGCGATGCCGATACCGGGTTACCCAGATCGCGTGGCGCCGGCGCCGGGGTAGCCGGCCGACGGCTGCCCACGGTCAAGCTCACCTTGGGAGGCTTGGAGGGCGCAAGCTCGCGGATCAGTTCGCTGATTCGCTTGGCGTACTTGTCACTCACCCAGTCGCGCACAAAGCGATTAGGCGCCAGTAGGCGCAGCTCGTTGGACTCTCCTTCTTCTGCCTGCAGCGGACGTATCCAGGTATTGAATTGCTGGGAATTCAATTCGTCCTGCAGGTAGTCCAGACACTGTTGCCAAAGCGCGAGTGACACTCATCTCACCATCGGTTGAAAACGGCCGACCATTGTAGCGCCCTACGCCCCGGTTATCCACACGGGTTTGGCGACGATTTCTGCCTGTGGACAACTTATCGTGAGCACATGGGAAAACCGGGTAACGAGATGGGGACAGCACCTGTATTCGCGTATCCAGACATCCCTGCACACATCAAATTCACAGTTTACCTACCGGTTATCCGGCACTTATGCACACTGTTTTTATATTTTTAATAATTTGATAAATAAAATGAATAATCACTTATCCACAAATAGTATCCCCACTATTAATAACAACATCATTTAAAAACCTTAACTAGTAATAGTAGTGGTCAGTGGAAGAAACGGTGGTGGGTAATCCGGGTTTGGCCCATTGCCTTTTTGCTGGTTTTTATGCAAGGAAAAATTGCACCCGAGGCGGGAAGTCTCTACAATTTCCGGTCTTGAATTGAAACTCCCCGGCTAGTTTCCTCACTGGACCGGGTCTTTTGGATTCACATCCGTCCTAAACCACGTGGGAATTACGAGTTATGAAACGCACTTTTCAACCCAGCGTTCTCAAACGCAAGCGCACGCATGGCTTCCGTGCTCGCATGGCAACCAAGAACGGCCGCGCCGTTATCTCGCGCCGTCGTGCGAAAGGCCGCAAGCGTCTGAGCGCCTGATCTCGGATTGCGTGTGCCGCATCAAGGCTTTCCCCGGTGTTTACGCCTTTTGAACGCCGGGGATTTCAGTCACGTGTTTGAGCAAGCCGACCTCAAAGTGCATGGCAAAGGGTTGATGGCGCTGGCGCGCATGAGTACCCGGGGTTATCCCCGCTTTGGACTGGTGGTAGGCAAGAAAAATGTAAAGCGCGCTGTAGATCGAAACCGCTTCAAGCGTCTTGTTCGTGAGTCCGCCAGACTTCGTCAGCATCACCTTCCCTCCATGGATATCGTGATATTGGCCAAGCGCGGTGCGCAGGACATCGATAACGAAACGCTTAGCCGCCAGCTACACGGCATGTGGAAACGCCTTCAGCGTGACGCCCAAACGGTACCAGCATCACCGCCGCTTGATGGCGTGACACGTGACGCTTGACGCCACACCTCGCCGCTCGACCTCGGCCTGCCGCCCGGCAGGCTTTCGTGTGTCATGGGTCGAGTAAATGACACTGCGCCATAGCATGTTCATCACCCAGCGGGCAGACCCCTCATGGACGTAAAACGACTTCTCCTACTGATTCCACTGGCAGTACTTGCCTATCTGCTGGTCATCCAGTGGAATCAGGATTATGGGCCGACAGATTACGACTCGACGCCTGAAATAACCCAAAGCAGCAGCAATGCCCCTTTGGGCAATGCACAAAACGATGATGACCTGGCGGTTCCTTCAACGTCTGCACCAAGCGGTGCGGTAGGTGATGGCCTGGCTGACGATACGCAAAGCGGAACCTCGAGCCGCGACTTCATCGCCGTCACTACCGACGTTCTCGACGTGCGCATCGATCCGCAAGGTGGCGATATCGTCTACGCTGCCCTGCCCCAGCACAAGATGACGCTGGATACCGAACGCAACTACGTACTGCTTTCGGACAATGCCACGCGCAGCTACGTCGCACGTTCCGGCCTGCAGCTGGACGGTCAGGCAAGCCGTATCGCCTTCACGCCGGAAAGCAATGCCTACCGCCTGGCCGATGATCAGGATCAACTGAATGTCGACCTGCGCGCTGAGGTCAACGGTGTCGAGGTAATCAAGCGACTGACTTTCGAGCGTGACAGCTACGCGGTGGGCGTGAATTACTATGTCGCCAACAACACCGATGCGCCGGTCAGCGCACGTTTTATCGGCCAGCTGGCACGCGACAATAGCCCCGATCCGTCCAGCGGCGTTGCCCTGGGCATGAAGTCCTATATCGGGGCGGCCTACTCCACGCCGGAGGCGCGTTACGAAAAGATCGATTTTGAAGACATTCAAAATCGTAACTTCGAAAACCGCGAAGCGCAGGGCGGCTGGATCGCGATCATCCAGCACTACTTCGTCTCTGCCTGGGCACCGGCCCAGGATCAGCAGAACCTCTACTACGTCACTACCGATTCAAGCGATCGTAACGTCGTAGCCTTTGCCGGCCCGACCAGCACCATTGCCGCCGAAGGCGAAGCCACGCTGGGCGCCACGCTCTACATGGGTCCCAAGGTTCAGGACTACCTGGAACAGGTAGCCCCCAACCTGCGCCTGACCGTGGATTACGGCTGGCTGTGGTTCATCGCCAACCCGCTGTTCTGGCTGCTGGACAAGATCCACGACATCGTGGGCAACTGGGGCTGGTCGATCGTGCTTTTGACCGTGCTGGTCAAGGCCGCTCTCTTCCCGCTCTCTGCCAAGGCCTACAAGTCGATGGCACGGATGCGCAAGCTCGGTCCGGAAATGCAGCGTCTCAAGGAGATGTATGGCGATGATCGCCAGAAGATGTCTCAGGAGATGATGAAGTTCTACCAGAAGGAGAAGATCAATCCGCTCGGCGGCTGTCTGCCGATCGTCATCCAGATGCCGGTGTTCATCGCGCTGTACTGGATGCTTCTGGAGTCCGTGGAGCTTCGCCACGCGCCGTTCATCTTCTGGATCCAGGATCTGTCGATCAAGGACCCGTACTTCATCCTGCCGATTCTGATGGGTGTGTCGATGTTCGTGCAGCAGATGCTCAACCCGACACCGCCGGACCCGATGCAGGCGAAGATCATGAAGATGCTGCCGATCATCTTCACCTTCTTCTTCCTGTGGTTCCCGGCGGGTCTGGTCATCTACTGGGTGGTCAACAACATCATCTCGGTAGCGCAGCAGTACTTCATTACCAAGCGCATCGAGAACGACCCAAGCGTCGGCAAGGGATTACGAACCAAGTAATCTTCCGCTTGCGCTACCAGACCCCCGCCTTCGTGCGGGGGTCTGGCGTTTTATAGGCGACAAATTCACAATGTATCGATCCATCAAAGAGGCGCGCCATGGCTGAACGACTTTATACCCAGGATACGATCACGGCACTGGCGACCCCGCCCGGGCGTGGCGGTGTGGGCATCATTCGTGTCTCGGGGCCCGCCTGCCGCGCGATTGCCGACGCGGTACTCGGCCACTGCCCGGCGCCGCGCTACGCCCACTACGGGCCGTTTCACGGCGAGAGCGGCACGATCGACGAAGGGATCGCGCTGCTCTTCGAAGGCCCGAACTCCTTTACCGGCGAGGACGTGCTGGAGCTTCAGGGCCACGGCGGCCCGATCATCATGGACATGCTGCTCGAGCGCTGCGTTGCGCTCGGCGCGCGCCTGGCCCGTCCCGGCGAGTTCTCCGAGCGGGCGTTTCTCAACGACAAGCTCGACCTCGCCCAGGCCGAAGCGATTGCCGATCTGATCGACGCTACCTCCCGCTCGGCGGCGGAAAACGCCGTGCGCTCGCTGCAGGGCGAGTTTTCGAACCGTGTCTCGGCGCTGGTCACCCGACTCATCGAGCTGCGTGTGTACGTGGAAGCCGCCATCGACTTCCCGGAAGAGGAGATCGACTTTCTCGCCGACGGCCACGTGGCCACCCACCTCACCGGCGTTCAGCAGGCGCTTGGTGAAGTACGCCGGGCGGCAGGCCAGGGGGCGCTGCTGCGCGAAGGCATGAGCGTGGTGATCGCCGGGCGCCCCAACGCGGGCAAGTCGAGTCTTCTGAACGCGCTGACCGAGCAGGACACCGCCATCGTCACCGACATCGCCGGCACCACCCGGGACGTGCTGCGCGAGTACATCCATATCGACGGCATGCCGCTGCACATCATCGACACCGCGGGTTTGCGCGATACGCCGGATGCGGTGGAGAAGATCGGCGTGGCCCGCGCCTGGGAGGAGATCGAGCGTGCCGACCGGGTACTGCTGATGGTCGACGCCGCGACCACCGATGCCACGGACCCGATGGCAATCTGGCCGGAGTTCGTCGAGCGCCTGCCGGATCGAACGCGGCTGACGCTGGTGCGCAACAAGATCGATGAAAGCGAGGAAGCGGCGGGCATCGACTTATCCACACCCACCCCGACGCTGCGCCTGTCGGCGAAAACCGGGGCGGGTGTGGATAACCTGAAAGCGCATTTGAAGGACGTGATGGGCTTTGCCGCCACCACCGAAGGCCGCTTCTCCGCCCGCCGCCGCCACCTGGACGCGCTCGACCGGGCCATGGAAGCCCTGGACAACGGCCGCGCCCAGCTGGAAGGCTTTGGCGCTGGCGAACTACTCGCCGAAGACCTGCGTGACGCGCAAGCCTCGCTTGGCGAAATCACCGGCGAGTTCAGCGCCGACGACCTGCTCGGCGAGATCTTCGGCAGCTTCTGTATCGGCAAATAGCCGAATCGATCCGAGTCTTACCAGGCCAGCGGCGCCCCGGTGTAGTCGAGAAAGCGCTGCCCGGGGTTATTAAAGTGAGCGCTCACTACATCGACGATGCCCGAGGCGCTCTGCTCGACGGTGACCGGCGCATCGTCGCCGCCCATGTCGGTTTTCACCCAGCCCGGATGAAGATTGAGTACGCCGACGCCGGCAGCGCGTGCCTCGTGGCAGGCCAACCCTCGAGAGAGACTATTGAGCGCCGCCTTGCTGGCCCGGTAAAGTTCGCGGTCGCCCTCCTCGTTGAGCGTTACGCTTCCCATGCGCGAGCTGATAAAGACAACGCTTCCCCCGCGACGCACGGCGGACAGCAGCCGGCGCGCCAGGGCGATGGGGGCGGCGGCGTTGGTCCAGAAAAGCGCGCCCAGCTCCGCCGGCGTGGCCTGCTCGGCGCGCTGGTGCGAAGGCCCCATGATGCCCGCCACGATCACGAGCGCATCGATGGGCGCGTGATCGGCAAGCTGCTCGACGCCGCTCAGGTCGGCAAGCTCCACCGACCGGATCGCAAGGCGATCCCCATGACGTTCGCCGAGCGCCTTGAGCGCCTCGTTATCCGCGCCCTCCCGGGCGGTGGCCGTGACCTGCCACCCCCGGGTCAGAAACTCGCCCGCAAGCCCCAGGCCGATGCCGCGTGAAGCGCCGATCACCACGGCGCGTCCTGTATCACTCATCGTTGGCTCCTCGCCGTCAGTTGAATTTGCCGTTTTCAGACGGATTCAGAGGCCGGGTAAACGGTACGCTCTTCCCGGGCGCTCGCCATCCAGCAAAGCACCAGCCCCAGCGCCCCGCAAATGGCGATAGTCGCAGGCAGCTGCGCGGGATTGACGGTAGTCAGGCTGACCACGAAGCCGACCACGGCGGAGAGCAGGTACTGAAGTACGCCCATCAGTGCCGAGGCCACGCCGGCGGGGGAATCCGCCGCGTTCATGATCAGCGCCATCACGTTACCGAACACCATACCGAGCGAGGCGATCGCGAGTCCCAGAATCAGACCGTAGGTGACGAGCGTCGGCGCGCCGAGCGTATTGACGCCCCAGAGCGCCGCTCCGGCCAGGGTGTAGATCGCGGTTCCCGCCATCATGACGCGAAACGTCGACCAGCCGCGCTTGATGAGCGCGTTACTGACTGCCCCGCCGACCACCAGGCCCACGGAGTTGGCGGCGAAGAGCTGGCTGTACTGGGTGGAATCGAGCCCGAAGTGCTCCATGAACACGAACGACGAGCCGCTGATATAGGAGAAGAACGCCCCCAGCACCAGTCCGCTTGCCACGCTGTAGAGCATGAACACCGGCTGTACGAAAAGCCTTGCGTAGCCTTTCACGATGCTCGCCGCGCTGAGTGCCACGCGCTGCTCCGGGGCAAGCGTATCCGGCACGCTGACAAGCCCCCACACCAGCGTGATCAAGGCAAGCGCCGCCATGGTCCAGAAGATCGTGTGCCACTCGGCGTAGAGCAGGATCAGCCCGCCCAGCACGGGGGCAACGATCGGCGCGACCATCATCACCTGCATGAGAATGGAGAACTTCTGCGCCGACTCCTTGAGTTCGTAGACGTCGTCGATGATCGCCCGCGGCGCCACCAGCCCTGCCGAGGCGCCAAGGGCCTGCAGAAAGCGCGCGGCCATCAGCGTCTCGAAGGAGTGGGCCAGCGCTGCGAGAATCGAGCCGCCGATGAAGACCAGAAGGCCGATCAGCAGCGGCCAGCGGCGGCCGAAGCGGTCCAGCAGCGGCCCGTAGATGGCCTGGCCGACCGCCAGGCCGATCAGAAAGACCGCCAGGGTCTGCTGAATATGGCCGGCAGACACCCCGAGATCCTCGGCGATATCCGGCATGCCCGGCAGGTACATGTCGATGGCCATGGCGTCCAGCGCGGTGATCAGCGCCAGGAGAATGAGAAGCCCGGCCCCGATGGACTGGATGCGGTGTGTCGCTTGCTGGGTCATGACGTCGTGCTCGTGTAGAGGTGGTGGGTCAGTGAGTCTTCGAACGTGCTCAAAAGCGCCGCCAACCGGCGCTCGCCGAGCTCGGCGGTGGTGTAGATCAGCTTGACCTGGAGGCTGTCGACGATGCCGAGATAGGTTTCACCGAATCGTGCTACCTGGGTCGAGGTCGGCGTGACGGTCGCCTTTTCCCAGCGCGACAGCTTGTCCAGAAAGAGGGTTTTCAACTGCGCCAGATACGCTTCGTGCAGCGCGTCGATCGGCTCGGCGAGCGCGGCGGGCGACATGTAGCTTGCGCGCAGGAAAAAGCGCAGATGCGCGACGTCACCGAAGCGGCGCACCAGCGCCTGACAGTAGCCAGAACCGGGCAGCGCCTGGCTTTTTTCGTCGGCAAAGCAGTCGTCGACGAAGGCGCGCTCCTTGCTCAGCGCCTCCTCGAAGGCCGCCATGAAGAGCGCCTCCTTGGACGCAAAGTGGGCGTAGAGCGACGCCTTGCGGATGCCCACCGCCTCGGCGATGGCGGAGAGCGAGGCGCCGTCGTAGTTTGCCGCGGCAAAGTGCGTCACCGCCGCCTCGACGATACGCTGGGTCGCCTTTGAACGTGCCATTTGAACGAACCTCGTGATGCGCTGCTGGAGAGGCTGCGCAATATACTACCTACCGATAGGTAGGTAAATACATCGAGGCACATAAAACAAGAAAAACCCGCCGACGCAGGGACGCCGGCGGGGTTCAGGGAGGGGGATATGACCAGAGGCGGCGCTATTCGCCCCAGACGTCCCGGGCGATTTGAACCACCAACTCGAGCTTGGCCTGCTGTTCGTCCTCGCTGAGCGAGTTGCCCTCCTCGGTGGAGGCGAAACCGCACTGAGTGCTCAGGCAGAGCTGCTCCAGCGGCACGTACTGCGCCGCCTCATGAATACGCGCCTTGATGGCGTCCGGGTCTTCGAGCTCGCCGCTCTTGGTGGTGACAAGGCCCAGCACCGCTTTCTGATGGCCGGGTTTGATGAAGCGCAGCGGCGCGAAATCACCGGCGCGGTCGGAGTCGTACTCCAGAAAGAAGGCATCGACGTTCACCGAGCCGAAGAGAAGCTCGGCCACCGGTTCGTAGCCGCCCTCGGAGATCCAGGTCGAGCGGAAATTGCCGCGGCAGACGTGCAGGCCGACCACCAGATCAGACGGCTTGCCCTCGAGCGCCTTGTTGAGCGTGCGGGCATAGATCCCGGCGAGCTCGTCCGGGTCCTCGCCGCGCTCGATGACGAGCTGGCGCTGGGCATCGGAGCACAGATATGCCCAGACGGTATCGTCGAGCTGCAGATAGCGACAGCCCGCGTTATAAAAGGCTTGGATTATCTGCCGGTAGACCTTTGCGAGATCCGCGAAGAAGTCCTCGATAGCCGGGTAGACCTCACGACTGACCGCGTCTCGCCCGCTTCTAAAGTGCAGCACGCTGGGGCTCGGGATGGTCATCTTGGGCGTTGCGCCGTGACTGATGCTGGCGAGGTATTTGAAGTCCTCGAGCATCGGATGATCCGTGAAGCCGAGCTTGCCGGTGACCTTCACGCTGCGCGATTTGGTCTGGATGCCGTTGAACTGGATGCCCTGGTCGGCATCAACGCCTTCCACGCCGTCGAGTCCTTCAAAGAAGTCGAAATGCCACCAGGCGCGGCGAAACTCACCGTCGGTCACCACGTGCAGGCCGCACTGGCACTGGCTTTTTACGGCGCGTTCGATGGCATCGTTTTCCACCTCGCGCAACGCCTTCGAATCCAGCTCGCCTGCCTGGCGTTCGAGGCGGGCTTGCTTGATGGAAGCGGGTCGCAAAAGACTGCCGACCACGTCGGCGCGAAAGGGGGCGGTCAGTGTACTCATGAGGGTCTGCCCTGTTGGAGTGCCATGTTCGATACCAACATCCTCGCCCAACGCACTCTTGAAAAAAAGTGATCTTTTTTTGATGTGACGTGAATATTTTTAATAATGGCGTCACTGCGTCGTCAGCGCCGCTCGCCGGTGATTGCGCCACCCGAGGCCGCCTTCGAGACAAAGCACCGCCACGGCCAGCCAGAGGGCGATATAGGTCGGCCATTCGCCGGGCCCGACCGACTCCCCCAGGCAAAGGGCGACCAGAAACAGCAACAGCGGCTCCACGTAAACCAGCAGGCCAAACAGGCTCAGATTCAAAAGCGGCGCGGAAAGCGCCTGACATACCAGCGCCAGGGCGCTGAGCAGGCCAAGGCCCAGCACCCACGAGGAGGACTCGATACCAGGCGCACCCACCACCTCGCCGCCGCTCAGGATGAAATGGACGCTGACCGGAAGCGCCAGCAGCATGTCGAACCAGAGCCCGCCCAGGTGGTTGGTATGGGTTGCCCGGCGCAGCCAGAAATAGAGCGGGTAGCCCAGACACACCACGAGGGTCGGCCAGGCCAGCGATGAAGACACCAGCAGCTGATTCGTGGCTCCCGCCAGGGCAAGCAGGCTGGCCAATATTTGCAGACGCGAAAGCCGGTCACCGAAGGCCAGCCGCCCGATCAACACCATGGTGATCGGCATCAGAAAGTAGCCAAGCGATACCGCCAAACCCTGGCCGTTGCCCGGCGCCCACATGAAAAGCCAGAGCTGGACACCGAGCAACCCCGCGCCGAGCAGCCGTGTGGCCCAGAAAAGGCGCTCCCGCGCGAGGCGCCGAATCAGCGCCGTGATTTGCCCGCCATACCCCCGCCACAGGATGAAAAGCGTCAGGCAGGGAAAGGTGAGCAGCATGCGCCAGCCGTAGATCTCGCCGCCATCAAGGGCGTGGAGCAAAGGCGCGTAGGCGAACATGAGAGCAAAAAAGATCGACCCTGCGACGTTCAAGGCGACGCCGAGGGCGGTATCCGGGGCGGTTTGCATGATGAGTTCCGAGACCTGAAGTGTCGCGATACTTTATTGCACGCGCTACGATAAAGGCGCTCGAATTAAGGGCTTACCACGATAAATTTTCTCACCGAGTAACACGCATGGCGCTGGACGACTTCGATATATCCCTGCTCAACCATCTACAGGCCGACTGCCAGACGCCGCTTCGCGAGCTGGCCGAGGCCGTGCATCTTTCGACGGCCTCCGTACAGCGGCGTATTCAGCGGCTCAAGAAAGAGGGTTACATCCAGGCAAGCGTGGCGGTACTCGACCCGGACAAGCTCGGCCAGGTGATCACTTTGTTCGTGGAAGTGCGCGCCAGCAGAACCCACACCGCCGACCTCGAGGCGCTGAAAGCGCGCTTTTCCGGCCCGGAAATCCAGCAGTGCTACTACGTGACCGGCGAGGCGGATTTCATGCTGGTGCTGCTGGTGCCCAGCATGAGCCGCTTTGGACAGATCTGCGACGCGCTGTTTCACGACAATCCCAACGTCGAGTGGTTTCGCACCCTGGTGGCGCTGGACCGAGTCAAGACCACTCAGGAGGTGCTTTTGGCGTAGCGGCCAGGCGGCTGCGAAGCCGCCTACTCCTCCACCAGCCAGCGGGCGTCGAAGCGGCTCTCGTTACCGAGCAGCGCGGTGATCTCGCGCATCGCGCTGCGCATGCGCTCATCGAGCCCCCAGGGCGGATTCACGACCAGCATGCCGCTGGCATACATGCCGTGGCGCTCGCCGCCCGGTTCGCGCAGGAAAAGCTCGCTTTGCCAGATCTTGCGCACGCCGCTTCCCTTCAGCGTCTCCAGCAGCGTGTGATGGGCGCCAGAGGGCAGTAGCGGATACCAGATCATGATCACCGCGTGGCGGGCCTTCTCCATCGCCTGGACGACGCTGTCCGCCACCGCCTGATATTCGGTTTTCAACTCGAAACTCGGGTCGATCAGCACGCAAAGCCGCGGTGTTTTCACCGGTACCCGTCGTTCGAGCTCCTCCAGTCCGTCGCCGTACACGCGCACCGCCGCCTCGGGTAGCGCCTGGGTGTCGAGTTCGGCGTGCTCGCCGGGGTGAAGCTCGCAAAGGCGTAGCGCATCCTGCTCCCTGAGCCCGCGCGCAAGCCACCAGGGCGAGCCGGGGTAGTGGCTCAGCCGAGCGGCATCCGGCTGGACGCTTGCAACGTGGGATAGCCACTCGGCAAGCAGCGGGTCCGATACCTGCGCGCGCGCCTGCCACAAGGGGTCGATGCCTTCACGATGCTCCTGAAGCTTCAGCGCCTCTTTCGCTGCCAGCGGGTAAAGCCCCCGACCGGCGTGCGTGTCTATATATGTAACGGCGCTTTTTTTACGTAATAAATGATCCTGCACCGCGTAAAGGGTGAGGTGCTTGTGGACATCGGCAAAGTTGCCGGCGTGATAGGCGTGTTGGTAAGAGAGCATGGTGATCCGCACAGATGATGAAAAAAAGCCCGCTATCCATGATAGCGGGCTTGAGGGTCAGACCCTACTCGTTCGAGGGGAAGTGATCAGTAGTTGCCCTGCCCCTGGCCTTGGCCAGCCTGACCGGTCGGCGTCAGGGTGATTTCCACGCGGCGGTTCTGCGCACGGCCCTGGTCGTTGTCGTTGCTGGCCACCGGCTGGTTGGCCCCATAGCCGCGGGTAGCCAGACGCGAGGACGACACGCCGTTCTGGCTCAGGTAGTTGCCTACCGCCTGGGCGCGGCGCTCGGAGAGGCGCTGGTTGTAATCGGCCGCGCCGGTGCTGTCGGTGTGGCCGGCAATGTTGACGCGGGTGTCGGTGTACTGAGTGAGTACGTTGGCCACTTCGTTGAGCGAGCTGCGCGCCTGGCTTGTGAGCTCGGACGAGTCGAAGCCGAAGGTCACGCTGCTGGGCATGTTGAGCACGATATCGTCGCCGCGGCGGTCGATCTCGATGCGCGAGCCCTGCAGGCTTTCACGCAGCTGGTTCTCCTGGCGGTCCATGTAGGCGCCAACGCCGGCGCCGGCGGCGGCACCCACGGCAGCACCGATCAACGCACGGTCGCGGCGGCTGGTGGCGCTGCCGCCGGAAAGTGCGCCCGCCGCCGCGCCTACCGCTGCACCAATCCCGGTGCCAACGCCGGTATTGGAGCGCTGTGTCTGGCCGCCGTAAGGATCGGAAGTCGCACAGCCGGCTACCAGAATGGCGGCCGCCAGCGGGGTCAGTAGTCGAGAAATACGCATCACTCACTCCTTGTTTGTCTTTGCGCTTTAGTCACTCGTCGCTGATCGAGGCCAGCAACTCATTCAAGAATAATAGACCTTGCGGCGATGCACGCAGTTTTTCAGGCATTTCCATCAAAAGTCCTTTTTTGGAAGCGGTCTGCAAACGGGCAAGCAAACGCTCTTCAGGCTGTCCGGTATGTGCCGCCCAGGTGGCCAGGGCAACGCCTTCGGTCAGGCGCAGCGCGTTCATGGCAAACTCCAGCGGCAGCTCGGCTTCATGGATGATCGATTTACCCGCCACGAACCCCCGGGGATCGTTGACGCGACGCAGATAGGCGTCGGGCTGGCGCGTCTTCCAGCGCCGCTCGATATGCCATTGGCCGTGTCGATCGATTGCGCTCAGCTTGCCGTGGGCACCGGCCCCGATCCCCAGATAATCGCCGAACTGCCAGTAGTTGAGGTTATGCCGGCTCTGCTTGCCTGGCGCTGCATAGGCGGAAATTTCATAGCGTGAAAAACCGGCCTGCTCCAGGCGCTGATGGCCCATCTCCTGAATGTCCCAAAGCGCCTCTTCTTCAGGCAGCACCGGCGGGTGGGAATGAAACGCCGTATTGGGCTCGAGCGTGAGCTGATACCAGGAGAGGTGATCCGGCGAAAGCGCAAGCGCCTTGTCGATATCGGCCAGCGCCAGTGCTGGTGTCTGGCCGGGCAAGCCGTGCATCAAATCGATATTGATATTCTCGAAGCCGGCCGAACGCGCCTGACCTACCGCGCTGATCGCTTCATCGGCGCCATGGATACGGCCCAGGGCGTCGAGCTGAGCGGATTGAAAGCTTTGGGTGCCGAGCGAGAGCCGGTTGATGCCTGCTTCCCGATAGCCGATGAAGCGCGCCTGTTCGGTCGTGCCTGGGTTGGCTTCCAGAGTGATTTCAATGGTTTCTGAAAACGTCAGGCGTTGCTGAATCTGGCTGAAAAGGCGCTGGTAGAACGCCGGAGACAGCAGGCTTGGCGTGCCGCCCCCGATAAAGATGGTCTGTATCTCACGCCCGGCCACGAGCGCAAGATCGCCATCCAGATCCTTCAGCAGTGCCTCCAGATATGCGTCTTCCGGCAGCGCTTGCGACTGGGGTTCGTGGGAGTTGAAATCGCAGTAGGGGCACTTGCGAACGCACCACGGGGTATGGATATACAGCGACAGCGGCGGCAGTAGCTCAGCCATGCGCCACCTTGAGCATCTCCACCAGCCCCGTCAACGCGCGGCCTCGATGACTCAACCGGTTCTTCATTTCGCTGGGCAATTCGGCCACGCTCATGCCCTGCTCGGGCAGCCAGAAGAGCGGGTCGTAGCCAAACCCCTGGTCGCCACGCGGGTGCGCCAGCAATTCGCCTTCCCAGCTGCGTTGCACGATCACCGGCACCGGGTCGGCCGGGTGGCGTAGATAGACCAGCACACACCAGTAACGCCCGGTGCGCTGACCTTCGGCGCAGTCGCTCAGCGCCGCCAGAAGTTTTTCGTTGTTACGCTGATCGCTTTTGGGCTCGCCGGCGTAGCGGGCCGAATAGATACCGGGCTGGCCGGCCAGGGCGTCCACTTCAAGCCCCGAGTCATCCGCCAGCGCCGGCAGGCCACTGACCCGGCTCGCTTCGCGTGCCTTCAGCAGAGCGTTTTCCACGAAAGTCAGCCCGGTTTCCTCGACATCGTGTACGCCAAAATCGGCCTGCGGGCGAACATCGAACCCCAGAGGCGCCAGCAACTGATTGAACTCTCGCAATTTTCCAGCATTGCCGCTGGCCAGGACAAGGGTATTAACCACGGACATCAGAGTATCTCCACGCATTGGAAAACCAGTTTACGCTCAATCGATTCGTTGCCTATCCAGCAAAGTGTTACTGAATGTATATTGCTTCCCTTGCAGGCACACCTCAAAGCGTGCAGAAGCCGCCCGGATGAGCGGCTTCTGAGTGCAGCAGGCGCCACGTCCTGTTACATGAGGCTGAAGGCTTTCTCCGCCGCGTCCAGGGTGAACTGGATATCTTCCGGCGTATGCGCACTCGACATGAAGCCTGCCTCGAATGCCGACGGTGCCAGGTAGACACCGTGGTCGAGCATGGCGCCAAAGAAGCGGCGGAAGGCTTCCGGGTCACAGGCCGTTGCCTGGGCAAAGTTGTCCACCCGGCGCTGGGAAGTAAAGAAGACGCCGAACATGCCCCCGGCGGACTGCGTCATCATGGGAACACCCGCCGCGTTGGCACGCTCCTGAAGACCGCTGCACAGCGTTTCGACCCGCTGGGTGAGCGCATCGTGAAAGCCCGGTACTTGAAGCTTGGTCAAAAGCGCGATACCCGCCGCCATGGCCAGCGGATTACCCGACAGCGTGCCCGCCTGGTAGACCGGCCCCATGGGGGAGATATTCTGCATGATGTCGCGCTTGCCGCCGAATGCCCCCACCGGCATGCCGCCGCCCACGATCTTGCCCAGACAGGTCAGATCCGGGGTGATGTGGTAGTGCGCCTGGGCGCCGCCCAGCGCCACCCGGAACCCGGTCATCACCTCATCAAAAATCAGGATGCTGCCGCTTTCGTTGCATACCCGGCGCAGGGTTTCCAGAAAGCCCGGCTGGGGCGGAATGCAGTTCATGTTGCCGGCCACCGGCTCGACGATGATACAGGCGATCTGCTCGCCGATGTCTGCAAAGCACTCCTCGACACCCTCGATATCGTTATAGGAGAGCGTGATGGTGTGTTCGGCAAGCGAGGCGGGAACACCGGGCGAGCTGGGCTCGCCGTGGGTCAGCGCGCCAGAGCCCGCCTTGACCAGCAGTGAATCCGAGTGGCCGTGGTAGTTGCCTTCGAACTTGACGATCTTGTCGCGCCCGGTCGCTCCCCGCGCCAGGCGAATGGCCGACATGGTGGCTTCGGTGCCGGAGCTGGTCATGCGCACCATCTCCATGGAAGGGATCATCTCGCAGATCAGATCCGCCATGGTGGTTTCCACCGCGGTGGGCGTACCAAAGGAGAGGCCGTTATCCAGCCGGGCGCGCACGGCGGCCAGCACATCCGGGTCGGCGTGGCCGGTAATCATCGGCCCCCAGGAGCCTACGTAATCGACGTAGCGATTGCCTTCCACGTCGAACAGATAAGCACCTTGAGCGCGTTCCATGAACACCGGCGGACGATGCAGCCCCTTGAAGGCACGGACCGGCGAATTGACACCGCCGGGAATATGGCGGCTGGCAAGCTCAAACAGTTCTGCAGATGTGGTCATGGCGTCCTCAATATCAGTGGCATTTAATGAGATCAAAAGCGGACCGGGCGTGGCAAGCGGTTGGGCAGACACTGCCCGCTGGGTGGCTGGTAGCCGTGAGACAGGCTTTCCCAGGTAAAGTGCTGGGCCTGTTCGCAGGCGGTAAGTAAGCGCTCACCCACGGCCAGTCGCGCGGCAATGGCCGAGGCCAGGGTGCAGCCCGAGCCGTGAAACTGCTCGGGCAGGCGTGGCCACTGCCATTGGCGGGTGGTGTCGGGTGAATGCAGCGTGTGCCTTACCTGCTGCTCGTTACCCGGCAGCGGCTCGTCGGTGGCGGTGACCAGCACCGCCTGGCAGCCTTGGGACAACAGTGACACGGCGCGCGCCGTGTCGTCCCATGGCTCGGTAATGTCCGGCGTCAGTTGAGCAAGCTCGAACCGGTTGGGCGTCAAGATATCCACAAGGGGTAGCAGGCGCTCGACGTAGAGTTTCTGCAATTGGGGTGTGGATAACCTGGCGCCGCCCCCGGCCTTGAGTACCGGGTCGGCAACGACCGGAATACCGGGGAAACGGCGGATGATCTGCTCGGCGGCGCGCAGCGTGGCTTCATCGGCCAGCAGCCCTAGCTTGATTGCGGCAACCTGCATCTCGCTCAGCGCTTCGGCCATCTGGCGCATCAGTGCCGGATCCGCGGGTATCACCCGGGTCACGTCATGGCAGTTCTGTACCGTCAGGGCGGTGGGGATGGTGACCGCCCAGCCGCCGCAGGCGGCAACGGTTTCGCTGTCGGCTACCAGGCCCGCCCCACCAGTGGGGTCGTGACCTGCCAGCACCAGTACCACAGGAGAAAGCGGCTGGCGCATCAGAACGGTTTTACAACGGCAAGCAGCACGATCGCCACCAGAGCGATCACCGGCGCTTCATTGAACCAGCGAAAGAAGACGTGGCTTTTAGTGCAGCGGTCCTGGGCGAACTGCTTCAAGTAGATCAGGCAGACGTGATGGTAGGCCACCAGCAGCACCACAAAGGTGAGCTTGACGTGCATCCATCCTTGGCTGAACCAGAAAGGATTTAGATAGAGCATGGCGCCGCCGAAGATCAACACCAGAATCATCGACGGCGTCATGATGCCGCGATACAGCTTGCGCTCCATGGTCTTGAAGTAAGCCATGGACTGCTCGTCGCCCTTGTCCCGCGCCATGGCGTGATACACGTAAAGCCTTGGCAGATAGAACAGCGCGGCAAACCAGGTCACCATGGCCATCAAGTGCAGGGCCTTTAACCAAATGTACATTGTCTCTCCTTGCTTACACGGCGGAATCGTTATCTTTCGGGTCGGCGTAATAGTAGTAACGCTCGATGGCACCCCGGGTGATGATACCTGAAATTCGCTGCTGCTTTGGCCGATAACCATGCACGACGTAAAGGGCGCCCAGGGCATCGTCCTGCAGTTTCAAGAACGCCTCGGAAAGGGTTGCTTGCAGGCCAATCGGCGAAAGCTCCAGACGCTGTCCGGGAATCTCGAGCAGATCCACCCGCTCGTCTTCAGGGGGGTCATTACCCTCCAGCGCTTCGTCATGCTCCAGAAGCCAGCGCGCCAGCGTGGCCGCCTTCAAGGCCAGTACGCTCTTCTCCTCGCTCGAGCGCTCGATCACCAGCCACATGGGGTTGGATTCGAGCAGCCGCCGAGCCTGCTCGATGGTTATCATGCGCTCGGTGCGCACCAGGCTGCGCTCCATCACCGCAGGGACCGAAACCCGGGAAAGCGCCTGCATCAACGGCTGCTGAAGCGGATGCAGGCCATAACGCACGGCGCTGATGAAAAAGCCTTCGCAGCCGGTAAGCTGACGCGAGGTCAGGCAGGCCACTACCACCGCCAGCATTCCAGGCAGCATGATATTGGGCGTATGGGTAAGCTCCATCAAGGCCATCAGGGCAGCCAGCGGTGCCTGAAGCACTGCCCCCATCATCGCCGCCATGCCCAGCATGGCGTAGATCCCCGGGTCGGCCGCCTTCTCGGGCCATATCCAGCCTCCCAGCATGCCGCCGAGCGCTCCGGTCGCCGCGCCCACCACCAGCACGGGGCCGATGATACCGATCGGCACTCCCCCGGAGACGGTCAGTGCGGTAATCAATAGCTTGGCGATCATCAGCGCCAGCAGCACCTTGATTTCAAGCTGATTGTTGAGAGCGGCAGCCACGCTGTCGTAACCGATCCCCTGCACCTGGGGAAACCACCACGCCGCCACGGCGGTCACCACGCCGACCGCTCCCAGGCGAAGCCATAGCGGCCACTGCGACAGGCGAGTATTGCGCGACACATGAATGAACAGCCCGGCCAGCAGCCCCACCACGAGGCCCAGCAACACCACCCAGGGCAGGTTCATCAACGAGCCCAGGGCCACCTCGGGAATGCGAAAGGCCGGGTCGTTGCCGTATACCACCTGAGCTACCATGGCCGCCATGGTGGAAGCCAGAATGACCGGCATGAAGCTCATCAGGGTGTACTCCATCATGACCACTTCCATGGCGAAGATGACCCCGGCAATCGGCGTATTGAACGATGCCGAAATACCCGCGGCGGTGCCGCAGGCCACCAGCACGCGCAGACTGTTGTTGGGCAGACGAAGTTTCTCTCCCAGCCCGCTCGAGGCCGCGGCACCCAGATGAATCGCCGGGCCTTCACGACCGGCGGAGAGCCCGCCGAGCACCGACACCACGCCCACCCACCACTGATTCAGCCAGTTGCGCACCGGAAAGCGGCCCTGGTGATAGGAAAGCCGCTCGATCACGTGCCCTACGCCAAGCTTGCGGGCGCTGGCCTTCTGCCGGTAGAGCAGCACCCCGATCAGGCTGACGGCTACCAGGGGCAACAATGAGCGCAACCAAGGGGCGAGCCCTTCGAATGCCTCTGGATTGCCCTCGGGCATGTAGAGCACCGCGCCGGCTTCGAGCAATAACCGAAAGGCGACCATCACGGCCCCGGTAATCACCCCGGATACCAGCCCGAGCACGCACAGTTGCGGTAGTGCATCGACATTGGCCAGCTGGCGCCGAAAGCTCTCTAGGGTGAAATCAGACCGGGAAAAACGCGCCACGACGACCTTCCTATGCTCTTGTGTTGTAGTTCTCTTGTGTATCATAGCCCGGTACGCTTCGACAGCCTTCGGCAATCTGTTTAGGCTGTTAATTATTAACGTGTCTCAAGTGCGCAATTCGCAAGGAGTGGTTCGTGATCAAAGTCGGCATTGTGGGCGGTACCGGTTATACCGGCGTTGAGCTGTTGCGGTTACTGGCCCAGCATCCCGAAGTCAGCGTTGAAGCCATCACCTCGCGCTCGGAAACCGGCGTCAAGGTGTGTGACATGTACCCCAACCTGCGCGGCCACTGCGACACCCTGACGTTCAGCGAACCCGATGCCCGAAAGCTCGGTGCCCTGGATGCCGTATTTTTCGCCACGCCCCACGGGGTCGCCCATGCCCTGGCAGGCGAACTCCTGACCAATGGCACGCGGGTGATCGACCTTTCCGCCGACTTCCGGCTGCGCGACGCCGACCTATGGAGCGAATGGTATGGCCAGGCTCACGGCGCCCCTGAGCTGCTTGGCGAGGCGGTCTACGGCCTGCCCGAGATGCACCGTGAAAAGATCAGGAACGCACGTCTGATTGCCGTTCCCGGCTGCTACCCCACCGCCGTGCAACTGGGCTTTCTGCCACTGCTGGAAGCTGGCCTGATCGATGCGCAGCAGCTGATTGCCGACTGCAAATCCGGCGTTACCGGTGCCGGCCGCGGGGCCAAGGTGGGTTCGCTGCTGGCCGAAGCCAGCGAATCGTTCAAGGCCTACGGCGCCTCGGGCCATCGCCACCTGCCGGAAATTCGCCAGGGGCTCAACGACATGCAGCAAAGCCCGGTGGGGCTGACCTTCGTTCCTCATCTGACGCCGATGATTCGCGGCATTCACGCCACCCTCTACAGCCAGCTCACCACAGAAGCAGATGACCTGCAGACCCTGTTCGAGCAGCGCTACGCCAACGAACCTTTCGTCGACGTCATGCCCGCCGGCAGCCATCCCGAAACGCGCAGCGTCAAAGGCAATAACACCTGCCGCCTGGCGGTGCACCGCCCGGCAGGCGGCAATACCGTGGTGGTGCTGTCGGTGATCGACAACCTGGTGAAAGGGGCCTCGGGCCAGGCCATCCAGAACCTGAACCTGATGTTCGGCCTCGATGAAACCCTGGGCCTGAACGCGCCGGCGCTGATGCCTTGAGCGCGCCTGCCTCGCCCCCCTGACCATCCTGCCAAGGGCAACGCCACGTTGCCCTTCACGCAAGGTACCAACACAATAGTTGACCCTTTTGCTCGGAATTACCCATAATTACCCCCCAATGCCGATTATTCGTCCTTAAAGCTCGCGGGAGGTACCCATGAGCGGTGCAGAAGCCTTTGTTCCAACCCCTTTGATGCTGTCCGACAGCGCGCGTAAACGTATCGGCGCCCTGATGGATGAAGAGGGAAATTCCGCGCTGAAGCTGCGCGTCTACGTCACCGGTGGCGGCTGTTCCGGCTTCCAGTACGGTTTCGACTTTGCCGACAGCGTGGCCGAAGACGATACGGTCATCGAGTTCGGCAGCGCGACCCTGGTGGTCGACCCGCTCTCCTACCAGTATCTGGTCGGCTCTACCGTGGATTACGAAGAGGGGCTTGCCGGCGCACGGTTTCGTGTCCAGAACCCCAATGCCACGACTACCTGCGGCTGTGGCGCCTCCTTCATGGTCTAGCAGCGTTTACAGCAAGCGTTCCTCGTGACTTGACGCCTTGACGGTTTCTCGCCAAGGTTGATAGGTCAACAACCGCTCGTCAGGCGTCATGCCGAGAGTCTCTCTCGATAAGACGCAACGGAGCCAATAACACACGGGGAAACGAATGAAAGCTTCAGCCATTAAAATAGCAACCAAGACAGCAATTGCCTCCGCGATTGCTCTGAGCCTTTCCAGCGCCACGGTCGCCATGGCCCAGACGCCATCGGTCAACGTTGCCACCGACCCGAGCTTTGTCCCCTTTGAGATGCTGGACCAGGAAACCGGTGAAATGGTCGGTTTCGATATGGATATCATCAATGAGATCGCCGAACGCGCGGGCTTTGAGGTCAACCTGACCACCATGGAGTTTTCCGGCATCATCCCGGCGGTGCAGACCGGCAGCCAGGAAATCGCCATCGCTGGCATCACGATCACCGACGAGCGCGCTCAGATCGTCGATTTCACCGACCCCTACTACGACTCCGGCCTGCAGATCATCGTGCGTGCCGATAACGAAGACGTCTCCTCGCTCGAGGATCTCAAGGATCTGAGCATCGCCACCAAGATCGGCTCGACCAGCCACGACTTCCTGCAGCAGGAGCTGGGCGAGGACGCCGATATCACGCCCTATCCCGGCTCTGCCGACATGTACATGGCGCTACTTGGCCGTAACGTCGACGCCGTGCTCTACGATGCTCCCAACGTCGCCTACTTCACGCAGACCCGCGGTGAAGGCCGTACCAAGGTGGTCGGCCCGCTTTACGAAGGCCAGCAGTACGGCATCGCCTTTCACAAGGGCAGCGAGTGGGTAGAGCCTGCCAACGAAGCGCTGGCCGCCATGCGCGAAGACGGCACCTACGACGAGATCTACACCAAGTGGTTTGGTGAAGCACCCAGCGAAGAGTAATCAGGCCGGAAGGCTTGACTCACCTCTCTACTGGTCAAAGGGCCGGGCGGCCATCCCCCGGCCCTTTGTCGTTATAACGGCGTTTTTGCTTCTGGAGACAACGCGTGGATTTCGATTTTCAGTTTGACTGGTCGGCAGCGTTTGCATCGATCCCCTACCTGCTGCCCGGCATCCCCTGGACGCTGCTGATTTCCTTCGGTGGCCTGGCATTTGGTTTCTTTATCGGCATCTTCTTTGGCCTTTTACGCATCAGCCCGATCCGCTGGCTGCGCTGGCTGGCCGTCTGCTACATAGAGATCTTTCGCGGCACGCCCATTCTCGTGCAGGTGCTGTTCATCTTCTACGGCCTGCCCCAACTGCTGGGTAGCCCTATCAACGCCCTGGTGGCGGGTATTGCAGCCATTGCGGTCAACTCCGGCGCGTATATTTCCGAAATCGTGCGCGGCGGCGTGCAGTCGATCGAGCGTGGCCAGCGCGAAGCCTCACTGTCGCTCGGACTTTCACGGGTGCAGGCGTTTCGCTACGTGATCTGGCCCCAGGCCTTTCGCCGCATGATTCCACCGCTGGGTAACCAAGGCATCATCAGCATCAAGGATACCTCGCTGTTTTCCGTGATTGGCGTGGGCGAGCTGGTGCGTCAGGGGCAGATCTACATTGCTGCCACCTTTACCGCCCTTGAGGTCTACTTCATGGTCGCGCTGATGTACCTGGTGATCACCTGGACGCTCTCCATCCTGCTGCGCCAGCTCGAGCGTCGCGGCATCGCCGGCCAATGAGGACACGTACAATGACTCCTACCACGTCCCCCGAATCTTCCATCGTGCGCATGCAGAAGCTCAACAAGCACTTTGGCAGTCTGCACGTACTCAACAATATCGACCTTGATATCGTGCCCGGCGAAGTCGTCGTGATCATCGGCGCCAGCGGCTCGGGTAAATCGACCCTGATACGCTGCATCAACGGCCTGGAAGAGTTTCAATCGGGCACCTTGAGCGTCGACGGCAATATCCTGAAGCCCGACGGCAAGAGCAGCAAGGCACTGCAGACCATTCGCACCGAAGTCGGCATGGTATTTCAGCAGTTCAACCTGTTTCCCCATCTCAGCGTCATCGACAACATTACCCTCGCGCCCATGAAGGTGCGCGGCTGGAGACGCGATGATGCGCTCGCCACGGCCAGGCGCCTGCTCGAGCGGGTAGGCATCGCCGACCAGGCCGACAAGTACCCAGGCCAGCTCTCCGGCGGTCAGCAGCAGCGAGTGGCCCTGGCCCGGGCACTTGCCATGGAGCCGCGCCTGATGCTGTTCGACGAGCCAACCTCGGCGCTTGACCCGGAAATGATCGGCGAAGTGCTCGACGCCATGCGCGAACTTGCCAAGGAGGGCATGACCATGGTGATCGTCACCCACGAAATGGGCTTTGCCCGGGAAGTGGCGGACCGCATCATCTTTATTCACAAAGGGGAAATCGCCGAACAGGGCACTCCGGAAGCACTCTTCAGTGCTCCTCAGAATGACCATACGCGCTCGTTCCTTGCCCGTGTTCTAAAGCACTAGATGGCGTAAAAGAACGCAACAATCGGTACTTGTTGATGGCCTGTCCGCGTGACAGGCCATTTTTTTTGCCTGTGGATAATTTTTTTCACGTCGCCCGGTCAATCCCGCTGCATTGCCCGCCATGCCCGTCTTCTGCAGGATCGACCTGAAGCAGTCGGCGTTGTTCACAGGTGCGGTGACAAGCCAGGTATGGGCAGGTGGATAAACGGTGTTTTCGTGGCGCTGTGGGTAAATGACACATTCATCCACAGGGGCCGCACCGCTTCTGCGCAGGCACTTCGCCGTTTGATCACATCAATGTCAACAATTTAACTTCATGAAATATAATTGAATAAATCAGTTATCCACAGAAATTGTCCACACCAATAGTTACTACATCTACAGAACTTCTCTTATTTTATTTTTATGTTGTTATTAATAGAGCGTGATCAACGCAACGAGGTGTGGAAAAACCTGACGGTTACCCACAGGGGGTTTATACTGGCGGGCTTATTGAATCCAGGTGATTACCCACCGATCCACATCATCCGTGCCGACTGGCACAAGACGAGGTGTCTCTTGAATTACCCCGACCGCTTTGACGTGATTGTCATCGGCGGTGGCCATGCGGGAACTGAAGCCGCATTGGCCTCTGCTCGCATGGGCTGTCAAACCCTGCTGCTCACCCATAACATCGAAACCCTGGGCCAGATGTCGTGTAACCCCGCCATCGGCGGTATCGGCAAGAGTCATCTGGTCAAGGAAATCGATGCCCTGGGTGGCGCAATGGGGCTTGCCACTGATTTGGGCGGCATTCAGTTTCGCGTACTGAACGCCCGCAAGGGCCCGGCAGTACGTGCCACACGCGCCCAGGCCGACCGGATCCGCTACAAGGCAGCGATTCGGGGCATGCTGGAAAACCAGCCCAACCTGACCATCTTTCAGCAGGCGGCAGGTGATCTGATTGTGGATAACGACACCGTGCGCGGCGTGGTGACGGAAACCGGGATTCGCTTTCATGCCGAATCCGTGGTGCTTTCCACCGGCACCTTCCTGGGCGGCATCATTCATATCGGTCTGGATCAAAGCCGCGGCGGTCGGGCGGGTGATCCGCCCTCCAATGCGCTGGCCGAACGCCTGCGCGCCCTGCCGTTTCGGGTCGACCGGCTGAAAACCGGTACGCCACCGCGCATTGATGCCAAGAGCGTGGATTTTTCGAAGCTTGAAGAGCAGCCAGGTGACACACCAACGCCGGTGATGTCCTATCTTGGCTCGCGGGACATGCACCCGCGGCAGGTCAGCTGCCATATTGCGCACACCAATGAGCGCACCCACGAGATCATCATGGCGAATCTCGACCGCTCGCCGATGTATTCCGGCGTCATCGAAGGCATTGGCCCGCGCTACTGCCCGTCAATCGAAGACAAGGTGCACCGTTTTGCAGACAAGTCGAGCCATCAGGTATTCATCGAACCCGAAGGCCTCGACACCCACGAGCTCTACCCCAACGGTATCTCCACCTCGCTGCCGTTCGATGTACAGCTGCAGGTAGTTCGCTCGATCACGGGGCTCGAGAATGCGCACATCACCCGGCCGGGTTACGCCATCGAGTACGATTTCTTCGATCCGCGCGATCTGAAGCACTCGCTGGAAACCAAATTTATCCACAACCTGTTCTTTGCCGGTCAGATCAATGGCACCACGGGTTACGAGGAAGCCGGCGCCCAGGGGCTGCTGGCCGGTCTGAACGCTGCCCGGCGTGCCAAGCAGCTGGACGCCTGGCATCCGCGTCGCGACGAGGCGTATCTGGGGGTGCTGGTAGACGACTTGATCACCCTGGGCACCAAGGAGCCCTACCGCATGTTCACCTCACGCGCGGAGTACCGCCTGCTGCTGCGTGAAGACAACGCGGATCTGCGTTTGACCGAGAAGGGCCGTGAACTGGGCCTGGTCGATGACCAGCGCTGGAAGGCATTCAGTGAAAAGCGTGAAGCCATCGCGCTTGAAACGGCCCGCCTTGCAAGCGTCTGGGTACAGCCGACAAGCCCGGCAGCCGCCAAAATTGCCGAAAAGATCGGCAAACCGCTCACGCGTGAATACCGCTTGAGCGATCTGCTTCGCCGCCCCGAGCTCGACTATGCCGACCTAACCGACCTGCCGGGGCTGGATAACGTCCTCATCGATGACGAAGCGGTCGCCGAGCAGGTGCAGATCCAGGCCAAGTACGAAGGCTACATCGAACGTCAGCAGGGCGAGATCGACAAGCTCAAGCGTCACGAGGCGATGCCACTCCCCGATGATCTGGATTACCAGCGGGTAGAGGGGCTCTCCAACGAGATTCGCCAGAAGCTTGCCGACGCCCGGCCGGAGACCCTGGCCCAGGCGGCACGCATTTCCGGCGTGACACCGGCGGCGGTTTCCATCTTGCTGGTGCATCTCAAGAAGCGTCGCCTGATCGCCTCTCCCGAGGTAGCCAACGGATGAGCGGTTTCGATGCATTGTTGAACAATCTACCGCCCAGCGTTGCCAGGCGCCTGGATGAAGGGCTTGCCCAGCTGGAGCTTGAGGTCAGTACCCATCAGCGCGAGCAGCTGCTGGGTTTTGTGGCCCTGTTGCACAAGTGGAACAAGGCTTATAACCTCACCGCTGTCCGTGATATCGATGACATGGTGGCCCGCCACGTGCTGGATAGCGCATCGGTGGCCCCGCATGTAACCGGTCCCCGGCTGCTGGATGTGGGCGCAGGCCCCGGCCTGCCCGGTATTGTGCTGGCCATCTTGAACCCTGCCCTGGCCGTCACGCTGGTGGACAGCAATGGCAAGAAGGTTCGCTTTCAGCGCCAGGCGATCATGGAACTTGGGCTTGCCAATGTCACCCCGAGCCAGGCACGGGTGGAAACGCTCAGCGAGGCCCCCTTCGATCAGGTGATATCCCGGGCGTTTGCAAGCCTTGTGGATTTCGTGACGCTGACCCGCGAGCTGCCCAGGCCAGGCGGTCAGTGGCTGGCCATGAAGGGCCCCGGCGCCGACGATGAACTGCGCCAGTTGCCGGATGGCATCACGCTGAAAGCGCGTCACCTGTTGAAAGTCCCCTTCGAGACGGCCGAGCGACAGTTGTTGATTCTGAACGTTGATTCTGAACCCCAGGAAGGAGTTGAGTAAGTGAGCCAGATCATTGCCCTGACCAACCAAAAAGGCGGCGTGGGCAAGACCACTTCGGCCGTTAACCTGGCCGCCAGTCTCGCCGCCCTTGATCGGCGGGTGCTGCTGGTGGACCTGGACCCGCAGGGGCACGCCAGCATGGGCAGTGGCATCGACAAGCACGAACTCGACAAGAGCGTTCTTGATGTACTGCTCGGCGAGGCAACGGCCAGCGATACCATCGCTACCGGCCTTTCGGTGAATTACGACGTGCTGCCGGGCAATGGCGACCTTACCGCGGCAGAAGTCGAGCTTCTGGATGTGGACAAGCGCGAAAGTTGCCTGACCCAGGCGCTGGCGTCAGTATCCGACCGCTACGACGTGGTGCTGATCGACTGCCCGCCTTCGCTGAACATGCTGACGGTCAACGCGCTGACGGCGGCCAACAGCGTACTGATTCCGCTGCAGTGCGAGTTTTATGCGCTTGAAGGGCTCTCGGCGCTGCTGGATACCGTCGAGCAGATCAAGCAGAGCGTCAATCCGGATCTGGCGATTGCCGGTATCCTGCGCACCATGTACGACAAGCGCACGAGCCTTACCCGTGAAGTGGACAAGCAGCTGCGCGACTTTTTTGGCGACGCGCTGCTCAAGACGACGATTCCGCGTAACGTGAAAGTGGCCGAGGCGCCAAGCCACGGGCAGCCCGTGACCCAGTATGCCCGCTTCTCCCGGGGCAGCCAGGCGTACCGCGTGCTGGCAAAAGAGATGATTCGACGGTTATCGCTATAACGTATTGATAGGTGCGAGGGAAAGCGAATGACGCGTAAACGCGCGCTAGGCCGTGGCCTGGATGCCCTGATTGGTGCGGGCGCCCGTCGCCGCGACACTCTGGAACTGACCGGAGCCCCGGTATTGGAAGCCGCCCAGGAAGCGGTGGATACTGCCGTACCCGGTGAGGCCACGCCCGATCGTCTGGAGCGGCTGCCGCTTGGCCAGCTGGCCCGGGGTAAATACCAGCCGCGGCGCGATATCCAGCCCGAAGCCCTGGAAGAGCTTGCCGACTCCATCCGCGCCCAGGGCGTGATGCAACCCATCGTGGTGCGCGCGGTAGGTGAGGAGCGCTACGAGATCATTGCCGGTGAGCGTCGCTGGCGTGCCGCTCAGCTGGCCGAGCTCGATGTCATCCCGGCGGTGATTCGCGAGGTCAGCGATGAAGTGGCGCTGGCACTTGCCCTGATCGAGAATATCCAGCGTGAGAATCTCAATGCCATTGAAGAGGCGCTGGCGCTCAAACGCCTGGGCGACGAGTTCGAGCTGACGCAGCAGCAGATCGCCGATGCAGTGGGCAAGTCGCGTACCCAGGTTGCCAACCTGCTGCGCCTGCTGGCGCTGGATGGCGAGGTGCAGACGCTTCTCGAACGCGGCGATCTGGATATGGGCCATGCCCGCGCCCTGCTGTCACTGAGCAGTGCCCAGCAGCGCCAGGTGGCTCACGAGGTAGTGAATGGCGATCTGACGGTGCGTGCGACCGAAGCGCTGGTCAAGAAGGTTCAAGCCGGCCAATCCACCGCCAAGGCGCCCAGCCGATCCAGCAAGCCGGCAGACGTCTCGCGGCTCGAAACCCAGCTGGGTGAACTGCTGGGTGCGCCGGTCTCGATCGACCACGGCAACAAGGGCAAGGGCAAGGTCACCATCCGCTACACGAGCCTCGATGAGCTGGACGGTATCCTCGCGCATATTAAATAGCAGGCTTATTAAGATAGCGTCAGAAGCCGCCCTTTTTTCACCCTTTGGTCGCAAGACGCCGCTCAAACCCGTTAAATACGCGCAACTTCGGTTGAAGGTGTGATAGCGCTTCCCTATAATCGCGCAAGATTTGCGCAGGTTGTTCTTGAACATCGAATGAACAGCCGTTTGCTACCAGGGTGCTGGGTAATGAAACAGCGTGTTGAAACCCAGCGGCGAAAGGCCCACGTCATTCGACTGACTGCTACGCAGCTGGTCATCGCGCTGACCGGCATGCTGGCAGCCTTGTGGGCTGAGGGGCTGTCCGGTGCCGTCTCGGTTCTTCTGGGGGCGCTGGTCGCGTTACTGCCCCAGGCTTTTTTCATTCAGCGGCTGGGCATCTTGCGCAACGGGCGCAGGGCGTCGAAGGCTGTTAACCTGTTTCGCGCCGAAGCAGGCAAGTTTGGTTTGACGGTGGCACTGTTTACAGCCGTGTTCGTGGCCGTGCCCCCCTCAAACCCCGCTTTCTTCTTTAGTACTTATGTGGCGATCATCCTGGCGCACTGGCTCACGCCGCTGATGTCCAGGCATCGCACAATTGATTGAGGTGACATGGCTATGGCCGCAGGAAACGAAGTCTCGACGACTTATTATATCCAGCACCACTTGCAGAACCTGACCTTCGGAAAACACCCGATCAACGGCTGGTCGATTGCAGATTCTGCTGAAGAAGCCCGTGAAATGGGGTTCTGGGCTATTCACCTGGATACCATGGGCTGGTCGATCGCCATGGGCCTGCTGTTCATCTGGCTGTTCCGCAAGGCGGGCAAGATGGCGACGACCGGTGTGCCCGGCGGCTTGCAGAACGCCGTCGAGATGGTCGTCGAGTTCATCGAAAACCTGACGCGCTCGACGTTCCATGGCCGCAACCCGCATATTGCCCCGCTGGCCTTGACGCTGTTCGTCTGGATCCTGTTGATGAACAGCCTCAAGATCATCCCGGTCGACTTCGGCCCGGTACTGTTTGCCAAGCTGGGCGTGGATTACATGAAGATCGTGCCGACCACTGACGTCAACGCGACGCTGGGCATGGCGCTGGGTGTCTTCATTCTGATTCTCTACTACAACATCAAGGTGAAAGGCGCCGGCGGTTTCGCTCGTGAGCTTTCCCTGACGCCGTTCAACCACTGGGCGCTGATTCCGTTCAATCTGGTACTGGAAGTCGTCTCCCTGCTGGTCAAGCCGTTCAGTCTGGCGATGCGTCTGTTCGGTAACATGTTTGCCGGCGAAGTGATCTTCATCCTGATCGCCATGCTGCCCTTCTGGGCCATCTGGGTACTGGACGTGCCGTGGGCAATCTTCCATATCCTGGTCGTAACACTGCAGGCGTTCATCTTCACCGTATTGACGGTGGTCTACCTGAGCGCCGCACACGAACATCATTAAGCTTGTGATATCAACGGTTCCATTAACCCTCAACCCTTAACCAAAACTTGAACTCAGGAGCAACATCATGGAAATGGTCTATCTCTCAGCTGCCATCATCATCGGTCTCGGCGCTCTGGCCACCGGTATCGGCTTTGCCATCTTGGGCGGCAAGCTGCTCGAATCCACCGCGCGTCAGCCGGAACTGGGCGACCAGCTGCAAACCAAGACCTTCATCATGGCAGGTCTGCTGGATGCGGTGCCGATGATCGGTGTTGGTATCGCGATGTACCTGATTTTCGTTGTAGCCGGTTAATGACAGCACCACCGGGCGGGAAACCGCTCGGTCTTGTTTGAATCCGGTCGCCACGAACTTGTCAGAGGTACATCCCTGTGAATATCAACATGACGCTTATCGGGCAGACGATCGCCTTCGCGATCTTTGTCTGGTTTTGCATAAAGTACGTGTGGCCTCCGATCAGCAACGCGCTTCACGAGCGTCAGAAGAAGATTGCTGATGGCTTGGATGCAGCCAGTCGTGCTACCCGTGATCTTGAGCTTGCTCAAGAACGGGCAGAGCAGACGCTGCGTGAAAGCAAGGAGCAAGCTTCCCAGATTCTCGAGCAGGCCAACAAGCGCTCTGCCCAGATGATCGAAGAAGCCCGCGAACAGGCCCGCGCTGAAGGTGAACGCCTGATGGCGAGCGCACGTTCCGAGATCGAGCTAGAAGTCAATCGCGCGAAAGAAGAGCTGCGTGCCCAGGTATCCCACCTGGCGATCGTTGGCGCTGAGCGTGTTCTAGAAGCCTCTGTCGACGAGAAAGCGCATCGCGAGCTGCTTGATAAGTTGGCCGCTGAATTGTAAGGAGGTGAATCATGGCGGAATTACATACCGTCGCTCGTCCTTACGCCAAGGCGGCGTTTGAACACGCGCGTGATCATGACGCGCTTGATAGCTGGTCGCAGGCGCTTTCGTATCTTGGCGCCGCCGTGGCAGACGATGACGTGCATCGTCTGCTGGGCAGTCCGAAAATCGAGAACGCAAAGAAAGTCGCCCTGCTCGCCGAGATGTTTCCCGAGCAGCAGAGCGGCGAGCTGACTCGCTTTCTGGAAGCCCTGGCCGACCAGGGCCGCTTGACGGCACTGCCTTCGATCGCTGAACAGTACGAGCGCCTGCGCGCCGACCACGAACAGCGTATCGAAGTCATGGTAACGTCCGCCTATGCGCTGACGGCCGAAGAGCAGACCAAGCTAGCAAACGCGCTCAAGAAACGTCTGAATCGCGAAATCTCCATTACTACTCAGGTGGACAAGTCGCTTATCGGCGGTGTCATCCTGCGTGCCGGCGACACCGTCATCGACGGGTCGGTACGTGGTCGATTGAACCGCCTTTCTGAAGCGCTGACCGTTTGAGTCCGAGGGACATGGCATGCAGCAACTGAATCCTTCCGAGATCAGCGACATCATCAAGCAGCGAATCGAAAAGCTTGACGTCGCATCCGAAGCCCGTAATCAGGGCACCATTGTGAGCGTTTCCGACGGTATCGTGAAAATTCACGGCCTCGAAGACGCCATGTTTGGTGAAATGATTGAATTCCCCAACAGCGTTTTCGGCATGGTACTCAACCTGGAGCGCGACTCCGTAGGTGCCGTTGTCCTGGGCGACTACCTGCTGCTTGAAGAAGGCATGACCGCCAAGTGTACCGGTCGCATTCTTGAAGTACCGGTAGGCCCTGAGCTGGTTGGCCGTGTTGTCGATGCGCTGGGTAACCCGATCGATGGCAAGGGCGACATCAACGCCAAGATGACCGACGCCGTCGAGAAAGTGGCGCCGGGCGTCATCACCCGCCAGTCGGTCGACGAGCCGATCCAGACGGGCCTGAAATCCATCGATGCCATGGTGCCGATCGGCCGCGGTCAGCGTGAGCTGATCATCGGTGACCGCCAGATCGGTAAATCGGCCATCGCCATCGATGCGATCATCAACCAGAAAGGCAAGGGTGTGACCTGCGTCTACGTGGCCATCGGTCAGAAGCAGTCGACCATTGCCAACATCGTGCGCAAGCTCGAAGAGCACGGCGCGATGGAGCATACCATCGTGGTGGCCGCCGGTGCGGCCGACCCGGCACCCATGCAGTTCCTGTCTGCGTATTCCGGCTGCACCATGGGCGAGTACTTCCGCGACCGTGGTGAAGACGCGATGATCGTGTATGACGATCTGTCCAAGCAGGCTGTGGCGTATCGTCAGGTATCGCTTCTGCTGCGCCGTCCGCCGGGCCGTGAAGCCTACCCGGGTGACGTGTTCTATCTCCACTCGCGTCTTCTTGAGCGCGCCGCGCGCGTCAACGCCGACTACGTCGAGAAGTTCACCAATGGTGAAGTGACCGGCAAGACGGGTTCGCTGACCGCACTGCCGATCATCGAAACCCAGGGCGGCGATGTTTCCGCGTTCGTACCCACCAACGTGATCTCGATCACCGATGGTCAGATCTTCCTGGAAACCAACCTGTTCAACTCCGGTATTCGTCCGGCGATCAACGCAGGTCTGTCGGTTTCCCGTGTCGGTGGTGCCGCGCAAACCAAGATCATCAAGAAGCTCGGCGGCAGCGTGCGTCTGGCGCTGGCTCAGTATCGTGAGCTTGCGGCGTTCTCGCAGTTTGCCTCTGACCTCGATGAAGCCACGCGCAAGCAGCTCGAGCACGGTCAGCGTGTCACCGAGCTGATGAAGCAGAACCAGTACTCGCCGATGTCCGTGGCAGAAATGGCTCTCTCGCTGTATGCCGCCAACGAAGGCTACCTGGATGACGTGAGCGTCGACAAGGTGCTGGACTTCGAACGTGCCCTGCACGGTTACATGAAGTCCGAGCATGGCGACCTGCTCGACAAGATCAACCAGAGCGGCGACTACAACGACGAGATTAAAGACGGCATGAAGTCGGGTCTCGAGAAGTTCAAGGCGACTCAGAGCTGGTAATGTCTGGCCCGCCTCCGGGCGGGCTTGCCTACTTTCTGAGAGCCACGAACGAAGGGTAGATCGCTATGGCAGCTGCAAAAGAGATACGCGCCCAGATCGGGAGCATCAAGAATACGCAGAAGATCACCAGCGCCATGGAAATGGTGGCTGCATCGAAAATGCGTAAAGCACAAGATCTAATGAAGGCCAGCCAGCCTTACGCCAAGCAGATCCGTAACGTGGTAGGCCACCTGGCTAACGCCAACCCCGAATACACGCACGACTACATGATCGAGCGTAACGAGGTGAAGCGCGTTGGTTATATCGTGGTTTCCACCGACCGTGGCCTGTGCGGCGGACTGAACGTCAACCTGTTCAAGGCCGTGGTGAAAGACGCCGTGGCCTGGAAACAGGAAGGCGCCGAGCTGGACTTCTGTGCCCTTGGCTCCAAGGCCGGTGCTTTCTTCCGCAACTATGGCGGCAATCTGATTGCGGCCAAGAGTGGCATGGGAGAGAAGCCGACCGTCGAGGGTTTGATCGGTAGTATCAAGGTCATGCTCGAAGCGTATGATGAAGGACGACTCGATCGCCTGTTCGTGGTGTACAACGAATTCGTCAACACCATGACGCAGAAGCCGGTGGTTCGTCAGCTTCTTCCGCTATCGCCCGACATGGGTGTCAGCGAGCACGACGAAGAAAACGCCCGTCCCGGAAGTTGGGACTACCTGTATGAACCGGATGCCAAGGCGTTGCTTGATAGCCTGCTGGTTCGCTTCGTCGAATCACAGGTGTATCAGGCGGTAGTCGAAAACGGTGCCTGCGAACAGGCAGCCCGTATGATCGCCATGAAGAGCGCCACCGATAACGCAGGCAACCTGATTGATGATCTGGAAATGGTCTATAACAAGGCCCGCCAGGCTGCCATCACCCAGGAAATTTCCGAAATTGTCGGCGGCGCTTCAGCCGTATAACGCCAAGGGAGCCCAGGTTTCAAAGGCTCCCGGCAGACAGGTTTCATTTGCAGGTTTTTGAGAGGAACCAAGATGAGCGGACGTATCGTACAAATCATCGGCGCGGTGATTGACGTAGAGTTTCCGCGGGACTCTGTGCCCAAGGTCTACGACGCGCTGAAGGTCTCCGAGAAAGAGACCATCCTCGAAGTCCAGCAGCAGCTGGGCGACGGCGTGGTACGCGCCATTGCCATGGGCTCCACCGAGGGCTTGAAGCGTGGCATGAGCGTGGAAAATACCGGTGACGCGATTTCCGTACCCGTGGGTAAGGAAACGCTGGGCCGCATCATGAACGTACTTGGCGAGCCGATCGACGAAGCCGGCGAGATCGGCGAGCAAGAGCGCATGCCGATTCACCGCAAGGCGCCAAGCTATGCCGACCAGGCGGCTTCCAACGAGCTGCTGGAAACCGGTATCAAGGTCATCGACCTGGTCTGCCCGTTCGCCAAGGGTGGTAAGGTTGGCCTGTTCGGCGGTGCCGGTGTCGGTAAAACCGTCAACATGATGGAGCTTATCCGCAACATCGCCACCGAACACAGCGGCTACTCTGTATTTGCCGGTGTGGGTGAGCGTACGCGTGAGGGTAACGACTTCTATCACGAAATGACCGAATCCAACGTTATCGACAAGGTAGCGCTGGTTTACGGCCAGATGAACGAGCCGCCGGGCAACCGTCTGCGCGTGGCACTGACCGGTCTGACCATCGCCGAGAAGTTCCGTGATGAAGGCCGTGACGTTCTGCTGTTCGTCGACAACATCTACCGCTACACCCTGGCCGGTACCGAAGTATCCGCCCTGCTTGGCCGTATGCCATCAGCGGTAGGTTACCAGCCGACCCTGGCCGAGGAGATGGGCGTTCTGCAGGAACGTATCACCTCGACCAAGACGGGCTCCATCACCTCGGTGCAGGCGGTTTACGTCCCCGCGGATGACTTGACCGACCCGTCGCCGGCAACGACGTTTGCGCACCTGGATGCCACCGTCGTACTGGCACGTTCCATTGCCGAACTGGGTATCTACCCGGCCATCGACCCGCTGGATTCCACTTCACGTCAGCTGGATCCGCTGGTCGTTGGTGAAGAGCACTACAACGTCGCCCGCGGCGTTCAGGGTGTTCTGCAGCGCTACAAGGAACTCAAGGATATCATCGCCATCCTGGGTATGGACGAGCTGTCTGACGAAGACAAGCTGGCCGTTGCCCGCGCGCGTAAGATCCAGCGTTTCCTGTCGCAGCCGTTCTTCGTGGCCGAGGTCTTCACCGGTTCGCCCGGCAAGTATGTTTCACTGAAAGACACCATCCGTGGCTTCCAGGGCATTCTCGCCGGTGAATACGACGATATGCCGGAACAGGCCTTCTACATGGTCGGCTCCATCGACGAAGCGGTCGAGAAAGCCAACCAGATGAAGAAGTAATCCCGTTCATTAGGGGGATTCGCTATGGCGAATAGCTTCACTTGCAATATCGTCAGCGCGGAGGCATCTATCTTCTCGGGCACCGTCGAGCAGGTAGTGGCTTCTGGATTGATGGGTGACCTGGGCATCTTGCCGGGTCACGCACCGCTTTTGACCGAGCTTCAGCCGGGCCCGATCCGTGTGATCCACGATGGCGGCAAGGAAGAGAACTTCTTTGTCTCGGGCGGCTTCATGGAAGTCCAGCCCGATGTCGTGACGATCCTGGCCGATGCGGCGTCCCGGGCAAGCGACCTCGACGAGGCCGCTGCCGAAGAAGCACGCCAGCAAGCGCTGCAAGCCTTCAACGAGAAGTCAGCCGAGCTTGACTATACTCGTGCGGCGGCAGAGCTTGCCGAAGCCGTTGCTCAGCTGCGAACGATTCAGCAGCTGCGCAAGAAGGCGGGTAAAGGCTAGAAACGCCGCTGGCGTTCATGAAACGCTCCTTGAACCCGTGCAGGGTTTAAGGAGCGTTTTTTTTGTTTGCTACTATGCTGCGTACGCAACGGCGTAGTGCTGGTTGGCAACCGAGGAGGAGAGCGATGGCATTGAATGAGGAAACCCTGCAGGCGCTGAAAGCCGAGCTGCTCGACGAGCTGGGAAAAGAGACGCCAAGCAAGGAACAACTGTCGGGCCGTCTGGCGGAGATTCGCTCAGCCGATATCGGCGAAGTGCTCGAAGAGCTGATCGAGGAAGACGAAGAGCTGTCGGCGGCGCTGGCGGTGCTGAACGTGCTGTCCACCGAGCGGGCAGCCAACGTGCTGGGTTATCTGCCCGGCGAGAGCCAGCTCGAAGTCGTCGGAAAGTTCTCCGATACCCAGGTGTTGAAGCTTTTAGAGGAGATGGGCTCGGACGAGCGGGTCGATCTGTTCAATCTGCTCGACGATGACCGCCGTGAGGCGCTGCTGCGGCGCATGGCCCATCAGGAGCGCGAGGATCTCAAGCGCCTGTCGAGCTATGAAGAGGGCACTGCCGGCGCCATCATGACCTCTGACTATGTCGCCATAGCCAGTGGCATGACGGTGTCGCAGGCACTGATGCGGGTACGCCAGACGGCGCCTGACGCCGAAACGGTCTATCAGCTTTACATTCTGGCAAGCGATGGCCAGCTGATCGGCACCATGTCGCTGCGCCAGCTGATGGTGGCGCGACCGGGTGCGCTGGTCGATGACATCATGATCAAGGATGTGATCAGAACCGTTGTCGATGAAGCGCAGGAAGAGGCGGCGCGAATCGTGGCTCGCTACGACCTGCTGGCGCTACCGGTCATTGATGCCGAAAACCGCATGGTGGGGATCATCACCCACGATGACGCGATGGACGTGGCCGAGTCCGAGGCGACCGAAGATATCCACAAGGGGATGTCCATCGGCCAGCTGGAGGATGGCGTCAGCCGCGTGCCGCTGTGGAGCCTTTACCGTAAACGGGTCACCTGGCTGGTACTGCTGGTGTTTGCCAACCTGTTTTCCGGCGCGGGCATTGCCTACTTCGAGGATATCATTGCCGCTCAGGTCGCCCTGGTATTCTTCTTGCCGCTTCTGATCGGCAGCGGCGGTAACGCCGGCGCCCAGGCCGCCACCCTGATGGTACGCGGGATGGCTACCGGCGATATTGGCGTGAAGGACTGGAGCAAGATGCTTGGCCGAGAGCTTCTGGTGGCCGGGTCGCTGGGACTCACCATGGCGATCGCCGTGGCGCCGATCGGTATCTTCCGCGGCGGTGAGGCCGTTGCCATGGTGGTGGCGCTGAGCATGGTGGCCATCGTGCTGTTCGGCAGCCTCATCGGCATGTGCCTGCCTTTCGTGCTCGAACGCTTCAAGGTCGACCCGGCCACCGCCTCGGCACCGCTGGTGACCACCCTGATCGACGCCACCGGCGTATTGATCTACTTCACCATCGCGACCGCCATTCTTTCCCAGCTGTAAATCCGGGCTTTACGGGTACGGCCCTAGCGCCGTACCCAGCCGCGGTTGATCAGTGGCGAGAACACTCGGTGATAGCACTTCACCGCAACGCGCTCATAAAGCGGCATTACCAGCCAGGCACGGCCTATTGCTGTCAGCGCGGCGGCTACCGGGGCGAGCATCAGCGCACCGATCATGTCCTGGGGAAAGTGAATGCCCAGAAAGATCCTGGCCCAGGCTACCGGCAGCGCCAGCACCAGCAGGCAGCGGCCGATGCGCCTAGTATGATCGTGAAGCGTCAGGCTGAACGCCACGGTCAGCATGATCGTCAGGTGGTTGCTGGGAAAGGCGGGCGTGGCGGCATGCGCTTGAAGATACTCGCCGATGGGCACCATGAAAGGACGTGGCAGGGGCCATAGCACACCGATGATCCAACTGGCCGTCAGCGCTAGCAGCGTGGCGATGAACGCTTCCAGAACCGCATGCTTGTACTGTTCATTGCCGAGCAGCCAGCCAATGACAAGAAGCACCGGGACCACAAGGATGATGTCCGAAGCGCACCAGTGGGCAATCGTTACCAGCCAGGCTGGGGAGTCGGGCGGCGAGTTGAGCAGGTCAAAAAGCACGAGATTGAGCGTGTCCATGGGGTCCAGAGCGTCATGATCGATGAGAGATGAAAGGCGTGACGCTATAGGACCGCGTTTCTCGCTGAGCGTTCTGGCTGGCTAGCGCATCGAGCTGCTGGCCGCGCGGGTAATGAACATCACTTCCACGTGCCCAAGCCACGGGATATCGCTGGCCAGGGCCTTCAACTGGCTGGCCAGGCACTGGGGAGGCTGGTTGACCGCATCGTCGATGATCAGCGATACCGATACCTTGTCATCCAGGTAGTGCAACTGCAGCTCGTTCAGCGTGCGCCACACCGGATGGAGGTACCAGCGCTCGTTGAGCGCCGCTTCGACAGCCGGGCGCAGCGGCAGGCCGGGCAGGCGGCTCGGGTCGCCTTCGCCGGCGTCATCCTCGGGGTCGACGTGAAAGATGACGTCGGTCAGCAGCGGGAATTCGTGGCGCAGGCGGCGGCTGACTTCATTGCCGATCTCGTGAGCTTCCGAGACGGTGATCTTGGGCCCGACCACCACGTGCAGATCGACCATCACCCAGCCCGCCGACTGGCGGGTGCGCAAGTCATGGACGCTATCCACGCCCGGTACGCTGCAGGCCACATCGTGCATCTGCTGCTGCACATCCTCGGGCAGGGCGGTGTCGACCAGCTCCCGGGCCGACTCCCATAGAAGATCCCAGCCCACCTTGCCTACCAGCAGGCCAACCACGATGGCTGCCACCGCGTCCAGCCAGCCTACACCGAACTGAGCGCCGACCAGCGCTACCAGCACCACGGCGGTCGAGAGCGCGTCACTGCGCGAGTGCCAGGCATTGGCTTCCAGCAGGCGCGACTGAATACGTTTGGCCACCCGCATGGTGTAGCGGAATATCCACTCCTTGCTGATAAGTGCAATAAACGTGATCGCAATCGCCACCATGCCCGGCGCGGTCACCTCGGTGCCACTGAACAGCCGTGTCAGGCTCGACCAGGCGATACCCCCGGCCACGAAGATCAGCACGCTGCCGAGCAGCAGAGTAGTCAGCGTCTCGATACGCCCATGCCCGTAATGGTGGTCGTTATCCGGCTCCTGGCGGCCATAATGAATGGCGGCGAGCACGAAACCATCGGTCACCAGATCCGACAGCGAGTGGATACCGTCGGCAATCAGGGCCGCCGAGCCTACGAAAAACCCGACGGCCACCTTTACGACGCTGAGCACGCCGTCAAGCCACGCGCCGATATAGGTTACACGCTTGGCGGTGTGACTATCTTGCTCACGGTCGGGAACCACTGGCGTTTCAACGGTCTGAGACATGGAATACCTGAGGGCACGCGTTCGATAAAACGTTATTGTAGCGCACCGCTTGATGATCCCTTAAGCCCTTTGCGACGCGTATTCGCTTTCGTATAACGTGATACGACAATGGCCCTGGCGGACAAGCGCCCGATGGAGGTGTATCCTTGTGCGCCATTGTCATTCAACAACTTTTTGCCCGTACAGGATGACCCATGGAGTGGTTACAGATTGTGGTGCTTGCCGCAGTGCAAGGGCTCACCGAGTTTTTACCCGTTTCAAGCTCTGCCCACTTGATTCTAGTGCCGGTTTTGACCAACTGGGAAGACCAGGGACTCGCCTTTGACGTGGCGCTTCATGTGGGAAGCCTGGCCGCTGTCATGATCTACTTTCGAAAGGAAATCCTGCAAATAGCAGACAGCAGTTTCAAGGTAATGAAGGGCGGCGAGATCGACAAGGATGCTCGCTTGGGTTTCTGGATTGTCGTTGCTACCCTGCCCGTCTGTATTATCGGCTTTCTTCTTCAAGACGCCATCTCGCTATACATGCGCTCGACGCTGATCATCGGTATCAGCTTGATCGGTTTTGGCCTGCTGCTGGGCTATGCCGACTACGCCAGACGCGGCACCCAGACCGAGTACCAGATCGGCTGGAAGGAAGTGTTGATCATCGGCTTCTCCCAGGCGCTTGCCCTGATACCCGGCACGTCACGTTCGGGCATCAGCATGACCGCCGCCCTGCTGGTCGGCATGAGTCGTGAAGCCGCCGCCCGGTTCTCCTTTTTACTCTCCATTCCGGTCATCATGCTGGCAGGCGGGCTCGAAGCCATCAAGCTTCTCCGCCAGCCTCAGGCCATCGATTGGCTTTCGCTGTCTGCCGGTACGCTGCTATCCGGCGTAGCGGCCTATCTATGCATTCACTATTTTCTGGTGGTGATCAAGAAAATGGGCATGCAGCCTTTCGTCATCTATCGCGTACTGTTTGGTGCGTGGCTTATCTGGTTTTTTCACTTCTAGAGCGAACTCATGATCTCATCAATGCCTGGGTCGACGCGGTTGATCAAACATGCGGCTTTTGCCGCTGCCCTTGTACTCCTGGCCGGCTGTTCGGAAAAGGACCGCCCGCTTGAGTCTCCGGTACGCCTGGAGGGAGGGATCTTTGGCACCTTCTACCAGGTCTCGATCAACGCTCCTTTGACCCAGGAGCAGGCCGATCAGCTGGAAAGCGGGTTCATGGCCGAGCTTGAAAGCGTCGATGCCGCCATGTCCACCTACCGCGACGACTCTGAACTCAGCGTCTTCAACCAGGCACCGCTTGACCAGTGGCAGCCCTTGTCCAACGAGCTGATCGAAGTACTGGCCATCAGCCGTTCGATAGCCGAAGAGAGCAACGGCGCCTTTGACGTGACCGTGGGTGATCTGGTCAACCTGTGGAGCTTTGGCCCCGAGGCGCGCCCCAAGGAGATCCCCTCCGAGGCGCTGCTTGATGAGCGCCTGGCCCAGGTCGGCTTCGACGCGGTGGAAGTGGATACCCAGGCCATGCAGGCGCGCCGCGACCGCGATGTTTACGTGGACCTTTCCGGCGTTGCCAAGGGGCATGCCACCGACCGTGTCGCGGCCTATCTGGACAAGGAAGGAATCGAGAATTACCTGATCAACCTGGGTGGAGACATGCTGGCGCGCGGCTATCGCGACGATCAGCAGACGCCCTGGCGTGTCGGGATCGAAACCCCGCAGTCAGGTGCGCCCCAGGCACAGCATGTCGTGCCGCTTCACGATATATCGGTAGCCACGTCGGGTGACTATCGCAACTACTTCGAGGCTGACGGCCAGCGTTTCTCGCATACCATCGACCCGCGTACCGGCCGCCCGGTCACCCACAAGCTGGCCTCGGTATCGGTATTTCACCCCTCCAACGCCTGGGCCGATGCCTGGGCAACGGCACTGCTGGTGGTGGGGGAGGAGGCCGGCATGAGCATGGCCGTCGATCACGATCTGAGTACCTTGATGCTGCTGCGTGACGGCGACCATTGGCAGAGTGTCGCAAGCCCTGCCTTTGTGGATTATTTTGGCAAAGACCTGGTCGATGAACTGGGCATCGAGCCGTGGGTAGACCCTAACGCGCGCGCAACACAAGAAGGTAATCAGGATGCATAACGAATTGGATGTCGTGGTTCTCGCGGCGGGCAAGGGCACGCGGATGCGTTCGCAGACGCCCAAGGTACTTCACACCCTGGCAGGAAAGCCCATGGTAAGCCACGTGCTGGCAACCGCAGCAGGCCTTCAGCCGACGCGTACCCACGTGGTGATCGGCCATGGCGCCGAGCAGCTGCGCGAGGCGCTGGCCAACGATGACGTGACGTTTGCCGTACAGGCCGAACAGAAAGGCACGGGCCACGCGGTGGCCCAGGCGCTCGAGCAATTGGGCGGCGGCAAGGTGCTGGTGCTCTACGGTGACGTGCCGCTGATTCAGCGTGAAACGTTAAGCGCGCTGCTGGCTCATGTCGACGAGCAGCATATGGGACTCTTGACCGTTACCCTGGATGACCCGACGGGCTACGGGCGCATCGTGCGCAACGACGAAGGCAGCGCGGTGGCCATCGTCGAGCAGAAGGATGCCACGGCGGCGGAGCTTGCGATCACCGAGTGCAATACCGGCATCATGGCGATGACCAGTACCCAGCTTGCGCGCTGGCTGCCACGGCTCTCCGCCGACAATGCCCAGGGCGAGTACTACCTGACCGATGTCATCGAGATGGCCACCAATGACGGTATCAAGGTGTGTACCGAGCAGCCTGCCAGTGCCGCTGAGGTGGAAGGCGTCAACAACCGCGCTCAGATGGCGCGCCTGGAGCGCGCCTACCAGAGCCAGGTGGCCAGCCAGCTGATGGAGCAGGGAGTGGCACTTGCAGACCCGGCACGTCTTGACGTTCGCGGCAGCCTGACCTGCGGGAACGACGTGTTCATCGACGTGGGCTGCATCTTCGAAGGCACGGTCGAACTCGGCGAAGGGGTACGCGTGGGGCCCTACTGCGTGATCAAGAACAGCAGGATTGGTGCCGGCAGCCAGGTAGAAAGCCATAGTGTGATCGACAGTACGGTCGCCGCCGGGCACAACCAGATCGGCCCTTATGCACGGCTTCGCCCCGGTACGCGCCTGGCGGCCAGCGCCAAGGTGGGCAACTTCGTGGAAACCAAGAATGCCGACGTGGGCGAAGGCAGCAAGATCAACCACTTGAGCTATGTGGGTGATGCGCGCCTGGGGCGCGATGTGAACGTGGGGGCCGGTACCATTACCTGCAATTACGATGGCGCCAACAAGCACCATACCGAGATAGGCGATAATGCCTTCATTGGCTCCAACAGCGCGCTGGTGGCCCCGGTCACCGTCGGCAAGGGCGCGACCGTTGGCGCCGGCTCGACGATTGCCAAGGATGTCAGCGAACACGCCCTGGCCGTCACGCGGCCAAGGCAGCTGGAAAAGGCCGACTGGCCGCGGCCTGTGAAATCTTCCAGGTAAGGTATCGATCCCCTAACCGTTTTTTTAATCGTCTCGGAGAACCGCTTATGTGTGGCATCGTCGCCGCTGTTGCGCAGCGTAACGTGCAGGAAATACTGTTGGAAGGGCTCAAGCGCCTGGAGTACCGCGGTTACGACTCAGCCGGCATGACGGTGCTGAACCACGAGCACCAACTCACCCGCCACCGGGCGCTGGGCAAGGTGGCGGCACTTGAAGACGAGCTGGTCAATGCGGCTCTGCCCGGGTTTTCAGGGATCGCCCACACTCGCTGGGCGACCCACGGTAAGCCCTCGACAGCCAACGCCCATCCGCACCATAGCGGCCAGCAGGTGGCCGTGGTACACAACGGCATCATCGAGAACTACGAATACATCAAGGAGACCCTCGAGGCCAGCGGCTACGCCTTCAGCTCGGAAACCGATACCGAAGTGATCGCTCACTTGCTGTCTGACAAGCTGCAGAGCGGGTTCAGCCTGTTCGATGCGACTCAGGAAATCGTCAACGGCCTGGGCGGCGCTTACGCCCTGGGCGTGATGAGCACTAGAGAGCCGGGCGTGGTGGTCGGCGCACGCCAGGGAAGCCCCCTGGTGGTGGGCGTGGGGATGGGTGAGGCGTTTCTGGCCTCCGACCCGCTGGCGCTTTTGCAGGTGACCGACCGCTTTATCTACCTCGAAGAGGGCGACCTGGTGGAGCTTGGCGCAAACGGCGCGATCCGCATCGTGGATCGTCGCGGCCAGACGGTGACCCGGCCGGTGCAGGTTTTCGAGCACGGTGATGGTGCGGCGAGCAAGGGCGAGTACCGCCACTACATGCTCAAGGAGATCTTCGAACAGCCGCGCGTCATACAGGCCGCGCTCGAAGGCCGCCTGAGCGGCAACAGCGTACTGATCGAGAGCTTCGGCCCCGATGCCCAGGCGCTGTTCCAGAAGACCCGACAGGTGCACATCATTGCCTGCGGTACCAGCTATCATGCTGCCCTGGTGGCGCGCTACTGGCTCGAGCGCTACGCCGGTGTGCCGGTTCAGGTAGAAGTGGCTTCCGAGTACCGTTACCGCCATCCGGTAGTGCCCGAAGGCAGTCTGTTCGTGACGCTCTCCCAGTCCGGGGAGACCGCCGATACGCTGGCCGCGCTGCGCTTTGCCAAGACATTGGGCTATGTAGGGACGCTGGCGATCTGCAACGTGCCGGGAAGCTCCCTGGTGCGTGAATCCGACACGACGCTGATGACCCGCGCCGGCCCGGAGATCGGCGTGGCCTCGACCAAGGCGTTCACAACCCAGCTGGTCGCACTCATGCTGCTGACGCTCTCGATCAGCAAGGCCAGGCATCAGCAGGAGCATGCCGGGATCGTGGAAGCGCTGCAGACACTCGCCAAGGTCTGCGAGCAGGTACTGGTGCTGGACGGCCAGATCGAGCAGCTCTCCCAGGCGTTTGCCGAAAAGCATCATGCGCTGTTTCTGGGACGTGGCGCCCACTACCCGATTGCGCTGGAAGGCGCACTCAAGCTCAAGGAAATCTCCTATATCCATGCCGAAGCCTACCCGGCCGGCGAACTCAAGCACGGCCCGCTGGCGCTGGTGGACAGCGAGATGCCGGTGATTTCCGTCGCGCCCAACGACGACCTGCTGGAGAAGCTCAAGTCCAACCTGCAGGAAGTGCGCGCCCGGGGCGGCCAGCTGTTCGTGTTTGCCGACGAGAACGTGGGCATTCGCTCTCAGGACAATATCCAGGTGATCGAGCTGCCCCACGTGCACGAGGCGTTGGCGCCGCTCGTGTATACGCTGCCGCTGCAGCTTTTGAGCTATCACGTGGCGGTTCTGAAAGGCACCGACGTCGACCAGCCGCGCAATCTGGCCAAGAGCGTGACCGTAGAATAATTCCCGCAAGAAAAGTTAGAACCCCCTTCTAAAAACCGCTTTACATGGTGCGGCATTAAGCCGCACCATATGCGCGGTCGCTGCGTTGCAGCAGTTAGTTAGTGTGCTTATCATCGTGGCGCCATCTCTCCCAACCTGCCAGGATCACGCTGTCATGAAACCACCAAACGTCCTCGCTACTCGGCTCTCAGCTCGCCGGGTCGCTTGGTTGTTGATTGCTCTTTGCGCTGTTGCCTTTCCCTCCTTCTCCTATGCCGCTGCTGGCCCGCTTGATCTGACCGTATCGATTGCCGGTATTACCTGTGTCTTCATCTTCGTTCTGGCCTACGCCCTGGTCATGTCCGAAGAACTTATCCACATGCGTAAATCAAAGCCCGTACTGGTCGCAGCTGGCCTTATCTGGGGCATCGTGGCGTGGGTATACGTGCAGGCGGGGATACCCGAAGAGGCGGAAGCCGCCTTTCGTGAAACGCTGCTCGAGTACACCGAGCTTCTGCTGTTCCTGCTGGTGGCGATGACCTATATCAACGCCATGGAAGAGCGGCGCATCTTTGACGCGCTGCGTGCCTGGCTGGTGCGCAAGGGGTTCAGCTACAGAAGCCTGTTCTGGATCACCGGCTTTCTTGCCTTTGGCATCTCGGCCATTGCCAACAACATGACCACGGCCATGCTGATGTGCGCCGTGGTGCTCAAGGTGGCGGAAAACGACAAGAAGTTCATCGGCCTGTGCTGCGTCAACGTGGTGGTGGCCTCCAACGCCGGCGGTGCGTTCAGCCCGTTTGGCGACATCACCACGCTGATGGTCTGGCAAGGCGGGCAGGTGCCCTTTGAGGGTTTCTTCGTACTGCTGCTGCCTGCCATCGTCAACTTCATGGTGCCGGCAATCATCATGAACTTCTTCATCATCAACCGTCAGCCGGCGGCGTTGACCGAGAACGTCTGGATGAAGCGCGGCGCGCGACGCATCATCGTCCTGTTTCTGATTACCGTGGCCATTTCGGTGCTCTGCCACTCGGTACTCTATCTGCCGCCCGCCATGGGCATGATGTTCGGCCTGGGGCTTCTGCAGTTCTTCGGCTACTACCTGCGCCGAAGCCTTCCGCGCTCGCTGGAGCGCAAGCGCGAGCGCTACTCACGCCGGGGCGACTGGAAGAAACTCGAGCAACTGGGCAGCGTCGTGCCCTTCGATATCTTCAGTCGTATCGCGCGCTCGGAGTGGGATACCCTGCTGTTCTTTTACGGGGTAGTGCTGTGCGTGGGAGGGCTTGGCTTCATGGGCTACCTGAGCCTGTTGTCCGAAACGCTCTATGGCAGCTGGAACCCGATCTGGGCCAACGTGGTACTGGGGCTTATCTCTGCAGTGGTGGATAACATTCCGGTAATGTTCGCCGTGCTCTCCATGGCGCCGGACATGTCCGAGGGCAACTGGCTGCTGATTACTCTGACCGCCGGCGTGGGCGGCAGCCTGCTCTCCATGGGGTCGGCGGCGGGTGTGGCGCTGATGGGGCAAGCGCGCGGCATCTACACCTTCATGCTGCATCTGCGCTGGGTACCCGCCATCTTGCTGGGCTATGCCGCCAGTATCGCCACGCATCTGTTCATCAACGCTTCGTTGTTCTGAGTGGCGCTGACAGATTGAAAACGCCCCTTGCCGGTGACGGCAAGGGGCGTTTTGTCATGAGGGCACGGTGGCCGGAAAAGCAGTAAAACCTCGGAGCATCCAGCGCTTGACCGGCGCTGTACCGGCTGCCTACAGGTCGTGACCGGTAATGACCTGGCAGATATCGGCAAAGCTGCGCGCCATGGGCACAACCGTATTCACTTCCTTGCCTACCGCATTCTGAATGTCCGTTGCCGACACCAGCCCGCGAATGGTCAATTCACGCTGCGCGTTGCGCTCGGTAACCAGCAGGTGCTGCTCGGTCACGTCTTCCATGACCAGTACCAAATCCTCGATGGTCAGCGCCGAAAGCTGTTCGATGGGCATGGCGCTGAGCTTGTTCCAGGAGGTCATGACCATCTCTGCCGTGATCTCGTCGCGGTCCAGGTTGCGCTGCTGCATGGCCAGGTTGATACGCCGGGTGCCGATCAGCTCTTTCGAGGTCAGAATGCCCAGGCAGTGTTCCTGCTTGTCGGTGACGAACAGCAGACGGACGCCGCTGTGGCGCATCTTGAGGTGCGCGTCGTCGATCGGCGTATCGGCGGCGACCGACTGGGGCTTCAGGTTACGAAAGTCGGTCAGTACGTCGAGCGCAGAACTCTCCATGGTCAGGCGCTTGGCCTCGGGAGACGTCAAACGCGGCGCGGTGCTGAACTGGATCAGTGATTTGGGAGAAAAAGCCACTTGGTTCATCAGGGTACCTCCTGTTATGGATGGCCAACTGCTGACTGCCAGCCGGCCTGATACCTTCAGAATTGCAGCGAATTCTTACCACAACCTTAAGACACGAAACCCGTTACAGGAATTGTTGTAAAAACTAGTCTGGGGATAATCGCCGTTCAAGGGTTATCTGGACGCGCAGACCGCCGCCAGGCGCGTCATCGAACGCCAGTGTGCCGCCCTGCTGGGTGACGACTCGCTCGACGATGGACAGCCCGAGCCCTGACCCGGCGCCCGGGCCTGCCCGGTGAAAACGCGCGGTTACCGCCTTTCGCGCCGCCGGCGGAATGCCCGGGCCCTGATCATCGACGGTCAGCACGATATGGTCGACGCCTGCCTCGAGATGCACATGAACGCTGCCGTTGGGCGGCGAGTGCTGAATGGCGTTGCCCACCAGATTCTGAATCAGGGTGCCCAGTGCGCCGGGAACTTCGTTCAACGCCCAGGGGCCTGACTCCTCGGCTTCCAGCTGCAGGTTCTGCTGCTGCTGCTGAGCCAGCGGCAACAGCTTGGCGAGCGCGTCGCGTACTTCAAACAGCGCATCCACCGCCCGTCGCGGCGGGCTCGCCTCGTCAGGGTCGAGCCGGGCCAGGGTCAGCAGCTGGCTGACCAGGTGCGTGGCCCGCGTAACGCCCTGACGCAGATAGACCAGTGACTCTTCGCGGTCCTGGGCAGTGCTGGCCGCCAGCGCGTTCTGGGCGTGGAGGTCGAGTACGGCAAGCGGGGTACGCAGTTCGTGGGCGGCATCGGCGATAAAGCGCTTTTCACGCCCGCGCAAGCGCTGGATGCGCATCAAGAGACGATTGAGTGCACCGGAAATGGTCGCAAGCTCGTAGGGCAGCGGCGAGAGTTCGAGCGGCTGCAGGTTATGCGGGTCGCGGCTGCGAATCTGCTCGGCCATGCGCGACAGCGGCGCAAGCCCCCAGCCGATGCTCCACCACAGCAAGGACGCCAGGATAATCAGGCCGATAAACTCCGGCAGCAGGGTACGCAGCGCCACGCGCTTGATCAGTTGCAGGCGCACATCGTCGCGCTCGGCCACGATCACTCGGCGCTCGCCCTGGGCCAGCGGCAGCGTATAGGTCTGCCAGGTCTGGGAGGCGTGCTGCTGGCGGGCATAGCCGGCCGCCGGCGCCTGCGTGGAGGTCACCAGCGACGCCAGCGGTGCATCCGCCGAGCGCAGCAGCAGCTTATCGCCTTGCCACAGCTGAAAGACCAGCGCATCGGGGGTGCGAAGCTCGGTCTGCAGGGTATTTTCCACGCTTCTCAACAGCGCCTGCTGGTAGGCGGGCGGAATGGGGGCCTGCAGCAGTTCGCCCAGCAGATGGGCGTGGCGGGCCAGGCTTTCGTCGTGCAGTCGCTGGATTTCATGGGTGGTATAGCGATAGCTGATCACGCTGATCACCATGATGCTGAGCAGAAACAGCAGCAGGGTAAGGCCCAGCGTCCGCCGGCGAATGGAGTTCACCGTGCGTGCTCCGGTGGCGTCTTGTCCATCACGTAGCCGATACCGCGCAGCGTGCGGATCACCTCGGGAAACAGCTTGCGGCGCAGATGATGGATATGTACCTCGATGGCGTTGCTCTCCACGTCCTCGTCCCAGCCGTAGATCAGGCTGGTCAGCGTATCACGGGTAAATACCCGCCCCGGGTGGCCCATGAACTCCTGAAGCAGGGTAAATTCGCGCCGCGAGAGCGTGACGGTCTTGTCCTGATAGCGCACGCTCAGGGTCAGCGGGTCGAGGCGAATGCCGCGGCACTCCAGGTGATTGTCCAACTGCCCCTGGCTTCGCCGCAGCAGCGCCCGCAGGCGAGCCTTCAGCTCTTCGACCTCGAACGGTTTGACCAGGTAGTCATCGGCGCCGGCATCGAGCCCCGCGATTCGGTCGTTGATGCCATCCCGGGCGGTGAGCACCAGAATGGGAATCTGGCTGCCCTGGCGCCGCACGGCCTTGATGATCTGCAGACCATCCAGGCCCGGCAGGCCGAGATCCAGAATCACCGCATCAAAGGGCTCGGACTCCTTGAGGGCCTGCAGGGCGCTGTTGCCGTTGTCCAGGTGGTCGACCGTATAGTGCTCCGGCTTGAGCGCCAGGCGTATGCCCGAAGACAAGCTGGCGTCATCTTCAACCAGCAGTATGCGCATGGTATCGGTTACTCCTGTAACGGGCCCGGTAAGAAGTAACAAAAGGTAGCATCGTTAAGGGGAGTCAGTCAGGATTAACGTCAACGAAAGCAACGCAATGGCGTCCTTTTTCATGGCTGAACTGCCCACCTGCGGCGCCTCGGTGCGCCTGTGTCCTTCAACGCTTCGCCGTGAGGCGCTGCTGCATCTGGCCGCCGTGCACGAGCCCGCCCTGCAATCAGCACTGCACGAGGCCCTTCAGCAGGCAAGGCAGGCCGCCTGGCGCGGGCTCTGGATCGCTGAACATCAGGGGCGCATTACCGGTGCACTCTGGGTGCAGCCGCTTGACCATGCCACAGCGCAGCTATGGCTTCCCCTGAAGCAGAGTCCGGCAAGCCTGGCTCTGCTTCAGACGGCACGCACTTTTGTGGCAGAAAACAGCCTGACGCTTTGCCACGTGGTACTGCCGCCCAGCCACTACGCCTGGGAGACTGCACTGCTCGACCTTGGCATGATTCGCCTGGCGGCGCTGCGTCACATGGCCGTCAAGCTGGGTGGCCAAGCAGACACCTGTCAGCCTGCGGTATCAATTCGGCTGGAGCCTTTTGAAGCGCTGAATGCATCGGCACAACACGCGTTGCTTGATCTGATCAGCCAGGGCTCGCTGGACAGCCCCGCTCTGTATGATGCGCTGGGGGCAGAAGCGCTGCTGGCCGGTTTTCATCAACGGGCACCCGCGGCGCCGCGCCACTGGTATAGCGTCAATGTAGGCATCGAGCGGGTGGGCGTGCTGTTGCTGGCACCAGGGGCGGAGTGGGAGCTTTTATTGATGGGCGTGGCGCCCCGCTGGCGGGGCCGGGGGATTGGCCGGGCGGTGCTGATTGCCGCGTTGCGCATGGCTTGTGAGGCGGGCGCGCCGGAACTGCTGCTCACCGTAGATGCCAATAATGCGCCTGCCCGGCATCTTTACGCACAGGCAGGGTTCGATTGTCATGCCGAACAGCGCCTGCTGGCGTGGCGAAACTAGGCCCTGGCGCGCCGGCGGGCGATGTTAGCCAATCTTTGCATTTATCTTCTATACTGGAGCCGTATCACTCAGGAATGCTTCTTTTAATCATGGAGGAAAAGAAATGAAAATCTTGCTGTGGGTTATTATCTTTATCTTTGCCGTTGGCCTTCTGACCCTCACCGGTGTCTTCAAGCTGATCTTCTGATCGCTCTTCTCGTACTGCCCTTTCCATACGGCTCTTTCGGTCACTTCTCTACTCGTTCGACGATAGGTGAGCTTCACCTATCGATCATCTGGTTGTCTTGCGTCAAAAAAATGCGTCCTGCTGCCCGCTGAAAAGCGGGTAGTATCTGCACGTAAGCCGTGGTTAATTCCTGGCGCGGCCAGAAGGGGGTCAAGTGAATTTCAAGCGTGTATTGGGCGGTATGGCGGCGTTGGGACTCTTCGCGACGATGGCGCAGGCGGACGGCGACGCCGAGCACGATGCGCTCGCCGAGCGTCTCGCGCCGGTGGGTACACTCTGTTTCGAAGGGCAGACATGCCAGCGCAGCGTAGCCCAGCAGGCGGCTTCCGAGACGCGTGATGAACCAGACGACGCGCCTGAACAAGGCGAGCAAGCCACCGGGTTGGATGGTGAGGCACTGTACGCCAGGGCCAGCTGCGGTGCCTGCCACCAGGCAGGTATAGCGGGCGCCCCGGCCACCGGCGATCACGACGCCTGGGCGGCGCGGCTTGCCAAGGGCACCGACGCGCTCTACACCAGTGCCATCAAGGGGCTAGGCGCCATGCCACCCAAGGGTGGTCGATTCAACTTCAGCGATGATGAAATAAGGGCAGCGGTCGACTACATGATCAGCGAGGTCGAATGATCTATCCACAGGCGCTTTTGGCATCCGCCTGTGGATAGGTTCGTTGCGTGAGAGCGCTGTTGCCGAAGGTAGCGATATCCTATGGCTGGCTGCGCTAAGTGCTAGCCCAATAGCGAGCGCAGCCCGGCAATCGCGTCCTTGCCTCTGGCCTGTTTCTTGTCCGGGTCTTCCTTGTCGGCACGGCCCTCCCACTCGAGATCCTCCGCCGGCAGCTCGTCGAGAAAACGGCTCGGCTGGCAATCCATCAACTCACCATACGCCTTGCGCTGGCGGGCAAGCGTCAGGGTCAGCGTGCGCCGCGCACGGGTGATGCCCACGTAAGCCAGCCGGCGCTCCTCTTCCACGGTGCCCACTTCGATGGCGTTTCTATGAGGCAGCAGGTCTTCTTCCAGCCCCATCAGGTAGACGTGAGGAAACTCGAGGCCCTTTGACGCGTGCATGGTGAGAAGTTGCACCTTGTCCGAATCGTCCTCTTCGGCCTGCTGCTCGAGAATATCGCGCAGCACCAGGCGCGAAATCGCCGCCTCGACGCCGTCGGTTTCCGTGGCGGTGGAGTCGTCGTCCTCTTCCGGGTCGCGGTCGAGCGACTTCTCGAGCTGGTCGATCAGTATCCACACGTTGGCCATGCGTCGCTCGGCGATGGTGGGGGCGCTGGCGTTCTGGTAGAGCCACGCCTCGTAGTCCATGTCGCGCAGCATGTCGCGGATGGCGGCAATCGCGTCGCCCTGATCCATGCGTTGTCGCACGCCGTCGATGAAGTGGGTGAAGCGTGAAAGCCGCTCCACGGCACGGGTCGGCAGCACCTGCTCGAGGCCCAGTTCGTGGCAGGCGGCGAACAGCGAGATCGAGCGCTCGGTGGCGTAGTTGGCGAGCTTTTCGACCGTGCCGGGGCCGATTTCGCGGCGCGGCACGTTGACGATACGCAAAAAGGCGTTGTCGTCGGCGGGGTTGATCAGAAGGCGCAGGTAGGCCATGGCGTCCTTGATCTCGTTGCGCGAGAAAAATGACGTGCCGCCGGAGAGCTTGTAGGGAATCTGGTAGTGCTGGAGCTTGAGCTCCAGAAGCCTGGCCTGGAAGTTACCGCGGTAGAGCACCGCAAAATCGCGCCACTCGGCCTTCTCCTTGATGCGCCGGGTGAGCATTTCGCTGGCCACCCGCTCGGACTCCGCCTCTTCGTGGCGGTTGACGATCACGCGGATCGGCGCGCCGTCGCCCATGTCCGACCACAGCGTCTTGTCGTAGACGTGGGGGTTGTTGGCAATCAGGGTGTTGGCGGCGCGCAGGATGGTGCCGGTGGAGCGGTAGTTCTGCTCCAGCTTGATCACTTTCAGGCGCGGGAAATCCTCGCCCAGGGTCACCAGGTTCTCCGGGCGCGCCCCGCGCCAGGCGTAGATCGACTGGTCGTCGTCGCCCACCACGGTGAAGGTCGAGCGCTCGGCCATCAGAAGTTTCACCAGCAGGTACTGGGAGACGTTGGTGTCCTGGTACTCGTCCACCAGCATGTAGTGGATCTTGCGCCGCCAGCGGGCCAGCGCCTCACCGTCGTTTTGCAAAAGCACCACGGGCAAGAGGATCAGATCGTCGAAATCCACCGCGTTGTAGGCTTTCAGGTGGCGGTTATAGGCCTCGTAGACCCGCGCGGCGAACTGCTCGTCTTCGTCTTCGGCAAACGATAGTGCCTGGCCCGGCAACACCAGGTCGTTCTTCCAGGTGGAAATCTTCGCCTGCACCGCATTGATCTGCTCGGCGTCCACCTGGGCATCCTTGTTCATCAGGTCACGCAACAGCGCCTTGGCGTCTTCCGGGTCAAAAAGAGAAAAGCCCGGCTTGTAGCCCAGGGTCTTCAGCTCGCCGCGGATGATGTTGAGCCCCAGGGTGTGAAAGGTCGACACGGTCAGACCATGCCCCTCACGGCCCTTGAGCATCTGCCCCACGCGCTCCTTCATTTCCCGGGCGGCCTTGTTGGTGAAGGTGACCGCGGCGATGCGCCGGGCGCTCATGCCGCACTCCTGCACGAGATACGCGATCTTGGTGGTGATCACGCTGGTCTTGCCAGAGCCTGCACCTGCCAGTACCAGGCAAGGGCCATCAATGTAGCGCACGGCTTCCTGCTGGCGCGGATTGAGGCGCTGGATGCGTTCAAGAATCTTGGACATTGAGGCGACCTGACAGAGAGGGAAGATGCTGGGCGTTCAGCCCGTATCATACAGGCTCGGCCCCCAGCGGGAGAAGCCGCCTGAAGGCGAGCGCCGCTGCACCAGCTTATAAAAAGTTATATTCCATCAACAAAAGCCGTCGAAAATTGAATATAATATTAACAAACTAACTATGTCCGCCTTGATGCTCGCTACAACATTCCCCTCGAAAACCACCTGATCTCACACGCGATGGCAACCCTAGGTAGCTACAGGTGTGCGACAGGTCTGTATGCTCCCTTCTCTGGTAATCGTGCCGTAGGTCTTGGCGTAAGGAGCCCATGATGAAAATGAATCGACGAGAAGCGCTTCGCTCATTAGGCGCGCTAACTGCCTCCGTTACTGTTGCTCCCTATCTAGGGGCTAACGAAGTCAAAGGATTTCCGCAGGGAACCGTACTCGATGAAGAGTTCGTGCCGACCCCTTCGCATACGGGTGGCCTTCAGGTACTCAATAATGATGCGCATCGCCGTACATTGGCTGCGGTTTTTGATCGCTTCATTCCTGCTGATGAGCTGGGCCCCAGTGCCACTCAGGCAGGCTGTATCGAGTTCCTGGACGCACAGCTCGCCGGCCCCTGGGGCGAAGGCGCCACGATGTACCGTGATACGCCGCTTCAGCCTCATGCCGAAGAGCTTACTCAGTTGCCGCAGTTTATCGCCACCCCTCGCGAGCGCTACGAAACCGGCCTCGAGGCGCTGAACAAGTGGGTTAGCGACAACGAAGACGCGGAATTTGCCGACCTTGCCCCTGAGCGTCAGGACGAGATTCTCACAGGCATGGAGCAGGGAGACATTGATCTTGGTCAAGGGGTTCACACCAAGGCGTTTTTCGAAATGATGCTGCTCAGCGTTCGTGAAGGCTATTTCTCTGATCCCATTTATGGCGGTAACCGTGATATGGCGGGCTGGAAGATGATCGGTTTTCCCGGGGCTCGCTACGACTACCGTCTTTATGCGGATCGGACTGGTGAAAAACTCGACCTGATTCCGGTTAGCTTGATCCCTCAGGACTAGTCACGGCAAGCGGCTGCCGAGCTTCCAGATTCGGCAGTGCTCCTGGCAGACAGCAACCTCTATACTTAAAAAATCGGTAGGAACAAGACCATGGCAAGCAAGCGACCCAAAGCCGACGTCGTCATCGTCGGGCTCGGATGGTCAGGGGCTCTAATGGCAGAAGAGCTGACCCGAGCAGGTCTCAACGTCGTCGCGATCGATCGCGGCGCCTGGCAGGACACCTCGACCCATACCCCTCCGGCGGTCAACCCCGATGAGCTGCGCTGGAGCAGTCGCAAGGAGCTACTGTCGCCGCCGAAAGACAATACCATGACCTTTCGTAATCGCCTTGATCAAGTGGCGGTACCGCAGCGCGATTACGGTATCCTGGAGCTGGGCAAAGGCGTGGGGGGAGCCGGCTTTCACTGGGCTGGTATGGCGTGGCGGTTCAACCCGTGGGATTTTGAAGTACGTACCCGCACCATCGAGCGCTACGGTATCGAACGCGCCGAAGATGGCGAGCTGCAGTTGCAGGACTGGGGCGTCACTTACGACGAGCTCGAACCTTTTTACGACCGCTTCGAGCGAATTGCCGGTATTTCAGGCACTGCGGGCAATATCAACGGTGAAATCAAGCCCGGCGGCAATCCCTATGAAGGCCCGCGTACTCGCGAGTATCCAACGCCTGAGTTGAAAACCCTGCGCATGATGGAGATTTTCAACGACGCTACTCGTAAAATGGGACATACCCCTTTCACTATTCCGGCGGCCAACCTCTCCGAGCCTTGGGTCAACCCGTTGGGCGTTGCCATGGGCGCTTGCAGCTACTGCGGCTTCTGTCTGGCCTACGGCTGTGGCAACTACTCCAAGTCATCGCCCCAGGCATGCATTTTTCCTGCTTTGATGCGCCGCCCCAATTTCAGCGTCATCACTGAAGGGTGCGTCATTCGCGTCAACAAGGCTGAAGATGGCCAGACCGTCACCGGTGTCACGTATATCGACAAGGGCGGTCGTGAGGTCGAGCAGCCAGCGGATATCGTCTGTCTGACCGCGTTCATGGTCGACAATACGCGCATCATGCTCAACTCCGAAATCAGCGAACCCTACAACCCCAATACTCAAGAGGGGGTGGTTGGCCGTAACTTCTCGTTCCAGACCATCTCCGGCGCCCACATGTGGTTCGAAGATGAGCAGATCAACCCCTTCGTCGGCGCAGGCGCACTGGGTTCGCAGATCGACGATTATAACGGTGACAACTTTGATCACTCCGATCTGGATTTCATCGGCGGGGCGGGTATCCTGACGCTCTCTCGCGATGGTCTGCCGATTGCGCGGGCAGAAAGTTTGCCGGAAGGTACGCCGCGCTGGGGCAGTGATTTCAAGAAGGCCTACGCCAAGTATTACCAGAACTACGGTATCTTGTTTAACCAGGGCAGCTCGATGCCGACGCGTACCGGCTATCTGGACCTCGACCCGAACTACAAGGACAAGTTCGGCGTACCGCTTTTGCGCTTGACCTACGACTACGCGCAAAACGACCGCAACATGGCGGCCTACACCATGGATCGCGCGGTAGAGATCGCCGAGCAGATGGGCGCTTCACACATCACGCCATTCAATTTCGCCGCGGAGCCTTTTACCACGGCCAAGATCGCTTCTGACCACGTGATTGGCGGCGTGCCCATGGGCGCCGACCCGGCTACATCAGCGGTCAATCCGTGGCTGCAGAGCTGGGACGCCCATAACCTGTTCGTCGTGGGCGCTTCCGCCTTTCCCAATAACGCAGGCTACAACCCCACCGGTACCGTAGGGGCGCTAGCCATTCGTACGGCGCGTGCGATTCATGAGCGTTATGTCCAAAACCCCGGTCCTCTGGTGGAGAGCTAAGCGATGTCGAATAGAAAAAGAACGGCCATCGCCCTTGGGGTTGGCGCGGCGGTTGTGGTGGCGGGAGCGTTCGTCTGGGCATGGCCGACGTTTGATATTTCGCGCTCCGATGTAGCCGATGATGAAACGCGCCTGGCAGACTTTACCAGCCAGGATGAGGACGCCATTGCCCGCGGCGAGTACGTGATGCGCCTGGGAGATTGCATGGCCTGCCATGAGGAGAATTTTGGTGGTGGCTATACGGTTTCCACCCCTTTTGGTGGCATCGTGGCCTCCAATATTTCGCCCGATATCGACAGCGGCATCGGCAATATGACCGAGCGCGACTTCTTCAATGCCCTGCGCCACGGCAGAGGCTCCAAGGGGCTGCTCTACCCGGCCATGCCGTATACGGAATACACCAAGCTTACTGATCGTGACATGCACGACCTGTGGGCGTATATGTCCACGATCGAGCCGGTCGATAATGCTATCGATGAAATCGCCGATCTGGGTTTTCCGTACAATATCCGCTTGGCGATGGCTGGCTGGAACGTTCTCTTCTTTGATAATGAAGGGTTCGATGAACACCCGGATCAGGATGAACAGTGGAATCGTGGCCGCTACATCGTGAATGGGCCAGGCCATTGTGCTACCTGTCATACATCACGTAACTTTCTGGGTGGTCCGAAAGACGGTGAGTATCTGTCGGGCGGCGGGCTGGATATCTGGTTTGCCCCGGATATTACCTCGAACCCGCATACCGGAATCGGCAGCACCAGTACCCAAGAGCTGGTGGAATATCTTAAAACCGGCGCTAACAGCACCAGTTTTGCCACAGGGCCGATGGCCGAGGCGATTGAGCACTCCACCCAGTACTTCACCGATGATGATCTCGAGGCGGTGGCCAGTTACTTGAAAGCCACTGCGCCTTCCAGCAACGTGCGCCACGAACCGATGACCCTGAATAACGAGGGGCCGAAAAGTGGTGCGCTGGCTTATGAAGTGAACTGCTCGGCCTGTCATGGCGTGGCCGGTGAAGGTATGGCCAATATCGTGCCTGCTTTCGAGGGCAACAATGCACTGCTGGCCGATGATCCCACCAACCTTATCCATGTCATGTTGATGGGAGGGCGCGCGGCACATACCCAGGCACGTCCGACCGGTGCCGGTATGCCGTCGTTCGCCTGGAAAATGAACGACGAAGAGATCGCCACCGTGCTGGATCATGTTCGCAACAGCTGGGGAAATGGGGCCGCACCGGTCAGCGTGGAAAGGGTCGCCGAGCTTCGCAGTCAGCTTGCTGCCCGCGACAAGCTGGCAACACCGCAGGATGAAGCGCACACCGATTAGCGTTGCCAGCGCGAGTAGCGTTATCTTCTACGGCTTTTTTCACTACAATCAGTGGCCCTGGGTGAGTACACCCAGGGCAATGACCAGGGTAGAAGGCAATGTTTGAAGTAGCGCTGTTCGAGCCGCGCATGGCGCCCAACACGGGCAACATCATGCGCCTGGTGGCCAACAACGGCTGTCGTTTGCATCTGATCGAGCCGCTGGGGTTCGACCTTGAAGAGAAGAAGCTGCGCCGGGCGGGACTGGATTACCGCGACCTGGCCAACGTGACTCGCCACGCCGACTTTGCCGCCTTTCAACAGGCAATGCAGGGCCGGCGTATCTGGGCGATTACCACCCGAGGCACACGGGCGCACAGCGAAGCGGATTTTGCTGCTGGCGACGTGCTGCTGTTCGGTTCGGAAACCGCCGGACTATCCGCCGAGGTTCACCAGGCACTGCCCGAGAAACAAAAGCTGCGCATTCCCATGCAGCCCAACAATCGCAGCCTCAATCTCTCCAACGCGGTGGCCATCGTGAGCTACGAAGCCTGGCGTCAGCAGAACTACGCTGGCGCGCTTGAGGTCTAAAGCCGTTCAGCCCGCGATGCCGTAGCGGTCACGGTAGGCACGCACGGCCTCGGCGTAGGCGAGCATCTCGCCGCCGGCGTGCTCTTCCAGATAAGTGAGTACCTGCTCAAGCGAGACAATGCTGACCACCGGTACGGCGTATTCGGCCTGCACTTCCTGAATGGCACTCTGCTCGCCCTGACCGCGCTCCTGGCGGTCAAGCGCGATGATCACGCCACCGGCGCGGGCACCACTCTGCTCGATGATGCCCATCACTTCACGAATGGCAGTGCCGGCGGTGATCACGTCATCGATGATCAGGATATCGCCGGAAAGCGCGGCCCCCACGATGCTGCCGCCTTCGCCGTGGGTCTTGGCCTCCTTGCGGTTGAAGGCGTAGGGCATGTCCAGGTCATGATGGTCGGCCAGTGCGGCGGCGGTCACGGCGGCCAGGGGAATGCCCTTGTAGGCCGGGCCGAACAGCACGTCGGCGTGCAGGCCGCTGTCCATGATCGCCTGGGCGTAGAAGCGGCCCAGCTTGGCCAGAGCGCGGCCGGTCTGGAACAGGCCCGCGTTGAAAAAGTAAGGACTTACTCGGCCGGATTTGAGCGTGAACTCACCAAACTTGAGAACACCCTGCTCGATGGCAAAGGCAATGAATTCGCGCTGGTAGGGTTGTAGAGTGGTAGCCACGGCGTTCCTCATTAGGCAGGGGATTTACGTCAGCACTGAGGCGACAATAAAACGCAGGTAAATGGCAAGAATGAGAGGGTCTATTTACCCAAACGTCTAAACGTCGGGTATCATACAGCAGCGACGCAAAAGGGACGATTTATGAAAATTGCCAGCATCAATGTTAATGGTATACGTGATGCCGTCGACCGTGGCTTCCTGGACTGGCTGGCTCAGCAGGACGCCGATGTGGTCTGCGTGCAGAACATCAAGGCCAAGAGTTTTGAATTAGGCGACCACATCCTCTATCCGGAAGGCTATGAAGGCTACTTCCTGGATGCCGAAGAGGATGGATTTGCCGGTGTCGGGCTCTACTGCCGCAAGATCCCCAAGGCCATCATGTACGGCCTGGGCTTTCCGCAGTGCGATCATGAAGGGCGCTTTCTGCAGGCGGACTACGACCGCTTCAGTATCGCCACCTTCCTGATGCCCGATGGCAGCGACCAGAAGGCCAAGCAGGCGTTCATGGACCAGTACCAGGAGTACCTGACGAAGATGTCGCGCAAACGCCGCGAATACATCATCTGCGGTACCTGGAACATTGCCCACAAGACCGTTGACCTAGCCAACTGGTCGGACAACCAGCTCACCTCTGGTTTCCGCCCCGAAGAGCGCGCCTGGATGGATCAGGTGCTCGGCCCGACCGGGTTTATCGACACCTTCCGCGAAATCAATCGCGACGCTGGCGAATACACCTGGTGGCCGAAGCTCGACCAGGACGTGCCGCGTGATCGCCAGGAAGGCTGGCGGATCGACTACCAGCTGGTCGGCCCCAACTTCCGTCGCCACGTGGTTGACGCATGGATCGATAAAGAGGCGACGTTCTCCGAATTCGCCCCGCTGATTGTCGAGTACGATCTCGCCCTTTAAGCATCTTTCCCGCGTCGTCGTTACCAAAGAGCCGACCCTGGTCGGCTCTTTGCGTTGATGCTTTCACGCGTCGCTAGCCGCGCATGCCCAGCGCCTCACGCTGATGCTCAAGCAGCTCGCTACCTGCCTTTTCGGCCAGATCCAGCATGGCGTTGAGTTCGGCACGGCTGAACGCGCCGGCTTCGGCGGTGCCCTGCACCTCGATCAGCTCGCCGCCTTCGGTCATCACCACGTTCAGATCGGTATCCGCCTTGCTGTCCTCCGGGTAGTCCAGATCCAGCACCGGCACGCCCTTGTAGATACCCACCGAGACCGCGCTGACCATCTGCTTGAAGGGATCACCCTTGATCTTCTTCTCCCGCTGCAGGTAGCGAATCGCATCCACCAGCGCCACACAGCCGCCGGTAATCGACGCGGTGCGCGTACCGCCATCGGCCTGGATGACATCGCAATCCACGGTGATGGTGAACTCGCCCAGCTTCTTCAAATTCACCGCCGCACGCAGGCTGCGCCCGATCAGGCGCTGAATTTCCAGCGTACGCCCACCCTGCTGGCCACGCGCGGCTTCGCGGCCGCTGCGTGAATGGGTAGCGCGGGGCAGCATGCCGTACTCGGCGGTGATCCAGCCTTGGTTCTTGCCGCGCAGCCAGCGCGGTACGCCCGCTTCCACGCTTGCATTACACAGCACCTTGGTATCACCAAACTCGACCAGCACCGAGCCTTCCGCGTGCCGGGTATAATCGCGGGTCAGGCGAATGTCACGCAGCTGGTCAGCTGCGCGATTGCTGGGGCGGACAACATCAGGACGCATGGCACCTCACAAAAAGCACTTCATATAAGCGCGTAATCAGGAAAAGCCTTCCATTGTACACGTCTTGCCGTTCAACCCCGCCCTTATCAGGTAGACTGAGAGAAAATGCGCTCTCAAAGGATTGAATCATGGCCACGACCCATCGCGTACACAGCATGACCGCGTTTGCCCGCCTTGAAGAGGCCGCCCCCTTTGGCACGCTGCAGATCGAGATTCGTTCGGTCAATCAGCGCTACCTGGAGCCGCACTTTCGCCTGCCGGACAGCCTGCGCGACCTTGAGCCGGTACTGCGCGAGGCCCTGCGAAGCCGCCTTGCTCGCGGCAAGGTCGAGTGCAGCGTGCGCTTCGAGAGCGCAGAAACTGCCCAGGCGCCCACGCTAAACGGCCAGCGGCTGAAAGAGATCGCCGACGCTCTGGCAGCCATCCAGCAGCAGGTGCCCAGCGCCGTAGCGCCCACCACGCTGGCACTGCTCAACCAGCCCGGCGTGATGGAAACCCAGCACCTGGACCAGGATGCGATCAAGGCGACGGCCAAGGTGCTGTTTACCCAGGCGCTGGATGAACTCATCGACGCCCGCGCCCGCGAAGGCGAGAAGCTCGCCGAGATGATCACGACTCGGCTAACGGCGGTCAGCGAGCAGGTGGCTACGGTCAAACGCCTGCTGCCGCACATTCTGGAACGCCAGCGCGCCCAGCTGCTGGAGCGCCTGGAAATCGCCAAGACCGAACTCGACCCCCAACGCCTGGAAGCCGAACTGGTGCTGGTAGCCCAAAAGGCCGACGTGGACGAAGAGCTCGACCGGCTGAGCGCCCACGTGGAAGAAGTCGGCCGCCAGCTCACCGAAAAAGGCCCCAAAGGCCGCCGCCTGGATTTTCTGATGCAGGAACTCAACCGCGAAGCCAACACGCTTTCGTCAAAATCCGTGGTGGCGGAGACGACCCGCTGCGCGGTGGAGTTGAAGGTACTGATCGAGCAGATGCGGGAACAGATTCAGAATATTGAGTAATGTCTACGGTTGTCTATGTAGATATATAAGATATTGTTTTGTAATTATTTAATATCAGACGTTGTCTACGTTTATCTACCACGATCCAGCTTAAGCCACCGCTAAGTGGGTAGTAAAATACCATGCTACCCATCAGTGAGACAGGATATCGTTAAAATACTACCCAGTATTGGCACAATACATTGAATGTATTGTTAAAAATGGAAAATTCTTGGGACTTTAGCGGAGGGGAGGATGGGAAGCTTTACTGCCGAAGGTTCAGTCATTGATCAGAGAATCCAAACCAGGGCGCTATGGTGATGGCAACGGCTTGTACTTGATGATTCCTAAGGCAGGAGCTGCCTACTGGATGTGCCGTTATACCTTCGCGGGTAAGCGCCGGGGTATGTCGCTGGGTAAATATTCTCACCTTTCCTTAGCTGAAGCTCGTGAGCAGTGGTTGAGACTCAGAAGGCGATTCGTAGCGGTAAAGACCCTCTTACCGAGCGCAAACGTGAAGAAAAAATAACCATCAGTACAGTGCAGGATCTGTTCGACGATTGGTATCAGGAATTAGAGAAGCGGCTCAAGCACCCTGTAAACATCCCAGTTTTAGTGGCATCGCTGATTAGAGCTTTCCGCCCACTGGTGTTTCGCTAGGTATTCCCATGGCGTCAGGTCTCCCAGTGAAGCGTGGGGACGCTCATCGTTGTATTCCGTCATCCACGATTCTGTCAGTTCTCGGACTTCGGTGAGGTTCCGAAAGACATACATGTTCAGGCTCTCATCCCGGTACGTCCGATTGAAGCGCTCAACATACGAATTCTGAGTCGATGTGCCCGGCTTGATAAACTCTAGCTCGATACCGTGTTGCTCAGCCCAATCTGCCAGAAAAGTCGAAATGAATTCCGGGCCGTTATCCATGCGTAGTTTGGCTGGGTAGCCTCGCCAAGCGATAATGCGTTCCAGAACCCGTATGACCCTCGGTGCTGGCAGGTTCAGGTCAATCTCGATAGCCAATACCTCCCGATTAAAGTCGTCCACTACGTTAAACGTCCGGAACCGGCGACCACAGAACAGGCTGTCGCTCATGAAATCCATGGACCAGCATCGGTTAACGGTGGCGGGTACGCTCAATGGCTCCGGGTTGCGTGTCGGAAACCGTTTCTTGCCCCGTCGCCGTTTATTCAGGTTGAGTGCACAATACAGCCGGTGGACCCGCTTGTGATTCCATCCATGACCCCAGCGTCGCAGCACCTTGAACAGTTTGCTGAAGCCGTAGGCGGGATAGCAGTCAGTGGCGCTTTGAAGCGCTGCCATCACCGGTTCATCCCGAGAGGTGTTGGGCCGATACCGGTACACAGAGTCACTGATGCCAGCGATTCGGCAGGCTCTACGGATGCTGACACCATAAGTCTGCTTGAGGTAATCAACCAGTTCTCGTCGAACGGCTGGCTTTACAGCTTTTTTCGATCACATCCTTCAGCAGCTTGTGATCCAGACTCAGCTCAGCATACCTCTGCTTCAGCCGACGGTTTTCTTCTTCAAGTTTCTTGAGGCGCTTCACGTCAGAGGCTTCCATGCCGCCGTATTTAGACTTCCAGTTGTAGTAGGTCGCCTCGGAGATGCCGTACTCCCGGCAGACTTCCTTGACCAGTCGACCGTTCTCAACCTCGTTCAGGATCTTGACGATCTGTAACTCGCTGTACCGTGATTTCTTCATGTCGCTCTCCATTTACCTTATTGTAGGGCGGAGAACTCTAATGACGCATGCACTGATTTTTGGGATGGTTACCGAGCGCCTGAAGGAAGCGCTTGGACTGATGGATATTCGGGTGATTGATCATGTGGTGGTGGGTAGTGATGGGTGTAGATCGTTCGCCGAAATGGGATATGTGTAGAGATATGCCTGAATAAAATGGGGCTGCCCAGCGAGGCAGCCCCAGTAGTGAGATAAGCTTTATTTTTTGACTCAACAACTAGTAATCATAGTCATTCATTTGACTGAGAAAAAAAGAATGCCAGACATCGTATGTTAAGCCGTAATTAAACGGCTTAAAACAAATAATGACTTTTCTGATCAATCAATTACACAGCTCATGAAAGTTGGCCATTCACCACCCGGCTGCATTTGAACGTAATTATATTTATCATACATGAGCTCTCTCTGATCATGATGTGAAGCATTGAAATCAAAGTTCATTTGATCCCTGTATGGCATCCTTCCACGCCAGTAGCCCATACCCTGATCCAGCAGGATCTTGCTGGATTTACCCGACTCCCACTTCACAGTAATGATTCGACAGTGCAGAAGATCACGTGGTTTATTCATTAGGATAATGTCCGGTGCGATATCGAACTGCTCTTCGAACCAGAGCTTGATTATGGTCTTCTGGTCATCCGCTCGCATCCAGTCATGGCCAAGCAGATAGCTGGGCTGGTTACTGCTCGGTGCTAGCGTCTGTATTGATAGAGACTGAAGTTCATCACTCCGGAACAACTCCAGGAAACCCGTAAGGAGCATCAGCGACAAGGGCGATTTTAGGTAGCGATCCGAGTAACTGATGGAAATCGCCTGGTCATTGGAGATCAAGTCGGCCAGTTCTGGCATCTCAGCTTCGACCAGTGAATAAAGGCGTTTTTCCAGAGTATTGACAGGCCCATCAAGCTGCGTAGAAATTTCAACGACACGCGCATGTTGTAGCTGTTGGTGCCAGTTACTGCTATCGATAGAACTCCCGGTGACGGGTGGTATAAGTTTGCTGGTAGCCCACACCACATCAGCCTGACCTTGTAGCCAGTCGGAGCCAGGTGTTCCAACGCTGTCAGTGCTACTGTACAGGCTCTGAACACCAGATTGTGAAGGGAGCTGTGCAATTAGGTACGGAGCTTGAAACTCTGTGGGATTCAGCTTGATTAGCTCAATTCCTAAGCGCTCAAACAGTGCAAAGGTTTCCTTTTGCTCGGTGCTTAACAGAGCATTCGTCGCAATCCCAAGGCGGACTTTGCGTCTCTCTGAAATGGCCCACGCCAGCACCTGTTCCCGGAAACGGGGATGATCCATATCCCAATCTTCACAGGAACCGTGAAGGCAAAGCAAAATCGATGCTGTTTGATCACGATGATCCAATGAGTTGATGGCGTAACTCAGTTCGCGCAACGGACCAACCGAGCAGTAGCGAGCACCATGCAAACCAGTAAATACATCGGGAAGTCCCAGATGCTCAATCAGTTTAGAATCGTTCATCCACTGCAACGCCAAATTGCGATCCAGTTCTTCACGTTCAACACGACTATCCTGGCTGGCCAAACAGTGCGAGCAAACATTCTCGCAGTTGGCAGGGCATCGTAACCTATCCAAAGTCTTACTCAGCAGCAGCGAAATATCAGCCAAACCAGTCAGTACGAATCCGGCCCCCCCACTGACTTCATCGAACAACTGGATGACAGCGCGGCCCTCCCTAGTTTCCCTGTCACGGTCCAGGCGATAGCCGAATCCCATTTCGTTGCTGGCGATACCGATCTGATCTGCGATAACGTCGCGCATAGCAACACCCAGTGTCGTAGCGACTAAACGACCTTCAGAAGTATCGCTTAGCCACTCTCCAGTAATGGGATTTCTCAGGAAGACTTCAAGCACATCAGTTCGAATCTGATAGCCCAGATGAATGTTGGGCTTCACCGTTTCGCCTGAGCAATCGCGCTCCTTGTGACTACCGGCTAACCCACCAACCGGGCGGTGGCTTTTATCAGGTTGCAAGTCCTTGGGAATTTCGCCCGAGGCAAGCATCGACTCTGCACGTCCACAGGTCATGCAGACAGCATATCCTTTTTCATACTCGCCAGTTGAATGGTGAAAAACGCTACCATCATGACCAAAACGCACAAATCCGCAGCGTTGGTCGGGTAACGCAGTACTTTCACCATTCAGTTGAATACGTGGACGCTCAACGCGGATGAATTTCTGCGAAGTAACATCGTTGGTGGTTTCCTCGTAAAAGTCGGTCAAGAAGCCACCTGGACGCAACACCATACATAATTCGGCTGACGGAATCGGGGTTGTACAATGCGAACAGCACAATCCGCTATTGTTAGAATAGGCATTTTCGATCACCCCAGAACTTCCGCACTCCGGGCAGCGCCAAGCTACATCGAACTTTTGTGCCTCATTGATCTTCCCGTCGCCATGCCACTGCAGGCTGACCCCAGCAGAACGATAAACACGTCCATCAATAACCACCTGAGCGCCGGGGGCGTATTCTCTAATGGCGATATTCAAGCTGCGCGATGGCATTTCCTTGTTGTTGAAAATGTTGTCCTCGCGGCTAACATTGTCCTTTCGCTGCAGATGCATGAAATCTTCTACGTTGTATGTCTTGAGACTCACAACATCGGTAGGGAAACCGTAGCCCGGCAAGAATGCGGATGATGCCAAATGACGCAGTAAATACTCGTTCTCATGGCGCTGTTTCTCCAGAGTCAGAGCTTTCTTATAGGGGCCCTCACTGACTGACTTCAACTTATGGTCGATATTGCGGTGTTCACCCAGCCAGTACTCCTTGATGTCTCGCACCGCCTGTTGTGTTTCGCCAGTGATTGAGCTGAGCGAACGTCCTTTCAGGCATGTACCCCTTGCAAGTTGCTTCACGGCACTACCATATTCTTCTGAGCTTGCCATGAGCCAAGCCATGAACTGCTGACAGGGCGACTCGTCTGAGTCGAAGAACCATTTCAGAGTTAGTTTTGTTCGGTCGCCATCATTGCTGCTGTGCGTACGCAGGAATAACGAAAGCAACAGAGAGTTGATATGACGCTGTACGATCCTAGCAGAACTGAGGGTAATGCTCGGTGCTGGAATTGCGGTCACAAACGGCCACTTCGGATGGGAGAATGCTCGCTGGTTATGCGGATCGGCTTTGCATAGCGTATATGCGATCGCCCGAGCTTCGCTGCGTCGTCCGGCGCGACCTGCGCGCTGCAAGTAATTGGCCGGATGGGGCGGCAGATTATTCATCACCACAGCAGAAACACCGCCGATATCCACACCCATTTCCATGGTGGTGGAGCAATTCAGTACGTTTATATCGCCGCGCTTGAACTCCTCGACATAGTCATCCAGTCGTTTTGCCGACTGCTGTGCCGAGTGCTCGGCTGTTCGGTAGTAGAAACCGCCTTCGACTGTTCGGTCACTGATATCCGTCCACAGGCTTTCTTTTCTTAAATTAGTGATGACAGGATCTTTTGCAACCAGCTGCCGGATCTGAGCTTGCTTGAGCACTGGTGAGCCGTTCGGCATTAGAGTGCTCAAGGTAGGAAGCTGGATCTTCTGGCAACGGTAATCCTGATTTAGCAGCTTTCGCGGCAAATAGGGTGTCAATCCACGGAAGGTGTTATCGAAGATGCGCCGGGTCAACGGGCAGACCCAACCTTCTGTAGGTAACGAGAAGGTAAGGGATTCCAAACGCAAACGGTGACCAGTATCGGATGGCTCCAGAATACCAGCATTGACCAGCGCCAGCCACGCCGCGTCTAACCAGCTATTGATCTTATCGGCATCCACATTCATGTCGCGATTCAGCCCGGTTGCCAGTTCGAGCAGCTTGATCAGACGGTGGGGCGTGCCAGGCTTGATCTGCGGCCACTTCCGGATGGTACTGCTTTCCTGCACGTCGCCTTTGGGCGAGTAAAGCGCCTTAGGACTGAAGCGGCTGCCCATCCAGCGGCGCATCTTGTTTTCCATCGGAATGAAAGTGTTCTCTCGGACGTAGAAATCGAGTGCAACCTTGAGGAAATCGCGCCAGTCATCCAGCGTCAGAACGCTTCGGGGATCATTTGCAGCGCCCAATGCGGGAATGGCGCGTGTATCAACCCACAGCGGTGGAGTGGTCGTCACCTTCTCCAACCCTTGGTAGCCGACCTTGATCAGTCCCAGTGTTTCCGTGCTATTTTGGTTCTTGGGTCGCCGGGAGAACTCGCGGGCCATCAGCAGGCGCGCCATGGTCAGACCACCTTCGCTGCCATCGAACAGCGCCGGATTGGCATAGCGGTTGTAACGCAGGATGAATTTGTCGATATCCCTGGCTGCCGCGATAGTGCCGGCCATCTGTGGCCACGGAATGATTTCGGCCTTGGTAGGTACGGAGCCGCTCTGCAAAAGTTCGGCTTGCTGACGCAATTCTGCCGCCATGCCAGCCAAACCTTGTTTTTCCAGATTTTCAGCCAGAGTGAGCAATTCAACTGGACTACCGTTAGGCGTGTCTTTAGGAACAGCATCGGCCTTGGCTTGTGCATTCCTTAGTGTTTCAAACACTAGCCCACGTAGCCGCGAGCGCTCGGCTTCCTGTTGCATTCGCACCGCCATGCGTGCGGTGCCCTGACGACTGTCGGTGAATGTAATCAGCTTACGCCCGCGCCCCGGGAGCTCTTCGGGGGAGCGGCCTTCGGAATCTGCCTTGTCAGGATCAGGGCAGAATTCCAGGACGGTCGGCACGGCGTTGGCAATGTAGAACGGTGCACCGAGGTAAGCCTTTCTCAGGAAATCACTGGTGCCAAACGACGAGTTGTCGCAGTGGCTGCAGCAGCAATCCTTCTCCTCGGTAAGTATGATGCCGATATTGCGTTCAGCGTTCACGACTCCGAGCTTCCGGCTCTCAAGATCAAGAGTGATCGAGAAGTAAGGTTCATGCGCAGTCGCCAGCCCGGCAATGATCAGGCGCGTGCTGGCGACACTCGATGTCAGCAGTTCGACTGGTGTGTCCTCGCCACCGTTTTCGTGATTGAGGGCGAACTCATCGCCTGCATAAGGGCTGGGCTGGTGCAGTTCTCCACTGCGATCTTCTGCCAACAGGTGCGGCGTCTTGCAATCGTCGCAGAAGCCGAGTTCATAAACTGGCGCATGGCATACGCAGTGCGTTCGCTGGTTCACATAGACGTTGCCGAAGGGCCAGCTCTGCAGATGATTGGACTTGGCAGAGCAATTAGGATCGACGCAGGCCCATAGGCCATGCAGCATGCGTTGGAACAGGTGGACTCGCAGCTTAAGAAACGGCGGCTGATTTTCGGCTGGTCGAGTGCCCGTCATGGTATCGAGCCAGTCGAGTACCTCCTGCTGCTGTTCGCTCTTGCTGTATCCCTGCAGTTGGTCAGCGACCTCATTTATAAGATCATTGAGATCAAGAGGCTTATCTGAGCTAATAACCGCGTGACGCAAACGTCGGGAGATACTGCTTTGACTAAGCATTTCGAAGCGTGCCGGTGATACTTCAACTTCCGGCTCGAGCTGACGGATTGTCTGCAGAGCTATTTCTTTGTTTGACGAAGCGAAGGCAAGATCCGGCCAGACACGCGAGCCCCCAATAACATCTACTTGCTCAAGCGGTATATCCGCAAGGTCTGCCAAATAGCGCTTCAGACGTTCCTTGGCATCTGCTCCAGCGATAGTGGCTGAGGTAGCAACAAAGCGGATCTGCTCAGACTGCTTACCAAATGCCTGCACCACTCGCCGAAGCAACAGGGACAACTCGGCAGCTTGGGAGCCCACGTATGTGTGCGCTTCATCAAGTACGATCCAGCGTAGCGATTGTTTCTGGCGCGAGATTTCCAGGATGGGATTGTCCACCTGACGCACCAGCATGTACTCCAGCATTGTGGCGTTAGTCATCAAGATGGGGGCCGGTTCTCTCCGTAGTAACTCCCGCGACAAAATCTGGTTGGGCTTCTGCTGCTGATCCTTACGGACCTTATCAGCGTGTTCCTCAGTCTTACCATTGTATAAGCAGAAACGGATGTTGTTGCCGTACTTATAAGTCCAGGCGTCGAGTCGCTCCTGCTGAGAATTGATTAGTGCATTGAGCGGATATAAGAAAAGAGCGCGGACGCCAACCAGGGCAGCTTCGCTGCGCTCATGTTCTCGAATCAAATCCTCAAGAATAGGTACCATGAAACATTCAGTCTTGCCCGAACCGGTACCGGTGGTGATGACAGCCGAGCGCGGGTGTTCGTCGAGAAGAGTACGCCAGGCCTTTAGCTGATGGGTGTAGGGAGATTGGTGCCTAGAGAATCTGTAAGGTCGCTTTTCGGCAGAAAGATTCGGATCTGGTCGATAGTGCGGCTTCTCCAAGGTGTCCAGCAGGCTTTTCGAAAGCAACTTGCCCTGCAGATCTTGCAATTTTAAATTCGACTCTTCCCAACCAAAGGTGTGCTCAAAAACTGGCGGTGCCAGGAAACATCCATCATCCCCTAAAATGTTCACCATACTCTGGCTTAAGTGATTGCGCAGGCCTGGATTGTGAATACCCAGCACACCCAGAGTTGCTTCTCGAGTGCGATCAAGACTTTGTGCGATCAGGTCCCTAAAAAAACGCATCACTACTCCTTATGCCTCGTCCTGCGAGGCGAGTAAATAAGACACCATCAGGGCGTGTGCGGGCACGAACCATCCCTGACGGTCAAAGTCTGAAATCAATCGAATCGCGAATTTAAGATAGGCTGGAGTCAATGGCAGGTCAGTAATTTTGGCCCTTCCAGCCGTGACGAAGGCCATAAATATGGGCAGGTAGGTCACTGCGTCGGTGAAATCCGTCAGTGAAAGAGCTTTTACTGGCGGTGGCAGTTCCTGTTCTTTAATCCAGTCAGAAAGCTCTCGGCCCAGCAGAGTTGGCCAGTTTTGGTTAGCTTCGTGGTATCGGCGTAGATCCTGGTACCAAATCGGCAGAACATTTTCAGGTGGCAGCTTTGTCAATGAGCAACTATTGCCTGTGCTTAGGTAATCTCCAAGGTACTCAAACCCTGAAACAATAAAACGCAGCACGTTGGCACGGTTCGATATAAGGTTGTTGACCAAAGCTTCAGGAAGCCCGGTCAAACTTATAGAATCCTGGAAAAGCCGATATGCTCTTACCCATAAAGGAAGGGAGATAGTTTCCCAAATAACAGCTAGCTCATCACGTATGCGGACACAGAACGGCTCATCCATCTCAAGACGGAATATTGCGAAGCTTAATGCTTCTTGGTTGCGAGATAGAGCCTTCCAGGTCTCGAAAGACGAGAGTGGCAGGTGATAGTAGTTCTGCTTTAAATCAGCAAGGTACTGCCAGCCACTGTGGTTGAAGTCTTCTGCCATGGCAGCAATTTGCTGGTCGATGACATACGGATTTTGCCAGGGGTGAAACAGTTCGGCAGCACGGTGTAGTGAGAACACCTCTGCTGCTGTATCTAAGCGATTTTCATGTATCAAATAAAGAGCCGGACGAAAATGGATGTCCGAGTTCTCTGCTGGGTAAATTAGCCATGGCCCCCGAGACTGCATAGCTTGAGGTATCTTGAAACTACCGGTACCAACTGATTCGCTAGTTTTCTCGATTAATTGTAAAGGGGCTTGCTTAGGGTCGGACAGCAGCATAGCCTCTGCCTTCACGCCATCAAGTACAGCTCTTTTAGAGACACCGCCTATATGAAAAACATCGCGCTCTTCCCATTCAAGCTGCCCACCATAGCGTCGGATATCAATTTTAAGCAGTAGTTGTTCGGCTTCAATTGTAAGTTTGATATAGGCATCCTGCTCATCTACTGCTCCAAGCATGCTCTGCATGTCAGCAAGATAGCTAAACAGGTTGAGCATTACAGGCGCCGAATCTACTCGGATACTGTATGTACGCTGAGGATGCGGCCGCTCTTCGCAAACCAACTCCAGCTGTATATAGAAGGTTTGTCCTTGAGTTAAGCCTGAACTCAGTGAAATGCGATATCCCAATAGATCAGCCAATAACAACTCTCTGGCTCCTGAGGGATTACCGGACGGGTCCAGCAGACGGGCACCCTGGTAAGGGTAAGGTAGTTGAAGCTTGAGAGGAGGTAATCCTTGACCTACTTCGATCATAAATTTCGACGGTGGTGCGTCACCTTGGTAGCGAAGATACAGCGAACATTCTGATTGCTCCACTACCAACGCATTGCTGACAATATGCGGATTAAGCTGCTTAGCCCCTTTAACTTGAAGACGCGCAGGTTGCTCGCGCACTTCGGGGATCAGCGAGAGATTGAAATCTCTGGGGAGAACGCCGAAACGACGCTGCATTAGTGTCTTGCCCGAGCGGGTGCGCAAGGTATAACGAACCGAGCCATAATGGCTAATAACCCGACGGTCAAGTAACTCGCCATTGATGAACTCTAGCAAATCTTCTCTTGTATGAGGGTAGCCTTCAGGGAGCTCAAGGTTAGGCCAGCCTAAAAAAACCATCGAGTGAGAACTTTCGTAAAGTGCAAACACCCCCGAGAGGGTCGGTTTCGAGTCATCACTATTCGTCTGATTAAGCTCGACTAAATATCGATCATCCCTTTTTATTAACGTGAAGTCGGAGGTTGCGTCGACCCAAAGACCATTTTCTTGATCCTTGGGTAAGTATTTTACATCATGATCTTTGCAGATGGTGTCAAAGCCATCGGGAACTCGGATACGGACACACTTGGATGATAGGGAGCAACTGGATACAGCGACCAGTTGCCAGCGTTCGGAGCGACTCTCAAAAATCAAAGGTGTATCTTGATAATCGATGGCACTGCCATCGAAATATTGGCAATGTACAACTCGCCCGTTGTCTAATAAGCGAAGACTCAGCAGTTCGCTAGGTTTTCGACGTTCAAGCGTGACTTGAGGATTTGAGAAACGTGCTTTAATACCTTTTTCGGTAAGCTGGCCGTAAACGGAAGGACCTCTAGCTAGAAGGCTTTCACCCTCGTAGTAAGCTAGCTCAAGGCGGGTACTATTAAGGCTTGTTGGATCAACTGCAAGCTCTGCCTCATGGGGCAGAATTAACTCTGTGCGTATTAGCCACTGAGGCAATATGCCATGCAGAAAATGCTCGCAAGAGAAGTCTCTCACCCTACCCAAAGTTTCTTGACGCTCCTTGCGCTTCTGACCCGCGTCCCGGAGCCAGTCATTGAGCAGCGTACGTGCATTGCTTTCATCCAATGGTATTGGGAAAGCTTCTGTCCATCCTGGAGCTGCCTGATCCAAATAATTGGTAGGATCATCCTGATCCTTGAGTGGGTGATGCTCGACCAGATACATGAGCTGATCAACGATACCTGCTAAAAGCCTACGCGTTTCAAGATTGCGGAAAATGAGCGGTAGCTCGTTTTCGAAGTCCGCCATTAAATCCGACGTTGTTCTTCGATTACCTTCAGTTCTATAAAAATGCTTAATACCTCTGCGTACAGCGCGCCCGAATCCGTGTGATTCACTTTGAACTAAAGGCCACGGTAGTCCGCCTTCAGCGAATAGCGAGCCAAGCCAATCACGCCCGTTTTCCCGAAGCCGTATTGGCCGTTTCCAATACGCCAGACCTGTAGCCGAGAGGCTGGCATGCTGTTGTGAAGATAGAGAAGCTCCCAGCAAAGCCTCTGGCCCTGACCACGACCAAGAACTGTTATAAGCACGCCGATACTGCTCGCTGACGAATAGACAAAAACAAGCCGCCAGATGAGTGGAGCTGTTTGCCACAGAACCACGCTTGAAGTAAGAACGAAGTAACTCGACAAGCGACCTGAATTCAGCCTCTGTAACGTGATAGTTATAAAGAGGAGTGCCATCTGGCCCCTTGAACATTCCACGAGTTAATAGAAACTCGCTTAACCAAGCCTTTGCATAAGTGGTAGTTGATGTTTTCAAAAGCTTTGCAATCCCTTTGCCAGTTATAATTTAACGATTTTTATGCACTTTAGTAATGAATGACTTATAGACTCTATGGGGACGAAATAAAAAATTTCTTTTAGTATTGTTGAGGTCGAATTAAGATTAATTGTGCTGTTATAAAATAAAATGACGCAACCAGCAATTAAAATCCATCAAAACCTAACCCTCTCCGCATTTTCCCTCAACCACTCACGACACTGCGGATAGTCCGGCATCACACGTCCTAACTCATTCCAAAACTCAGGGGAGTGGTCGTGGCGGATGAGGTGGCAGAGTTCGTGCATCACTACGTAATCCACCATGCGGTTGGGGGCCATCATGATCTGCCAGTTAAACTCCAGCTTGCCTTTGGCGGTGCAGCTGCCCCAGCGTGATTTGAACGTGCGAATGCCGACGCTCATGGGCGATACCCCCACAACGGGAGCGAAGCGCGTTACTTTCTCTTTTATTTTTTGTTCGGCTTGGCGTTTGTACCAGCGTACCAAGGCATTGCGCACCATAGATGGGCGCTGGGTACTTTGGGGCAACGTGACCAGCAGCCTGCCGTGTACCAGCTTTACGGGAGTAAAGGCACCGGTTTCTATCTTGAGGCGGTAGTTGCGCCCCAGGTAAGGAAACGCTTCACCGGAAACAAACTCGCGGCTACTGGCAGGCGTGGCCAGCTGGTATAGCGCCATTTTTTCTTTGATCCAGCGCCGCTTGCTGGCCAACAGCTGATCGATCTTTTCTAGCGGGGTGTCACTGGGTACGACGATAGAGACCGCCCCTTCTTCCACGCGGATATCCGCCGATTTACGGCGGTTGGTGCGGATGATTTCAGCAATAAAACCCGAGGCCTCTCGGTATTCGGTTGGATGTGCCATGGCGGTCATGGGGTTGCGTTGCCGAAACGACGCTTGGCCAGCTCCATAAAGCGGTCTTGCACAACGTTGACCAGAGCTTTGTCCGCAAAGGAGCCATCCAGAACGGCGCGCTTAATCTCTTTTTTCATGCGTTTGACCTGATCCTGCTTATCGAAGAAGTCGACGATCTGGGTCGCTTCATCAAACATATCGACGAGGTGCTGACTTGTGGCCTTTATCTCATCATGCACCGCTTCACTAATGGCATCTTCCCCGGCATGGTGGGTCACTTCCGCCATTAGGATGTTGTAGAACGCAAACTCGGTTTCACTCAGCCCTAGAGCATCGGCTTCTTGCTTATGCTCGGTGTCGATGGTGCTGACCATCTGCAGCAGTAGTTCTAGCTGTTGATCCCACTTGCCTGCCGTTTTCTCAATGATATCCCGCAGGCGTAGGCTGAGTGATTTGTAATACTCGGGGTCTTCTTCCAGGTTGACGGTAATGTGATGTTTAATCGCACTCTCAATCTCGGACGCCTTAGATTCCGAGGATTTGATCTGCTCCACGGTTTGCTTGAAGTTGGCATCCATTAAATCCACTGGCGGAATCTTGGGGTCTACCCCCGTGCTGATGATGTGGTCTTCCACCAGCTTGCGAACTTTCTCACCTACATCGGCCAGGTTAAGGCCCGGGTCGCGGTAGCGGTTTCTCGCGGCGTTTTGCACCTTGCCCCAGAATTTCAGGTCTGGCACAAACGGCTTGGCCGCTGTATCTGGCAGGATGATATCCATCTGCTTAGCAAAGGCTTTATAGGCCAGCTCAAACTGCTGTCGTTTGTCTTCGTCTTTGAGGAAAAGGACATACGTATCAATATCCTTCTCTTTCACCCCTGCAAATAGCTTCGCCACCCGCGTATGGGCGGCCTTCAGCTTGGGGATCTCGTCTTTCAGGCTGTGGTAAGTGCCTTCGGCGTCGTCGTGACTGAACATCTCCAGCGCTTCAGTGAGCTGGTCAGATAACCCGTAGTAATCGACGATAAAGCCAGCTTGTTTTGCCCCTTTGCCATTCGGGGAAGAGTAGGTGCGGTTAACCCGTGCTATTGCCTGCATGAGCGTGTGGTCTTTCAGGCTGCGGTCGATGTACATCGCCTGAGCAATGGGCGCATCAAAGCCCGTCAACAGCATATCTTTCACGATCAAAAAAGCCGTGGGGTCTTCATTTAACGGCTTGGTGAAATTGCTGATGACCTGTTTCTGGCGGGCTTTATCGGTGTACGGCGCTAGGTAAGCCGGGTCGTTGTGGCTGCCAGATACAATGACTTCAGACGGTGGGGCACCCAGCTCATCCAGGGTTTTCTTGAACAGCGTAGCGGCATAGCGGCTCCCCACCACAATCATCGCCTTAAAGCCGTTGGGCTGAATATGCTCGCGGTAGTGCTTCAGCAGGTCGATACATACCCAGTGTATACGTGCCGGTGCTTCGCGTATTGCGCGCTCGACTCCGTATGTCCTCTTAATCTCTATTTTTTCGTCGTTGCTGTAGTCGCCGAAATATTCCTCAAACAGTGCATCCAGCGAATCGCCCACTACATCGGTGAGCACCTGACGGCCTTCATAGAGAATACGCACCGTGGCCCCATCGGCCACGGCCTCGTTGATTTTGTATTGATCAATGTAGCCACCAAACGCCTGGCTCATTTTCTGCGTTTTCAGCAACGGCGTGCCGGTAAAGCCGATCTTGGGCGCATTAGGTAGCGCCGCATTAATAGTGGCGGCAAGGTTACCGAACTGGGTGCGGTGGGCTTCATCGGCCAGCACGATCACTTTATCGCTGGGGTTCAGGTCGCTGAAATCGCCCTCGGCTTCGGCATCCTGAAACTTCTGCACCATGGCAGTGACGATATCGGATGAATCGCGCTGCAACAGCGTTTTTAGCTGAGCAACAGAGCCCGCATTGTGAATGGTCTCATTTTGAGCATCGCGGAACGTGGCGGAGAGCTGGCTATCTAGCTGCGTGCGGTCGGTAACAAAGACCAGCTTGTACTGCTGAAGCTCCGGGTCGCGGCGCATCTTCACCGCGAGCATTACCATGGTGAGCGACTTACCAGAGCCTTGGGTATGCCACACCACGCCAGACTTTTCCTTGCGATCCTGACCCGCTTTTAGGCGCTCAATGACTTTATTAACCGCCCGGTACTGCTGATAGCGGGCGATCTTTTTGATCAGCCGCCCGTCCACGGCTTCAAACAGCGTGAAGTTCTGCAGAACATCGAGAAAGTTGGCCGGTGCGAAAAGTCCGGCGAGTAGCCGCTCTTGGGCGGTAATAGCGCTGTGAAGCGGATTGCCCGCTGCGATACGTTGTGCTTCTAACAGGTAAGCGGGGGAAGGCACCTCGTTAACGTCATACGAGTTGGAGGAAGGCTTAGGCGTGTTGGCCACCTGAGCGGAACTGAGTAACTGATGAATATCTGCATCGCTAAACGGGTAGGCATCTTTCCAATCGCCGTAATGCTGAGCGCTGGAGCTAATCGTGCCGACCCTGGCATGGTCTCGGCAGGTAGACACCATCAGTTGGTTGTACCAGAACAGCTTTTGCGCACCTTCGTCATCTTCGGGATAACGCAGGTTGGCGTAGCGCCGTAACTGGTCAATACCTTGCGCCAGAGCATCGGCAATATAAGGCGACTTACACTCAATCACCGCCAGCGGCAGCCCGTTCACGAAGCAAACGATATCCGGGATGATGTTCTGGTTAAGGCCTTCAATCTTGAATTGGTTGGTGCAGATGAAGTCGTTGTTGTCAGGCTGGTCGAAGTCGATGATTTTGACCGTCTGGCCCTTGCGCCCCTTGCCCACGTCCTGTTCTACCGAGAGGTAGTTGACCAGCTGTTGGTAGAGGGCGTGGTTGTACTCCATCAGGCCCGCATGGTGGGGATGAGTCATTTCCCGCAGTACCTTGCGCAGGTTCTCTTCACTGATCCAAGGGTTCAAGCGCCGCAGGGCGGCTTCTAACTGTTTGACGAGTACTACGTCACGATAGTAGCCGCGCTCACCGGTAGAAGGGGCACCGTCAATAGGCAGCACAGGGGATAAACTTGCCCCAGGAACATAACGCCACCCCAGTTGCTGAAGTTGGGCAATAGCAGGTAGCTCAACCTTATCGACTTCATCCTGAAACAAGGTAATTATCCTTTGTCATGCTTTTGGCTCAGCCTAGCATGCTATCGCCACCGGTTCAGCCGTTTACGACCTAAGCAGAGGCGTCTCGCCGCAAGTAGTTGTGAAGCGATTCAACGAACGCGTTATACTTTATTTCATCAAAAGCCCAGTCCTGTTTGGGCATTTTCCACAGACGCATCCGGTAATTTATGGCGACGGCAGAGCAGATCAAAGCATTATTGAAGAGCCACGCTGATCACGATGATCAGCGGTTCTACTCTATTGCCTTGCAAGTCGCTGCCAAAGAAGCCCGCAAGGGGCACCACAAGCTGGCCAGCGAAATCAAGGAAACCATCGAGCGTTCTCAGAAAGCCTCGAAAAACCTGACCGTTGCGCCTACTAAACCGACTCCGCTTGCCCAGCACCCCAAAGGCGATTTGAAAGGGCTTTTGGAGCTGACGCACTCAACCGCTCGCAAAAACGAGTTGGTGCTCTCGGGTGAGGTAAGCGAGCGGCTGGATAAGGTATTACTGGAGCAGCGGCAAAAAAGTCGCTTGGCTCAGTTTGGCCTTTCCCCACGGCGCAAGCTGTTATTTACCGGCTCGCCGGGCACGGGCAAAACCCTGTCGGCAGCGGTACTTGCTTCAGAGCTTAAGCTACCGCTGTACACCATCGTTCTGGATAACCTGATCACTCGCTTTATGGGTGAGACCGCCGCTAAGCTGCGGTTGATTTTTGATCACATCAAGCAAACGCGAGCGGTATACCTCTTTGACGAATTTGACGCGATCGGCACACAGCGGGGCGCGACAAACGACGTTGGCGAAATACGTCGCGTGTTGAACTCGTTCCTTATGTTCGTCGAACAGGACACCTCTGAAAGCATCATTTTGGCGGCGACCAATCACCCAGAACTGTTGGATAAAGCGCTTTACCGGCGTTTTGACGACATCATTCAGTTTGAAAAACCAGGTCAGACGCAAATCAAGCAGCTGGTCGAAAATCGCCTCTCAGCGTTTGAGACTGGGCATCTAAGCTGGGATGAAATCACCCAGGGTGCCTGCGGGCTAAGCTCAGCGGACGTTACCCGAGCCTGTGAGGACGCTGCCAAAGAAGCGGTCTTGCACCATGATGCCAACATCACTACCGCAATGATTACCAAGGCCGTACAACGCCGACAAAACGGAAAACAATAAGGAATAAGGGTGCTTCATGGCGGATCGGAAACCGCATTTACTGGTTAACGGTGTTGGTAGTAGAGAAGATTTTCAGTCCCGAAGCCGAGGTAGAAGCCCCGAAGTTGCTCTTCAAGATAGGCATCAACACGGCACTGCCTTAGCACAGCAATACGCTAACGTGCTGGCTAGGCATGAGGCTCGCCAAGCTGAGCCGTTAGTACCTATTACAGATGAAACAGGTGTTTACGTTGAAGTTGTCGGATTTTCAGGCATCGAGCTCCCGTTAGAGAAGCTCGATAACCGCGACTTCAAGCTCTGTTCCTGCCGTAAGCAGGGTGACCACGAAGTCGCGACGGTTTTCATTCCTGAGTCACGGCGCGATGCTTTCAACCAAAAGCTCCACTGGTATCTTACTAAAGATACAGACAAGGGCATGCCTCGTAATCAGGCGTTTATCGACAGCATCGCTGAGATCAAGCTGGCAGATTTACGCTCCTTCTGGACAGATGCCCAAGAACTATTCCCCGAAGCAGCAGACCAGCCTGTGTGGTGGGAACTGTGGCTGAAAAAGCGGGCGACAGATCTATCTGCTAGCGAAGTGGCTGCACAGCTTGCTGAACGGCTTGACGCTGAGCTAAGCAACACCTCGCTTAGTTTCTTTGATAGTTTCGTTATTCTCATCAAAGCATCCGTTGACCAGCTTAAATCAGCTCCAGAGCTAATCGCCAACCTTGAAGAATTACGTCGCGCCAAACAGACTCCGAATGCGTTCATTTCTATGCCAGCTAAAGAGCAGCACGAGTGGGCCGATGAGCTAGCAGACCGGATACGGCTAGACGAAAGCACCACAACCGCTATTACGGTGCTGGATACAGGGGTCAATTTCCATCATCCACTACTAAGCCAGGTGATTACTCAGCAGGTGGCACAAGCGTGGGAGTCCAGCTGGCCTCTCTATGATGACTACCAGCCTACCTACCCCCTAGCGCCGTATAACGACCACGGTTCCAGGCAAGCGGGGCTAGCAGCGCTGGGTGAGCTAGATGAATCGTTACTTGCTACTCACGAGATCTGGCTTGCTTACCGAATTGAGTCTGGCCGCATATTGCCACCCGCTGGGAATAACGATCCTGAACTTTACGGCGCTATTACCGTAGGCACCGCAGCGAAGCTTGAAATTGATAACCCGGAGTTTTCCCGCGTTTATTCTCTGGCGGTTACCTCGCCCGCTGAATCGATAAGCGGGCAGCCTTCGTCCTGGTCTGCCGAAATTGATCAGTTCGCCTTCGGTCTGGAGGACGATTTACAAAGGCTGTTTGTGATTTCTGCTGGTAACAACCAATCGTTATACGCGACAGTGGATGTCTGGGATCAGGTACATCTCGCGGACATTGAAGACCCGGCCCAAGCATGGAACGCCTTAACCGTTGGTGCTTACACAGAAAAAACAACCAACGACGACCCCAGCTTTGTAGGCTGGGCACCTTTTGCCAAACCTGGGGATGTTGCCCCCGCGAGCCGGTCATCGGTGAATTGGGGCTGGCAAAAGCAAGCGCCTTATAAACCTGATGTGGTGGCAGAAGGCGGTAACCGGTTGTTATCGCCTGACGGCACGGAAGTGTCCGATGCTGACGTGGTGTCGCTATTAACCACCTCAGGCAGAACCAGCGGGCAGCTATTCGAGACCACCAAAGATACCAGCGCGGCCTGTGCGTTGGTTTCCAGACAGGCCGCACTGCTGATGGCGGAGTATCCTGATTACTGGCCAGAGACAATACGCGGGCTGATTGTTCATTCGGCGGAATGGACACCCCGAATGTGGGAGCGTTTTGACCTGCTGAACAAAAGCCAAACGCCCTCCAATGCTGCCAAGACGATGCTGCGATGCGTAGGCCACGGCGTTCCGAGCCTAGAGCGTGCAAGGTACAGTGCGAACAATGCCTTGACGTTGATTGTTCAGGATACCCTGCAGCCCTTCAAAAAGCCGAGTGGCAAGGCTTCTGACGATCCGAAACTGAACGAAATGCAACTTTATCAGTTGCCCTGGCCCGTGGAAGAGTTACGTACATTGCCGCCAGAGTTGGATATTAAATTACGGGTGACGCTGTCGTACTTTATTGAGCCAAACCCAGGCCGCAGAGGCTACCGCCAGCGCTACAGTTATCAATCTCACGGGCTGCGTTTCAATGTCATTCGTCCCAGTCAATCGTTAGAAAACTTTCGTGCTGCAATTAACCGCGTGGCCAACGAGTCTGTCGAGGGCTACCAAGGTGTCGAAGGTGATAGCAGTGGTTGGCTACTGGGTTCCCAAATCAGAACCCGAGGCTCGCTACACTCCGATACGTGGACAGGTTCAGCGGCGGATCTAGCCAATATGCACACACTAGCGGTCTATCCCGTGGGCGGCTGGTGGAAGTACCGTGCAGGAGAAGAACGCTGGCAAAACCGCGTTCGCTTTAGCTTGATCGTCAGCATCGACGTGCCGGATAGCGAGGTGGATATCTACTCAGAGGTCGAGAATCTGATTGAAGCCAGCGTGCAGGTGGAGACCTAAGAAAGCGGCATCGATACGCACTGTACGATGCCGTTACTTCAAAGATGGGCTAGTCGTCGGCCAGCTCGCGGGCATCGACATTGACGCGGACTTTGCCGGTGAGCAGGTCTTGCATTAGGGCTTTTTTGAACGATTGAATAGCGTTGATCTTATTGATGGTTTTTGTGATACGCGCTTCAACTGAGTCTAGAGCATTAGCTATGTTTTTTTGCTCAGATATGTCTGGAACAGCTATTGCGATACGGCCCAAAGACTCACCGCTGATACCTGCTCTTGTCGTAAACTTGCTGTTATCCATCATTTGCTTACGAACGGCGTTGCTTTGAAATACATATTTCAAAAAATTAGGGTGGAATAAGCCATTTTTTTGACGAGCACGAATAACGAAGCCGTTGAAAACCACATCGTCTCTTCGACCTAAATAGACATTAGAAAAGCCAATCTCGTCCGGTGTTTCAGAGGTTCTCGTGAAAAACACATCTCCAAAATGAACCCTGAACCTTGAGAGCTCCTTTTCATTCATTTCGACGAGCGCGCTAAGGTCTGAGTCCAGAATTCCTCCACCTACATAAACATTTTTGTAGCTGATAATTGGTACGCCATGACCAAAAGCATCCTTGTCTTTATTCACACCATTTTTAAGATCAAACACATCCCCCAATAGATAGCTTTCCCAGCCAACAGGAATCCTTCCCACAGGCGAATCTTTAAACTCGGTATGTGGAACGCCGCCCGGCCCAATACCTTTGGTCAGCAGCTCCTGCATCATGCCGGTTTTCAGGTCTTTCAGCTTGTCGATCTGGGCGCGTGTTTTTTCAATCACCTCGTCGACAGATGACAGGATGGCGGCGATTTTTTTCTGTTCGGGGAGTGGTGGGAGGTCGATAGGCAACAGTTTTAAGTCGTCGAGCCGAATACCCTTTACGGTTGAGCCAGTCGCGAGATTTTCGATTTTCTCACTTTGAGATAGGTACCAATGCAATATGAATCGCCAGTCTACTCCGCTAACCGGATAGAAGGCTTTCAAATCCTGATTAATTGCTACATCGCGGTCGAAGTAAACAGCTTTCCCGACTGCCATTCGGCAGGCAATGATCATTGTGTAGGCAGAAATCAGTTTGCTCGAGCTCTTTTCCAGCCCTTGAACTGAGATGCATTCTGCAGTGGAAGTAAGTGACACACGGCGCAAGTCTTTAACAGTTGCCCAAGGAATGCCACCATCCCAGTAGGTGGGTTCTATACGCGGAGGTGTTCCACCACCTTCAATTTTTTCAGCGAGGTCACCCAGCTCATGGATGCCCCACCCAGCAGGCACCCTGTTACTCATACCCCAGCTCCCTCAAATACCCCTTCATCACGCTTTCGGCTTCGGCTACTTCGGCATCCAGCTCATGCAGCGAGACCTTGTACTTATCCCACCAGCGTTCTAGCTGGCTGATAATAGCGTCGCTGTTTTCAGCATCGGGGGCTTCTTGCTGAACGATGTTACGTAGCTGCTCTTTGCTGTCGATGGCAGGTTTGAAGTCGTAGTAGGCCTCATCACGGCGATCAAATACGCAGCTTACGTCAAACTCCATCAGGATCTCTTCGCGGATATACTCGCTTTCCACTTCCCGCACGGGGATGCCGCCGTGGAGGATGGCAAGCACATCAAAGATTTCTGGCGGTGGGCTGGTGTCAGCATAGCGGCGGATGTTCAGGTTGTAATCGTTCTCGGCTATTTCAGCCATGCTGACGACCTTGGAGTAGCGCTTGATCTCGGCGTAATCGTCAAAGGTGGCGACGATCTTCTCAATATCCTGCGGACGCAGCTTGTTCTGGTTCTTGCCTTCCTCATATTCCAGCTCGCTGTTGATAAACAGCACCTTGCCTTTACGTTCGGCAGGCTTCTGCTTATTGATGATCAGCAGGCTGGCGGGAATGCCGGTGCCGTAGAACAGCGCCGGTGGAAGGCCAATCACCGCTTCCAGCAGGTCGTCTTGAAGAATGCCCTGGCGGATGGCCTTTTCACTGGCACCCCGGAACAGCACGCCGTGGGGCATCACCACGCCCATCATGCCCTCGGCATTCAGGCTGGCGATCATGTGTTGCACAAACGCCAAGTCGCCGGAATCTTTCGGCGGCGTGCCGTAGGGGTAGCGGCCATAGGGGTCATTATCGGCTTCCTCCTTGCCCCACTTTTTCAAGCTGAACGGTGGATTGGCCAGAACCCGGTCGAAGGTCATCAGCTCACCGCCTTGGGTGTGCTGCGGGTCGCCTAGCGTGTCACCCTTGCGAATATCGGCACTGTAAACACCGTGCAAGAACATGTTCATCTTGCAAATGGCCCAGGTATTCAGGTTCATTTCCTGGCCAAACAGCGACAAGTTGGCCGGGTTCTCGCCATTGACGGCTAGGTGATTGCGGGTTTGCACCAACATCCCGCCCGATCCCGCCGTTGGGTCGTAAATGCGCATGCCCGCATGGGGCTTGAGCAGCGATACTAGTAGCTGCACCACTTCAGAAGGCGTGTAGAACTCGCCGCCTTTTTTACCGGCGCTGTCAGCGAACATCTTGATCAGGTATTCGTAGGCCGTGCCCAGCAGGTCAGGCCGCTCGAAATCCTGGTTGCGTAACCGGTAGCGGCTGAAATGGCTAAGCAGATCCCGCAGCTTCTTATCAGAGAGCTTGTTCTTGATGTTGAAGTCGATGGATACCAGCACGCCTTCCAGCGTGGCGTTGTGTTCTTCAATCGCTTCGGTAGCCTTGTTCAGCTCCGCGCCAATGTCGTGCTTCAGGTCTTTGATGGCACCCCAGCGCGCAACTGGCGGGATGTAGAAGGTTTTGTCGTACTCGTCTTCGTCGTTGGCCAACTCACGCGCCTGGGCTTCGCTTTTGCCTTTGCTGAGGTAATACGCAACCACCGACTCCTGGGCTTCCTCGAAGGCATCTGATAAGCGCTTCAAGAACATCATGCCGAAGATGTAATCCTTGTATTCGGACGCATCCATATTGCCGCGCAGAATATCGGCGGCTTCCCATAAGAAGGATTCCAGCTGTTGCAGCGTAACGGTGTGGCTCATTGATGATTCCATGTATGGCAGTAATCGTGGGCATGGCGGATACCTAGCCCCCACAAAATAGTGAGCCGAGTTTAGCGGTGTGGGGGCATGTGGGCAAAGCGCTGCTTAGCAGCCTTGCTTCATGATTATGATGAGGCTTTCAGTGACGACTGGTGCCAAACGCTCGTACACCTAGCCCGTACTGCTTTGTATTCGTTTTACAGAGATAAGAGGCACGTGTGAAAGCCTGCTCAAAGCTAGTCAGGTCACCTCGGTCGATCCAGTAGTACGGGTTATCAGGTACGTGTACCCATGGCTCTTGAGGGTTCCAAGAGATTCCCAGCGCGCTGTACCAAGCACGTGACACCCGGCTGATAAGGTTCTCTTTTGAGAGGCTGCCTTACCTGGCATGTAATACGCGTCACGATTCAGTAGGAAGAAGAAGTGATAGTGCGGCTTGCCGTTACGGCCAATCTCCCGACACCACACGTAGTGCACCTTGGTATCAGGCACCCAGCCAGCCTTCCGCTTACTCTCGCGGTCATGTTTGATAATCGCTTTCAAGGAAGCGATGAACCTTGCGATAAGGCCTTTGTGATCCTCTAGCGTCATCCTGTCACTGATAACCGTGGGGATAACCGGGTCAATAGAGAAGCGATTAGCGAATCTGGCCCAGGCGCGTAAAAAGGCCTTTGAAGCTCCGGCCTCAATATGCGAGCCATAGAGGCGCCTGGTACGACCGTATTAACAACACTTTTGTGTTTTGTTTGTGGGTGAAATCAGGAGCCATTGCATTGCGACAATATTGGCACTTCGATACGACAGCGGTTAAAAAGAGCAAGGATGGGGGTACTGTAAAAATCTTGAAGACAGGCTATCTGATCAAGAAATGATGAATTTTCTCGGCTGATAATGCATGAGGGTATTTTATGAGCTGTGAAGTCATTTTAATAACCGTGTGCCCATACTCACTTCAGGGGCCCCGGCCGTCGGTGCAATGCCTTTATGCAGCAGTATTTAGCTTTTGGCATTTGGGTAGTATGTTGGGCAGTAACCCTGTTAAATGAGTGATTTTCAATTAATTAAGCATTTGATTTATATGGATAATTAATTCATATTCTATTTTAATATTCAGAATATTGAGTGAAAGATATGAGTCGAGCGACACCCTGGAGTACAAGTGAGGTCGAGGCGACCGTTCTCACCTACCGGCAGATGCTGGTGGCGGAACTAAGCGGGCAAAGCTATAACAAGCGCGAACTCAATCGAGCACTCATGACACGGCTCGATGGCCGCTCGGCTAGCGCTATCGAATTCAAGCACTGCAATATTAGTGCAGTGCTGCGCGATGCCAATTGTCCCTATGTGGATGGCTACAAGCCACGCAGCAACTATCAGCACAGCCTGGTTGAGGTGGTCGAGGAATTATTGCTGCGAAGCGAACTCGTTGATCGCGCGGCGCGTTTGGCCGCTGATCTTCCGGTGGTCGATACCACCGGTACTGTAGATGAGCGCATTATTGTCGAGCCTCCCAAAACGAAACCGCCGCAAAGAGGCGTTCGCGAACCCCACGCTGATTACTCGGTTCGCCTGCCACAAAAACGTGACTACCTGGCCCGGGAAACCCGCAATCGCGAGCTAGGGCTTGCGGGTGAGCATCTGGTGATGCGTTTTGAGCAGCACCGTTTGATTCAAGTAGGCCAGGAAAAACTTGCCGAGCGTGTCGAGCACGTGGCCATCACCCAAGGCGATGGATTGGGGTTCGATATTCGCTCCTTCGAACCCGATGGCCGCGACCGGCTGATTGAAGTCAAGACTACGGCGTTTGCCAAAGAAAGCGCGTTTTTCATTACACCCAACGAGCTCGACTGCTCGCGAGTTCATTCTGATCATTACCATCTGTTTAGACTGTTCAACTTTCGCAAGGGGCCGAAGCTCTTTTGCCTTAAGGGTGATTTACGCGGGCAGCTCTGGCTCGAGCCAGACAGCTACCGGGCGGGGGTGTGTTGATTTGATAGATAAATTAAAATTAATTCAGTTATTAACATAGGCACTCATCGTGTGCTGTGTTGAAGCGGTTCCTCCGCCTTCGCTCGCTCACGCTCTAACTTCCGCGTGAGCTCCTCCTCGGAAGGCGATACGGCAGATGCTTCACCGAAAATGGCTGTTTCTGATCAGCGAGTACCGAGTACTTTGCTACCGCTTCGCTTTTTTCACTGCACAGCATCAGCCCGGTAGTGGGGTGGTCATCACTGTTTTACGCTGCTCATCGTATGGGCGCACGTAGGTATCCATCTGGCCGATATCCTGATGTTTTGGCTTTCCGAGGTTCGGGCCCACCGGTAAAAAGCACTTCAGCTTCAAACTTTGCCGATTGAAATGGTTAGGTAACCGACCATCTTGCTGTAAGTAATGATTTGAAACCCTCGGAGCCTCTTACATCTGCACGTCTTGCGGTATTGAATGTTTCCTTGCTTCCAATTTCCTTCAACGAAACCGGATAAATTATTCGCTCAACATCGCCCGCCCCAGGTTTTAAGCTGAGGGTAACCTTGCAAGGAGTACCTTATGCCATCAGCGACTACCCCATCAGAGCGTCACGTGATTGCCCAGCACCCGGCTAGGCGCGATGATATCGGCGATCTGGTCACCCGGCGCCCGCTGCCGGGGCCGAAACTTGATCAGCTCGATCCGTTTCTGTTTCTGAACCATCACGGCCCGCAGGTGTATCCTGCGAACAACCAGGGTTTGCCCTTTGGCCCGCACCCGCACCGTGGCTTCGAGACGGTGACCTTCATTCTGGAAGGCTCGCTTGCCCACGCTGACAGCGCGGATCACCAGAGCGTGATTCATGCAGGTGGCGTGCAGTGGATGACCGCGGGCAGCGGCATCGTGCATGCCGAGATTTCGCCGCCGGAATTTCTGCGCGACGGCGGCCCGCTGGAGATTCTTCAGCTATGGGTCAACCTGCCTTCGCGCCTGAAGATGAGCGCGCCGCGCTATGCGGGCCTTCAGAAGAACGACATTCCAGCGATTGCGCTTTGCGAAGGTGGCGAACTGAACCTGATTGCCGGGCAGTGGGAAGGGCAGACCGGCCCCGTCGAGGCGCTGACCGGCGTGTTCATGTCGACGCTGAATCTACCGGCTGGCTCGCGCGAACAGTTGCCCGTGGCACCTGGCCGGCAGGTGTTTCTCTATGTTGTGAGCGGTGACGTCTCGGTGGGCGGCGAGTCGGTCAAGGCCCACCATCTGATCGAAGTGGACCGCGACGGCGAGTGCCTGGTGATCGAAGCCGGCAGCGATGCGCGGCTGGTGTTTGGTCATGGAGACGTGATCGACGAGCCGGTCTACTCCCACGGCCCGTTTGTAATGACCACTCGCGAGGAGATCGTTCAGGCGGTGGAGGACTACCAGGCGGGCAAGTTCGGCGGGTTGAATGCCTAAAGCGGCTCGCCGCGGTAGTAGTGCCACAGAAACAGCGACCCCACGCTGCGCCAGGGCGCCCAGTGTTCCACCATCTGGCGCGCCTGCTTGGGCGTGGGCTTGTTCTCCATTCTTTTCAGCCGGCCCAGCGCCACGCGCAGGGCCAGGTCATCGGCGGGGAACACGTCCGGGCGCTTGAGCGAGAACATCAGGTAGATTTCCGCACTCCAGCGGCCAAAGCCGCGAAGCTGGGTAATCGTAGCAATTACTTCTTCATCACTCAGGTGCTCCAGGCCGTCGGCACTGAACGTGCCGGCAAGTTCCGCCTCGGCAAGCCCCTTGGCGTACTCGATCTTGCGCCATGAGAGGCCGGCATCGCGTAGCGCTTGGCCTTCGGTATCGATCACCGCCTTGGCGTGCAGCTCGGGCAGAAGGGTGTTCACCCGTGCCATGATGGCACGTGCGGCTTCGGTGGAAAGCTGCTGGCTGACGATGGTGGAGAAGAACGTCGCAAAGCCTTTATCGCGCTCGCGGGGTGACGGCACGCCCACCAGCGGAAGCGCCCGGGCGATATCCGGGTCGGCCTTGGCGAGCGCCTGCATGGCGTGTTCGATCGTTTCAGGGGTCATGAACGGCCTTCCTCGCGCAGAACATCGATAGGCATTGTTCTCTCTATTAAGCCTTCAAACCCCTATCTGCTTCAATAGGTAACCCTCCAAGTGAAATATTCACCAGCTAATATTTTGCTGGATGTATTTATACTTTTGTCTAGGCTTGCGATCATTGCTCGTTAGCCATCAGGAAGAACAGCACGCCACGCGTGCGTTGGGAGAAAACATGCAAGAGTCGACCCAGGGGCTGGCGCGCAATCCGCGTCTGGCCGAATTCGCCTTGGCGTTAGGTGGGTTTGGTATCGGCACCAGTGAATTCGTGATCATGGGGCTGATGAACCGCGTTGCCGGGGATCTGGCGGTCAGCGTGCCGCAGGTCGGCTATGCGATCAGCAGCTATGCGCTGGGCGTGGTGGTCGGCGCGCCGCTGATCTCGGCGCTGGCCGCGCGGGTGCCTAAACGGGCGCTGTTGATTGCGTTGATGCTGGTGTTTGCCGTGGGCAATATCGCCAGCGCCATGGCGCCGGGGTTCTGGTCGTTCGTGGGGCTGCGCTTCATCGCCGGCCTGCCGCACGGCGCCTATTTCGGCGTGGCGGCGCTGGTGGCGGCAGGCGCCGTGCCGGTAGATCAACGCGCCCGGGCCATTTCAAGGGTGATGCTGGGGCTGACTACCGCCATCTTGATTGGTGCACCGCTGGGTACCTGGGCGGGCAATCAGTTTGGCTGGCAGATCGCCTTTGCCGGCGTCGGCGGTATTGCGCTGCTGACCGCGGTGCTGATTCGTTTCTGGGTACCGGTGCAGCCCTTCGATGCCCTGGCAAGCCCGCTTCGCGAGCTTGGCGCCCTGGTCAAGCAGCGCGTGCTGGTCACCGTTGCCATTGCCTGTGTGGGCTGCGGCGGCATGTTCTCGATCTTCAGCTACGTCATGCCGACGCTGACCCAGCAGGCTGGCATGAGTGAGGCGCTTGGGCCACTGGTGCTGGTGATTTTCGGTATCGGCTCGATCATCGGCAACCTGGCGGGGGGGCGCATGGCAGACAAGAACCTGATGCGTGCCATTCCGCGCATCCTGATCTGGTGTGCGGCGATTCAGGGGGGCTACTACCTGGCGGCGGACTACGTCTGGTCGGGGCTTCTGTTCGTGGGCCTGGTGGGCACCTGCATGGCGCTGGCGCCTTCGCTGCAGACCCGCTTGATGGACGTGGCGGGCGACGCCCAGACCATGGCCGCCTCGCTCAACCATGCGGCGTTCAATGGTGCCAACGCACTCGGCGCCTGGCTTGCCGGGCTGGTGATCAGCGCGGGCTTTGGCTGGTCGAGCACCGGCCTGGTAGGCACGGGGCTGGCGCTTTGCGGGCTGGGCATCTTCTTTCTGGGCAAGTGGCTCGAAGCGCGCGATGCCGGACCGGCGCCCGCCCCCTCGCGGTCGCTTTAAAGTGGCAAAAAAGGGCAATCGTTCCTACTGTGTATAGGGTGCAACCCATAAGGAGGTGACCCCATGCATACTCAAGTAACGAAAACACCACGTATTCTGACCCTTGCTGCCATCGCGGCACTGACGATTGGCCTGGCCGGTTGTGGTTCGACCTCCGGTGAGCGTGCTACCAGCGGCGCCGGTGTCGGCGCGGCGGTAGGTGCCGGTACGGCGGCGGCCACTGGTGGCAGCGTCGGCGGCGGCGCGATTCTTGGCGCAGGCGCCGGTGCGGCGGCCGGTGCGCTGACCGACGAAGACGATATCAACCTCGAGTAATCCTTTAACGGCAAAGCCTGAAGCCGCGCATGCCCATATGAAAATGGTCGGCATGCGCGGCGTTGTAGTCCGGACCGATCACGTTGCCGAAGGTCTGACAGCCGCCATCCCGGGCGGCACGCAGGAACTCTCCCGCTTCCCCCTCGTCATCCCAGTGGTTGATCAGCGTAATGCGCTGGCCATTCTCGAACCGAAAGCCTGTCACATCCAGCGCTTCCGCCGTGGCATGTTCGCTGCGCCGGGCGTTCTCGCGGTGATAGATATTGCGACAGGCAAAGCTGCCTACGTGGTCCACCTGGCGTACCCGGCTGCCCATGATCGCTTCGGCGGCAGGCTGCAATTCGTGGCGTTCGTACATCACCCAGGCAAGCGCCAGCGGGCAGCTGGCCACGAAACTCTGGCTGAACTGCACGCTGCTGGACTGCATGCGCACGATGTTGCTCAGCGGGCAGTTGGCGGTCGGTGAGTAGTCATCCAGTGGCGTGTAGCGCAGCTCGCCCTCGGGAACGGTATCCAGCGCGGCCAGGCAGCCCTCCCGGTCGCCTTCCAGGCGCTTGAGCTTGAGCTGCGTGACCGGGGTGACAGGGTCATCGACGTGCAGCGGTGCCCAGGGCGCCCACTGGCGGGGAATCTCGATGATGCCTTTCTGCACCGCCACACCCAAGCCAATCAACAGCAGTATGAACAGCGTGCTGCGCATTCAACCTCCCCTCTATCTTGATACACGTGCTGATATGAGCGCGGACGCAAATGCTACAGTCCGCGCAGCGGGTGTGCGATACTGCGCACCTTTAGGCTAGTTACCGTGCGGCCTAAAGCGCCGATTATCTTTTAGTCACTACGTTCAGTGGCTATCTATCGCCAACTCTTTTGCTAACTAGGGAAGCGCTTCATGTCCCAGGGTACGCTTTTTATCGTTTCCGCACCGTCGGGTGCCGGCAAGACCAGCCTGGTTCGCGAGCTGATCGAGCGCCTGGACGGTATCCAGGTCTCGGTATCGCACACTACGCGCAAGATGCGTGACGGCGAGGTAGACGGCGTCAACTATCATTTCACCGATGTGGCCGACTTTGAAGCAATGATCGAGCGCGGCGACTTCTTCGAGTATGCCAACGTCTTCGATAATTACTACGGCACCTCGCGCCAGGCGGCCCAGGCGCTGCTGGCCGCCGGCCAGGATGTCATTCTGGAGATCGACTGGCAGGGCGCCCAGCAGGTGCGCAGGCAGATGCCGGAGGCGGTCTCCATCTTCATCCTGCCGCCATCGCGCGCCGAACTCGAGCGTCGTCTTTCAAGCCGCGGTACCGATGAGCACGCGGTGATCGCCCGGCGCATGCGCGATGCAATCAGCGAGATGTCCCACTTCGATGAGTATGATTACCTGGTGATCAACGATGACTTCACCACGGCGCTTTCGGAGCTCGAGTCGCTGGTGATCAGCCGTCGCTTGGCCCAGGCGACCATGCGCGAGCGCCATGCGCCGTTGCTCGAAGCGCTCTTGTCACAGGCGCCCGGCGTCGAGTAATCTAACAGGTTCTATCACTATTCTTTTTCGCTGGGCCGGTGTCGTTATCCAACCACGTCGGCCCGGTGTCGTCATTACAGGAAGGCCCTCATGGCTCGCGTAACCGTTGAAGATTGTCTGGAAAATGTCGAAAACCGCTTCAAGCTGGTGATGATTTCCACCCAGCGTGCCCGCCAGCTGGCGCGCGGCTCGCGCGATGCGCAACTGGCGTGGGAAAACGACAAGCCCACCGTGATGGCGCTGCGCGAAATCGCCGCGGGCCTGGTCGACCACACGGTACTCGACGAGCCGGTCGAAGCGCCCGTTCGCGCGCGTCCCGCCATGGCTCCCAGCGCCCAGATCGACGACTAAGCAACCCGGCAGAGGCGCGGTAAATGTTCACCATCGATGACCTGGCCGATCGACTCGGCGGCTATCTACCCCCGGACGAGATCCAGCAGGTCAAACGCGCCTTCTACTACGCCGAGCAAGCCCACGACGGCCAGCGCCGTCGCTCCGGCGAGCCCTACGTCACCCATCCGCTGGCGGTTGCCAATATCCTGGCCAACATGCACATGGACCATCAAAGCCTGATGGCCGCCATGCTGCACGATGTCATCGAGGACACCGGCGTTTCCAAGAAAGCCCTGACGGCTCAGTTCGGCCAGCCGGTGGCGGAGCTCGTGGACGGTGTCTCCAAGCTGACCCAGATCACCTTCGAAGACAAGGCCGTGGCGCAGGCGGAAAACTTCCAGAAGATGGTGCTGGCGATGTCGCGGGATATCCGCGTCATCATCGTCAAGCTGGCCGACCGCCTGCATAACATGCGCACCCTCGGTGCTCTGCGTCCGGACAAAAAGCGCCGCATTGCCCGGGAAACCCTGGAAATCTACGCGCGTATCGCCGGGCGGCTGGGCATCAACACCATCCGTATCGAGCTCGAGGATCTATCGTTTCAGGCAATCCATCCCATGCGCGCCGAGCGTATCAAGCGTGCCGTGGCCAGCGCTCGCGGGCATCGGCGCAGTGCCATGCGCGAAATTCAGGCCGCGCTTCAGCAGAGCCTGGATGACGAAGTGCTCCAGGGCACGGTGGTGGGGCGCCAGAAGCACCTGCTCTCGATCTACAAGAAGATGCGCGACCAGCGCAAGCCGTTTGCGGAAATCATGGACGTGTTCGGGTTTCGCATCATTACCGAGGACGTGGCCAGCTGCTATCGCATCCTCGGCGTGGTGCACAACCTGTACAAGCCGGTGCCGGGGCGCTTCAAGGACTACATTGCCATCCCCAAGGCCAACGGCTATCAGAGCCTGCACACCACGCTCTTCGGCTCGCGCGGCATGCCCATCGAAGTGCAGATCCGCACCCGCGAGATGGAGGCCATGGCCAACAACGGCATCGCCGCCCATTGGCTCTACAAGGCGGGGCAGACGACCCACCCGATTGCCGAGGGCAGCCACGCGCGTGCGCGCGCCTGGGTGAAGGGCTTGCTTGAAATGCAGCGCCATGCAGGCAATTCGCTGGAGTTCATCGAACACGTCAAGAACGACCTTTTTCCCGACGATATCTACGTGTTCACGCCCAAGGGCGACATCATGGAGCTGCCTCAGGGCGCCACGGTGATCGATTTTGCCTACAGCGTGCATACCGATATCGGCAACAACTGCATTGCCTGCCGGATCGACCGCCACCTCGCCCCGCTTTCCACCCGCCTGGAAAGTGGCCAGACCCTGGAGATCATCACCGCCCCCGGCGCACGGCCCAACCTTGCCTGGCTGAGTTTCGTGTCTACCGCCAAGGCGCGCTCGGCCATTCGTCATGCCCTGAAGCACCAGCAGCAGACCGAAGCGGTAGCGCTGGGGCGGCGGCTGCTCAACAAGGCGCTGGCGCCTTTCGAAACCAGCCTCGAAGAGCTCGATGCCGACGTACTCAAGCAGGTGGTCAAGGAGCTGGAGGTGGCCTCGGAAGAGGCGCTGATGGAGTCGCTGGGGCTTGGCAATCGCATGGCCCACGTGGTGGCCCGGCGACTGGTGGACGTGATCCACGGCGAGCGCTTTGATGCCCGGCGGGCGGAGCTTGATAGTGAAAAGGCGGTGCTGATCAGCGGCAGCGAAGGCATGGTGATCAATTTTGCCCGCTGCTGTCACCCGCTGCCCGGCGACCCGGTGCTGGGCCATCTTTCCATGGGCAAGGGGCTGGTGGTGCATCGCGCCGAGTGCCGCAATCTGGTCGAGCACAAGAACGACCCGGAAAAGCTCTTCACGCTCGAGTGGTCGGATGCCATCGACGAGGATTTCCCGGTGGCGCTGCGTATCGAGATCGAGAGCCGCCGCGGCCTGGTGGCCGAGCTTGCCGGCCTGGTGACCGATGCCGACGCCAATATCGAACGCATTGGCATCGAAGAGCGCGATGCGCGCCTCTCGACGGTGAATTTGACGCTGTCGGTCAAGGGGCGCGTACACCTTGCACGTATCATCAAGCGTATCCGCAATCTGCCGAACGTGGGCAAGATCACGCGCATGACCAATTAAGCCGTATCGCCTCGGGCCGGCTGTCGTCAATCAATAACTAAAGGAGCGAGACATCGCATGAGCAACAAAGCCGTTATCAATACTGACAAGGCGCCGGCCGCCATCGGTCCTTACTCTCAGGCCATCAAGGCAGGCAACACGGTCTATCTTTCCGGCCAGATTCCGCTTGATCCGGCGACCATGGAGATTGTCTCCGACGATTTCGAAGCCCAGGCGCGCCAAGTATTTACCAATCTGCAAGCAGTCTGTGAAGAAGCGGCGGGCTCGCTGAGCGACGTGGTCAAACTCAACCTGTACCTGGTCGATCTGGACAACTTCGCCATCGTGAACAAGGTAATGGAAGAGTTCTTTGCGTCACCGTTCCCGGCTCGTGCGGCGGTGGGCGTCAAGGCGCTGCCCAAGGGCAGCCAGGTCGAAGCCGAAGCCGTCATGGTGATCGGCGATTGATCCCTGAGTGCCTGTACGGCGGCAGGGTGGCAGAAAAAACACCGGCCCGGCGCAGTAAGCGCCGGGCCGGTGTCGTTTAGCATTGCGCCACGATAAGGCGTCTTACGCCTTCTGAGGCTCCAGAAAGCCGCCTTCCTTGAGAATCTGCGCGTACCCTTCACGGTAGCTTGGGTAGAGGAAGGTATAGCCGGTTTCCAGGATGCGCTGGTTATCGCAGCGCTTGCTGGCCCGGCGGCGCAGCGGCGACTGCATGGTATCGGTGGATTCCACCTTGAGCTGCTGGCCGATCCAGGCCATGACGTTATGCAGGGTCACCGGCTCGCAGTCGCTGCCCAGGTAGAGCTCGGCAATCGGCTGGCCGTTCTCCTGGCAGCGCATCAGGTGCGCCAGAATACCGGTGCAGTCGTCCCGGTGAATGCGGTTGGAGTAGATGACCGGCGTGACCGCGGCCATGCGACCTTCCGCCACCTGGTGAATCAAGCGGTCGCGGCCAGGGCCGTAGATGCCGGAAAAACGCACCACGGTGCCCGGCAGCGGATGATTGAGCAGTGCCTGCTCGGCTTCATGCATCAGCTTGCCGGAGAAGCTGGTCGGGCCAATGGGGCTGTCTTCGTTGACCGCCTCGCCTTCCTGCTGGCCGTAGACGCTGGTGGAGGAGACAAAGAATACCCGGCGCGGCGGTTTTTCGTGCTGCTCCATGACGCTCAGCACGCGCTTCAAGCCGTCCGGATAGGCGCTCTGGTAAGCGCTCTCCTCGAAACGGTCGGCGCTGACGCTGTAGATCACGTAGTCGGCCTGGGGCAGGGCCGAGGCTCCCGCCTCGTCAAGCTCATCGAGGTCCAGTTTCAAAGGCTCGATGCCCGTACCCTTCAAGGCCGCGGTGTTACGGCGTACGCCAATGACCTTGTGGCTCTCGTCGATCAGCTCGCGGCCCAGGGTAATGCCGATATCCCCGCAGCCGATAATCAGTACCGTTAGCTTCACCTTATCCACTCCTTTTGATAAATATTCCCTATTAGATACAAACTCCCTGCAAGATGTGACATGGTCAGCAGGGTTTGCCTGTCCTTTTCCGTCCCGCTGAGGGCGATGATCTTAGTCACGAGCTGCTACGAGAGGATGCCACTGGCGCCGCTATGACTTTAACAGAACTACGCTACATCGTAACCCTTGCCCAGGAACGCCATTTTGGCCGCGCGGCCGAGCGCTGCCATGTTTCCCAGCCTACGCTTTCGGTTGCGGTCAAGAAGCTCGAGGAAGAGCTCGAGATTCCGCTGTTCGAGCGCTCCAAGTCGACCATCCAGGTGACCCCGCTGGGCGAAAAGATCATCGCTCAGGCCCAGCGGGTACTCGAACAGAGCCGGCTGATCTACGAGATGGCCAGCGCCGGGCGCGACCAGCTCTCCAACACGCTGCGGATCGGTGCCATTTATACCATCGGCCCCTATCTGTTTCCGCACCTGATTCCCGCCCTGGCCGATATCGCGCCGCAGATGCCGCTGTATATCGAGGAGGGCATGACCGGAACGTTACGTGCTAAGCTGAAAAATGGTGAGCTCGACGTCATTATCGTGGCGCTGCCGTTTACCGACACCGATATCGTGACCAAGCCCATTTATGAAGAGCAATTCGAAGTCTTGATGCCTGCCAACCACCGCTGGGTCGAGCGCACCGCGATCCATAAAGAGGATCTGCTCGAGGAGCGCCTTTTGCTGCTCGGTGAAGGTCACTGCTTTCGCGACCAGCTTCTCGAGGCGTGCCCGGCGATTACCCAGAAGCTCAACAGCCCGAACAACACGCTGATTGCTGAAGGTGGCTCGCTCGAGACCATCCGCCACATGGTGGCCTCGAAACTGGGCATTACCGTGCTGCCGCAGTCCGCGCTCGGCAAGGACCAGTACGAAAACGCCATGCTGGAGAGCCGTCCGTTCGTGGACCCGGCGCCTTCGCGCACGGTGGCCATCGCCTGGCGGGCGAGCTTCCCGCGGCCCAAGGCCATCGATGCCCTGGTGGAGGCGATCAGCCGCTGCCAGCAACCCGCCAGATCGGTCAACCCAGGCTCATGAGCGACCTGACCGGCCCCGTTACCACGCTGAAAGGCGTGGGCGAAGCGCTGGCACTGAAATTGTCGCGGCTCGGCATCGAGCACGTGAGTGATCTGCTGTTTCATCTGCCGCTGCGCTATCAGGACCGCACTCGGCTCACGCCGATTGGCCTGCTGCGCGCCGGGCAGGAAGCCGTCATCGAAGGCGAAGTCACCGCCTGCGATGTGGTCAAGGGGCGTCGCCGCAGCCTGCTGGTGCGCCTGCGCGACGCCAGCGGCATCCTGAGCCTGCGCTTTTTTCACTTCTCGCCCGCCCAGCAGCAGCAGATGCGCCCCGGCGCCTCGCTGCGCGCCTTTGGTGAAGCGCGGGCGGGGGCCACGGGCCTCGAGATCTATCACCCGGAATATCGCCTGGGTGGCAGCAGCGAGACGCCGGTGGATGAGTACTTCACGCCCATCTACCCCACTACGGAAGGCTTGAATCAGGCGCGCCTGCGGGCGTTGACGCAGCAGGCCCTGGAGATGCTGGACAGCGCTCCCGAGGCGCTGCCCGATGTAATTCCCGAGCCGCTGCGTCAGCGCTTCCACCTGCCGGGCCTGCACGCCTGCCTCCACGTGTTGCACCAGCCGCCGCCGGATGTGGATATCGACAAGCTGACCCTGGGCCAGCACCCCGCCACGCGCCGGTTGGCGATGGAAGAACTGCTGGCGCACCAGCTCAGCCTGCGCGAGGTGCGCCTGCGCATCCAGGCCGATGGCGCGCCGGTACTGCCCTCTGGGCGCAGCCTCCAGGCGCGCTTTCTGGCCCAGCTGCCCTTCGCCCTGACCGGTGCCCAGCGCCGGGTGCTCGAGGAGATCGCTCTGGACCTGGGCCGTCCGGCCCCCATGCTGCGCCTGGTGCAGGGGGATGTGGGCTCGGGCAAGACCGTGGTGGCCGCCATGGCGGCGCTCGCTGCCCTGGCCGGTAACTGCCAGGCGGCGATCATGGCGCCGACGGAAATCCTCGCCGAGCAGCACTACCGGGCATTCAAGGCCTGGTTCGAGCCGCTGGGGATCGAGGTAGCGTGGCTTGCCGGCAAGCTCAAGGGCAAGCAGCGCCTGGACGCCAAGGCCGCCATTGCCGATGGCCGGGCGCGCATGGTGGTGGGCACCCACGCGCTGTTTCAAGGCGATGTTCACTTTCAATGCCTGGGGCTTGCGATCATCGACGAACAGCACCGCTTTGGCGTTCACCAGCGCCTGGCGCTGCGGGAAAAGGGCGAGGCGGGCGGATTGACCCCGCACCAGTTGATCATGACCGCCACGCCCATTCCGCGCACGCTTGCCATGAGCGCCTACGCGGATCTGGATGTCTCGGTGATCGACGAACTACCGCCCGGGCGTACGCCGGTCAAGACCGTGGTGGTTTCCGACGAGCGCCGCCCGGAGGTGGTCGAACGTATTCGCAAGGCATGCAGCGAGGGCCGCCAGGCCTATTGGGTATGCACGCTGATCGAGGAGTCCGAGGCGCTTCAGTGCCAGGCCGCGGAAGTCACCAGCCAGGAGCTGACCGACGCATTACCCGAACTTGCCATCGGGCTGATTCACGGACGCATGAAGGCTGGCGAAAAGGCGGAGATCATGGCCGCCTTCAAGCAGGGCGAGCTGGATCTGCTGGTCGCGACCACGGTGATCGAGGTGGGGGTGGATGTGCCCAATGCGAGCCTGATGATCATCGAGAACCCGGAGCGCCTTGGGCTTTCCCAGCTGCACCAGCTGCGTGGCCGGGTAGGGCGCGGCAGTACGGAAAGTTTCTGTGTGCTGCTTTATCATCCGCCGCTTTCCAAAAGCTCCCGCCAGCGCCTGGGCGTGATGCGCGAAACCACCGACGGTTTTCGTATCGCCGAGAAGGACCTGGAAATTCGCGGCCCTGGCGAGGTGCTCGGCACTCGCCAGACAGGGCTTGCGCAGATGAAGATTGCCGACCTCGAGCGTGATGGTGATCTGCTTGAACGCGTAACGTCCCTGGCCGCCGAGTTACAGCACACCCCGCAGGTAACCGCCGTGCTGGTACGCCGCTGGCTCGGCGAGGCGGCGGGCCGCTACGGGCAGGTCTGAGGCTCTTTCAGCCCTTCACCGGGCTGATCAGCCGGTTGGCCGCCTCGCCCAGCGGTGCCAGCTGTTCGCCAATCAGGCGTAGCTGGCTCTGAATCGGGCGGTACACCACCACCGCTTGTTCCTCGGCAGCCGCCGTCTGCTCGTCCAGCTGCGCGACCAGCGCCTGTGCCTGTTCGGCCAAGGTGCCGGTGTCGGTCAACTGGCGCTTGTCGAGCTGCTCGGCCAGATGTTCCAGCATGTCGCCCATCTGCCGGGCCACCGGCACCAGCGCGGTATCGTCTTCGTCTTCGGCCAGCTGATGGCGGTGGGCGCCGAGGGCGGAAAGGTGGCTCAACAGCGTATTGGAGAGCACCAGAAAGCGCAGGCCGTTATCCGCATCCTGCTTGCGGTAGTGCCCCGGCTCGTGGAGCATGTTGGTCAACAGCGTGGAAAGCGCGGCATCGGCGTTGTGCGCGTTTCGGCGCGCCAGGCGATAGGCCAGACCATCCTGCTTGCCTTCCTGGTACTGGCGCACGATTTCATCCAGGTAGCGGCGGTGGCTGGTGATCACCTTGGCCGCTTCGCGGTAGAGTCTGCGCCCCTGCCAGTCGGGCAGAATGAAGAACACGGCAAGCCCGGCAATCAGCGAGCCGATGAGCGTATCAAACAGGCGTGGCCAGATCAGGTCGAAGCCATCACCCACCTGATTGAAGCTGCACAGCACCAGCAGGGTGATGGACGCCGTTGCGACCACGTAGCGCTTCTCGCGGTTGGCAAAGAAGGTGACGCCCGCCGCCACGGCGATCATGCTCTGCACGCCGGGCTGGGGAAACAGGCTGATCGATGCCCAGCCGACCACCAGCCCCAGCACCGTCCCCAGGATCCGCTGAGAGAGAAAGCGCCGCGTGGTGGCAAAGTTGGGCCGACACACGAACAGCGTGGTCAACAGAATCCAGAAGCCCTGTTCCGGGTCCAGCCACTGAAGCAGCCCATAACCCGCTACCAGCGCCGACGTAAGGCGTATGGCGTGGCGAAAGGTGGGCGAGCCCAGCGTCAGGTTGAGACGCACCCGGTTCCAGGCCTCCAGCAGGCTGGAGGGCGAGCGGTCAAACAGCGCGCTGTCGCGCCGCTCGTCGTCCATGTCTGGATTGTGGGCGCTGGCAATCTGGCCTTCGAGAGTGGCCAGGTTGTCCGCCAGCGCATTGAGCGGGCGCATCAGCGGGCGCCATTCGGGCTTGCCGCGGTCGCTCAGATTATCGATCGAGGCGCGCAGGTCGGCCAACGCCTCTTCGCTCTGGTGGTGATCGAACGGACGGTTGAGCAGCAGCGATTTGGCCAGCTGGCGGCAGGCGCGGCCCTGCTGATCCAGCAGGCGCTGGCAGCGAAACAGTACGTCGTGATGAAAGAAGGCCTCGGTCAGCGCGCTGTAGGGGTAGTGGGTCGAGCTCGCCCGTTCATGGATGTCCTGGGCAATAAAGTAGATGCGCAGGTAGCGGTTCAGCTTGCGGTTGCCGCGCTGGCCCTCAAGGCGCCGGAAGATCATCTCCTTGGCCTGGTTGAGCGCCTCCACCACCTTGCCGTTCTGACGCGCCAGCGCCACCCGGCGGGCCTCCACGTCCACGCCGCGCACCGGCTCGAACAGCGCCGACTTCAGAATCAGAAACTCACCCAGCGTCTTGTACAGCCGCGCCATGCTCTGCTTGAGCGGCTGACGCGAAAAGAGCACACACCACACCACCGAGATGAGCCCGTACCAGGCGGCCCCGGCAATCAGTTGCAGCTGGCGCGTGGAGACCTCCTGGTCGACCCCGCCGTGCTGCTCGATATTGATCATCGAGTAGATCGACAGAATCAGCGTACCCGAGGCGATCGTGGCATAGCGCTGACCGATGGCGCCGAGCATGATCAGGGTAAAGGTGGAAAGCGCCAGCCCCAACGCAAACAACCACGGCCAGGGAAACAGCCACTGAACCACAAACGAGGCCAGGGTGAAGCATGAAAGTGTCACGACCAGCGCCTGAAGCCGCCCCTGCCAGCTGTCATCGGTTTCCGAGAGCGCGCAGGCAATGATGCCCAGAAACAGCGGTATCACAAGGGCAATGTTGCCGGAGTAGAGGCTGAACAGCAGCGCGCCACTGAACGCCAGAAAGACACGCAGGCTGTAGGCAAACTTGTCCAGCGTCCAGAGACGCCGCAGCGGCAGTGAAAAAGAGGGCATAGACGCTCTTATTGGGGGTCGTTGTTAGACTTTAGTATACCTATTGTGGGCAGCCCGTTGCTATGGCTTAAACCATTATATTGCAGGGACTTTCAAGGCATTGCTACTACCCGCTTGCCCAGGTTGTCGCCGTTGAGTAAGCCAATCAGTGCGGGAGCAATGCTATCAAGCCCGCCGCTTATTTTGTCTAGGTGCCAATCTATCCCGCCCTGAACAACGAGCGGCACCATATCGTTTTGGAAGGCATCCCAGTGGTGGAGGTAGTGGGGTACGACAAAGGGGTGTACCGAAACCTTTTTCTGATGCAGTTGAGCGAAATTAGCAGGGCTTTGGCGAGGCCGGGCAGATTGATACTGACTTACCAGGCCGCATAGCACGATGCGTCCATTGACTCTTGTAGCATCTATGGCAGCTCTAAAAGCAGCGCCGCCTACATTTTCGAAATCAAGCGTAATGCCTGTGGGCGCGGCTCGTTTTAGCTGAGCTGCATATGTGGGATGGCGGTGATCAAGCACTGTCTGAAACCCTAGGCGGCGTAACCAATCACGCTTATCTGCCCGCCCGGCTGTGACGATCACACGTGCACCCTGGCGCTTGGCAAGCTGTGCGGCAATTGAGCCGACAGCGCCCGCCGCCGCGCTTACAAGCACGGTATCGTTCTTGGTCGGCTTGCCCAATAGCTGCATGCCGACCCAGGCGGTAAATCCGGTCATACCCAAGGGATGTAAATACGCTAGCGGGTTGATCCCTGCTGGAGTCGGGATAAGTTCTTTGCCGTCAGAGATAACCTCTTCCTGCATCGGCAGATGGCCGACGACGAGATCTCCTGACGTGAAGCGAGGGTGTCGGCTCTCGATTACCTCCGCAAGCGTCCAGCCAGAGAGATGGCTCCCTGCCACCCAATGCTCAATGTAATTATAACCTTCGCTTTGCATGCGAGTGCGCATATAAGGGTCAACACTTATATAGCGGGACTTTAGCAGCAGGACTGGCTTATCAGGTAGTGGAACATCGATGGTTCTAAAGTGTTCAGGCCTTAACTTTCTTTTGGGAAGGCAGTTCAATATCAAGCCGCTGGTGAGCATAGAAGTGGTTCTCACGCTGAAGGAAATTATCGTAATTACAAACCATTCATCTGCTTTAAAGAAAATGATGTACTAAAAAACAGATCACTAAAACTCTATGATTAGAACAGCAACCTTTCGATACTCGAAATGACTCTAACAAAAATAGGATTATTTCCATGGATCTAAAACTGCTGCTGAACTGGCGTCTTCACCTGACAGTGATCGTGACGTCGATGTTCGCCGAGTGGGTTGGCATCGCAAGAATCCCTCTAGGGCCAGGAACGCTTCTTCTCTTGCCCTTGCTGTATGCCTTCGTGATTGGCGTACTTCTCAACCCTCACCTGTTTTCAGTTATGGGCAAACTGGTTCCCAAGTCGGTCAGCCATGCATCAGGGCCGATCATTCTAATTGCCATCCTGCCTTTTATTGCCAAGTTTGGTTCCACCATCGGCCCTGCGATCGAGCAGATCATCGCCGCAGGTCCCGCGCTGCTGCTGCAAGAGGCTGGCAACCTAGGCACCATGCTGATCGCGCTACCGTTTGCCGTGCTGGTACTCAAGATGGGGCGCGAATCCATCGGGGCTACCTACTCCATCGCCCGAGAGCCCAATATCGCTATCATCTCCGACCGGTACGGCTTAAGAAGTCCGGAAGGTATCGGCATCATGGGGGTTTACGTTGTCGGCACAATGTTTGGCACGCTGTATTTTGCACTCATGGCCGGCTATATCGCATCGCTCGATATTCTGGATATCCGTGCGTTGGCCATGGCCTGCGGAGTGGGCAGTGGCAGTATGGTAGCCGCTTGTTCCGCGGCTTTGGTGGAAGCCGTGCCGGCTTCGAAGGATGAACTGCTGGCGTTTGCTGGAGCCAGCAACCTGCTGACGTATGCAACAGGGCTTTATATTTCGCTGTTCATCGCCTTGCCGATTACCGAATGGATGTACAAGCGCCTGAAAGGCAATGCGCCTGCGGAGGTTCGTCATGAAATCTAATCAAACAGCCGTCGATCATTTCGATGCCGAAGCGCTAAAGGAACTGCGTCCAGAAAACCAGCTGGGCAAGACGGCGCTGGTGCTCGCCGCTGTATGTATTTCAGCCTGGTTCAGTAACGTGGTAAACGGCGCGCCATTGCTGGATGCACTACCAGGTATGCTGATCCTTTACGCCATGGTGATGGTGGGGCTGGGCATCGGTCGCGCGTGCCCTTTCTATCTGCCAAGCGTTGCCTGGGTCTCACTGATAAGCATCGTGATGACGCTGCCGATGTTTCCTGGCAGCGAATGGATTCTCGAGCAGCTGGCACAGGTCAACTTTCTGGCAGTGGTAACACCGGTATTGGCCTATGCAGGGCTGGCGCTTACCGGGCGTGAATTTGCCATGTTCAAGCACACTGGCTGGAAACTGGTGCTGGTTGCGCTGCTGGTCTTCACCGGTACGTTTGTTGGCTCAGCGATTGTCGCCCACATACTGCTTTAAGGAGAGAACGATGAGCGTATCGATTAGCCTACCGGACACCGCCTTGCTTGAAGAGTGGCGCCACGACTTTCATCAACACCCTGAAACGGCGTTCGAGGAGCACCGCACCAGTGCCAAGATTGCGTCATTACTGACTGAGTGGGGGCTTGAAGTCACCACGGGATTGGCCGGTACAGGCGTTGTGGCAGTGCTGGACGGGCGTTTGGGGCAGGGCAGAACCATTGGGCTACGGGCCGATATCGACGCCCTGGATATACGTGAAGAGACCGAGTTAGCCTATGCTTCCACGATACCTGGCAAGATGCATGCGTGTGGCCACGATGGCCATACCACCATGTTGCTGGGCGCTGCCTGGGCGCTAACGCAGCAGCCTGATTTCAAGGGTCGGGTGGTGTTTATCTTCCAGCCGGCGGAAGAGAATGAAGGTGGAGGGCGGGCCATGGTGGAGGATGGTCTATTTGAACGCTTCCCCATGGATGCCGTTTATGGCCTGCATAACTGGCCGGGGCTGGCGGTAGGCGAGGCCGCGGTACACGATGCGGCGGTCATGGCGGCGTTCGATATTTTTACGCTGACGCTGACGGGTAAGGGCTGCCATGCGGCCATGCCGCATCTAGGCATTGATACCGTGCTGGCGAGTTGCCAACTGGTTAGTCAACTGCAGGGGTTGATTAGCCGTGAAACCCCGCCCGCCCAGTCGGCGGTTCTTAGTGTTACCAGCATTCATGGTGGCGACACGTTCAATGTCATTCCTGAAAAAGTGGAACTGCGCGGTACGCTGCGCTGTTTTGATATGGCTCTCAAGGAGCGCCTGGAAGCGCGCTTCAAACAGGCCATTACCAGTCTCGCCGAGTTTCATGGTTTGCAGGCCACGCTCGATTACCAGCGCTGCTACCCTGCCACCATCAATACACCGGAGCATGCTGAACAGTGCGCAGCCGTGCTGGAAGATTTGTTGGGTCGCGATAACGTGCACCGTAACCCGCCACCGAGCATGGCATCGGAAGATTTTTCGTTTCTTCTTGCCGAGCGGCCCGGCGCCTATATCTGGATGGGCAATGGTGAACAATCCGCCTCCCTGCATAACCCGCGCTACGACTTCAACGATGCGCTGTTGCCCTTGGGCGCTCGCTATTGGGTAGAGCTTGTTGCCGCGCTGCTCAAGCGTTAACGCAAAGCCTTAATCAACTGCTACTTATCGCTCTCTTGATGCCTTCACGGGTAGGGGAGCGTATAGGCCAAACATGCTCTCTACCGAGAGCTTTAAGGAGTTTTATCGTGTCTTTAACCATTACTGTAATTGGCCTGGGGCAAATGGGCGGCAATATGGCGCTTACTCTTAAAGCCGCCGGATTTGCAGTTACCGGAAGCGATGTTTTTGAACAAGCGCGAACGCGTCTGGCCTCCGAAGGTTTGACGGTTGCCGTTCCCGATGCTTTACCAGCAAGCGACGTCTACCTGCTGTCGCTGCCCACGTCCGCGCATGTGCGTGAGGTAATTGAGCAATCCCCTGGCCTGCTGACCCTTGCGCCGAAAGGGAGTGTAATCGTTGATACCTCCACAAGTGACCCGGCCGTCACTCGTGAGTTGGCCGAAAAAGTAACTGCTGAGGGTCTCCGGTGGCTGGACGCCCCGGTCAGTGGCGGGCCTAAAGGAGCTGCCAGCGGCAAGCTGGGAATGCTGTTGGGAGGGGATGATTCCACTATCGAGCGTGTAATGCCGATGCTGGAAGCGATGTCAGCCAAACGCACCCATGTAGGCGGCCCGGGCAGTGGTCATGTGGTTAAGCTTGCCAATAATTACCTGTGTGCTGCGCACCTGCTGACCACTGCCGAGGCGGTGTCCATGGCAGTCAAAGCGGGCGTTGATCCCGCTGCCTGTTTGGCAGGTATCAATAGTGGGTCTGGCCGTAGTGCGGTAAGTGAGGTGAACTTCCCCGAGTGGGTGCTGAGTGAACGCTTTGATTCAGGCTTTACCTCCGGCCTGATGCGTAAAGACCTGCGCCTGGCTCGGGACGCTGCTGAGCAACTGAATATTCCCTTGCCGCTGTTACAAGCCGTTGTTGGTGCCTGGCATGCGAATCCTGAAAATCCCACCGATAGCGATGACTTTAATCATATCACCACGCCAATTTTAACGCGTACCCATCTAGCGGAGGACAACGAATGAGCTCACTTAGTCAGCATGCCGGTAACCACCTTGCTGAGCTTCTTGATGGCTTTGGATTAGCTGCCGCCACGCCTCTAAGCAACTGGATTGATGGCGAGTTGGTCGCAGGAGAAGGTGAGGAAATCATTTTGATGAATCCGTCCACCGGCGAAGCGCTGGTGAGCTATCGCGATGCGGGTGCTGCACTGATAGAGCGCGCTACCCAAGCGGCTGAGCGTGGACAGCGTGAATGGATGGCATTAACCGCCAGCGACCGTGGACGACGCATGAATGCCGCCTTACGCGGCCTGGAGGGCCATGAAGAAGAACTGGCGCAGCTCGAAAGCGTCGTAGCCGGTAAACCGATTCGCGACTGCCGCGCAGAGGTTGGCAAGGTGCGAGAGATGTTCGAGTACTACGCTGGCTGGTGCGACAAGCAGCACGGCGAAGTGATACCGGTACCTACCTCGCACCTTAACTATGTACGCTACTTGCCCTACGGCGTGGTTGGCCAGATTACCCCATGGAACGCGCCCATGTTTACTTGCGCTTGGCAGCTTGCACCGGCCATTGCGGCAGGTAATGGCGTCGTGCTGAAACCTTCGGAGTTGACCCCCTTTACCTCCGTGGTGATCGGCAGGCTGTTGGAAAATGGCGGTTTGCCACAAGGTCTGATCAATATTGTCAATGGGTTAGGCAAGACCACCGGTTCTGCGCTCACTGGTCATCCCACTATCAGTAAGCTGGTATTCGTGGGTTCCCCCCAAGCTGGGCGCATGATTGCAGAAGCTGGCGCTCGGCGTTTGGTGCCTAGCGTTTTGGAGTTGGGCGGTAAATCAGCCAATATCGTGTTTTCCGATGCGCGTCTGGATGACGCTGTTGCTGGCGCTCAGGCCGCGATCTTTGCAGCTGCCGGGCAAAGCTGTGTCGCAGGGTCGCGGCTATTGATCGAACGTTCGATCTTTGACGAAGTGACGTCTCGATTAGCCAGAGCCGCAGAGCAGATTCAGGTCGGGCTGCCTAGTGACGAGGCTACACGTATGGGGCCGTTGCAGAATCGTCGCCAGTTTGAACACGTAACGAGGATGATCGATGCCGCCGTTGCGGCGGGAGCGCGGATATTAACTGGCGGTAAACGCCCGGAAGGCTTACCGGAAGAAGCCAGGGGTTACTTTATCGCCCCTACCGTTCTGGTCGATGTGACACCGGATATGGAGATCGCCCAGCAGGAGGTATTCGGTCCGGTATTGATTGCCATGGCGTTCGACGATGAGGCGCAGGCCGTTCGCTTGGCCAACGACACGCGGTTTGGGCTGGCCGGTGCCGTCTGGAGCCAGGATGTCGCTAGAGCACATCGGGTGGCTGCACAGCTACGAGCAGGTACGGTATGGATTAATAGCTACAAGGCGATTAGCGTTATGTCGCCCTTTGGTGGCTTTGGCGACAGTGGCTTTGGTCGTTCCAGCGGACTGGAAGGCTTACGTGAATACAGCGTGCCGCAAAGTGTCTGGGTAGAGACGGCGCCCGAGGCGAGCGTTGCCTTTGGCTATGGTAACGGTGTTGGCTGATCGCCCATCGGGTCGCGAAAAGCCTGCATCCAGCGCTGTAAGTGGCGCAATAGCAGTATGCTGGCTTTAGGCTGCTGGCGGCCCACTCTTGTGACCATATGGGCCTGGGAGCGCTGAAATAGCGGGTCATCGATCGGCCGAGCAATCAGAGTGCCGATTTCAAGATCATGGGCCACGGCAAAGGCTGGTAGCAGAGTAATGCCCATACCGCTGCGTACATACTGGGCCAAGGTAACCATGGAGTTGGTATTCATGGCCAACTGCGGCGTAATATGCGCTTGTTGAAAAGCCTGGTCGACCATCTGACGTACACCGTGCGTGGTATCCCACATGGCCATGGGCTCGGCGCCGAGTTGGGTGAGTGACAAGGGCGTGATTTGGGTCGCCAAAAGGTGCCCGGGAGGCAGAATGGCCATCAGTGGTTGAGGGCTTGAAGCCCAGAAACGCAGTTGAGGATGGGTTCGTTCATGAAACATCAGGCCAATATGGCTATGGTCTTCAACGACTGCCTCGATAATACCCGAAGTACCTGCAATATGAATATCGAGCTGAATGCCTTTGTAGCGTTGCTTGAATTCATGCAGCGGAGTGGCAACCAGGTCGCTAACAAACCCTTCGCCGACGGTCAGACGGATAGTGCCGGTTTCAAGGCGCTGATACGCCTCGAGAGAAGTGATGAAGCTTTCGTCCAGCGCACTGCGCCTTTCACAATATTCAAGCAGCATTTCGCCCACCGGGGTGGGCGAAATGCCGTCGCGCTGGCGCTCCATCAACGTTGCCCCCAAGGCTTCTTCCAGCAAAGCGATCTGCCGGCTAACCGCCGAGGGGGCAATGTCTAGTCGTGCCGCTGCACGCCGTATCGATCCAGACTCCAGGGTAACGCGAAAGTAAGCCAAGCGCTGATGAGGTATATCCATCGCGGCTTTTATACCCTTTTAATGAATTACCCTGAGCCAATCATGAAAAGCTACAGGTACTTCAACAGCTTCTGCAGCTTGTTCATGTCGGTAGAGTCACCTACCAGACGCACCTCGCCATTGACCATGCCATCGAGAAACGCCTGCTGGGTAGGCTTTCTGAGAATGCGCAGCGCGGCGTCTTGGTCACGAAACCGCAGCTCAAGGTCCAGGTCTACCGGCAGGCCTTTTTCAGACGTGATGCCCTTGGGTGTCATCCGGTAATGACGGGCAATGCTCAAGTCTTCCGTGGCGACGCCCCAATCAAGGTGACGCATGCGCTCGAGTTGTTCACGAAAGCGCGGTTTCCGGCGCAGGGCACGCTTGAGCATCAAGCCCAATAGCCACAGCGTCAGCTTGAGCTTCATTAGGAAACGGCATCCTTGAGCGCTTTGCCGGGCTTGAAGGCCACGTTCTTGCTGGCCGGAATTTTCAGCGGCTCGCCGGTTTGCGGGTTCTTGCCGGTACGCGCGGCGCGCTCGCGTACGGTGAAGGTGCCAAAGCCGATCAGAGCCACGTCTTCGCCCTTGGCCACGCTGTTGGTGATCTCGTCCAGAATCACGTTCAGGACCTGGCCAGCCTTGTCCTTGGACAAGTCGGCACTTTCAGCGATAGCAGCGGCGAGTTCAGGTTTGCGCATAAGGAATTCCCCTCGTGAAATAGTAAGCAAAAAGCGTAATGATGTTATTAAAAGCGCCACCCAGGCTGGGTCAGCCTATCTAGCCTAGTCGTGAACGCGGTGAAAATCAGCCTAGCAGCACAGGGGCTGCTCTGGAAAGCTCCACTTTCCGTCTCACACAGCCCCCTGTCAACGCAAAACCGACTAAATTCCCCTGTTTATCTTCCCCAAGCGCGGTCATGTCGCCGCCTTCTCCCTCTATTCGCCAGCGCTCGACGCTTGCGGCCGGCGGGTAGGCCACGACCGGCAGCAGCGGGGTCTTGACGATAATCGGCCACGCGCCGAAGCTGACCTGCGTCGGCGTGCCGGCAAGCGTGGCGGCCAGCGCCTTGGCGCTTGCCTGCAATGGCTGCACGTACATGGCGTTCACCCCCGTCACGCAGGCCACATCACCAAGCGCGTAGATGTGCGGGTTCGAGGAGCGAAGGTAACGGTCGACCGTGACGCCGTAGCGAGATATATCAAGCCCGGCGGCGTCGGCAAGCGCGGTGCGCGGTGCCAGGCCGGTGGCCAGCAGCACCAGGTCCACCTCGAGGATGGCGTGATCGTCCAGGGTGAGCCGGACAGCGTTGTCGCTGCCTGCGCTGATATCGACAAGTTTGCGCCCCAGGGCCAGCTGGATACCGGCGTCCTGAAAGGCGCTGCCCAAGGCGGCGCCGAGCGGTTCGGGCAGCAGCCGTGCCAGCGGGGCGCTTTCCGGCGCTACCAGCGTTACCTGATGCCCGCCTGCGTGCAGGTCGTTGGCGAATTCACAGCCCACAAGGCCCGCGCCGATGATGGCCACGCGGGCAGGGCGCTCGTCAAGCGCCGCTCGAAAGCGGCGGTAGTCGTCCAGGTCGTTGACGGTAAAAAAGCGCCGGGAGAGGCTCTCTGGGATCGCAAACGGCGCCTGAGGGGCCGCGCCGGTCGCCAGTACCAGCGTGTCGTAGCCCAGCAGTTGGCCATCGCTCAAGCGAATGGTGCGCGTCGCCGGTGTCAGTTGCTCGACGTGAGTGTGCCTCATTACCCGAGCATCCAGCTCATCGGCAAGCATGGCGGCGCTGCGCTGGGCAAGTTGGTCGGGCAGCAGGCGCTTGGCAAGCCCGGTCGAGAGCAGCGGCTTGCTGTAGTCGTCGCCGCTATCAGCGCTGATCAGAGTGATCGCGCGGCGATCGTTCAGGCGGCGCAGCGCGCGGGCAAGGCCGACGCCCGCCATCCCGGTGCCGATAATGACCAGCCCGGTGTGGTCAGTGGCGTCAAGCGTATGTGATACGGGCATGCCATCCTCAAATAGTCGATGCAATAAAAGCCTGTCTGAGTGCCATGTTACACTAGCTTCCCCATTTTTTGCCCAGGAGCACCCGGTGGCGACTTTCTCTTTTCGGCCTGCTTGCGCTTTCCCCGTCTGGCAACCCGTGGCGGCGGTGCGTCCGGCCATGAGCGCGCCCTGGTGGCAGTGGGTGGCCTCCACCGATTCGCTGACGGCCCGTCTGATAAACGCAGGAGGCGAGCGGCGGTTTCGCGTACGCCTTCTGCGTCAGGAAGTGGGCATGCCCCGGCTGGATGAAGCGCAGGCGCTGGGCATTGCACCGCGCCGTTATGCCTGGCTGCGGGAAGTGGCGCTATGCGTGGGAGATTCGCCCTGGGTGGTGGCGCGTTCGGTGGCGCCGCTGACTCAGCTGCAGGGCCAGCATCTAAAGCGGTTGGGGGAGCGGTCGCTGGGAAGCTGGCTGTTTCAACAGCCTGACCTGGTACGCGGCCCGATAGAGGCAAGCACCTGCCAGCCGCGCTTTGCGTACCCGCAGGATGACAAGGCAAGAAGCCGGTGGGGGCGGCGTTCGGTGTTCCAGCACGGTGGGCTTTCGCTGCTGGTGCAGGAGCACTTTTTAACCACCATGGCTGATGATCTTGGCCTGCCTTCGCGTTAGGCTTGCTCGGCATCTCTTCTTTTCGTGAGGTAAGCATGGATCGTTCTTTGTTGCGGCCAACCGGCTGGGCACGCGCCGCCGATTTTCTGCAGCTGATGCGTCTGGACCGGCCGATCGGGACCTGGCTCTTGATGTGGCCGACCCTGTGGGCGCTGTGGATAGCCACTCGGGGTGTGCCGGGGCGTAACGTCCTGCTGATTTTTGTAGCGGGTGTCTATGTGATGCGTGCGGCGGGCTGCGTGGTCAACGACTATGCGGACCGCCATTTCGATGGCCACGTAAAGCGCACCAAGACCCGTCCGCTGGCCACGGGACGGATCAGCGAGGCAGAGGCGAAGCTGCTGTTTGTCGGGTTGGTCGCGGTGGCCTTCGTTCTGGTACTGCTGACTAACTGGTTCACGGTGATGCTGTCGCTGGGCGGCGTGGTGCTGGCGTTCATCTACCCGTTCATGAAGCGCTATACCCATTTTCCCCAGGTGGTGCTGGGGGCGGCTTTCTCCTGGGCGATTCCCATGGCGTTTGGCGCAGTGCTGGGCCATGTGCCGATGGAGGCATGGGTACTGTTTCTGGCCAACGTGCTCTGGACCGTGGCTTACGACACCCAGTACGCCATGGTCGATCGCGATGACGATCTGAAAATCGGCATCAAGTCGACCGCCGTGCTGTTTGGGAGCGCCGACCGCTTGATCATTGGCCTGTTGCAGTTGGCAACGCTTGCTCTGCTTGCCTGGGTGGGGCTGCGTATGGGGCTGGGCGGCTTCTTCTGGCTGGGGCTTGGTGGCATGGCGGTCACCTTCATTCACCAGCAGCGGCTGATCAAGGAGCGTGAGCGCGACCCCTGCTTTCAGGCATTTCTGAACAACCACTGGTCGGGGCTGCTGGTGTTTGCCGGCATTGCGCTTAGCTGGTGGCCCGTGGCCGGGTAGCCGAGACAAGATCCTGAGCGGGCCGATATGGGTACTTGTCATGGAAGTGTCATCAAGCCATGGTGTTATTGTCACAGATATGTCATTGAACCACCTTTCATTGAGCACCGTGAGGCCCTGGAATGACCGCCAAGACCGTTTTGATTGTCGATGATGAAGCGCCCATTCGCGAGATGATCGCCGTGGCGCTGGAGATGGCTGACTATCGCGTGCTCGAAGCGGATAACGCCCAGGACGCCCACGCCATGGTGGTCGATCACCAGCCCGACCTGCTGCTGCTTGACTGGATGATGCCGGGTACCAGCGGCATCGAGCTTGCCAGGCGCTTGAAGCGTGAAGAGGCGACCGCCGAGCTTCCTATCATCATGCTCACTGCCAAGGGTGAGGAGGACAACAAGATCCAGGGGCTTGAATCCGGCGCGGATGACTATATCACCAAGCCCTTTTCTCCGCGTGAACTGGTGGCGCGCCTGAAGGCGGTGCTGCGCCGTGCGACGCCGCGCGGGGTTGAAGACCCCATCGAGATCAACGGTCTGCTGCTCGACCCGGTCAGCCACCGGGTGAGTGCTGACGGCAAGGCGCTGGAAATGGGGCCCACCGAATACCGCCTGCTGCAGTTCTTCATGACCCATCAAGAGCGTGCCTATACGCGCAGCCAGCTGCTGGATCAGGTGTGGGGCGGCAATGTCTATGTCGAGGAGCGTACGGTGGATGTGCATATTCGCCGTCTGCGCAAGGCGCTGGGCGATGTACATCAGAACCTGATCCAGACGGTACGGGGTACCGGTTACCGCTTCTCTGCCCGGGTGTAAGCATGCGTCTATGGAGTCGTGAGCTGTGGCGCATTGCCTGGTTGGCGACTATTGGAGTTTGCGTAGGCTGGCTGTTGGGGTCGGCCGGGCTAGGGCTGGCGGCCGGACTGGGTGTATGCCTGTTTCATCATCTGCGCCAGCTGCGCACGCTATTTCATTGGTTGACGCTCAACCCTCACGAGGAGCCGCCGGCTGCCGGCGGCATGTGGGGCGAGCTGCTCGACCGTCTCTACCGCTATCAGAAAAGCCAGCGCATCACCCAGGGGCGTCTGCGGGCCACGCTGGCGCGCATTCAAGAGTCCTCGGAGGCCATGCGTGACAGCGTGGTAATGCTGGACCGCCATGGCGACCTCGAGTGGTGGAACAGCGCCGCCACTGACATGCTGGGCCTTCAAACTGCCCATGACCGCGGCCAGCATATTACCAACCTGCTGCGCGACCCTCGTTTCATCAGCTACTTCAATGCGCGCGAATATGGCGAGCCGCTGACGCTTGCCTCACCCATTGATGAACGCAGTATCCTGCAGTATCAGATTACTCTTTATGGCGATGATGAACGCCTGGTCATGGCGCGGGACATCACGCGTCTGCACCGCCTTGAACAGATGCGGCGTGATTTCGTGGCCAATGTCTCTCATGAGCTGCGCACGCCGCTGACGGTGCTGTCGGGCTATCTGGAAACCTATGGTGATCTCGCCGAGCAATTGCCGCCGCGTCTAGGGCGTGGCATCGAGCAGATGCAGGACCAGACTCAGCGAATGCAGAACCTGGTCAATGATCTACTGCTGCTTTCGCGCCTGGAGATCGATCAGGGCGGGCAGGATCATCAGCCACTTTCGGTCGAGACGCTGCTGAACAGCGTCTGCCAGGATGCACTCGCCCTTTCGCATCACAAGCATATGGTTCAGGTGGTCGTTGAAAGTGATGCCCGGCTATTGGGCAGTGAGCAGGAGATACGCAGCGCCATTTCCAACCTGGCATTCAATGCCGTGCGCTATACCCCGGCGGGTAGCCAGATCACCCTGCGCTGGGCCGCCATGGATAACGGCGGCGCCTGCATCGAAGTGGAAGATGACGGTGAAGGCATCGATCCGGTGCATATTCCACGCCTGACCGAGCGTTTCTATCGTGTCGATAAAGGACGCAGTACGGCTACCGGTGGTACGGGCCTTGGCCTTGCCATCGTCAAGCATGTACTGCTGCGCCACGATGCGCAGCTCCAGGTCGAATCCCACCCCGATGAAGGGGCGCTTTTTCGGTGTATCTTTCCCGCCAATCGGCTGATTCAAGACTGAAGACAGGGCGTCGTTTGTTAAAGGTCTTGTACAAATGTGCCAGGGTGGCCGACAACTATGGTCAAAGCCTGCTCATGTGTCATTTTTAACCAGTAAAATCGCACTCTATGGCTTGTAACAGCGCATGAATGCCAATTTGTTTTTTATTTAAGTTTTTGATTTTAAAATTATTTATCTGTTAATTGGGTTTCTTGGCATCGCCCATGCAATACTCTAGGCAAGGAAGATTACCGCAGGAAATGGTAAGCCAGGAAGGCACTTCCTTGAATCTAAGCGGTATTCACAGCGATCTAGGAGACGGAACATGATGTCCAAGGAACTACTCAAGAAAGCTGGTATTTTAGGCGTAACCTTTGGTCTTATGGCAAGCCCTTTTGCCTTTGCTCAAGAGCCAGCTAACCCAAGCGGCAATATCACAGCAGACGAAGAGCCAATGGAAACTCATTCAACTGGCGCGGGTGCAGATTCTGCCACTTATGATCAGAATGATCTGATGCATGAAGAAGGCGATTCAGCAACGGCGACAGACGGCATGGGCTCGTCGCACTCCTCTACCCACACCGATAATGATCCGATGGGTTCAGGACCGACTGGCGAAACATCAGGTGGCGATACGTCCTTCGAATCTGACGATCTGCCCAAGGAAAACAGTTCAGTTACCACTGATCAGTAATTGTTGGTCATAAGTTATTGCAGTTCTTCGCCCAGGAGCGGGCGTATGCGGGACAAGGAAGTCCCACGGTAGGGATAGCAAGCGATTCAAGGATTGAATCAAGCGACAGTCACAACGTTAGTCAGGGTAAATTCCAAGGTTGGAGCCCCGCAAAAGGATAGGAAGCTAGCGTTAGATATTGTCCAGCAGTACAGCGATCAAGACCCTGCCAAGGCGGGGTCTGATTTTTTGTGGCTGGCGTTTTATGGCTACTGCGTTTGTAGATCTTTTTTGCCGAGCATCTCTAGATCTATCCTTGCCAAGCATCGTGAGTCTGATCAGCTGAACATGCCACGGCGCGAAGCCGTTCCCTTGTGTGTCATAACTACCCATATACTTTAGGCGCATGTGTTCCTTTTACACAGTAATTTAGCACGCTATGCTTTTGGGCGGCTGTTTCTTGTGCATCATTTTTATTGACAAGATTTTGAAATAATTAGGTTTTTATATAAAAGAGATATCCTGGCACTGATAATGCTATAATTATTGTGCAAGATGTTTTTTTGTATGTATACTATTTGTATAGTTTTTAGCAGTCTTATTTATTCAGGAGTCAGTCATGTTGACCAAGGCAATGGTAAAGAAAGCAGGTATTCTGGGCGTTTCCCTGGGCCTCGTTGCAAGCCCGATGGCATTTGCACATATGTCCATCGAGCTCAACAAGGATCGTGGGGTGGGTGAAGTTCAAGACAAGCCGCAGTCGACCAACGAATCCGGCGCCGCCAGCTATTCGTCAACCGAGCTGAACCATGGTGAGCGTGACCGCATGAACTCCAACTACACGCCGTCCAGCCAGCATGAGCGCAGTGAGCACGGCTCACGTGACCACGGCGGCAACCGCAACACCTTCAACACGTCCGACCTGACGCGCGATGAGGGTGACAGCACGGAGTGGTAAGCTGAACGTTGTATCCACAAGAGTGTGAAAGACCCCGCTACGGCGGGGTCTTTGCGTTATGGCGTAGGCGATCGGTCGTGTCCTGTGCCGTCAGCTCACGCGCTGTTCGATAGTGCTGATCCCACATCAATACCGCCCCCGCCACGGCGCCTGGAATCAAGAACAGGTTGGCAAGCGGTATCCAGGTGATCAGGGTGACCAGTCCGCCATAGGTCAAGCTTTGCCACCAGTGGTTGGAAAGCCGCCGGCGCATGTCGCTAAAGGCGACCTTGTTGTTATCCATCGGATAATCCAGATAGGTAATCGCCATTATCCAAGCGGAAAACAGCCCCCAGAGCAGTGGAGCGAAAAGGTTCACGCCGGGAATCCAGCTGATGACGAAAAGGGCAATGGCCCGGGGCGCGATATATGCCAGCTTGACCAGCTCTCGGCCCAGCGCATCGATGGCGGTCCTGGCAAGACTCCTGTCATCCAGCGGAATGTGTCCGGTGGCCTGCACTTCCACCTTGGCGGCAAGAAAGCCGTAGAAGGGGGCGGCAATGAGGTGGGTGATCAGCGTAAAGGTAAAAAACACCACCGCCAGCAGACTGATTACGAACAACGGCCAGATCAGCCAGGAGAGCCAGTCAAGCCAACCGGGCACCAGTGACATCCAGTGATCCAGCCAACCCGAGAAGCGGGTGATGACGACGCTCAACAGCGTCGCGTAAACGATGACATTGACCAGAATGGGGAGAAAGATATATCGCCGCAACCCCTTTTGATAGACCAGGCGCGTGCCCTGGCCGAGCGCTGTCATGGCATTCAACATGGTACTGTGTCCTCATGAATCGGCGTCCAGGCTGGCATCAGCCCGGACGTATTGCATGAGGAATTGCCGGGTGGGTCAAGGCTTTTTCAGCATCTTCTGATCCACGCTGCCCAGGTCGCTATGACGGATGTCCAGGCCTTTCACCAGATACACCACGTACTCTGCCAGGTTGTTGGCATGATCGCCCACCCGTTCCAGGGCGCGCAGTACCCACATGATGCTGAGAACCGAACTGATGGCGCGGGAGTCTTCCATCATGAAGGTCATCAGCGAGCGCATGGCGCTGCCATACTCATCGTCCACCAGCTCATCCTCATGCACGACCTGCATGGCAAGCTCGGTGTCGAAGCGGGCAAATGCGGTCAGCGCATCGCGCAGCATCTTGCGCACGTGCTCGCTGATATGGCGAACCTCGATCAGACCGCGTACGGTGCTGGTATTTTCGCTCAACAGCAGCGCATTGCGGGCGATCTTGCTGGCCTCGTCACCAATGCGCTCGAGATCCGAAGTGGCGCGAATGACCGCCAGTACCAGGCGCAAGTCGGACGCCGCCGGCTGGCGGCGTGCCAGCACACGTGTACACTCGTCATCGATCTGCAGCTGCAGTTCGTTCACCTGACGATCATTGTCACGAACCTTCTCGGCCAGGCGGGTGTCGCCTTCCAGCAAGGCGTGCACGGCGTCCTGCACTTGCTTCTCCACCAGGCCGCCCATGGCCATCAGGTGGGTTTTCAGCTCTTCCAGTTCCTGATTGAACTGGCGCGAGATATGTTGGCTGTGGGTATTGCTCGTAATATCCATTGAGCGCTCCTGATGGCTTGTCGGTTAGGCCTGATGATGGTTCACGTCATGCGGCCGGTGATGTAGTTTTCGGTGCGCTGCAAGCGCGGGTTGGTGAAGACCTGATCGGTCGTCCCGTATTCGACCAGCTCGCCGCCGTGCATGAAGGCGGTGTAGTCGGATACGCGGGCGGCCTGCTGCATGTTGTGCGTGACAAGAATCAGCGTCAGCTGCGACTTGAGGTTGCGGATCAGCTCTTCGATCTTCAGGGTTGAAATAGGGTCCAGTGCCGATGCCGGCTCGTCGAGCAGCAGCACGTCGGGCTGAACGGCCAGCGTGCGGGCGATGACCAGACGCTGCTGCTGTCCGCCGGAGAGCTGCCAGGCCGAGCGATGCAGGCGGTCCTTTACCTCGTCCCACAATGCCGCCGAGGTCAGTGCCCACTCGATGATGTCGTCGCGCTGGCGCTTGGGCAGACGGTGCTGCAGGCGCAGGCCAAAGGCGACGTTCTCATAGATCGACATGGGAAACGGGTTGGGCGTCTGGAACACCATGCCTACCCGTCGGCGAAGCTCGGTCACGTTGGTCCTGGGGGCGTAGATATCCTGGCCCTCGAGCTCGATCCGCCCGCTGTGCTCGACGCTCTCATTGAGATCGTGCAGGCGGTTGATGGCGCGCAAAAGCGTCGATTTTCCACAGCCGGATGGGCCAATGAACGCGGTTACCCGATGACGCGGCACATCAAGGCTAAGCTCGCGCAGCGCCGGCTTGCCTGCATAGGCAAGGCTGAAGCGCTCGATGCTCAGGGCGCGGTGCTCGGCTGGAAAGTGCGTCACCGGCGCCTGTGAAGCGTTGGCTGAGTCTAATGACGCTAGCATTCGTTTCCCCGTTGGCGCCTGAAATAATGACGCAGAAATATGGCAGTTAGATTAAGCACCAGCACGATCAGCACCAAAAGAAGGGCCGTGGCATATACCAGCGGCATGGCGGCCTGCACATCTTCGCCGTGAAAGGCGGTATCAAACAGATGATAGCCAAGGTGCATGAACTTGCGCTCCAGGTGCAGGTAGGGAAATTCACCGTCGACCGGCATCTGGGGGGCGAGCTTGGCCACACCCACCAGCATCAGTGGCGCCACCTCGCCGGCGGCGCGGGCCACGGCCAGAATCACCCCGGTCAGCATGGCGGGAACGGCCATGGGCAGCACGATACGCATCAGCATTTCCAGGCGCGTGGCGCCCAGGGCCACGGCGCCTTCACGCTGGGCATCGGGAATCCGCGCCAGGCCCTCTTCGGTGGCCACGATCACCACCGGAAGCGTCAACAGGGCCAGCGTCAGAGACGCCCACAGCAACCCGCCCGTGCCGAACGTGGGCGAGGGCAGGGTATTGCTGAAGAACCAGCTGTCCAGCGAGCCGCCGATGCCATAGACGAATACGCCAAGGCCGAACACGCCGTAGACGATGGAGGGTACACCGGCCAGGTTGCGCACACCGATGCGGACCAGACGGGTAAGGCGGTTTTGATGGGCGATCTCGTTAAGATAGATTGCCGCCAGCACGCCAAAAGGTGTCACGATGACCGACATCAGGATCACCATCAGCAGCGTGCCGAAGATGGCCGGCCAGACGCCGCCGCTGGTGTTGGCGGCCCGTGGGCCCTCACTCAAGAACTGCCAGACGCGCTGGCCCCAGGCGCTGGTTTTCTGCCACCACGTCATGGCATTGGGAGCCGTCGCGTGGCTGATGCTGGCCAGCGGTTGACGCAGGATCTGTCCGTCGGCGGTGGCCAGGACCAGCTCTCCCGACGGGCGCTGGCTGGCGGGCAGCGCCAGGGCAGCGGTCAGGTACTCCCAGGCCGGCTGGCCCTCGAGCTGTTCGCCTTCTGCGTCTATGCCGACCAGGCGGCCGATGAAGTCGCCCCAGGGGGTGCGTTCCAGGCGAACAAGCGCCTCAGGCGTGGTGCGCTGGACAATATCGTCCAGCGCCAGCCAGCGCCAGTTGGCGCCCGACACATCGCGATTGCCCGTGAAGTAGAGGCGTTCAGCGCCGGCCTCTTGAGGCAGTGATGTTTCGCGGATGGCCTCGCCTGTTACCACCTCGCCGGAGCGCAGCGTGACCTCTTCAAGCGTAGCGGGCCAGAAATGCCCCAGCCCGCGCACCAGCAGCAGCGAAAGCAGTGCCGTCAGCATGAGCAGCGACAGCGCAACGCTTGCCGCGCACAGCCAGGGCCATAGCCTGTCGAGCAGGCGCAGGGAGGAAGCGGTGAATTGACGGCGCATCAGTAGCGCCCCGCTTTCTGGTAGCGGCGGCGCATGCGCAGGCGGACCATTTCGGCCAGAGTGTTGACCAGAAACGTGAAGATGAACAGCACCAGCGCGGCGAGTATCAGGTAGCGATAGGTCAGCCCGCCGGGCGAGGCTTCGGGCAGCTCGATGGCGATGGCTGCGGCCATCGAACGCATTCCCTCGAAGGGGCTGGCGCTGAACAGGGCGGTATTACCGCTGGCCATCAGCACGATCATGGTTTCCCCCACGGCGCGCCCGGCGCCAATCATCACCGCCGAAAAGATGCTGGGCCCGGCCGCGGGTAGTGCGACCTTCCATAGTGCCTGCCAACGGCTGGCGCCGAGCGCCTGTGCGCCTTCCATCAGTGCATGGGGCACATCGGCGAGTGCATCCTCGGCAAGCGCATAAATACTGGGGATGACGGCAAACCCCATGGCGATGCCCACGACCAGCGCATTACGCGTGGCGTAATCCAGCCCCCAGCGCTGTTCCAGCCACTGGCGAAGGTCGCCACCGGGTAGCATGGTTTCCAGCAGCGGGGCGAGCCACAGTGCCAGCATCAGCATGCCGGCAAGCCAGGGCACCAGCCACAAGCCGGCCCAGGAGAGCGGCAGGCCCTGGCGCAGGCGCGAGGAGAGCAGGTGCCAGAGAACCCCGGCCAGCCCTGCGCTCAGCGGCAGCCACACCAGCACCACCAGCGTACTGGCCAGATGACGCTCTACCCAGGGCGCCAGCACCAGGCCGGCAATAAACCCGATGACCACACCGGGGATGGCTTCCATCATTTCAAGCGCAGGCTTGATACGGCTACGCAGGCGTGCCGACATGAACAGGGCTGAATACATGGCTGCTCCCAGCGCAATCGGCAGGGCAAACAGCATGGCGGCAAGGGCGGCCTTCAGCGTGCCCCAGGCCAGCGGTGACAGCTTGACCAGCGCAAACGTCTGATCAAGGCCCAGCAGCGGCAGGGTTTCCCAGACGAGAAAGACGCCGATGGCCAGAATGGCCAGCAGCACGCCGATACCGCCGGCGGTAATCAATCCGGTGGCAATACGGTTTTTGAGCTGGCGTAGCGGCTGATGAGAAACCGGCGCGCGTGGTGGGATCATGGCAACTTCATAGCGGGGTCACAGGCGTCACGACCATCGTCTGCATAAGAACTCTCCTTACTCTACATCACTTTTATGACAGTTAGATGATGGTGATTTACCAGGCAAGCTGGGTGGCAAGCTCGCTTTCAGGTAGCGGTACGAAACCGGCGGCGCGCGCAATCTGCTGGCCCTCCTCGGAGAGGATAAGGGACAAGAAAGCCTGGTCGGCAGGCGGCAGCGACTCGCCTGGCGGCAGGTTCACATACAGGTAGAGGTCGCGCGCCAGCGGATACTCGTTGCGCTGTATGGTCTGCTCGGTAGGGGCGATTTCAGCCCCATCCTGAGTGATCAGGCGCAGCGCGTGAACCATGGGTGTCAGATGGTTGTAGCCGGCGTAGCCCATGGCGCTGGGTGACTCGCCCACCGCAGCGACTACCGCCGACGAACCCGGATGTTCGCTGATGTCCGGCCGAAAATGGCCGCCGCACAATACTTCTGCCTGAAACAGCCCGTGGGTTCCCGAGGCCAGGTTGCGCCCATGCAGAGCGATATGCCCGTAAGGCCAGTCACGGGTCGCAGGCAGCTCTTCCCAGCGGTGAATGGGCGTGCTGGCGCCACAGGCCTGATCGGTGGAAAAGATGGCATCGGCCTGCTGGCGGGTAATGGCGTTCAGCGGGTTATGGCGATGCACCACCAGCACCAGGGCATCCTTGGCGACTCTCAGCGCCAGCGGCGGATAGCCGTAGCGGTCGATGAATGCCTGGCGCTCCGCTTCATTCATGGGCCGCGACATGGGGCCCAGGCGAGTGGTGCCAGCGGTCAGGGCCGGTGGAACGCTTGCCGAGCCAGTTGCCTGAAACTGTACGCTGACTTCCGGGTAGCGGTTGGTCAGCGCTTCTGCCCAACGCAGCGTCAGACCCGCCATGGTATCCGAGCCGATGGCGCTGAGCGTACCGCTGATGGGTTGTGGTTGCCCAAAGGCCATGGATGCGCATAGCATGAGCGCCACGGCGAGAGCAGCGCGCCAGCGAAAGGCCCGGCTGCGTGGTAAACCGATACGCTTCAAACGTTTCTCCTCGTATGCTTGATCTGGCGCCCTTATAATATTGCGATGCAGCAGTACCACAACAATAAACCTTTTAAGCGACCGACTCATGACACTCTTGGAAACCGATCTGGACGATGCCCCGGCCCCTCAAGGCCAACTCACCCTGAAATTGCTGGCTTCTCGACAGGATACCAATCTTTACGGCGATATTCCGGGCGGTTGGCTGATCAATCACATGGACCAGTCCGCCGAGCTTGCCGCAGGACGCGAGGCCGGCGGGCGCACGGCAACCGTGGCCATCGAGTCGATGGATTTCTTGAGTCCGGTACGCGTGGGGTCGATGGTGAGCGTCTATACCCAGGTACAGGAGATTGGGCACAGCTCGATCAGGATCATTGTGGAGGTGTGGGTGCGCCCGCCCCATGCTCGACGCCTTGAAGAGCGCCAGAAAGTGACCGAGGCGCGTTTCGTGCGAGTGGCGCTGGACGACAATGGCCGCATCCGCGCCGTTCACGGCTGATGGAACCAGGGCATCCAGCACGCCGACAGGGGCGCCTGAGCGCCCCTGTCGGCATCGGTCGAAAGGAATAGGCCTTAACCGGTGACCTGTTCGCGACCCTTGAAGTAGGCATACTCGCCGATATCGCTGAACGGGCGCATCACCTGCTGGAACGCCGAGTAGGATTCATACACACGGCGGGAGTCCTCATCGCTTTCCACCTGGCGCTGAATCACGTTCTGCGACGACTCGTAAAGCGCCTGAATCACGTCTTCGGGCAGCTCGCGCAGTTGCACACCGTGCTCGTCGACCAGGGTTTCGAGCGCCTGGGCATTGCGGTAGGCGAACTCGGTGAACATCGCCAGGTTGGAGGCACGTGCCGCTTCGCGGATGACGTCCTGTAGATCTTCCGGCAGCGCGTTCCAGGCGTCCATGTTGATCATGGTCTCGACGGTGGCCGTCGGCTCGTTCCACACCGTGGTGTAGTAGTAGTCGGCCACCTGGTGCAGGCCAAACGCCATGTCGTTGTAGGGGCCTACCCAGTCGGCGGCGTCCAGCACGCCGGTCTGCAGCGAGGTGAAGATCTCAGACCCCGGCAGGTTGACGGTGCTGACGCCGATGCCGTTCATGGCTTCCCCGGCCAGGCCCGGAAGACGCAGTTTCAGGCCCTGCATGTCGGCAAGGGAATTGATCTCTTTCTTGAACCAGCCGGCCATCTGCGGGCCGGTATTGCCCACGGCAAACGGCTTGAGATTGTGCTTGGCGTAGATCTCGTCCCACAGCTCCTGACCACCGCCGTGATACAGCCACGCATTCATCTCGGTGGTGGTCATGCCGAAGGGCACGGCGGTAAAGAACTGCGCTGCCGCTACCTTGCCACGCCAGTAGTAGGGCGTGGAGTGGCCCATTTCAGCGGTGCCCGCGGCAACGGCGTCAAAGACTTCCAGAGCGGGCACCAGCTCGCCGGCGCCGTGTACGCGAATGGTCATCCGACCGTTCGAGAGCTGCTCGACGCGCTTGGCAAAGTCGTTGGCGCCGGTACCCAGCGCCGGGAAGTTTTTCGGCCAGGACGTGACCATGTCCCAGGTATAGGTTTCTTGCGCGTGGGCGCTGCTGACGAAAGGCGCGGCGGCGACACCGGCGGCACCCAGGCCGGCGGTTTTCAAAAATTGGCGGCGTTGCATGGCGGGCATAACTCCGAGAAAGCATGATTTTTGTGTAATTGCACGTGAGCGCAAGTGTCCGCCCGTCAGTATGCGCTAATCATGTTTTATTGGGCAAGCCGCTCCCCGCCCCGCAGGTAGCGCTAGAGCGGTGTCAGCTTGGCAAACCCAAGCACCAGCCACTTGACCCCCTCACCCTCGAAACTCACCTGCACGCGAGCTCGGGCACCTTCGCCTTCGGCATTGAGGATCACCCCTTCGCCAAACACCGGATGATCCACGCGCTGGCCAACGTGCAGCGCCGGCAGGTCGCCATCGCTCTCGACGCTCTGCTGGGCAAAGCTCGTTCGCGCCGCTGTCACCGGGCGGGAGATATGCCCGCGCAGGCGCACTTCTTCAAGCAGGTGCGGCGGCAGCTCGCGCAGAAAGCGCGATGGCCGGGGAAAGACTTCCTTGCCGTGCAGGCGACGGGTTTCGGCGTGGGTCAGGTAAAGCTTCTGCATGGCGCGGGTCACGCCCACGTAGCATAGCCGGCGCTCCTCTTCGAGCCGCCCCGGCTCCTCGATCGACATCTTGTGCGGGAACAGACCCTCCTCCACCCCGGCGATAAACACTACCGGAAACTCCAGCCCCTTGGCGGAGTGCAGCGTCATCAGTTGCACGCTGTCCTCGAACTCCTCGGCTTCATGGTCGCCGGCGTTGAGCGCCGCTTCGGAAAGAAAGGCCTCGAGTGCCGCCATGCCCTCACCCGCTTCGGGAGTTTCAAAGGCATCGCCCTGGGTGAAGGCGCGCGCGGCGGTGACCAGCTCCTCGAGGTTTTCCACCCGTGCCTGGCCCTTTTCGCCGCGCTCGCTCTTGTGATGCTCGATCAGTCCGGTGTGCTCGGTGACATGATCGATGATTTCATGCAGCGTCAGGCCCGCGGCATCGTTGTCGAGCTGCTCGATCAGGTTGGCGAAGGTCTGCACGGCGTTGGCGGCGCGGCCTTTCAGCGTGCCATCGCCCAGCGCATCATGCAGCGCCTGCCATAGTGAAATGCTCTGTTCGCGGGCGCGCAGACGGAGAATCTCCACGGTGCGCGTGCCGATACCGCGGGTAGGCACGTTGATCACCCGCTCAAGGGAAGCGTCGTCGTCGCGGTTGAGCAGCAGGCGCAGGTAAGCCAGGGCGTTCTTGATTTCCAGGCGTTCGTAGAAGCGGTGCCCGCCGTAAATGCGGTAGGGCATCCCCTGGCGGATCAGGGTCTCCTCTAGAAGCCGGGACTGGGCGTTGGAGCGGTAGAGAATCGCGATATCGCGCCGGTTGACGCCTTCATCGACCTTCTCCTTGATGGTATCGACGATATAGCGTGCCTCTTCCAGGTCGTTGAACCCGGCGTAGACCGAGATCGGCTCTCCCTCGATGCCGTCGGTCCACAGGTTCTTGCCCAGCCGTTCGCTGTTATGGCTGATCAGGGCGTTGGCCGCATCCAGAATGGCGCTGGTCGAGCGGTAGTTCTGCTCCAGGCGCACGATATGGGTCTGAGGGAACTCCTCTTCGAAGCGGCGGATGTTCTCGACCTTGGCGCCCCGCCAGCCGTAGATCGACTGGTCGTCGTCGCCCACGGCGGTCATGGGCGTCTGCATGCCGGTCAAGAGCTTCAGCCAGGCGTACTGCAGGGTATTGGTATCCTGAAACTCATCCACCAGCACGTGGCCGAAGCGTTCGCGGTAGTGGTTCAGAAGCGGCGGGTTGTCGCGCAGCAGCTCCAGGCTTCGAAGCAGCAGCTCGCCGAAATCCACCAGGCCGCCGCGCTCACAGGTCAGCTGGTAGCGCTCGTAAAGCTCGACCATCTGCGCCATGTAGCCATCGCCATCCACATTGACCTGATGAGGGCGCAGGCCTTCTTCCTTGCAGCCACCGATGAAGGCCTGCACTTGGCGTGGCGGGTAGCGCTCGTCGTCGATCGAGTAGTCTTTGAGCAGCCGTTTGATCAGCCGCAGCTGGTCGTCGGAATCGATGATCTGGAAATTCTGCGGCAGGCGCGCATCCTGCCAGTGGGTGCGCAGCAGGCGGTGGGCAATCGAGTGAAAGGTGCCCACCCAGACGTGGCGCATGGAGATGCCCAGCAGCGCCTCCAGACGCGTGCGCATCTCGCGGGCGGCCTTGTTGGTGAAGGTAACCGCCAGCAGCGCGTAGGGCGAGAGGCCTTCGGCATGCATCAGCCAGGCGATACGATGTACCAGCACCCGGGTTTTACCCGAGCCGGCACCGGCCAGGACGAGAAGATTGCCCTGGGGGGCGCTGACCGCCTCGCGCTGGGCGGTGTTGAGCTGATCGAGTATCGCCGTGACGTCGTCCATAAAAGCCGCTGCCGGATCGAAAATGGGCGCTTAGTCTAGCACAGCAAGCACACTGGCTGTGCATACAGGCGTTCACTTTGAGCCGCGGGCGGTGCAGCGATCAGTTCTCTTCGGGGTAGCGCAGCGTATTGAGACTCTTCTTCACCGCCTTGAGCTGTTCGGCAAGCTTGGGCCCGCGAGTCTTGGCAACGCCCACGGCCAGCACATCGATCAGCACCAGATGAGCTATGCGTGAACTGAGCGGCGTGTAGATCTCGGTATCTTCGTGAACATCGATATACAGCGGCAGGCTGACCTCTTCGGCCAGCGGCGAGCCGCTGGGGCACAGGCCGATGACCGTGGCGCCCGCTTCACGGGCCAGGCGCACGCTGGCCACCAGCGCCTTGGTACGCCCGGTCTGGGAGATGGCTACCACCACGTCGCCCTCTTTCAGGGTCACCGCCGACATGTTCTGCATGTGCGGGTCGGCGTAGGCAGAGGTGGAGATCTGCAGGCGAAAGAACTTGTGCTGGGCGTCGAAGGCCACCGCACCCGAGGCCCCGAAACCGTAGAACTCCACCCGATTGGCCATGGCCAGGGCGTTCACCGCCCGGCCGAGTGCATCGTTGTCGAGCCGGTCGCGTACGGAAAGCAAGGTGCCCACGGTAGAGTCGAAGATACTGTGGGAAAACTCCGCCACCGAGTCGCTGTCGTTCATCGAGAACTGGGCAAACTGGCTGCCGGAGGCCAGCATCTGCGCCAGCTGCAGCTTGAAATCCTGAAAGCCGTTGCAGCCCAGTGCCCGGCAGAACCGCACCACGGTCGGCTCGCTCACGCCCGCCTCGGTGGCCAGGTCCACGATACGCATGTGGATGACTTCGTCGGGATTGCGCAGTACAAACCGCGCTACCTTCTGCTCGGAGCGGCGAAAGTGCTCCATGCGGCGTCTCATTTCATCGAACAGGGCGCGACTCACGATAAGCTCCTCGTTTGTTCTGCCGCTACCACGGCGTTTGCCTCAGTATGCCTGAGGAGTGGCGAAAATGGGCAGTGAAACCCGTACCGCTCAAGCGTTTAAAGTGCGTTGGGGTATCTCTTCCTGTTTCGTCATCATTTTGTCAAGTAGGTTATAGTAAGAAGTGAAGTGCCGCACTGCATCATTTGATAGCGTCACGGATGCAGGTGGACGAAGGCATATTCACCTGGAGGCACGTCGATCATGAAAAACGTCGAACGAATCACCTCGGTAAAAAGCGAGCTTTTGGACATCTTCATGAGCATGGAAGTCGTCGAGCATGTTCAGCGCCAGCGTAGCGCCGCCCAGCGCAACCTGAGAGCGCGGCGAGGAATAGAACTGCATCGGGAATTTCAGAAGTTGTCGCGGGATATCGCTCCCTTGCCTGATGAAGAAGAGCCGCAAGAGAGCGAGTTGCACTAGCCGGAAGCTGCTGGCCATACGTGCCCTGCCGTTTGGCAGGGCAAGGTGCGGTTTAGATCAAGCCGGTTAGAAAGACCACAATGACACCCAGTGGAGCGACATACTTCGCGAGCAGGTTCCACAGGGTGAAGTCATAGATATCCAAGCGAAGTTCCTTGCGCGCTTCTTCCTTGTCCAGGCAGAGCGAGAAGAAGATGATCGCGCCAAGTCCCGTCAACGGCAGCAATATCTTGCTGGTGAAGGTATCGAGGAAGTCAAAGATATTGAGGCCGAACAGCAGTACATCGGACCAGACATTGAATGACAGTAGGGCGGCCACCCCGAGTAACCACACCGCGATGGCACTTACCAGCGTTGCGCCAATCCGGCTCAAGGACGTGCGCTCTTCCAGCGTTTCAACGACTGGCTCCAGCAGTGAAATCGCAGAGGTCAGTGCCGCAAACGTCAGCAGCAAGAAGAACATCAGACCAAGAATCGTGCCGCCGGACATGTTGCCAAACGCCAGAGGCAGGGTAATGAAGATCAAGCCTGGGCCTTCACTTGCACTTAACCCGTTGGCGAATACGATCGGGAAGATCGCAAGGCCCGCCAGCAGGGCAATCGCCGTATCCAGAATGATAACGGTACGCGCGGTGCTGATCAGATTGACGTCTTCGCCCAGATAAGAGCCATAGGCCATCATGATGCCCATCCCCAAAGAGAGGGTAAAGAAGGCCTGACCCATGGCAGCAAGCACAACACCACCATTCAGCGCCTCCCAGTCAGGGCTGAACATGAAACTCAGTGCTTCACCAAAGTAGCCACTTGCTATGCCATAGCCAACCAGAATCAAGAGAAGAACGATCAGCGCGGGCATCAGGATACGTGACGCTGCTTCAAGCCCCTTGGTGACGCCACGTGCCACGATCCCGATGACCAGCAGCATGAAAGCGGTATGCCAAATGAGCAGCGTTTTAGGACTGTCCAGCAGATCGCCGAAGATAGCGCCCACCGTATCGGCATCCTGACCGTCGAATGTGCCAATCACCGAGCCCAGCGTATAGTTGAGCGACCAGCCGCCGATCACACTGTAAAAAGAGAGAATCAGAAATGCAGCCAAGACGCCGCTGATGCCAATCGATGCCCACGCGCGCGCGCGACCGTGGCTGCTGGCGAGCTCTGCCATGGTATTGATCGGGTTTTTCTGGCCTCGGCGGCCAATCATCCACTCCGCCACCAGAATGGGCAGGCCCACCAGAGTTACACACGCCAGATAGACCAGCACGAAGGCAGCACCGCCGCTTTCGCCTGTCATGTACGAAAAGCGCCAGATATTCCCCAAGCCTACTGCCGATCCCGCAGCAGCCAGCACAAAGCCCATCTTCGATGACCATTGTGCATGTGCAAGCTTTGCCATACATCACCTACAAGTTAGTTAGATTGTAATAAGTCGCTATGCGCCCCATTTACGCATGTTCGATAGGCGCAGAGAGCCTGTGCTTATCGAAAGTATGCGCAATTTATCCGATCAGGCGAGCCCGTGCCAGTTAGGTTCGATCAACGTTAAGCTAAAACAGCGGGTTTTGTGTCTCGCCGGGGAAGGGGGCAAGCGGTGGCAGGCAGGTGGTTTTGCCAAGGGTGTTGTAGAGCGTTCGGGCCATGTCAGGGGACTCGCGATTATCCGCAGTATGCACAAATAAGAAAGGGGTTTTCCCCTGACTTATCCACAGCTCGAGGCGGGCTTTCCAAGGAGTGAAGTAGTGCTTGTTGATGGTTTTGTCAATATGCCCGATAAAGCGAATGACCGGAAAATTCCCTGTGGAAAGCACGTGCAGCGGGAGTTTCGGCTTCTCCTGCTGGGCGTGGGCAAGCCCTGGGTGGCCATCGGCAGGCGTTGAAAACAGTGGGCGTACATCCAGCATCACGCGATTGGCGCAATAAGTTATCAACAATTGGTTAAGGGCTTTTTCGGCGTCGCCCTTGTGGAAAAAGGCCGGGTGTCGGACCTCCACGGCGCAAGGCAAATGCGCAGGCCAGCGAGCCAGCAGCGCCTCCAGGTGCGGCAGTTCGTCAGGGCCGAAATCGCGCGGCAGCTGAACCATGGTCGGGCCAAGGCGATCATGCAGCGGGGCAAGGGCATCCAGAAACGCCCAGGCCGCATCAAGATTGGTCAGGCGCTGGTCATGGGTGACGCTTGACGGCAGCTTGAAGCAGAAGCGAAAGTGGGGCGGGGCCTGCCGCGCCCAAGCCAAAACCGTTTGCGCCTTGGGCGCGCCGCTGTAGAAGGTGGTGTTGCCCTCGACACTCGAGAACACGCTGGCATAGTCGCCAAGCAGATCGGTTCTGGCATGGCGGGCGTAAAGGCTGCCCTGCCAATCTTGGTTGGCCCACATGGGCAGGCCCAGATAGAGGGGGAGGGTCATAGGCCAACTAACCTGCTGCATTTCTAAAGCGTACTAATGTAGCATGAAGCTATTAAAGCGTTGGTGAGTAACTGACCGCCAGACGCGATGGACAGACAAGGAAATACGCATGCCGACTACGCCACGTGTTCTGGTACTTCACGGCCCCAATCTCAACTTGCTGGGTACTCGGCAGCCGGAAATCTATGGCGCTGAAACGCTGGACGACGTGAACAGCCTGCTACGTGAAAAGGCGGTAGCAGCCGGGTGGGACATCGAGTGTCAGCAAAGTAATCATGAAGGCGTGCTGATCGATGCCATTCATGACGCAAGGCTTGATGGTACCCAGGCGATCATCATCAACCCGGCGGCCTATACGCACACGTCGGTGGCCATTCTGGATGCGCTCAACGCCTTCGATGGCCGAGTGATCGAAGTGCATATTTCCAACGTGCATAAACGCGAAAGCTTTCGCCACCACTCCTATATCTCGCTGCGTGCGGACGGCGTCATCGCCGGACTAGGCATACAGGGATACTTGGTAGCGTTAGAGTCAATCATCAAGGCTTATAAAAAATAGATGGCGGTTTAGCCTTCAAGGCCTGAAAAGTATCTTCTCTGGGGTTAATTGATGTTCAGCCTGATTTGGGCAGCCTTTTTCTGCATGATAGGTAAGTAGCGACCCAGCAGCGTATCCAGATCTACCCTGGCTGCGTTTGTGCTGACATTGATGGCGCCGATCAGGTGGCCTTTGGCATCAAAGGCAGGCACGGCCAAGGAGCGTAATCCAGGGTCAAGTTCCTGATCAGCGATGGCATACCCTTGCTGACGTGCGGTAATGATTTGATGCCTCAACTTATCTATATCGGTAATGGTTTTTTCCGTATGTTTTTCCAGCTTGAGGTTGGCCAGGTAAGTATCCAGTTCAGCGCCATCGAGCTGGGCGAGAAGCACCCGCCCCAAGGACGTATGCGCAGCAGGTAATCGAGTGCCCACGGATAGCGTAATGGCCATCAAGCGATGCTTGGCGGCTGAGCGTGCGACGTAAATGACGTCTTCGCCATCCAGTACGCCCAAAGAGGAGGACTCACCGATTTCCAGTGTGATGTCTTCCAGATATTGCTGAATGACGCCACGGTAGTTGTTGGCCGATAAAAAGGCATAGCCCAGCTGCAGAACCCGTGGAGCGAGCTCAAAATAGCGCTGCTGTTTACGCACATAGCCCAAGGAGTGCAGTGTCAGCAGAAAGCGCCTCGCCTTTGCTCTATTCATGCCTGTACGTGTGGCCACTTCGCTGAGCGTCATCCGTGGATGCTCATAGTCGAATGCGCGTATGACTTCCAGGCCGCTGGCAAGCGCTGTCACAAAGTCCCGGCTTTCAGGGTCGAGAATATCTTCAAGCATGTTTTCCCTGCCTAGGTGTATCGATTTCGCCAATCAAATAAGCGTAATACGCGATTCTATCGGATAATAGTTCGTTATGCGAACACAGCGGTTTTCAGATTTTCTCCTTCCTGTTTTTCTGATGAATAAAAAAGCGCTGAGCAGATGCTACTAAAGTTGTGTTTTGTAGAGAGGCTATAACGCAGTAGTCTGCGTGTGTGTAATGCGAATATATGTACGTATTGCGAACAAATAGCCAGCTACGCCAGGAAGTTAATACAATGAAAAAACTCATCAGCGCCACTTGTATAGCTGCCTGCGGCAGCGCCCTGCTCGTTTCTGCCTCCATCACGACCGCCAACGCTGCCGACTGGCCTACAAAAGACGTTCGTCTGGTCGTGCCTTATGCGCCAGGTGGCACCACCGATGTGCTTTCACGCCGTGTGGCTGATCTGCTCAAGGATGCACTGGATACCAATGTCATCGTCGAGAACCGCCCGGGGGCAGGCTCCACCGTGGGTACCGGCCGTCTGGCACGTGGCGGTCGCGATGCGGACCATACGCTCTTGATGGCATCGCCGGGCCACACGATCGGCGCCGCCATTTATCCTGACCTTGCCTATGACCCTGTCGAAGACTTCGTTTTCATCCAGAACGTCATCGATATACCCAACGTGATGGTGGTGCCCGCCAGCAGTCCTTACAACTCGGTCGTCGAGTTTATCGAAGCTGCCCAAGATCAGAACATGGCGTTCAGCCATAGCGGCGTAGGCAGTTCTATTCACATGTCCGGCGAATTGTTCAAGACGCTGACAGGGTCTGACATGACCGCCGTGCCTTTTGCGGGAAGCGGTGCGGCCCTGCCGGCGTTGCTGGGTGGCGATGTAGACGTCTCCTTCGAGAACATGCCGACCGTCTATTCGCATATCAAGTCCGGCGACCTGCGTGCCCTGGCTGTCACGTCTGCAGAGCGTTCGCCTTATCTGCCTGACGTACCCACACTCTCCGAAATCGGTGAGTACAATCTCGACCAGTTCGTGACCACGGCCTGGTTTGGCCTCATCGCGCATAACTCCTTCCCGGAAGAGGGATTCGAAGCCATGCAGAATGCGCTCGATGAAGTGATGGAGCGTGAAGAGTTTCTGAATTTTGCCGAGCAATTGGGCGCCCAGCCGGGTCAGGTGGAAGGTGAAGAATTCAAGCAGTTCGTGATTGAAGATCTGGCGCGTTGGCAGGCAGTAGCCGAGCAGGCTGGTATCAGTCAGTAAACCGCTCTAAAAACGAAGGCGAGGGTCGTCATGATCTTCGCCTTTACTGCTTTTTTGGCTTGTCCCCGTGGAGAGGCTGTCATGTCATTCTCTGATGACCGTGCCGTGAAAAGAATCAAAGACACTCTGGATTTTACTACCGGCATCGTATTGCTGGTGGTTTCGTTAGTGCTGGCGCTCTATCTCGTGCCGAACTATATCGGCGAGCCGCCCATATTGCAGAACCCCATGATGTCTCCGCGCTGGCTACCCAATATCGTCAGCTGGCTGATGTTGGCCTTTTCAGTCTTGCTGATTCTTCAAGGGCTGCTGGTAACCAACAAAAGTGAAAACGACGAACGCAAGTTCATCAAGGGCTCTCTGCGTCGCTTCGTTATCATGGTGATGGCCCTTCTGGTTTACGTACTGTTTTTCGAAACTCTGGGCGCCATTCTGACCGGCATTCTGGCTACCGTCCTTCTCTTTCTCGCACACCCTGTCAGGACCTGGTGGGTCTATGGGTTTGCCGTGGCTTTTCCTGTGGCGGTGACGTTGCTGTTTGTCAATGTGATGAATGTTCCACTTCCGCTAATGCCTTATTAACAACTTCTTGGCGGCGCTGCCCGGGTGATATATGGAAAATCTTAACGAAGTCCTGCAACTTTTCTTGAGTGTCGACAACTTCATAGCCATTGCGCTTGGCGTGGTCATCGGCGTTACCGTAGGCTCCATCCCGGGCTTGACGGCGACCATGGCCGTCGCTCTGGCGCTGCCTTTTACCTTCTCGATGCAGCCGGTTGCCGCGATTCTTCTGCTGGTGGGAATCTATAAAGGGGGCATGTATGGCGGCTCGATTACCGCCATTCTGATTCGTACGCCGGGCTCTCCCGCCTCGGCCTGTACGCTGCTCGACGGCTACCCCATGGCGCAGCAGGGCCATGCCAAAAAGGCGTTGAAAACAGCCCTGTTCTCTTCGGTCATCGCGGATTTCATTTCCAATATCGCTCTGATATTTTTTGCCGCTTATCTTGCCAAAATAGCGCTCAACTTTGGCGCGCCCGAGTTCTTCTGGCTGATCTGCTTCTCGCTTACCATCATCATTTCTCTGGCCAGTGGTTCCATGGTGAAGGGACTTCTGGCGGCGCTGATGGGAATACTGTTGTCATTAGTCGGACTCGATTCGGTATTCGGGTCGCAGCGTCTTACCTTTGGTAACTACAACCTGATGGACTCGATTTCCTTTATTCCGCTTTTGATCGGTCTGTTTGCGATTCCCGAAATCATCGAGTTCTATAGAAAGAAAGTAGTGCCTCATATCAAGGCAAAAGCTAGTGGCGCTGGCATGACGTTGGCCGAGCTCAAGCGCTCTTTGAAAAGTATCGTTCGCGGCAGCCTGATCGGCGTGATCATCGGCGCCATTCCCGGTACCGGCGCAACGGCGGCAGCCTTTATCTCCTATAGCGATGCTCGCCGTCGCTCCCCCAACAAGGCCAATTTCGGCAAGGGGGAGGTCGAAGGTGTCGCGGCGGCCGAGGCGGGCAACAACGGGGTAGCGGGTGCCACGCTGATACCGCTGCTTTCGCTGGGTATTCCAGGGGATGTCATCACCGCCATCATTCTGGGAGCGTTCATGGTGCATGGCCTGACCCCGGGTCCCATCATGTTCCAGGAAAATCTGTCGCTGATCTATGCACTGTTTTTAGGCATCATGTTCAGCTCCTTGATATTACTGGTGGTCGGCAACGCGGCGATCAAGTATTTCTCGCTGATCGCCGATATTCCCAAGTCGATTCTTTTCCCTATCGTTCTGATGTTCTGCGTTTACGGTGCCTATGCGGTCAATAACGCCACGTTCGATATCTGGCTGATGCTGGCGTTTGGCGTAGTGGGGTATCTGTTCAATCGCACGGGTATTCCCGCCGCGCCGTTTCTGATCGGTTTCATCCTGGGGCCGATGTTCGAAGACAACCTCAGGCGTTCACTGTTGATCAGCAATGGCGATCTGTCAGTGTTTGTCCGCGGCCCGATCACCTGGTTCTTCATTGCGATCACGTTTGGCTCCATTGCCTTTGCGGTGTTTCGCTTTTTCAGGGACCGCCATGCAAAAGCGAACCCACTCGGCAATGAATCCCCATCATGATTGATCGAGACGGACTCTGCTTGCCGGACGGATCAAGAACAAACAGGAGCGTTTTATGCCAGGCCCGTTGAAAGGAGTACGTGTACTCGATCTGAGCCGGGTAATGGCCGGGCCCTGGTGCACGCAAATACTGGCCGACATGGGCGCCGAGGTAATCAAGATCGAGCGTCCGGGTCTTGGCGATGATACCCGCCACTGGGGGCCGCCCTGGTGGCAGGGAGAAGAGGGGCAGCCGCCGCAATCGGCTTACTATCTCTCCGCCAACCGTGGCAAGCACTCGGTGACCGTCGATATCGCACGCCCCGAGGGCCAGGCGCTACTGCATGAACTGGTGGCTCAGTGCGATATCGTCGTGGAGAACTTCAAGACCGGGGGGCTCGCCGACAAGCGGCTCGACTATGCCAGCCTCTCGGCCATCAACCCCGCGATCATCTACTGCTCCGTTACCGGGTTTGGCCAGACCGGGCCCATGGCCAGGATGGCGGGCTATGACTACCTGATTCAGGCCCAGGCGGGGCTGATGAGCATCACCGGCGTGCCGGACGGCATGCCCGGGGCCGGACCGCAGCGGGTGGGCATGGCGGTGGCGGATCTGACCACGGGGATGAACGCCGCGGTCGCCATTCTGGGTGCTCTGCATCATCGCCACCAGACCGGCGAAGGGCAGCATATCGATATGGCCCTGCTGGATGTGCAGGTAAGCTGGCTGGCCAATCAGGCGCTCAACTACTTCTGCAGCGACACGCCCCCCAAACGCACAGGCGAATACCACCCCAATCTCGTACCCTACCAGCCGTTTCCGACTGCGAATGGCGAGAAGGTGATCATCGCCATCGGCAACGACGGCCAGTTCCGGCGTTTCTGTGAGGCGGTGGGCATTGCCTCCCTGGCGGATGACCCACGCTTTGCCACCAATCCTCAGCGCGTCAAGCATCGCGAAGCGCTGGTCGCATTGATCAGTGACGTAACTCGCGGTTTCGAGAGCACGGCCCTGACCACACTGCTGCAATCCATCAGCGTGCCTTGTGGGCCCATTCAGGATATTGCTCAAGTGTTCGAGGATGAGCAGGTAAAGGCGCGAGAAATGAAGATCGACGTGCCTGGCAAAACGGGCAGCGTGCCCGGCGTTGCCAACCCTATCAAGTACTCCAAAACGGCCTTGAGCTACTCCAAGGCACCGCCGACGTTGGGTGAAGACACCCGGGACGTGCTGACCCGGCTGCTGGGTAAAAGCGACGAAGCGGTTCGCCGCTTGCAGGAAAAGGGCGTGGTCTAGCGGCTCAGCCGACGGTGACGCCCCCGCAGACGAACAGGGTCTGGCCGGTGACGAACCCGCTGCGCTGATCGCAGAAGAAGCTGACTGCGTGGGCGACCTCTTCGGGTTGGCCCATGCGCCCTACCGGCACGTTATCGATGATGCGCCGCGCGCGTTCGGAGTCCGGCGGATTGTTCTCCCAGAACGCCGTAGTGGCAATCGGGCCCGGCGCGACGCAATTGACGGTAATGCCATCCTGGGCGAGTTCCAGCGCCCAGGTACGCGCCATGGACTGTACGGCGCCCTTGGTGGCGCTATACAGCGTTCTCGCCTCCTTGCCCAATACAACGCGGCTGGCGTTGAAGACGATCCGCCCGTTGCCGCTTTCGCGAAGCTTGGGCAGCAGTGCCTTGGTGCAGACCAATGCCGCGCGCACGTTCAGGTGCATCAACCTGTCGAAATCATCAATGTCGGTATCGTCGAGCAGCGCGGGCGCCACGATGCCGACGTTGTTGACCAGGCAGGCGACGGGCAGGTCCTTGGTGACGTCCAAAAGGAGCTGCTGGGTGGCGGCGACGTCCGAGAGGTCGACCTGATAGGCGTGCTCCTTCAGCGAAGGTGCTTCAGGTTCGACGATGTCCAGTACGATGACGCGGTAGCCATCCTGCTGAAGGCGCAGGGCGATTGCCTGGCCGATATTACGGGCGCCGCCGGTAACGACAGCGAAGGGAGTCGTCATGAGTGCTCCTGGTAGTTGGGAAATGAGACCGAGACGGGCCGCTCAACGATCGTCGTCGCGAATGGACGAGGGGTGGCGACACAGCGGCCTCACCGTGATGTCCATGTAGGGAAAGAGTGGCAGGTTCGAGAGGAGCTCATGCAGCTCGCTATTGCTTTCTACATCAAAAATGCTGACGTTGGCGTAGCTGCCGGCGATGCGCCACAGGTGGCGCCACTTGCCTTGCGTCTGAAGGTCCTGAGCATACTGCCGCTCTCGCGTCTTGATCTCGTTGGCCACATCCTCGGGCATGTCGTGGGGCAGACTGACCACCATCTCCACGTGAAATAGCATCGCAATTTCTCCTCTTTACGTGTTTCAAAAGGCGTTACAAGTAGCCGATACCATCCAGATAAGCCTTGCGCCAGCGACAGATGACGACCCGCTCGAACAGGCCGGCCTGGCTGAACGGGTCAGCGTCGATGAAGGCTTTTGCTGCTTCGCGCGTTTCACAATCAAGCAGGTAAAGCCCCCCGGAGGCGGTCGCTCCGTCGTCGGAGAGTTTGGCACCGCAGGCCAGCAGACGCTCCTTGTGGGCGTCCAGGTAGGCCAGGTGAACATCCCGGACTGCGAGGCGCAGCGCTTGGTGTTCGGGCTTGTCGAAGGTTTCGATCATGTACGGCATTGTCATGGATCCTATGGTCGGAATTACGCGCCCAGATAGCCCCAGAGTCCCACGGCGCCGGCGAAAATGACGCCCAGGTACATCAGGATCAACACCATATAGCCCATCACGTCGCGCAGTTTCAGGCCTGAAATGGCGAGTACGGGAAGTATCCAGAAGGGCTGAACCATGTTGGTCCACTGATCGCCGATCTGTACCGCCAACGCCGTTGCTGCATGGGAGGCGCCAAGCTCGGTGGCGGCCTCGATCATGACCGGCCCCTGAACGGCCCATTGGCCGCCCCCGGAAGGCGCTAGAATGTTGATGACGCCGCCGCTGATGAACGACCAGATGGGCAGAGTCGCCGCACTCGAGATATCCACGAACAGGTTGGCAAAGCTGACCATCAACCCGGAGCCTACGAGGATACCCATGATGCCGGCGTAGAAGGGGTACTGAATGATGATGCCCGATACGATGCGAACGCCGTCGTTCAGCGCTGCCAGGTACTGGGCGGGCGAGGCAAACAACAAAATACCGAGAAACACGAAGGTGAAGTTGACCGTATTGAGGTTCAGCGATCCACCCTCGAGGCTGTAAAGCCCTACATAGAGCATGCCCAGCAGGCCGATGCCGATACCGATGATGCGGCTATGGTTAAGGCGTTCGGCCAGCGTGGCACCTTGTTGCTCAGCCAGGGCGGGAGCGACTGGCGTGTCAACGATGCCAGGGTCGATCTCGATGATGTCCTCGGGGCGTTTGGGGTGAAGCCAGGCGTTGAAAAGCGGCAGCGTGACGATAACGAGAGCGCTGGTCATCAGCAGAACGGGTGAGAAGATCGTTTCCGAAAGCGGGATCAGGCCCATTTCGCCTTCCAGAAAATGCCCCTCTGTCGCGATCAAGAGCGGGACGCTTCCGGAAAGGCCGATACCGTAAAGCGCAAAGCCCGAGTATGCCGCCGAGATCACCAGCGGGTAATGCAGTCCCTTGACCTTCACCGCCAGCTTCTGCGCCACGATGCCGCCAATCACCAGGCCAAATCCCCAGTTGAGCCAGCTGCCGATCCCGCCGACCAGCGTGGCGACGACGATGGCGGCAAAAGGCGTCTTGACCCCGCCCGCGATGCGATCCAGAAGGCGGTCGACCAGTGGTGTTTTGGCCAGAATATAGCCCGCCAGCAGAATGACGGTCATCTGCATGCTGAATGCAAGCAGCCCCCAGAAGCCGTCGCCCCAGAAGCGCGTAGCGGTGAATATCGATGTACCTTCCACGAGCATGGCGAGCACCATGGTCACGACCGTCAAAAAAATGGCGATGACCAATGGGTCCGGCATATAGCGGCTGACCAGACGAGTAAAGAAATTGGCCATGGCCTGCATGGTGATTCTCCCGGAGTTGAAGTACCTTGTTTGTACGTATAGCGTACTAGTGTTCGCATAGTAGCAATAATTGAGCTTATTGAGCGGGCTAACAATGCGACGTTAGTCGCAGCCTGTTTCGGCCATACTCATCAGAGCTGAAGGTCGAGGGCACGCCTGCCCATCGAATGCTTGATGAAATCGGCTTGACGATGCTTCGAGATGACATCAGAGGAGAAACAGAACACATGACACCACCTATCGAGCGCGCCGTGATCGTGGGCGCTGGCACCATGGGGGCCACGCTTGCCAAGCTGATGCTGGCGCATCGGCTACCGGTACGCATGATCGATCGTCAGGCGAGCGCCCTCGAGGCGTGCCGTCATGAAATCGAACGAACGTTCCCGGATGACCCGGCCGTGGCAGGGAAGCTTGATGTGCAGACTCACTGGTCGCCGGAGGGCGAAGGCAGCATCGTGATCGAGAGTGTCACGGAAAATCTGACGATCAAGCGTGCGGTGATCGCCGAGGCCGAAGCGCACTGTGAACCCACGACCCTCATCGTGACCAATACTTCGGGGCTTTCCATCGACGCCATTGGTCAGGGTATGCGCCGCCCCGAACGCCTGGCCGGTGCGCACTTCTTCAACCCGGCGGATCTGGTTCCCGCCGTGGAAGTCATTCCCGGTGCGGCCACTGCCCAGGCGACGCTTCATCGGACCTGCGCCTTTCTAACGTTTCTTGGCAAGCGGCCTGCACTTCTCAAGCAGAGCGTTCCCGGTTTCGTCGCCAATCGCCTTCAGCACGCCCTCATGCGTGAATGCCTGTCCTTGCTTGAAAAAGGTGTTGTCGATGCCGAGGCGCTGGACGAGATCGTCCAGTTCTCCATCGGAGTCCGGCTGGCGCTGAGCGGGCCGTTGCTGCAGCGCGACCTCAACGGGCTTGATACGCACCTCAATATTGCCCGCTACCTGTACGAGGATCTAGAGGATACTCACACGCCTTCCCGTTTGCTTGAAGAGTACGTGGCGCAAGGGCGGCTGGGCGCCAAGGCCGGGCAAGGGTTCTACCCATGGGATGAAGCGCGTATCGAACGCCAAAAGCACCAGAGCCGCGATAGCCTGAAGCGCATTATAGCGGTCGCAATGGAAGAAAAGAGGAGTGGTAACGATGGTGAACACTAGCCAGGACCCACGATGGCAACAGCGCCCGGAAGGGGCTAACTGGGGGGATTTTGGCCCTGATGATCAACTGGGCAGAGTCAATCTGCTGGGACCCGAGCAGGTGCTGAAGGGGGCGCGCGAGGTCGTCACGGGAAACGTCTTCAGCCTGTCGCTGCCGCTGGATTTACCGGGTGGAAATGCGCTCAATCCGCGGCGCTTTCCACCGCGCCTTGCGCCGACAAGCCTTGGTCAGAACGACTACCTCAACTTTCCGCTTGCCAACCTGCACCCGGGCCTCGTCGATGTCATCAGCGATGACCAGGTCGTACTGTCGCTCCAGTACTCCTCCCAGTGGGATTCCCTGGCCCATGTAGGGGCACTTTTCGACGCCGATGGTGATGGCCAGCCCGAGCGGTGCTACTACAACGGCTATCGGGCCGAAACCGATATCCAGCGCCTGGACGGTGAAGAGGCATTGGGCCACTCTCGCGCCCAGCGGCTGGGGGTGGAAAACATGGCGGTTCACGGTATGCAAGGGCGGGGGGTGTTGGTGGATCTGGTCCGTGTATACGGTCATGGGCGCACGCTTGTCGGCTACAGAGAGCTTATGTGCGCGCTGGATGAGCTGGGCGTCACCATTGAACCCGGCGACATGCTGGTGCTGCGCACGGGCTTTGCCGACGCGCTTTTGGAGATGGCGGGTCAGCCGGATGTCGAAAAACTCAAGCAAACCGGCGCCGTGCTGGACGGTACGGATGCGTCGCTGCTGCAGTGGATAAGCGACAGCGGCATCGTTGCCATTTGCGCCGATAACTATGCCGTCGAGAATGCGGACAAGGCTATTGCGCCGGAGGATTGCTGCAAACTGCCATTGCATCACCACTGCCTTTTCAAGCTGGGTCTGCCGCTTGCAGAGCTCTGGTATCTCACGCCTCTGGCCGATTGGCTGCACGAGCATCAGCGCTTCCGCTTCTTGCTGACTGCGCCTCCGCTTCGTCTACCGGGAGCTATCGGGTCACCGGTAACACCGGTGGCTACCGTTTGATATTTCTCTTTGAAAGCACGCCTTCTAATACTTTTGTCTTGTGATTTTTCTCTGCTATTCGAGTTTTGATATTTCAGTTTTAGATATGTGCATGTTTTTTAAATGAATATTTAAAAAAATGAATGAAAAGGAAGGCTCGGCCTTCCTTTTTCATGGTTTGACGTAGCGCCAAGGTCTCTTTATTTTGTTCGTATTGCAAATCAATGTTCGTTTTGCGAACAAGGCTTGCTGTAACGGCATACATAGTCAAGAGGCAACCCAATGGCCGAGTTTCTCAGCTTGCATGACGCGGTGGCGCGCTACGTCGAAGACGGCGCGACCGTGGCCATGGAAGGCTTTACCCATCTCATCCCGTTCGCGGCGGGTCATGAAGTGATTCGCCAGCAAAAGCGCGATCTCACCTTGATCCGCATGACCCCGGACATCATCTACGACCAGCTGATCGGCGCCGGCTGCGCCAGAAAGGTGATCTTCTCCTGGGGCGGCAATCCGGGGGTCGGGTCGCTTCATCGCCTGCGCGACGCGGTCGAGAAGGGCTGGCCGCACAAGGTCGAGATTCTCGAACACAGCCACGCCGCCATGGCCTGCGCCTTCGAAGCGGGGGCGGCGGGCTTGCCGCTGGCGGTGCTGCGCGGCTACGTGGGCAGCGAGCTGCCCAGCGTCAACGACCAGATCAAGTTCATCGAATGCCCGTTTACCGGCGAGCGTCTGGCGGCAGTACCGTCGGTGCGCCCGGACGTCTCGATCGTTCACGCCCAGCGGGCGGATCGCCAGGGCAACGTGCTGGTCGAAGGCATCGTCGGTGTGCAGAAGGAAGCCGTGCTGGCGGCCAGGCACAGCATCGTCACGGTCGAAGAGATCGTCGACGACCTCGACACCCACCCCAACGCCTGCGTGATTCCCGGCTGGGCGATCAGCGCCATTGCAGTGGCCGAGAAGGGCGCACTGCCTTCCTACACCCACGGCTACTACGGGCGCAGCAACCGCTTCTACAAGGAGTGGGACGCCATCGCCCGTGACCGCGACACTTTCACCCGGTGGATCGACGAAAACGTGCATCAAACAGGGGAGAACGCCTGATGAGTCTCGAGTACACCTCTTCTGAAATGATGACCGTCACCGCGGCCCGGGCTCTTGAAAACGGCTCGACCTGCTTCGTGGGCATTGGCCTGCCGTCGGAAGCTGCCAATCTGGCGCGCCTGACCCACGCCCCGGACGTGGTGCTGATCTACGAATCCGGTACGCTGCAGACCAAGCCCAACGTGCTGCCGCTGTCCATCGGCGACGGCGAGCTGGCCGAAACCGCGCTGACCACCGTTGCGGTGCCGGAGATGTTTCGCTACTGGTTGCAGGGCGGCAAGATCGACGTCGGCTTTCTGGGCACCGCCCAGATCGACAAGTACTGCAATTTGAACACCACGCTGATCGGCGATTACCGCGAACCCAAGGTGCGTCTGCCCGGCGGCGGCGGGGCGCCCGAGATTGCCACCAACGCGGGTGAAGTGTTCATCACGCTCAAGCACTCCCGGCGGGCCTTCGTTGACCGGGTCGACTTCGTCACCACCCTCGGTTTTGGCCGCGACGGTAAGGGGCGCGATAACGTACCCAATATCGGTAAAGGCCCCACCCGTGTGATCACCGATCTGTGCGTGATGAAACCCGACCCGGAGACCAAAGAGCTGGTCGTGGTATCGCTGCATCCGGGCGTCACCCGCGAAGAGGTCATGGACGCCACCGGCTGGGAAGTACGCTTTGCCGACCAGTTGGAGGCCACCCCGGAGCCCAGCGAAAACGAGCTGACCATTCTGCGTGAACTGAAAGAGCGCACCGAGCGCGCCCACGCCGGCCAATAGGCGTTTGAGTTGCAGGAGAGAACGATGAGCGATGTTTATTTGTGTCATCCCCGCCGTACGGCGGTAGGCCGTTTTGGCGGCACGCTGGCCGCCGTTCGCCCGGACGATATGGCCGCGACGATCTTCAAGGCGGTCCTCGCTGAGGCGCCGGAGCTCGACCCGGCGGCCATCGAGGAAGTCTTCATGGGCTGCGCCAATCAGGCCGGCGAAGACAATCGCAACGTGGCGCGCATGTCATCACTGCTGGCGGGCATTCCCACCTCGGTGCCCGGCACCACCATGAACCGTTTGTGCGGCTCGGGCATGGATGCGGTAGGCACCGCATTTCGCGCCATCAAGGCCGGTGAAATGGCGTTGGCGCTTGCCGGCGGCGTGGAGTCGATGTCCCGCGCGCCTTATGTGATGGGCAAGGCCGACAGCGCTTTTGCGCGCGGCCAGAAGATCGAGGACACCACCATTGGCTGGCGCTTCGTCAATCCGGTCATGAAGAAGTCCTTCGGTATCGACTCGATGCCGGAAACCGCAGAAAACGTCGCCGAGCAGTTCCATATCTCTCGTGAAGATCAGGACGCCTTCGCGCTGCGCTCCCAGCAGAAGGCCGCCGCCGCCCAGAAGGCCGGGCGCTTCGCCCGTGAGATCACTGCCATCGAGATTCCGCGGCGCAAGCAGGACCCGCTGATCTTCGATACCGACGAGCACCCGCGGGAAACCTCGCTCGAGAAACTCGCCAGCCTGCCGACGCCGTTTCGGGAAGGTGGCAGCGTCACCGCCGGTAACGCCTCCGGTGTCAACGACGGCGCCGCCGCCATGCTGGTGGCGAGCGAGGAGGCGGTCAAACAGTACGGTCTCAAACCGATGGCGAAGATCATCGGCATGGCCACCGCCGGGGTCGAACCGCGCATCATGGGCTATGGCCCGGTACCGGCGGTGAAAAAGCTTCTCGAGCGTACCGGCGTTGCCCTCGACGATATCGACGTGTTCGAGTTCAACGAAGCCTTTGCTGCCCAGGCGCTCGCCTGCATGCGCGATCTGGGACTGAAAGACGACGACCCTCGGGTCAATCCCAACGGCGGCGCGATTGCCCTCGGCCACCCGCTCGGCATGTCCGGTGCACGGCTGCTACTCACCGCCGCGCATGAGCTTCAGGAGCGCGGCAAGCGCTATGCGCTCTGCACCATGTGCGTGGGCGTGGGTCAGGGCATTGCCACGCTGATCGAACGCGCCTGAAGGAGGCAACGATGGCTTTTCTGGAAATCAATGGTCGCTGCGTGGCCTACCGGCTGCTCGGCGCCCAGACCAACCCGCTGGTCGTGCTGGCGCATCCATTGGGGATGAGCCAGGCGGTGTGGGACGACGTCATCCCGGCGCTCTTGCCCCGCTATCGCGTGCTGACCTGGGATCTGCCGGGCCACGGTGCCAGCCAGGCGGCCAACGGTGAGCGCATTACGCCCGCTGATCTGGCCGCCGAGGCGCTGGCGCTGGCGGATCTGGCCGGCGCTTCGCGCTTTCACTTCGCCGGCACTTCCATTGGCGGCGTCGTGGGCCAGCAACTGATCAAGGTGCACGGCGAGCGCCTGCTTTCGGCCACGCTGACCAACACCGGTGCGGTGATCGGCAATCCGGAACTCTGGAACACACGCGCGAACCGCGTGCGTGACGAAGGCCTGGCGGCGATGGCCCAGGAGATCGTGCCGCGCTGGTTTTCTCAGAAGGCGTTCGAGGCAAGCCCTGCCCTGAAAGCGGGCTGGTGCGTGCAGATGGGCCGCGGCGATGACGAATCCTACGCCCAACTCTGCGAGATGCTGGGCCGCGACACCTTCACCGGGCAGCTTGCCGGCAAGGGCGTCAAGGTGCAGCTGCTGGGCGGAAGCGACGATCTGGCCACGCCCCCGGCAACGCTCGAGGCGCTTGCCGAGGAGCTTGACGGCGCGCCGCTCGAGGTGTTCGAGGGCGTCGGGCACGTGCCATCGGTCGAGGCGCCGGCGCGCCTTGCCGAGAACGTGCTTGAATTGCTTTCATCCCGGGCTGATAACGTAAGTTAGAGCAATCCTTGTGAAGCGAGTTGATCGCTTTGTTTCAAAAATAGGGCGCGAGCCGGGCGCGTAATTGAGTGCGGTAGGCGGCGTCGTCGATCCGGCTGTTGGTGAGCATGTTGTCCAGCAGGGCGCCGCGTTTTTTGGCCGAATTCGGCAGCGCCTTGACGTGCGTATCGATCCAGACCAGACGCTTCTGGTCGTCCACCAGCAGATTGTCCAGGTGCGGGTCGCGGTGGTAATAGCCCGCCCTGGTAAGCTCGGGCAGGGATACCCGCTCCTGTAGTTCAAGCCTGGGCGTGGCTTGAACCCGGTGAATAAGATACCAGCCGGAGTGCCGTCCAAACCGAAAACGTTGCAGCTTGTTGAGCATGGAAAGGACTCTATCAATCGTTCGCCGAATATGAAAACCCCGGGCAGGCCCGGGGTCTGGATCAAGGCCGGTCTCAAGACCGGTTTTGTTACCGGCTCAACACTCGATCGCATTCACCGCCAACCCGCCCTTGGACGTCTCCTTGTACTTGTCGAGCATGTCGCGGCCGGTGTCGCGCATGGTGCGGATGACCTTGTCCAGGGAGATGAAGTGGGTGCCGTCGCCGCGTAAAGCCATTTGGGCGGCGTTGATCGCCTTGATGGTGGCAATCGCGTTGCGCTCGATGCAGGGCACCTGAACGAGTCCACCCACCGGGTCGCAGGTCAGGCCCAGGTTGTGCTCAAGGCCGATCTCGGCGGCGTTTTCCACCTGCTCGGGCGTGGCGCCCATGACCTCGGCAAGCCCCGCCGCGGCCATGGCGCAGGCGGAACCCACCTCGCCCTGGCAGCCCACTTCCGCACCCGAGATGGAGGCGTTCTTCTTGCACAGGATGCCGATGGCGCCGGCGGCGAGCAGGAAGTCCACCACGTTGCGCTCCGAGGCACCGTCCTGGAACTTCATGTAGTAGTGCAGCACGGCAGGGATGATGCCCGCCGCCCCGTTGGTGGGCGCGGTGACCATGCGCCCGCCGGCGGCGTTCTCCTCGTTCACGGCCAGCGCAAAGATATTGACCCATTCCATGGCGGAGAAAGTCGTGGCGATCAGGCAGGTGTTCTGTTCGGCGGCCAGCAGGCGCTGGTGCAACTGCCTGGCGCGGCGCTTGACGTTGAGCCCGCCGGGCAGCACGCCTTCGTGGGTCAGGCCATTGTCGATACACTCGCACATGACCTGCCAGATGCGCCAGAGCTCATCTCTGACCTCCTGCTCGCCGCGCCAGGTCTTCTCGTTTTCCAGCATCAATTGGCTGATGCTCAGGTTCTCGCGCTTGCACAGGGCCAGCAGCTCTTCGGCGGAGTTGAAATCGAAGGGGATCTCGGCGCTGTCCATGTCCTCGAGCTTGGCATCCACCTGGCTTTGATCCACCACGAAACCGCCGCCCACCGAGTAGTAGGTGTTCTCCAGCAGCGCCCGGCCATCTTGATCGAAGGCGCAGAGCTTCATGGCGTTGGGGTGATGGGGCAGGCTCTCCTCATGAAAGATCATGTCCCGTTCCCAGACGAACTCGATGTCTGCCTGTCGGCAAAGTGAAAGGTGCCGGGTCTCTTTCAGATCGCTGATGGCCGCGCCGATGATCGAGGGATCGATCATGTCGGGGCGCTCGCCGAGCAGGCCCATGATGACGGCGTGATCGGTACCGTGGCCCACGCCGGTGGCCGAGAGTGAGCCGTAAAGATGCACTTCCAGACGGTTGACCCGACCGAGTACGCCGGCATCATTCACGGCGGCGGCGAACTTGTAGGCCGCCATCATGGGACCGACCGTATGTGAGCTGGACGGACCAACGCCAATCTTGAAAAGGTCGAAGACACTGATAGGCATGGAAGACCTCTGAACTGGAAATAAAAAGCCGGCTCACCGGGCATTGGACAGGCTAAACACCGATTGATGCCATCCGTCATGCCAGACAGTGAGCAGACTTGATTATTGTTCTGCTGATGTAGTGTAAACGTTAACGCAAGGCGCTAATTGCCAAAGACTACCGTACGACCGCCATGCAGGAACACGCGACGTTCCAGGTGATAACCGATCGCTCGGGCAAGGGTCAGACACTCGATGTCGCGTCCCTTGGCCACCAGGTCCTCCGGGTAGTGGGCGTGATCCACCGGCTCCACCCCCTGGGCGATGATCGGCCCTTCGTCCAAGTCGTTGTTGATGTAGTGGGCCGTGGCGCCGACGAGCTTGACGCCCTTGTCGTAGGCCTGGTGGTAGGGTTTGGCGCCCTTGAAGCCGGGCAGCAGGGAGTGATGAATGTTGATTGCCCGCCCGTCGAGCAGCTCGCACATGCGCGGCGAGAGCACCTGCATGTAGCGCGCCAGAATAACGAGTTCCGCGCCGGTCTGCTCGATGATGTCGAGCACCTTCGCTTCCTGCTCGGCCTTCGTTTCCGGGGTGATCGGCAGATGATGGTAGGGCAGATCGTGCCAGCGAGCCAGCGGTTCCAGATCCGGATGGTTGGAGACGATCGCCTTGATGTCCAGCGCGAGCTGCCCGGTGCGGTAGCGGTAGAGCAGATCGTTCAGGCAGTGGTCCGCCTTCGAGACCAGAATCACCGCGCCGGTACGCTTGGCCGGCGGAGTGAGCTCGAAGCTCATGTCGAATTCGCGAGCGCGGGGGCTAAAGGCCTCCTCGAAGGCGTGTTCGCTGAACGCGTCACGCTCCGGGCGAAACTCTGCACGAATGAAGAAGCGCTCCCCCAACCGGTCATCGAAGGAGCTGAGTTCGGTGATATAGCAGTGCTGCTCTTTCAAGAAGCGGGTCACGACATCCACCGTGCCCAGAATGCTGGGGCACTGGGCGGTGATGATCCAGGTATCCGTCAGTCGGCTCATGGCGTTTCTCTTCATCGCAGTCAGGGCGGCCGGCACGCGGCCGGCCGGTTTACTTTTTATTGTGAGTCGACGCCGTACTCGGATGCTGCATCGAGCAGCCAGCGGTAGCAGTAGTCGGCGAAGCTGCGCCGGATGACCAGCTCCCACTCGGTCTCGCTTGCGCGGCGCAGTACCACGGTTGCCTTGGCAAAGATCGTGGTCACGCCCTTGCCGACCGGGAAGGCGCTCGGGTGCACGTCAAACGACACCGTCTTCATCAGCACTTCCCGGGCGTGGTCGCCGGCAAGCATCAGCACGGTCTGACCGCCGCTGACGTTGACGATGCTGAAGTGGGCATCGCCAAGCGATTCACGAAGGCGGTGCTCGAGGTCGAACTCCTCGCCGCCGGGCACGATCACGAGCCACTCGTCCGGTGAGATCCACTGGATCGAGCGCTCGCCGGCCTCGTCACGAGTGATGGTGTTGGGTTTGGCCGGCAGGCTCATGCCGAGCACCTGGCGTACCGCTTCGTCCAGCACGATGGCGCCGCCGCGCAGCACCATATGGCCAAGCAGGGCCTTTTCGCGCAGCACAACCCCGGCGCTGGCCGGGCTTGATACCTTCTGCTGCCGATAGCTCCACGCCAGCGGCGACTCGACGCCCGGGTTGCCCGCGGGCACGGTGTTGAACTCTCTTGCGCTCGCGTTAGACATTCTGGCGCTCTCCTTTGGGATCGATGAACACGGGGCTTGTGATCTCGGCCTCGTGCACGGTGCCGTCGGGCATCGGCAGGTAGACGGTCTGGCCCATGCGGTCGCGGCCTTCGACCACTACCGCCAGGGCGAAGCCGTGGCCGAGCGAGGGGCTGTAGTAGCTCGATGTCACGTGGCCCTTCATGGCCATCGGGATGGCCTGCTCCTTGTCGAAGACGATCTGCGCGCCTTCCTCGAGCACCACGCTCGGGTCCTTCGGCTTCAGGCCGACGAACTGCTTGCGGTCGCCGCGAACGGTGTCCGGGCGGCTCAACGCGCGCTTGCCGATCCAGGGGAAGGGCTTGTCGTAGCCGATCGCCCACTGCATGCCGAGATCTTCCGGGGTCACCGAGCCGTCGGTGTCCTGACCGACGATGATCAGGCCCTTCTCGGCGCGCAGCACGTGCATGGTCTCGGTGCCGTAGGGCGTGAGATCGTGCTTCTCGCCGTGCTCGAACAGCTTCTTCCAGACGTGCAGCGCGTAGTTGGCCTGCACGTTGATCTCGAAGGCAAGCTCCCCGGTGAACGAGATACGGAAGATGCGCGCCGGCACGTCGGCCACCACCGCGTCGCGCCAGTCCATGAACTTGAACGACTCTTTATCCAGATCCAGGTCGGTCAGCTCGGACAAGAGCTTGCGCGCGTCCGGGCCGGTCACGGTCATGGTCGCCCAGTGATCGGTCACCGAGTTGAAGTAGACCTGAAGCTCCGGCCACTCGGTCTGGTGCCAAAGCTCCAGCCACTCGAGCACGCCCGCCGCACCGCCGGTGGTGGTGGTCATCAAAAAGTGGTTGTCGGCCAGACAGCTGGTGGTGCCGTCGTCCATCAGCATGCCGTCGTCTTTACACATCAAGCCGTAGCGCACGCGACCGGGGGCGAGCTGCGCCCACTTGTTGGTGTAGACGCGGCCCATGAATTCCCGCGCATCCGGGCCCTGGATGTCGATCTTGCCAAGGGTCGAGGCGTCGAGAATGCCCACTTTTTCACGTACCGCCAGACACTCGCGGGCCACGGCCTCGTGCATGGTCTCTTTCTTGCCGTTGACCGTGCGCGGGAAGTACCAGGGGCGCTTCCACTGGCCCACGTCCTCGAACTCGGCGCCGTTTTCCACGTGCCACTGGTGCAGCGCGGTGTAGCGTTTCGGGTCGAACAGCTCGCCGCAGTGGCGCCCGACGATGGCGCCGAAGGTGACCGGCGTGTAGTTGGGACGAAATACCGTGGTGCCGACTTCCGGGATGGAGCGGTCGAGGCAGCGCGCGGCGATCGCCATACCGTTGATGTTGCCGAGCTTGCCCTGGTCGGTACCGAAACCGAGCGCGGTGTAGCGCTTGACGTGCTCGATGGACTCGAAGCCTTCGCGGGTGGCGAGCTCGATGCCGGCGGCGGTCACGTCGTTCTGCAGATCGACGAACTGCTTGGGCGCGCGCAGCGCGGTCTTTTCGTGGGGCACCTGGTAGAGCGCGCAGGCTGGGCCGTCGCGGCGGGCGCGGGTGGCGGGCAGGGTGATCTGGGCCTCGCTGAAGCCGCTTTTTTGGGCGGCCTCGCGGCCGGCACGCTCGCCGTCGGCCAGGGTCTTGTCCAGCCCGTAATGGCCGGCTACGCCGCCGGCACTGATCATGCCCTTCACTTCGCCGGGGACGAAGCCCAGAAGTTCCTCGTTCCACTGCGGGCGGGTGCCGGTGTGTGAAGAGAGGTGCACCACCGGGCTGTAGCCGCCGGAGCTTGCGATGGTGTCGCACTCGAGTTCTTCGGTCTTGCCGGTGACCACGAAGCGCTCGAGGTCGATGGCGCAGACGCGGGCGCCGGTGACGCGCTGACCGCCGCGAGCTTCGACCACGGAGCTTCCGGTGATCACGCGGATGCCGCTGTCGCGGGCCTGGCGCACCAGGTCACCGTCCGGATTGGCGCGCGCGTCGACGATGGCGACGATCTCGCGGCCGGCCTCTTTCCAATCGAGCGCGGCGCGGTAGGCGTGGTCGTTGCTGGTGGAGAGCACCAGCTTCTTGCCCGGCACCACCGCGTAGCGGCGGATGTAGGTCGACACCGCCCCGGCAAGCATGTTGCCCGGAAGGTCATTGTTGGCGTACACCAGCGGGCGCTCGTGGGTGCCGCTGGCCAGAATCACCTGCCCGGCGCGCACGCGGTGCAGCCGTGCCCGGCTCTCGCCGGCAAAACCCGCTTCACTCGCGGTGTCGGCCAGATGCTCGGTGCGGCGTTCGTGCAGCGTGACGAAGTTGTGATCGTGATAGCCGTTGGCGGTGGTGCGCGGCAAGAGCGTCACGTTTTCAAGGCCTGAAAGCTCCTTGACCGTCGCCTCGACCCAGCGCGCGGCGGCCACGCCGTCCAGGGTCTCGCGGGTATCCAGCAGCGAGCCGCCCATCTCTTCCTGCTCGTCGCAGAGGATCACGCGCGCGCCGGCACGAGCCGCCGAGAGCGCTGCGGCCAGGCCCGCCGGGCCTGCGCCGATCACCATCACGTCGCAGTGGTGGTGCATGTGGTCGTAGATGTCCGGGTCGGACTCGTGGGGCGCGCGGCCAAGGCCTGCGCCCTTGCGGATGTACTTTTCGTAGGTCATCCACATCGAGGCCGGGGCCATGAAGGTCTTGTAGTAGAAGCCCGGCGGCATGAAGCCACCGCCGAGCTTGCCGACCCAGCTCATCACGTCGCGCTGCACGTTCGGCCAGCCGTTGGTGCTGCGCGCGACCAGGCCCTTGTAGAGCGCCTGTTGGGTGGCGCGCACGTTGGGCACCTGGGTCTCTTCCCGGGCGCCGAGCTGGACCACGGCGTTGGGCTCCTCGGCGCCGGCGGCGACGATCCCGCGGGCCCGGGAGTACTTGAAGCTGCGGTTGACGATGTCGACGCCGTTGGCGAGCAGGGCCGAGGCGAGGGTGTCGCCCTTCAGGCCCTGGTAGCGCTGGCCGTTGAAGGTGAACTCGAGCGTCTGGGCGCGGTCGACGCGACCGCCGGCATCGATACGGTTGGTCTGCGTCATGACGAGATCTCCTCGTTCAGGGCCCTGGAATCCGGCTGGGCGCCAATGGTCTGCCAGCCGCCGTCGGCGGTCTGTACGCCCTGCTCCTTGCGTAGTTTCTCGGACTCGGCGGTGATGGTCGGCTGCTCGCCCATCGGGTAGGTCTCGAGAATCTCGTAGGTCACCGTGTTGCGGGTGATGTTGAAGAACTTGCGACAGCCCACCGAGTGCACCCACAGCTCGTGGTGGATGCCGCGCGGGTTATCGCGGAAGAACAGGTAGTCGCCCCACTCTTCGTCGGTGGCGTTGTCCGGGTCCGCGGGGCGCATCAGGTGGCCCTGACCGCGAGGATGAAACTCCTCTTCCTCGCGGTACTCCTGGCAGTAGGGGCAGTGAATATAGAACATGTCAGCTCTCCTCAGTGCGCAACGCCGGCGGCGCCGTGTTCGTCGATCAACGCACCGGTGTGGAAACGGTCGATGGAGAACGGCGCGGCGATCGGGTGCATTTCGCCCTTGGCAAGGCTCGCCGCGAAGACGTGGCCGGAGCCGGGAGTGGCCTTGAAGCCGCCGGTGCCCCAGCCGCAGTTGAAGTAAAGACCCTTGACCTTCGTTTTCGAAAGGATCGGGCAGGCGTCCGGGCAGGTATCGACGATGCCACCCCACTGGCGGTTCATGCGCACCCGCGAGAACATCGGGAACATCTCGACGATCGCCTGCAAGGTGTGCTCGATGGTCGGGTAGCTGCCGCGCTGGCCGTAACCCACGTAGCCGTCGATGCCCGCGCCAATGACCAGATCGCCCTTGTCGGACTGGCTGACGTAGCCGTGGACGTGGTTCGACATGGTGACGGTGTTGAGCACCGGCTTGAGCGGCTCGGACACGAGCGCCTGCAGCGGGTGCGACTCCAGCGGCAGCTTGATGCCCGCCATGTTGGCCAGTACCCCGGAGTTACCCGCCGCCACGCAGCCCACGGTATGGGCTTCGATATCGCCGCGGTTGGTGTGAACGCCGAGCACCTTGCCGTCGCGAATCTTGAAGCCGGTGACTTCGGTGTTCTGGAGAAGATCGACGCCCAGGGCGTCGGCGCCGCGGGCATAGCCCCAGGCCACCGCGTCGTGGCGGGCGACCCCGGCGCTTTTCTGCCAGGACGCGCCCATGATCGGGTAGCGCGCGCGGCTGGAGATATCCAGCTCCGGCTCGATCTCCTTGATCTGCTGCGGGGTCACCACTTCGCTGTCCACGCCGTTCAGGCGGTTGGCGTGCACGCGGCGCTGGATGTCGCGCATGTCCTGCAGGGTGTGGCCCAGGTTCAACACGCCGCGCTGGGAGAACATGACGTTGTAGTTGAGATCCTGAGACAAGCCCTTCCACAGATCGAGGGAGTGGTTGTAAAGGCGTGCCGCCTCGTCCCACAGATAGTTCGAGCGCACGATGGTGGTGTTACGCGCGGTGTTGCCGCCACCGAGCCACCCCTTTTCGACCACGGCGACGTTCTTGACGCCGAACTCCTTGGCCAGGTAGTAAGCGGTGGCCAAACCGTGGCCGCCGCCGCCCACGATGATCACATCGTAGCGCTTCTTGGGCTCGGGGTTGCGCCACTGGCGCTCCCAGTTCTCGTGATGACCGAGCGCATGTTTGACCAGTCCGAAGCCGGAATAACGTTGCATGAAATTTCTCCTGAATCGACTCCGTGGAGCCCGCGGGCCTGGATCGTTACGCGACGGTGGCGTCGTCTTCGACCGGCGTTGCCTGGGTTTGGGCCTGACCGTAGACCGGGTAGTGCGCGCACAGGTCGGCAACGTTGTCGCGTACCTGGTTCTCGATGTCGGTGGTGTCTTTTTGGTCGGCCAGCACGTCGAGAATGTCGCAGATCCAGCCGGCGAGCTGCTCGCAGTCGGCTTCACCCAGCCCGCGCGTGGTCACCGCCGGGGTGCCGATACGCAGACCCGAGGTGACGAAGGGGCTTTGCGGGTCGTTGGGCACGCTGTTCTTGTTGACCGTGATGTGAGCGCGGCCAAGGGCGGCATCCGCATCCTTGCCGGTCACGCCCTGCTTGATCAGCGAGAGCAAAAACAGGTGGTCGTCGGTGCCGCCGGAGACGACATCAAAGCCGCGCTCGATGAACACCTTCGCCATGGCGCGGGCGTTAGCGATCACTTGGCGCTGGTAGTTGACGAACTCCTGGTTCATCGCTTCCTTGAAGGCCACGGCCTTGGCGGCGATGACGTGCATGAGCGGCCCACCCTGCTGGCCCGGGAACACCGCGCCGTTGAGCTTCTTGTGGATCGCCTCGTCGCCTTCGGCGGAGAGGATCAGACCGCCCCTGGGTCCGCGAAGCGTCTTGTGAGTGGTGGTGGTGACCACGTGAGCGTAGGGCAGCGGGCTCGGGTAGAGACCAGCGGCGACCAGGCCCGCGACGTGGGCCATGTCGACCATGAGATAAGCGCCCACTTCGTCGGCGATGGTGCGGAACCGGCGCCAGTCGATGACACGGGAGTAGGCGGAGAAGCCGGCGATGATCATCTTCGGCTTGTGCTCGCGGGCCAGACGCTCGACTTCGTCGTAGTCGATCTCGCCGGTGCTCTCGACCAGGCCGTACTGAACGGCGTTGTAGTGCTTGCCGGAGAAGTTCGGCGCGGCGCCGTGGGTCAGGTGACCGCCGTGGGCCAGGCTCATGCCCAGAATGGTGTCGCCGGGGCTGACCAGCGCCATGAATACCGCCGCGTTGGCCTGGGCGCCGGAGTGCGGCTGCACGTTGGCGAAGTTGGCACCGAACAGGCTGCAGGCGCGCTCGATGGCCAGTTGCTCGACCTTGTCGACGAACTCGCAGCCGCCGTAGTAGCGCTTGCCCGGGTAGCCTTCGGCGTACTTGTTGGTCAGCTGGCTGCCCTGGGCTTCCATCACCAGCTTGCTTGTGTAGTTTTCGGAAGCAATCAGTTCGATATGCGCTTCCTGACGCGCTGTTTCTTCAGCAATGGCCGAGGCAAGGGCCGTGTCGTAGTTGGCCAAGCGGGCATCAGAAAAAAAATTGTTATGTGACATCGGGTGCTCCGGGCTAGTCGCTTTGTTCGATCTGAGAGTCTGTCAGCATCGGTCCTTGCGTCACCGACCGACGCTATCCTGCCGCGATAGTATCGCCGGGACTCCCCCCCAAGATGCTTGCCGACGTCACCGCTCGGCGTATTTGCGACATCGACGCCAAATTTTTGCAGGGCTTTGCAAGGCGTCGCCCAGCTATTGTTCAGCGTCGTTTATGAGTAATCACGCCCCGCCCCGGTGGGTCATGCTGCGGCAACAGGTTGATGTTTTTTCGTTGGCCTGCTGACAGGAAGCGCTTCTTGCAGGCGCCTTGAATACGCCAGCTCGAGGCACACGTGAGTCAACAATAATGATGCCGGCGCAGTGATCGCCAAGGTCGTCGAGATAATCTCTTCGAGACTGCGCCAGCGCCCGACAGAGAGGATTCTGCATGTCCAGCAATCGTGGTGTTGTTTATATCGGCGAAGGCAAGGTCGAGGTTCAGGATATCGCCTACCCGAAGATGGAGACGCCCAACGGCAAGCCCATCGATCACGGCGTCATACTGAAAGTGGTCTCCACGAACATCTGCGGCTCCGACCAGCACATGGTGCGCGGACGCACCACCGCCCCGAAGGGCATGGTGCTGGGTCACGAGATCACCGGCGAGGTGATCGAGAAGGGCAAGGGCGTCGAGTTCCTCCAGATCGGCGACATCGTGTCGGTCCCGTTCAACGTCGCCTGCGGGCGCTGCCGCACTTGTAAGGAAGGCCATACCGGCCTTTGCCTGCACGTCAACGACGACCGCGCCGGCGGCGCCTACGGCTACGTCGACATGGGCGGCTGGGTCGGTGGCCAGGCGCACTACGTCATGGTGCCCTACGCCGACTTCAACCTTTTGAAGTTCCCGGACCGCGACCAGGCGATGAGCCAGATTCGCGATCTCACCATGCTGAGCGACATCCTGCCGACCGGCTTCCACGGTGCCCTGAAAGCCGGCGTCGGCGCAGGTTCCACAGTCTACGTCGCCGGCGCCGGCCCGGTGGGCCTGGCCGCAGCGGCCTCGGCGCGCCTTCTCGGTGCGGCCGTGGTCATGATCGGCGATTTCAACAAGGACCGCCTCGAGCACGCGCGCAAGATGGGGTTCGTGCCGATCGATCTGAACAGCCACGACCGCCTGGGCGAGATGATCGCCGCGGTGGTCGGCGAGCCGAGCGTGGACAGCGCCATCGACGCGGTAGGCTTCGAGGCGGTGGGCCATAGCGGCAAGGAGCAGCCAGCGGTGGTGCTCAACCAGATGATGGACGTGACCCGCGAAGGCGGCTCTATCGGTATTCCGGGGCTTTACGTGACCGAAGACCCGGGCGCGGCGGAAAAGGCGGCGCAAACGGGAAGTCTGAGCCTGCGCTTTGGCAAGGGCTGGGCGAAAGGGCTCTCCTTCCACACCGGCCAGACCCCGGTAGTGCAGTACAACCGCCAGCTGATGCAGGCGATCCTGCACGGACGCCTGAACATCGCCGAGATCGTCAACGCCCAGGTCATCTCGCTCGAGGACGCACCCCAGGGCTACGAGCAGTTCGATAAGGGCGTTGCGAGCAAGTTTGTGCTCGACCCGCACGGGCTTCTCGGCGCCGCCTGATCTCAGCTGGCGTATCGACCAATAAGCTACCAAAAAGAACACCGGCGAAGGCCGGTGTTCTTGTAGAAGAGGTCGGGAGAGCCGTACTAGAAATCGATCACCAGGTCGCCTTTCGGACGGCTGCAGCAGGAGAGAATGTAGCCCTCTTCGATATCCTCGTCGGTAATACCGCCGTTGTGCTCCATCTCCACCTCGCCGGACTTGAGCTCCACCCGGCAGGTGCCGCAGATGCCCATGCCGCAGGCCTTGGGAATGTGCAGGCCGAGCTTGGCCGCGGCGGCGTGCACGGTTTCACCGGGCTGGATGCGCACGCTCTTGTTCGACTGGGCGAACTCGACGTTGAGCAGTTCCTCGGGTTCGGCGAGTTCCGCCTCCACCTCTGCCTGCTCGGCAAGCTCCAGCACATCCTCCTTGACGTCCGCCGGGGTCGCGCCGAACAGCTCCTCGTGATAGTGCTCCATGTTGAAGTTGTTGGCGCGCAGAATCGCCTTGATGGCGTTCATGTAGGGCACCGGGCCGCAGCAGAAGATCTCGCGCTCGAGGTAGTCCGGCGCCATCATCTCGAGCATCGGCTGGGTCAGAAAGCCGCGATAGCCCGCCCAGGCCTCGCCGATATCGTCCTTTTTCTCGCACACGATATGCAGCTTGAACTCGGGGATGCGCGAGAACATGTGCACCAGTTCGCGGTGATAGATGACGTCGCGCGGCGCGCGGGCGCTGTGAATGAACTCGACATCGACGCTTGCGTTGGTGTCGAAGAACCAGCGGGTCATCGACATCAAGGGTGTGATGCCCACCCCACCGGAGAGAAACAGCACCTTGTCGGCGGGGAAATCGATGGAGTTGAAGTTGCCCACCGGCCCGTGAACCACCAGCTCGTCGCCCACCTTGAGATTGGCGTGCAGCCAGTTGGAAACCTGGCCGCCCGGCACCTGCTTGACGGTGATCGAGAAGCTGTAGGGAATCGAGGGCGAACTCGAGATCGTGTAGGAGCGCATCACCGGCTGACCGTCGATCTCGAGCTCTAGGGTCACGAACTGCCCCGGCTTGAAGAAGAACATCACCGGCTGTTCAGCCATGAAGCAGAAGGTGCGAACGTCCCAGGTCTCCTGAATGACCTTGACACACCGCACGTGGTGACGGCCGTTGGTCCAGGTCTGGGTCGTGACGGGGTTGAAGAAGTTTGTTGTCATGATTATCTCGATATGGCCGTGCTTTCGCGTTGCCTTCACCGGCCCGTCCTGCTGCACGGTCCAGCACCTTGATCTGCATTCTGGGTACGCGCTTGCGGGCCAGCTTGCCTGTCAGCGACACGCACTTGCCTCGCTTCACCGCCGAGTTGGTGGAAACCGCGTTTCTCGTCGCCGCCACGCTACATAGTGTCGTGGGCAGATAATTCTCCTCAAGAGCCCTGCACCACAATCCAACAACCAGTAGCAAGCGCTGAGCGTCCTAGACAATCGCCAGGTGACGCAATTCAACAACAAGACAATTACGTTTGGTCAACGACTCTGTCGCCGCCCTGAGCAAGGGAGACGGCTTTAAAAGGATATCTGGTATGAACAAGACGATGGATTACACGCTCGACGACCCACTGGCCGCCATGCGTGAAGCGACGGTCGAGATGCTCGAGTCCCGGGCGCGCACCTACTCTCTGCCTCAGCCGTTTTACAACGATGCACGACTTTTCACGCTGGACATGCAGGAAATCTTCGAAAAGGAGTGGCTGTTCGCGGGCATGAGCTGCGAGATCCCCGCCAAGGGCAACTTCATGACCCTGGAGATCGGTGACAACCCCATCGTGATCGTGCGCGGTGGCGAGGGCCAGATCCACGCGTTTCATAACGTCTGCCGCCACCGTGGTTCGAGGCTTTGCACCACGAACAAGGGCAAGGTCGCCAAGCTCGTCTGCCCCTACCACCAGTGGACCTACGAACTCGATGGGCGGCTCTTGTTCGCCGGCAGCGAAATGGGCGCCGATTTCGATCTCAACCAGTTCGGCCTGAAGCCCGTCGCCGTGCGCACTGCCGGCGGCTTCATGTTCATCAACCTCTCCGACAACCCGCCGGCCATCGACGACTTCCTGGTCACACTCGAGCACTACCTCGAGCCCTACCAGATGGACAACGTCAAGGTGGCGGTGGAGTCGAGCATCGTCGAGCAGGCCAACTGGAAGCTCGTGATCGAGAACAACCGCGAGTGTTACCACTGCAACGGTTCGCACCCGGAGCTTCTCAACTCGCTGATGGAGTTCGACGATACCGAAGACCCGCGTGCCACGGACAAGTACAAGGATCTGGTCGCGCGCAAGCAAAGCGACTGGAACGGCGAGCAGGTGCCCTGGCAGCTCAAGCGCTTCGGCAAGCGCAACCGCGTGACCCGTACGCCGCTTCTGGACGGGGTCGTTTCCATGACCATGGACGGCAAGCCCGCCTGCAGCAAGCTCATGGGCCGGTTGACCAGTCCGGACATGGGGTCGCTGCGCATCCTGCACCTGCCCAACTCCTGGAACCACTTCATGGGTGATCACTCCATCGTGTTCCGCGTGCTGCCGCTGGGCCCGCAGCAGACCATGGTCACCACCAAGTGGCTGGTGCACAAGGATGCGGTCGAGGGTGTGGATTACGATCCGGAAAACATGCGCCGGGTATGGGATGCCACCAACGATCAGGATCGTCGGCTTGCCGAGGAGAACCAGCGCGGCATCAACTCCAAGGCCTACCAGCCAGGTCCGTACTCAGAAACCTACGAGTTTGGGGTCATCGATTTCATCGACTGGTACGCCGAGCGCATGCTCACGAACCTGAGCGGCGAGAGCGTCTCGCTGCAGCTGGCAAAAGGCTAGGTGCAATGACTGGCTGGCCCGGCAGGGCCAGCCACGCTTGGGTAAACGCTGAGGCCGGAAACGTCAGCAGTTAACCGGCGGACAGAAAGCGCTCGATGGCCTGGCGTACCGCCGGCAGCAGAATATCCTTTTGATTCATCAGCTCACTCACCGTTTCCGGTAACCCTTCAACGCCCTGCGCCTGATGAGTCTCGGCGGCGATTCTCGCGCTCGTGTCGGGATCGGCATCGTCTGGCAGGTCGATGCCCAGGGCACTCAGCCGCGCTCGAAAATCATCACCATCAATCAGTTCGACGATCATCATGACGGCACTCTCCTCCGGTAGTGGTCGAGGGGCCAGTGTACCTGTCCCACGTCGAAAACAGAGCGGCTCACGCGGCTTTAGCTACGTGCAGGTCGGTTTTGAACAACTGCGTTCTGGCGTCTCGTCCAAGAATTCCAGAGGTCGTATCCGCCGACCTGGCGCATCGCGGCCAATAAAAAAACAATGAGGGCAACCTATGGACCATGAGGATCCTATCCTGACCCCGGGTCAGGATAACAAGCAGGTCATGGGGTTGGATTTTCATAACCCCGTCTTTCCACTCTCCGCACTCGCCATTCTGCTGTTCATACTCTATGCGCTGGTCTACCCGGACGCGGCCAATACCCAGTTGAATCTCGCCAAGAACTGGTCGATCGAGCACTTCGACTGGCTGTTCATGATCGCGGGCAACGTCTTCGTCATCTTCTGTCTGCTGCTGATCGTGCTGCCGATGGGGCGGATTCGCCTCGGCGGCCAGAACGCCAGGCCGGAGTACTCGCGCATCTCCTGGTTCGCCATGCTGTTTGCCGCGGGCATGGGCATCGGGCTGATGTTCTGGAGCGTGGCGGAGCCGGTGGCCTACTACACCGACTGGTACGGCACGCCCTTGAACGTGGCAGCCAACACGCCGGAAGCGGCCAGTTCCGCCATGGGCGCAACCATGTTCCACTGGGGGCTCCACCCCTGGGCGATCTATGCCGTGGTCGGGCTATCGCTTGCGTTCTTTGCCTATAACCGGGGGCTGCCGCTGACGCTGCGCTCGGCGTTCTACCCGATTCTCGGCGAGCGCACTCGTGGCTGGGCGGGGCATATCATCGATATCCTGGCCGTGCTGGCGACCATTTTTGGCCTGGCCACCTCGCTGGGTTTCGGCGCCACCCAGGCCTCAAGCGGCCTTGCCTATCTGTTCGGTATTCCCAATACCATCGGCACGCAACTTGCGATTATCGTCGTGGTCACGGTGATTGCGCTGATCTCGGTCTGGCGCGGTCTCGACGGCGGGGTGAAGCTCTTTTCCAACATCAACATGGTGATCGCCGCCGCGCTTTTGTTGTTCGTGATCGCCGCCGGGCCGTCGCTTCTGATTCTCACCGGTATCGGTAGCACGGCAATGGATTACGCCAGCCACCTGCTGCCACTGTCGAACTGGATCGGGCGCGATGACGACACCTGGTATCACGGCTGGACCATCTTCTACTGGGCCTGGTGGATCTCCTGGTCACCGTTTGTGGGCATGTTCATCGCGCGAGTATCCCGGGGGCGCACGGTGCGCGAGTTCCTGATTGCGGTGCTGCTGGTACCCACGCTGGTCACGCTGGTATGGATGAGCGCGTTTGGCGGCACGGCACTGTTTCAGGCGGAAAACGGAGTGGGCGAGCTGGCTAACGGCATTTCCGATGTCTCTTTGGCCATGTTCCACATGCTCGAGCAGCTGCCATTGACCGGTATCACCTCGACGCTTGCCATCGTGCTGGTGCTGGTATTCTTCATTACCTCGTCGGATTCCGGGTCGCTCGTGATCGACAGCATCACCGCCGGCGGCAAGACCGATGCGCCCAAGGGTCAGCGGGTGTTCTGGGCCGCGCTCGAAGGGGTGATTGCCGGTGTCTTGCTTTACGGTGGGGGCAGCACCGCGTTGAGCGCCCTGCAGGCCGGGGCCGTGGCCACCGGGCTTCCCTTCACGCTGGTGCTGCTGTTGATGTGCTTCAGCCTTTACAAGGGGCTTCATCGGGAGTGGCGTACGCTTGACGCCACGCCACGGATGGCCGGATAAACAAGGCCTGCTGTGCTCAAGGGGCACCCGCGAGGGCGCCCCTTGGGGGTATCGCTAGCGTGTCGTGTGCTGCATTCCACGCTGTCCATACACGCTGACGATACCCGTTCGTGGCTACATAACATCAATAACTTCACGGCTATTTCAATGATTTACACCATCGCAATTCTGCTGAGCCTGATTGGCTATTTCATCATCGGGCATCTGGCCGGACGGCGCGTCAAGGGCCTGGACGACTATCTGGTGGCCGGACGCAATGCGCCCACCTTCTTCATTCTGGGCACGCTGGTGGCAAGCTACCTGAGTACCAGCGCCTTTCTCGGCGAAACGGGCTTTGCCTATCAGGGCTACCCGTTCGTGATGCTCATCTTTGCGGCACTCAGCACCTCGGGGTGTCTGCTGGGCGCGCTGGTCTTTGGGCGCTACCTGCGCCGCAGCGGGGCACGCACGGTGCCGGAGTTCTTCGGCAGGCGCTTCGCCTCGCGCCGGGTGCAGATGATCGCCGGGGTGACCACCATCATCGGCCTGGGCGCGTATCTTCTGGGCGTCATGCAGGGTGCGGGCATCATGTTTTCAGAGCTCACCGGCATGCCCTACTGGGTGGGGCTGGTACTGGTGTGGGCGACCTACACCGGCTTCATTCTCTACTCGGGCTCGCCCGGCGTCATGCTCACCGACACCATCATGTTCGTGATCTTCTCGCTGGCCGCCATCGGCGGCTCGATCTACGTGATTCAGGATCTCGGCGGCTTCAGCGGCGTGGTCGAGGGGCTTCTGGCCCAGACCGACCGGCCGGATATCGCGCTGTGGCACGGCGTGCTGGAAGGCCCGGACGCTGCATTCTCGACGCCCGGCGAGGCGCTGACCTGGGGCGTGACCCTGGGGCTTGTCTGGGCGGCGGTGCTGGCGGCGAGCCCCTGGCAGTCGAGCCGCTACCTGATGGCGCGCAACGAGCACGTGGTGATGCGCTCGGCAATGCTGACCGCCGTGGCGCTGGCGGTGTTCTACGCGCTGATGATGATGACCGGCGCGGCGATCAATCTGTACGACGCCACGCTCGACCCGGAGCGCTCGATGATCTGGGTGGCGCTCAACGTGCTGCCGACCTGGCTTGGGATCGTGATTCTGACCGGCGTGTTCGCCGCCGGGCTCTCGTCGTGCTCGACGTTTCTGTCGATCATCGGCTTCAGCATCTCCAACGACATTCTGAGCGCCTCGAAGGACGAGGCCTCGGCGATGCGCAAGAGCCGGCTGGCAGTGCTTGCCGCGGGGCTTGCCGCGCTGATGCTGGCGCTCTTCCAGCCGCCGGCGGTGATGTCGGTGGTGTGGTTCGCCGCCACGCTCTTTGCCTCCTCCTGGGGGCCGGTGGCGCTTTTGAGCATCTGGAGCAAGCGCATCACCGCCGCGGGTGCTGCCTGGGGTCTGGCGGTGGGCTTTGCTGGCAACGTGGCCATTTCGCTGATGGTTCAGGTCGAGTGGCTCGCCCTTCCGGTCTATCTGCATCCGGTGCTGCTGAGCACACTGATGGCGCTGGTCGCGATCATGCTGGCCTCTTGTGCCACCCGTGTGACCCAGGCCGAGCGCGAGTACCGGGCGTTTCTGCATACCTTCGACGCCGAGGCAGTGGCGGGTTGGGTGACGGGAACGCGGTTGATCGCGTTTTGCACCATGCTCTCCGGGGTCGCCATCGGAGTGTTCCTGTGGCACCAGTACGCGGTCACGCTTGAGGGGCTGGCCGCATCGTTTGGTGTAAGTGGCGACGCCGTGCAGGGGGCCTACGGGTTGGCCATTGGCTGTGGCGCCATGTTATTGATAGCCGGTGCCGTGGGCTTCTGGCTGGTTCGCCCTCATCAGCAGGCGCATCTGGCACGGCCCGTCACCTCGTAAGGCTGCAAGAGCGGCCGTTTTCGGGGCCTTCAAGCCGCCCGCCTTGTAGCGGGCGGCTGCTTTTTTATTGAAAGGGAGTCAAGCATGCAGCTCAGCATTTACCAACGCGGCCTGATGATCGTGATATTGGGCGTGGTGCTCTTGAGCTTCGACGGCCTGTTGGTTCGCCTGGCCGATACCGATGGTTTTACCATCGTGTTCTGGCGCGGTTTCTTGATGTTCTGCGTGCTGGGGCTTTTTGCCCTGAATGGGCGGCGTCTGGCGACGCTGCGCCTGCGCCCGTTTGCCTCGCTGGTGTCGGCCACGCTGCTGGGGATGATCTCGACGCTGTTCGTGCTGGCAGTGGTGAACGCCAATGTGGCCAATGTGGTGGTAATTCTGAGTACCGCCCCCTTGTTCGCCGCGATCTTCTCGCGGGTGTTTCTCGGCGAGCGGGTCGCGCTGCGCACGCTGGTAGCGATCGCGCTTTGCATGCTGGGCATGTGGCTGGTCTTTTTAGGCGAGGGCGCGGCGGGTATGCTCGTGGGTAACCTGTATGCGCTGGCCGCGGCGCTGGCAATCGGTGGCAATCTCACGGTGCTGCGCCGCTACCCGGAGATCGACCGCATCATCGTCATCGCCGGCGGCGGGCTTCTGTCGGCGGCGATTGCGTGGCCGCTGGCCACGCCCTTTGCGCTGGATGCCCCGCGTTTCGGGGTGCTGGCCGTGATGGGGCTTGTCCAGATGCCGCTGGCAACCGTGCTGATCAACAGCGCCACGCGCTATCTGCCTTCGACGGAAGTGGCGCTTTTCTACCTGGTGGAAACCGCGCTGGGCACGCTCTGGGTGTGGTGGTGGCTGGGCGAGGAGCCGAGTGCCTCGACTCTGGCGGGCGGAGTGATGGTCATCACCGTGCTGGTGGTGCACGCCGGGCTCGGCCTGCACCGGGAAAGGCAGCGTCTGCGGCTCTATCCGGGGGTTGTGGGAAAATAGTAGCTGTAGGGAAATAGTAAAAGAAGGCCCGCCGGTCAGGCGGGCCGAGAAGCAATATCACCAGAGGCAATATCACCAGAGGCAATGCTTACCTAACGCAGTACCCCTTCCTCCTTGAGCAGTTTGAAGATCGCCTCGGCGCCCTGCTCCGGGGTGACGTCGGTTAGCGTTTGCCCACCGCCGCCATCGGCCTTGGCGGCGGCGGCCTTGAAGCGGTCGCGCGCCGAGGAGGACTTGACGATCTTGAGCCGCTTGGGCCGTTTGCGCGCCGGCTGTACCTGCCAGGCGGCCAGCGCTTCGTCGATGTCGCTGGCCGCATCCAGGTGTTCCAGCGCCCCCCGTCTGGCCGGGCCAAAGGCGCTCTGGCGCGCGGCGGGAGCGCTGCTGTCCACGGTGGCAATCGCCGGCAGGCGAATGCGCAGACGACGACGCTTGCCGCGGGGCAGGGCCTGTAGCACCGTGGCCATGCCCTGCTCGACCTTCTCGACCGCGGCGAGGTTTGTGATGATCGGCCAGCCCAGTGCTTCGGCCAGCAGATAGGGCAGAACGCCGGAGGCTTCATTGGTTTCGGCGCGGGCGCCACTCAGCACCAGCTGCGGGGCGCCTTGGCGCAACGCATCGGCCAGGGCTGGCACGACATCGGCCTGAGGGCACTGCTGGATCAGGTTGACGGTATCGATCCCCATGCCCAGGTAGCCGCGAAGGGCCTCTTCGTGCTCGCGCTCTTGCTGGCCGGCGTGGATCAGGCTGACCGAGGCGCCGTCCAGCGTCAGCGCCATTTCCACCGCCCGGGCATCCTGGTCGGCGCGGCGTGTGCGGGCGGTCAACGGGTGGCGGCCTATCGAGACCAGCACGGCGACGTTCAGCCCGCCCGGCGTGGATGATGTGGCATTATGCGGCATTGCGGTTCTCCTGCTGCTCGGCACGGTACTGTTCGACGCGTTTGACCAGGGCGGCGAGCACCGCACTGGCATCGCCGATCACGGCCAGATCGGCGCGCTTGACCATGTCGCAGCCCTCGTCGAGGTTGACGGCCACGACCTTCTCGCAGCTCTGAATGCCCTGAAGGTGCTGGATGGCGCCGGAGATACCCACCGCCACGTAGACACGAGCGGAAACCCAGGTGCCGGTGGCGCCCACCTGGCGGTCACGCGGCATGTAGCCGTCGTCCACCGCCACCCGCGAGGCACCCTTGGTGGCGCCGAGCACTTCAGCGGCGTGGTGATAGCCCTCCCACTCTTTCACACCGTTACCGGCGGAGAGAATGAACTCGGCTTCTGCCAGTGAGACGCTGGCTGGGTCCACTGCCACTTCGCCCAGGTCTTCGATGCGGCCCAGAACGTCGGGCAGCCCCTGGGAGAGGCTGATGGGCTCGGCGGCATGGCGGGTTTCGCTGACCGGGTCGGCGCACTCGGCAAGCGCCAGCACCACGCGGGGCAGAGCGCGAATGATATCGTCGCGGCCAGCGGCGCCGCGGGCGGTACAGCGCCAGCCGGTGGGGCTTGCGCTTGCGTTTTCCACCTGCCAGACCTGCGCCGCCGGGCGCTCGCCAAGCCGTGCGGCCAGGCGCCGGCCCAGCTCGCCGCCGCCGAGGGTGGAGTCGGGCAGCAGCCAAAAGCGCGGCGCGACCTCACGCTCGATACCCTGCAAGGTGGCCACCTTGAGTTCCGGCAGGTAGCCCGAGAAGCGCTCGCCTTCCAGATGCAGCAGTCGGTCGGCTCCCGCCTCGCCAAACGCGGTTTCCTTGTGTTCGCCAAACACCACGGCGAGTACCGCGCCGGGCTGGCTTGGGTCGGCATCGGCCAGCTGGCGTGCCAGCCCAAGCAGGTCACGGTCGTGGGATGACAGGCGCCCGCCGGCCATGTCCGGCACCACCGCGACCATGAACGCGGGTTGATCGATGGTGATGCGTTGGCGCGTATCCTTGGTCTCCGCACTGCGCCCCGGCGTCTGAGCTGCCTGCTGCGCGCCGCTTCGATCGATACGGCGCACTCCGTTAGGGCCGATGAAGCCGACCGCATGGGGATTCTTGCGCATCACGCCGTTGGGGCCCATCCACTCGAAGGCTTTAGTGCCGCCGCCCTGTTCGGCGAGTACATCCTGATGTTGTGGGTGCAGACGGTTACGCGCGATCCACTCCTTGCGCGGATCGCGGCGAATCAGATCACTCATGACGCTACCTCCAGGGCAGGGCGCGGTGCCGCAGGCGCCTGCTGACGTTGGGGGGACTGGTCGGCGGGTGTTTCGATGATCAGCGCATCGGCGACCAGCTCGGCGATATCCTTGATGCCGGCGCGCGGCTCCACCACGCCTTCGAGCATGGCGGTACACTGCGGGCAGCCCACGGCGACGAGATCCGCGCCGGTTTCGCGCACGTCCTCCATGCGCATGTCAGGGATACGCTGCTTGCCGGGAATGTCGGTGATCGGCGCGCCGCCGCCACCGCCGCAGCAGCGCGAGCGGTAGCCGGAGCGGGCCATCTCCTTGATCTCGATGCCCAGCGCCTTCAATACGTCGCGCGGGGCCTCGTACTCGCCGTTGTAGCGGCCGAGATAGCAAGGGTCGTGGTAGGTCACGCTGCCGCCTTTCCAGGCCTTGAAGGTGAGCTTGTTCGCGCTGACCAGCTCGCTGATATAGGTGCTGTGGTGCTGCACGTGATAATCAGCGGGCGTCTGCGCTGTGCCCAGCTCGCCGTACTCGTTTTTGAGCACGTGGAAGCTGTGCGGGTCGCAGGTGACGATGCGCGCGAAGCGGTAGCGGCTCAGGGTCTGGATGTTGCGACGGGCCAGCGTCTGGAAGGTGGCTTCATCGCCCAGGCGCCGCGCCACGTCACCGCTGTCGCGCTCTTCATTACCCAGCACGGCGAAGTCGACGTTTGCTGCCCGAAGCACGCTGATGAAGGCGCGCAGGGTGCGCTGGTTGCGCATGTCGAACACGCCGTCACCCAGCCACAGAAGAACGTCGGCCTCTTGCTTGTCTGCCATCAGCGGCAGGTTCAGATCCGCCGCCCAGTGCAGCCGCGAATCCGGGTCGAAGCCGCCAGGGTTGTCCGTGGCGATCAGGTTGTCGAGCACCTCGGCGCCCTTGTTGGGGGTGTTGCCGTGCTCCAGGGTCAGAAAGCGGCGCATGTCGACGATGGCATCGACGTGCTCGATCATCATCGGGCACTCCTCGACGCAGGCGCGGCACGTGGTGCAGGACCAGAGCGTTTCCGGGTCCACCAGCGAGGTGCCCTGACGGGCGACGATGGGCCCATGCGGGTGGCCTTCGTGCTCACCCACGGGCTTGCCGGGGTAGGGCGAGCCGTAGTACTTCGCATCGCTGCCGCCGGCCATGCCGACGACCATGTCCTGAATCAGCTTTTTCGGGTTGAGCGGCTGGCCGGCGGCAAAGGCCGGGCACATCGCCTCGCAGCGCCCGCACTGCACGCAGGCATCGAACCCCAGCAGCTGGTTCCAGGTGAAGTCCGCGGGCTTCTCCACGCCGAGCTTGGCGTTGTCGTCATCGAGTTTCAGCGCCTTGAGGCCGGTCGAGCGGTGCTCACCGCCCGTTCCATCGGAGAAACGCTCCGGGCGGCGGTGAAAGGCGAGATGCAGCGCACCGGCGAAGGCGTGCTTCATCGGCCCACCCCAGGTCATGCCGAAGAACATTTCGCCCAGGCCCCAGACGATGACCGCGGCCAGCACGAGTGCGGCGATCCAGCCAAGCCCGCTCTGGAACACGCCTTCCGGCAGAATACCGGCGGTGGGCAAGGTGACCGCGAACATGCCCAGCGAGAACGCCATCAGGCTTTTCGGCAGGCGCATCCACGGACCCTTGGAGAGGCGTGAAGGGGGCGGACTTCTGCGCTTGGCAACCAGCAGGCTGCCGATGAACATGCTGGTGGTGGCCGCCAGCAGCACCCAGCCAAGAATCGCGCTTTGCAGGCCAAAGCCGTGCACGACGATGGCAAGGAGTGCCGCGAGCACGAAGCCGCCGGCGGTGGCCACGTGGGTGTGGGAGATGTACTTGTCGCGTTCGACGACGTGGTGCAGATCCACCAGGTAGCGCCGGGGAACCTGCATCAAGCCCTTGATCACGGGGACGGAAGAGGGGCGCCCCTGACGCCACAGGCGCACCCGGCGCACGGCCCCGATGGCGGCAAGCAGAAGCGCGGAAAACAGCAGTATCGGCAGAAGGGTATCGAGCATGGCGTCTCTCCTCTCAGAGACACCGTAAGTACAAAACGTCATGAGCCGGGCGGCCCATGACGTTCAGCTTACAGCGTTATTGTCAGAAGTCCTTGCAAAGCCGCAGCGCGTCATAGATGGCGGCGTGCGTGTTGCGTGGCGCGGTGCAGTCGCCCAGGCGGAACAGGGCAAAGCCCTCGCCGGGTTCTTGCAGACAGGGCTGCGGCTTGATCGCATAGAGCGCTTCGATATCGGTCTGGCCCTTGTTGCGCGAACGCTCTTTCAGGGCGTAGTAGAGCGTCTCGTCCGGGCGCACGCCGTTTTCGACTACCACTTGATCCACCACCCGCTCCTCGAGTGCGCCGGTGTACTCGTTCTCGAGCACCGCCACCAGGGAGTCGCCTTCGCGGTACACCTTGTGCAGGGCGAGATCCGAGGTCATGATCACCTCTTTCTCGTACAGGCTTCGGTAGTAGGTGGGGAAGGTGGTGCCGCCCACCGCCGCCCCGGGCTTGATATCGTCGGTGACGATCTCGACTTTAGCGCCCTTGTCGGCCAGGTAGTCCGCCGCCGAGACGCCGGAGAACTCGCAGATGGTGTCGAAGATCAGCACGTTCTTGCCGGGTTCCACGCGGCCTTCGAGAATATCCCAGGTGCTGACCACGAGGCTCTTGTCGGTATCGGCGTCATAGCCCCACTCCGGCACCTGGGTGAGAAACGGCCGCCCGCCGGTGGCAAGGATCACCACGTCCGGGCGCAGATCCTGGATGGTCGCTTCGTCCGCCCGGGTCCCCAGGCGCTGGTCCACCTCGAGACGGTTGAGTTCCAGCTGGTACCAGCGGGTGATACCGGCGATCTGGTCGCGCTGGGGCGCTTTCGAGGCGATGGTGATCTGGCCGCCGATCTGCTCGCCTGCTTCGAACAGCGTCACGTCGTGACCGCGCTCGGCGCACACCCGGGCAGCTTCCATCCCCGCCGGGCCGCCACCCACGACGACTACCTTGCGCTTGGGGCCTTCGGTTTTTTCGATGATGTGCGGCAGACCCATGTACTCGCGGGAGGTCGCGGCGTTCTGGATACACAGCACGTCGAGGCCCTGATACTGGCGGTCGATGCAGTAGTTGGCGCCCACGCACTGCTTGATCTGGTCGATCTGGTTATTCTTGATCTTGGCAATGATGTGCGGGTCGGCGATGTGCGCGCGGGTCATGCCGACCAGGTCCACATAGCCACCTTCCAGAATACGCTGGGCCTGGTTGGGGTCCTTGATGTTCTGGGCATGAATGACCGGCACGTTGACCACTTCCTTGATACCCGACGCCAGGTGCAGGAAGGGTTCCGGCGGAAACGACATGTTGGGAATGACGTTGGCAAGCGTGTTGTGGGTATCGCAGCCAGAGCCCACCACACCGAAGTAGTCGACCATGCCGGTGGCGTCGTAGTAGGCGGCGATCTGCTTCATGTCCTCATGGGTCAGGCCGTCCGGGTGGAACTCGTCGCCGGTGATGCGCATGCCGACCACGAAATCGTCGCCCACCTCGGCGCGCACGGCCTTGAGCACTTCCAGGCCGAAGCGCATGCGGTTCTCGAACGTGCCGCCCCATTCGTCGGTACGCTTGTTGACCCGCGGGCTCCAGAACTGGTCGATCAGGTGCTGGTGCACGGCGGAAAGCTCCACGCCGTCAAGCCCGCCCTCCTTCGCCCGGCGCGCAGCCTGGGTGAAGTCGTGGATGATACGGTGAATCTCTTCGACCTCGATGGTCTTGCAGGTCGAGCGGTGTACCGGCTCACGAATACCGGACGGCGATAACAGCGTCGACCAGTCATATCCATCCCAGCGCGAACGGCGGCCCATGTGGGTGATCTGGATCATGATCTTGCCGCCATGCTTGTGCACGGCATCCGCCAGGTTCTGGAAGTGCGGAATGATCCGGTCGGTGGATAGATTCACCGAGCTCCACCAGCCCTGGGGGCTGTCGATGGAGACGATCGATGAGCCGCCGCAGATGCAAAGCCCGCAGCCGCCCTTGGCCTTCTCTTCGTAATACTTGACGTAACGATCAGTGGTCATGCCGCCATCGGTGGCGTACACCTCGGCGTGGGCGGTACTTACCACGCGGTTACGAATCGTCTGACTGCCGATCTGGATCGGCTTGAACAGTGCCTCGAATGCCATGGCGATGACCTCAGTGCTTGGGCGTGACAACAAACAGGCCGTGATCACAGCCCTCTTCGGCGCCGCTTTGGGTCTGCTCGGCGACCGTGCGCAGCTCGCTTCCCCGCGCCGCCAGGATCTGGTCCATGGCGCCGGCGAACCAGCCGGTGAACATGTACTCGATCTTGCGGTTCACCTTGCCCATCTGATAAACGAAGGCGCTGTGCTCCAGGCGCACCTTGGCGGTACCGGCGTCGAGGTCGATTTCTTCGGTGGTGAAAATCCCCCAGCCGCGCTGGGAGAGGCGCTTCATGTAGTGCTCGAACACGTCCACGCCTTCAAGCCCGTGGAGTTCAGCCTCTTTCTCGCACCAGTGCCAGGCACTCTTGTAGCCGGCGTGATAGAGAATCTCGGCGTATTTTTCCGCGCCCAGCGCCTCTTCGATGGCCATGTGGTTGTTGACGAAAAAGTGGCGCGGGACGTACAGCATCGGCAGCGCGTCGGATGTCCAGATACCGGTTTCGCTATCGACTTCAATCGGGAGTTCAGGGGCGGTCTTGGTCACGGTCGTATTCCTTGCACTTGTACTTGTTAAAAAAACAGATGTTCAAAAAGGTGGCGTCAGGCGCTTATTCGCCCCATACGTCCTTGAGGGTTCTCACCCAGTTCTCGCCCATGATCTTTCGCACCTGGGACTCGCTCAGGCCGCGCTTCAAGAGCGCCTCGGTCAGGTTGGGAAACTCGCCGATGGTACGGATGCCTTCCGGGTTGATGATCTTGCCGAAGTTGGTCAAGCGCCGTGCGTAGCCCTTGTCGTGGGTCAGCCACTCGAAGAAGTTCTGGTCATGGCCCTGGGTGAAGTCGGTGCCGATACCGATGGCGTCTTCACCGACGATGTTCATGATGTACTCGATCGCCTCGCAGTAGTCGTCGATGGTGGAGTCGACGCCCTTCTTGAGGAACGGGGTGAACATGGTCACGCCGACGAAGCCGCCGTGGTCGGCGATGAACTTGAGCTCTTCATCGGACTTGTTGCGCGGGTGCTCCTTGAGACCCGAGGGCAGGCAGTGGGAGTAGCACACCGGCTTCTTGGACTCGAGAATGACTTCCTCGGAGGTCTTGGCGCCGACGTGGGAGAGATCGCACAGCATGCCCACGCGGTTCATCTCGGCGACGATCTCGCGCCCGAAGCCGGAAAGACCGCCGTCGCGCTCGTAGCAGCCGGTGCCGACCAGGTTCTGGGTGTTGTAGCACATCTGCACGATGCCCACGCCGAGCTGCTTGAACACTTCCACGTAGCCGATCTGGTCCTCGAAGGCGTGGGCGTTCTGGAACCCGTAAATGATGCCGGTCTTGCCCTCTTCCTTGGCGCGGGTGATGTCGCGAGTCGTGCGCACCGGGCGGACCAGGTCGCTGCACTCCTCCATCAGCTTGTTGGAGGCCACGATGTTGTCGACGGTCGCCTTGAAACCCTCCCATACCGAGACGGTGCAGTTGGCCGCGGTCAGCCCGCCCCGGCGCATGTCTTCCAGGAGCTCGCGGTTCCATTTGGCGATGATCAGACCGTCGATGACGATGGCGTCTTGGTGTAATTCAGCAGGGGTCATAACGAGGCTCCGGTATTGTTTATGTGGGGAGCATAGCGCTGAGGTGAGGTCGGTCTGCGCTTGGAAACGACGACGGAAATTCCAAAAGCGTCATCGTGTGAAAAGCGCTCGCTGCCACTGTGGCGGCGCGAAGAGTTAAGCGGTACAAAAGAAAAAGGGCATCAAAAGTCACGGCAAGAAGCAGCGGCGTGAGGTATGCATGCAGGGAGTGTCAGCAGGCAGATGGCTCAATGAAACAGGGCTGCCTTTTGGGCAGCCCGTGTGTCGGCACCGAAGTGGCGTGACGCTCGAACAGCGTCAGGCGAGCGGCACACTGGCAAACGTGGGTTCGCCCTGGGCGTAGGCCAGCGCCAGCAGCGCACTGGAGGCCGGCTCGCTGCTGACAGGCTCGGCGCCCCAGCGTTTCAGCAGCGTGGGCGTTTTTTCGGCATGCTTCTGGCGCGTATGGATACCCAGGCGCTCGTCTCGCGGGGGAATGCCAAAGCATTCGCGGTAGCATTTGGAGAAGTGCGGTGTGGAGACGAACCCGCACACCGAGGCGATCTCGATGATGGAGAGCGAGGTCTGCTTCAGCAGCTGGCGCGCGCGTACCAATCTGAGCTTGAGGTAGTAGCGTGAGGGCGAACAGTGCAGGTAGCGCTGAAACAGCCGCTCCAGCTGGCGCCGCGAGACATCGACATAACTTGCCAGCTCGTCGAGCTCCAGAGGTTCCTCGAGGTTGGACTCCATCAGCGCCACGATTTCCAGAAGCTTGGGCTGCGTGGTACCCAGCACGTGCTTGAGCGGTACGCGCTGCTGGTCCTGCTCGTTGCGCATGCGCTCGTAGATGAACATCTCGGAAATACCTGCCGAGAGTTCCTTGCCGTGATCGTGGGCAATCAGGTTGAGCATCATGTCCAGGGGCGCGGTGCCGCCGGAGGCGGTAAACCGGTCGCGGTCGATGGAAAAAAGCCGCGTGGTCAGCACGATCTTGGGAAACGCCTCCTGAATGGATGCCAGACACTCCCAGTGAATGCTGGTTTCATAATGATCCAGCAGGCCAGCCTGCCCAAGCGCCCAGCTGCCGGTACAGATGGCACCCAGGCGGCGCAGCTGGCGCGACTGTGCCTGCAGCCAGTGGATATGTTCGCGGCTGACGCTATGCTGGGGAGCCACACCACCGCATACGATGACCCAGTCCAGTGATAGCGGTGCGTGCATCGAGGAGTCGGGGGTTACGTGCAGACCGTCGCTGGCACGCACCGGGGCACCATCCTGGGTCAGCGTGTACCAGCGGTAAAGCTCGCGACCGGCCAGCTGATTGGCCATGCGCAGTGGTTCAATGGCAGAGGCCAGGGAAATGAGCGTGAAGTTATCCAACAGCAAGAAACCCAGGGTCTGCGGTACGTTGGAGTGGCCTGTTGGGGTTGTGTTTGTTACGTGCTCTGGTGTCATGGTCTTTACCTCTATCACCTAAACGTCATTGGTTTTCTTTTTATTGTCGTTTCATGTCGCTGGCGTCTATTTCGGGCCCTGCGTCAAATGCCCCCTACCTGTCTGCATATTGGCACGAATGACACTTATACTGACAAAGTAATCTGAAAGGCAATGCAATCCATGTCGCTAACAGAACAATAAAGGTCGTCTGGAGTATCATTAAGAACGTGTTAAGGCCAATAGCAGCAGTGTTTGAAACACTTGTTTCACTCCGCCGTGGCACTTGTTTAAGTCATTGAACCAAAACACTTAATGTTTAAAAACGTTATATGCTAATAAGCCAGAAAGAGGAGAGAAGAAGCCAATGGCCAAGTTTTTCAAGGAGTTTCGCGAGTTTGCCGTCAAAGGTAATGTCATCGACATGGCGGTGGGGATCATCATCGGCGGGGCTTTTACACTTATCGTGCAAAGCCTTGTCAAGGATGTCATGAATCCGGTAATCGGCCTGCTGGTGGGCGGTATCGATTTCTCCAACCTGTTTATCGTGCTGCGTGAAGGGGCTGCCGCTGGTCCTTACCCAACGCTTGCCGCTGCCCAGGCGGCCGGTGCGGTTACCCTGAACCTTGGGCTGTTCTTGAACGCGGTGGTGAGCTTTACCATCGTGGCGTTTGTGGTCTTCATGCTGGTAAGAACCATCAACCGCTTGAAACGTGAAGAGGTGGAGGCACCCAAGAGCCCGGTCGAGAAATCCTGCCCGTACTGCTTCATGACCGTGCCGATCAAGGCCACCCGCTGCGGGCACTGTACGTCCGAGCTGGCGACCGCTGACGAGCAAACGTCGCCGGGAAGCACTGCCACGTCCTGACCGCTTGCGTATAAACACAAACCTGTACGGCCTGACTCGCGCCTGGTGCTTTGCACCAGGCGTTTTTCATGGCGACGGGGCGATGGTTGGCTCCCGGCAGGTCAATCTCCTGGACGGCAAAAAGTTCGAATCGAGCATCTTGTTACCAGGCTAAACAGTTTTTTGTGTACTAGGCTTGGGGGGCTAGTCGTTCGTCCATAAAAATTAAAGTGCCTGCACAACGCACGTTTACAGGAGCAGACCGTTGAGTCTTGAGAATGAATCGCGCCGACGATTTATGAAGGGAGCGCTGACCAGCATTCCTGCCGTGACCCTGGGCAGCGGTGTGTCGCTGACCGCCCCCGCCGATGAACCCCCTGAGCAGTTAAGCGATTATCAGCCTGCCTTTTTCGATGCAGACGAGTGGGCTTTCCTGCTGGCCGCCTGTGACCGGCTCATCCCAAGCGATGGCGATGGCCCAGGGGCGCTGGAAACCAACGTGCCCATCTTTATCGACCGCCAGATGGAAGGAAGCTTCGGCCATGCCGCCGACTGGTACATGAAAGGCCCTTTCCCTGACGACGTATCGCCCTTGATGGGCTATCAATCCCCCATGCTGCCCCGCGAGGTTTACCGGGCAGGCATTGCGGCAACGCGGGATTACTGCGTACGCGAGTATGGCGAGGAGTTTACCGCGCTGGAGAGCACCGTGCAGGATGAAGTACTCGAGAAGCTCGAACAGCAGGAGATCACGTTCGAGAACGTCAGCGCGCTGCATTTTTTCGCCTTTTTATTGCAGAACACCAAGGAAGGCTATTTTGCCGACCCCATTCATGGCGGCAACAAGCACATGGCCGCGTGGCAGTTCATCGGCTTCCCGGGCGCCCGGGGCGCGTATCTGGAGTGGGTCGATCAGCATAATACCAAGTATCCGCTAGGGCCGGTCAGTCTGACAGGTGAAAGGGGATAGGTATGGCAAAAACAAATCCACCGGTGGATGTCGTTCTGGTCGGTCTTGGCTGGACCAACTCGATCATGGGCATGGAACTCACCGACGCAGGCTTGAACGTGCTGGCGCTTGAGCGCGGCGATGACCGCGATACCGTGCCCGACTTCGCCTACCCGAAGATGGCCGACGAGCTGACCTACGGCGTACGCTACAAGCTGATGCAGCGCCCGGCCAAGAGCACGCTGACCATTCGCCACGGGGTGGGCGACATGGCCGTGCCCTACCGCAGCCTGGGGTCGTTTCTGCCCGGTGACGGGGTGGGCGGAGCCGGGGTGCACTGGAATGGCCACACCTGGCGGCCGCAGCCCCAGGAGCTGAGACTCAGAAGTTATATCGAGGAGAACTGGGGCGCCGATATCATCCCGGATGACATGACCATTCAGGATTATGGGGTCAGCTACGATGAGCTCGAACCGTTTTTCGACTACTTCGAGAAGGTAGCAGGCATTTCCGGCAAGGCGGGCAACCTCAACGGTGAAATTCAGGAAGGTGGCAATCCGTTTGAAGGGTGGCGCTCAAGCGAGTATCCGATGCCTCCCTTGGCACGCACCTATAACGACGCGCTGTTTGCCGATATGGCACGCGACCAGGGCCTGCACCCTTTCCCGCTACCGGCCGCCAACGCTTCAGAAGCCTACACCAACCCCTACGGCATGCAGCTGGGGCCATGTAACTTCTGCGGCTTCTGCGAACGCTACGGTTGTCTGAACTACTCCAAGTCCTCGCCGCAGACCTGCATTCTGGGGGCGCTCAAGCGGCGCAATAATTTCGCCTACCGTGCCAATAGCGAAGTGCTGCGGGTGGAACTGGATAGCGACGGGAAGCGCGCCACCGGCGTGACCTATATCGATGCCGATGGCAACGAGGTCTTCCAGCCGGCGGATCTGGTGATTCTGGGCGCCTACTCGTTGCACAACGTGCACCTGATGCTGCTGTCGGGTATCGGTACGCCCTATGACCCGGAAAGCGGCGAAGGGGTGGTGGGCAAGAATTACGCCTACCAGATGAACGGCGGCTCGACGCTCTTTTTCAAGGACAAGGAGTTCAACCCCTTTATCGGCGCGGGGGCCAACGGCGAGATCGTCAACGACTTCGGCGTCGAGCAGATCGATTTTGGCCAGGAGGGTTTCATTGGCGGCTCCTATATCAACGCTGCCATGACCAACGGTCAGCCGATTCGCAACATGCCCCTGCCGGCAGGCGCACCGGCCTGGGGGCGTGGCTGGAAGCAGGCCGTTCAGGCGTCCTACGGCCATACCATGACCATCGGTTCGCATGGCAGCAACATGGCCTACCGCGACTGCTACCTGGATCTTGACCCCAACTATACCGACGACCATGGCCGGCCGCTGATGCGCATGACGTTCGACTGGAAACCCAACGACGTGCGCATGACCCAGTTCATGAAGCAGAAGATCGATACGCTTTCAAAGGCCCTGGGCCCGGATGATTACCGGCTGTCGTTCAAGGATTTCGATTCGCGCTACGATGTTCGCCCCTACCAGACCACCCATAACGTGGGCGGGGCGATCATGGGCACGGACCCCTCCACCAGTGCTCTGAACCGCTACCTGCAGAGCTGGGATGTGCATAACGTGTTCGTGATGGGCGCAAGTGCCTTTCCCCAGAACCTGCAATACAACCCGACGGGGCTCGTCGGCGCGCTTGCCTACTGGTCTGCAAAAGCAATTCGCGAGCAGTATCTACCCAACCCCGGACCGCTGGTTCAAGCCTGAGGAGAGCGACCATGATGATCCATCAACAGTGGCGTCTGGGGCTGGTTGGCGTTGGCCTTTTAAGTGCGGCCACGCACAGCGCGGCATTCGATCAGGCCGAGATCGAGCGCGGTGAGTATCTTTCCCGGGCGGGCGATTGCGTGGCCTGCCACACCGCGCCGGACGGGGTACCGTTCGCCGGCGGCCTGGCGGTCGACAGCCCCTTCGGGGCGATCTTCTCGACCAATATCACGCCGGACCCGGAGACCGGGATCGGCCACTATACGCGAGACGAGTTTGCTGCTGCGCTGCGTGATGGCGTGCGAGCGGATGGCAAGAAGCTTTATCCCGCCATGCCGTATCCTGCCTATGCGCGCATCACCGACGAGGATATCGACGCGCTGTATGCCTACTTCATGGAAGGGGTCGAGCCGGTCAAGAACGAGCCCGAGCGCACGGACCTGAGTTTCCCCTTCAACCAGCGCTGGGGAATCGGCGCCTGGAACTGGCTGTTCGCCTCGGCTGAGCCCTTCACGCCGGACGAGACGCAAAGCGACGAACTCAACCGCGGGGCTTACCTGGTGCAGGGGCTGGGCCACTGCGGCAGTTGCCATACCAACCGCGGGCTGTTCTTCCAGGAGAAGTCGCTTACCGGCGGGGACAGCGACTACCTTGGCGGAGAAACGCTGGAAGGCTGGTATGCGCCCAGCCTGCGCGGTGGCGGGGGCGACCACCCCGTCGCGCGCTGGAGCGAGCAGGATATCGTCGACTACCTGGCCACCGGGCGTAATGACCACAGCGCGGTGGTGGGTGAGATGACGTCCGTCGTTGCACACAGCACCTCGCGGCTGAACGAGGAGGACCTGCAGGCGATTGCGCGCTATCTCAAGTCGCTTTCCGGCCCTGAGGGTGAGGGTCCCGCCCGTGAGCAGGCAGGTGAAGCGACCCAGGCGATGCTGACCCGCGGTGATGTGGAAGACGACCTCGGTGCGCGGCTCTACCTGGATAACTGCAACGCCTGCCATTTCGCCGATGGCAAGGGCGCACCGCAGGTCTTTCCGTCGCTGGTCGGCAGTTCGCTAGTCAATGCCGAGGACCCCACCGGGATCATTCGCGTGATTCTGGCCGGTGCCCGTATGCCTTCCACGGAGCAGCGCCCGGAAGCGTTGGCCATGCCTGACTTTGCCTGGCGGCTGTCCAATGATGAGGTGGCCGAGGTGGCCAACTTCGTACGCTCGGCCTGGGGCAATGAAGGTAGCGAGATAAGCGCGGGCCAGGTCGCCGACGTTCGCGACGAGCTGCCGGAAGACCGGCCTACCAGCGCCCCCACCTATATCGACTGACGATAGGGGCAGTGGCGCTGACCGTGCGCAGTGCAGAAACGAAAACGGGTGCCCCAAGGGGCACCCGTTCTTGTCTGGCTTGCCTCAAGCGCGTTTTTTAGCCGCTTTCGGGTCCGGCGTCTGGCTGTCGCTGGCATCGCTTGGCTGGGGCAGCGAAGGCAGTGACTTGGCCAGCATGTCTACACTCTGGCGGTAGTAGAGCTGGCTCTTGTTATGCTCGCCAAGGCTTGCATAAAGGCGCGCAAGCTCGGCACACACTTCACCGCTGGGACGCTGGCGCTGGCTGGCCTCGAAGTACTCAAGGGCCTTTTCCCACTTGCCGGTGCGTAGCGAAAGGCGCCCGCAGGCCAGCAGTAGCTCGGGGTCGTTGGGACGCTCCTGCAGCCACTTCTCGGCCTTCGCCAACTGGCGGCCAGCATTCACGTTCAACACGCCATAGCGTTTCACCAGACGGGCATCCCAGTGGTGGTCCAGCGAGTGGTTGAGCAGGCGCTCGGCAATGGTTTCCTCGTTGGCCTGCAGCAGCGCATCGGTATACAGCACGATCAGCTCGGTGTTGCCACGCAGGTATTCCGGCATGTCCGCCCAGAGACCGCGCACGCGCTCGATATTGCTCGGGTTCCTGGCTTCGAACAGGATCAGCTCGCGGTACGCCTTGAACTCGAGCTGCTCGCGCTCCTGCGGGGCAATCAGCTTCTGGGCCGCCAGGCGTGGCAACAGCCAGCGCAGGCCTTCCCAGTCGTTGACGCTCAGATGCACCTGCTTGAGCAGTTTCAGTACCTGCGGGTGATCGCTGAGCTTCTTGTCCAGGCGGTTGAGGATCGCCAGCGCCTCTTCGGGCTGCTGGCGGTCGATCATCAACTGCGCCTGCATCAGGCCAATGGCGGTATCGGCGCCTTCGGTGCTGAGCTTGGCCTGGTTCAGGTGCTCCTGGGATTTCTCATGGTTACCCTGATAGTGAGCGGCCAGCGCAGCCGAGAGATAGTTGACCAGCGGCGTGCTGGAGTCATCGGCGGCATGCACCAGAGTCTTCTCGGCCTTTTTCCAGCGTCCTTCGGTCAGGGCGACCAGACCGCGCACGGTACGCTTCATGGCACGCCGATTGCGGGCGCGGCCGTTCCAGGTACGAAAACGGCCCACGGGGCGAAGGATGCCGCTGAGCAGGCGCAGGGCAAAATGCACCACGATAAACGCCGCCAGCAGCAGAATCAGGCCGAACCAGAAGGAGGTCTGGATCGAGGTATCACCTACCCGGATCAGCCAGTAGCCGGGCACCGACATCATCAGGTGGCCGAACAGGGCGCCTACCGCCAGGCCTGCTACCAGCAGGAGAATGAGCTTTCTCATGCATCACCTCCCTCTTCGCCATCTTGCTGACGCGACCGGAAGCGGTTTTCGATAAAGCGGGTCATGGCCTGCTGGGACGCGCTGATATCCGGAAGCTCGGGCTCGATCTCGGCCTGCTTGAGTTCCTGGAGACGCTCGATCACGCTCTGGGTCGCGTCGCGTTCGACATCGTAGTAGCCGTTGAGCAGCTCAAGCGCCTTGTCGATGCTGGCTTCATACAGCGGCTGTTCCTCCTTGAGCAGGGCAAGCTGTGCCTGCTCGAGAATCAGGCGCAGGCTCTGGCGCAGGTAGGACTCCTGCTCCGGCGTCACCAGGGTCTCCATGGCTTCATCGTGATGCCGGATCACCACCAGGTCTTTCAGCTCTTCGCCAAAGCGGGCCAGCTGGCGCTGGAAAGTGCCGGTAGGCGGCTGCTCGATGCCTGACGTCACCGCGCGCTCCTCGATCTCCTGGGAAAGCCGCAGCCCCGCCACGCGTTCCTGCTGGGCATTGAGCGCCAGGTAAAGACCGGTACGGTCGACGCGCGGCACATCGTCAAGAGCGGCAAGCTCGTTGGCGATTTCACGGCGCACGGGCGTCAGAGCCGGATTGTCGGCATCCGCCAGGCGGGCATCGGCGGTACGCAGCAGGGCCGCAGCACCCTCCACGTCGCCTTCAAGCTGCAGGCGCTGGTTGGCCAGACGCAGCAGATAGGCCGCTTCGGCGTGGAGCCAGTCACGGTCGTCGGTGTCCTGGGCCTGGGAGAGCTGGGCAAGCACATCGTCCAGGGTGCTGTCGATGTCGCTGCGATAACTGTCCAGTTCGCCACGCAGTTCATCCAGCGTACTTTCCAGTGTCTGGTCGCGCTCGCTTTCGCTGCTTTCAATGCGTGACTCGAGGTCGCTGACGGTTTGCTGGGTGACGCTGTTTTCCGCCTGTTGGCTCAGCTCATTGATACGCTGCTGCTGGCTGTCCAGGCGCTGCCAGCCCTGCCAGGCAACGATGACCAGTGCAACGGCCAGCAGCACGACCAGAACCAGCGCCAGCAGGCCACCTTTGCCGCCGCCGTTCTTGCCTTGATGGCGCGAGGGCGGGGGAGGCGGAGTACCACTGCCGGAGGGCGTCGCTTCAGGCCTTGCTGTGGTGCTTGACGCCGTACTCGCGGCGGAGGGCTTGTCGGTGCCGGGCGTGGCCGCGGTGGCCGAACCCTGCGCCGGCGCGGCAGGCGAGGAGGCCGTGCTGGAAGCGCCTGACGCCGCCTGGTTCTGCTGCGGGCCACCGCCCTTGCCGCGCCGTCGCGAGCGGCCATTTCGGGGCGTACCGCCTGCCGGCTGGGTGTCCGCGCCGCCTGACGTGCTGCTTTGTGTCTGGCGGCCGTCTGCCGTGCTGGCGGGTGGCGTAGAGGAGGCGGGCGCGGCAGCGTCGTTTGGCTTGCTGCTGGTCTGAGGCGCATCGGCGGACGACTTTTGTACGCCTTCCTGGTCGTTTGGTTGTTTGCTCATCTGTCGCTAGCCCTTAATGAAGTTCCTTGATCGACATCGGCACCCTTGGGGTTGCAGGACCTTTCCAACGTGGCTGCCAGCGCAGCCGGCGTTGCTCCCGACGCCACCTTGAGGTCACTAAAACCCAGTGTACCGGCCAGTGTAGCTAAACGGTGACTGGAAACGATTAGCGGTTGGTTCAACGCTGCCTGATCACACCATTTTGCCAGATGTTCAAGCAGTTCGCCGCTGGTGACGATTAGCGCCCGGTAATCGCCGCTTCTCAGCCGCGCCTGCATGGCGGCAGAGGGCGGGCTGAAAACGCGCCGATAGACGGCAAGGCGCGTCACCATGGCGCCGCGCTCGGCCAGCGTGTCGGCCAGCAGCGTGCGGCCGCCTTCGCCGGCCACCAGCAGTATTCGCTGGTGGGCAACGTCCTTGAGCGAAGCAAGCGTCAGCAGTGCCTCGCTGGTATTCTCGCCGTGCTCGCCTTGGACGCCGGCCTTTGAAGAAGCGGAGGGCGGAATGCGCACCCGCACGCCCAGCTGGTCAAACAGTATGCCCGCGGTGGCGCTCCCCACGCTGTAATAATCGATGCCTACCGGCAATTGCGGCCAATAGCGATCCAGCGCCTCGCTCAGGCACTCGGCGGCGAAAGGGCTGATGACCACGACCTTGTCATACTGATCGATATTCAACCACACACTGCGTGCAGCCGAATCTTCCGGCAAGGCTTCCAGGGCCAGCACGTCAAGCGCCTCGACCGCGGCGCCGCCGGTGCGCAGAAGCTCGGCCAGTGCCTGGCCGCGTGCGCCGGGCCGGCAGATCAGAACCGGCTGCGTCATACGTTGTTGCCGTAAACCTCAGCCAGGATATCGCCCGCGCCCTGGTCAAGCAGCTCTTCGGCAATACGAATGCCCAGCGCTTCGGGCTCGTGGATCGAGCCGCGGCCTTCGGCGCGCAGCACTTCCGTGCCTTCGGGGTTGCCTACCAGCCCGCGCAGCCAGATTGTCTCGTTGGCCTTGTCGAGCACGGCAAAGCCGGCGATCGGCACCTGGCAGCCGCCTTCCAGGCGCGTGTTCATGGCGCGTTCGGCGCGCACGCGGGTGGCGGTGTCCGGATCATCCAGCGGGGCCAGCAGGCCGATCAACTCCGGATCATGCAGGCGGCACTCGATCCCGAGCGCCCCCTGGCCGCAGGCGGGCAGGCACACTTCCGGGGGCAGCGCCTGAGCGATACGCGCATCGAGTCCCAGGCGCTTGAGCCCAGAGGTCGCCAGAATGATGGCGTCGAATTCGCCGTCGTCCAGCTTGCCCAGGCGGGTCTGCACGTTGCCGCGCAGGTTGAGAATCTCGAGATCGGGACGGATTTCACGCAGCTGCAGTCCGCGGCGCAGGCTGGCGGTGCCGATCCTGGCGCCTTCAGGCAACTCATCGACGCTTTTGTAGTGGTTGGAGACGAACGCATCGGTGGGGTCGGCGCCTTCCAGAATCACCGAAAGTCCCAGCCCCTCGGGAAACAGCATCGGCACATCCTTCATGGAGTGCACGGCGATGTCCGCCCGGCCGTCCAGCATGGCGTCTTCCAGCTCCTTGACGAACAGGCCCTTGCCGCCAATCTTGGAAAGCGGGGTATCGAGGATCTTGTCGCCTTTGGTGGACAGCGCCACCAGCTCGACCTCAAGGCCTTCGTGCGCTGCCATCAGGCGGTCGCGAACGTGTTCGGCCTGCCACATGGCCAGCTGGCTTTTGCGCGTGGCGATACGCAGTTTGGTGATGGGTGACACGTTATTCTCCCTTTGCCGCTGACGCGGCGCGTCAAGCTGTGATGGGTCTCATCATAAAGCACCCGGCCACACAGTAAAAATCAGCGGCTTTATTTAAGATAAGCGCCAAGCGATTTATGTGCCATCGGGAGAAAACGGCGAGCCTTTTCAACTCAAGCAATCCAGGCAAGGACTCTGGTACACTTTCCGCCAACGACTCTTTTGTTTTTGTCAGCAGGATATGCCTCCGATGAGCCAAGCTACGAATCAGTCCTGGGGCGGCCGCTTCAGCGAGCCCACCGATGCCTTTGTGGCGCGTTTTACCGCGTCTGTCACCTTCGACCAGCGCTTCGCGCGTCAGGATATTCAGGGCTCGATTGCCCACGCCACCATGCTTGCCCGCGTAGGTGTGCTTACCGATGACGAACGTGACGCCATCATCAATGGCCTGACCGAGATTCAGGGCGAGATCGAGCGCGGTGAATTCAACTGGTCGGTGCCCCTTGAAGACGTGCACATGAACATCGAGGCACGCCTGACCGACAAGATCGGCATTACCGGCAAGAAGCTCCATACCGGGCGCTCACGCAACGACCAGGTAGCCACCGACATCCGCCTGTTCATGCGCGACGAGATCGACGTCATCGAAGCGGAACTCAAGCGTCTGCGTAAAGGCATGATCGAGCTTGCCGACCGCGAAGCCGACACCATCATGCCGGGCTTTACCCACCTGCAGACCGCCCAGCCGGTTACCTTCGGTCATCACCTATTGGCCTGGCAGGAAATGCTCGCCCGTGACCACGAGCGTCTGCTTGACTGCCGCAAGCGTGTCAACGTGCTGCCGCTGGGCGCCGCGGCCCTTGCCGGCACCACGTACCCGATCGACCGCCACGTCACCGCTGAGCTTCTGGGCTTTGATCGTCCGGCGGAAAACTCGCTGGATGCGGTGTCGGATCGTGACTTCGCGATCGAATTCACCAGCTTCGCCAGCATCCTGATGATGCACCTGTCGCGCATGAGCGAAGAACTCGTGCTGTGGACCAGCGCCCAGTTCGATTTCATTGATCTGCCCGATCGCTTCTGCACCGGCTCCTCGATCATGCCGCAGAAGAAAAACCCCGATGTACCCGAGCTCGTTCGCGGCAAGACCGGCCGGGTCTATGGTCATCTGATGGGCCTGCTGACGCTGATGAAATCCCAGCCGCTGGCCTACAACAAGGATAACCAGGAAGACAAGGAGCCGCTGTTCGATGCTGTGGATACGGTGCGCGACTGCCTGAAGGCCTTCGCCGACATGGTGCCCGCCATCGAGCCGAAGAAGGACAGCATGTATGAAGCGGCGCGACGCGGGTTCTCGACCGCCACCGACCTGGCCGACTACCTGGTCCGTAAAGGCGTGGCCTTCCGCGATGCCCACGAGATTGTCGGCCAGTCGGTAGCCTACGGCCTCTCGTCCAGAAAGGACCTGTCGGAAATGAGCCTGGAAGAGCTCCAGCAGTTCTCCACCACCATCGAGCAGGATGTGTTCGACGTCCTGACCCTCGAAGGCTCGGTCGCCGCGCGCAATCATATCGGCGGTACCGCGCCGGATCAGGTGCGCGCTGCCGCCCAGCGGGCGCGTGAGGCGCTGGCCGTCCTCGAGGTGGGTGCATGAAGACGCTGGCAGTTATCGCCATCATCGCGCTATTCATCACAGGCTGTGGCCAGAAGGGTCCGCTGTATATGCCCGAGGATAGCGCGCCTCAACACGGCACGACCGAACAGGCTGGCTAAGCGGCTGCAGGAGACAGGTTCATGGATCACTTCAACTATCGCGACGGCGTGCTCTACGCCGAAGACGTGCCGCTCTCGCAGATTGCCGCCGAGCACGGCACGCCCTGCTACGTCTACTCGAAGGCAACCTTCGAGCGCCATTTCCGCGCCTATACCGAAGCCCTGGGCAGCCACCCGCACCTGATCTGCTACGCGGTCAAGGCCAACTCGAACCTGGCGGTGCTGGGGTTGCTGGCCCGGCTCGGCGCCGGGTTCGATATCGTTTCGGCAGGGGAGCTCGAGCGCGTGCTGGCCGCCGGCGGCGACCCCGCCAAGGTCGTGTTCTCGGGGGTCGCCAAACAGGCCCATGAGATGGCCCGCGCGCTCGAGGTGGGCATCAAGTGCTTCAACGTGGAGTCACGCCCGGAGCTCGAACGCCTGAACGCGGTAGCCGGCGAGCTTGGCAAGGTGGCCCCGGTGTCGCTGCGCGTGAACCCCGACGTGGACGCGGGCACCCACCCGTACATCTCCACCGGGCTCAAGGACAACAAGTTCGGCATCGCGGTGGATGAAGCATTCGAGGTGTATGAGCTGGCCGCCAGCCTGCCCAATCTCGAGGTCAAGGGGCTGGATTGCCATATCGGTTCGCAGCTGACCGAGACCGCCCCCTTCCTCGACGCCCTGGAGCGCTTGCTGGTGCTGATGGAGCGTTTGCGCGAACGCGGTATCGAGATCGACCATCTGGATCTGGGCGGCGGCCTGGGGGTTACGTATCGCGATGAAACACCCCCGCAGCCCTTCGATTACGCCAGCAAGCTGTTGACGCGCCTGTCGCGCTGGGAGGGGGGCGAGAAGTTGACGCTGCTGTTCGAGCCCGGCCGCTCGATTGCCGCCAATGCGGGCGTGATGCTCACTCGGGTCGAGTTCCTCAAGCCCGGTGAAACCAAGAACTTCGCGATCGTCGATGCGGCCATGAACGACCTGATCCGCCCGGCGCTGTACCAGGCATGGCAGGCCATCGTGCCGGTGGATACCCGCCCCGCGCGCGAAAGCGCGGTATACGATGTGGTCGGGCCGGTGTGCGAAACCGGCGACTTTCTGGGCAAGGAGCGCGAGCTTGAGATTGCCGAGGGGGATCTTCTGGCGGTGCGCTCGGCCGGCGCTTACGGCTTCGTGATGGCCTCGAACTACAACAGCCGCCCGCGGCCTGCCGAGCTGATGGTGGATGGCGATGCCTGCCATGTAGTGCGCGCCCGAGAGAGCGTGCAGAACCTGTGGGCTGGCGAAGCGCTGCTGCCCGAAGGAGCACGCTGATGCTGTTGCACTTCACCAAGATGCAGGGCCTCGGCAACGACTTCATGGTCGTGGACCTGGTCACCCAGCGTGCCCGACTGCGCGAAGAGCAGATTCGCCAGCTGGCTGACCGCCGCTTCGGCATCGGTTTTGACCAGCTGTTGATCGTCGAGCCGCCCCGCGAGCCGGAAATGGACTTTCGCTACCGCATTTTTAATGCTGACGGCAGCGAAGTGGAGAACTGCGGTAACGGAGCGCGCTGCTTTGCGCGCTTTGTCCGCGACCAGCGCCTGACCCACAAGCACGAGATTCACGTGGAAACCGCCGGTGGCCCGCTGGTGCTGCACGTGCAGCACGACGGGCTGGTGCGCGTGGACATGGGGCGTCCGCGCTTCAGCCCGGCGGCGCTGCCCTTCGACGCCGAAGGCGACCAGCCGCTGCATGCGCTCGAGGTGGACGGTGAAACGCTCGACGTGGGCGTGGTTTCCATGGGCAACCCCCACGCCGTGCTGCAGGTTGAGAACGTCGAGCAGGCCCCGGTCGAGCGCCTTGGCCCGCGGGTGGAGGCGCATCCGCGCTTTCCCAAGCGAGTCAATGTGGGCTTCATGCAGGTGGTTTCGCCCAACCGGATTCGCCTGCGGGTATTCGAGCGGGGCAGCGGCGAGACGCTTGCCTGCGGCACCGGCGCCTGCGCCGCCGTGGCCAGCGGTATTCGTCAGGGGCTTCTGAAAAGCCCGGTCAGCGTTCAGCTCCCCGGCGGCGAGTTGATCATCGAATGGTCCGACCCCGAGGCCTCGCTGGTCATGGTGGGGCCTGCCACGCGAGTCTATGATGGTCGCGTTGCCCTGAACTGATGGTCGCGTTTCACTGATTCAAGGAGTACGGCAATGTCTCAAGCCCCTGAACCACGCAAGACGCTCGATCCCGATCAGGTTGCCTTCTGGCTTGCCCGTCATCCCGATTTTTTTGTCGGCCGTGAAGGGCTGCTGCAGCAGCTCAAGGTGCCCCATCCGCATATCGACGGCGCGGTCTCGCTGCTCGAGCGGCTGGTGCTGGATTTGCGCCAGCGGGCGGAAAGCGCTGAAGGCCGCCTGGAGCATCTGCTGGAAACCGCGCGCCACAACGAAGCCCAGTACCGGCGGCTGCGCGAAACGCTGCTGGCGCTGGTCGAGGCCGATACCCGCGATGAGCTGGCTCAGGCCCTTGCCACCCAGTTGAACGAGCGCTTCGATACGCAGGCCATGGCGCTGTGGTGCCCGGCCACGCTGAGCGACAGCGAACCGGCGTTGCCCCAGCCGCCGCGCCACGTGCTCGACCAGCACGCAAGCGTTCGGCTTGCCGCGTTGCTGGACGGCAAGACCAGCCGCTGTGCCAAGCTGAGCGTCAGCGACTGGAAATGTCTGCTGCCGCATACCAAGGCGCCGCGCAAGGCGGGGTCCTGCGCCATTTCGCGGCTGTCGGCAGGCGAATCGCTGGGCTATCTGCTGCTTGCCAGCCCCAATCCGGAGAGCTATCGCGCCAGCATGGATACGCTGTTTACCGAGTATCTGGGCGATATCGTGGCACGCTTGCTGGTTCGTCTGGGGCCACATGGCTGAGTCGGCGCTGACGCAGGCGGTGGCGGGTTATCTCGAGGCGCTTTCCCGCCATGCAAGCCCGGCGACCGTTGCGGCCTATCAGCAGGACTTGAGTGCCCTGTGCCGGTTTGCCGAGCAACGCGCGGTGCACGACCCGGCGGCGCTGGATACGGCGCTGTTGCGCACTTTTCTAGGCGCCGAGCGCAGCCGGGGGCTGGGCGCACGCAGCCTGGCTCGCCGCCGCGCTGCGCTGTCGCGCTTTGCCGACTATCTGGTCAGGCAGCGTGTTCTGGCCGATAACCCGGTCGAGCTTCTGCGCACGCCCAAGCAGCCCAGCCACTTGCCGCGTCCGGTGGATGTCGATGCCCTGGCCCGGTTTCTGGACAGCGCTCACGACGGCTCGCCGCTGGCGGTACGCGACCAGGCCATGCTGGAGCTTTTCTACTCCAGCGGCCTGCGCCTGGCCGAGCTTGCCGCGCTTGATCTTCACGACCTGCAGGCAAGCCGCGTGCGGGTCATCGGCAAGGGCAGCAAGCCGCGCCAGATACCGGTTGGCCGCCGCGCCCAGCAGGCGCTGGCCGAGTGGCTGGCCTGCCGGGCCGGCATGGCGAAGGAGGGAGAAGACGCGCTGTTCGTTGGCCAGCAGGGCGCACGCCTTGGCCACCGGGCCATCCAGAAACGCCTGGCCCAGCTCGCGATCACCCGCGGGCTGCCGGAGCATCTGCACCCGCACCGGCTGCGCCACTCCTTTGCCAGCCACCTGCTCGAATCAAGCCAGGACCTGCGCGCGGTGCAGGAGCTTCTAGGCCACGCCAATCTTTCCACCACCCAGGTATACACCCGGCTGGACTGGCAGCACCTGGCCACCAGCTACGATGCCGCTCATCCACGCGCCAGACGCGGTTCCGGAAGCAAACCATGACAGCACTGAAAGCCATCACCTTTGATCTCGATGATACGCTGTGGGACAACCACGGTGTCATGCTGCGCACCGAGGAGGGCCACTACGCATGGCTGCTCGAGGCGCTCGGCATGTGGCGCGCTGCGCGCCAGGAGGCGCCGCTTGCGCTTGGCTTTGAGGCGGGGGTACAGGACTACCTGGCGCGTCGCCAGCAGTTTGCCAGGGAGGTGCCCGAGCGGCGCGGCGACTTCACCTGGCTGCGTCTGCGCGCCCTGGAAGCCCAGCTGGAGGCCGAAGGCCTGCCGCGCAGCGCGGCCATCCTGTGGGCGGCGGCGGCCATGAACGAATTCCACCGCCTGCGCGTGCAGGTAACGCCCCATCCGGAAGCGGCGGGGCTGCTCGCGGCGCTAGGCGAGCGCTACCAACTGGCGGCGATTACCAACGGCAATATCCATTTGAAGCGCCAGCCGCTGGCGGCGTACTTTCCGGTGGCCATTGCGGCGGGGGAGCTGCTGGCCCCGAAGCCCGATCACACGCCTTTCTTGACGGCACTGGCCAAACTGGACGTGGCGCCGGAGTGCGCCATGCACGTGGGGGATTCCTGGGCGGAAGACATTATTCCTGCCCAGCAGCTCGGCATGCACGCGGTATGGGTCTCGAGCGATAGCGAGCAGGCGCTGCCGCCTCGCGTGCACCGTATTGCGCATATCAAGGAGCTGCCCGAGATACTTGAGCGGCTGAAGAGCTGATTGCCCTATTCGGACTCAGGCGTGTGCAGCCACTGGTCAAGCTTATGCGAGAGCGTGTCGACGCCCTCGCGCTTGAGCGACGAGAACAGCTGAACCGACACCAGGTCCTCCCACTCTTTCAGGCGTGAGCGGACCTTTTGCAGGGCTGCGCTTGCGGGCCCCTTCTTCAGCTTGTCGGACTTGGTCAGCAGGATATGCACTGGCATGTTGCGCTGGTCGGCGTAGCTGAGCATCATCTGGTCGAACTCGGTCAGCGGATGGCGCACGTCCATCAGCAGCACCAAACCGCGCAGGCTGAAGCGGCCGCGCAGGTAGTCCGAAAGATGCTGTTGCCACTCGATCTTGACCGCTTCGGGCACCTTGGCGTAACCGTAACCGGGCAGGTCGACCAGGCGGCGTGAATCGTCGTTCATCACGCTGAAGAAGTTGATCAGCTGGGTACGGCCCGGCGTGCGCGAAGTGCGTGCCAGCGCCTTTTGCTGAGTCAGCGCATTGATGGCGCTGGATTTGCCCGCATTCGAACGGCCGGCAAACGCCACTTCGGCGCCAGTGTCGTCCGGGCAGGTGGCAAGCGTAGGCGCACTGGTGATGAAGCGAGCGGTAGGATAGTTGAGCCGAGCGACGGGACCATCTTGGGGGGTGGACATGGAAAGAATCCTGAAATCGAACCTATAGAACAGTCTGCGTTGACCACGCGTATAATGACATGGCACGCCGCGCTGCGACGAATTGCCCCGTCAGCCAGGTCACATGTTGCGCTATAAAAGCGGGATTACCTGTGATCTGGGGCGCCAGTGTACCACCGCACCTGGAACGCTGCTTGACGTCATTCACCCTTAACTGCAAGCGAGTTGCCATGAGAGTAGTGCTGCCAGGCCTGACGGCCCTGTTGACGATGTGGAGCGTGGCCTGCGTGCAGGCTGACGATCAGCCGACGCCGGACGCCACCGCCGGCGAGCAGCGCGCGCAGACCTGCGCGGCCTGCCACGGCCAGACCGGCATCAGTCCGGCCAGCGTCTTTCCTCACCTGGCCGGCCAGCAGGCCTCCTACCTTGCCAAGCAGATCAGGGATATTCGTGACGGCGAGCGCATCGTGCCCCAGATGATAGGACTGGTGGATGATTTTTCCGACCAGGATGCTCTGGACGTGGCCGCCTACTACGCCGCTCAGGAGGCGAACCTGGGCCAGGTCAGTCGCGAAAACGAGGCGCAGCTGGCGCGGGGTGAAGCGCTCTACCGGGCGGGCGACGCCGAGCTTGGCGTTCCTGCCTGCAGCGCCTGCCATACGCCTACCGGTGTCGGTATCGGCAGCGCCGTGTATCCGGCGCTTTCTGGGCAGTACCCGGCTTACACCGTGGCGGCACTGCAAGCGTTTGCCGCCGGTGAGCGAGTCAATGACCCGAGTGGCAGCATGAACGATATCGCCGCCAGGCTCAGCGCCGAGGACCGACAGGCCGTGGCCGAGTATCTTTTCGGATTGCACTGATTCATCGAGTGCCGAAGGGCCACCGGGCGGGTGGCAAACGCGTACGCTCTGTTTCCTAACGCCTGGGAACCTGATAGCGTTATCGGCAGTCTCAGCTTGCGCCTACCCCTTGGAGAATTGTCGCTATGTTCAAAACGTTAATGGTTGCGATGGCCGGTCTTAGCCTGTCTGCCGCCGTCAGTGCCCAGGAATTGGTCGAAGGCCAGCACTATACGCTGCTTGAAGCGCCGGTCGCGACCCAGGTGGATGATGACCAGATCGAAGTGACCGAGGTGTTCTGGTTCGGTTGCCCACACTGCTACCGCCTGCAGACGCCGGTCAACGAGTGGTACGAAACCCTCGAGGATGACGTAAGCGTTGTGCACATGCCGGCCACCATGGGCGGCAACTGGAATACCCACGCTGCGGCCTTCTATGCCGCGGAGTCGCTGGGCATCGAAGAGGACCTGCACGCCGACTTCTTTGACGCGATCCATCAGGACGGCCGCAAGCTCGTCGATGCCGACGAGATCGCCGAATTCTTTTCTCACTACGGCGTGAGCGAAGAGGACGCGAAAAAGGCCCTGACCTCATTCAACGTACGCAGTGACGTCAACAAGGCCAACAGCCGCATGCGTGAAATGCGTCTGATGGGCGTGCCGGCACTGGTGGTCGATGGCCGCTACGTGATTACACCCAGCACCGCCGGCAGCCTGGAAAACATGCCACAGATCGCCGAGACATTGATCGAGCAGGTACGCGAGGAGCGCGCCCAGCAAGAGTAGATAACCAAGGAATCAGGTGACCAGCAGATGGCCGATACGACAGCGAACAACCAGGGAAACGGGCCGTTGCCGCTGCGCGAACGTGGACACATTCGTCTGCTCACGTTCAATTTGCAGGTAGGGATACAGACGTCTGCTTATCATCACTACGTGACCCGCAGCTGGCAGCATTTTCTGCCCCATCCGCAGCGGGTCAAGCGCCTGGATGTCATGGGTGGCGTGCTCGGGCAGTTCGACGTGGTGGGGCTGCAGGAGGCCGATGGCGGAAGCTTTCGCTCCGGGCGCATCAATCAGGTCGAGTACCTGGCAGCCAAGGCCGGCTTTCCCCACTACTTCAAGCAGCTGAACCGTAACCTGGGGCACGTTGCCCAGCACAGTAACGGGCTGCTTTCGCGCCTGGCGCCCACCAGGATCGAAGAGCACCGTCTGCCCGGTACGTTGCCCGGGCGCGGCGCCATCCACGTACGCTTTGGCAACGGGCCGGATGCGCTGCATATCTTCGTGGCGCACCTGGCGCTCAGCCACCGGGGCCGGGTGCGTCAGCTCAACTATTTAAGCGATATCATCGAGCCGCTGCGCCACGTGGTGGTGATGGGGGACCTCAACTGCACTCCGGACCAGCTGCATGCCCACGAGCGGTTCAGCACCTCGCTGCCGCTGCATCCGGTCAAGCCGCTGCTCAGTTATCCATCCTGGCAGCCGCGGCGCGCGCTTGACCATATCCTGCTCTCGCAGACTCTGGAAGCCGCCGAGGTTCGGGTGATGGACCATCTGTTTTCCGACCATCTGCCGATCGCGGTGGATCTGCCGCTGCCGGCGGCCTGCCTGCTCGCCATTGAAAAGGCAACGCCTTCGGTTGGCTGAGTCGCTCAGCGACAATAAAAGGTCGCACAAGCGAGCGTGGGGGATGACGTTCGGCCCAGAATCAGCGATGATTCTGGGCCGTTTTCTTTCTCCAGGACATTTGACATGCTCGCCAATGCCCATGAGCCACGCCTGCTCCGCTGGCTCGACTGCGTGACCGAGGGAGTGGGCCGGGCCATCGCCTGGCTGGTGGTCATCATGATGGTCGTCCAGTTCGCCATCGTCGTGCTGCGCTATATCTTCGGTATCAATAGCATCGTGATGCAGGAATCCGTGATGTACATGCACGCCGCCGTGTTTCTGCTCGGCGCCGGCTGGACGCTGCGTCACGATGGCCACGTGCGGGTGGATATCTTCTATCGCAAGATGTCGGACAAGGGCCGCGCCTGGGTCGACCTGCTGGGTACGCTGTTTCTGCTGCTTCCCGTGGCCGCCTTCATTGCCATCTCGAGCTTTAACTATGTGGCGACCAGCTGGGCCATCATGGAGCGCTCGGGGGATGGCGGCATTCCGGCGGTATTTCTGCTCAAGTCGTTGATACTGGCGATGGTCGCTCTGCTGCTGATCCAGGCAGTGGCCCAACTGATCCGACAGGTACTGATTATCCGCGGCAAGCTATCCAGTTCTGCCCCCGTACACGAGGAGATGATCTAGTGCTGGCGATTCTGATGGAAAGCATGCCACTGATACTGTTTGCCACGGTATGCGGTGTCCTGATGCTGGGTTATCCGGTGGCGCTCTCGCTGGCCGGTACGGCACTGGCCTTTGCCGGGCTAGGCTTCTTGCTGCAGTCGATGGGCGTTCCGGTGCACTTCGAGGCGCGCTGGATGAGCTCGATGCCCAACCGCATCTACGGCATCATGACCAACAACACCCTGCTGGCGGTGCCCTTGTTCGTGTTGATGGGCGTGTTGCTCGAGAAGTCGCGGGTGGCGGAAACCCTGCTGGATGCCATGACCATGGCATTTGGCGCCTTGCGCGGCGGCCTGGGTATTGCCGTGGTGCTGGTCGGCATGCTGCTGGCCGCTTCCACCGGTATCGTGGGGGCCACGGTGGTGACCATGGGCCTGCTTTCACTGCCCACCATGCTCAAGCGCGGCTACTCGCCAGCGCTTGCGACCGGCACCATCTGCGCGACGGGAACGCTTGGTCAGATCATTCCACCCTCCATCGCCCTGGTACTGCTGGGCGATGTGCTGAATAACGCCTACCAGCAGGCGCAGCTGGCCATGGGCTCCTGGAGTCCCAAGACCCTCTCCGTGGGTGATCTGTTTATCGGTGCGCTGGTGCCGGGGTTATTGCTGGTAGTGGCCTACATCATCTATCTGCTCATGGTGGCGTGGCTGAAACCCAGCGCGGCCCCGGCGGCGGACCGTGGGGCGTTGATGCAGGAGCTGGGCCATACCGGCAGCGTCTGGCCGCTGCTGTTGAAGGGGCTCTTGCCGCCGGTATTGCTGATCGTGGCCGTGCTGGGCTCGATTCTGGGCGGCTTTGCCACGCCCACCGAGGCCTCGGCGGTAGGGGCGTTCGGCGCGCTGCTGCTGGCGGCGGCCAACCGGCGGCTGAGTCTTGGCATGCTGCGCGATGTGGTGCGCTCCACCGCCCAGGTCACCAGCATGGTGTTTTTGATATTGATCGGTGCGGCGCTGTTTTCTCTGGTATTCCGGGCGTTTGGTGGCGAAGAGCTGGTGACTCACCTGTTCGAATCAATGCCTGGCGGCGTCGTCGGGGCCACGCTGGTGGTCATGCTGGTCATCTTCCTGCTCGGGTTCATTCTCGACTTTATCGAGATCACCTTCGTGGTGGTGCCGATTGTCGGCCCGGTGCTGCTCGCCATGGGGCTCGATCCCATCTGGCTTGGCATCATGATTGCCGTCAACCTGCAAACCTCCTTCCTGACCCCGCCGTTCGGGTTTGCACTCTTCTACCTGCGCGGTGTCACCCCGCACAACGTGCCCACCTCGGCGATCTATCGTGGCGTCATTCCGTTCATTGTCATGCAGCTGGCCATGCTGCTGGCGCTGGCGCTGTTCCCGGGGCTTGCTACCTGGCTGCCGTCAGTGATCTAGGAGATATCATGATGCGTAGTGTCAATGTGCTGACCATTGCCGGCTCCGATCCTTCAGGTGGGGCGGGTCTGCAAGGGGATCTCAAGACGTTTTCGGCGCTCGGTGTCTACGGCACCAATGTGATTACGGCTGTCATTGCACAAAATACCTGCGGTGTCGCCTCGGTGTATCCGGTTTCGCCGCAGGCCATCCGAGAACAGCTCGAAAACCTGCTAGACGATGTCGAGCTCGATGCAATCAAGATCGGCATGGTGGCCAGCCGTGACGTCGCCGAGGTGATCGCCGAGGTGCTGAGTAAGCGCCGTCCGCGCTGGATCGTGCTCGACCCGGTCATGGTCGCCAAGAGCGGCGACATTCTGGTGGATGATGCGGGCATTCGTGCGGTGCGCGACATCCTGGTGCCGCTGGCTGACGTCATCACCCCCAACCTGCCGGAGGCGGCGGTGCTGCTGGATACTCGCTCTCCCGCGAGCCTGGATGCCATGGAAGCCATGCTGCCGGGCTTGACCCGGCTGGGTGCGCCCTATGTCGTGCTCAAGGGTGGGCATCTGCGCGGCGAAACCTGCCCGGACCTGCTGGCCACCCCAAGCGGCCACGAATGGCTTCCCGCCTCGCGCATTCAGACCGACAACCTGCACGGCACCGGCTGCGCGCTCTCCTCGGCGATTACCGCCTGTCTTGCCAGGTTACCGGTCGATGCGGGCGCGCAAGCGCCCGTCGCCGCCATTGGCGAGGCCAAGCAGTGGCTCCACGCAGCGCTCGAGGCCAGTTCCCGGTTGAGCGTGGGCAAGGGGCGCGGGCCGGTTCATCACTTTCACGCCTGGTGGTAGGCGCCTGAACGAGGAGAAGACCAAGCATGAAAGTGCTGATACAGCGGGTCAACAAGGCCAGCGTAACGGTCGAGGGGCAAACCATCGGCGCCATCGACCAGGGGCTTCTGGCCCTGGTCGGTGTCGAGAAAGGCGACGATGAAGCGGCGGTCGAGAAAATGCTGCACAAGCTTTTGCACTACCGGGTGTTCAGCGACGCCGACGGCAAGATGAACCTCAACCTTCAACAGATAAATGGCGGACTGCTGCTGGTGTCTCAGTTCACCCTGGCCGCCGAGACCCACAAGGGCCTGCGGCCGGGCTTTTCCAGCGCCGCCCCGCCCGCCGAAGGCGAGCGGCTGTTCAATGCGCTGGTGACTCGGGCCCAGACGGCGTGGCCGAGCGTGGCGACCGGCCAGTTCGGGGCCGATATGCAGGTCGCGCTGGTCAACGACGGTCCGGTGACCTTCCTGCTGGAAAGCTGAGGCCAGGCCGACGCATCAGGCGTCGGCGCTTTCGCTGGCTAAAAGCTCTGCCTCCATGGCCTCCAGTGCCTCTTCCGCGGCCAGCCACTGCTGCTCGGCGCTATCCAGGCGGGCCTTGATGCTGGCCTGCTGGGCTAGCGCATTGGTCAGCTCGGCCTTGCGGGCGCTGTCGGTATACAGCGCAGGGTCGGCCAGCACGGCTTCTACTTCTTCCAGTGCTGCCTGGGCCTTCTCCATGGCCTGCTCGGCCTTGTCGCGTTCCTTTTTCAACGGACGCAGCTTCTCGCGCAGCTCGGCGGCGGCCTTGCGGGCGGCCTTGCGCGCTTCGCGGCTGTCGCCGCTTGGCTGCTGGCTCTGGCGCTCGGCCTTTTCGCTGCGCGAATCGCGCCGGCTCTCTTCAAGGCGTGCCTTCAGCCAGGCGCGGTAATCCTCGAGGTCGCCATCGAACGGCTCCACCCGGTGATCCGCCACGCGCCAGAACTCGTCGACCGTGGCGCGCAGCAGGTGGCGGTCGTGGGACACCAGGATCACGGTGCCTTCGAAACCCGCCAGGGCCTCGGTCAGCGCTTCACGCATCTCCAGGTCCAGGTGGTTGGTCGGTTCATCGAGCAGCAGCAGGTTGGGCTTCTGCCAGGCCACCAGCGCAAGCGCCAGGCGGGCCTTTTCGCCGCCGGAGAAGGTCGCCACTTCGCCAAAGGCGTCGTCCCCCTTGAAGCCAAAGCCGCCCAGGAAGTTGCGGATCTCCTGCTCGCTGGCCTTGGGTGAAAGACGCTGCACGTGCATGAACGGTGTCGAGGTGACGTCCAGGCCTTCCAGCTGGTGCTGGGCAAAGTAGCCGATCGCCAGGTGCTCGCCGGGCACGCGCTTGCCGGCCAGCAGCCCAAGCTCGCCGGTAAGCGACTTGATCAGGGTCGATTTACCCGCCCCGTTGGGGCCTAGAAGACCGATACGGCTGCCCGGCAGGAGCGTGATGTTGACCTTGTCCAGCTGGACGTTGTCGCGCTCGTCGCCGCGGTAGCCCAACTGGGCCTGATCCAGCACCAGCAGCGGGTGAGAGGTCTTGTCGGCGGCGGGCAGGGTGAAGTGAAAGGGCGAATCGACGTGGGCCATGGCGATATCTTCCATGCGCTCGAGCATCTTTACCCGGCTCTGGGCCTGGCGGGCCTTGGTGGCCTTGGCCTTGAAACGGGCGATAAAGCGCTCGATCTCTTCGCGCCGCGCCTGCTGCTTGGCGGCTTCGGCCTGCTGCAGGGCCAGCTTTTCAGCGCGGGTGCGCTCAAAGCGCGAGTAGTTGCCCCGGTATAGCTCCAGGGTCTGGTGGTGCATGTGCACGATGTGGTCGCACACCGCATCCAGGAAATCCCGGTCGTGGGAGATCAGCAGCAGGGTGCCGGGGTAGCGGGTCAGCCACTGTTCGAGCCACAGCAGCGCGTCGAGATCCAGGTGGTTGGTCGGCTCATCGAGCAGCAGCAGGTCAGAGGGCATGAACAGCGTGCGCGCCAGATTGACGCGCATCCGCCAGCCGCCGGAGAAGTCCGACAGCGGGCGGGCAAGGTCAGCCTGCCCGAAGCCAAGCCCGACCAGCAGCTGGGCGGCGCGGGACTCGGCGCGGTAGCCGTCCAGGGTCTCGATCAGCCCATGCAGCTCGGCTTCGCGGTGGGCTTCCCCCGCCTCTTGGGCGGCCAGCAGGTCGGCTTCGGCCTGGCGCAGGGCCAGGTCGCCATCCAGCACGTACTCGATGATCGGCCGGTCGAGGGCTTCCACTTCCTGGGCCATGTGGGCAATGCGCTGGCCGCCGCTCATTTCCACGTCGCCCTGGTCGGGGCCCAGCTCACTCAACAGCAGCTTGAAAAGGCTCGATTTGCCGGCGCCGTTTGCCCCGATGATACCCGCCTTGATACCGTCGTGCAGGGTCAGGTCGGCGTTCTCGAGTAGCGTTTGCGTGCCGCGTTGCAGGGCGACTTGGCGCAGTGCGATCATGCTCTCTCCCAAAAGAAGTGGGTAAATCAATGCTCGATTCTAACCGATTGCGCCACCTGGAGCAGATGCCGTTATGGGATTTTGCACTGGCGTTTTACTCAGAACCCGAGGTCGAGCGGGCCTGCCTGACGCTGCAGGACGCAGGCGGGGTGGATGTATGCGAGCTTCTGCTGCACGGCTGGCTGTTCGTGCACGGCCTTGAAGCGCTGCCGGATGCGCTGGCCGAGCAGCGCCAATCGCGACAAGCGTGGCAGCGGCAAGTGACCCAGGTGCTGCGTCACTTGCGGCGCCGCCTTAAGCCCGAGGCATCGAACAGCGAAGCGATTGCGGCGCTCCGCAAGACGATACAGCAGGCCGAGCTTCAAGCCGAACGTGAAAACCTTCAACGTTGGCAGGCCTGGGCGCTAGACCTTCCTGAACCGCAGCAGCGTTTGAGGAATCGAGCGGAAACTTCGCATGATGTTGAAAAATGGCTGCAGGATAGGTTTTTTTTCGCCGAACTTGAAGCAGGCTGTGCTGCGGCGCCAGACACGCACGAAAGCGTTTCACGTGCCTGGCTGAGCCTGGCCACCCGGCTTGACCGCTTCGAAGTGCCGCGCTAGCCTGAAAAAAAGCTGCTTTTGAATAACCATTTGTTATACGTGCGCTGACCCGCAGCAATGGATCACGTTCTTGCGTGTCAGCGAATGTCAAAACAAAGAATGTCCAGGACAGACAAAGGCAGATTTCTGCGCATTCGTATAGCGCGCTTACCACTGCAAGGGGAACATCGCATGAAGGCAAGCAAGTTAGTAACGACGGCAAGCGTAGGTGCACTGCTGTTCGGCATGACAGCTGCTGCACAGGCAGACAACTGGCGTTACGCGCACGAAGAGTACGAAGGCGACGTACAGGATGTGTTCGCCCTCGCGTTCAAGGAGTACATCGAAGACAACTCCGATCACACCGTTCAGGTCTATCGTTTTGGCGAGCTGGGCGAGTCCGACGACATCATGGAGCAGACCCAGAACGGTATCCTCCAGTTCGTGAATCAGTCACCCGGCTTCACCGGCGCCCTGATTCCCGAGGCGCAGATCTTCTTCATTCCTTACCTGCTGCCGACCGACGAAGAAACCGTACTGACGTTCTTCGACGAAAGCCAGGCAATCAACGAGATGTTCCCGGAGCTTTACGCCGAGCAGGGCCTTGAGCTTTTGAAGATGTATCCTGAAGGTGAAATGGTCATCACCACCAACGAGCCGATCAGCTCGCCGGAGGATATGCGCAACAAGAAAATCCGCACCATGACCAACCCGCTGCTTTCCGAAACCTATGACGCCTTTGGCGCCACGCCGACACCGCTGCCCTGGGGCGAGGTGTATGGCGGCCTGCAGACCGGCATTCTGGATGGCCAGGAAAACCCGATCTTCTGGATCGAGTCCGGCGGTCTGTACGAAGTATCACCGCACCTGACCTTCACCGGTCACGGCTGGTTCACCACCGCCATGATGGCCAACCAGGACTTCTTCGAAGGGCTTTCCGAGGAAGACCAGGCGCTGGTGCGTGATGCATCCGAAGCCGCGTATGACCACACCATGGAGCATGTCCAGGGTCTGGCCGACGAAGCGCTGGAAAAGATTCAGGCAGCCTCCGACGAGGTTACCGTGACGCGCCTGGATGAAGAGCAGATCGAGGCGTTCCGTGCCCGCGCCCCGCAGGTGGAAGAGGCCTTCCTCGGCATGACCGGCGAGCGCGGTGCTGAACTGCTCGAGCAGTTCAAGGCCGACCTGGACGCCGTGACCAACGAGTAACCGCTGCTTGCTCGATCAAGGCAGGGGAATCGAAAAGGGGGCAGTCAACGCTGCCCCTTTTTTATTGCCTGCAGGCTTGCCGGGCCACGGCGCCTGCAAGGGGCATGCAGGGCAAGCGGTGCGTTGGCAATTATTTGCCCTACGCTAAGGCGCAAAACCCCGCTACCCATTACGCTTAGAGTGCGTCAACGCACTTTAATCATCTCTTCGCGAGTCAGTTATCCAGCGTGCTATTGGCGTGCCATGCGCCATAGTCATGCCGAAAAAGGGAGTTCGGCCATGACCGATGAAGAATCCGAGAAGCATTATCAGTCAGGGTTACCCGGCGTGTTGGGTGTGATCGACACTGCAATTAGCAAAATCGAGTCAGTGATACTGGCGCTGGGGGTTTTGCTAATGGCGCTGAATACGGTCACCAACGTCATCGCCCGGTTCGTGTTTGGCAACAGCATCATGTTCTCAGGCGAGCTGAACCGTATCCTGATCATCATGATCACCTTTGCCGGTATCGGCTATGCGGCGCGTCACGGCCGGCATATTCGCATGTCGGCGATTTTCGATGCGCTGCCCACGGGCGGTCGCAAGGCGCTGATGATCGGTATTTCGCTGTTCACCTCGCTGATCATGTTCTTTCTTCTCTACTACTCGATCGTCTATATCCAGGACCTTTACAGCAAGGGGCGCGTATTACCGGCGCTTAGCCTGCCGGTCTGGATGATTTATCTGTGGGTGCCGATGGGCTTTCTGATCACGGGTATTCAATACCTGCTGACCGCCATCAAGAACCTCACCAGCCGGGAGGTATACCTCTCGACCGGCGTGGTGGACGGTTATAAAGATGTCGAAACCGACGCTTGACGCAGGGCACCGCACACGAGGGTAATACGCAATGACGACGATAATGGTAGTGACCATGATCGCCCTGCTGCTGCTGGGCTTTCCGATGATGGTGCCGTTGATTGCTGCTGCGATCATCGGCTTTTACATGATGTTCGACGGCTTCGGCCAGATGGATACGCTGATTCAACAGATGATGGCGGGCATCCGGCCGGCGTCGCTGATCGCTGTTCCCATGTTCATTCTGGCGGCGGACATCATGACCCGCGGCCAGTCGGCCAACCGCTTGATCGATATGGTGATGGCGTTCATCGGCCATATCAAGGGTGGGCTTGCAGTGAGCACGGCGGCATCCTGTACGCTTTTCGGGGCGGTGTCAGGCTCCACGCAGGCAACGGTGGTGGCGGTGGGGTCGCCGCTGCGCCCCAAGATGCTCAAGGCGGGCTATTCCGACTCGTTCACCCTGGCTCTGATCATCAATGCCAGTGACATCGCGTTTCTGATTCCGCCGAGTATCGGCATGATCATCTACGGGGTCATCTCCGGTACCTCGATCGGCGAGCTGTTCATCGCCGGTATCGGGCCGGGCCTTTTGATCCTTTTGATGTTTTCGGCCTACTGTGTCGTCTATGCGGTGGTGAAGGACGTACCTACCGAGGCCCGGGCCAGCTGGAAAGAGCGTGGCATGGCGGTGCAGAGAGCGCTCTGGCCGATGGGGTTCCCGGTGATTATCGTGGGCGGTATCTACGGCGGTATTTTCAGTCCCACCGAAGCCGCTGCTGCCTGCGTGCTGTATGCCGTGCTGCTCGAGTTCGTGGTATTTCGCGCGCTCAAGATGCAGGATATCTACGCCATCGCCAAATCCACCGGCCTGATCACCGCGGTGGTGTTCATTCTGGTAGCGGTGGGTAACGGCTTCTCCTGGATCATCTCCTTTGCGCAGATCCCGCAAGCGATTCTCGAAACCGTGGGGGTCAACGAGGCCGGCCCCACCGGCGTGCTGATCGCGATCTGCGTCTCGTTTTTCATCGCCTGCATGTTCGTCGACCCGATCGTGGTGATCCTGGTGCTCACGCCCATTTTCGCACCGGCCATTGCCGCCACCGGACTCGACCCGGTACTGGTGGGTATTCTGATCACCCTGCAGACGGCGATTGGCTCGGCCACACCACCGTTTGGCTGCGATATCTTCACCGCCATTGCCGTCTTCAAGCGCCCCTACTGGGATGTCATCAAGGGAACGCCACCGTTCATCTTCATTCTGATTCTGGCGGCCGTGCTGTTGATCATGTTCCCGCAGATTGCGCTGTTCCTGCGCGATGTAGCTTTCCAGTGATCCCTTGCGCAGAAACAGCGCTGTAACGTGGCTAAACCTCCCGGCGAAACGGAGGTCGTATCTACACCCGCTGCCTGGTAGGCATCACAGGGCGGCGGGTGTTAGTCTTTGAGATATCTCACCTATGGCGTATGACGCCGCCGCATAAGGTTATTTTTGCTATGAAAACACTGCTCACTTCAACGGCCTTGACCAGCCTGCTGCTGGTAGCGCCCTTCGTTGCTGCCGCGCCGGATACCGACGAGCAGCGCTTGGCCTACAGCCTCGGCGTTACCCTCGGCGGAAGCATGAAGGCCGATCTTGAAGACCTCGACCTGGATGCGTTCAACGACGGCATGCGTGACGTGTTCGAAGACAACGAGCTTTCGCTGAGTGAAGAGGAGATGCTCGAGGCGATCATGGCCTTCCAGGAGCGCTCCATGCAGGCGCGCGAAGAGCAAGCCGCCGAGATCGCCGAAATGAACCAGCAGGAAGGCGATGATTTCCTGGCGGAAAATGCCGAGCGTGAAGGCATCGAAGTCACCGAATCCGGCCTTCAGTATGAAGTGCTGGAGTCCGGCGATGGCGCAACGCCTGGGCCCGAGGACACCGTTGAGGTGAACTATGAAGGCATGCTGCTCGACGGCACCGTCTTCGACAGCTCCTTTGAGCGTGGCGAGCCGGTCAGCTTCCAGGTCAATCAGGTGATCGAAGGCTGGCAGGAAGCTCTGCAGCTGATGAGCGTCGGCGACAGCTGGATGCTGTATATCCCGGCTGAACTGGCCTACGGCGAACGTGGCCAGGGCCCGATCGGCCCCAATGAAATGCTTACCTTCCGCGTCGAACTGCTGGGTGTAGAGTAAACAGCACGTTTTATTATTTCTTGTCTTTTAGCACGTTATGAAGTAAGCAGAGCAGTTGTTTAGGTTAATTTAGATAGCGTGCCAAAAGCTTATTTTCGCTATGCGGGCTGGTAGTGGATATAAGCTTTTAGGCCGCTTAAATGTTTTGTGCGTTTGCCGCCAGATGGGTTTTTTATGAAAATATTTTTTTCTTCTATCGCTGTATTAGGTTTGCTATTGCTCGCGCAGTTTGCTGCAGCGGTTCCTGAAGCTGACGGACAACGTATCGATCATAATGCCGTTGAAAATGAGCGGCGTAGGATGGATGAAAGTCAAAATTATCTTGAGGAAAATGCTAAGCGTGACGGAGTTGTAGTAACTGATTCAGGTGTGCAGTATGAAATTCTTGAGCCTGGCTCTGGATCAACTCCTAGTCTAGAAGATACCGTTGAGATAACTTTTAAAGCTATCGATCTTGATGGCACTGATTCAGACTATCCCGGCTTCACGGAGAGGTTCAAAGTGAGTCAAGCCGGGAATGAATTACAGCAGGTGCTTCAACAGGTGGGAGTTGGAGGCATTTGGACTATATATACTCCTGCAGAATTAGCTCATGGTGAGATACAGATTCATCGCTTTGAATTAATAGCTGTGAAGTAAATGGCAAGTTCCAATACTTCTTTCTCTTGTATATTAAGTGCGCTTTTACTATTTAGCAGTGCCGAAGTAGGGGCCGTGCCTAAGCAATTACCTGCACTTAATGCAGCGAGTGGCCTAGCCAGTGTAGTTGGCGTTTCATCAGGCGGCTATATGGCCACTCAGCTGGCGGTTGCCTGGCCCGAGCGATTCAGTGGGGTAGGCGTGGTAGCCGCGGGCCCCTGGGGGTGTTCCCAGGGGTCGCTGAGCATGGCGCTGAACCGCTGCATGATGACGCGGGGTGGCCTGCCGGATCCTGAGGATCTTGAAGACCGCCGCGCACGTTATCTGCAAAACGACCAGGTGGGCGAGCAGGACGCGCTTGGCAGGCTGAGGGCCTTTATCTGGCATGGCGGTGCGGACAACGTGGTGGCCCCCGAGCTGGTGACGCTTTTGGCTGGACAGTGGCGGCAGTGGCTGGCCTCACCTGGCCAGTTAAAGGATGTACGCAATCCAGCGGCGGGCCATGGCTGGCCGGTACGCCTGCACGAAGAGGAAACGGTGGGGCCCCACGAGCTGGGTGACTGCCGCCAGGGCGGAGGCAGCTATGTGCTTGCCTGCGATGAAGACGTGGCTCGGGAGATGCTTGCCTGGCTATATCCAACGCGCGAGGCGGGCGACCCTGAACCGGGCGAGCTGGTCGCGTTCGATCAATCGGAGTTTGCGGTCAAGGGGCTGGCGGACACCGGCTATCTCTTCATCCCCGCGGCCTGCAGCGAGGGAGCCTGCCCGGTCACGATTGCCCTGCACGGCTGCCAGATGAGCGCCGGCGCCATTGGCGACACTTTCGTCAGCCACAGCGGATTGAACCACTGGGCTGCGCGACATCGCCAGCTGGTGCTTTACCCTCAAGTCGACAGCAGCCTTTCCAACCCCCAGGGGTGCTGGGACTGGTGGGGCTATGCCGAAAGCCTCTGGCAGCATAACCCGCTGCACGATAGCCGCGAAGGCGCCCAGCTAAAGGCGCTGATGGCCATGCTGGATCGTCTGGAAGCGCCGACGGCAAGCGTCGATTAACTTCTGCGCACGTCAAAGTCGAACCAGCTGCCCAGCTTGCCTTCGGGCGTATCCACGATCACTCGTGCCCGCCAGGGCGTGGCAATGCCGGAACGGCTGTCTCTCTTTTCTCCCAATTGCCCCAGACCGCGAAAGCGGCCAGGGGCAACGGCGTCGAGCACGAAGCGGTAAGCTTCATCTTTTCTGTGCCGGCTGAGAAAATCCACGCTGACCCAGGTAGAAGTCACGCCATCGATATCCACCCTCAAAGGTAGCGGAGTCAGCGCGCTGACCGGACCGCAGATGTCGATATGCAAGGTCAACTGCCCCGCATCGCCGAGTCTTGCCGTGCAGGCCTGGGTATTCAGGTCGCACGGGGCAGCCGCAGGAAACCAGGTGACCTCATCGTGCAGGCGGTGGAAAAGCAGATATCCCATACACATGGCCAGCCCCAGGCCGGTTACCAGAATCAGTGCTTTGAGCCCCGGCAAGCCCGAAGCAGGCTCAGGTCGTATCTTCATGGCAGAATACCGCTACGCAGGCCGTGAGGCGGGAGTCGTTTCATGGTAACAATAAAAAAACCGATGGCGTTGCGCCCTGATGTCGCAGCCCATCGTCGCCAACAAGGAAACGCCATGGAGAGTATTACCGCTGCCCTCGGGCCTCTGTTTCTGCTGATCCTGCTGGGGGCAGGACTGGGCTACTGGCGCTGGCCGAGCCCGGATTTCTGGCCCTCCTTGGAGCGGCTGATCTATTTTGTGCTGTTTCCGGCAATGCTGGTGGGCACGCTGGCGAATGCAGATGTCAGTCAGGTGCCGGTGGGCAGGCTTGCCCTGGTGCTGCTTGGCGCCATGGCGCTGTTTGGCCTCTTTATCTGGCGTTTTCGCCACTGGCTGGGCCTGACGCCGGCGGCGTTTACCTCGGTGTTTCAGGGCGCGGTACGTTTCAATACCTACGTGGGCGTGGCCGGTGCCGCTGCCCTGCACGGTGCGGCGGGGGCCACCACGGCGGCGGTTGCCGTGGCGCTGATGGTGCCCGTGGTCAACGTGATGTGCGTGGCAAGCTTTGTCGGGGCCGGCACGCTGGGCAGCGCCAGCCTGGGCAAGAGCGTGATGGCGCTGGTGAAAAACCCGCTGATCCTTGCCTGCCTGGCGGGAATCGGGCTGAACCTGAGCGGCATCGGCCTTCCCGGCTGGAGTGGGGATACGGTGGCCCTGCTGGGCCGCGCGGCGCTGCCGCTGGGGCTGGTGGCAGTCGGTGTGGCGCTGCGCCCGGCGGCACTCTTGCGTGTCGACCGCGGACTGCTGGCCACCAACACCATCAAACTGCTCTTGATGCCGGCGTTGGTGCTGGTGCTGGCCTGGGCGCTTGGTCTGGACAGCATCAGCCGCGACGTGGCGCTGCTGTTTGCCGCGCTGCCGACCGCCACGTCGGCCTATATCCTGGCGCGTCAGTTGGGCGGCGATGCCGAGCTGATGGCTGCCATCATCACCGGTCAGACCCTGCTTGCCATGCTTACGCTGCCGCTCTGGTTACAGTTAGCCGGCTAATATGTAAAAATAAATAAAAAGTATTCGCATTTGTGTTGACGGGGTAAATGCGAATGATTATATTGAAGATGTAGCGTTTGATGAGTCGCTACAGACCACGACAGATAACCGCCAGTTTCCTGTCATGGTTTCTCCCTCTCATTGCTAGTCACGGTCTTTTGCCACTCCATGGGAGTGGCTTTCTTTTTTTATGGCCCCTCGAATCCTACAATGGTGCATCTCTATCAGGCGCTGGTCATCACATGGCACACCAGAAACCGCACCTTCCAACGAAAACGTGCCCGGTCTGTGAGCGCCCGTTCACCTGGCGCAAGAAGTGGGCTCGGGATTGGGAGAACGTCGTCTACTGCTCGCAGCGGTGTCGGCGTCAGGGCGCATGATGACGGCGGCTGGCCGCCACTAAAAAGCCGCCATGACGGCGGCTTTTGCGATCAGGCGGTCTGGCTTACGCCTCACGCCGATAGATCAGATCCCACACGCCGTGGCCGAGCTTTTCGCCACGCGCCTCGAACTTGGTCAGCGGACGAAATGCCGGGCGAGGTACGTAGGGCGCGGTATCCGTGCCTGCGGTATTGGCATAGCCCGGAGCGGCTTCCATGACCTCGGCCATCCACTCGGCGTAGGCTTCCCAGTCAGTGGCCATGTGGAAGGTGCCGCCATCCTTCAGGCGCGTGCGAATCAGCTCGACGAACGCCGGTTGCACGATGCGCCGCTTGTGGTGCTTCTTCTTTGGCCAGGGGTCGGGGAAGAACAGTTGCACGGTGGTGATCGAGCCTTCAGGCAGGCACTGCTCGAGCACGGCGAGGGCATCTTCTTTATAGACGCGCAGGTTGGTCAGGCCACGCTTGTCCACCTCATCGAGCAGTTTGCCTACCCCCGGTGAATGTACTTCGATGCCGATAAAGTCGGTATCCGGGTGGGTTTCTGCCTGTTCGATCAGCGAATTGCCCATGCCGAAGCCGATCTCGACCACGCGCTGTGCCTGGCGCCCGAACAACGCGTCCAGGTCCTGCCGGCCGTCGGCGATCGTGAGGCCAAAGCGCGGCCATACCTCTTCCAGGCCGCGGGTCTGTGCCTGGGTCATGCGGCCTGCACGGATGACGTAGCTCTTGATCCCCCGACGGTGCAGCGGTGCATCCGGGCCTTCAGGGCCGGTGGAAGATTCATCGGGTGTTTGAATGTCAGTCATGTCTCTCAACCGTTGATACGGCCAGCAAAAGGGGAGGAGGGGTCGGCGTTCTGGCGGCGCGGCATACGGCCGGCCAGAAACGCATCGCGCCCGGCTTCCACGGCATTTTTCATGGCCCGTGCCATGCGCAGCGGCTCACGCGCGTGGGCGATGGCGGTGTTCAATAACACGCCATCGCAGCCAAGCTCCATGGCCATGGCGGCATCCGAGGCGGTACCGATGCCGGCATCGACCAGTACCGGCACGCGGCTCTGCTCGACGATCAGGCGCACGTTGTGCGGGTTCTGGATGCCGTGGCCGGAGCCGATCAGCGAGCCCAGCGGCATGATGGCGCAGCAGCCCATGGCTTCAAGCTCACGGGCGACAATCGGGTCGTCGCTGGTGTATACCATGACGTCAAAGCCATCGGCCAGAAGCGTCTCGGCGGCTTTCAGGGTTTCGACCACATTGGGGTAGAGCGTGGTGTCGTCGCCCAGTACTTCCAGCTTGACGAGGTTGTGCCCATCCAGCAGCTCGCGAGCCAGGCGGCAGGTGCGCACGGCGTCCTTGGCGGTATAGCAGCCGGCGGTGTTGGGCAACAGGGTGTAGCGCGACGGCGAGATGACGTCGAGCAGGTTGGGTCCATCTTCCTGACCAAGGTTGGTGCGGCGCACGGCAAAGGTGACGATCTCGGCGCCACTTTCGGCAATGGCCGCGCCGGTTTCATCGAAGTCCTTGTATTTGCCGGTGCCCACCAGCAGGCGAGAGCGGAAGTCGCGTCCGGCAATGGTAAACGGCGTATCGGTGTGCAGTGTCATAGCGGATCCTGGATAAAGCGCGTGAAATAGGCGTTCGCCCGCGGTGAGGCCAGGGCCTGCGGCTCACCCACCGCCGATGGCGTGCACGACTTCCACCTGATCGCCCTGGCCCAGGCGGGTGGTGGCCAGCTGGCTGCGCGGCACGATCTCTTCGTTGATCTCGACCGCCACGCGCCGGCCGGCAAGCCCCAACCGCTCGATCAGGTCGGCGGCAGTGAGCTCGGCATCCAGCGTATAAGGCTCGCCATTGAGTTGGATGTGCATAAGGCTGTCTCGTCTATCGAGGCATAGGGTCAGAGTGTAAGGACACGGGATAAACCCTAGCGAAATACCATGTAGTCGCCCTATTGTAGCGTTTTCCGGCGGGGCAAGGTATGGCGAGCCCTGGCCGCGACAGAAATATTCATTCGGAAAAGGAGCAGGCATGCGGCGTGATGAGCGAATGATCGGGTGTGGGGTGGCGCTGTCCGGCGTGCTGATGGTGGTTCTCGGCGCCTACGCGGCCCACGGCCTGGCCGAGCGGGCCAGCGCCGCCATGGTGAGCGTCATGGAGACCGGCGTGCGCTATCAGGCGTGGCATACGCTGGCGGTACTTGGCGTGCTGGTGGCCCAGCGGATATTCAACCTGCCCGGCTGGCGCTGGGTGGCGGGACTGTGGGCGCTGGGCGTGGTGGGCTTTTCGGGCTCGCTTTACCTGATGGCCCTGGCCGGGCTGCGGGTGGGTATTATCACGCCGATGGGCGGGGTGCTGCTGATGGCCGGCTGGCTGGCCCTGGCAGTCAGCGTTATCAGAGCGCCCCGCGGCTAAGGTCGACAGGCGTGTCGATATCCTGAAACAGGCCGCCGTCCGCCATGTCGTATTCGTGGTACCGGCAGGGGTGACGGCGAATCACCTCGCGTGCCCCGCTGGCGCCGCTCAGCGCTTCGAGTTCAGGCCACAGGGTACGCCCGAAGATGACCGGATGCCCCGGCTTGCCGGCATGACACGGCCGCAAGATGGTATCGGGCGTGGCCCGCTGCTGAAGCGCCGTTAGCGCCTCCCGGCTTATCCAGGGCATATCGCCCAGCAGTATGGCCACGGCAGTAGCGTTGCTTGTCGCTGTATCGCGGCCAAGTGAGGTCACCGCTTCGGCCATGCTTGCTCCCAGGCCACGATGCGCCTGGCGAACGCGAATCAGCGCAACGTCGTCTGCCAATCCCAGCCGTGCCGCCTCATCCTCTTCACGGATCACCACGCGGATATGGGCAAATGCCTGGCGGGCGCGGGCTACCGTGGCGGCCAGTAGCGTTTGCCCGCTGGCCAGGCGCGCCAGGCGCTTGTCGTCGTCACCAAAGCGGCGCGAATAGCCGGCGGCCATTACCAGGGCGACCACCAGGGGGCTGGCGGCGTCAGAGCGCATCCAGCGCCCTGCCGTGCTGAACGCGCACGATGTCGGCCATGACCGCGAGCGCGATTTCGGCCGGCGTCTTGCTGCCCAGTGCCAGACCTATCGGCATATGGATACGGGCAATCTCGGCGTCACTTAGCCCGCCGGAGCGCCTCAGCCGCTCTGCCCGCGCCGCTGAGGTGCGAGCAGATCCCATCACGCCGATATAAAAGGCGGGCGTGCGCACCGCCTCCATCATCGCCAGGTCATCAATTCTTGGGTCGTGGGTGAGCGCCACGATGGCAGTGGCATCGTGGCAGCGGTGGGTGGCAATGTACCGGGAAGGCAGCTCTGCCTTGACGGTCGCGCCGGGAACGTCAAACGCCTGGCAGGCGGCGGCGTCGGGGTCGCAGACGATCACTTCAAAACCCAGGGTGACGGCAAACGCGGCACAGGCGCTGGAGACTGGCGAAATACCGGCGATGATCAGCCGCCGGGTGGGAGCAAGGCGCATGCTTACCCGGTGTGGCGCATGCTCGTCGGCAGGCCATATCACCCGCGGCCCGAGTGAGGTGTCTTCGGAAAAGCAGCGCGTGCCACGGTGGATATCGACGTGGCGCATGAGCGGCTGGTGGCCTTCAAGTGCCGCCTTCAACGTGTCCAGGTGCGCCAGGGTATTCGGCGTGGCGGGCAAACGCTCCACCAGTACCTCCAGAATGCCGCCGCAGGGCAGCGTGATATGCCCGCCCCGTTCATCGTCGGCATCACCGTAGCGTATGACGCAGACGGCCTGTTCGAACTGCCCCTCGCCTAGGCGCGCAATGAAATCATCCTCGACACAGCCGCCGGAGAGCGACCCGCGGTGCCGGCCATCCCGGGTGACTGACATCCACGAGCCGGGGGCGCGAGGCGATGAGCCGAAGGTGGCCAGCACGGTGCAAAGCCAGATCGTTTCGCCCTCTCGGGACCAGGTAAGCGCTTGTTCGATAACCTGCAGGTCCAAATGTTGCATTTCAAACGTTTCCAATCGTTGGCAAACGGCATCCATTGCCTGTCTTGCGTGGGGTAGACGTGTCATAGCGTAGCGCACCTGGCGTGAAAGAGGGGGGAGCCACCTGGTTTTGCAAGGTTTGGTCACAGACGTGGGCTACCTGGCGCAATCGTGTCTATGCTGAATACCTCATGGCATCAAACGAGCGTTAGCAACGCGCAAGGAAGGCAGATAGCAATGAACTTCTCTAATAATGTCGAAAGACAGACCAAGACCGTGACCTCCGACAGCAGTACCTATTCACTGACCATCAATGGCAAACGCCATACGTTGACGCTGGATAACCGCACCACGCTTCTGGACGCGCTGCGTGAGCACGTCAAACTCACCGGCAGCAAGAAAGGCTGCGACCACGGCCAGTGCGGCGCGTGCACGGTGAACATCAATGGCGAACGGGTGAATGCCTGCCTGACCCTGGCCGTCATGCACCAGGACGACGAGATCACCACCATCGAAGGGGTGGGCGACGTCGAGCACATGGACCCGATGCAGCAGGCGTTCATCGACAACGACGCCTTCCAGTGCGGCTACTGCACGCCGGGCCAGATCTGCTCGGCGAAGGCGACGCTCGACGAGATCCGCGCCGGTATTCCGAGCCATGTTACCAAGGAGCTTTCAGGCCCCATCGAGATCAGCGATGAGGAGATTCGCGAGCGCATGTCCGGCAACCTGTGCCGCTGCGGCGCCTACGCCAACATTCTGAAAGCCATCAACCAGGTTGCCAAAGAACAAGTTGCCGAGGAGCGGTCATGAAAGCCTTTTCCTACGAGCGCATCGACGATGCCGCCCAGGCCGCCGCACGCGCCTTCGAAGTGCCCGGCAGCAAGTTCATCGCCGGAGGCACCAACCTTCTGGATCTCATGAAGCACGAGATCGAAGTGCCTGCGCACCTGATCGATATCAACGGCACCGGCCTTGACGATATCGTCGAGACCGACGAGGGCGGCCTGCGCATCGGCGCCTTGGTCAGCAACACTGCCCTGGGCGCCGATGAGCGTATCCGGCGTGACTATCCGGTGCTGAGCCGGGCGCTTTTCTCGGGTGCCTCGAGCCAGCTGCGCAACAAGGCCTCCACCGGTGGCAACCTGTTGCAGCGTACTCGCTGCCCGTACTTCTACGATCCGGCCATGCCCTGCAACAAGCGCGAACCCGGCGCGGGCTGCGCAGCGCTCGACGACGGTGCCGACACCCGCCAGCTGGGCGTGATCGGCACCTCAGACCACTGCATCGCCACGCACCCCTCGGACATGGCCGTTGCCCTTCGCGTGCTGGACGCCGAGGTCGAAACCATCAGCCCCGAAGGCCAGACGCGCAGGCTCACGCTTGATGAGTTCTATCCGCTTCCCGGCGATACGCCGGAAGTGGAAAGCGCCCTTGAGCCGGGTGAAATCATCACCGGTGTGGTACTGCCCGCGCCGGTCGGTGGGCGCCAGCGTTACTACAAGGTGCGCGACCGCGCCTCCTACGCCTTTGCGCTGGTCTCGGTGGCACTGGTCGAGACCGACGATGGCAAGGGCCGTGTGGCACTGGGTGGCGTGGCCCCCAAACCCTGGCGGCGCGATGATGCCGATGCCGAGCTTGGCAATGGTGCCCAGGCGGTGATGGCAAAGCTTCTGGACGGTGCGCGCCCTACCGAGGAAAACGCCTACAAGCTGACGCTTGCCGAACGTACGCTGGCCGCCCTGCTGGCAAAGGAGTGATGCATGGACTTTAATCAATCAGCCGACGAGAACCTCTTCGACCGTGCGCGGATCATCGGCAAGCCCCACACTCGGGTCGACGGTGCACTGAAAGTGACCGGCACGGCGCCCTACGCCTACGAACGCCATGATGTCGCGGAGAACCCCCTGGTGGGGTACCCGCTGGGATCAAGCATCGCCAAGGGGCGCATCACCCGCATGGATGCCACGGCGGCGCGCAGCGCCGAGGGCGTGGTGGCAGTGATCACAGCACTCGATATCGATGAGCTGCCCCGCCCCGAAAGCAACGTGGCCAAGCTGTTTGGCGGCGACATCGTCGAGCACTACCATCAGGCGATTGCCGTGGTCATCGCCGGTACCCTGGAGCAGGCCCGCGCTGCCACAAGGCTCATCGAGGTGGAGTACGAGGAAACACCCGGCGAGTTCGATCTGGACGATGCCTGGAAACGGTTGCAGGATCGCGACGTGGTTTCCCATGTGGGCGATGTGGATGCGGCGTTCGAGCGTGCGGACGTGACACTCGACGAGATCTATCACACTTCGTCGCAAAGCCACGCCATGATGGAGCCCCACGCCACGATTGCGGACTGGTGCGACGGCAAGAACCTCACGCTGTGGACCTCGAACCAGATGATCGAGTGGTCCCGCCAGGGGCTCGCGACTATCTTCGAGATGGACCCGGAGCATATCCGCCTGGAGAGCCCCTACATTGGCGGCGGCTTCGGCGGCAAGCTGTGGGTCCGCGCTGACGCGGTGCTGGCCGCACTGGGCTCCCGAGAAACCGGCCGCCCGGTGAAGGTAGCGCTGCCGCGCCCGTTCATCTTCAATAATGCCACGCACCGCTCCGGCACCGTGCAGCGCCTGCGCATCGCTGCCAACAAGGATGGGCGCATTACCGCCTTCGACCACTCGGCGATCTCGCATACGCTGCCCGGCGGTAGCGGCGAGGATGCAGTCAACCAGACGCGCTGCTTCTACGCCGGCGAAAACCGCCGCGTGGCCCATCATGCCATCGACATGAACCTGCCGGAATCCGCCGACATGCGCGCCCCGGGCGAGGCCACGGGCCTGGCCGTGCTGGAAATCGCCATGGACGAAATGGCCGAGAAGCTCGGCATGGACCCGGTCGAGTTTCGCATTCTCAACGATACCCAGGTCAATCCGGAAGAGCCCGAAAAGCGCTACAGCGACCGCCACTTCGTGGAGTGCCTGCAAAAAGGCGCCGAGGTCTTTGGCTGGAGCGAACGCAACAAGACGCCGGGCAGCCGTCGCGAAGGCCAGTGGCTGATCGGCCAGGGCATGGCCGGCGCCTACCGCGGCGCGCCCACGCTGGATTCCGGCGCCCGGGTGCACCTGCAAAACGGCCGGCTGATCGTCGAGACCGACATGACCGATATCGGCACCGGCTCCTACACCATCATCGCCCAGACCGCTGCCGAAACCATGGGCCTGGAAATGAGCGACGTGGACGTGCGTCTGGGCAACAGCGCCTACCCGTCAGCATCCGGTTCCGGTGGCCAGATGGGCGCGGCCAGCTCCACCGCCGGTGTGTATGCGGCGTGCGTGGCGCTTCAGGGCGAGATCGAAAAGCGCCTTGGAATCGAGTCGGCGCGCTTCGAGAATGGCCGTGTGGTGGCCGCGGGTACCGACCTGGCCCTTGGTGAGGTCGCCAACGGCGAAGAGATCGTCGGCGAGGATACGCTGCACTTTGGCGACTTCAAGGACGAGCTCGAAATCGGCACCTTCGCGGCGCACTTCGTGGAGGTGGCGGTACACGCCTACACCGGCGAAACTCGGCTGCGGCGTACCCTTTCGGTGTGCGATGCCGGGCGGATCCTGAACCCGATCACCGCGCGCAGCCAGGTACTGGGCGGCATGACCATGGCCACCGGTGCGGCGCTGACGGAAAGCCTCAACATCGACACGGCGCGCGGTTTCTTCCCCAACCACGACCTGGCCGGTTACGAAATCGCGGTGCACGCCGACATTCCCGACCAGGAAGTGATCTTTCTGGACACCCAGGACGGCGCTTCGGCACCGCTCAAGGCCAAGGGGGTGGGCGAGCTCGGTATCTGCGGCGGCGCGGCGGCGATTGCCAACGCCATGTACAACGCCACCGGCATCCGCCTGCGTGACTACCCGATGACGCTGGATCGCATGCTCGACCGGCTGCCTGGGGCGTAAGCGCCAGGTAATACCGACAGCATAAGAGAGACCCAGCCCCGGTAAGTTGGTGCTGGGTCTTTTATTTTCTAAAGTGTCGCGTTCCGGCGTGTCACGAGGGCAGCGCGTAGCTTGCGGTCACGTGAACGACCGGGCGAGTATCATCAGCGGCGGAAAATACCTGTACCTCGCCCACACCTAATCGTCGGCCGAGCTTGATCAGCCTGGCGTGGGCGATGATGTCGTGATCGCCGGAGGCGGCGCGCAGGAAGTGGCAGTTGAAGTCGCTGGTCACCGCCATCGGCTCCGGGCCTATCTGGCCGAGAATCGCCACATAAAGCGCCACGTCCGCAAACCCCATCATCGTCGGCCCGCTCACCCGCGGACCGGGACGCAGGTGTTCATGCCCTACTTTCAGGCGCATGGCGGCGCACTTGTCACCCACGCTCTCGATTCGCCCCATCCGCTGGGGAAACACCTCGTCCAGAAACTGCTCTATCTCGTCGACGGTCATTACGGTCATTGTTGTTGTCCTGTATAAAAAAGCCCCAAGACATACGCCTTGGGGCTAGTTGTATCATGAAACCGGCTTACTTCGCCTTGTGAACCTGACGCCACTCATGCAAAAGCGGCTCGGTGTAGCCCGATGGCTGCTCACGGCCCTTGAAGATCAGGTCGGAGGCGGCCTTGAAGGCCGTGGAGTCTTCAAAGTGGCTGCTCATGGCGGTGTAGGTGGGGTCGCCGGCATTCTGCTCGTCGACCACTTTCGCCATGCGCGTGAGGGTCTCCTTCACGCGGGCCTCATCCACGATGCCATGGTGCAGCCAGTTGGCGATGTGCTGGCTGGAGATGCGCAGCGTGGCGCGGTCTTCCATCAGGCCCACGTCGTGAATATCCGGCACCTTGGAGCAGCCCACGCCGTGTTCGACCCAGCGCACCACGTAGCCCAGAATCCCCTGGCAGTTGTTGTCCAGCTCCTGCTGAATCTCCTCATCGGACCAGTTGGCGTTTTCCGCCACCGGAACGCTGAGCAGATCGTCCAGGAAGTCCGGCTCGCCTTGGGCTTCCAGCTCGCGCTGAACGTCCGCCACGTTGACCTGATGGTAGTGCAGCGCATGCAGCGTGGCGGCGGTGGGTGATGGCACCCAGGCGGTGTTGGCACCGGCTTTCGGGTGGCCGATCTTCTGCTCGAGCATGGCGTGCATCAGATCCGGCATGGCCCACATGCCCTTGCCGATCTGAGCGCGGCCGCGCAGGCCACAGGCAAGGCCTACCTGCACGTTGTTCTTTTCATAGGCGGTGATCCAGGCGGCTGACTTCATGTCACCCTTGCGCACCATGGGGCCGGCTTCCATGGCGGTGTGCATCTCGTCGCCGGTGCGGTCCAGGAACCCGGTATTGATGAATACCACCCGCGAAGAGGCTTCGTTGATGCACGCCTTGAGGTTGACCGTGGTGCGGCGCTCCTCGTCCATGATGCCCATTTTCAGGGTGTCGCGGCTCATGCCCAGAATGTCTTCGACGCGGCCGAACAGCTCGTTGGCAAACGCCACTTCCTGGGGGCCGTGCATCTTGGGCTTGACGATATATACCGAACCCGTGCGCGAGTTGCGCGGCTGGTCGGCGTCTTTCTTCAGATCGTGCAGGGCGAGCAGCGAGGTCATCACGGCGTCGAGAATGCCTTCCGGCAGCTCGTTGCCCGCCTCGTCCAGAATGGCCGGGGTGGTCATCAAGTGGCCCACGTTGCGCACGAACATCAGCGAACGGCCGGGCAGGGTGACCTTGCCGCCTTCAGTGGTCTGCCAGGTGCGGTCGGCGTTGAGCTTGCGGGTAAAGGTCTGGTCGCCTTTCTCGATGCGCTCTTCCAGGTCGCCCTTCATCAGGCCAAGCCAGTTGCGGTAGACGCCAACCTTGTCTTCGGCATCCACCGCGGCCACGGAGTCTTCGCAATCCATGATGGTGGTCAGCGCGGCTTCCACCACCACGTCTTTCACGCCCGCCGGGTCGGTCTTGCCAATGGCATGATCCGCATCGATCTGGATTTCCAGGTGCAGGCCGTTATTGGCCAGCAGGATAGTGTCAGGCGCGGACATTTCGCCGGTAAAGCCAATCAGCTTGCCTGAATCCTTGAGCCCGGTGTCGCGGCCGCCGTCCAGGGTTACCACCAGGTGGCCATCGCGAATCGCGTACTTGACCGCATCACGGTGGGAGCCGGTGGCCAACGGAGCCGCTCGGTCGAGCACACCACGCGCGTAGGCGATGACTTTTTCGCCGCGCTTGGGGTTGAAGCGTTTGCCTTTCTCCGCGCCATCGTCTTCGGAGATGGCATCGGTGCCGTAAAGCGCGTCGTAAAGGCTGCCCCAGCGCGCGTTGGCGGCATTAAGGGCGTAGCGTGCGTTGCTGACCGGTACGACCAGCTGCGGGCCTGCCTGAAGCGCCACTTCGCGGTCGACATTGGCGGTGTTGGCCTTGACGCTGGCCGGCGCTTCGGCCAGGTAGCCGATCTCTTTCAGGTGCGCGCGGTAGGCGGGCATGTCGCGGACCGGGCCCGGGTTTTCGCGGTGCCAGGCATCGAGCTTTTCCTGCAGCGCGTCACGCTCTGCTAGCAATTGCTGGTTTTTTGGGGTCAGATCATGAAACAGGGCATCGACACCGGCCCAGAAGGTGCTTTCATCGACGCCCGTTCCGGGTAGCGCCTGCTCGCTGATAAAGCGGTCCAGCTCGGCGGCCACCTGTAACCGGTGGCGCGTGATACGCTCGCTCATGGGGTTTCTCCTGTGAAGGTGCCCAAGGGGGATCAAATGGCCTGGGGCAGAGTAAAAGCACGTTTATGGAAAATACTTCCACAACTGCATGGGCATGTAAACAGCGTAGACCGTAAAGCAGTACAATGCTCGACCAAATGATGAGAAAGGCGCGCATGACGTTCAGGGAGAAGCACTGATGCACAATTTCCAACAACTGGAAGGCTTGTTTCGGCAGGTGGCAGGCGAATCAGCGTTTTCTCGATTGATACCGGGTGAGCCGCTGTGGGGCGTCGTGCAGGACTATTTTCTGCACTATGGCCTGGAAGCACTGCTGGAAGGCACCGAAGCGGTGCATGCAGGGTTCATCGATACCGGGCGTTTTGCCCTGTGGTGTCAGGTGTGGAGCCCGCCCAACCCAAGCGGCACCGCGTTTGTAGTGCACGGCTATTTCGATCACCTGGGGCTTTATCGCCACCTGCTGGCGCACCTGCTGGCCAAGGGCTGGCGGGTGGTGCTGTGGGATCTCCCCGGCCACGGCCTTTCCAGCGGCCCGCGAGCGGAAATCGAGGATTTCGACGACTACCAGCACTGCCTGACCCACGTGCAGACCACCCTGGAAACCCAGGGCCTGGCGCCCAAGCCCTGGCTGGGCGTGGGCCAGAGCACCGGGGCTGCCATTCTTGCCACCGACGCCTTGAGCCGCCGCGAGCAGGCAGGCTGGGACGGGCTGGTACTGCTGGCACCGCTGGTGCGACCCTGGCGCTGGAGCCAGGCCAGCTGGGTACACCTGATCGCCAGCCCGTTTCTCAAGGAGCTTCCGCGCAAGTACCGGCCCAACTCGACCGATGAAGCTTTCACCGATTTCCTGCGCGACCACGACCCGCTTCAGCCCGAACGCCTGAGCGTGGCCTGGGTAAGCGCCATGCGCCGCTGGATGCCGCGACTGCTGGCGCTGGCGCCGGTGGATGTGCCCACGCTGATTCTACAGGGCGAGCAGGATCTGACGGTGGATTGGGAGTGGAACCTGAACATCCTGGGGGAGAAGTTCACTAACGCTGAGATTCACCATCATCCGGAAGCGCGGCACCATCTGGTCAACGAAGCAGAGCCGATTCGCCAGGTGCTGTTTGAGGCCATCAATACGTTTATTGATGGGATGCCCGCCGGAAAGCTTGAAGCTACCGACCAATAAGCCATTTACTTAACAGGAGTTTTAACAGATGACTGCAGCGCCCAAGGTATTAGTATTTGCAGGCAGTAGCCGCCAAGGCTCACTCAATAAGCAGCTAGCCCGGCTGGTGGCCAAGCGTATTGAAGCGCTGGGCGGTGTGGCAACGTTCGTGGATTTAAAAGACTACCCTTGCCCCTTGTTTGATGAAGATATCGAAACCCAGGGTATACCCGAGAACGTGCTTAAACTGCGTAAGCTTTTAGCCGATCACCAGGCGCTGTTTATCGCCTCACCAGAATACAACGGTTTTATCACCCCGCTTTTGAAGAACACGCTGGACTGGCTGTCTCGCCCTTATGAAGACACGCCGGGCCTGGCACTTTACTCAGGTAAATGGGCCGCGCTGGTGTCAGCATCCCCCGGCGGGCTAGGCGGCATTCGCGCCATGCCGCTAGCCCAGCAACTGCTAGCCAATCTGGGTTTGATCGTACTGCCCCAGCCCATGTCGCTATCCAAAGCTCATACTGCTTTTGATGAAACGGGCGCGTTTATCGAAGAAACCAATAGCAAAAAGCTTGATGCCCTTTGCCAGCGGCTGGTGGATATTCTGGCGTGTACCAGCGAGAAAATTCTACTTTAGGGCCTATCAGGCAAGCCCGTTTCAACAGCCTATTCAATTACCGTAGGTGCGGATGGAAAAATCGGGCTTAAACTTTTATGTATTAACTATCATTGATTTAGTGATAAAATTATTAAACAGGTTATGAGTAGGCAAAGAGCTTACAAGCGAAGATCAATAGAATGATTAATAAATGAATAGAGATTTTCAGTATTTGACAGAACTGATTGAAGAGTTTTTTCGTCAGCGAAGAGTGGGTAGATCTTTAAGTATTATTGAAGAGCAAAATATTACGGGTTGGGAAGTCTGGTTTCAGGTTGAGTTCGCCAACTTCCTCAGCCAGCATCACTCCATGCCTGAATGGTGGCGTGAGTACGCTGTAGAGTTTGACCGTCGAAGGGAGAAGATGGGATCTTTTTGTCGTCCCGATTTTATAATTCGTAAGAAAGGATGGCGGACAGATGCGTATGCAGCCCTGGAAGTAAAGCAGCACCCAGAAGCTAGCGTATGTTTCTATAATATGATGAAAGATATAGAAAAATTGCCAAAATCAGGGCGTCATCTTTGGATATTAGGTCTTTCTGGGTACTTGGTATTCATTTAAGAAAACCTAAGGCCGAACTTTTTAATATGATTGAGTCACGACACGAGGTTGCCGGATTGAAGTTGCATGCCGATAATGTTCTTATCAAGTATATACCCAATAGTAAATATGCATTCTCTATATTCTAGAGTAGATAGTAGAGATTTTATTTCGACTTGAGGAGGTCGAAAAGCAGTTCTAGTAAATGTTAGAAAAAAATTGCGAATAAAGCTTTAAAACTTTTCCGCTATCTACTTGTTTAAAATGGCGGAACCAATTGTCGAGTTAAGCACACTTCAATAGCCTATCCAGCTGCCGGTAGCCAATGGCTCCTATAAAATGCGGTTGGGTGGGCTTAGGTTTGTCCTCTAAGGTAGGGGGGAGATTGCCTTTAACTCAAGGATGTTTTACACATGTCAGATATTCTGATGAGTGCCCATGAGCTGCTGGATCGCCTGGCAAGTGATGCGCCGCCCAAAGTGCTGGACGCCTCGCTGCCCAACAGCCCCATTGCGGCCTACGTGCCGGAGGATGATCGCAAGATTCCAGGCTCTCTCGAGTTTGATATCGAGCAGGTCTTTTCTGACCGGGAAGCGACGTTTCCACATACGTTGCCCGCGAAAGAGGCCTTGGAAGCGGCGTGCCAAGGGCTTGGCTTGAGCCCCGAAGACGAGATCGTGGTCTACGATAACCGCGGCGTTTACTCCTCCCCGCGGGCCTATTGGCTGCTTGCCCAGACAGGCTTCAAGAAAGTAAACCTGCTGGATGGCGGCTTGCCCCATTGGCTCTCGCTGTCGCTGCCGGTTCAGCAGGGCTATTCTGCTCCAACGCCGTTGACTGCCTCGCCTGCGCTCCAGGCCAATAAAAGCGTGGTCAGCGTGGATGAAGTTCACGATAACATCGAACGCCAGCGCTTAAAGGTGGTGGATGCCCGAAGTGCTGCGCGCTTTTCAGGGCAGACCCCCGAGCCTCGACCGGAATTGCCCAGTGGCCATATTCCAGGCTCCGTCAATCTGCCCTTTACCGAGCTTCTGGAAAACGGGCACTTCAAGCGCCGCGAGGAAATTGCAGCGCTCATGCGCAGCAAGCAGCTTGAGCCGTCGGACCACCTGGCCTTCAGCTGTGGCTCCGGCATCACCGCCTGCATCGTATGGGTGGCAGCGGAGCTTGCCGGGTACGAGCACCTTTCGCTGTTCGATGGCTCATGGACAGCGTGGGTAATGAGCGGCCGCCATACGAGTTGATGGCGACCCTTTGTAGTAGCACTCTCAACCTTTCCCCAGCATCCGGTCCAGCTGCCGATAGCCGATGGCCTCGATCAGATGCGCCTGGGTGGGCTTGGGTTCGCCCTGTAAATCAGCCAGCGTCAGCGCCACGCGCAGTACGCGGTGGTAAGCGCGGGCGGAGAGCTTGAGTTTTTCCAGCACGTTGGCAAGCCAGGTGCGCTCCTCATCGTTCAGGTCGCAGGCGGCTTCCAGCGCCTTGCCGCCAAGCTGGCTATTGAGCGCGCCGCGCGCCATCTGGCGCTCCCTGGCTGCCATCACGCGCTCGCGCACCGCATCCGACGATTCGCCTTGGGTCTGGGCGGTGAGCTGTTCCGGCGGCAGGGCAGGCACTTCGACCTGCAGGTCGATGCGGTCCAGCAGGGGGCCGGAAAGCCGCGCCTGATAGCGCTGGATCTGGCTGGCGCTGCACTGGCAGCGCTGGCGCGGGTCGCCCAGGTGCCCACAGGGGCAAGGGTTCATGGCGGCTACCAGTTGAAACTGCGCCGGGTAACGGCGCTCGTGGCTGGCGCGGGCCAGGTGTATTTCACCGGTTTCCAGCGGCTGTCGCAGCACTTCCAGTACGTTGCGGGAAAACTCCGGCAGCTCGTCCAGAAACAGCACCCCGTGGTGAGCGAGTGAAATCTCCCCTGGCTTGGGTTTGGAACCGCCGCCCACCAGCGCGGCGGCACTTGCACTATGGTGCGGCTGGCGAAACGGGCGCTTGCCCCAGTCGGCATCCAGGGGTAGCCCGCACACCGAGCGCACGGCGGCCACTGCCAAGGCATCATCCTCACCAAGCGGCGGCAGAATGCCCGGCAGGCGGCTGGCGAGCATGGTCTTGCCGGTGCCCGGCGGGCCAGCGAACAACAGGTTGTGTCCCCCGGCAGCGGCGACTTCCAGCGCCCGGCGCGCCTGCTGTTGGCCGCGCACATCGGCCAGATCCGCCATGGGCGTGGTGGTCTTGACTGAGGCGGGCAGCCGATGCGGGGCGATCTTCTCCTGACCCAGCAGGTGGGCCACTACCTGCCACAAGGTGTCGGCAGGCAGTACCGGAAGATCGCCGGCGAGTGCGGCTTCATCCGCGCACTCACGAGGAATGATCAGGGCTTTCTTGGCCCGGCGCGTTGCCAGTGCAAAGGGCAGCATGCCGGGTACGGCACGCAGCTTGCCATCCAGCGCCAGCTCACCGGCGCACTCCATGCCTTCCAGCGCCTCTACCGGAATCTGGCCCGAGGCGGCCAGGATGCCCAGCGCAATCGGCAGGTCGAACCGCCCACCCTCCTTGGGCAGGTCGGCAGGGGCGAGGTTGAGCGTAATCCGCCGGGTGTTGGGGAAATCAAACCCGGCGTTGACCAGGGCGCTGCGCACCCGTTCGCGGCTCTCTTTTACCGCGGTTTCCGGCAGGCCCACCAGCGTGAGCCCGGGCAGGCCGTTGGCCAGGTGTACTTCCACGTGCACCGCCGGTGCGTCCAATCCCACGCCTGCCCGCGTGGCTACAATCGCTAGGGTCATTGCGCTCACTCGCTAGGTTTACTTAACCCTAACTTAACTTATTTGAGCAGGCGTTGATAGCGCTGGCGAGGCCGCTGTATAGTGGATATAAATAACAACGATTATCACTAAAAATCTTTCTACCTCCTGCTTCTAACCCAATCGAGTGCCCAACATGCCGTCTTTGCCGTTTGTTCGCCGCCCCCTGGCGCGTTCCATTGCCGCGTTGATTCCTGTCACCGCCGTTCTTGCCTGCGCCACGGCCAGCGCTCAGGAAGCGGTCGATAACGACACCGTCGTGGTGGTCGGCACGGCCTTGAAGGTAGATACACCGCTGGTGGAAACGCCACGCCCGGTTTCAAGCGTTGACCGTGAGGAGCTTGAAGCCCGCAACGTGCAGCAGCTGGATGAAACCTTCCGCTATCGCGCGGGGGTACTTGCCGGCCATTACGGCAGCGACAACGATACCGACTGGTTCAAGGTGCGCGGGTTTGACCAGTCCACTTACCAGGATGGCCTGCGAATCTATCGCGAAGGCTTCTATCAGTGGCTGCCGGAGCCTTACGGGCTTGAACGGGTGGAGGTGTTCAAGGGGCCGTCCTCGATCCTTTACGGCGAGGCGCCTCCCGGCGGGTTGATCAATGCGGTGAGCAAGCGGCCAACGGATACCCCGCAGGGCAGCGTGAATGTCCAGCTGGGCAACCGCAACCACCGCCAGGTGGGCATCGATACCAGCGGCCCTGCAGGCGAATCGGACGATGTGCGCTACCGCGTGGTGGGCATGTATAAAGAGCGCGACGGCGATCTGGATAACACGGATAACGAGCGCTACTACTTCGCCCCCAGCCTGGCGGTGGACGTCAGTGAAGATACCAGCGTTACTTTCCTGGCCAGCGTGCAGAAGGACGATGGCGTGCCCGTCAATGGCTTCAAGCTGCCCTACGGCAGCATTCAGGATACGCCGTTTGGCCGAGTCAGCCCGCAGTCCAACGTCAGCGAACCCGACTATGACCGCAACAAGCGCACTCAGTGGGGGCTAGGTTACGAGCTGCGCCATCAGGTCAACGACACCTGGGCGTTCGAGCAGGATTTACGCTACAGCGAACTCGACCTGGAGCTTCGCAATACCTATGCGCTCTCCATGGTGGACGACCGTCGCGCCTCACGCGGGCTGACCCTGCGCGACGGCAAGGCCGATAGCTGGACGGTAGACAACCGCTTCGTGGGCAACTGGTACACCGAGCGCACTGAAAATACCCTGCTGGTGGGCGTTGATTACCAGAACCTGGGCCTCAAGGGCCAGGAGGGCGATGATTATGCTTTCGGTGCGCCGATCGACATCTTCACGCCCACCTACGGCAACTACACCCCGTTTGCCGATGAAGATCTGGTCGAACGGCATATCGATAAAGAGCAGACCGGCGTTTACCTGCAAAACCAGCTGCGCCTGGATGACCGCTGGGTAGTGCTGGGCGGCGTACGTTACGACCATGCCGAGACCGAGAACACCAACGTGACGGCGGGCACTACCGAACGCTCTGACGATAACCAGCTCTCCTGGTCTGGCGGCGTCATGTACCTGGGCGAGAACGGCATCAACCCTTACCTCAGCTACACCGAATCCTTCGAGCCCATTGCCCAGTCCGACAGCGCGGGCAATCTCTATGACCCGCGTGAAGGGCGCCAGTGGGAAGCGGGGGTGAAGTACGCGCCCATCGGCTGGGATGGCTACGTGACTGCCGCCGTGTTCGATCTGGAAGAGAGCAACACGCTGGTTACCTCGCCGGCAGGGTTTCAGGTGCAGGAAGGCGAGCGTAGCTCCCAGGGGTTCGAGCTTGAAGGCGTAGGCTATGTCACCGATGACCTGAAGGTCACCGCCGCCTACACCTATACCGATTCGCGCCTGGAAGATGACCAGCGCGCCAGCCTGATTCCGCGCCACCAGGCCTCCACCTGGCTCGATTACGCCTTTACCGGCGGTGCGCTGGATGGCGTGACCCTGGGCGGCGGCGTGCGCTACGTGGGCGAGAGCGTGGATGGCGATACCCAGGTAGGCAGCTTCACCCTGGCGGATGCCATGATCGGCTACGAGTTTGCTGAAGGCTGGCAGGCGCAGCTCAACGTCAATAACCTGACCGATAAAGAGTACGTGGCCAGCTGCGACTACTGGTGCTACTTCGGGGAATCGCGCAGCGTGATCGGCAGCGTCAGCTACCGCTGGTAAGCGCCGAGGTCAGCACGCGAGCAAAGCGCTGTGCCGAAGGCAGCGCGCCAAAGCTCCATACCGGCGGCAGGCGCAGCAGGGTGTCGTTTTTTACAATCGGCAACTGCTGCCACAGGCCGCTGGTGGCCAGCTGCTCCTCCACGCCCAAGGGCAGCGGGTCGATGATCACCAGCCGGGCGTCGGGGTAGTTCGCGAGCACCTCGATGCCCGTCAGGGAAAAGCCCCAGGCGTTGGTCGGTTCTTCCCAGGCGTTAGCCAGGCCAAGCCGTTCGAGCACCGCGTTATACAGGCTGTTATCGCCAAATATGCGCACGTGGCGCGCATCCATGAACTGCACCATCAATAGCGGTGCGGTATCCGGCTGGGCGTTGCGCAGCGAATCCATCAGCGTTTGCGTGTCTTCGATCAGTGCTTCTGCCGCCGCTTCGCGGTCGGTCAACTCCCCCAGCTCGCGCGTCAGCGCCTGTATCTCCTGCCAGGTATCCACGCCGGGTGAATAGAGCGCAAGCGACGTCACCGGCGCAATGCGCTCAAGGCGCGGCGTGAGCGTGGCGAACATCGGCGAGATCAGGATCTGCTCCGGGGCAAGCTGGGCCAGCAGCTCGAAGTTGGGCTGGGCACGCAGCCCAAGGTCCGTGGCGCCGGGCGGGAGCCGCGGCTCGCCTACCCAGTCGTAGTAATCCGGCTGCTGAGCCACGCCACTGATCGGCGCGCCGATGGCCACCAGCGTTTCGGCAATGGTCCAGTCTACCGTGGCAAACTGGGCATGCGCGCTGGTAAACGCCAGCAGGCTGGTGAGCAGAAGCGCGGCTCGGGCGAAAAGAAGCGTCACGGTACGGCGCATGAGGAAGAGTCATTTTGAAAGAAGAGCTGTATTTAAACGATAATCCTTCTTGCTTGCAACGCCATGCTATCACGCATCGGGAAGGGCAGGATCCGAAGAGTGTGTAGCGTCTGTCCTGCCGACTCTCGCCAACCCGGCGGTAAAGGCAAGGCAGGCGAAGGCAATAACGGAGTAGGTAGGCGTCAATTGATCCATGAGCAACCCGAATAGAGGTGCACCTGCGGTCTGGCCGATAGCGATGGTGAGAAAACCAACGGTCAGGCCCGTTGCGGGGCGGCTGGGTAGCGCTGCAACACCCCATACCAGATAGACACCGGTAAGCATGATGTAGGCCAGGCCGAACAGCGCACCACCGAGTAGTGTCAGCGTAGGGGTGGTACCTTCAAACCCCACGAGTAATATGCCGCCTGCCAATGCACCCAGAAACAGCCAGTGAGTCCGGTTGATTCCAAACCGGGCAACGAGTACCCCGGCCCAAGCGCCCGCCATGCCTGCCGTGCCAATGGCAATCCATAAAAGCCCTGCACCGGTATGGCCCCAGTCCAGGCGTAGCGTAACCAGCTGGCTACCAAAGGACCACAGGGCAGTGCTCGATGCACCCATCAGAAAGGAGGCGATAATCAGCCGCTTAAGTGCCTGGTTGAGTAGTGGCAAGCCTGTCTCACGGTTTTCCGCTGGTCGGGCATCACCCGGTATGCTGATGACGACCGCTATCGCCATGCACAAGGCAGTGGCTGCAAAGATCAAGAAAGCGATCCGCCAGTGCCCACCCATTAGCAACGCCACAGGCCCTGAAAGCACCACGCCTGCACCGGTACCGGCATTGATAATCGTATTGGTGGCACCCTGTCCGGCGGGCTTGACGGCAGTGGCCACGGCGGCGGCCATGGGGGGGGAAGCGAGGCCTGTGCTGGTGCCTGCCAACATTACAGCACTTGCAAGCCATAGTGATGAGGGGGCCGCTGCGATGCCTATCATACCCACTGCCGCTACGAGTGCCGCGACGGTTGCCACCACGCGGGGCCCTAGCCGCTCGGTCAGGTGGGCAGAGACAATGATAGCCGCGCAGTAGCCTAGAAAAGAGCCGCCCGATATCAACCCGCCCACGGTTGAAGATAAGGAGAGATCCGCATCGATTTGAGGAAGAAATAGCCCAAAAGCAAAGCGGGCAAAGCCGTAGCAGATGGCGATGAGCCCAAAGCCTACGGCGCCGAGCATCATGCCCGGACTCATGATGAGGCCTGTTTGACTAGGCGAACCGCGCAATGGCGGGCTGTGATAACGGCGTCCGCGCCGCGATAAATGGCGGTCGCCGTTGCGCCCTCGAACAGAATCAGAATTTGCTCAGCGAGCTGTTCATCGCCACGTCCGTTGGTTTCAAGTGCAATGATTTCCTGAATCTTGCTCCAGACCCCGGCCTTGTGAGCGGCCATGACCTCGGCAATTTCCGGTACATCACCACCGGTTTCCCCATAAGCGCGTAGAAAAAGGCATCCTCGGCACCCTTCCACCCGCACCCAGTCTTCAAGCGCCTTGAAAAGCTCATTCACACTGTTTACGTCTGTCCGGCGCAAGAACCGCCTGTCGCGTTCCGTAAGCACGCTGGCGATCAGTGAATGTTTGCTGCCCGCATGTTTATACAGCGTTCTACTCGACATGCCGGCAGCCTGCGTAAGCCGGTCCATCCCGGTGGCGGTAAATCCATGCCGGTCGAAAAGGGATTCGGCAGCGGAGATAAGCTTCGTTTTGATATCCATGTCTCCAATGTAAAACGATCATTTTACATAGTCAAGGAGACCAATATTCCTGCCTGATGCCTGCTGAGCCCCGAAGATCTACTGAGTGAGCAGTGCGACGGGGCCCAGCGGCTGTCATGACGAGACGTTAGAAGCGATAATGAACGCTTGCCGTAATGCCGCGCTCGGCGCCGAAGTAGCAGTAGTCCAGCGAGTTGCAGGAGGCAACGTACTCTTTATCCAGCACGTTGTTGACGTTCAGGCGGGTTTCGACGCCGTTGATGCCGGCATGGCTCCAGTCGTAGCCAAGTGTGGCATCCACCAGGGTGTAGTCGGGCACGGTTTCGGTATTGGCGCGGTCGGCGGCGATGTCCGCGTAGTGGCGCACCCCAATGCCTGCATCCACCCCGTTCAGCCAGCCCTGGTCAGCCTCATAGTGCGCCCATGCCTGCAGCTGATGCCGGGGCGAGTAAATCGCGTTGTTGCCCTGGTTGCCGTCGTCGCTCTTGGCGTAGGTAATATCGGTGAAACTGTAGCCTGCCTGCAGCGAGAGCGTGTCAGTCAGCTGGGTCTGGGCTTCAAGCTCTAGGCCCTGGGATTCAATTTCACCCACGGCGCGGTACGGGTCGGAGGGTTGCTCCTTGGTCGCCACGTTCTTCTGGCTGATATGGAAAAGCGCTGCGCTGTACTGGTTGGCGCTGCCGCTGGGGTGGTACTTCACCCCGGTTTCCCACTGCTCGCCCTCCATGGGGGCAAGCAAATCGCCGTTTGCATCCACAAAGCTTGTGGGGGTAAACGCGGTGGAGTAGCTCAGGTAAGGTGCCACGCCGTTATCGAACAGATAGACCACGCCGGCACGGCCGCTGAACTGGGTATCGCTGAGCGAGCTGGATGCATCGGTATCCAGATCCGTGTTGTCGATGCTGACCCAGTCGTAGCGCCCGCCCAGGGTGAAGCGCCAGCGATCGAGAGCAATTTGATCCTGTAGATAGACGCCGGTCTGTTCAATTTCATGACGCTCGCGTACAGGGTCGTAAAACGCCACCGGCCCAGTGCCATAGACCGGCTCGAACGCGTTGATCGGCTCGAAGACGCCGGACGGCCAGGCAACGTCGTTTTCGCGCTGCTGATAATCCACCCCGAAGAGCAGCGTATGCTCCATAAAGCCGTCGTTGAGCCGGGCTTCCAGCTGATTGTCGATTGTCCAGGCTTCCAGGGATTCGTCGCTGCCGGAGTAGTAACGGTTCAATTCGTTGGAGGTAGGCGAGGTCCAGCCAAAGCCGTAGGGCTGGTTGAGCACTACATCCGAGTTGAGATAACGCAGTAGTTGGCGCCCGGTAACGTTGTCGTTGAAGCGATGCTCAAGCATATAGCCGAACATGCGCTGAGTACGCTCGTAGGCGTCGTACTCTTCCTCGCCGTCGAAGAAGTTGTTGCTGATCTTGCGCCCATTGCGCGGCACCACGGCGCCTTCATAAGGTACGCCAGAGTGATAGCCGCCTTCTGGCTCGTCCTGCAGGTAGGCTTCAACAGTCAAGCTGGTGGCGTCAGTCATGTCCCAGGTCAGGCGCGGGGCGATGGCGTAGCGCTGTTCTTCCGTGGGGCCGAACTGGGTATCGGCGGCGCTGGCGATACCGGTCAGACGGAACGCCACCCGCTGCTGCTCGCCAATCGGCCCGGTAAGGTCGAAGGCGGCGCTGCGCTGGCGATTGTTGCCCACCCGTAAGCGCAGCTCGCCGCCCGGTTCGAACTCAGGGCGCTTGCTGTTGAGTGCCACCACGCCACCCGGTGAAGCGCGGCCATAAAGCACGGACGCCGGGCCGCGCACCACTTCGATGCTTTCCAGAAACCACGGGTCGATGCGCATGGAGCTGTGCGAGTTGGCATCGCCCATTATCTTCAGGCCGTCCAGAAAGGTATTGCTCAAGCTGCCATCCGAGAAACCACGCAGTACCAGGTAGTCAAAGCGGTTGGAGGCGCCTACCTGATTGGAGTAGACGCCCGGCGTGTAGTCGGTGGCCCGCTGTACCGTGCTTACCCCGCGACTCTCCATCGCCTCGCGGGTGATCGTGGAAACACTCTGCGGGGTTTCGATGGCCGGCGTTTCCAGTTTGGTAGCCGCCTGCTGGGCGGTAATCGTGACGGTGGGTAAGGCGTTGCTGGCGTCGGCGCCGGTTTGTGCATAGGCGGCGGGTAAAAAGCTGCCTGCCAGGGCGGTCGCGAGCGTCAGATGACGATAGGCAAAGCGGTGCTGGGGCAAAAGCATGATAAATTCCCGATCTTTATAGTAATGAGAATTATTGCTTTTTATGGATATGGATAGATATGCCGAATGCCAAATTGGCTATGCGCGATGCCAGCGATGGTCACTCGTTCGTCCTGCTGAGCACCGCGGTAGGCGCCATGCCAAACTGGCGCTTGAAGGCGGTAGCAAAGTTGGTGGCATGACTATACCCGCAGGCATGGGCCACGCGTTGAACGCTGTGGCCCTGTTCCAGCTGCTGGTAAGCCTTTTGAAGGCGACAGCGGCGCAGGTGGTCAAAAATCGTGCAGCCGTATTGATGGCGAAACTTCTGGCGCAGGCTGCTTGGACTCATGGCGGCGCTGCGAGCCAGGGCTTTCAGCGAGTAGTCGGCCAGCGGATGGCGGCTTAGCGTGTCATGCAGCTGGGCAAGCCGTTCGCGCTCACGCGTTCTACTGTCCGAGACGAGCATGGGCTTGTCTGGGGGTGGCGTGGGCAGGCCGTAGCCGAGTAGCTGGAGGGCAAGGCCATGCCAGAGCAGCGACTGGCGCCAGTCGTCCAGCGGGTGCTCGCTGAGGGCAAGCAGCTGGGTAAAAAGCGCAGGTGGCAACGTCCAGGCTCGTAACTGCGGCGCATTGGCGATGGGCAGGGTGTAGGGGGCGGTTGACAGAACGGCGATGTTGAGTGTGCGCAAACGCCTCTGGACGGGCTGTTCGACGACCAGCGGCGCCTGCGGAGTAAAGTGTGAACACAGCCCTTGGCCTGCACTGATGGTCAGCCGCTTCTGCCCCTGAGTGATACCTATACGGCCCTCCATGACCACGCATACAAACCACGGCACGGATTGGGTCGAACGTGAGTGGTAGGAGTGGCACACCTCAAGATCCGAAAGCGTGAGATGCAGCGCCGGCGGCAGCGGCAGGTCGCTGACGCTGCCCTGCGCAATCGGCGCATCGGGCGCCGCTTCCAAGTGGAGATAGTCGATGCCGAACCGGTGCCCCAGCTGGCTAAGGGTGGCCGGCGTGAGTGAGGTAAGGGTTGGCATCGAAAGGCTCAGTACTCCATTGACCAGCCCAGCGTGAACGTGCGCCCACGGGCCTGGTAGTCGTACAGGTACTCGGGCCCGTAGGTGGGCGAGTAGAAGCCGACGGCGCGCTGGCCCCAGGGCGTGGAGTACTGCCTGTCGGTCAGGTTGCTGATGCCAAGGCTCAGCGTGCCAAGGCCGATGTCCTGGCTGCCGATCAGGTCAAGGGTGGTAAAGCTATCGATACGCTCGCCCTCGGCGTCCTTGTACTCGCGGGCGTGGCTGCCCTGCAGGCGCAGCGTACGCACATCATCCTGCCAGGCCACGTGGGCGGTCAGGCTATCCTGGGAGGGGTAGGGTGAAACGGTAATCCCGCGGTCCTGCCAGGCGCCGTCCACCTTGCGCTCGGAGGTGAGCACGTGCAGCGTGCTGCCCACTTCCCAGGCATCACCGATATAGCGCGTTATTGATGCTTCCAGGCCATAATCGCGGCGCTCATCATCGACCTGGGTGATGTTGAGGTCGCGATCCAGCTCCATGGCGGTATCCGACCAGGCGTAGTAGGCCGCCGCCTGGGTCAGCCAGTCGCCGCCCTGGTAGCGCCAGCCAAGCTCCACCTGCCGGGTCTTGATGCCGTCCAGCGGGTTGTCCGCCACGGTTTGCCCGGCGCGGCCGTAATACTTGGAGGGGTCGGGCAGCTCGAAGCCTTCCGAGTAGCCCAGCCAGCTCTGGTGGCCGTTGTCGAAATCATACAGGGTGCTTACGTTATACAGCGTGACGTTGTAGTCGCTCGAGCCACCCGGCACATTGTTGAAGTCATCGATATCCACGTCCATGCGCTGATGGCGAATGCCGCCGCTGAACTGGAGCTGATCCGTTGCCCACCATTCGCTCTGGGCAAACAGCGCCAGGGTGTCGATCTCGAAGCCCGGGTAGCGCGGGGTGACGCGGTCGGCGCGCTGCACCAGGCCACCGGTAGCGTCACTGGCGGCGCGATCAAAGCGCATCTGCGAGGCGTCGAAGGACTCCCGGTCCATATCCGCGCCGTAGGTCAGGTTGAGGTTCTCCGTCAGGTCCGCCGAGAACAGGCCCTTCAAGCCGCTGAGTGTCGTGTTCTGCCGGGAGGCGGCAAAGTAGTAGCCGCCGCCCTGGGCGGCGTAAGGGAAGGGGTGAAAGCTGGACTCCTCTTCCCGATGAAACGCCTGAAGGTAGAAATCCTGGTTGAGCAGGTTGGCGTGATGGTAGTTGGCGCTGAACATCTTGCGGTCGGTGCGCGGGTCGCGGTCGGCGGTAAAGCCATTGCGAATGTCGGCATCATTCAGGTTCGGCGCAGCGGCGGCCAGGTTGGGGTAGTAGACCCCACGGTCACCTTTCTTGCCGGACTCATAGAGCTGGCCGCTGAGCATCAGCGTCTGTTCGTCGTCAAGCTCGACACGCACGTTACCCAGAATATCCAGCTGGCGATTGTCCTGCAGGTCGCTTTGGGCGATGTCGGGGAATATCTCGTCGCCTCCGGCATCGTACTGGCGGCCGTTTTCCACCAACGATACGCCGATGCGCCCCTGCACCGTGTCATTGCCCCCGCTGGCCGACTGTGAGAGCCGCCGGTCGACATCATGACGCGTGTTGAACCCGCTGGTCACGCTGGCCTGGGTCTCGAAATGGGGGCGGCCGCTTTCGCCCTGCTTGGTGATGATGTTGATCAAGCCGCCGGTGGCCCCGCCGCCGTAAAGGCTGCTGGTGCCGGAAAGCACTTCCACGCGTTCGATATTGAACGGATCGATGGCATCGAACTGACGTGACAGGCCGCGGGAGTTGTTCAGCGATACGCCATCGATAAGTACCTGCACGCTGCGCCCGCGCATGTTCTGCCCTGCGTTGGTGCGCCCCTGCGGGCCAAAGTCGAGCCCTGGCACCAGCCTGCCCAGGGCCGTCTTGAGATCACCGCCAGCGTTGATCTGCTGCTGCAATTCTGGACCTTCGACCACATGAACCGCGCCGGGAATCTGGCTGATCTGCGTAGGCGTGCGCGAGCCTACCACCACCAGGGTTTCCTGAGCGGTACCGTCAGTCTGGTGAGCGGCTTGAGTAGCGGTCTGGGAGTAGGCAAGCACAGGAAAAGCGCCGCTCAAGAGACCGGCGCTTACAACGATGTAGCGGTTCATAGGTTATCCAGAGAACAGTTTTTTGTTAGTGCTGATCCTATCACTGGCGGCATGAAACGCAATGATAGATGTTCTCATTGTTCGGCATTTCCGGCGCGCCGGCAGCTTGCAATGCCTGAAGGGGCACCGCTGCTGAACGGCTTACTTTTCGTCTTTCAATGACTTGTCAGCGTCCGGTTTCTTGGCAGGCGCCGCTTTTTTCACGCTGGCTGGCTTGGCTTCGGGCTTGGCGTCCGCGGCTGGGCTTTCCGATGCTTCAACCGAGGCGGTGGGCGCGGGCGGCGCCGCAGCGGGTTTGTTCGCTTCGACGGCGGCTTCAAGGCTCGCCACCTGGCGTTCCAGTGCTTCTACACGGGTGCGCGTACGTTGCAGCACGTCCATCAGGATGTCGAAGTCTTCCCGCGATACCAGCTCGAGCCGGTCAAAGGCGCCGCGAACCACCTGCTGCACTCCTTTCTGGATATCTTCCGGGGCTTGTGATGCGTTCTGCAAACGGTCGCCGATTTGCTGGGCCAAGCGGCTGATACGGTCCTGGGGGGTCATGATGCTCTCCTCGATGGTGATGCTTAAAAAATGGGCGCTATCTCAAGGATACGCAACCCTTGGCGACTGCGCATGTTTTGCGTGCGGTGCTGGCTCATTTAACCCAAGGCCACACGCCCGCTAATGGTGCGCAGTCGTGCCGACAGCGTCATTTTTTGGTGCAAGGGCGCTGTCTGAGAGTTTCAAGTGACCTCAAACGGTGCCTGGGTATTCCTGAATTTTTGTTAAGTTGCTAAAAAGTAAAATAAAAAACGTTGATGGCACGGTATGCGCATTAGCAGGGCATTGCCAGCGACTGCGTCGCTACCCATTCAGCAGGCTTTATCCAGCAGGGGAGATAGGGGATGAAACTCATCACCGCCATCATCAAGCCATTCAAGCTTGACGACGTTCGTGAGGCGCTCGCCGACAACGGCGTACAGGGCATCACCGTAACCGAAGTGAAAGGCTTTGGCCGCCAGAAAGGGCATACCGAGCTATATCGCGGCGCCGAGTACGTGGTCGACTTCCTGCCCAAGGTGAAAGTGGAAGTAGCGGTTGACGATTCGCGCCTGGAGAGCGTGATCGATGCCATCTGCACCGCGGCCAACAGCGGCAAGATCGGCGATGGCAAGGTGTTCGTCACGCCCCTTGAAGACGTCATCCGTATCCGTACCGGTGAACGCGGCGCCGACGCCGTATAACCCGAGTAAAGAAGCCGCGTGGCGACCTGGTTGGCATTTTTGCTTGATACAACGTTTTAGTAGACGGGGAACGACCTATGAATGAGGTAACTGATCTGAGCTACGCGCTCGATACCTTTTACTTTTTGATTTGCGGTGCGTTAGTCATGTGGATGGCGGCGGGTTTCTCGATGCTGGAAGCCGGCATGGTACGTTCCAAGAATACCGCCGAGATCCTGACCAAGAATATTGCACTGTTCTCCATTGCCTGCACCATGTACCTGCTGGTGGGCTACTACCTGATGTACTCCAGCGGTGAGGGCGGTTTTCTGCCGAGCCTGGGATTTCTGATTGGCGCTGAAAACAGCGTCGACGCCGTGTTGAATGGTGGCGAAGACGCACCTTATTACTCCATGCGTGCGGACTTCTTCTTCCAGGTCGTGTTCGTGGCAACGTCCATGTCGATCGTGTCCGGGGCCGTGGCCGAGCGCATGAAACTGTGGGCATTCCTCGCCTTTGCCGTGGTGATGACCGGCTTCATCTACCCGGTATCCGGTTACTGGACCTGGGGCGGTGGCTGGCTGGACGCTGTGGGCTTCTCCGATTATGCCGGTTCAGGCATCGTGCACATGGCAGGTGCGGCGGCAGCGCTCGCGGGCGTGCTGGTTCTGGGGCCGCGCAAGGGCAAGTACGGCAAGGATGGTGCCATCCATGCGATCCCCGGTGCCAATATGCCGCTGGCTACTCTGGGTACGTTCATCCTTTGGCTTGGTTGGTTTGGCTTCAATGGCGGGTCCGAGCTCAAGATGTCCGACGTCGCTTCTGCCAATAACGTGGCGCAGGTCTTTGTGAATACCAACGCGGCTACCGCAGGCGGGGTACTGGCCGCCCTGGTATTGGCCAAGCTGTGGTTCCGTAAGGCCGACCTCACCATGGCGCTTAACGGCGCGTTGGCAGGCCTGGTGACCATCACCGCAGGTCCTGCCGCTCCCTCGGCGCTTGCCGCGACGCTGATCGGCGCCGTTGGTGGCCTGCTGGTGGTCGTCTCCATCGTGACCCTCGACAAGCTGAAGCTCGATGACCCGGTGGGTGCCATTTCCGTACACGGCGTTGTCGGCATCTGGGGCCTGCTGGCCGTGCCGCTGTTCGACGATGTCAGCCTTGCTGCCCAGTTGATCGGTATCGTGGGCATCTTTGCCTGGGTCTTCCTGGCGAGCCTGGTGGTCTGGCTGGTGCTGAAAGCGATCATGGGCATTCGCGTCAGCGAAGAGGAAGAGTACGAAGGCGTGGATATCGCCGAGTGTGGCCTCGAGGCTTACCCGGAGTTCAGCGTCAAGAAATAAGCACAACGCAAGAAGTGAGCTGGCGTGCTCCTTTGGCCTTCCTTTCAAGGAAGGCCTTTTTATTCTCTACCGGTAGCGGTGTATGCTAACGGGTAGCGGGTGGCCGACGCAGGCGCTAACACCCATCTATTCAGGGCCATCAAGCCAGGGGATATCGCAATGAAACTGATCTCAGCCATTATCAAGCCGTTCAAGCTTGATGACGTACGCGAATCGCTCTCCGATATCGGGGTGCAGGGCATTACCGTCACGGAAGTGAAGGGGTTTGGTCGTCAGAAAGGGCACACCGAACTCTACCGCGGTGCCGAGTACGTGGTGGACTTTCTGCCCAAGGTAAAGCTTGAAGTGGCGGTGGATGACGACATGGTCGAGCAGGTGATCGACGCCATTACCCAGGTGGCCAATACCGGCAAGATCGGCGATGGCAAGATCTTCGTCATGCCGCTTGAGCAGGTCATCCGTATCCGCACCGGCGAAACCGGCAAGGATGCGGTATAAGCGGATGAGTGGTGAGTCGTGAATGGTAGGTCGTGATTTGTGAAAAAGCCCCTGCGGAGTGCATCCAGCAGGGGCTTTTTTGTCAGTGAGGCGCGATGACGATGCGCCTCCTGTGGGCTCTTCACTCAGCCATCACTTCTCGACGAACGCACGCTCGATCACGTAGTCGCCGGGCTCGCCCATGCGCGGCGAGATGTTCATGCCCAGCTCGTCGAGCAGCGCGCTGGTATCGTCCAGCATGGCCGGGCTGCCGCAGATCATCGCCCGGTCCTGGCGCGGGTCGATCGGCGCAAGGCCGGTGTCCTCGTATAGCTTGCCCGAGCGGATGTGGTCGGTCAGTCGGCCCATGGTGTGGAACTCTTCACGGGTTACCGTCGGGTAGTAGACGAGCTTTTCGGCGATCTCTTCACCCAGGTACTCGTGCGCTGGCAGCTCCTTGGTGATGAAGTCGGAGTAGGCCAGCTCAGAAACTTCACGCACGCCGTGAATCAGTACGACCTTCTCGAAGCGCTCGTATACTTCCGGGTCCTGAATCAAGCTCATGAACGGCGCAAGGCCCGTGCCGGTAGAGAGCATGTAAAGGTTGCGGCCCGGCAGCAGGTCATCGCATACCAGCGTGCCGGTGGGCTTGCGGCTGACCATGATCTGGTCGCCCACTTTCAGGTGCTGTAGGCGCGAGGTCAGCGGGCCGTCGGGTACCTTGATGCTGTAGAACTCGAGATGATCCTCGTAGTTGGGGCTGGCGATGGAGTAGGCGCGCATCAAGGGCTTGCCGTTCACTTCCAGGCCGATCATGACGAACTGGCCGTTCTTGAAGCGCAGGCTGCGCTCGCGCGTGGTGCGGAAGCTGAACAGGGTATCGTTCCAGTGGTGAACGCTAAGCACTTCTTCCAGAGCAAACTTACTCATGCACTCTCTCCGTTAAACGATGCCGACACTCGAGGGCATCTTTCATATTCTTTAAAAGAATAAAAAATAGAAAATATGTTGTCAGCAAGTCTAAGCAAAGATGATATATCTGTTAAGTAAATTATATTGATAACTCTTATCTTTAGAATCGATATAGGCTTGTTATGCACTATACCTTGCGCCAGCTCGAAGTGTTTGTTGCTGTTGCCCAGCATGAAAGCGTTTCCCAGGCGGCCCGGGCGCTGGCCCTGTCGCAGTCGGCCACCAGCACGGCGCTTGCCGAGCTCGAGCGCCAGTTCGACTGCCAACTGCTCGACCGGCTGGGCAAACGGCTAAAGCTCAATGCGCTGGGCTTTCAACTACTGCCCAAGGCAGTGGCGCTGCTTGACCGGGGGGAGGAGATCGAGGAGCTGCTGCGCGGCCAGCAGGGCGTGGGCACGCTGGATGTGGGGGCGACGCTGACCATCGGCAACTATCTGGCAACGCTTCTGATCAGCGACTTCATGCAGCGCTACCCCGGCAGCCGCGTGCGCCTTTCGGTACGCAACACGCGCCATATCGTCGAGAGCGTGCGTCAGCACTCGCTGGACCTGGGCCTGATCGAGGGTCAGTGCGATGACGAGATGATCATCAGTCAGCCCTGGGTGGAAGATGAGCTGTGCGTGTTCTGCTCGCCGCGCCATCCGCTGGCCGGGCGCGATCACCTGGAGCTCGAGCAGCTTCTGCGCGAGGACTGGATCATGCGCGAAGAAGGGTCAGGCACGCGCATGACGCTGGAGCACGCGGCGCGCCATCGACGCAGCCGCTTCAATACGCTTTTGGAACTCGAGCACACCGAAGGCATCAAGCGTGCGGTGGAGTCCGGCCTTGGCATCGGCTGTGTCTCGCGGCTTGCGCTGCGCGACGCCTTCCGGCGCGGGAGCCTGGTGCCGCTGCCTACGCCGGAGCTGGATTTGAAGCGCCAGTTCACCTTCATCTGGCACCGCCACAAGTACCTGACCACCGGCGTGCGCGAGTTTCTGCGCCTGTGCCGCGAGATGACCGCCGGCGCCAGCCGCAGCGACGATATCGCACTGCCGCCGGTGCCTTGATCATCGAGCGGCGGCAGCTCAGAACTCGTCCCAGTCGCCTTCGGCCGAGGTGCTTGCCAGGCGGGGGGCCGGCGTGGTCGGCGCCTTGGGGCGAGCCAGCGACGGTGCGGGCGCGGGGGCTGCCGGCGCCGCGCGGGAGACCTTGAAGCTGCCGATGACGCTGGCAAGCTGCCCGGACTGCTCCTTCAACTGCTCGGCGGCGGTGGTGGACTCTTCCACCAGGGCGGCGTTCTCCTGGGTCATGCGGTCCAGGTCCGCGACGGCGATGTTGACCTGATTGATGCCCTCGCTCTGCTCGCTGGTGGCGGCCTCGATCTCCTCGAGCACGTCGGTCACCCGGGCGATGTGCGAGACGATCTCCTCCATGGTTTCGCCGGCATTGCGCACGAGCGTCGTGCCGCTGTTGACCTTGCCCTGAGAGTCCTCGATCAACTTCTGGATATCGTTGGCCGCGTCGCTGCTGCGCCGGGCGAGCTTGCGCACCTCTTCGGCCACCACGGCGAAGCCACGGCCATGCTCGCCGGCCCGGGCCGCCTCGACGGAGGCGTTGAGTGCCAGCAGGTTGGTCTGAAACGAGATGCTGTTCATCAGGGTGACGATCTCGCCGATCTTCTCCGAGGCCTGGGTGATCTGCTCCATGGTGGTCACCACGTTGCCCATCACCTCGCCGCCGTGGCCGGCCACCTGGGAGGCGGACTGGGACAGCTTGCTGGCCTGCTGAGCGGAAGACGCGGTGTGCTGCACGGTGCTGGTAATTTCCTCGATGGAGGCGGAGGTCTGCTGCAGGCTCGCGGCGGTGTTGTCGGTGCGCCGAGAGAGATCCTGACCGCCAGAGGCGATTTCGTTGGCGGCGTGGTGGACCGCGTCGCTGCTGGCGCGCACGTCGATCAGCACGTGCTCCATCTTGTCGACGAAGCGGTTGAAGGCGCGGCTGATCTGGCCGACTTCGTCGCGGCCCTGCTCCGGCAGACGGCGGGTCAGATCGCCCTCGCCGCTGGCGATGTCTTCCAGGGCATCGCGGGCGCGCTCGAGGCCGGCGAAGCTACGCTTGAGCCACAGGCTGAGCAGCACCGCCGTCAGCACGAGGATCACCGCCAGGGTCAGTAGTGCCGAGTGGATGATGGCGCGAAGCCCCACCGTGGCTTCGTACTCGTCCAGTGCGACACCCAGCTCCCAGTCGGTGCCGGCAATGGGGGTGGCGGCTATCCGCTTGGTTTCGTCGTTCACGTCAACGTGTTCCCAGGCGTTGGCGGTCATGCGCAGGCGTTCGATGGCGGAGGGGGTCAAGGCGTCGTTGAGGCTTGTCAGCGGCTGGAGGGTCAAGGCCGGGTCCGGGTGGGCGATGATCGTCTCCCCGGCGCTGCTCAAGAACGCGAAGCTGGCTGGCGTGGGTTGAATCGCATTGACCTGCTCGATCAGTTTGCCGATCGCCACGTCACCACCGATGACACCATAGAGGGAGCCTCCGCGCTTGACCGGTGTGGCAAAGGTCACGACCAGCTGGCCACTGGCGTCGTCCTCGTAGGGTTCGGTCACGATGGTCCTGTCCTGCGCCACGGCGGCTTGATACCAGCCACGGGTGCGAGGGTCATAGCCGTCGCCAGGCGGAAACGCACTTGCCAGGTGGCTGCCATCGGGTTGGCTGAAGAACGCGGCCATGAAGCCGCCGGAGGCCTGCAACTGCTCCAGCGCCGTCAGTGGATCATTATCCATTACCGGTGTGCGCGCCGCTTCGAGCATGGACGCACGAGCGGCAATCCACTCCTCGATCGCCAGCGCATTGCCTTGAGAAACGGATGCCAACTGCTGGGTAATCTGCAGGTCGTTGTGCTTTTTCAGGGTGATATAGCTGACCGTGGCATTGACCGCCAGGGCCAGAGCGATCACGACCAGTATGATCGCCAGAATGCGCATTCTTAAAGAGGAAAGCATCGGTTCATCTCATTATCAGGGAGGGGAGTAGACAGGATCAGTGGCCTGTCTCGAGTAATCGTTTGCTATATCGGCAGTGTGTCTTGTGACTTAAGTCTCATTCATCCTCCGCTCTGTGCTGATACAGAGAAACGAGTCGCCGGATGGTCGATCATTCAACGCCTAGAGCCTCGATCAAGGCTCTAGGCTGGTACTTCTCGCTTTAGCACTTCTCGTCTTGTATTGCTCGGCAGGGATTTCTTGGTGCTCGATACACTCTTACTCGTTATAGGACGATGGGCCGAGAAGACGGGGATGCCCGCCGCCATCGTGCTCATCCAGCAGCGTGAACCCGCCCACCAGGTCGGCAAGTCGCTCCGCCTGCTCCTTCAACTGCTCCGCGGCGGTGGTGGACTCCTCGACCAACGCGGCGTTTTGCTGGGTCATCTGGTCAAGGTCGCTTACCGCAATGCTGACCTGGCTGATACCGTCATTCTGCTCGCGTGCCGCGGTACTGATATCGCCCAGCATCTGGGTCACCCGCGCCACGCTTTCCGATAGCTCGTGCATGGCGGTTTCGGCGTCGTGCACCAGCTGGGTGCCGCTTTCCACCTTGCCTGCCGACGCGTTGATGCGCTGGCGGATATCCGCCGCTGCCTCGCTGCTGCGCCCGGCCAGCTTGCGCACTTCGTCGGCTACCACGGCAAACCCACGCCCATGCTCGCCTGCCCGAGCGGCTTCCACCGAGGCGTTCAAGGCCAGCAGGTTGGTCTGGAAGGCGATGCTGTCGATCACGCTGACGATACTCTGGATCTCGGTGGAGTTGTTACGGATATCGTCCATGGTGACCACCACCTGCTCGAAGGCGCCGTTGGTGCGCACGGCCAGCTGCGAGGCAGTTTGCGCAAGCCCGCTGGCTTCCTGGGAGGCGCTGGTGGTGTGGCCCACGGTGCTGCTGATCTGCTCCATGGCGGTCGAGGTCTGCTGCAGGCTGGCTGCGGCCTGGTCGGTGCGCCGCGACAGATCCTGTCCGCCCTGGGTGATCTCGCTTGCGGCGTGGTGGACCGATTCGCTGCTGGCGCGTACATCGACCAGCACATCGTGAATCTTGACGGCGAAGGCGTTGAACTGGATGGCCAGCTCAGCGCTTTCGTTGCGCCCGCGCACTGGCAGGCGCTGGGTCAGGTCGCCATCGCCGGAAGCGATATCACGCATGCGATCAGCCAGGTGACGCAGTGGTCGGGAAATACTGGAGCCCAGCAGCCAGCTGGCCAGCAGGCCGAGGCTGGCAATCAGCAGACCCATCAGTATCATGCCCCACATGGAGGCTTTGCTCTGCTCGCCGAGCTGGTCCTGCAAGCCATACAAACCGGCCATGACGGCGCTTTCAGGTAGCCGGATCATCAGTACCCACGGGTTACCGCTCTCGTCGATGGTGAAAGGCCAGTACAGCTCGGTCATGCCCTGCTCGGTGTCCAGCTTGCGTACACGCTCGCCCTGCTGGGCCTGGGCGATGCTGGCCTGAAGCTCAGGGTCGAGCACGTTTTCAACGCGCTTGCCCATCCGCTCCGGCGCGCCGGTATAGGCCGCCAGAGCACCATGTGCGGCGACCAGAGCCATTTCGCCAACGCCGTCATAGAGCGTTTCATTGGCTTCTTCGAGCAGTCCCTGAATGAATTCGACCGAGAGGTCGACACCGGCGCTGCCGCGAAACTTGCCGTCTACGATGATGGGCGCGTTAAACGAGGTCACCAGCAGGGTTTCACCGTTATAGTCGTACAGGTGCGGGTCGACAATGCAGCTGCGCCGGGTTTCCTTGGTGCACAGGTAGTACTCTCCAAGGCGAATACCGTCGGCATCGCGCTCCTGGCTTTCGATATTGCTGCCCAGCGCAAGCACCTCGATGCTGCCGCTTTGCGTACGATACCACCACGGCATGAAGCGGCCATCCGGGCCGTAGCCCTGATCCTCTCGACCGACAAAATTGGCATCGCGGTTGAACGCATCCGGCTCCCAGCCAATGAATGCATCCAGCAGGTCGGGGTTGTTGATGACCGTTTGCCGTACCAGCATCGATACTTCGCGCCGACTCATGGACATCAAGGGCCGTCCGTCGGCATCCTGCTGGCCCAGCATGGCGTTGGTGTGCGCCAGGCTGGTCGCAAGCGTCAGCGCATGCTCGAGGTGGCCTTTTATCTCTTCGGCCTGGCCCGAGGCAATGGCGGTAAGGCGAGCTTCGATGTTGCGTTCGAGCAGCGCCTGGGTCTCGCTTTTTACCAGCGATTGGGAGCGAGCGTTGGCGATCACCGAGTAGATGACCAGCGCCGCTACCACCAGCAGAATACAGCCACCCACCAGGGTGGCAATCAAGGTACGTACGGACTTGAAGTTCATTTTTGTTGTTGCCCTCAGTTTGGTTACCGCTTAACGCGGCAGGTAGGCAGGCGGCGCAAGCTGCCCGCCCGAGGTAGCAGTACTGGTCGACAGGGTAAAGGCTCCGACAAGCGAAGCGAGGCGCTCGGCCTGATCCTTGAGCTGCTCGGCGGCGGTGGTCGACTCCTCGACCAGCGCAGCGTTTTGCTGGGTCATCTGATCAAGGTCGCTTACCGCGATGCTGACCTGGCTGATGCCGTCGTTCTGTTCGCTGGCCGCGGTGCTGATATCGCCCAGCATCTGGGTGACCCGTGTCACGCTCTCGGAAAGCTCATGCATGGCGGTTTCGGCGTCGTGCACCAGCTGCGTGCCGCTTTCCACCTTGCCTGCCGAGGCATCGATGCGCTGGCGAATATCCGCCGCTGCCTCGCTGCTGCGCCCGGCCAGCTTGCGCACTTCGTCGGCCACCACGGCAAACCCGCGCCCATGCTCGCCCGCCCGGGCGGCTTCTACCGAGGCGTTGAGCGCGAGCAGGTTGGTCTGGAAGGCGATGCCGTCGATCACGCTGACGATGGTCTGAATTTCCGAGGAGGTCGCACGGATATCTTCCATGGTGACGACTACCTGCTCGAACGCGGTATTGGTGCGCGAGGCGAGCTGCGAGGCAGTCTGGGAAAGCCCGCTGGCTTCTCGGGAGGCGCTGGTGGTGTGGCCCACGGTGCTGCTGATCTGCTCCATGGCGGTCGAGGTCTGCTGCAGGCTGGCCGCGGCCTGGTCGGTGCGCCGCGACAGGTCCTGCCCGCCCTGGGTGATCTCGCTTGCAGCATGGTGAACTGCTTCGCTGCTGGCGCGTACATCGACCAGCACATCGTGAATCTTGACGGCGAAGGCATTGAACTGGATGGCCAGCTCAGCACTTTCGTTGCGCCCGCGCACTGGCAGGCGCTGGGTCAGGTCACCATCGCCGGAAGCGATATCGCGCATACGTTCGGCCAGATTGCGCAACGGACGAGAAATACTCGTGCCCAGCAACCAGCTGGCCAGCAAGCCAAGAGCAGCAATGATCAGTCCCATGCCCAGCATGCCAAGCGTGGACGTGGTGCGCTGGTCTTCCATTTGCTCTTGAAGATCATTCAGGCCGGCAAATACCGCCTGGTCGGGCAGGCGCAGCATCAAGACCCACGGCTGTTCAAGATCACCGATGGTGAACGGCCAGTAAAGTTCGAGCATGCCCTGCTCAGCGTCATGATGACGAACGACGCCACCCAGCTGGGCTTCTGTAATGCGTGTTTGCAACGCTGGGTCCAGAACGTCGCCTGACGGCTGCCCAAGTGCTTCTTGGTGGCCGGTATGCGCCGTCAAGGTGCCTCCGGAGGCAATCAGGGCCAGCTCACCTGCGCCGTCATAAAGTGCTTGGCTGGCATCATTGAGCATGGACTGGATAAAGTTGACCGACAGGTCGACCCCTGCAACGCCACGAAATTCGCCATCGACCATTACCGGGACGCTGAACGAGGTGACCATCACCACCTGGCCGTCATAGTCGTAAGGGGCGGGGTCGACAATACAGGTCGCCTGCGTGTCGCGCGGACATAGATAGTACTCACCCTGGCGCACGCCGCTGGGCTGGAGGACATCGCTCTCCATGTTCTCATCCAGCGGAAGTACAACGACATTGTCGCTGTCGTCGCGATACCACAAGGGACGGAAACGTCCATCGGCCCCGTAACCCATCCCTTCACGGCGGGCGAAGACCTCATCACGCCCGAAGGCATCGGGTTCCCAGCCTATGTAGGTGCCCAGAAGTTCCGGATTGGCAACGGCGGTCTGGCGCACTATCTGGGAAAGCTCGCGACGGCTCACGTTGAGCGACGGCCGTCCCGTCGCATCCAGCTGGCCCATCAACGCGTTGGTCTGGGCCAGGTTCTCACTCAGTGTCAGGGCATGCTCCATCTGGCCCTTGATGCGTTCTGCCTGCTCGGAGGCGATAGCCGTCAGGCGTGCCTCGGTATTGCGCTCGAGCAGCGCTTCGGTCTGGTTTTCCACCAGATCCTGAGAGCGTGCATTGGCGATCAGCGAATAAATCACCAGCGCGGCCACTACCAGCACGATACAGCTGCCGACGAGTATCGTGATCAACGTACGAACGGACTTGAAATTCATGCGCAGAATGCTCCACTCATACGGAAGTAGAGTGAAGCATTCAAGCGGCGCTCTGCTGAGATCGAGGCAAACAGAGCCATGGCGGATAGACGTGGGGGGAGGAACATGGTCGCTCTCTATTAAGGATAAACTGATGTATGCATTGCTACATACATGATGCAGGGGTAATCAGTTTATCGGCGAGAGCGATCCATGCTTTAGTTGTAGGCGATCAATAAGCGTTGAAATACTTAACGCATATCGCTGACCGCCTCCTGAATGTCGTCAAGCGACGCCTTGCTGAGATCTTTGGACAAGGTGTGGATGACAAGCTTCTGCGTGGGGGCATCGAGCTTTTCACGCAGCAGGCCCAGAAACTTGGGGGGCGCGACCAGAATCAGCTTTTCCATGCTGTTATTGACGCGTGCGTTATACAGGTGCTGGGTGACTTCCTTGGCAAACAGTTCATTTTCATGCTTCAAGGCAGTCCCACCCTCCGCCGAGGAGCGTGCGGTGGATGACGTGGATTCGTGCACGTCGGCGCCGGGGCTATCGGTGATCAGGTCCCCTTCATGCATGCGACCCTCGGCGTGTACCAGGCTCTCCTTCTCCTGCAGGTGAAGCGAGTCGCGCGTGAAGATACGTGCGCGAGCGGCGTCGGCTACCACGATATAGGTTGTCATCATCAAACGTCCTCCGTGTCGTTAGGGATATATTAACCATGGCAAGCGTTTGGCATTCGGTCAAACGGGAGGTCTTGGATTGATCCAGAGCGCAATCGGCGGCTTGCCGTCTCCTCCTTCGAAGACACCGGTGGTATGTTGAAGGTCCATTTTCGAGGCGGCTTACCAAGCTATGTCAAACCCTCTTCATAACACCTCTGACCATTGGCGCAATCGCTATCTGTTGATGCGCCACGGCCATAGCCAGGCAAACCAGCAGTGCCTGATCATCAGCAGCCCCGAGCGGAGCATTGATGCCTTCGGGCTATCGGATACCGGCGAGCAGCAGCTGGCGAGCCTTGTGGATGCCTGGGCCTGGCCCGTTCCCACACGGGTGGTGCACTCGGATTTTCTACGCACCACGCAGACCGCCGCCCGGGTGGCCAATGCCTTCGAATTGGCGATGAGCCCGGATCAACGTCTGCGCGAGCGGTTTTTCGGTGAGCTGGAGGGCGGCTCGGATGCGCGCTATCCGGATGTGTGGGCACTGGACGCTCAGAGCGCCGAGCACACTACCCATCGGGTAGAAGCGGTGAGTGCAGTGGCCGCACGCATGATGGCAGTGCTTGAGGAGTGGGAGCGGAAGGCGCAAGGCGAAACCATTCTGATCGTGAGCCACGGCGACCCGCTTCAGATACTGCTGACCGCGCTGGAAGGCAGGCCGCTCGCCCAGCACCGTGAGCAGCCCGCCCTGTTACCCGCCAGTATCACCCAAGTGGGCGGCGCGCCTTGAGCGTTTGAGGATCAGTGCCCCAGGATCTGGCTCAAGAACAGCTGGGTGCGTTCTGACTGCGGGTTATTGAAGAACGGCTCCGGCGCGTTTTCTTCGATGATCTGCCCCTGGTCCATGAAGATCACCCGGTCAGCGACGGTCTTGGCAAAGCCCATTTCGTGGGTCACGCACAGCATGGTCATGCCTTCCTCGGCAAGCTCGATCATGACGTCCAGTACTTCCTTGATCATCTCCGGGTCGAGCGCCGAGGTGGGTTCGTCGAACAGCATCACGTCCGGGTGCATGCATAGCGAGCGGGCAATCGCCACGCGCTGCTGCTGGCCGCCGGAGAGCTGGCCGGGGTACTTTTTCGCCTGCTCGGCAATGCGCACGCGTTCGAGATAGCGCATGGCCTGCTCTTCGGCTTCCCGGCGCGGCTTCTTCTGTACCCACATGGGCGCGATGCAGCAGTTCTCCAGCACCGTCAGGTGGGGGAACAGGTTGAAGTGCTGGAACACCATGCCGACACTTCTTCGAATCTGCTCGATGCGTTTCACGTCCTGGGTCAGCGGCACGCCGCCGACCACGATGTCGCCCTGCTGGTGCTCTTCAAGATGATTGATGCAGCGAATCAGTGTCGATTTACCCGAGCCCGAGGGGCCGCAGATAACGATCCGCTCGCCGCGTTTCACTTCGAAATCGATATCACGCAGTACGTGAAAGTCGCCGTACCACTTGTTGACGCCGCGCATTTCGACCATCAGGTCAGGGGTAGAGCTGCCTGGGGTATTGGTGGCTGCTTGTGTCATAGTCAAATCCTGCTCAAATTCTTGAAAAAAGCGACGTCAGCGCTTGTGGCCGGTGTTCAGCTTACGCTCCAGATACTGGCTGTAGCGCGACATGCTGAAACAGAAGATCCAGAACACGAAGGCGGCAAACACGTAGCCTTCCAGCGAAAAGCCCAGCCAATTGGAGTCGGAAAGCGCCGCCTGCACGATCCCCAGCAGGTCGAATAGCCCGATGATCATCACAAGCGTCGTGTCCTTGAACAGCGAGATGAATGTATTGACGATGCCCGGAATCATCATCTTCAGCGCTTGGGGCAGAACGATCAGGCCCATGCGTTTCCAGTAGCTCATGCCCAGTGCAGCCGCTGCCTCTTCCTGGCCCTTGGGAATCGCCTGGAGTCCGCCACGAATCACCTCCGCCATGTAGGCGCTCTGGAACAGCGTCAGGCCGATCAGCGCCCGCACCAGGCGGTCTACGCTGATGCCCGAGGGCAGAAACAGCGGCAGCATTACCGAGGCCATGAACAGCACGGTGATCAGCGGCACCCCGCGCCAGAACTCGATGAAGATGACGCAGAAGCTCTTCACGATAGGCATGTTGGAGCGTCGCCCCAGGGCCAGCACGATGCCGATGGGCAGGGCGCCGATCATGCCTATTGAGGCGAGCAGCAGGGTCAGCATCAGGCCGCCCCAGCGGTGGGTGGGCACGCGGGGCAGGTCAAAGTAGCCGCCGTGCAGCAACACGTAGGCGGCAATCGGAAAGCCCACCAAGGCAAACACCGCCACCCAGCGCTTGAACGGCAGGCGCGGAATGGCAAGCCAGGCGATCAGGGTGAAAAAACCGCCGAACACGATATTGGCCCGCCAGATCTCCGAACGCGGATACAGCCCGTAGATGAACTGGGTGAAGCGTGCGTTGACGAATACCCAGCAGGCGCCTTCCCGCGAGCAGTCGGCCCGTGTGGTGCCGATCCAGTCGGCGTTGATGAACGCCCACTGGATAGTAGGCACCAGCAGCAGATATAGAACGTATAGCCCGACCAGGGTAAACAGCGTGTTGAGCGGGCCGCTGAACAGGTTGGCACGCAGCCAGGCCACCGGGCCCAGGGTATTACTAGGGGCCGGGCGCTGGTCGATCATGGTTTTATTGTGAATCATAAAGCTATCCTCACCGGTGCCTAGCGCTCGACCAGCGCCACGCGGGCGTTGAACCAGTTCATGAACATGGAAACCAGCAGGCTGATGGTCAGGTATACCGCCATGGTCATGGCGATCACCTCGATGGCCTGACCCGTCTGGTTGAGCGTGGTGCCGGCAAACACGGAGACCAGATCGGGGTAGCCGATGGCCGTGGCAAGCGATGAGTTCTTGATCAGGTTCAGGTACTGACTGGTCAGCGGCGGAATGATCACCCGCAGCGCCTGGGGAATCACCACCAGGCGCAGCACCAGGTTGCGCGGCAGGCTGAGCGCCTGGGCGGCTTCGGTCTGGCCGTGGGAAATCGCCTGAATGCCGGAGCGCACGATTTCGGCAATGAACGCGGCGGTATAGATCGAAAGCGCCATCCACAGGGCCAGAAACTCCGGAATCACGGTAAAACCGCCGCGGAAGTTGAAGCCACGCAGTTCCGGCACATCCCAGGTAATCGGCACGCCGGTGGCGACCGTGATTAAAAGCGGCAGCCCCAGAATCAGCACAAGCGATATCCAGCCGGCGGGAATACGCTTGCCGGTGGCCTCCTGGCGGCGCTTGTTCCAGACACACAGCGCGATGCTTGCACCGATTGCCACAATGAACGCCGCAGGAATCAGCCCGAAGCCGGATTCGAACAGCGGCTCGGGCAGATACAGACCACGCACGTTGAGAAAGATCACCTCGCCAAAGGCCATGCTGTCCCGAGCGCTTGGCAGGGCGCGCAGCACGGCGAAGTACCAGAAGAAGATCTGCAGCAGCAGTGGAATGTTGCGAAAGGTTTCGATATAGGCCGTGGCCATCCTGGCCAGCAGCCAGTTGGGCGACAGGCGGGCAATGCCGACGATAAAGCCGATCAGCGTGGCCGCAAGAACGCCCAACCCGCCCACCAGCAGGGTATTGAGCAAGCCCACCAGAAAGGTGCGCCCGTAGGTCGCCTGGGAAGAGTAGTCGATCAGGCTTTGCACGATGCCAAAGCCTGCAGTGTTATTCAAAAAGCCAAAACCTGTCGTGATACCCCGAGCAGACAGGTTGTCCTGAACGTTACCCACGATATACAGCAGGAATACGGCAACAGCGGCGGTCAGCAGCAGTTGAAAAACAAGCGCGCGCTTAGCGCGGTCTCGCCAGAACGGTGGCTTGTGGCCAGCGGGGCGAGCGTTGGGTCTTACGGACATGGGTGGCGTCTCCGCTACACGGAAGGTCGAACAGATGGCCCGCCGGTGCTTGCCTGGCAAGCACGGCGGGCCGGGTCAAGCGAGACGCTTAGCGAATCGGCGGGGCGTAGTGGAAGCCACCCTGATTCCACAGCGCGTTGACACCGCGCTCGATCTCGAGCGGTGAATCCATGCCGACGTTGCGATCAAAGCTTTCGGCGTAGTTACCCACCTGGCTGATGATGTTGTAAGCCCAGTCGGCCTCAAGGCCCATGCCTTCGCCGTAGTTGCCGTCCTGGCCCAGCAGGCGGGCGATATCGGGGTTTTCGGAGCTGGTCATTTCGTCGACGTTTTCGCTGGTCACGCCGTACTCTTCAGCATTGAGCATGGCAAACAGCGACCACTTGACGATATTGAACCAGGTGTCGTCGCCCTGGCGCACGACCGGTCCCAGCGGTTCCTTGGAGATGATATCGGGGAGAATGACCGCGCCGTTCGGGTCATCCAGTTGAATACGCAGGGCCGCCAGCTGCGAGGTATCCGAAGTCAGCACGTCACAGCGGCCAGATTGGAAGCCACCCACGGTCTGCTCGGAGGTATCAAATACGATGGGATCGAATTCCATGTCGTTGGCACGGAAGTAATCGGCCACGTTGAGTTCGGTGGTGGTACCGCTCTGGATACAGATCGCCGCACCGTCCAGCTCGTCGGCACCGCTGATGCCCAGATCACGGCTGACCATGAAGCCGATACCGTCGTAGAAGGTCACGCCGGCAAAGTTCAGGCCCAGTGTGGTGTCGCGGGTGGTGGTCCAGGTGGTGTTACGCGAGAGCACATCGATCTCGCCGGACTGCAGCGCGGTGAAGCGCTCGACGGCGTTGAGGGAAATATAGTTTACGGCATCGGCGTCGCCCAGCACGGCCGCGGCAACCGCGCGGCAGACATCGACATCCAGGCCTTGCCAGTTGCCGTCACCATCGGGGGCGGAGAAGCCCGGCAGGCCATCGCTGACGCCACACTGCACGGCGCCGCGTTCAACGGTATCTTCAAGGGTGGCGGCGTTGGCCGCACCGGTCAGTGTAAGTGCACCTGCAGAGGCCAGTAGTAACCAATGTTTCTTGTTCAGCATGGTAATTCCCTTCCTCGATTAATATTGTTATGCATGCAAAGGCATGACACATAAAGCTAGCAAGGAAGGTGCCAACATGGGTACAGCGCTATATTCAGCGCTTTTCAACGCAAAACGACCGTATGCCTACGAAAGTTCAGGTGCAAAAACGTGAAAACGGTTATCGCATGCTCTTTTATGGTGCGATAACCGTCAGACAGGCGGAAATAGAAGAGTCGAAACAGCGTTTAACGAATGGGCGGGGCGTACTGAATGCCGCCATCTTTCCACAAGGCGTTCAGGCCGCGGGCGATCTTGATATCGGAATCTGCGCCGACGTTGCGGTCGAACATTTCGGCGTAGTTACCCACTTGCTTGACGATCTGATAAGCCCAGTCGTCATTGAGTCCCATGCCTTCACCAAAATTGCCGTCCTGGCCGAGCAGGCGGGCGATGTCCGGGTTGTCGGAATCGGCATGTTCATCGATATTGTGGCTCGAAACGCCCAGTTCTTCGGCATTGAGCATGGCAAACAGCGACCATTTCACGATGTTGAACCACTGATCGTCGCCCTGGCGCACGGCGGGGCCCAGCGGCTCCTTGGAGATGATCTCGGGCAGCACCACCGCCATGTCAGGGTTCGCCAGCTGCATGCGCTGAGCATACAGTTGCGAGGCATCGGAGCTTAGCACGTCACAGCGTCCGGCTTCGAAACCGGCAATCGACTGCTCGGGGGAGTCAAACACCACCGCGTCATAGCGCATGTCGTTGATGCGGAAGTAGTCGGAAAGGTTCAGCTCGCTGGTGGTGCCGGACTGGGTGCACACCGCCGCACCATCCAGCTCTTCGGCGCTTTGTACGCCCAGATCGCTTGCCACCATGAAGGTCTGGCCATCGTAGTAGCTCACCCCGGTAAAGTGCATGCCCTGGGTGGTGTCGCGGCTGGACGTCCAGGTCGTGGTGCGCGAGAGCACGTCCACTTCGCCGGACTGCAGGGCGGTAAAGCGCTCGACGGAATCGAGCGGTACGAAATCGACCTTGCCGGCGTCGCCAAGGGCGGCGGCGGCAATTGCCCGGCAAACGTCGGTATCCAGGCCACGATACGTATCGTTATCGTCCAGTGAGGAGAAGCCAGGCTGGGCGGCGTTCACCCCGCAGCGCACGCTATCACGAGACTGCACCGTTTCAAGGGTGGTGCCCAGGGCAACCGCCGGGGCCAGGGCGCATGCGCCAACGCTTAACCATTTAAGGATTTTCATTGTTAATTCCTTGGTGATGACACAAAAAAGGCCGAGCAGTGCCCGGCCTTCATCGCTTGCTGGCGCGCTATTCAGTCAGACGTCAGCCGAACGCCTTGCGCATGAACGGCGGCAGTGCCAGGGCGCCCCGGTGGGCATCCACTGTGTAGTACTGTAGCGGCATTTCGTGGCCAGCGGCAGCCTCTTCGCGGAAGGTTTCCACGTTGGTGCCTTTACCGGCCAGTGTCACGCTCCACCAGCCGGAAGGATAGACCGGCTGGGGGAAGGGCAGTGTAGCGACGCTGTCGAACCCGGCTTCGCGCATGTCGTGGCGCAGCTCGCGAATGATCGAGCCGCTGTGATAAAGCGGTGATTCGCTCTGCTGGACCATCACGCCGTCGGCTTTCAGGATGCGGTGGCAGCGCTTCAGAAAATCGGTCTTGAACAGCCCCTCGGCAGGCCCCACCGGGTCGGTGGAGTCGATGATCAGCACGTCGATGCTTTCATCCGCGGCGTCATCCACCCACTTCACGCCATCAGCGAACAAAAGCTCCGCGCGTGGGTCGTCGTTGGCTTCCACCAGTGCCGGGAAGAAGCGCTCGGCGGCCTTGGTCACTTCCTCGTCGATATCGATCTGGGTGACCTTCTCGACGCCCGGATGGCGCAAAACTTCCTTCAGCGTGCCGCAGTCGCCGCCGCCGATGATCACCACGCGCTTGGGCGCGGGGTGGGTAAACAGCGCCGGGTGGGCAATCATTTCGTGATACAGGAAGTTGTCGCGGTCGGTGAGCATCACGCAGCCGTCGAGCACCATCAGGTTGCCGTAGGTCTCGGTGGCGTACACCTCCAGGTGCTGGTACTCGCTCTGCACGTCCAACAGCTTCTCAGAGACCTTCAGCGAGAAGGCGCTGCCGTGGCTATCGAAGACTTCGGTAAACCACTGGTCGTCGCGTAATTCGCTCATCAATGGGCTCCTGAGAAAGAGGGGTTGGAGTTGGTTGGAATGCCCTGGTGGTACTGCGGGCTCAGCTCGTGCAGCGCTTCCATGAAGGCGGTGACGTTATCCGGGTTGGTGAACTGGCTGATGCCGTGGCCCAGGTTGAACACGTGGCCCGGGCCATGGCCGTAGCTCTCCAGCACGCGGGCCACTTCGGCGCGAATGGCCGACGGGCGGGCAAACAGCACGTTGGGGTCCAGGTTGCCCTGCAGCGCCACCTTGTGGCCCACGCGGTCGCGGGCGTTGGAAAGTTCGGTCGACCAGTCGATGCCGAGGGCGTCGGCACCGGCGCAGGCGATATGCTCGAGCCACTGGCCACCGTTCTTGGTGAACAGGATCACCGGTACGCGGCGCCCGTCGTGCTCGCGGATCAGGCCGGAGACGATCTGCTCCATGTAGCGCAGCGAGAACTCAAGGTACGCAGGCGTTGATAGCGCGCCGCCCCAGGTATCGAAAATCTGCACCGCCTGGGCGCCTGCGCGAATCTGGGCGTTCAGGTAGTCGGTCACTGACTGCGCCAGGGTGTCCAGCAACTGGTGCATGGTATCCGGCGTGTCGTAGAGCATGGTTTTCAGGTGGCGGAAATCCTTGCTGGAGCCGCCTTCCACCATGTAGGTCGCCAGCGTCCAGGGGCTGCCCGAAAAGCCGATCAACGGCATGCGCCCGTTCAGCTCGCGGCGGATGGTAGAGACGGCGCGCATCACGTAATCCAGGTCGCGCTCGGCGTCGGGTACGCTGAGCGCGGCCACTTCCTCGGCGGTGCGCACGGTCTTGCGAAACTTGGGGCCTTCGCCGGTTTCAAAATAGAGCCCGAGGCCCATGGCATCCGGAATGGTCAAAATGTCCGAAAACAGGATGGCAGCGTCCAGCGGGTAGCGCTCGAGCGGCTGCAGGGTAACCTCGCAGGCCAGGTCGTGGTTGCGGCACAGGTCCATGAAGCTGCCCGCATCGGCGCGGCTGGCGCGGTACTCGGGCAGGTAGCGGCCCGCTTGACGCATCATCCACACTGGTGTGCGGTCGACGGGCTGGCGCGCCAGGGCGCGGAGAAAACGATCGTTTTGCAAAGGTGTGGGGGTCATAAACACTCGCCCTTGGGAAATATGCCCGCATCATACGCAACAACGTAGTCGGGAAACGTGACTGGGGAACCGAATAAGTACAATTGTACTTGAAATTGCAAGCGATGATGTCCCTTGCTTTCTCACCCAAGCCGCCGCCGGCTGTCGTGAGCTCATGGCGACTTCCTGATAGACTGTGCGCCTTTTCAATATTGTTGTGGTTAACTGGTTTGGTTAATCTGCGAGGTAACCCGTGACCATTCGCTTCATTGCCGCTTCCCGGCTGCCCACCCCCTGGGCCACGTTCACCATGCACGGTTTCGAAGATGACGCGACCGGCAAGGACCATATCGCGCTGACGCTGGGTGATGTCAGTACCGCGGATCCGGTACTCGGGCGCGTTCACTCCGAGTGCCTGACCGGCGATGCGCTGTTCTCCATGCGCTGCGACTGTGGCTACCAGTTGCAGGAGGCGCTCAAGCGTATTGCCGAAGAGGGGCGCGGCGTGCTGCTTTACCTGCGCCAGGAAGGGCGGGGAATCGGACTCTTGAACAAGATTCGCGCCTACCACCTGCAGGATCAGGGAGCGGATACGGTGGAGGCCAACGAGCAGCTCGGCTTTGGTGCCGACATGCGCCGTTATGATCTATGCGTACCGATGCTTGACCACCTGGGCGTGACCGCGCTCAAACTCATGACCAACAACCCCCGCAAGGTGGATGCGCTGACCCGTGACGGCGTCAACGTGGTCGAGCGGCTGCCCATCACCACCGGCCTCAACCCGCACAACGAACAGTACCTGGCCACCAAGGCCGGCAAACTTGGCCACATGATGGCGCTGGGTGACTTCACCCAGGCAAGTGACGTGGATATCGAGCGAAAAGGCTGAAAAATACGCGTTAATGCGGTCAAAACCCCGCAAACTTGCTTTTTCTTAAACGTATTTGTCTAGCGTCTGAGCTATGTTGAATGATGGCAGGACGCTAACCAAGGCATTACGTTAAGGAGAAGCGACGATGAAGGCACTTTGCTGGCACGGTAAGAACGACGTTCGTTACGACACCGTTCCCGACCCTCAGATCGAACACCCCCGCGATGCGATCATCAACGTAAGCAGTTGCGCCATCTGCGGCTCCGACATGCACCTTTATGACCATTTCATTCCCGGCATGGAGTGTGGCGATGTGCTCGGTCATGAGTTCATGGGCGAAGTCATGGAGGTAGGCAGCGCGACCAAGGACCTCAAGGTAGGCGACCGCATAGTGGTGCCGTTCACGATCACCTGCGGCGAATGCGAGCAGTGCCTGCGGGGGAATTTCTCGGTCTGCGAGCGCTCCAATCGCAATAAATCCCTGGCAGATAAAGCCTTTGGCCACGCCGGTGCGGGGTTGTTCGGCTACTCCCACCTTACCGGCGGTTACGCCGGCGGCCAGGCCGAGTACGTGCGCGTACCCTTTGCCGACTCCACCCATATCAAGGTTCCCAGCACTCTCACCGACGAGCAGGTGCTGTTCCTGGGGGATATTTTCCCCACCGGCTGGCAGGCCGCGGTTCAGTGCGACATCCAGCCCACCGACACGGTGGCCATCTGGGGCGCTGGGCCGGTCGGCCAGTTCTGCATCCGCAGCGCCGTGCTGCTTGGCGCCAAACAGGTCATCGTGATCGATAACGTTCCCGAGCGTCTCTCCATGGCCCAGGCAGGCGGGGCGATCACGATCAACTTCGATCATGAAAGCGTGCTTGGTCGCCTGCAGGAGCTGACTCACGGCAAGGGGCCGGAAAAGTGCATCGACGCCGTTGGCCTTGAAGCTCACACCACGCGCTCGCTGGACTCTGCCTATGACCGGGTCAAGCAGGCAATGATGCTGGAAAGCGACCGGGCCCATGTGCTGCGTGAAATGATCTACGTGTGCCGGCCCGCCGGCGTGCTGTCCATTCCCGGTGTTTATGGCGGTCTGGTCGACAAGATTCCCATGGGCGCGCTGATGAACAAGGGGCTGACCGTGCGTACCGGCCAGACCCACGTCAAACGCTGGACCGATGATCTGCTGCGCCGTATCGACGAAGGCCAGATCGATCCCTCGTTCGTGATTACCCACTCCGTTGGCCTGGATCAGGGGCCTGACATGTATAACACCTTCCGCGAAAAGCAGGACGGTTGCGTCAAGGTCATTCTCAAACCCTGAACGTTATCCCATGGAGGCAGATATGCATCACTCACACCATACGTCGTCCGCCCGCATGACCCGCTCGCTCAGTTCCGCCGATAAAGTCGCCCGCGGGCTTGGTTGGCTGAGCCTGGGCATGGGGCTTTACCAGCTCTTTGCCGCGCCCAGGCTAGCCCGCCAACTCGGCATGGAAGGCCATGAGAACAAGCTGCGCGCCTGTGGCGCCCGGGAGATGATCAGCGGCATTGGCGCGCTGTCCGATAACCCCACGCCGTCGATCTGGGGGCGGGTAGGCGGCGATGCGATAGACCTGGCCGCGCTGACCTATGCGCTTCAGGACCGGCATCACCCCAAGCGCAAGAACCTGTACCGGGCGTTGACGGCGGTCAGCGTACTGACGGCGATCGATGTCTGCTGCGCCCAGGCGCTTTCCAAGCGCCATGCCTACCAAGCGGGCGTCACGCCGGACTACAGCCACCGCAGCGGTTTTCCGCAAGGGCTTGAGAGCGCTCGTGGCGCGGCGCGCGGCTATGAAGTTCCAAGCGACATGCAGGATGCGCTACCCAATCCGCCCATCTGATACTCAGCGTGGCATCAAGCGTATGACAAACGACCCAGGCACGATCCGATCAACGGTTCATGGATCCATTGCCTGGGGTCTTTTATGCCTGCTTCTGGAGTATATTGTTCGAACGCCCATGAGCCTGGGTTACCCGCCAGTCCGCGTGGAGGACGTCTCAGCATGCCATACCGCCAGAAATCCGAAGACTTCAGCCCGCTCGAAGAGCGCTGGCACAGCATTACCCACGGTATCGGCGCCGTCTTGAGCCTGGTGGGCATGGTGGCGCTGATGATCGTCGCCAGCCTCGCCGCCCAGGTGGATCCTTGGAAGCTGGCAAGCCTCGGTCTTTACGGCACCACGCTGGTGCTGCTCTACACCGCCTCGACCCTGTATCACGGCATCAATCACCAGCGCTGGAAGTCGCGCTTTCAACTGCTGGATCACTGCGCCATCTATTTGCTGATTGCCGGCACCTATACGCCATTTCTGCTGGTGAACATGCGCGGCCCCACGGGCTGGGGGCTGTTTGCCGCCATATGGTCGCTGGCACTGGCGGGGATCGTCTTGAAACTGCTGTGGCCTGCGCGCTTTTCAGTGTTGAGAGTCATCATCTACCTGCTGATGGGCTGGATGATCGTGCTGGCGGCTGATGAAATGGCGGCCAGCCTCTCGACCACCGGCATCGCCTTGCTGGCGGCCGGTGGGATTACCTATACGCTGGGGGTCATCTTCTACGCCGTGCGCGCCATTCCTTACAACCACACGATTTGGCATCTTTTCGTGGTGGCCGGCAGCGTGTGCCACTTTGTGGCCGTGGTGGCCACGGTGCTGCCGCATACGGCGTAAGCGCCGCTGGTTTACGTGGCGTCGGCGGCCTGCTGTTCACGCTCGGCGGCACGTTTTAATGCCGGGCGTGCCGAATGGCGCTTATGGTAGGCCAGCAAGGCGTCCGGCAGGCGATGTTGCATGCTGATCGCCCAGGAGAGGGTATGGGTCAGAAACAGGTCTGCCAGGGTAAAGGTGTGGCCTACCAAGGTTTCCTTGCCCTGGAAGCGGCGTTCGAGAGCGCCAAGGGCGCGCTGAAACTCCCAGGTGGCGGTTGGTACGATGGCCGACACGCGCTTGTCTTCGGGCAGGGCAAAGGTGTGCTTGGCCTGGGTCCATAGCGGCTGCTCGACTTCGGTGACGATAAAGCTGAGCCACTGATCGACCTGGGCACGCTCGGCAGCGCTTTCCGGCAGTAGTGCCGCCTGGTCGCGATACTGCTCGGCCAGATAGCGACAGATCGCCGAGGATTCAAACAGGGTCAGCTCGCCATCTTCCATCACCGGCACCTTGCCATCCGGATGGCGGGCCAGGTGGGCCGGGCTGTGGCCTTCGCCCTTGTCCAGCGCCACGTGCTGGCACTGGTACTCGACGCCCAGTTCTTCAAGCGTCCAGGTGGCCCGCAGCGAACGAGAGTGGGGAAAACTGTATAGCGTAATCATGGCGTACTCCTGTCAATCGTGCGTTAACAACGTCACTTGCATAAAAGAGAACGCCTTCAATCTAGCCGGTGCGGGGTAGGCTGTCGATGGCCTGGCCGCAAGGCTGGAGCGTTTGCGTGCCTGATCAAGCTGCCCCGAGCCAACTGACCCTGCGGTGATTAGCCCTCGCGCGCCTTGCGGATGCGTTCGTAGGCGTTGCCGATTTCGCTGGTGCGCGCCTGAGCAACGTCGCGCATGCTCTCGGGCAGGCCCTTGCCCGCCAGCTTGTCCGGGTGATTCTGGCTCATCAGACGACGGTAGGCTTTCTTGATCTCGGCGTCGCTGGCCTCCTCGGATACACCCAGCACGCGGTAGGCGTCTTTCAGCGCCTCTTCGCTGGCGCCCTGGGAGTTGGCGGCTGCGCCGTGCAGCATGGCTTCGATCTGCTGGAGTTCGGTTTCGCTACAGCCCACGCCGCGGGCCACTCGCAGGATCATGTCATGCTCGGCGGGGTGCAGCACCCCGTCGGCGGCAATCGCGGAAAGCTGTACCTGCAGGAACACCTGACGCATGACCGGCTGGTGGCGGGTCAGGCGGCCCACGCTTGCAAGCTCTGCATCCAGGTCAAAGTCATCGGCGCGGCCGCGCTCGAAGGCGGCACGCATTCGGGCACGCTGTTCGCCCTGCAAGCGCATCTGGTCAAGCAGCCGCTCGGCCACATCGCGCTCGCCTTCGGTCACCTTGCCATCCGCCTGGCACAGGCAGCCCATCACCGCGAAGATCGATTCCAGGAAGCCTTCCTGCAGCCGCATGCGCGCATCCATCAGGCGCCGGCTCAGGCGCCGCCCCAACCACCAGCCCAGGGCACCGCCAATCAACAGGCCCACGGGGCCGCCCGTGGCAAGACCGATCAGGGCAAAAAACACAATCAGAAGTAGCATGGCTCTCTCTAGCGTCAGTCGAACAGGTAAGCAGCCGGATAGGGGCGAGGGCGGTTCAAGGCGCGGTTGGCCTTCACCAGGAGACGTGCTGCGCCGAACGTACTACTATAGTTGAAAAGAAAGCCGGCTAACGGTTGTCGTGATCGTTTACCGCCGCAATCCGCCGCACGGCTTCCCCTCCCCCTTCCCTATGGAGACGCTATGGCCTCGCCAGATCCGGACGCCCCAAAAAACTCTACGGTACACGATCCCAAGGTTTTTGAGTATCACAACCCGGCCGGCGGCTGGGGCGCGCTCAAGGCGGTGGGCAAGCACCTGCTGCACAGCCGTTCAGCGGCGGCCAACGCGCGGTCGCTGTTCAAGCTCAACCAGCCCGATGGCTTCGACTGCCCGGGCTGCGCCTGGGGTGACCCGGCGCACGGCTCATCCTTCGAGTTCTGCGAAAACGGCGTCAAGGCGGTTACCTGGGAAGCCACCTCCAAGCGGGTTACCCGGAAGTTCTTTGCCCAGCATAGCGTCAGTGAGCTGAAGACCTGGGACGACTACCGCCTGGAAGATCAGGGTCGGCTGGTGGAGCCCATGCGCTACAACGCCGACACCGACCACTACGAGCCGATTGACTGGGACGCGGCGCTGGACCTGCTGGCCGCGGAGCTCAAGGCGCTGCCCACCCCGGACGACGCGATCTTCTATACCTCGGGCAAGGCCGGTAATGAATCGGCCTACGTGTTTCAACTGCTGACGCGGCTTTACGGTACCAACAACCTGCCGGACTGCTCCAACATGTGCCATGAGGCCAGCGGCGTTGCCCTGGGCGAGGCGCTGGGCACCGGCAAGGGCAGCGTGCGGTTGGAGGATTTCGAGCACGCCGAGGCGATCTTCGTGTTTGGCCAGAACCCCGGCACCAATCACCCGCGCATGCTGGGCACGCTGCGCGAAGCTGCCGAGCGGGGGGCAACGATCGTCAGCTTCAACCCGCTGCGCGAGCGCGGGCTCGAAAAGTTCGCCGATCCGCAAAAGCCGCTCGAGATGCTGCACAACGGCAGCCACCGGATCAGCTCGCACTACTTCTGCCCCAAGCTTGGCGGCGACATGGCGGTGGTGCGCGGCATGGCCAAGGCGCTGTTCGAGCGCGACGCGGCAGGCGAAAACGTGCTGGACCACGCCTTCATGGCTGCCCACACCGCCGAGCTTGACGGCTACCGCGCCCTGGTGGAAGCCACCGCCTGGGAAACCCTGGAGACGCAATCCGGGTTAAGCCGCGCCGAGATGGAAGAAGCCGCCGCGCTCTACGCCCGCTCCAGGGCGACGATCATCTGCTGGGCCATGGGGATTACCCAGCACGTGCACTCGGTGCCCACCGTGCGCGAGATCGTCAACCTGCTGCTGTTGTGTGGCAACCTGGGCAAGCTGGGCGCCGGCACTTCCCCGGTACGCGGCCACTCCAACGTGCAGGGCGACCGCACCATGGGCATTTTCGAAAAGCCTTCTGATGCACTGCTCGATGCCCTGGAAGCCCGCTACGGCAAACCCATGCCGCGTAAACACGGGGTGGACTCCGTGGCCGCCGTGCAGGCCATGCGCGACGCACCGGGCAAGGTGTTCATCGGCCTGGCGGGCAACTTCACCCGCGCGATTTCCGACAGCCGGGTGACCGAAGCGGCCATGGCCCGGTGCCGCATGACGGCGTTCATCAGCACCAAGCTGAACCGCAGCCATCTGGTGACCGGCAAGGACGCGCTGATTCTGCCCTGCCTAGGGCGCACCGAGGTGGACCGCAACAAGGCCGGCAAGCCGCAGCTGATCACCGTGGAAGACTCCATGAGCATGGTGCACGGCTCGGCGGGCATCAACCGCCCTGTAGACAAGGCACTGCCTTCCGAGATCACCATCCTCACCGGCCTGGCCGAGCGCCTTTTGGGCAGCGAGGTGGTGGATTGGGCGGCGATGCGCGAAGACTACGACGTGATTCGCGACCATATCGAAGCGGTGATCCCGGGCTTCGAGAACTTCAACGAACGCGTACGCGAGCCCCGCGGTTTCTGGCTGGTTAACCCGGCGTTCGAGCTGACATTTCCTACCCCGAGCGGCAAGGCCGAGTTTTCCACCGCCGCGCTGCCCGGCCAGGTGATGCACCAGCAGATGACCACCCGCGAAGGTGGCTGGCTGACGCTGCAGACCATGCGCTCTCACGACCAGTACAACACCACGGTATACGGCTACAACGACCGCTACCGCGGCATCGAAAACGGCCGCCAGGTGATCTTCCTGAACGCTGCGGACATCGACCGGTTGGGGTTCGAAGCGGGGCAGTGGGTAGATCTGATCGGCGAATCCAGCGACGGTATCGAGCGCCGGGTCGATGGCTTCAAGATCGTGGCCTATGACACCCCCGAAGGCTGCGCGGCAGCTTACTATCCCGAAACCAACCCGCTGATTCCGCTGGACCACAAGGGCGACAAGAGCCACACCCCGGCTTCCAAGTCGATCGCCATCCGCCTGCAAGCCAGCGCCCGGATCGCCTGAGCCCGTGCCTGAACGCCCCGCAGACCCAGCGAGCCTGCAGCGCGCACTCAACGCCCTGCAGGCCGCTCATCCCGAGCTCGACCCCCTGGCGGCCCTGGTGCTGTTGGCGCTTGATGAACAGCCACCTTCTGAAAACGGCGTTTCCAGCGCGTTGCTCGCCCGGTACCTGGAGATCGAACACGCCCTGATCCGCCGCGCCTGCACCACGCTTGAAGAGGCGGGTTGGATCAGAACCCAACCCGCCGGCGGGGCCAGCCCGGCGCTGCGGGTGTGTTGGGTCGCCAGCCTGTGACAAGTGCTGGCCATATTGGCTCAGCAAAGCCAGATAGCAGACACGACTTCAAAATAAACAGTAAACTAAAGTTTTACGAAATTACGCCGAAGGTAGTGTCGGGCTTGAGCGCTTGGTGCAAGCTGTCTGAAAGCTCCAGCGAATACGTGGATTGATGGCTATCGGCTCATCAACAACGGCACTCAACAAGAGGATTGTCATGAGTACGGTTAACAACGCCCACAACACGACCATGCCGTCGGTGCTGGGCAAAAAAGACAGCAATGATGAGATGGTGCATCGTATCGGCCATCTTACGCGCCTGCTGCGGGACAGCATGAAAGAGCTTGGCCTGGATCAGCAGATCAGCCAGGCGGCGCAGGCGATACCCGATGCCAATGACCGGCTCAACTATGTCGCCTCGATGACCGAGCAGGCGGCCGAGCGGGCCTTGAATGCCGTTGAGCGCGCCCAACCTGTGCAGGATAGTCTCGAGGCGGAGGGGGCGGCGCTCAATCAGCGTTGGCAGGCAGCAGCGGCGCTGGCCGTCGTGGAAAGCGATCCGTCGCTTGTCAAGGATACACAGCACTACCTGAGTGATTCGCTTCCGGCTGCGACCGGTACCACGCAGAAAGAGTTGCTTGAAATCATGATGGCCCAGGACTTCCAGGACCTTACCGGGCAGGTGATCAAGAAGATGATGGAAGTCATTCAGTTGATCGAAGAGCAGCTTGTTCAAGTCCTGGTGGACAACGTGCCTAACGTCACCGATGGAGTCAGTATCGACGACCATCGTGATGAGCATGCCAAGCTGCGCAATGGCCCGCAGGTACGGGAAGGCAAGGCTGACGCGGTATCAGGGCAGGATCAGGTAGACGATCTGCTCGACGAGCTTGGTTTTTGAGCGGCTTTCTCGGCCATTGAGCGTTGCCAGGCAGCGCGTTGTGATGGCCGCCCGTGGCCGGGCGGCATTCGGTTGAGGATAGGCGGCGACGCGTGTCAATCTGCAAGGGGCCTTTCCCCGAGCGCGCTAGGGCAACCGCTGACGGATGGCCGCCTCGATGCCTTCGGCGTCCAGGCCGCAGTCGCGGAGCAGTTCTTCCGGGGTGCCGTGTTCCACAAATATATCCGGCAGGCCGAGATGGAGCATCTCGATCTGTACGCCTTCAGCGTGCAGCAACTCGCTGACGGCGCTGCCCGCGCCACCGGCGATCGTATTCTCTTCCAGTGTGACCAGCAGCTCGTGCTCGTCGGCGGCGTGGAGTACCGCATCGCGGTCCAGCGGCTTGATCGAGCGCATGTTGATATGCGTGGCGTTCAGTCGCTCGGCGACCTCGGCGGCGGGGCCGTTCAAACTGCCAAACGCCAGTAACGCAACGCGCACGCCGTCGCCGGTTGCTTCGCGGCGCACCTGCGCCTTGCCGATGGGCAGGGCATCCAGATGCATAGGGATCTCCACGCCAGGGCCGGTACCGCGCGGGTAGCGCACCGCCGCAGGGCCGGGGAAGTGGTAGGCAGCGCTCAGCATGGCGCGACATTCTGCTTCATCGGCGGGCGCCAGAATCACCATGCCGGGCACGCAACGTAGGAAGGAGAGATCCATGCTGCCGTGGTGGGTCGGGCCGTCTTCGCCCACCAGGCCCGCGCGGTCGATGGCAAAGGTGACATCCAGGTTCTGCACCGCCACGTCGTGAATCAGCTGGTCGTAGCCGCGCTGCAGAAAGGTCGAGTAGATCGCGACCACCGGCTTCAGGCCTTCGCAGGCCATGCCGGCGGCGAGTGTTACCGCGTGCTGCTCGGCAATCGCCACGTCGAAGTAGCGTGCCGGGAACTCCCTGGAAAAGCGTACCAGGTCCGAGCCTTCGCGCATGGCAGGGGTAATGCCCATCAGACGCGGGTCGCTTTCGGCCATGTCGCACAGCCAGTCGCCGAACACGTTGCAGTACTTCTTCTTGGGGGCACTGGGTGCCTTGGGCGGTGGGGCGGGCGTCTTGCTGGTCTTTTCCAGCTTGGTGATGGCGTGGTAGCCGATCTGGTCCGCCTCCGCGGGCAGAAAGCCTTTGCCTTTCACCGTCTTGATATGCAGGAACTGGGGGCCCTTGGCGTTGCGCAGGTTGGCAAGCGTCTCGGTCAGGGCTTCCAGATCGTGCCCATCAATGGGCCCCACGTAGTGAAAACCCATCTCCTCGAACAGGGTGGCCGGGCTGACCATGCCTTTCATGTGCTCTTCGGTGCGGCGGGCCAGTTCCAGGGCGCCAGGCAGATGAGAAAGTACCTTCTTGCTCTCCTCGCGGATCTTGAGGTAGGGCTTGCTCGACAGCACCCGTGCCAGGTAGGTGGCCAGGCCGCCCACGTTTTCCGAGATCGACATTTCGTTGTCGTTGAGCACGACCAGCATGTTGGCGTTGACATGCCCGGCGTGCGCCAGCGCTTCAAAGGCCATGCCGGCCGTGAGCGCGCCATCGCCGATGATGGCGCAGACGCGGCGGTCGTCACCCTTGGCCTGCGCCGCCAGCGCCATGCCAAGGGCTGCTGAAATCGAGGTGCTGGAGTGGCCCACGCCAAAAGTGTCGTACTCGGATTCGGCGCGGCGTGGAAAGGCGGCCAGGCCGCTGTGCTGGCGAATGCTCAGCATCGCCTCGCGGCGACCGGTCAGGATCTTGTGCGGGTAGGCCTGATGGCCAACGTCCCACACCAGGCGGTCCCTGGGCGTCTGAAAGGCGTGGTGCAAGGCCACGGAGAGTTCCACCACGCCGAGGCCGGCGCCGAAATGGCCGCCGGAAACGCCCACGCTGTAGAGCAGATAGGCACGCAGTTCGTCAGCCAGTTGCGCCAACTGCCGAGCATTCATGGCATGCAGCGCCGAGGGGTGGTCAAAGGAGTCGAGCAGCGGCGTTGCCGGGCGCTCGCGGGGAATCTCGTCGAACAGCTTCATGGGCATCTAGTGGTCGCGCTCGATCATGTAGTGGGCCAGTTCAGCCAGGGGCGCGGCTTGCTCACCTAACGGCGCAAGTGCGGCAATGGCCTCGTCAATCAGGGTTTGCGCCTTGTGCTGCGCGCCATCAAGCCCCAAAAGGCTTGGGTAGGTTGGCTTGGCGCGGGCGGCATCGGCGCCGGATGTCTTGCCAAGCGTGGCGGTATCGCCGGTCACATCAAGCACATCGTCATGAATCTGGAAGGCAAGGCCGATGGCGCGTGCATAGCGTGTCAGCGCTTCCAGGCGCGGGTCCGCATCATCCACGGCGATCAGCCCGCCGAGGCGCACGGCGGCTACGATCAGCGCGCCGGTCTTGTGGGCGTGCATGTGGGCAAGCGCGTCGACGTCCGGATGGCCGCCCACGGCAGCCAGGTCGAGTGCCTGGCCTGCCACCATGCCAGCGCGGCCCGAGGCGGTGGCCAGGGTCATGACCAGGCTGCCCAGGCGTGGGTGGGTGGTGCGCGCCAGCACTTCGAAAGCCAGGGTCTGCAGCGCATCGCCGGCCAGGATGGCGGTGGCTTCATCATAGGCGATATGCACGGTAGGCTGGCCGCGGCGCAGGTCGTCGTCGTCCATGGCGGGCAGGTCGTCGTGAATCAGCGAGTAGGCGTGAATCAGTTCGATGGCGGCGGCCGGGGCGTCAAGATCCGAGTCGCGCGCGCCCAACGCCCGGCCCGCCAGATAGACCAGCAGCGGGCGCAGGCGCTTGCCACCCACCAGCAGGCCGTGACGCATGGCGGCGTCCAGCCGGGGCACGACGGCATGTTCGTCAAACAGGGCGTTCAGGGCCGCATCGACCCGGGCGGTGCTGGTCTGGCGCAGGGCCGTGAGCGACGCTGTGTGCGTGGCTACCATGGGGGCGTCTCCTCAGCCTCACCGTCATCTGCGGAGGCGTCATCGCGCTCGAAAGAGGCGACGCTCAGGCGGCCGTCACTGTCTTCGCTCAGCGCGCGTACCTTTAGCTCGGCGCTGTCCAGCCGCTGCTGGGCGTCGCGGGTCAGCCGCACGCCCTGCTCGAAGGCGCCCAGCGCATCTTCCAATGAGAGCTCGCCCGACTCCAGGCGTTCTACGATGGTTTCCAGCTGTTCAACCGTGGCCGCAAAATCCTGCGGTGAGGGTGTGGTATCGCTCATTGGTCACTGCCTACTGTTTTGGCGCCCGATCACAGGGCCGCGCGTGTACCCACAACGTAAACGCACAGTATACACCGAGGCCAGGGGGTGGCGTCTTCCCCTGGCGGTTTTCAGGGGCACTTGCACTGTTTTCATCTTGAGAACGCAGACATTTCATTCGCTTGCCTCGGTTCGATGAAGAGGCAATGTGCTACTATACGGCCTTCCCGTGAACCGATACACGGCGCACGCCGCCGACCATAGAGGTTGATTCAGCATGGCTAAAACGTCCCTGGACAAGAGCAAGATCAAGATCCTGCTACTCGAGGGCGTCCACCAAAGCGCGGTGGACAATTTTCACGCTGCCGGATATGAAAATATCGAGCACTTGCCGACATCGCTCGACGAAGCGGCGCTGATCGAAAAGATCCGTGACGTGCACTTCATCGGTATCCGCTCGCGTACCCAGCTCAATGAGCGGGTGTTTGCCGCCGCGGAGAAGCTGGTCGGGGTGGGCTGTTTCTGTATCGGTACCAATCAGGTAGACCTGGAAGCGGCGTTGAAGCGCGGTGTTGCCGTGTTCAACGCGCCTTACTCCAACACGCGCTCGGTAGCCGAGCTGGTGCTGGCCGAGGCGATCATGCTGCTGCGCGGCATTCCGGAGAAAAATGCCCGCGCTCATCAGGGCGGCTGGCTGAAATCCGCCAGCAACTCCCACGAAGCGCGGGGCAAGACGCTCGGCATCGTGGGTTACGGCAGCATCGGCGCGCAGCTTTCGGTGCTGGCCGAAGCCCTGGGTTTCAACGTCATCTACTTCGACAGCATCACCAAGCTTGGCATGGGTAACGCAAGCCAGGTAGGCAGCCTTGTGGAGCTGCTGGAGCGCTCTGACGTGGTCAGCCTGCACGTGCCGGACCTTCCTTCTACCCGCTGGATGATCGGTGCCAAGGAAATTGCCGCCATGAAGCAGGGTGCAATCTTCATCAACGCTTCGCGCGGCAGCGTCGTGGAAATCGAGCCGCTGGCCGATGCAATCAAGTCGGGCCATCTCAATGGCGCTGCCATCGATGTGTTCCCGGTGGAGCCAAAGGGCAACAACGAGGAGTTCGAAAGCCCGCTGCGCGGCCTGGAAAACGTGATCCTGACACCGCACATCGGTGGTTCGACCCTGGAAGCCCAGGAGAACATCGGTATCGAAGTGGCCGAGAAGCTGATCACCTACTCCGACAACGGCACGACCATCACCTCGGTCAACTTCCCGGAAGTGGCGCTGCCCGCGCACCCGGACAAGCATCGCCTTCTGCACATTCACGACAACGTGCCGGGCGTGCTTTCCCAGATCAACCGCGTGCTGTCGGAAAATGGCATCAACATCTCCGGCCAGTACCTGCAGACCAATGACAAGGTCGGCTACGTGGTCATCGATGTGGACAAGGCCTACGGCCCTCAGGCACTCGAAGCGCTGAAGCAGGTCGAGCATACCCTGAAAATCCGCACGCTCTACTCATCGCACAACAGCTGATAAAGCGAAGGTAGCCAAGCGCAAGCGGTACGAACGGCCCCTTTCGAGAGGGGTCGTTTTGCGTACAGGTAGCCTTGCAGTTGACCAGGGGGCTTGGCTACTCAGGCCAGGTCGAACAGCTCAGGCCAGATCGAACAGCAGCACGTCGCTTGCCTCCTTGCCGGTGACGCTCAGGCGCTCGCCGGGCTGGAACGCTGCCGCATCGCCAGCACTCAGGCGCTCGCCGTTGACCTCGAGCGCACCCTTCACCACGTGCAGCCAGGCATGGCGTGTGGCGGGTGTCTCGATGTGCTCGCCCTCTGCAAGAAGGCCGGCGTACAGATTGACATCCTGATTGATGCTGACCGAATCCTCGCGGCCATCCTGAGACACCACCAGCCGCCACTGGCCTTGGCGGCTGGCGGCGGGAAAGGTTTTCTGCTCGTAGCTGGGGGCGATGCCAAGGGCGCGGGGCTCGATCCAGATCTGCAGAAAGTGCAGCCCCTTTTCACTGGAGTGATTGAATTCGCTGTGCACCACGCCCGTGCCCGCCGACATGCGCTGCACATCGCCCGGGCGCATGATCTCGCCGTTGCCCATGTTGTCCTTGTGCTCCATCTCACCTTCCAGCACGTAGGAGATGATCTCCATGTCGCGGTGAGGGTGGGCGCCAAAGCCATGGCCGCCGGCTACGCGGTCTTCATTGATCACCCGCAGGGCGCGAAAGCCCATGTGTTCGGGATCCAGGTAGTTGGCAAACGAAAACGTATGGTAGGAGCGCAGCCAGCCGTGGTCGGCGTAGCCGCGCTCGTCGGCGCGTCGGATTTTCATGCAGTGCTCTCAATAGAATCGAAGGAATAGCGTCAATATACGCCCGAACTGGCGAGGCATGGGGTGAAGCTTTCAGTACGATGGCGTCGATTAAATCGACGCTTTTTTTAAGGCAGATGACCTGCGTCAACGTGCCGGCATTCAAGCGCTGCGCGGTTTGCGCTAGACTACGGCGTTTTCAACCCGGTCCGCCCTTTGCGAGGGCGACTACCTGGAGTCCTGCATGTCTGTATCTGTTTCTGAATCCGTCGCTGAGTCTGTTGCTGGCGTTGGCGAGATGCCGCGCATCGTCGTGGCGGCGCTGTACAAGTTTGTCACCCTGGATGACTTCGAGGCGCTGCGCGAGCCGCTGCGCCAGACCATGGTCGATAACGATGTCAAGGGCACCCTGCTGCTCGCCAAGGAGGGCATCAACGGTACCGTTGCCGGTACCCGCGAAGGCATCGATGCCCTGCTTGCCTGGCTGACCGCTGATCCGCGCCTGGCCGATATCGATCACAAGGAGTCGTTTTGTGACGAAACGCCGTTCTACCGCACCAAGGTCAAGCTCAAGAAAGAGATCGTGACCCTTGGCGTGCCGGGCATCGACCCCAACGATACCGTGGGCACCTATGTCGAGCCGGAAGACTGGAATGAAGTGATCTCCGACCCCGAGGTACTGGTGATCGATACGCGTAACGATTACGAAGTGGCCATCGGCAGCTTCGAAGGCGCCATCGACCCGAAAACTACCACCTTCCGCGAGTTTCCCGAGTACGTGCGCGAGCACTATGATCCCGAGAAGCACAAGAAGGTCGCGATGTTCTGCACCGGCGGCATCCGCTGCGAAAAAGCTTCCAGCTTCATGCTGAAAGAGGGGTTCGAAGAGGTCTACCACCTCAAGGGCGGGGTGCTGAACTACCTGGAAAAGGTGCCGGAAGAGAAGTCACTGTGGCGGGGCGATTGCTTCGTGTTCGATAACCGGGTCACGGTGAAGCACGATTTGAGCGAAGGCACCTATGAGCAGTGCCACGCCTGCCGCATGCCGGTTTCCACCGAGGACATGCAGTCACCTGCCTATCAGCCGGGCATCAGCTGCCCGCACTGTATCGATTCGCTACCCGAGAAGACCCGCGCCGCCGCCCGCGAGCGCCAGCGTCAGATCGAGCTTGCCAAGGCGCGCGGCGAGCCGCATCCCCTGGGTTATAACCATCGCGAAAAAGCCTGATACGCTCGCCCTGAGCGTTTGAACAGATACCGGCGGCCACACCCGTGGCCGCCGGGGGCACTGATTCCCTTTCCTTAAGCATTCTGCATTCGTGGAATTCGTTTCCGTAAACGCGACAGCGCCCTGGTGGCGCGTTATCCTGTGGGTTTTGTGCCTTCAGGAGAGAGCAGGGTGAGTGAAGCCAAGCGTAGAACGGTCGGGCGTCCGGCCAGTGCCGCCAAGGCCGGTGGTGGTCATAGCCAGTCGCTGGTACGTGGTCTGACGCTACTGGAGTATCTGGCCGCGAGTCCGCGGGGGCTGGCCCTTTCCGAGGTGGCCGAAAAGGCCGAGCTTGCACCTTCCACTACCCACCGCTTGCTGCAGGCGCTGCAGAGCCAGGGCTTTGTCACCCAGGAAAACGAGCAGGGGCTTTGGCGCATCGACGTCAAGACCTTTCGCATCGGCAACAGCTTCCTGGAAGCGCGTGACGTGGTGGCCAAGAGTCGTCCCTTCCTGCGTCGACTGACCGCGGAGACCGGCGAAACTGCCAATCTGGGTATTCGCGACGGCGATACGGCGGTGTTTCTGGCCCAGCATGAATCGCCCCAGATGATGCGCATGATTACCCGCCTGGGTTCCCGGGCGCCGTTGCACGCCTCCGGCGTGGGCAAGGCGCTGCTGGCGTGGATGCCCGCTGACGAGCGCGAGCGTTTCATGACCGGCGGTGAGCTGGCCCAGGTGACGGAGAATACCCTGTGCCAGCCCGAGTCACTGGCCGCCGAAATGCAGCAGATCAGCCAGCAAGGGTTCGCCTGTGATCGCGAAGAGCATGCCATTGGCCTGCACTGCGTGGCGGCCTGCGTGTTCGATGAGCACGCTCTGCCGCTGGCGGCGATTTCGGTGTCAGGGCCCATGGCGCGCATTCCCGAGTCGCGCCTTCTGGCGCTCGGGGCGCAGGTGCGCCAGGTCGCCGATGAGATTACCGCCCAGTTGGGCGGCCAACTGCCGCGCTAGACGCGCAGCCGCTCATGCTGAGCCTTTTCCTTGTCGCCTTCGCCAGCGCCACGTTGCTGCCCGGCGGCTCCGAGGTATGGCTTGCCAGGCTCTGGTGTCTGGGGGAGCCAGCTTTCGTGCTCTGGTGGGTCGCCACCGCAGGCAATACCTTGGGCAGCCTGGTCAATGTGGCCATGGGCCGCTATGCGCGCCAGTTTCAGCACCGGCGCTGGTTTCCGGCCTCGCCTGCCAGCCTTGCCCGGGCAGAGCGCTGGTACCACAAGCTGGGGGAGGCGAGCCTGCTGCTCTCCTGGGTGCCCATCATCGGCGACCCGCTGACGGTACTGGCCGGGCTGTTTCGCCTGCCCTGGTGGCGCGCTGTGCTGTGGATCGTGATGGCCAAGGGCGTACGCTACGCCGTGGTGCTGGGCCTGGCGCACCGCTTTTTGCTGCCGCTCTGCCAAGCCTGATGCTCCCCGTCCGCAAGCTCTCATGACGTTGAACTTACTGCCAGACCTCGCTTATGTGCGCATGTTACCCTGTGCGGCTTTATCGGCTGGCAATCAGCCTGGCGCGATATGTCGGTCGACATATCGATTTGCATAAAGCGGGCCAGCCGTTAGATTTAAGAAAGCATTTATCAAATATGGAGGTTAAGGTGTGACGCCACTACGATTACTACCCTGGCTGGGTGTCTGGATGATGGCGCTGCTGGCACTGCTTGCAACGCCTGCACTGGCCCAGACAACGCTCAGCGCTGAAAGCGAAGCGCCTGCAGCCTCACCGGCAGAACAAGCGCCTTCCTACGAGGCGCTTGCCGAGCTGCTCGAAAACGATCAGTCGCGGCAGGAACTCATCGACCTGCTGCGCAACCAGGCTTCTGCGTTGCCGGCAGGCCTGGAAGCACAGTTATCTCCCGAGGCGGCGGCGCAGGGCGGCAACGTAGCGCCTGAAGATGTATCACTTCCCCGCCAGCTTGCCGAGTTTACCAGCCGGATAGTGACCGATATCGGCCAGCAGGTCGAACAGGCGTTCTCGATCGTCGGCGACCTCTTTACCGGGCAGGGGACCGGCTCATTTGATTCTGCCGCGTTTATACAGGCAGCGATTAACCTTGGCATCGTCATTCTGGCTACCTTTGCGCTGTTTTTCGCGCTGCGCCGGTTGGGCAAATCGGCGTTTGCCAAGGTAAGTCGCTGGTCGCTGAACGGCACCGGCCTGACCCCGGTACTGCGGCTTGTCATAAGCGTGGCCATTGCCGCGGTGATCGATTTTCTGCTGGTGGGGCTTGCCTACGTTGGCGGTAACCTGGTGGCCACCTTTGCCGTTGGTGAAACTGGCGAGCTTTCCACCCGCGCCTCGCTGTTCTTGAACGCGTTTCTGATCATCGAGCTGTTCAAGGCGGTCATGCGCATGCTGTTCTCCTCCAAGTACGAGGGACTGCGCCTGCTGCCGATTTCCGCCCATGAAGCCTCCTACTGGAACCGCTGGCTTGCCCGGCTGATCGGCATGGTCGGGTACGGCCTGATGGTGGCCGTGCCGCTGGTCAATTTCTACCTGGGCGCGGCGCTGGGGCAGGCGGTGGGTACCGTGATCATGATCATCGCGTTCATCTACGCCGTGGCCGTGGTGCTGAAAAATCGTGTGCGCCTGCGCAGCAACATGAATGCGCTCGCGGCCAACAGCACCATGACTGCCAGCCGCGTATCGATGCAGCTGTTTGCGCGCACCTGGCACCTGTTTGCGCTGCTGTACTTCCTGGTAGTGTTCGTGCTCACACTGACGCGTCCGGGGGATGCGCTGCCGTTCGTGCTGTTTGCGACCCTGAAGACACTCGCCGCCGTGGTGATCGGGATACTGGCGTCCACCTTCCTGACCCAGACCATCGGCCGGCGTATTCAGCTTTCCGACGACTTGCGGCGCAAGCTGCCGATGCTCGAGCACCGCCTGAACAGCTACGTGCCCAATGCACTGCGCGTGCTGCGAACGGTGATTCTGGTGGCCGTCATCATGGTCATTCTGGATGCCTGGGGTGCTTTCAATCTGGCGGGCTGGTATGCCTCCGAGCGTGGTGCACACATCGTGGGCAACCTGATCAGCGTGGCGGTGATCCTGATCGTTTCGCTGGGCGTCTGGCTGGCGCTGGCCAGTCTGATCGAGCACAAGCTCAACCCGGAAACCGGTACGGGGGAGCCTTCAGCGCGCGCCAAGACGCTGCTGAGCCTGTTCCGTAATGCCTTGGCCATTGCCATGGTGACCATTACCGGCATGATCGTGCTCTCCGAGATCGGCATCAATATCGGGCCGCTGATCGCCGGTGCCGGGGTGCTGGGTCTGGCAATTGGTTTCGGTGCCCAGAAGCTGGTGCAGGACGTGATTACCGGTGTCTTCATCCAGATCGAAAATGCCATGAACACCGGAGACGTCGTCACCGTAGGCGGCATTACCGGCACCGCCGAGCGGCTGAGCATTCGCTCGGTGGCCATTCGCGATCTGTCGGGTACCTACCATATCGTGCCGTTCTCGAGCGTGGACACCGTGTCCAACTACATGCGTGAATACGGCAATCACGTGGGCGAGTACGGTATTGCCTACCGTGAGAACATCGATGATGCGATCGCTCAGCTCCAGCTGGCCTTCGAAGATCTGCGCGCCAGCGAAGAGCATGGCTTCAAGATACTGGCGGATCTGACCGTGGCAGGCGTGACCGCGCTTGCCGACAGCTCGGTGAATATCCGTGTGGTCATCAAGACCACGCCGGGCGATCAGTGGGGCGTAGGCCGTGCCTACAACCGTCTGGTGAAGATGCGCTTCGACGACGCCGGTATCGAGATTCCGTTCCCGCATACCACGCTCTACTTCGGCCAGGACAAGTCAGGTTCGGCGCCGCCCGCCAACCTGCGTGTCATGCAGCAGGCGTTCACCATCGACGGCAGCCCGGCCGGGCAACCCAAGTCGGGTGATGTGATCGAGGATGATCGCTACAACCCACGCAGGGAGAGTGCCAAGGCTGAAAACCCCGAGCATCACAAGCCAGATGACGAGGACGTATAGCCCGCACGCCCTGTGTGAGGATAAGCAGGCGAGGCCACCTTCGGGTGGCCTCTTGCGTTTTTTGGCGTGTATCAGGCGGAGTAATTTTCCGAATGCCGGCCTTCCAGAAGGATCGACTCGCCGCCATCCACGAACAGCACCTGCCCGGTCACGAAATCGTTATCCAGCAGGTAGTGCAGGGCGCGTACCAGGTGCGCGGGCGTGCCTTGGCGATGAAGCGGAATGCCCTCCAGGCGCCAGGCGATATAGTCAGGCGAGCGTTGCGAAGTAGGCAGTACCACGCCGGGGGCGATGCCGTTTACCCGAACGTGCGGAGCAAATTCCAGCGCCGCCATCTGAGTCACTTCCACCAACCCTTTCTTGGACAGCAGATACGCTGCATAAGGGTACTGATGGTAGGCAACCTTGTTGTCGATGATATTGATCACGCAGCCTTTTCCCACGCGTTTGGCAAAGTGCTGGGTCAACAGTAGCGGGGTGAACAGGTTGACCCGAAACTGCGCCTCCAGCATGGCGAGATCGGTGCGGGCAAGCGGCGCCGCCTGATAGGCGGAGGCGCTATTGATCAGTACGTTCAGGCGAGGAAAGCGCTGCCAGACTGCGTCAATCAGCGCGTCCAGCGGGTCGTGCAGAAAGTCGCTGGTGAATATTTCGCACGCCTGGCCTTTGGCACGAATAACACGTGTGACCTCCTCGGCTTCACCGCGCGAGCGGTTGACGTGCAGGGCGATATCGTACCCGGCGTCTGCCAGCGATTCGGCAAAGAAGCGCCCCAGCCGGGTGGCCCCACCGGTAATTAATGCAGCATAAGGTTCCATGCTATGTCCCTGTAATTATTGGTTATAAATCGAGTGCATAACCTGGGCGTCGAGGATCTTTCGATTGGCTACTTGCACACTGAAAGCGTAGCGCTAGTCTGAAACAGGAGCATTACGGTTCTTATGAATTCTTTGGATTGTGCTGAGCCAGGTCACGGCTATGTCATCGAAAGCATTGCAACTGGAACAAAAAGCTCCCCTGCATGAGTGCCTGATTTCCATTGGCTCGAACATCGAGCCCGAGCGCCATTTCGCCCAGGCGTTTATACTGCTGGGAAGCGAGTGTGAATTGATCGCCCACTCCCAGGCGATCTCCACGCCGCCGGTCGGTTTTCTGGATCAACCGGATTTTCTCAATGCGGCACTGCTGGTACGCACGCCGCTTGACCATGCAACGTTTCGCGCTTATCTGAAGGCGGTCGAGAATCGGCTGGGGCGCGTGCGCGGACCCAACAAGTCGGGACCGCGCACCATGGACCTGGATATCGTGGCCTGGGACAGCGAACTGCTCGACCCGAGCTACTTTACCTACGACTACGTTCGCCGACCCGTGGATGAAGTGCTGGCCGCCAGCGGGCGCTCCCTGTGGCGGAAAAAGAATTAAATATCTTTCTCTACAGGCCGATAATTTGAACATCTTCCCCCCTGACCCTTATTCCATTAGCGCCTGACCCATTAACGCCTGCCGGTAAGACATGCCAGCCGAGGATGCGGATTGTTTAGCCTGAACACCAACGTCACCTCGCTGCTGGTGCAGAACAACCTGCGTACCAGCCAGCAGATGATGCAGACCTCCATGCAGCGGCTCTCGTCGGGGCTGCGGATCAACAGCGCCAAGGACGACCCGGCGGGCCAGGCCATTGCCAATCGCATGGGCGCCCAGATTCGCGGCATGCAGCAGGCGGCTCGCAACACCAATGACGGGATTTCCCTGGTGCAGACCGCCGAGGGCGGGCTCAACCAGATCAACGACAACCTCCAGCGCATCCGCGAACTCAGCGTGCAGGCGAGTAGCGATACCTACTCGGCCCAGGACAAGCGCTCGATCCAGGACGAGATCGACCAGCGCCTGGAGGAGATCGACCGCATCGCCGGGCAGAGCAGTTTCAACGGCATCAAGATGCTGAACGGGGCGCGAGAACTCGCCATTCAGGTGGGCGCCAACGCCGGTGACACCATCAACGTGCGCATGGTGGCAATGGACCGCCAGGCGCTCGGCCTCGACGGCTTCAGCGTGCTGGAAGGCTCGGCCACGGAAAAACCCATGGCGCTGCTCGATGAGGCCATCGGCAAGCTCGACCGGCAGCGCAGCTACTTTGGCGCCACGCAGAATCGCTTCGAGAGCGTGATCGAAGGACTCGACAATGCCGTCGTCAACCTCTCCAACGCCCAGTCGCGCATTCAGGACGCCGACTACGCCCGCGAGGTCTCTAACCTGGTTCGTGCCCAGATTCTCCAGCAGGCCGGCATCGCCATGCTCGCCCAGGTCAACCAGCAGCCACAAATGATCTTGCGGCTGCTCGAAGGGCTTTAGCGAAGGGCTTTAGATAGCTACCAAGCGATACATTCCTTTTTTGCCGCCTTGATCCATCGTCTCGCCCCCGGCAGGCGCCAGATACGCCATCCATTCCAATACGGCATGGATTAGGCGTTTTTTTTCGTTTGTGATCTACGTGCCTGATTTGCTTTGATAAGGCCATTCAAGCCGCCATGACAGGAGACACAACGGCGATGGACCTTCCCCATGTAAGTGCTGCCCTGGGTGTCATGCACCCGATCTGTGTTGCCCGCGGGCGCAATGCCGAAGTCTGGGATGAAGCAGGTCAGCGCTACATCGATTTCATTGGTGGCATCGGCGTGCTCAATCTCGGGCACTGCCACCCGGCCGTGGTCGAAGCCGTCAAGGCTCAGGTAGATACCCTGATGCACTCGGCGTTCAACGCGGTGCCGCATCGCGGCTATCTGGCGGTCGTGGAGGCGCTGGACCAGTTCGTGCCGGTCTCCTACCCGCTCTCCTGCATGCTGACCAATAGTGGCGCCGAGGCGACCGAAAACGCGCTGAAAGTGGCCCGCGGTGTCACGGGCCGCCAGGCCGTGATCGCCTTCGATGACGCGTTTCACGGCCGTACGCTGGCGGCGCTGAACCTGAACGGCAAGGTCAAGCCGTATAAGTCCGGGCTTGGCGCCTTGCCGGGCCCGGTGTATCACCTTCCTTTCCCGAGTCGCGACAGTGGGGTGACGGCCGAGCAGGCACTGGCGGCGCTCGAGCGCCTATTCGACGTCGAGATACCCGCCGATGAAGTAGCGTGCATGGTGGTCGAGCCCATTCAGGGCGAGGGCGGCTTTCGTCTGCTGTGCCCACGGTTTGCCCGGGCCATGCGCGATATCTGCAACCAGCACGGCATCGTGTTGATCTTCGACGAAATTCAGTCCGGGTTCGGGCGTAGCGGCAAGCGCTTCGGCTTTAGCCACCTGGGGGTCGAGCCCGATCTGTTGCTGATGGGCAAAAGTATCGCCTCGGGCCTGCCGCTGGCCGCACTTGCCGGGCGCGCGGCGCTGATGGACGCGCTTCCCAAGGGGGCGCTTGGCGGTACCTACTCGGGCAACGCCGTGGCCTGTGCCGCAGCCCTTGCCGTCATGGACGTCATGCAGGACGATATGCTGAGCACCTGGGGCGAGCGCCAGGAAGCGCTGATCGTCGAGGCGTATCAGGCATGGCAGGCGAGTGGCCGCTTTCCCATGCTGGGAGCCATGACCGGGGTCGGGGCCATGCGGGGGATCGTCTTCGAGGATACGCAGAGCGCCACTGGCGCTGAGCATCTCGCGGCGCTGCTGGCCGCCGGGCGCGAAGCCGGTGTGCTGCTGATGCCCAGCGGGCGTAAACGTAACGTTCTGCGCCTGCTGCCCCCCTTGACCACCGAGCCCGAGGTATTGAAAGAAGGGCTTGGCCTGATCGAGCAGGCGCTGGAGACGCTGCGCGCATGATGGCAAGAGAGGTCGGCGCCGAGGTCAACGCGTTATACAGGCGTTTTCTGACCGCTCTTGAAACACGCGGCTTCGAAGGCGAGATCGCCCCGGACTACGCCCAGCGCACGGTGCTCGCCACCGACAACTCGATCTACCAGCGCCTGCCCCAGGCCGCCGTGTTTCCGCGCCACGCCGAAGACCTCGAGCGCCTGGCCAGGCTCGCCGCAGAAACGCCCTACCGCGACGTGGTGCTCACGCCTCGCGGCGGCGGCACCGGCACCAACGGCCAGTCGCTGACCGACGGCATCGTGGTGGATGTCTCGCGCCACATGAACCGCATTCTGGCGATCGATGTCGAGAACCGCCGCGTGCGGGTGCAGGCCGGCGTGATCAAGGATCAGCTCAACGCCGCGCTCAAGCCTTACGGCCTGTTCTTCGCCCCGGAGCTCTCCACCTCCAACCGCGCGACGGTCGGCGGCATGATTTCCACCGACGCCAGCGGCCAGGGCAGCTGCACCTACGGCAAGACCCGCGATCACGTGCTCGAACTCGACACCGTGCTGCTCGGCGGCCAGCATCTGCACAGCCGGGCGCTGAGCAGCGACGAGGAGCCGCAGGCGCTGCAACAGCCGGGGGCGCTGGGCAAGGTGCACCGCACCGCCGCCGAGATCATCGACCGCGAGCGGGAGGCGATCGAGGCGACCTTTCCCCCGCTGAACCGCTGCCTGACCGGCTTCGATCTCGCCCACCTGCGCGATGAACACGGCCAGCTCAACCTCAACAGCCTGCTGTGCGGCTCGGAAGGCACGCTGGGCTTTCTAAGCGAAGCCGTGCTCAACGTGCTGCCGATCCCCCGGTACGCCACCCTGGTCAACGTGCGCTATACGAGCTTCATGGACGCGCTGCGCGACGCCAAGGCGCTGATGGGCAGCGCCCGGCCCACGTCCATCGAGACCATCGACGATACGGTGCTCACGCTGGCCATGGCGGACTTCGTCTGGGACAGCGTGGCGGCGTTCTTTCCGGCCGGCGAGACACCGATTCGCGGCATCAACCTGATCGAATTCAGCGGCGATGACCCTGACGTGCTGGCCGCGCAGGTAGCCGCGTTTACCGAGCATCTGCGCCAGGACACCACCGTTGCGCGTCTGGGCTACACCCTGGCCGAGGGCCGCGCGCAGATTAACGCCGTCTACGCCATGCGCAAGCGCTCAGTGGGGCTTTTGGGTAACGTACAGGGCGAACAACGCCCGCTGCCCTTCGTGGAAGACACCGCCGTGCCGCCGGAGCATCTGGCGGACTTCATTGCCGAGTTCCGCGCGGCGCTGGACGCCCGCGGGCTTGCCTATGGCATGTTCGGCCACGTGGATGCCGGCGTGCTGCACGTGCGCCCGGCGCTGGACATGAAGGACCCGGCCCAGGAAGCGCTGATTCGCGAGATCTCCGATGAGGTCGCCGCGCTGACCCGGAAATACGGCGGCCTGCTGTGGGGCGAACATGGCAAGGGCGTACGCTCGGAGTACGCGCCGCAATTCTTTGGCGCGCTCTACCCCAGCTTGCAGCGGGTCAAGGCGGCGTTTGATCCGTACAACCAGTTGAACCCCGGCAAGATCGCCTCGCCCGCCGAGGACCCGGCGCTCATCGCCCGGACCCGCGACCCTGACCTGCTCAGCGTGGATGGCGTACCCACCCGCGGGCAGCTGGACCGCACCATCGACGAGCGCGCCTGGCAGGCGTATGACGCGGCGGTGTACTGCAACGGCAACGGCGCCTGCTACAACTACGACCTCGACGACCCCATGTGCCCCTCCTGGAAGGCCACCCGTGATCGCGTTCACTCGCCCAAGGGGCGCGCCAGCCTGATGCGCGAGTGGCTGCGGCTGCAGTCCCGGGCGGGTATCGACGTGGTGGACGAGTCGCGCCAGCGCCAAAACGAAAGCACGGGCCAGGCACTGCTGCGCTTTCCCAAGCGCCTGATCAACACGCTCAGCCGCCAGCGCCACCACGACTACTCCCACGAGGTCTACGACGCCATGGCGGGGTGCCTTGCGTGCAAGTCCTGCGCCGGGCAGTGCCCGATCAAGGTCAACGTGCCGCAGTTTCGTTCCCAGTTTCTGGAGGTCTACCACGGCCGCTACCTGCGCCCGCTGCGCGATTACCTGATCGGCCATACCGAGCGGATGCTGCCCACCCTGGCGGCCATTGCCCCGGTGTATAACGCCGTGATCGGCCAGCGCTGGGTGGATGCGCTGATGCGCAAGGGCCTGGGCATGAGCGACTCCCCAAGGCTTTCGCGGGCCAGCGTGAAAAAACAGCTGCGCGCCTGGGGCGTGGCCGAGGCCACACCGACCGCCCTGGCCCGGCTGACCGAACAGCAGCGCGCCCAGAGCGTGATTGTGGTGCAGGACGCCTTCACCACCCACTTTGAAGCCAGGCTGGTGATGGACGTGGTGGAGCTGCTGACGCGGCTTGACCTGCGCGTCTTCGTGATGCCATTCAGTGTCAACGGCAAGCCGCTGCAGGTGCAGGGGTTTCTGGGGGCGTTTGCGCGCACCGCCGAACAGCAGGCCCGGCGGCTGCGGGCGCTGCAGGAGTTCGACGTGCCCCTGGTGGGGATCGACCCGGCGATGACCCTGACCTACCGCCAGGAGTATGTGAAGACGCTGGGAGCGGGCCAGGTGCCGGCGGTACTACTGCTCCAGGAGTGGCTGGCCACGCGTCTCGATACCCTGGCGATTGGCACGCTCGAACTGACCGACCCAGGCTTCAAGCTGTTGTCGCACTGCACGGAGAAGACCAACGCCCCGGCCAGCCCCCGCGCCTGGCAGCAGGTGTTTGCCGCCTTCGGGCTGACGCTTTCACTGGACGAGGCTGGCTGCTGCGGCATGTCCGGCACCTACGGCCACGAAACCCGCAATGCGGCCACGTCGAAAACCATCTACGCCCAGTCCTGGCAGCCGAAGGTGGAGGCAACAGAGAACGCCGGCCGGCTACTGGCCACGGGGTATTCGTGCCGCAGCCAGGTGAAGCGGTTTTCCGATCAGGTGCTCCCCCACCCGATGCAGGCACTGCTGGCATACATGAAGTCGACTTCTATGTCTCAACCCAACAATACGCAGAGAGAGCCTTGAAATGACCCAGACGACGTTTCTTCCCGCCAACGAGATTCGTGACCGCTTCTCCAAGGCCATGTCGGCCATGTATCAGGCAGAGGTGCCCCAGTACGGCACGCTGCTGGAGCTGGTCGAGCAGGTCAACGAGGAAACCCTCACCCAGCAGCCCGAGCTGCGTCGCCGCCTCGAAGCCCAGGGTGAGCTTGCGCGCTTGAGCGTCGAGCGCCACGGCGCCATCCGGGTGGGCTCGGCCGACGAGCTTGCCATGCTGCGGCGCCTGTTCGCCGTCATGGGCATGTACCCCGTGGGCTATTACGATCTTTCGGAAGCGGGGGTGCCGGTGCACTCCACGGCGTTCCGGCCCATCGAGGATGAGGCGCTGGCGTGCAATCCGTTTCGCGTGTTCACCTCGCTGCTGCGCCTGGAACTGATCGAAAGTGAAACCCTGCGCCAACGGGCCGAGGAGATTCTGGCAAAGCGGGACATCTTCACGCCCACGGCGCGGCAACTGATCGAGCAGTGTGAAGCCCAGGGCGGGCTGAGCGCCGAGCAGGCCGACCAGTTTGTCGAAGCGGCGCTCGAGACCTTCCGCTGGCACCAGGACGCCACGGTGGATCTGGACACCTATCAGGCACTGCACGACGAACACCGCCTGATTGCCGATGTGGTGTGCTTCCGCGGTCCGCATATCAATCACCTGACGCCGCGTACGCTGGATATCGACGAAGTTCAGCGGCGCATGCCGAGTGTGGGCATGAATCCGAAAGCGGTCATCGAAGGCCCGCCGCGCCGCGAGTGCCCGATCCTGCTGCGCCAGACCAGCTTCAAGGCGCTGGAGGAGTCGATCCGCTTTGCCGGCGACGCCCAGGGCACCCACACCGCTCGCTTTGGCGAGATCGAGCAGCGCGGCATGGCGCTCACGCCCAAGGGCCGCGCGCTTTATGACCAGCTGCTGGGCGAAGGACGCAAGCAGGCAGCGGGGCTGGACAACGAGGCCCACCAGGCGGTCATGAGCAAGGTATTCGCCGCCCTTCCTGATGACGATGCAGCGATGCGTCGTGAGGGGCTGGCCTACTTCCACTACCACCTCACCGAGGCCGGCAAGGCCGCTGGCGCCCAGGCCGATACCGATATCGAAGAGCTCCTCGAGAAGGGCCTGGTGGAAGCACAGCCGATTACCTACGAAGACTTCCTCCCGGTCAGCGCGGCGGGCATCTTCCAGTCGAACCTGGGCGGCGGCGAGAACGCAGCCTATGCGGGTAACGCCAACCGTGAAGCGTTCGAGGAAGCGCTGGGCGCGCCGGTCACCGACGAGCTTGCCCTGTACGCCGAGCGCGAGCAGGCGTCCAAACAGCGGGTGCTGGCAGCACTGGCAGGCTGATCGCTCTGCATTCGCATGTCTGGTTCAACGTTCAGGCTGCCATGGGGCAGCCTGAGTCGTTTATGGCGGGGGCTCGGGAGGCGAAGCGGCAGACGCACACGCCACGATATGCGCAACGAACCGGCGCACCTTGCCAAGCTCGCCCAGATGCTCGGGGTAGACGAGATAGTACGCGCTTTCGCTGTGCAATCGGTGCGGCCAGGCGAGCGTCAGCCGGCCAGCGGCCAGCTCTTCGTCGACCGTGAAGTGCGGCACCAGCGCCACGCCGCCGCCGGCCATGGCCGTGCGCACCAGCATGGGGAAGGTTTCGAACCGAGTGCCGTGATAGCTGCGGTCGGTAGCGATGCCCTGGCCTGCAAACCAGTGGTGCCAGGCATCCGGGCGGGTGGACAGATGCAGTAGCGAAAGCGTTGCCAGATCGCTTGCCGTCTCGATGGGGTGCTCGTCCAGTAGCGAAGGGGCGCACACCGCCACCATCTCTTCGTCCACAAGCTTGTGACAGGCAAGGTCGGGCCAACTGCCGTGGCCGTAGAACAGCGCGATGTCGATATCCTGCTGTTCGAGATCGAAATCTTCCACGCGATCATGAAACTCCAGGCTGATGCCCGGGTTCGCCGAAAGAAACGCCGGCAGCTTGTCTGCCAGCCAGCGGCTGCCGAAGCTGGGCAGCGTCGCCACCTTGAGCACTTCGCTGTTGCCGCTGTAGGTCATGATGGTGTGGGTCGACATCTCGATCTGTGCGAGCACCTTGCGCACGTCGCTCAGAAAGATGGCGCCCTCCGGTGTCAGCAGAAGGCTGCGCCGTACGCGGCGAAACAGTTTGTGCTGAAGAATCGATTCGAGGTGAGCGACCTGCTTGCTCACGGCACTCTGAGTCAGGCTCAGCTCGTCCGCCGCCCGGGTAAAGCTCATATGGCGGGCGGCCGCTTCGAAACACTGCATGGCGGCGGTCGACGGAAGATTACGTGAGGCCAAGCGGGGAGCTCCTGATAACCTGTGAACCGCCCCGGTGGCGCTGCACCGGGGCGATGTAAGGGGGCGCTCATGGTTCATGACGCAAGCGGCTTTGCGTCCTGAAACGTATCCCTGCGGCGCGACTGCCACCACCCAATCAGGGCCATGGCGAGAAGGCCCAATCCGCTGGTGAGAAGTTCGGGCACGACCATGGCAAGCCCCGCCGCCAAGAGTACCAGACGCTCCCAGACGCGGGAATCGCGAACGAAGTAGCCAAGCAGAGCACTGCTGACGCCCATGATGCCCAAAAGTGAGAAGATCAAGGCACTGATCAAACCAAGCGGTGTCGGGTCGACCATCACCAGCATCGGGTTGTAGATGAACGCGTAGGGGATGATGAACGCCCCGATGGCAAGCTTGACGGCGGTGAAGCCGGTCTTCATCGGGTTCGCCCGGGCGATGCCGGCGCCGGCGAAGGCGGCCAAACAGACCGGGGGTGTGATATCGGCGATGATGCCGAAATAGAACACGAACAGATGCACCGCCATGGGCGGCAGGCCGAACTCGTTGATCAGCGCCGGGGCGGCAATGGTGGCGGTGACCACATAGTTGGCGGTGGTGGGAAGCCCCATGCCCAGTACGATACAGGCCACCATGGTGAACAAGAGTGCGAGTATCAGCACGCCATCGGCCAGACTGATGATGCCGGCGGCGAACTTGGCGCCCATGCCGGTCATGCCCACCACGCCGGCAATGATGCCCGCACAGGCCACGGCGGCGATGACCGGCAGGGCCACGCGCGCGCCCTGTTCGAAGATATTCAGAATGCCCTTGAGCGACGGGCGCGTCTCCTTGCGCACCAGGCTCACGGCAAAGGCGCAGGCGATCCCCAGCAAGGCGGCTCGTTGAGCGGTGAAGCCAACGCTGATCGTGGTCACGATGACCAGCAGCGGCAGCAGCATGTAGCCCTTTTCCAGCATCAGCTTACGCTTGCTCGGCAGCTGGTCCTTGGGAAGTCCCAGAATGCGGTGACGCTTGGCTTCGAAGTGAACCCCAATGAAGATGCCGGTGAAATAGAGAATCGCCGGAATGAGCGCGGCGAACATGATCTCCCGGTAGGAGACACCGACGTACTCCACCATGATGAACGCCGCCGCGCCCATGAGCGGCGGCATGATCTGCCCGCCGGTAGAGGCCGAAGCTTCCACGGCGCCGGCCACCTCGGGCTTGAAGCGCGCGTTTTTCATCATCGGAATGGTGAACGAACCCGAGGCCACGGTGTTGCCGATGGAGCTGCCCGAAATCATGCCCTGCAGCGAGCTTGCCATGACCGCCGCCTTGCCGGCGCCGCCGGTAAAGCGGCCGGTAACGGCAAACGCCAGGTCATTGAAGAAGCGGCCTACGCCGGTGTGCATCAGCACCACGCCGAAGAACAGGAACAGGAAGATGAAGCGAGCGGATATCTGCAAGGGCGTACCAAACACGCCGCTTTCCCGGAACCACAGGTAGGGCGACACCTGCTCGAGCGAGAACCCGGAATGGGAAAGCAGAGGGCTTGGGATGAGATTACCAAATAGAGCGTACAGGATGGCAAGTGCCGCCATCACGACGATGGGCATGCCAACGGTGCGGCGGGTGGCCTCGAGCACGAACAGCACGCCGAGCGCGGCAATCGTCAGATCGAGGGTCGAGTAGCCCGTGACACGCGCCCGCAACACCTCCTGATAGAAGATGATTTTATAGTAAGCGGCAAAGGTGGCCACGAAGGCCAGCACGATATCGTACCAGGGAACGCCCTGGCGGGTGGGCGCACTCCGGGTGGCCGGAAACAGGATGAAGATCATCCCGAGCGCCATGCCAAGATGCACCGCGCCCTGCTGCTGTGACGGCAGCGTGCCAAAGTAGGCGGTATAAAGATGAAAACAGGTCAGCGATACGCCCATCAGGGTGATGAGCCACGCCCATTTGCCTAGCTGTAGCGGCGAGCGTATCTGAGACTCGCGGTCGTACTTCTCTAGAAGCGATGCTTCGTCAGGGGTTTTTTTTTATCCACGATCAAACCTCATGCGGATGGCGCCGCCGGCCCAAACCGGCGGCGGTCAGAAAGAATCAGTCGGCAAGGTCGCTCAAGCTTTCGATGTTGGAACGCTCGCGGGTGACCACCTGGATGACTTCGGGGTAGATGTGACCGATAAAGGCAACGTTGTCGATCGCACCGCCATCGAACTCGCCACGGCCTTCGATAGCATCCTGAGCGGGCGCGTGAACCGTCATGCCCAGATCCATGCGGTTGTCGCGGATGCTGACCAGGTTCTCGATCGAAGCGCCGGTTTCGATGTTGGTAAAGTTCTGGCCGTCCAGATAGCGGTTCCAGATAGTGGCCATTTCACCGCCCAGCGGGTAGTAGGTACCGCCCTGGCTACCGGTGCCCAGAACATACTCACGCTTGGGTTCGACATCGCCAAGCTCGGCCACCGGGTTGTCGACGGTAAGACCCTGCTCTTCGTAGTAACGCTTGGCACCCGGGTGGATGGGCAGGCCTTCGGCGCCGTTCAGCGCATTTTCCAGCGTGATGAAGGCGGACTGGGCGTGGGTGTTCTCTTCGGCGTGTTCGTGCATCAGGCGTGCAAGCTCGTAGCCGAGTTCTTCGTCGATGGTAGTGGTATTGCCCACCAGAACGGCATAGGCCGTGATGGTTTCGACGTCCTCGTCTTGGAAGGCGTAGCTTCCAGCCGGGATCGTGAAGCGCCGGTAGGCACTGTTGGCTTCGATATAGTCGATCGCCTCGTCGCTCAGGCCCAGCAGGCGAACATCGCCACTGGAGGCCTGCAGGTTCTCGATACTGCCTGACGGCAGCCCCAGAATGCCGATCGAGATATCGATGTTGCCATCCTGTACCCCGTCGAGCGCCGCGCCAAAGCCTTCCTGGTAGGTGTTGTACTTGTCGCTGCCGATGCCATAGGCGTCGAACAGGAGCTGGGAGACGCCCTGGGTGGTACTGGCGGGCGGGCCGATCGCGATATTGGGCTTGCTGTCGCTACCGCATCCAGCAAGTAGAAGACCGGCACTCAAGCCACAGAAGACCTTGGACAGGGAAGGCTTCATATTAACTCCTGCTATTAGATTATTTGGAATGATTCAGTGCCGCCCACGGTGGTGCAAGGCCTGAGCTTCAGGGGAAAAGCGGCCAGACACGAGCGGAAAATGGACGGGCTATTGTTCACATACGCAGCATCACAGACAAAAGAAATTAAGTTGCGTATGCATTCCATTTTCTCATGGTTGAAGTGGGAACGGATGATCGTTTGGCTAAAAAAGGCTGTCTTGGACAATACCAGGGCTTCACGCACCTTGTGATAATACGGTTAGGCGTGTGCTGGCCTTCAGAGAGAAGGGGGCAGGCTGAAGCGATCATATTCAGCGAGGGAATGCATGGCCTCACTGAGGCCATGCAATATTCTGGGCGTTGAACGGGCCTGATACCTACTTGATGATGCCCTGCTCACGCGCCATCGCATACGCTGCCTGGGGGCCGTTCCAGAGCGAGGGCAGCAGAATCAGCGAGACCGGCACGGCGGTGATCACGATGAATTGCTGGAGGGCGGCGATCTGGCCTTCGCGCATGGCCAGAAGCACCGCGGCCATGATCGTCATGATTACGCCCCAGAAGGCGCGTAGAAACGGGCTGGGCTTGTCGTGGCCAGCACCGACCATGGCGATGGAGTAGCTCATGGAGTCGCCGGTGGTGGCCACGAAGATGGTGGTCAGCAGCAAAATCGCCAGCGCCATCCAGGTGCCGCCGGGCAATGCCTGGGCCAGACTGAGGGTGGCAATGTCGAACTGGAAGTTCGTGAGTGCCTCGGTCAGGTCGATCACGCCGTTCAACTGGTAATAGATGCCTGAGCCACCGAGCAGCGTGAACCAGACCGTGGTGGCGATAGGCGCGATGACCGCCACGGCCAGAATCATCTCGCGAATGGTGCGCCCGCGGGAAATGCGCGCCACGAAGATCGCCATCAAGGGCGCAAAGGCGATGAACCAGGCGTAGAAGAACACGATCCACCACTGCAGCCACTCCGCCGGCGCGGTTTCCGCCGTCATGGTGACCATCTTGAAGAAGTCGCCCATGTACGTGCCCATGCCGGCAACGTAGCTGTTGAACAGAAACAGCGTTGGCCCGAACAGAAAGATGACCGCGCCGATGCCCAGCGCCAGCATGACGTTGAAGCGGCTCAAGAGCTGCATGCCCTTGTGCACGCCGCTGACCGCGGAAAGCACATAGACAAGACCCAGCGCCACCAGCACCGCAAGCCGTGTCACGAACGTGTTGGGCAGCCCGAACAGTACCTCTAGGCCATGGCTGACCTGGGTGGCCAGAAAACCGACCGGCCCGACGGTGCCCGCCACCACCGCCAGTATGCAGCAGGTATCCACGACGCCACCCAGCGGGCCACGCATCAAGCGCTCGCCGAAGATCGGGTAGAGCAGGGTGCGCGGCTGCAGGGGCTGGCCTTTCACGTAGTGGGCGTGGGCCAGCACGATCGCGGTGAGCGAGCCAAGAATCGCCCAGCCGACGAACCCCCAGTGGGTGAACGACTGCGCCAGCGCCCCGGGCACCGCGGCGGGAACCCCTGGTTCGGTATCGAAGGCTGGCGGCACGTTCACGAAGTGATAGATCGGCTCGCCGGCGGCGAAGAAGACGCCTCCACCGCCCAGCAGCGTACACAGGATGATCGAAAGCCACTTGAAGGTACTCAGCTCCGGTGCCTCCAGGTTGCCGATCTTGGCGTTGCCCGCCGGGGTCAGCGCAAGCCCGATGGCGATGAAGAACGTCAACAGCATCAGAAACTGGAAGTAGGTACCGAAGGTCAGCGCGCTCCAGGCAAAGCCCCGACTGATCGAGTCGGCGACAAGGTCCAGGTCGTAAAGGGAGAGCGCGAGAAAAAGCACGATGAAGCCAATGCTTAGCGTGAGTACGATGGGATCGCCAAGCGAAGAGCGCGTCTGGCGGTCGGCATCAGGGGCCGATTGAGTCATCAAAATACCTTTTGGGTGGCGAGAGGAGCGGCGCCCAAGCCTGCAAGAAGGGCATCAAGAAGCGTGATACCGCCGAAAGGCGCGGTATACAGCTAAAAAAAAGCGCCATTCATTGAATGGCGCGAGGACAGGAAACTGTAGCCAGTATATCGCGGCTATAGACCAAAGTCTAACGTGTTTGCTCGTGGTGCCTGCAACCCTCCTTCTGCACCAATAGCGTGCCTGGGTGGCGAGGGCTAGCCTTGCTATGTCTATTAAGCGGTTGAAAAAAATACATGAACAAAAGACTGGCCGCATTGCTGCAAGCAGCCTTGCAACGTTTTGTATACAAGGCTCTTGATGATGACATCGATACTCGATTCGCAAACGACCTGTCACCGGCTGATGGCTGGCGCACTCGCCTCACTGCTGCTCTCAGGTAGCGCCAGCGCTGCGCCAACGCCTGTCCGTTTTCAGCTGGACTGGCGGTTTGAAGGGCCGGCAGCGCCTTTTTTGATGGCAGAGCAGAAAGGCTATTTCGAGCAAGAAGGGCTCGATGTTGAGATCGACTCGGGCAGCGGGTCGGCCGGGGCTATCAACCGCGTGGCCTCGGGGGCTTATGAAATGGGCTTTGGGGACCTGAATGCACTGATCGAGTTTCTGGCGGAGAATCCCGACGGGCCGGGCATTCAGGGAGTATATGTCGTTTATGACGGCACACCGACCACGGTGTTTGCCCTCAAGGAGAGTGGTATCGAGTCGCCCTCGGATCTGGTAGGCAAGCGCATTGCGGCGCCTGCCTTTGATACCGGCTACCGGGCCTGGGACATCTTTGCCGCCGCCAATGATCTAACAACGGATGCCGTCGAATGGCAGAACGTCGATCCTGCGTTGCGCGAAACGTTGCTTGTCCGAGGCGACGTGGATGCCATTACCGGTTTCTACTTCACCAGCCTTCTCAACCTTGAAGAGCGCGGCATCGGTGAAGACGCGCTTACCATCATGCCGTTCCCCGAGTACGGTGTGCCACTTTACGGCAATGCCATTATCGTCAGTGAATCCTTCGCCGAAGAGAATTCGGAAGCCGTGCAGGGGTTTCTTCGGGCATTCAATCGTGCGCTCGAAGAAACGCTCCAGGATCCGGCGGCGGCCGTGGCGTATGTCAAGAACCGGGACGGCCTGATCGATACGGCCATGGAGACTCGACGCCTGGAGCTTGCGCTGCAAAGCGCAGTGGATACCCCTGACGCCCGTGAAAATGGCGTAGGCGAAGTAGATGAACAGCGCCTGCTGGAGGCCATTCAACTGGTCGCCGACGCCTATGATTTGCCTTCCATGCCGTCACCGGATCGCGTGTTTACCTCACGCTACTTGCCGCCGGCTGACGAGCGCATGCTGCTGGAGACGCCATAGATGTCGTCAGCCTTTGTCGCTTTTGAGGATGTAAGCCTGGCCTACGACGGGTCGGGCAATGCCATCGAGCATATCAATCTGAGTATTCACGAAGGTGAGTTTGTGGCCTTCGTAGGGCCTTCCGGATGTGGGAAATCCACCTTCATGAAACTCTGTACCGGCCTGCATGCCCCGACTCGGGGGCACATGCAGGTAGATGGCAGCCCGGTTACCGGGCCGCTGAAGATTTCCGGCATGGCTTTTCAAAACGCCAACCTGCTGCCCTGGCGCACGACGCTTGATAACGTGCTGCTGCCGCTGGAAATCGTCAAGCCCTACCGTCACCAGTTTCGCAAACGGCGCGACGAGTTCGTCGGCTGGGCGCGCAAGCTTCTACGCACCGTGGGGCTGGCCGAGCATGAGGATAAATACCCCTGGCAGCTTTCCGGCGGCATGCAGCAGCGTGCCTCCATCTGCCGGGCGCTGATCCATCAGCCTCGGCTTCTGATGCTCGACGAGCCCTTTGGCGCCCTGGACGCGTTCACCCGTGAAGAACTCTGGTGCGTGCTGCGCGATCTTTGGGAAGCCCAGCGCTTTACCGTCGTGCTGGTGACCCACGATCTGCGCGAGGCGGCCTTTCTGGCCGATACGGTCTATGTGATGAGTCGCCGCCCGGGCAGAGTGATCGAAAGACGCGCCATTTCGCTTGCGCGCCCGCGCCCGCTCGAAATGACCTATGAAAAGCCCTTCATCGATCTGGTGCAGTCACTGCGCGCCCAGATCGGTGACGTGCGCAGCCATTGAAAGGGGGCCTTGATGAATCCATCGAGAAAGCGCGTCGAGCGTCTGGCACCTTGGGCCGCGGTGGCGGTGCTGGTGGCCGTGTGGGAGATGCTCGTTCGACTGTTTGACGTACCCAGCTTCATCTTTCCAAGCGCGCTTGAAACCGCCCAGGCGCTGCTCACCTATTCCGGCCCCATCGCGGCGCACTCCTGGCAGACACTCTGGACCACGCTGATCGGCTTTGGCATTGGCGTCGCCGTGGGGCTGGTGCTGGGCTTTATCATTGGCTCCTCGCGTTTTCTGTACAACGCCTGCTATCCGCTGCTGGTCGGTTTCAACGCCATTCCCAAGGTGGCCTTCGTGCCGATTCTGGTGGTGTGGTTTGGTATCGGCTCGATTCCCGCCATCCTGACTGCGTTTCTGATCTGCTTTTTCCCTATCGTGGTCAATGTGGCCACGGGCCTTGCCACCCTTGAGCCGGAAATGGAGGACGTGCTGCGGGTGCTGGGCGCACGCCGTATGGATGTGCTCTTGAAAGTGGGCCTGCCACGTTCGCTGCCGTACTTTTTCGCCTCGCTGAAGGTAGCGATTACCCTGGCATTTGTCGGTACGGTAGTGTCGGAAACCGTGGCGTCCAATCAGGGAATCGGCTATCTGATGATGAGCGCGGGCTCGCAGATGCGCATGGGACTGGTATTCGCCGGGCTGATCGTCATCAGCGCCATGGCCATGGTGATGTATGAACTGTTTGCCCTGCTGGAAAAGCGCATGACTGCCTGGGCCCACCGCGGCCAGCCGTGTTAATGCTTTTGAGCACCTACCAGTGATAAAGCAGTGAGGCGCTGGTGGTGTTATCCGTACGCTCGCTGGCGTCATCCGGCGGTTGCGAGTTGTGCTTGATCTCGTGGGACAGACGCAGCGACATGCGGGAGTTGAGCCGGGCGGTCAGGGCGGTGAGCGATCGGCCGGTGGTGTTCTCGCTGGTGTACTCCACCGACATCTCCTGTTCGATATCGGCGTAGTCGGAAAACCCCCAGCGATAGGCCAGGGCAGTGTAGGTCACGGCCAGTTGCTCGTTGTCGTCTTCACGCAACCGGTCATTGCGATAGCCCGGGCCTGCCTCCAGCGAGAGCGAATGCCGCGGGCTATCGAGCAACTGGCGGCCGTAGCCGCCGATGGCCGAGAGCTGCTGGTCGTAGCCGGCAAAGCGGTCCTTTTCCCAACGGGCAAAGCCGAACAGGTAGTGCGGGCCGCTGAAATCGAACCGCTCACGGCCGGCGATCAGGTACTGTTCGGCACTGGTTTCGCCATCCTTGCTGACGTTACGCACGTCGCCGCGCAGTGAATGGGTAAAGTCGCCGGTCAGCCAGGTCAACCGGGTCTTGCCAATCAGCGTCTGGCTGTTGGTATTGCCGGAAAGGTGGGTAAAGCCAAGCTCGGCGCTACCGCTGAAAATTGGCGCGTCGTCGGTAGGCGGAGGGGGCGCGTAAAAGGGGTTGGCAAGGGTGGCGCCTGATGACAGCAATATCCCCGTAAAAACGACAGTTCTTGATCCTGTGAGCACTCAACGCCTCCGTTAATGACACAAAAGTCGGCAATTACGCCGCTTTGCTGCGCATGTCATAATGACGCTGTCGCGCACCTAGAGTTCCGCCATGACCAACCCTCGTCCCCTCGCTGAACTGCAACGCTTTCGCCGTACCCGCGCCAAGCGCCGTTGGTACCGGCGAAGCTTTCGTCTACAGGTCATGTTGCTGGTGGGGCTTTTGCTGGCGGGCATGCTACTGGCTCAGGGCACATATCTCAATCATCGCAAGGCGGATATCATCAGCCACCAGATGGGCGAACGCGCGCTTGCCGTGGCAAAGACCGTGGCCGGCATGCCGCAGATCATCAACGCCTTTGACGCCCCGGACCCCACGATGATCATTCAGCCGCTGGCCGAGCGGGTGCGCCAGGAAACCGGTGCGCGCTACGTGGTGGTGGGCAATGCGCAATCGATTCGCTACTCGCACCCGGTGCCCGAACGCCTGGGCGAGATGATGGTGGGCGGCGATAACGACCAGGCACTGATTTATGGGCAATCCTACGTGTCGGAAGCGACCGGCACGCTGGGCACGGCCATGCGCGGAAAGACGCCCATCTGGGATGAAGAGGGCAATATCATCGGGCTTGTGTCCGTCGGCTTCATGATGGACCGGGTGGCGATGGATGTGGCGCGCTATACCAACCTTGGCTGGGCGCTGGTGGCGCTGATGATCGTGCTGGGCTTTGCCGGCGCATACTGGCTTTCTCAGCACTTGAAGCGCGTGATTCTGGGGCTCGAGCCCTACGAGATTGCTCGTCTGGCCATGGAAAAGGAAGCCATCCTGCAGTCCATTCACGAAGGTATCCTGGCGGTCAACCGCGATGGCCATATTACGCTGGTGAATCAGCAGGCCCGGCGCTTTCTCGACCTGCCCGATGAACACGTGCTCCTGGGCCAGCCGATTCAAGAGGTGGTGCCCAACACGCGCCTGCTGGAAGTGCTCCGCCACGGCGAGCAGGAGTTCGACCAGCAGATGTGGCTGGGCGATCACCCGACGGTGGTCAACCGGGTGCCGATTCTGCACGACGGTGAGATCGAAGGGGCCGTCGCCACGTTTCGCAGCCGACGGGAGATCATCGATCTGTCCCAGGCGCTGACCCAGGCCAGCCGCGACGTGGACATGCTGCGCGCCCAGGCCCATGAATTCTCCAACAAACTGTACACGATTTCCGGCCTGCTGCAGCTCAAGCGCGTGGAGGAGGCGCTGGCCCTGATTCATCACGAAACCGAACGCGCACAAAAGCAGATGAGCTTTTTGATGCGCCATGTGGCCGATACCGTGCTCAGCGGTACGTTACTGGGTAAACTGACCCGCGCACGCGAGCTGGGCGTGGCCATGGAGATCGACGAGCAGAGCTCGCTTGCCTGCCCGCTCACGGCGACCGGCCAGGAGGTAATGATGAGCGTCGTGGGCAACCTGCTGGATAATGCCTGCCACGCGGCGCTCAACGGGCCGAACGGGGACTCCCCCAAGGTACGGCTGTTTCTGACCGACCTGGGCGAGCAGCTGCTGATCGAGGTGGAAGACAACGGCCCCGGCGTGCCGGAGGCGCATGCCGAGTCGATCTTCCAGGAAGGCTTTTCGACCAAGGCCGGCAAGCACTGCGGCATTGGGCTGTCGCTGGTGGCGCGCCTGTGCCGCCAGCATGGTGGGGCCGTGACACTCGAGGAGAGCGAGCTGGGCGGGGCATGTTTTATCGCCGTGCTCGACCGCTCCCTGTGTGCGGTACCCTGATCGTTCAAACGACCCCGACTGCGAGGAAAACGTGATGTCTAAAGCGCAATACGGCATTTTGGTCGTTGAAGACGATTTCCGCATTGCCGATATTCACAAGGCGTTCATCGAGCAGAGCGAAGGCTTTTATATCGCAGGCGTTGCCCGCAACGGCAGCGAAGCCAGGGCGCTGATGGCCGAACGCGCGGCCAGCATCCACCTGGTATTGCTGGATGCCTACCTGCCCGACGTGGAAGGCCTGGAGCTTTTATGGGCGATCCGGCGCGACCATACCCACGTGGATATCGTCATGGTGACAGCTGCCCGCGAGGTGGAGACGATTTCCGAGGCACTGCGCGGCGGCGTGTTCGACTACCTGATCAAGCCCATTGAGGCTGCCCGCATGGGCCAGATGCTGGCACGTTTTCGGCGTGAGCGTGAGGTGCTTGCCGGGCGCAACGAATTGAGTCAGGACGAGCTGGATCACGTGTTTACCCGCCTGCAGCCTGGCGAGACGCCGCGCCCGGCGGCGCGTACCCTGCCCAAGGGAATCGACCGACTTACCCTGCACCGGGTCATCGAGGCACTGGCCGCCGAAGGCACACCGCTGACTGCCATGCAGGTGGCCCGCAGCATGGGCGCCAGCCGCTCGACGGCCCGGCGCTACCTGGAGTTTCTGGTGGCCGAAAAGGACGTCAGCGCAGCGCTTGGCTATGGCGATGTAGGCCGCCCCGAGCGGCGCTACCAGGTGCTCGATACCGCCCAGGTCTGGCTGGATGCTCCCTGACGCACGCGCAGCTGCTTGGAGCGTGAACAAAATGAACACAATGACCATAAAGAATCTTTTGCCTTTTATGGCCAGAAGCTTGTCGTTCAGGGCAGGGGTCTTCTAACGTTCGCGGCGTAACCACGACAAAATAACAGTGGGCCACACAACAACATTCAAATGTGGAGAACGCCAATGACCTCGCTTTCCTTGAAGCGCCTAGCCGTGCTTGCCCTGCCGATGGCCGCTCTGACGGCAATGACCACGACCGCTCACGCCCAGGAGTGGACGCCGAGCAAGTCGATCGAATTCGTCGCGCCGGCCAACCCGGGCGGTGGCTGGGATACCCTGGTGCGCACCGTCTCGCGCGTCATTCAGCAAGAAGGCCTGGCGGACAAGAACTTTGCCGCCATCAACGTCCCCGGTGGCGGTGGAGCGGTCGCCTGGGCACAGATCGCCCGTGACAGCGGCAACCCGCACAAGCTGTTCGCCACCAGCCCGCCGCTGATCCTGGTGCCGCTGGCCGGCGCTTCGCGCTATGACCACACCGATTTCACCCCGGTAGCACGCCTGATTACCGACTACTCCATCGTGCTGGTCTCCGCCGACTCTGAGTACGAGACCATCAATGACCTGTTCGATGCGCTCAAGGAGAACCCCCGTCTGAGCATCGGTGGCGGCAGCGCCCCAGGCTCCATGGACCATATCTCCATTGCTGGCCTTGCATCGGCGGCGGGCCTTGATGCCTCGAGCGTCAACTACATCCCGTTCTCCGGTGGTGGCGATGCCATGACCAACCTGATGGGCGGACATATCGAAGCGGTGATCACCGGCGCCGGCGAAGCGGTCGGCCAGCTGGGTGAAGGCAGCCAGATTCGTGCGCTGGGCGTTTCCGCCCCTGAGCGTCTGAGCGGCGGGCTTGCCGATGTGCCGACCTACCAGGAGCAGGGGGTGGATTACACCTTCGATATCTGGCGTGGCGTGATGGGCGCGCCGGACATGCCTGCCGAGGCGGTCACCTACTACGAAGACCTGTTCGCTGAAATGCTCGACACCGACGGCTGGCAGCAGGCGCGTGACCAGCTGGGCTGGATCGATGCCTATCAGAACAGCGAAGAGTTCGGTGTGTTTCTGGACGAGCAGCAGGAGCAGTTCAGCAGCGTGCTGAGCGATTTGGGCCTGCTGCGCCAATAATCACCTTATAGAACCATGCTGTACGTACCCGGTGGCCCTGTGGGCTGCCGGGTACGCCTGTCCGCGACGGTCCCGCGTGCTCACGGAGAACCCCAATGACGAAATTGAATACCAACCAGTGGCTGGCGATGGTGCTGGGGCTGTTCGCTGCGGCTTATCTGGCCATGGCGTGGCAGGTGCCCACGTTTCCGCTGCCGCGTCCGGTCGACTCCGACCTGTTTCCCAAGGTGCTGGGGGCGACCCTTCTGCTGCTCTCCTGCCTGCTGTTCTTTGAAAAGCCGGGCGCGATTGCCGGGGCCGATGAAATTGAAAACGACCCTACCGTTCGTGGGCCCCTGTGGCTGACGCCCTGGGCGCGGGTCATCGTCACGGCGCTGGCCATTGCCGCCTACGCCTTCTTGCTGGTGCCGCTCGGGTTCGTGCTGGCATCTACGATCCTGTGCGTGGGGCTGACTGCCTACTACGGCTACCGCCGCCACGGCGTGAACCTGCTGACGTCACTTGGCGTGGTGTTGGCGCTTTATCTCACCATGACCCGCGTCATGGATGTCTATCTGCCGACGGGCGTTCTGCCCTTCTAACGTGATTTCGAGCAGGTCTTCAAAAGGGTAGATTTCATGGATGCCTTGAACAATCTGATGTACGGCTTTGGCATCGCGCTCGAGCCGATCAATATCGCCTATGTCTTTGCCGGTGTATTTGCCGGCACCATCATCGGCATGCTGCCGGGCCTTGGGCCGATCAGCGCACTGGCGCTGATGATCCCGATCACTTTTGCCATGGAGCCCTCCTCGGGCCTGATTCTGATGGCCGGGGTCTACTATGGCGCCATCTTCGGCGGCTCCACCTCGTCGATTCTTCTGAACGCGCCGGGTGTCGCGGGTACGGTGGCCACCTCGTTTGATGGCTACCCCATGGCGAAAAAAGGCCTGGCGGGCAAGGCGCTGGCGATTGCCGCCTACTCCTCCTTCGTGGGCGGCACGGTATCCATCGTGTTTTTGATGCTGGTAGCGCCGCTGCTTTCCAAGGTGGCGGTAAGCTTTGGCCCGGCAGAGTACTTCGCGCTGATGGTCCTGGGGTTGACTGCCGTCGTTTCACTGTCGGATAAATCCCTGGTGAAAGGCCTGATTGCGGCTGTCGTCGGGGTGATGATCTCGATCGTGGGCATCGACATGCAGACCGGCACCGAACGCTACACCTTCGGCTCGGCGCAGTTGCTCGACGGTATCGACTTTCTGGTGGTAGCGCTGGGCATCTTCGCGCTGGCCGAGGTGTTCTACATGCTGCTGCGCGGTGGTGGTGGCAAGGAAGCACCACGCAACGCCATCGGCTCGCTCAAGCTGTCCCGTTCTGAAGTGGGCCAGATCGCCGGCCCGGTCAGCCGAAGCTCGGTGCTGGGCTTTTTCACCGGCGTGCTGCCGGGCGCCGGCGCCACCATCGGCTCGTTTCTGGGCTACAGCATGGAAAAACGCATCGCGAAGGATGGCGACACCTTCGGCAAGGGCAACATCAAGGGCGTGGCCGCCCCGGAAGCCGCCAACAACGCGGCCTGCACCGGCTCGTTTGTTCCGCTTCTGACCCTCGGCGTGCCCGGCTCCGGTACCACGGCGGTGCTGCTCGGCGCGCTGCTGGTCATGGGCGTGACCCCCGGGCCGATGATGCTCGAGCAGCGCCCGGACGTGTTCTGGGGCGTGGTGGCGAGCATGTACATCGGTAATATCTTCCTGCTGGTGCTGAACCTGCCGCTGATCCCGTTGATCGCCAAGATTCTGGATCTGCCCAAGCCGCTTTTGCTCTCGTTGATCCTGATCTTCTGCATGATCGGCGTCTACGGCATGAGCTTCAGCGTGTTCGATCTGCTACTGCTGCTCGGTTTCGGCCTTCTGGGCCTTGGCATGCGCCTGTTCGGCTTCCCGGCGGCACCGCTGATTCTCGCGCTGATTCTCGGCAACATCATGGAGGAGTCCATGCGTCGGGCGCTGCAGATCTCCGGCGGTGACTGGTCGATCTTCATCGACAAGCCGATTTCGCTGGCGCTGCTGGCACTGGCGGTACTCTCCCTGGGGCTGCCGCTCTTGAAAAAGCGTCGCCAGCGCGCGGCGTAAACCACTTACCCCTTTTTCAGCGCCCGTTTCGGGCGCTTTTTTTTGCGCGGGCGCTTGTGGTGCAGGCGCTCGTTTTGGTGCGCGGCGAGCGTGAAGGTGTTGGTGAAGGCTGCGCCCTGCTGGTGCGTAACCGTGGGCCGAAGCGTTGTTTGGTTTCTGCAAGTCATTAAGAAAAAGAGGTTTTATAGAATTCGATTCATGTTGGCGCACGCTTTGCACTTCTTGTTGGGTGATCGTCAAGAACGATACCTCGCGAGCTTTCTGGATAGGGCTCGCCACTCAAACAACGAGCCCTCTCGAAGGGCGCAAGGAGATCCACGTGGCCAAGTCAACGCGCACAGTTCTGTCCTCTCGTCTCGTGTCCACCGCCGTGGCCGCCGCCCTGATGGGCTCAGGCGCCCACGCCGTGGCCCAGGAGAACGACCCGATCAAGGTCGGTATCTTGCACTCGCTCTCCGGCACCATGGCGATCAGTGAATCGACCCTGAAGGACACCGTCGAGATGCTCATCGAGCAGCAGAACGAGGCGGGCGGTCTGCTGGGGCGGGACCTTGAAGCCGTGGTGGTCGACCCGGCCTCCAACTGGCCGCTGTTTGCCGAGCGCGCGCGCGAGCTTCTCGAGCAGGAAGAGGTGGACGTCATTTTCGGCAACTGGACCTCGGTATCGCGCAAGGCGGTGCTGCCGGTGGTCGAAGAGCTCAACGGCCTGCTCTTCTACCCGGTGCAGTACGAGGGCGAGGAGTCCTCTGAGAACGTCTTCTACACCGGGGCGGCGCCCAACCAGCAGGCGATCCCCGCCGTCGAGTACCTGATCAACGACGTCGGTATCGAACGTTTTGCCCTGGTGGGTACCGACTACGTCTACCCGCGCACCACCAACCGTATCCTCGAAGCCTTCCTGAAGGACGAGCACGGCGTGGCGGACGAGGACATCATGGTCAACTACACGCCGTTTGGGCACTCGGACTGGCAGAACATCGTCTCCGAGATCCGCCGCTTCGGTGAAGCGGGCAAGCCGACCGCGGTGGTTTCCACCATCAACGGCGACGCCAACGTTCCGTTCTACCGCGAGCTTGCCAACCAGGGCATCGATGCCGCCGACATTCCGGTCATCGCCTTCTCCGTGGGTGAGCAGGAGCTTTCCGGCATCGACACCGGCCCGCTGGTCGGCCACCTGGCGGCCTGGAACTACTTCATGAGCGTCGATACCGACGAGAACTACGACTTCATCGACGCCTGGATCGACTGGACCGGCGACGAAGAGGCGGTGACTAACGATCCGATGGAAGCGCATTACATCGGCTTCAACATGTGGGCGGAAGCCGTGCGCAAGGCGGGCACCACGGACGTCGACGCCATCAAGGAGGCCATCATCGGCGTGACGGTGCCGAATCTCTCCGGCGGCTATGCGGCGATGATGCCCAACCACCACATCACCAAGCCGGTACTGATCGGTGAAGTGCAGGACAACGGCCAGTTCGACATCGTCTGGCAGACGCCCTCCACCGTGGCCGGGGACGCCTGGTCCGACTACCTGCCGGGCTCCCGCGATCTGATTGCCGACTGGCGCAAACCCATGGCGTGCGGCAACTTCAACGTCGTCAACGGCTCCTGCGGTGGCAGCACCGCCGCCGAAGAAGCCGAAGCGGCGCTCGCTGAGTAATCCTTCCCCCTTGCCGCCCGCCCGGGTGGCAAGGGAGCACGCTATCTCTTCACTTCTTTTCGAAGGAACAACCTCATGAGGCGTTTCCTTTTCTGGGCGCTGCTGTGTCTGCTGGCCGGTTTTCTGCCGAGTGCCGCGGCGCAAACCGCCGCGCCAGGCAGTGACCCCGGCGCCGCGCTGCTCGAAACCCTGGACGTGGACTCCTACCGCGACAAGGGCGAAGCGATCACCGCCATTGTGCAAAGCGACGACGAACGCGCCCGGGAGTGGCTTCAGGCGCTTCTGGACGGCCGTTTGCAGCGCGCGGACGACGGCCGCTTCGTGGTGGTGCTGGATAATGCCGGGCGCAACTGGCCGGTGGAAGATGCCCTGACCGGCGAGGCGCTTGGCGAGATGTCGCGCCGCGAGCTCGACCGGATCGGTATCAACAACGCGCTGCGCAACCAGCTTCGAAGCGCCATCGCGGTGGTGGATCTCATCTCGCCCGACGTCGAGCGCCGGCGCAGCTCCGCCGACCGGCTGCTGGGCGAGGTGGACGAGGCGCTTGCCGAGACGTTGGTGCCCGTGATCGAGGAGGCCGAGGACGACTACGTGCGCCGCCGCCTGGGCCAGGCGCTGGCGATCTACCAGGCCGAAAACGGTGAGATGGCAGGCGTCGAGGCGCTGTCGGGGAGCCTTCACCCACGCGCCCGGGTCGCGCTCAACCGCGCGGCCAGCGGCGACGACCCGGTGGTGGCGGACGCTGCCCGTGCGGCGCTTGCCAGCGTCGAGCAGAACCTGAAGCTCAACCGCGGCGTCGAGACGCTCTACTTCGGGCTGAGCCTTGGCTCGGTGCTGGTGCTCGCAGCGATTGGCCTTGCCATCACCTTTGGCGTGATGGGCGTGATCAACATGGCCCACGGCGAGCTGATGATGCTGGGTGCCTACACCACCTGGATGATGCAGCAGCTTCTGCCCGGCCAGCCGGGCCTGGCGCTCGTGCTCTCCATCCCGGCAGGCTTTCTGGTGGCCGCACTTGTCGGCATCGCCATCGAGCGAGGCGTCATCCAGTTCCTCAAGGGCCGCCCGCTGGAGACGCTGCTGGCCACCTTCGGCATCAGCCTGATCCTCCAGCAGCTGGTACGCACGGTGATCTCGCCGCTCAACCGCACGGTGATCACGCCGGAGTGGATGAGCGGGTCACTGGTCATCAACGATGCGCTGTCGCTGACCTTGAACCGGCTTTACGTGATGGGCTTTGCGCTCTTCGTGTTTGCGGCGCTGATGCTGGTCATGCGCCGCACGCGCCTGGGGCTGGAGGTGCGCGCCGTCACCCAGAACCGCGCCATGGCCCGCGCCATGGGCATTCGCGCCACCCGAGTGGATATCCTCACCTTCGCGCTGGGCTCTGGCGTTGCCGGGCTTGCCGGGGTAGCGCTTTCCCAGCTCACCAACGTGGGGCCGAACCTGGGCCAGAACTACATCATCGATTCGTTCATGGTGGTGGTGTTCGGCGGCGTGGGGAATCTCTGGGGCACGCTGGTGGCGGGGCTATCGCTGGGTGTCATCAACCAGGTGCTCGAGCCCTGGGCGGGCGCGGTGCTGGCCAAGATCATCGTGCTGGTGTTCATCATCCTGTTCATTCAAAAGCGCCCGCGGGGACTCTTCCCGCAGAAGGGCCGCGCGGCGGAGGGTTAAGCGATGAGCCTGCATTCGACTTCGGGCCGCTTCTGGCTGGCCCGCCCGTTTCATGAGCGCGCCACGCAGATTTTCCTCGGCGTGCTGCTGGCGGCGCTGGTCATCGTCACCGTGCTGCACGTGGCGCTGCCCCGAGGCCACGCGCTGCACGTCAACGCCTACACGGTGAACCTGTTCGGCAAGTACCTGAGCTACGCACTGCTCGCCGTGGCGGTGGATCTCGTCTGGGGGTATCTGGGCATTCTGAGCCTCGGCCACGGGGCGTTTTTCGCCATCGGCGGCTACGCCATGGGCATGTATCTGATGCGCCAGATCGGCGAGCGCGGCACCTACGGCCACCCGGTGCTGCCGGACTTCATGGTGTTTCTCAACTGGGAGAGCCTGCCCTGGTACTGGCACGGCTTCGACATGGCCTGGTTTGCGTTTGCCATGGTGCTGCTCGCCCCCGGGCTTCTGGCGCTGGTGTTCGGCTTTCTGGCGTTTCGCTCCCGGGTGACCGGGGTGTATCTCTCGATCATCACCCAGGCGCTGACCTTTGCACTGATGCTGGCGTTCTTCCGTAACGAAATGGGCTTTGGCGGTAACAACGGCCTGACGGATTTCCGTGAAATCCTCGGCTTCAACCTGCGCAGCAGCGATACCCGGCTGGGGCTGTTCATCGCCTCCGGGGTGGCGCTGGCGCTGGGCTATATCCTCTGCCGGGCGATCGTGACCAGCAAGCTTGGCCGGGTGTGCGTGGCCACGCGGGACGCCGAGGCGCGCACGCGCTTCATCGGCTACCGGGTCGAGCGCTTCCAGCTCTTCGTGTTCGTGGTGTCCGCCATGCTCGCGGGCGTGGCCGGCGCGCTCTACGTGCCCCAGGTCGGCATCATCAACCCGAGCGAGTTCTCGCCACTGTTCTCCATCGAGATCGTCTTGTGGGTGGCGCTTGGCGGGCGGGCCACGCTCTATGGCGCGGTGATCGGCGCGATTCTGGTCAACTACGCCAAGACCGTGTTTACCGGCGTGATGCCGGATGCCTGGCTCTTCGCCCTCGGCGGGCTGTTCGTGCTGGTCACCGTATTGCTGCCCAGGGGCGTGGCGGGGCTTTTGCCCGGGTTCACACGGCGGGCCGATCATCAACCGAAGGAGGCGAGCGCATGAGCCTTTTACAGGAGATCAGGACTCGCGACCGGGTGTTCGATTTCATGACCCCGCGGGCATCCAGAGTGGACGTGCGCCACGGCCCGATTCTCTACCTGGAAGACGTCACGGTCAGCTTCGACGGCTTCAAGGCGATCGACAAGCTGAACCTGACCATCGACGATGGCGAGCTTCGCTGCATCATCGGCCCCAACGGCGCGGGCAAGACCACCATGATGGATATCATCACCGGCAAGACGCGGCCCGACGCGGGCAGCGTCTGGTTCGGCAGTCGTCATAACCTGTTGCAGATGACCGAGCCCGAGATCGCAAGCTTGGGCGTCGGGCGCAAGTTCCAGAAACCCACGGTGTTCGAGGCGCTCAGCGTGTTCGAGAACCTGGAGCTCGCCATGGCGGCCGACAAGCGCATCTTCCCCACGCTGACCGCGCGCCTGACCGGCGAGATCCAGGACCGCATCGAGGAGGTGCTGGAAACCATCGGCCTGACCGGGCTTCGCTTTCAGCCGGCGGGGATACTGTCGCACGGTCAAAAGCAGTGGCTGGAGATCGGCATGCTTCTGATGCAGCGCCCGCGGCTTTTGCTGGTCGACGAGCCCGTCGCCGGGATGACCGAGCAGGAGATGGAGCGCACCGCCGAGCTTCTGACGAGCCTGGCCGGCAAGCAGTCGGTGGTGGTGGTCGAACACGACATGGGCTTCGTGCGCTCCATCGCCCGCCAGGTCACCGTGCTCCACCAGGGCAGCGTGCTGGCCGAGGGCAGCATGGATCAGGTGTCCAACGACCCGAAGGTCGTGGAGGTTTATCTGGGCGCCGACGACGAGGAGATCGCCTGATGCTCGCCATCGAAAAACTCAATCAGTTCTACGGCGAAAGCCACACCCTCTGGGATCTCGATCTCGACGTACCCCGGGGCCAGTGCACCTGCGTGATGGGCAGAAACGGCGTGGGCAAGACCACGCTGATGAAGGCCATCATGGGCGAGGTCGCGGTGAAAAGCGGCGCGCTGGTGTTCCAGGGCGGGGAAGGGGGGATCGAGCTGACCCGCAAGGCCGTCGAGGCGCGCTCACGGCTCGGCATTGGCTTCGTGCCCCAGGGGCGGCAGATCTTTCCCATGCTCACGGTCGAGGAGAACCTGCGCACGGGGCTTGCCGCCCGCGGCGACGGGCTGAAAAAAATCCCCGCGCGAATTTTCGAGCTCTTCCCGGTGCTCGAGGAGATGAAGCACCGCCGCGGCGGCGATCTCTCCGGCGGGCAGCAGCAACAGCTCGCCATTGGCCGGGCGCTGGTGATCGAACCGAAACTGCTGATCCTCGACGAGCCCGGCGAGGGCATTCAGCCCAACATCGTGGCCCAGATCGGCCAGGTGATCCGCCAGCTGATCGAGGAGGACGGCCTGACGGTACTGCTCGTCGAACAGAAGCTGCCCTTTGCGCGCAAGTACGCCGACCGCTTCGTGATCATGGACCGCGGCCGCCCGGTGGCCAAAGGCGAGATCGGGGAGCTATCGCAGGAACTGATCAAGCAGCACCTGACGGTTTGAGTTATCCACACCCGGTTGGGGCTTGCCTGGAACCTTGATGCCATGCAGTGAGGGGAAGTCGACAGCGCCGGCGGCTACCATCTACCCCCTCTTCCCATTGCTGAGCACCGGGCTCTCCTTCAGGCATGGCCGTCACGTAAAAGCACAATTAGGCCGCGGTATCGGTTGCTATATACGCGCAATGCGCAGGCGTTGGCGTTGTCTAGCGGCTCCTGCCTGCGACGCACGAACAATCTGCTGTGCATCGCAAGCGTCCTGTTGCCTTCAAATGGTGCATAGGTGGCTCTGGTTGGGCTTTTTCAGTGCATCATGTGAACGTGGATGTGACACATCGGGGAAGTGACAACGCCTATCGAATGCGTATTTGATGCCTTTCACCATTTTGGCGCATTAATTGCATTTACCGGTGAATGACTCCGTCAACTGAAAAGCGAAAGCTCCATGACCCACTGCGATAGCGCACTACCGGTCGCGGATTCCGGTCACCGCTTCGACGACCAGCGCCGCTGGGCGGCGTCGCTGGGCCTGCGGTTTGCCTGGCGTGATGGCGCCACGCGGCTAACCCAGGCGCGCCACCAGGGCCCGCTTCGCGTGCAGCGCCCGTTTTACCCGGAAGGGCGCGCGGGCGCCTGCCATGTCTACGTGCTGCATCCGCCGGGCGGCCTGGTGAGTGGTGACGCCCTGACCGTGAGCGCGCACATCGAGCACGGCGCCCACGCGCTTCTGACCACGCCCGCCGCCAACAAGCTCTACAAGGCGGATAGCCAGGGCGTGGCCTGGGCCCAGCACACCGAGCTCAGCGTGGAAGATGGCGGAGTGCTCGAGTGGCTGCCCCAGGAGACCATCGCCTTTGACGGCTCGAAAGGCGAGCAGCGTACCCACGTGGCGCTTCATGGCACGGCCAAATGCCTGGGCTGGGAAATCATGGCGCTGGGCCGCCCGGCAAGCGCGCTGCCGTTTGCCAGCGGGCGCATCGAGCAGCACTTTCGCCTGACGCTGGACGGCAGGCCCGTGTGGCTCGAGCGCCAGCCGCTGGACCCGCTGCATCCGCGCTTTACCGGCCGCTGGGGCCAGGGCGGCGCCACGGTGCAGGCCACGCTCTGGGCCGTAGGGCTTGCGAATGCGGCAGACGCCGTCGAGGCGCTGCGCGAAGCGCTGCCGAACGCCTCGCACTGGGCGGTCACCGCGCGCCAGGGCGTGCTGCTGTTGCGCTACCTGGGCCACTCCCGCAATGAAGCCTGGGCGCTTTGCGAGCAGGCCTGGGCGGTACTGCGGCCCCGCTTGATCGAGTGCGAGGCGCATACGCCGCGCATCTGGTTAACCTGATCCTTCTGGAGGAAGACGCTTCATGGAATTGACCCCGAGAGACAAGGACAAGCTGCTGCTTTTCTCCGCCGCGCAGCTGGCCGAGCGGCGAAAAGCGCGCGGGCTGAAGCTCAACTACCCGGAAGCGGTGGCGCTGATCAGCTTCGAGATCATGGAGGGCGCCCGCGACGGCAAGAGCGTGGCCGAGCTGATGAGCCTTGGCCGCGAAATATTGACGCGCGACGACGTGATGGAGGGCGTGGCGGAAATGGTCGACGAGGTGCAGGTCGAGGCGACGTTTCCCGACGGCACGAAACTCGTGACCGTTCACACGCCGATCAACTAGCGTTACACCACGTGGAGGCTGCCATGATTCCTGGCGAGTACCAGTTGAAAGAGGGCGAGATCGAGCTGTGCGCGGGCCGTGACCGCATCACGGTGGAGGTCGCCAACACCGGCGACCGGCCGATCCAGCTCGGCTCCCACTACCATTTTGCCGAGGCGAACCCGGCGCTGACGTTCGACCGCGACCGCACCCGCGGCTTTCGCCTGGACGTGGCCGCGGGCACCGCGATCCGCTTCGAGCCGGGCCAGACTCGCGAGGTCACGCTGATTCCCTTCGTCGGCAAGCGCCATATCTACGGCTTTCGCGGCGACGTGATGGGCCCGCTCGAAGGAGACGATCAATGACGACCAACAAAATCAGCCGCCAGGCCTACGCCGACATGTACGGCCCCACGGTGGGCGACCGCGTGCGTTTGGGCGACACCGAGCTCTGGATCGAGGTCGAAAGCGACGCCACCCACTATGGTGAGGAAGTGAAATTCGGCGGCGGCAAGGTGATCCGGGATGGCCAGGGCCAGAGCCAGCGCGTCGATTCCGCGGTGATGGACACCGTGATCACCAACGCCCTGATTCTCGACTGGTGGGGCATCGTCAAGGCGGACGTGGGGCTGCAGGCGGGGCGCATCGCCGCCATCGGCAAGGCGGGCAACCCGGACACCCAGCCGGCGGTGGATATCGTCATCGGCCCCGGCACCGAGGTGATCGCCGGCGAAGGCAAGATTCTCACCGCCGGCGGCATCGACGCCCACATTCACTTCATCTGCCCCCAGCAGGTTGAAGAGGCGCTGATGAGCGGGGTGACCACCATGCTCGGCGGCGGAACCGGCCCCGCCACCGGCTCGAATGCCACCACCTGCACCCCCGGCGCCTGGCATATCGGCAGGATGCTCCAGGCGGTGGACGAGCTTCCCATGAACATCGGCCTGCTCGGCAAGGGCAACGCCAGTTTGCCGGAAGGGCTGGAAGCGCAGCTCGACGCCGGGGCGATGGGCTTGAAGCTTCACGAGGATTGGGGCACGACGCCGGCCTCCATCGACACCTGCCTGAGCGTGGCGGAGCGCTATGACGTTCAGATCGCCATCCACACCGACACGCTCAACGAGTCGGGCTTCGTCGAGGATACGCTCGCGGCATTCAAGGAGCGCGGTATCCACACCTACCACACCGAAGGCGCCGGGGGCGGCCACGCGCCGGATATCATCACCGCCTGCTCGCTGGAGTACGTGCTGCCGTCCTCCACCAACCCGACGCGCCCCTACACGGTGAACACCATCGACGAGCACCTGGACATGCTGATGGTGTGCCACCACCTGGACCCGAACATCCCGGAAGACGTCGCCTTTGCCGACTCGCGCATCCGTCGCGAGACCATCGCCGCCGAGGATATCCTGCATGATCTGGGCGTGATCTCGATGATCGCCTCGGACTCCCAGGCCATGGGCCGGGTGGGCGAGGTGGTCTGCCGCACCTGGCAGACCGCCCACAAGATGAAGCTCCAGCGTGGCCTCTTGCCGGAAGACGAAGCCCTGGGCGCCGACAACCTGCGCGCCAAGCGCTACATCGCCAAGTACACCATCAACCCGGCGATCACCCACGGCATCGCTCACGAGGTGGGCTCGGTCGAAGTGGGGAAGCTGGCCGACCTGGTGCTCTGGAAGCCGGCGTTTTTCGGCGTGAAGCCCGCGCTGATTCTGAAAGGCGGCATGATCGCCGCGGCCCCCATGGGCGACCCCAACGCCTCGATCCCCACGCCGCAGCCGGTGCACTACCGGCCCATGTTCGGCGCCTTCGGCCGCGCGGCGAGCCTGACCCGGCTGAGTTTCGTCAGCCAGGCGGCGATCGATGCCGGCCTCAAGGAGCGGCTGGGGCTGCAAAGCGAACTATCGGCGTGCAAGAACGTACGCGGGGTGCGCAAGAAGGACATGAAGCACAACGATGCCTGCCCTGAACTCACCGTGGACCCGCAGACCTATGAAGTACGCTGCGACGGCGAGCTTCTGACCTGCGAACCCTCCACGGAGCTGCCGCTGGCCCAGCGATACCACCTGTTTTGACAATGGCTCTTCAGCTTGGGGGGCGCCGGGGGTAGACCTACGAGAGGGCGCTGTGAATACGTCCCTGTACGCTACTTTTGCCATCCATGGCAAAAGACCCTCTCTACGGTCTACCCCCGGCTCAGCCATACAATTTTCGAAGGAAGCAGATCATGCTGAAACTGATAGAACGCCTCGGCCCCATCGACGAAAGCGCCGCCAGCGATACCCTCACGCTGCCCTTCGAGCTGCGCATCCGCGGGCGCCTGAAAGCCGAAAGTGACGCCGGGCAAGCCCTGGGCCTGTTTCTCGACCGCGGCCCGGTGCTGCGAAGCGGCGAAGGCCTGAAAGCCGAAAGCGGCGAGGTGATCCGCGTGTGCGCCGCCATCGAACCGGTGGTGACCGCGCGTATCGCGCCTGGCCTGCCGCTGGCGCGCCTTGCCTACCATCTTGGCAACCGCCACGTACAGCTCGCACTCGGCGAAGACGAGAAGGGCGGCTGGGTGCGCTTCCCGCCGGATCACGTGCTCGAAGAGCTGGCCGAGCGCCTGGGCGCCGAACTCGAACATCACAACGCCACCTTCGACCCGGAGCCCGGCGCCTACAGCCAGACCGGCGGGCACGGGCATTCTCACGGCCATTCACACAGCCACGCGCCCAGTCACGTGCATAGCCACGCCCATGGCCATCATGACCACCACCACGACCATGAGCACTGAAACCAACGACGACCTGGCGCTGCTGGGTCTGATGCAGCTGGTCAGCCCGGCGCTGCCCATCGGGGCCTTCGCCTTTTCACAAGGGCTCGAAAGCGCCTTCGAACTCGGCTGGGTGAGCGATGAGGCGAGCCTGGCCGAATGGCTCGAGGGCGTGCTGGAAGATGGCCTGACACGCTGTGAGCTGCCGGTGATCGCCAGGCTTTACGATGCGCTTAACGAAGGCGATAGCGCCGCCGTCGCCGAGTGGGACGCGTGGCTTGCCGCCACCCGCGAAACCGCCGAGCTCGCCGCCGAGGAGAGCCGGCTGGGTGCGTCCCTCGCGCGTCTTTTGGGGAGCCTTTCGCTTTTGCCCGAGAAAGAATGGCTTCCCGATCAGGCGGGTTACGTAACGCTTTTTGCTTACACCGCTTTTACACGAAAAGTAGGGCGCCGCCAGGCGCTGCTCGGCTTTGGCTGGGCGTGGCTCGAAAACCAGCTGGCGGTGGCCTGCAAGGCGCTGCCGTTGGGCCATACCGCCGCCCAGCGCCTCATCGAGCGGCTTCGGCCCGCGCTTTCCCGGGCCGTGGACGAGGCGCTCACCCTTGATGACAGCGAGCTCGGCCCGGCGCTGCCCGGCGTGGCGCTGGCAAGCGCGCTGCACGAAACCCAGTATTCCCGGCTGTTCAGAAGTTGACCACTATCAGGAGAACGAGATGACACACTGTTTACGCGTAGGGGTCGGTGGCCCGGTCGGCTCCGGCAAGACCGCGCTACTCAAGCAGCTCTGCCTGGCGCTGCGCGATCATTACGATATCGCCGTGGTGACCAACGATATTTACACCCGCGAGGACGCGGATTTTCTGCTCAAGCACGACGCGCTACCGGCGGATCGTATCCTCGGGGTGGAGACCGGCGGCTGTCCGCATACCGCGATTCGCGAGGATGCTTCGATGAACCTGGCGGCCATCGACGAGCTGCAGGGCCGCCACCCGAATCTGGAGCTGGTGCTGGTGGAGTCCGGCGGTGACAACCTCTCGGCGACCTTCAGCCCGGAGCTTTCCGATCTCACGCTCTACGTGATCGACGTCTCAGCCGGCGACAAGATCCCGCGCAAGGGCGGGCCGGGCATCACCAAATCCGATCTGCTCATCATCAACAAGATCGACATCGCCGAACAGGTGCACGCCTCGCTCGAGGTGATGGAGCGGGATTCGAAAAAGATGCGCGGCGAGCGGCCCTTCGTGTTCACCAACCTTTACGATGGCGTGGGGCTCGAGGAGATCATCCGCTTCATTCTCGATAAAGGAATGCTCGACGAACGCCGTCCGCAAACCATTGATCGGCCATAAATAAAAAGGCTGCCATGACCAGGCGGAAAAAGGTCAGGGCAGCCAAAAAGGGTGGCTGGCATCTTGCCAAAACGGGCCATCCCTGGCCACCACCTGCCCACAGTGAACCTAACGACCCTTCATGACCTTAACCCAGGTTATTAAAGGGTACGTATTCCTTGAAAAAAGTCGTTTATTGCATCGAAATAGTCGCTAAATGGGTAACTTTAATTAACAAATGATAAATATCATGTTTAATTAACTGAATTTAAATACTCTTGGCAGTTAAAGCAAGGCGGTTTTAGAGGTTGACGGCCCATTAAAAAGCGCGGCTCAAGGCCGCGCTTTCGATAGCTGATGTTTAGCTGGCCTGGCGCTCGGCGAGCCGATTGGCGAGCAGGGTAGCGGCGCGGTGAGCCAGAGGGGAAAGCCCGGCGTCGTCTTGCGCCAGGCTTGCCACCAGGCGCTGTTTCATGGGGCGCGCCCAGAAGGTTTCCAGGTGACGGCAGATGGCCGCTGCGGCGGCGTCCTCGTCACGCCCGCAGCCCAAGTTGGTGGCGATCTGGTTGGTCATGCGAATCAGGTTGGCATCGTTGTGGGTCGACACGGTATGTCTCCTCAGCCTTGTGCAGAAGCGGGGCGATGGTAGATAAGGTGGCGGCCGGGGCGCGCAAACCCAACAAGCAGCAGGCCTGCCGCCTGGGCCTGCTCCACGGCCAGTGACGTCGCGGCAGAAACGGCGACCAGCGCGCCGATACCCGCGCTGGCGCACTTGTGCACCATTTCGTAGCTGGCCCGGCTGGACACCAGCACAAAGCCTTCCTCGCGCGGCGTGCCATCACTGGCAAGCGAGCCGATCAGCTTGTCCAGCGCGTTGTGCCGGCCCACATCCTCGCGCAGGCGCTGAATGTGGCCCTGCAGGTTGCACCAGGCAGCGCCATGTACGGCTCCCGTGGCCGCCTTGAGCGGCTGGTGGGCATCCATTTCCCCCAGCGCCTGCTGAATGGCGGCGTCATCCACTGGCGGCGCACTCACCCAAGGAACGGGCCGAATCGCCTGATCAAGGGCTTCGGTGCCGCATAGCCCGCAGCCGGTACGCCCGGTCATGCTGCGTCGGCGCTCCTTGAGTGCCATCAGGCGCTGGGTGGCAATACTCAGATGAACGGCCAGGCCGTTCATCTCCTGTTTGACCTCCCGGTCGTAGCACTCGTGAGGATGCGCGATGATTCCCTCGGTGAGGCTGAAGCCCAGCGCCAGATCTTCAAGGTCTGCCGGGCTTGCCATCATGACCGCATGGGAAATGCCGTTATAGACCAGCGCGATGGGTACTTCGAGCGCCAGGGTATCTTCCTGGTCGTCGGCGCCCCAGCCGGTGGCGCTTCTGCGCACTTCCACCGGCTGGCGCGCCTGGGCCGGCGTGCGCCGGGCGGCCGCATCGAGTTCGCGCGCGACGCTCATGGCGCCTCCTGCTGCGCCTTCGCCAGATACCCCTTCTGGGCCTGATCAAACGAGGTGAAGCGCTGCTGCCAGGCGGAGGGCTGGCTGACTTTTTCTACCTGCACGGCGGTAACCTTGTATTCGGGGCAGTTGGTGGCCCAATCCGAGTTATCGGTGGTGATGACGTTGGCGCCACTGCCGGGGTGATGGAACGTAGTGTAGACCACCCCGGGCTGCATGCGCTCGCTAAGCCGTGCACGCAGCACCGTCTGCCCCGAGCGGCTGGTGATGCCCAGCCAATCCCCGTCGCGTACGCCGCGTACATCGGCATCGCTCGGGTGCAGCTCCAGTACGTCTTCGTCGTGCCAGCGCTGGTTATCCGTGCGCCGGGTCTGTGCGCCCACGTTGTACTGGCTGAGAATCCGCCCGGTGGTGAGCAAAAGCGGGAAGCGGCGGTTGGTGCGCTCCTCTGTTGCCACGTACTCGGTGATCGCAAAACGGCCAAGGCCGATGGGGAAATTGACCGCGTGCATGGTGGGCATGCCCTCCGGGTGCTCGTCGTTGCAGGGCCACTGCAGGCTGCCGTGCTCTTCGAGCTTTTGGTAGCTCACCCCGGTAAAGCTTGGCGTCAGCTGGGCGATCTCGTCCATGATCTCCGAGGGGTGGGCGTAGTTCATCGGGTAGCCCAGGGCGTTGGCGAGCTCCTGGGTGATCTCCCAATCCTGCTTGCCAGCCACCGGCGGCATCACCTTGCGCACCCGGTTGATGCGCCGCTCGGCGTTGGTAAAGGTGCCATTCTTTTCCAGAAAGCTCGAACCCGGCAGCAGCACGTGGGCGAACTTGGCGGTTTCGTTCAGGAAGATATCCTGCACGATCAGGCAGTCCAGCGCGCGCAGCGCGGCTTCGACGTGCTGGGTGTTGGGGTCGGATTGCGCAATGTCCTCGCCCTGCACGTAGAGCGCTTTGAAGGTGCCTTCAATGGCGGCGTCGAACATGTTGGGAATACGAAGCCCCGGCTCGTCGTCGAGCTTCACGCCCCACATCGCCTCAAACCGCCCGCGGGCGATGGGGTCGGCCACGTGCTGGTAGCCCGGAAGCTCGTGGGGGAACGAACCCATGTCGCAGGAGCCCTGCACGTTGTTCTGGCCGCGCAGCGGGTTCACGCCCACGCCTTCGCGGCCGATGTTGCCGGTGGCGAGTGCCAGGTTGGCGATCCCCATGACCATGGTCGAGCCCTGGCTGTGCTCGGTGACGCCCAGGCCGTAGTAGATCGCGCCGTTGCCGGCGGTGGCGTAGGTGCGCGCCGCCTGGCGCACGGCCTTTGCCGGCACGCCGGTGATCATCTCGCTTGCTTCCGGTGAATGGCGCTGCTCGGAAATGAACGCGCGCCAGCTCTGGTAGGCCTGCGTATCGCAGCGTTTGGCGACGAACTCGGTGTCCTCGAGCCCTTCGGTGATCACCACGTGGGCCAGGGCGTTGACCAGGGCCACGTTGGTGCCCGGACGCAGCGGCAGGTGCTGGGCATCCCCCAGGTGCGGTGTCTTCAACAGGTCGATGCGGCGCGGGTCGGCGACGATCAGCTTCGCCCCCTGGCGCAGGCGCTTGCGCATGAGTGATCCGAACACCGGGTGGGCGTCGGTGGGGTTGGCACCGATGACGATGATGGCATCGGCCTTCATTACCGAGTCGAAGGTCTGGGTACCGGCAGATTCACCGAGCGTGGTTTTCAAACCGTAGCCGGTGGGCGAGTGGCAGACCCGCGCGCAGGTGTCGGTGTTGTTGTTGCCGAAGGCCGCTCGAATCAGCTTCTGCACCAGATAGGTTTCCTCGTTGGTGCAGCGCGAGGAGGTAATGCCGCCGATGCTCTCGCGGCCGTGTTCGGCCTGGATCGCCTTCAGGCGTTTCGCGGCGAAGGTAATGGCCTCTTCCCAGCTCACTTCCCGCCAGGGCTGGTCGATGGAATCGCGAATCATCGGCGTGGTCAGCCGGTCCGGGTGCGAGGCGTAGCCGAAGGCGAAGCGCCCCTTCACGCAGGAGTGGCCGTGGTTGGCGTCGCCGCCCTTGTAGGGCACCATGCGCACGAGCTTGTCGCCCTTCATCTGGGCCTCGAAGGAGCAGCCCACGCCGCAGTAGGCGCAGGTGGTCACCACGCTTCGATCCGGCACGCCGTGATCGATCACGCTGTTTTCCATCAGCGTTGCCGTCGGGCAAGCCTGCACGCAGGCCCCGCAGGAGACGCAGTCGGAGTTCATGAATGCCTCGTCCTGCCCGGCGGCAACTTTTGACTCGAACCCGCGCCCGTCGATGGTCAGCGCGAAGGTGCCTTGCACCTCTTCACAGGCGCGCACGCAGCGCGAGCAGACGATGCACTTGCTCGGGTCAAACGTGAAGTAGGGGTTGGATGTGTCCTTTTGCGCTTCCAGATGGTTTTCGCCGGTAAAGCCGTAGCGTACCTCGCGAAGCCCGACGCTGCCCGCCATGTCCTGTAGCTCGCAGTCGCCGTTGGCCGGGCAGGTCAAGCAATCCAGCGGGTGGTCGGAAATGTAGAGTTCCATCACGCCCCGGCGCAGCTTGGCCAGGCGCTCGTTCTGCGTGGTCACCTTCATGCCTTCTACCACCGGCGTGGTGCAGGAAGCGGGAAGGCCCCGGCGACCCTCTACCTCGACGGCACACAGCCGGCAGGAGCCGAAGGCTTCAAGGCTGTCCGTGGCGCAGAGCTTGGGAATGCTGATATCGGCCATTGCCGCGGCGCGCAGCACGGAGGTGCCCTCCGGCACGCTGACGGTCACGCCATCGATCTCGAGCGTTACCTGAGCGGCATTGGCATTCGGTACGGGTGAGGGCGTGCCATAGTCTTTACTGAAATCGACGCTGTTGGCCTGACGCCGTGGATCAAAATGTTCGATCATGATTGCTCTCCTCTCGCCCGCTGGAAGTCCTCAGAAAAATGTTTCAGGGCGCTCTGCACCGGGAAGGGCGTCATGCCACCCATGGCGCACAGCGAGCCGTCGACCATCGTCTCGCACAGATCACCCAGCAGCGTAAGGTTAGCCGCGCGGTTCTCGCCGGCGCGGATGCGGTCGATCACCTCGACGCCGCGGGTCGAGCCGATTCGGCACGGCGTACACTTGCCGCAGGACTCCACCTTGCAGAACTCCATGGAAAAGCGCGCCTGCTCGGCCATGTCCACACTGTCATCGAACATCACCACGCCGCCGTGGCCCAGCACGGCGCTTTCTGCGGCAAAGGCCTCGTAGTCCAGCGGCAGGTCCCACTGGCTTTCTGGCAGGTAGGCCCCCAGCGGGCCACCCACCTGCACCGCGCGCAGGGGCTTGCCGCTGAGCGTGCCGCCGCCGAACTCCTCCATCAGTGCGCGCAGGGTGGTGCCGAAGGCAAGCTCGATCAGGCCCCCGCGCTTGACGTTGCCCGCCAGCTGCAGCGCCAACGTGCCCCGCGAGCGGCCCATGCCGTAGCTCGCGTAGGCTTGGCCGCCCTCGGCCAGAATGTAGGGAATGGCGGCCAGCGACAGTACGTTGTTGACCACGGTGGGCCGGCCGAACAGCCCTTCGATGGCGGGCAGCGGCGGTTTGAAGCGCACCAGCCCCCGCTTGCCCTCGAGGCTTTCCAGAAGCGACGTCTCCTCGCCACAGATGTACGCGCCAGCGCCCAGGCGTACTTCCAGGTGAAAAGTACGGCCGCTGTCACGCAGGTTCTCGCCCAGATACCCCGCCGCCTCGGCGCGGCTGATCGCCTCATCGAGGATCTCTTTCGCCAGCGGATACTCCGAGCGCAGGTAGATGTAGCCTTGGGTGGCCCCCACCGCGAGCCCGGCGATGGTCATGCCCTCGATCAGCATGTACGGGTCGCACTCCATGGCGAGCCGGTCGGCGAAGGTGCCGGAGTCGCCCTCGTCGGCGTTGCAGACGATGTACTTCTGATCGGCAGGCGCATCGAGCACCGTCTGCCACTTGATGCCGGTGGGAAACGCCGCGCCGCCGCGCCCGCGAAGCCCGGAGGCTTTCACCTCGTCGACGATGGCCTGGGCCGATAATGTGAGCGCGGCCTCGAGCCCCACATAGCCCTGGTGGGCGCGGTAGTCGTCGAGGCAGAGCGGGTCGGTCACGCCGATGCGCGCAAAGGTGAGCCGCTGCTGGCGGGCGAGATAGTCGATTTCCTCGACCGGGCCGAGCGCCAGCGGGTGGCTCGCATCGCCTTCCAGCAGGCCGCTATCGAGCAGCGCCGGCACGTCGGCCGGGGTGACCGGCCCGTAAGCCATGCGCCCTTTGGGGGTTTCCACCTCGACCATCGGCTCCAGCCAGAAGAGCCCGCGGGAGCCGTTACGCACGATGTCGATCCCTTCGTGGCGGGCGGCGGCTTCGCGCTGAAGGCGCCGGGCCACGGAATCGGCGCCAAGCGAAAGCGCGGTGGTATCGCGGGGCACGAAAACGCGAATGCTCATGCCATCACCTCAAGCGTCTGGGTCTGCAGCTCGTCGAGCAGCTCATCGAAGGCTTCGGGCGTGACGCGCCCGCGTACCTGGTCGTCGACGCGAATCGACGGGCCGCAGGCGCAGTTGCCGAGGCAATAAACGGCTTCCAGGGTGATGTCGCGATCCGGCGTGGTCTGGTGATAATCCACGCCCAGGCGCGCTTTGGCATGGGCTTCGAGCGCGCGCGCGCCGACGGACTGGCACGCCTCGGCGCGGCAGATCTGCACCACGTGGCGCCCCGGCGGGGTCGTGCGGAAATGGTGATAGAAACTGATCACGCCGTGCACCTCGGCACGAGTCTGCTGCAACGACTCGGCGATCATGGCAACGGCATCGGAGGGGATGAAACCAAAGCGGTCCTGGAGGGCGTGAAGAATCGGCAAGAGCGCGCCTGGGGTGTGTTTAAGCGCGTCGATCTCGGCCTGAATCGACTGCGACGACCATTCTCGAGACTCGTTCATCAGGTCTCTCCCGGTGCTGATTGTTTTTGATAAATATGCACGCTTATGCTTATTTGAAACGACTATTGAAGGCGTGCACCACGGTCAATGTCACGCTAGCATCAAGCCAACAACGACAAAATATGAAAGATCATGCCTATGAAGAAGATCACCGTGATTCCCACCTGGTCCTTTTGCGACGAGGCCGGAAATCAACTGGATTTACAGCTGCTTCGCCTGCTGGGGGCAGTGTATCGTCGGGGTAAGTTAACCCGGGCTGCCGAGGACGTGGGTATCTCATACCGGCATGCCTGGAACTTATTGCGTCAAGGAGGCGAGTTTTTCGGCGTGCCGTTGGTGGAATTGCAGCGTGGTCGCGGCGCCCATCTTTCACTGCTTGGCGAAAAGCTCTTGTGGGCCGAGCAGCGTGCCATCGCGCGCCTCGGCCCGCAGCTTGAAAGCCTGGGGTCCGAGCTGAACCTGGCCATCCAGCGCGAGCAGCAGGGCGCGCTGTCCATACTGCGCCTGCATGCCAGCCACGGCTTTGCCGTGGAGCTTCTGCCCAAATACCTGGAAGCGCTGCCGCTGGACCTGCAGTACTGCAGCCCCCATGAGTCGCTGGCCGCGCTCAACCGCGGGGGCTGTGATGTGGCGGGGTTTCACCTGCCGCGCGGCAAGGTGGGAGAGCAGGTGCGCAGCACCTACCAGGGCCTTTTAAAGCCTCGAAAGCACCGCGTGATCGGCTTTATCGCCCGCACTCAGGGCCTGATCGTCGCGGCAGGCAACCCATTGGGTATCGAGACCATCACATCGCTTGACGCAAGCGGCGTGCGCTTCGTCAACCGCCAGGCCTCGTCGGGCACACGCTCGCTGCTGGACTGCCTGCTGAAAGAGGCGGGCGTATCCAGCAAGCAGATTCGCGGTTTTGAAACCGAGGAGTATACCCACTCCGCCGTGGCCGCCTACGTGGCCGCCGGCATGGCGGATGCAGGCTTTGGCGTGGAGGCCGCCGCGCAGAAGTTCGGGCTCGACTTCATTCCCTTGGCCATCGAGGATTATCTGCTGGTCTGTCACCAGCGCTCGTTGAAAGAGGCGCGCTTTCAGGCTTTTCTCGATATCCTGCGCGGCGCGCCTTTTCAGGAAGCAGTACGGAAACTGCCGGGGTATAGCCCCAGCCGGTGTGGCGACATCATCGACGTTGACACCCTGCTTTAGCCCCACTCGTCCTGAAACGCCAGGGGCGTGCCGTTTGGCACGCCCCTGGCACCCACGTGCACGCAAGGTTCGCTCAGTTGCCCGACCAGCCCATCAATATCGGCACGTACACCACCAGCAGCAGCACCCCGATCAAGCCCAGCAAGTAAGGAATGATCGCCCGGGTGATACGCTCCAGCGGCAGCTGGGTGACCGACGAGGCCACGTACAGGTTGATCGCCACCGGCGGGGTGATCATGCCGATCGACAGCCCCACGACGATGATCAGGCCGAAGTGGATCGGGTCGATCCCGAGCTGCAGCACCAGCGGCAGCAGCACCGGCGTGAGAATGATCAACGCACTTGCGGTTTCGATGAACACGCCGGTGAGCAGAATCACCGCGACCACCAGCAGCATCACGACCAGCGGGTTGGTGGAGAGCGACAGCACCGACTGGGCAATGGCGCCGGGTACCTGCCAGCTCGACAGCGTCCAGCTCAGCACCGCCGACATGGCGATCACCAGCATGATCACCGCGGTGGTCATCGCCGAGCGCAACAGGAGCCGGTACACCTGGGCCAGGTTCAAATCGCGATAGACGAATAGCGACACCAGCAGCGCGTAGTTCACCGCCACCACCGCGGCCTCGGAGGGCGTAAAGATACCGGTGAAGATACCGCCCAGAATGATCACCGGGGTCATCAGCCCCCAGCTGGCGGACTTGAAGGTGCGCCAGATCGTTTTGGGTGAAAGCGGCGTGCCTTTCGGGTACTGGCGCTTGTAGGCCTGCACGATGGCGATTGCCATCAGCCCCAGGCCCATGGCAAGACCCGGCAGAAAGCCGTTCAAGAAGAGCTTCGAGACCGACTGCTGGGCGATCACCGCGTAGATGATCATGGGCACCGACGGCGGAATGACCACCCCGATGGTGCCGCTCGCCGCGATCAGACTCGCTGCCGAGGCCGGGTCGTACCCCTTGCGCTTGAGCTCCGGCACGAGACTCGACCCCACCGCCGCGGTGGTGGCCGCTCCGGAGCCGGAGATCGCCGCGAAGAACATGCCCGCCATGACCGAGACGATGGAGAGCCCGCCGCGCATGAACCCCACCAGGGAGTCCGCAAAGCCCACCAGGCGCTCGCTCACCTTGCCCTGGGCCATCAGGTCGCCGGCGAGGATGAACATCGGAATGGCGACCAGCGCAAACGAGTTCATGCCCTGAAACATCTGCTGGGTCACCACCATCAGCGGCACGTTGGCCTGATACAGGGCATAGAGCGAGCTTGCGCCGATGGCGAAGGCGATGGGCACGCCCAAAAGCATCAGCGCAAAGAACAGCCCGAAGAGAAGTGGCGTCATGGTGTCTGCTCTCCCATGGGCTTTCTGGGCTCGCCCTCACACACGATCTCGAAAAGATCCACCAGCGCATACCAGGCCATGATCGCCGCGCTGATCGGCATCACCGCGTAGATGTAAGACATCGGCACGCGCAGCGAGGCGGATTTCTGAAAGCTCTGCACCTGCATGTAGCGATAGCCGATCACGATCAGCGTGACCATGAACGCGATCACCGCCAGTACCGCCAGCGCTCGGGCGAGACGCTGAACACCTGCGGGCAGGGCGTCCACGACGAAGGTGACGGCGATATGGTGGCCGCGCTGAAACGCCAGCGTGCCGGCCAGAAAGGTGATCCAGATCAGCAAAAAGCGGGCGACCTCCTCGGTCCAGCCCACCGCGGTGAACAGCACGCGGGAGACGATCTGCAGCGTGATGACCGCAATCAGCGCGGCCATGCCGAGAAACACCACGGGCTTGAGCGCGGCGTCCAGGCCGCGCTCGATGGCCCTCAGAAGCGATACGAAAGAGTCGAGCGACGATTTCAACGACATGGCGGCTTACTCGAGCGCCTCTTGAATACGCGGCAGGTAATCGCCGAACTGCTGGCCGTACTGTTCGTAAATCGGGGCGACCGCTTCACGGAAGGCCTCGATATCCGGGGATTCATTGATCTCCATGCCCGCCGCTTCGAGTGCTGCCAACTGCTCGGCCTGGGCTTCGGCGTTCTGCGCACGAGCGTAGGCGGAAGCCTCGACGGCGGCGTCCTGCACCAGCGTTTGCACTTCTTCGGGCAGCGCGTTCCACTTGGGCAGGCTCATCACGAACAGCGCCGGGGCGTAGATGTGGCGCGTCATGGTGAGATAATCCTGGGTCTCGGCCAGGTTGAACGCGTAGATGGCGTTGATCGGGTTCTCCTGGCCATCGATGGTGCCCTGCTGCAGCGCGGTCAAGGCTTCCGTCCAGGCCATGGGCACGGCGTTGGCGCCGAGGGTGCGGAAGGTGTCCACGTAGACTTCGTTTTCGATCACGCGCAGGCGCAGCCCGTCGAGGTCCGCCGGCTCGTTGATCGGGTTGCGGCTGTTGGTGATGTTGCGAAAGCCGCGCTCGGCAAACGCCAGGCCTTTCAGGTTCACGCCTTCGAGTTTGCCCAAAATCTCCTGGCCGATCTCGCCGTCGAGCACGTCATAAGCGGCCTCGGCCGTGGGGAAGAGAAACGGCAGCTCGAACACCGAGAACTCATCGACGAAGTTGGCCACCGGACCGTTGGTGATCACGCCCATGTCCACGGTGCCGATCTGCATGCCTTCCAGAAGCGTACGCTCGTCGCCAAGGCTCGCGTTGGGGAAGATCTCCACGCTCACCGCGCCGTCGCTCTGCTCATCGAGGATTTCCTGAAAGCGCTCGGCGGCGAGGTGGTAGGTGTCGTCGCTGTTGACCACGTGGGCCAGGCGCAGCGAGGTAGACGGGATATCTGCCATGGCGGCACTACCGGCGGCCATCAGACCAACAGCCGTCAGCGCAAGCGCCAGGCACCGGGTGCCGAAAGGGCGCGGGAAGGCGTGTAAAGAAGGGGCGTGTTCCACGTGTTCTCCTCGGAGGATCCGTATCATGAGTGTGTGAGGGCGTTACAAGGTGCTCGGCTACTTTATCGGGTTTGGCGCACAATTCCCCGCTTGCCGTACCGCTATTAGCCGAAAGGATAAAACAGCCCCTGCGCGCTTGAGCAGCGGCTTTACAGGCGTTAGCCTGCCTAGCCCGCGCCGCTGAGTCGGCAGGCATAGAGTGTTCTTGAGGGTTACGTGGTAACTTTATATTCACTGTCGCTAAATTAAAACAGGTAAGGCCGCCAGGGGCTGTCTGAAAAGTCGACGAGCGCAGGCATTTTTCAGACAGAGCCTGGATACGCTGGGCCGCTCAACAGGTAGAGACCATGGATACGCTGATTAACGAGCTTGAAACTATCGTCGGTAAAAAAGGGGTGTTGCTGGGGGAGGACGTTGCCCAGCGCAGCGTTGACTGGTTTACCAAGGCGTCTTGCGAGGCCATGGCGATCATCCGTCCGCAGAATACCGAGCAACTCAGCCAGGTAATGGCAGCGTGCCATGCAGCCAAGCAGGCGGTGGTGACTCACGGTGGGCTGACCGGCGTGGTGCACGGCGCGGTGGCAAGCCCCAATGAGCTGGTGATTTCACTTGAGCTCATGAACCAGATCGAATCCATCGACCCGGTGGGCTCGACCATGCAGGTGCAGGCCGGCGCCACGCTCCAAAGCGTGCAGGAAGCCGCCGACGAGATCGACCTGCAGTTTCCGCTCGATCTCGGCGCGCGCGGTTCCTGCACCATTGGCGGCAACATCGCCACCAACGCCGGCGGTATTCGCGTGATCCGCTACGGCATGATGCGCCAGCAGGTGTTGGGCCTGGAGGCGGTGTTGAGCGACGGTACCGTGGTCAGCTCGATGAACACCATGCTGAAAAACAACGCCGGTTACGATCTGAAGCAGCTCTTTATCGGCAGCGAAGGCACGCTGGGCATCGTTACCCGCGCGGTGCTGCGCCTTCAGCCCAAAATGCCCAGCGAGCAGACCGCCCTGGTGGCGGTGCCCTCGTTTGATGCGCTCACCCGGCTTTTGCAGTTTGCCTCCAGGGAACTTGCCAACAGCCTGAGCGCGTTTGAAGCGCTGTGGAACAACCACTACGCGCTGATGACCAGTGAGGCCACCAAACACGCCGAGATCCTCGCCGGCGACTCGCCCTTCTACGCCATCATCGAGACCCTGGGCTCCAACGAGGAGAAGGACGCCGAGGCCTTCGCCGCGGTGCTCGAAAAAGCGCTGGAAGAGGAGCTGATAACCGACGCCGTGCTGGCCAATTCAAGTACCCAGCGTCAGGGCATCTGGGATATTCGCGAAGACATCGAAACCCTGGTGTACGAGCTGAACCCCATGTTCTCGTTCGATATCAGCCTGCCCATCGCCCACATGGACGAGTACGTCACCACGCTTGAAGAGAAGCTCGAGGCGCAGTGGCCAGGCGTTGCCAAGATCGTGGTGTTCGGCCACCTGGGCGATGGCAACCTGCACATCATGATCACCGTGCGCGACCCAAGCCCCCACAGCCGCCGCGCGGTGGAAGAGATCGTGTACGGCACACTGACCCGATACAGCGGCTCCATCTCCGCCGAGCACGGCGTGGGCCTTGAAAAGCGCGACTACCTGAGCCTTTCGCGCACGCCGGAAGAGATCGCGCTGATGAAACGCATGAAGCTGGCGCTGGACCCGAAGGGGCTTTTGAACCCGGGCAAGATTCTGGCGTAACGAGCTACGCGCCCATGCAAAAGGCCACCTTCGCGGTGGCCTTTTTGCTGGCGGGGGTAAGTAAAAGGTTACTCGGTGATCGCCTCGCGAATACGCGGCAGGTAGTCGCCAAACTGCTGGCCGTATTGCTCGTAGATGGGCGCGACCGCTTCCTGGAAGGCTTCAAGATCCGGCGAATCAACGATCTCCATGCCGGCTTCTTTCAATGACGCCAACTGCTCGGCTTCCATCTCGGCGTTCAGCTGGCGCTCATACTCGGCGGCTTCCTGAGCGGCCTCTTCCAGCACGGCCTGGGCGGCTTGTGGCAGCTGGTTCCAGGCGGGCAGGCCCATCACGAAGATCGCCGGGGCGTAGGTGTGGCGCGATAGCGTCATGTAGTTCTGGGTTTCATTCAGTTTGAACGAGTGCACCACGTTCACCGGGTTCTCCTGACCATCGATGGTGCCCTGCTGCATGGCGGTCAACGCTTCGTTCCAGGCCATGGGAATGGCGTTGGCGCCGAGTGCGCGGAAGGTGTCGGTGTACACCGGGTTTTCCATCACGCGAATGCGCAGCCCGTCCATGTCCGCCGGCGTGTTGACGGCGCGCTCGCTGTTGGTCAGGTTGCGAAAGCCGCGCTCGGCGTAGGCCAGGCCTTTCAGGTTCACATCCGCGAGCTTGTCCAGCAGCTCCTGGCCGATCTCGCCATCCAGCACGCTGTAGGCGGCTTCGGGGGAGGGGAACAGGAAGGGCAGCTCGAACACCGCCATCTCCTCGACGAAGTTGGCCACCGGGCCGTTGGTGATCACGCCCATGTCCACGGTACCGATCTGCATGCCTTCCAGGAGCGTGCGCTCGTCGCCGAGACTCGCGTTGGGGTAGATCTCGATCGAGACCTTGCCATCGGTGCGCTCTTCCACCAGTTCCTCGAATTTGGTGGCGGCCATGTGGAAGCCGTCCTGCTCGTTGACCACGTGGGCCAGGCGCAGGGTGATAGGGTCCATATCGTCAAAATCAGCCGCGTGGGCGGTACCCGCGAGTGCGACAGAAATGCCCAGCGCCAGCGTGTTCAGCGTGAATGTTTTCATTTTTATGCGTTCCCGATTCAACAAGGTGCGAAAGTGCCTGCGCAGCATGCCTTACCCGCGGGAAAGTGGTCAATCAGGCGAAGCACCGAGCCGCTTGCGGCTGGACACGACGCCCCCACACAGGTACGATACGCCCCCTACGCGCCCGTAGCTCAGTTGGATAGAGTGTCGGCCTCCGAAGCCGAAGGTCGCAGGTTCAATTCCTGCCGGGCGCGCCAGAACATGAAAAAGGGCTTGCGAGTGATCGCAGGCCCTTTTGTTTTGTCTGTGACCACCCCGGGACCAAACACATTCCTGAGCTATCTATAGCGCATTGTTTTACAAAAAGCGTCGTTCTAAGGCGGGGATATCAAGCTCCATATCATCTGAGTATTCGTACTTTATTCTATTTTCGTGCTTTACCATGCTGGAGGCATAAGACCGCAGCCACAATTTTGTATTTTTAGCTGAAAGTACGTAGCCTTTTGAGCTTTCAGAACCCTTCAACCGGTCTGGTATTGCCCAGCCTGTCTTTTCCAAATTAGCCACCGTCACGATGAGGTGCGTGAGTAGTGGCTGGCTAGGGGATACTTCTTCATGGAAGTGGGGCCAAAAGCCTTTATCACCCTCGGATGCCCTCCATCCCTTACAGTCATTAACCTCGGCAAGGTTTTCATAAGGATGTGAATGAAAGGTGCCCACAAGCTCAATATTCGGCCAGTAATGTTCAAAAAACTCTTTCTTGCTGCGTAATGATTCAAAGTTAGGAGCGACCCATTCATTATGGCGGTCAGCTGAAGTTTCAACTGTGGCCATTGTGGCTATGACCTTGGCAGGTATTGCGCCCTTGGCTGGAATTGAGTAGCCCCACAGCAGCCCAAACGTTTCTAGACGGTCAAAGCCTTTTGACCGGATACTGCTTCTATGACGGAATTTATAGGCCTCAATAGCGGTAGTGAATAGCTGTGGGACAATGTTATCTTCTATGTAAGCAATATTTTTCATGTTTTTGATTAGTCCTCAGGTTTGTTATGTAGCAGGCGAATGAGCTGTTTTAAAACGCTTCCCGCCAATACCGCAACGACATTGCTGATACCACGCCATGCTGTGGGCCCAGATCACACATGGCTTTCTGAACGGCACGCGCCAGTTCTGGCTGATGACATAGTGCTAACGACCGAATGATACGCGTAATACGCAGGTGGTTGTGGCCACTGGCTTTCAGCCAGATATGTGTTTGCATCGATAACGTCGGCTGAGCGGTTATGACGTTGCCATCGCGAGTGAGCCCAAGAAAATCCAGCATGACATCAAGTGAACGTTGCTGGTGGTATCGTAAGGTCGCTTCACTCTCAAAAGCCGTTTGCACTTCAGTCGTCAGTAAAGGCGCAAACGCGTTGAAACGGCCCGCTTCCGGAATGGGAAATAGCCATTGAATGTAGTCGTGGGTATGCTCTAGCCAGAAAGGAGATAGTGCCCAGATGTCCTTGAGTTGACGTCCTTTATGATCGTGTCCTTCGCCACGATAAAATGCGAGTAAGCGCGTGTTATTGTCCATCATGCACTCCGCACTAACGGTTCAGCGTGACCATGCAACGCCATTTCGAGAGCAGGGCGTTCGGCGTCGAAGTCTTGGTGGGCCCCAATACGTTCCAGTGTATGAATATGGCTGGCGGGTAACCCATGCTCTCGCGCCCCGGCAAGTACATGGTGCTTGTACCATGTATATGGGCGAATCCCGGGGGAAGTGACGTTGCCGGCATATGCCTGCACATCAAATTGCCGTTCTATCGCAAGATCCGTGACCGTCAGCCAGGTTTCGCCGTAGGCTACCCCAAGCCCCTCGTAACGATCGAGGGTCGGCTCATGATGAGAAGCGACCTCCCAAATCACCCCATACACCGCTGACTGATCTGACGCGGGCACAATATCGCACTTGCCCGAGCCGTCCCCGCTAGGCTGATGAAACACTAATCGGCAAGACGAAAGCAGAGCGGTGGTGACAAAGCGTGCTGGAATCCGTGCGGCTAAGCGCTGCGTCGACATATTGGATCCATAAGCAAAGCAGAGCATGGCGATCTCCTTAAAGTGGCATGGCTATCCGGCAGCCAGTTTTGAGTGCGTATCGCAGGTGTCCAAAGGGTCCTGGTAATGTTCAAGTACCTGGGCCGCATTCGCCTTTAGGGTTTCCCTCCATGTACTTGGCGCGAGCACCTTGATATTGGTGCTCATGCCCATCAGCCACCACAGAGTTTGCTGATCATCTGGCACTTGAGCGGTCAGGCGATACCATCCGCTGTCAGGCAGGGCTTCTATCGTTTGCTGGTCAGAAAGCGGCGTCTCCTGCAGGAGCCAAGCGACCGGGCGTGCGATCTCTGCCTCTAACACCACATCATCGGGCCCTTGGCGATAGCCAAACGCACCGCTTTGGATATAGTGATCAATATCGAAATCGTCACGCGCTTGCCAGGAGATCTGACTGAACGTCGCGTGCTTGATACGATGAAGTGCAAACTGGCGTAGATCCTCAAACCCATCGACATGTGCGAGTAGATAAGTAGCACTATGTCGACTAACAATGCCTTGAGGATGAAGTGTCATCGGCCTTTCTTTTCCTGAGGTGCGAGATAGATAAGTAACATCAATTGCCTTTTGTTCTAGTAGTGCCTCCGCCACCGTCTGCCAGATTGCCTCATTTAACTCTGCGGGTATTAACGCTTTGCCATTAGGAATAGCGCGGACGCAACGGGCCCACTGGCTGAGTCCGTTAGACGCCAGCCCATCAAGCAACTGTCGAGCATCGTTAAAGTGAGGCGATAGCTGACCAACGACTACAGGGGGAAGCAGGCCTTTCAGATACTCTTCAGCTAGCACGAGCGTTAACGCACTCGGCACGTCTAGTGCGGGTAACTGACACTGGAAGTCGCGATCAAAATACCAGCGGTAAGGCTTTTGGCTATCATCACAGCCAATCGGAAATCTTGTCGAGAGTTTTTGACCTAAATCGCGCTGTAATGATCGCGTATCGATATGAAAACCACGTTCAGCGAGTTTCTCTTTCAGCACGGGGGTGGAAATGCGTCCAGGGGAACGGGGAATGAGCTGCAGTAGCGTCAAATAGCGAAAAAGCGTATCGCGCGCATCGGACATAGTGACGCCACCCCTGACAGTAATGATGAAAACGAAAGAGTTTACCGTGCCTCACAAAACTTAGCGACTCTCTCGGGCAGCGCATCGGTTTGCCGTGATAGTAAATGGGCACGGCGACGCCATAGCGACACGGTGTTCTGTTCAGGTGCCGCATTAGGTAGGTGCGCCCAGAGCGCGGCGGGGTGTATGTCGGCCGTATTCTCTAAGGATGTATTGGGGTGCCCTTCAAGCCACTGATATACCTCCAGCGAGCTTCGCCCAATACAGACGGGAAATAGCAGCGCATCAAAGGGGAGCGCAATACCCAGCTCAAGCAGGAGCGCGTTTACTTCATGATCACAGGCGAGGTGCCAGCGATGATGGTTAGCGACCAGCGGTGCCGTTAAGTGGCCCGCAACACAGTGCCAGATTAAATGTGCATGTAAAAAACGGCGTGATTCATCGGAAAGACAAGCACTGTAGTGAGGGCTGAAATAGAGATGTCGGCCATCAGTGCTCGCGGAATCGAACGACGGCGTCACGACGGGTGTTAGGGTTAAAAACTGGCTTAAAAAATTCATGATAGGGAGCGTGTTAGCCCAGACGTCGCGATCCGCCTGCCACTTGGCGAGCTCTTGTTGGGTGGTTGCCGAAGCAATTAATGAGCACGTCTGCATATCCCTACCTCCCATGTGTGAAGAGGGTAGTACGCTACGACAGTGCTACGACAACTAACGCCGCATCAACTCACACCGCATCAAAATGATGGCAATTAACATAGTAACAAGGTTTTAGCGTCGGTCTGGCGTAGTCCCTGCGTGGGGCCCCGGATGATCGATGCGCGCCCAAATAACCGGGCCGTAAAGATGAGCGGCTTCTTATCTGTTCGGGTCAATCAACCCGGCTAATCGCCTCCCGATCCGGATCCACATACCAGACCAGCCCCATCCGCGAATTACGCTCAAGCTCGGCGATGACCTGGGCACCCAGTAACAAGATGATGGCACCGATTTCCAGGCTGAGCAGGACGATCACCAGGGTCGCCAAGGAGCCGTAAACGGCGTTGACGAAGGAAAGGTGGGTGAAGTAGTAGACCAGAAACAGCCTGACGCCTTCCCACAAGAGCGCCGCCACGAAGCCGCCGACAATGGCCCGGCGCAGGGCGACCTTGACCACCGGCAGCACCTTGTAAATCGCACTGAAAAGCAGGAAGACGCCGACAAAGCTGGTCAGGTTGAGAACCGGGCCGGAAAGGCCGGCTAACGGCAGCTCGCGGGCGAACAGGGCCAGTACCAGCGCATTGAGCGAGCTGGCCAGGGTCACCAGCAGCGTCAATGTCATGAGGCCTGCCCCAAGCACCAGCATGAAGGCGTAAGGCAGCAGCGCCGATACCCAGGCGCTTCGCCTTGGGCACTCGGGCGAGTGGAAGATGAGTGCCAGGGCGTCTTCGAGCATGCGAAAGGCGAACGAGCTGAACAGCAGCAGAATGGGAAAGCTGAGAATCCCGATGACATCGCGGGATTCCAGCAGCCCGCGCACGGCGTCCATCACTACCTCGGCATGCGCCGGGGCCAGGTGGCGCGCCTGTACCGCGAGCACGTCGAGCAGGTGCTGTTCGTCCACCACGCGCGCCAGCATTACCACCACCAAGCCAAACAGCGGCACCACGGAAAGCAGAATGTTGTAACCCACCCCGCCTGCCAGCAGGATACCGCGGTTTTTCAGGAAGTGACGAAGCACCCGCCAGGCAAAGGACGCCAGCCGAGGAAGCAGGAGTAAGGCGGCGTTACCGAATGTGCGTATGTGAGCCATGGCTTGCCACTCTCCGTGTTCTTCGTTCGCCGGGGGGCGTAGGCATCCGCCCAGCGCGCTGTTTTCATTGACACTCAGGCATAACATCCAAGAGGCCACGCTTTCCATGCCGGCTCATCCATCGCGCAAGCTCCCTCTGACCCTAGGGACATTCGTTGATAAATTCCAATGCAATCGTCACTGATGTTCAGCCAACATCTTTCGAAGACATGCTTGCTGACCGGCGAGCGGGGCGCACGCCGCTGTGGTGACCTTTGTATGGTGGGCCTCAAGCCTGCGCGGCCTGATAGCGAAGGCGGGCGGCCACGATGGTGCGGTGATGCGTATCGGCCCAGGTTACCAGCTGCTGCATCGGCTCGAGAAAGGAGCGCCCCAGCGGGGTGAGGGTATATTCCACCCGGGGCGGAACCTCCGGGTAGAGCGTACGCGTGATAAAACCATCCTGCTCCAGCTGTTTGAGGGTGCGCGACAGCATCTGCTTTGAGATATCACCTATGTCACGCATCAGGGCATTGAAGCGCCGTGTGCCGGGGGCCAGGGCTTCCAGAATCAACAGGCTCCACTGGTCGCCGATGCGGTCAAGCACATCGCGAATCGGGCAGGGCTGTTCAAGAACGATCTCGTCGCTCGCGGTAATGGCAGTCATTGCGGCTCCATGGATGGTTATGCAGTGGGCACATGGATGTGACCGGGTCAGGTAAACATGACTTCTTGCGCGGCTGCAGAAACTACATTAAGTTTATTCCAAGGTCTACATTATAGACCGTGTAAACCATGGAAGCTCGAGGAGATGTCTCATGGCAAAGGTTGCACTTATCGGCGCATCGGGTGATGCAGGCTCGCGCATTCTCTCTGAATTGTCCCAGCGGGGGCATCAGGTAACCGCCATTGCCCGTCATACGGACAAGATTGCCCAATTGCCGGGCGCGACACCAACACAAGGCGATGCCGACGACCAGCAGGCGCTGGCCGCTTTGCTGAAAGGGCATGATGCGGTGATCAGTGCCGTGCCTTTCTCGGCCAGCGATGTCAGAAAACTGGTAGGGGCGGTACGCGATAGCGGCGTGTCCCGTTATCTGGTTGTGGGTGGGGCAGGCAGCCTGGAAGTTGCGCCGGGCGAGAAGGTCATCGACCAGCCGGATTTCCCCGATGCCTACAAGCCCGAAGCGCGTGCCGGTGGCGAGTTTCTGGATTTCCTGCGCGGTGTTGATAACCTCGAGTGGACGTTTCTTTCCCCGTCGGCAGAGTTCGTGCCCGGCGAGCGTACCGGCGTGTTCCGTCTCGGTAAGGACGAATTGCTGACCCATGAGTCGGGCTCGAGCATCTCCTTTGAAGATTATGCTGTGGCACTCGTGGATGAGCTGGAGAAGCCTCGCCATGTGCAGCAGCGATTTACCGTTGGCTATTGATTCATCGACTATTGATTCATCTAACCCAGGCAGGAGTTTTACATGACCATCTTGAAATCTCTGAGTGCGACCACCGCGGCCCTGATGCTGGCCTTGCCCGCTGTCTCCTTTGCCCAAGCCGATCGTGATGTCGAGGCTGAGGAGGCCAACCGGGCGCTGGTCATCCAGTTCTACAACCAGTTCTTCAATGAGCATGAAACAGAGCAGAGTTCAGCGGTGCTGGCGGAAGACTACATTCAGCACAACCCGGACGTGCCGGACGGCAAGGCGCCTTTCGTGGATTACTTTGCAGGCTACTTCGAGGAAAACCCGGACTACAAGAGCGAAATCGTGCGCAGCGCCACCGATGGTGACCTGGTCTGGCTGCATGTTCACTCCACCAACGGTGACGAGGATCGTGGCGAGGCCGTGGTAGATATCTTCCGCGTCGAGAATGAAATGATCGTCGAGCACTGGGATGTCATTCAAGCGGTACCAGAAGAAGCCGCCAACGAAAACACCATGTTTTAAACTGGCATGTTTTAAATTGGCGTGTTTTAAAATACATAGTGTTAGTTAAGTGTTACTTGGCCCGCAAGGGCCTTTTTTATGCCCCCATAAGCTCCCCACCAGTCGGTAGCTTGTGAGATGCGTTACCTGGAAGTTGGCATGTAAAAAGCGCCACGCATTTGCGCGGCGCTTTTGATCTGGACTGAAGCGTTCTAGAACTCGGTACGCAGCGTCAGCATGGCGCTGCGTGGGCTGCCGTAGATCGAGTGGGCATAGAAGCCGTAGCGCTCGTAGTAGTGCTTGTCGAACAGGTTATCGACGTTGAGCGTGACGTTGGTGGCATCGGTAATATCGTAACGGGCCATGGCGCTGACCGTGGCGTAGCCTGCCCAGTTGGCCGGCGTGGGGCCAGTGCTGACGCCGTCGGTGGGCTGACCGCCGGGGCTCGAGATGGCGTCGATGCTGCTCTGGGCATACACACCGGTGCCGAAGGTCCAGCGGTTCAGCAGGCCAGCGGGCTCATAGGTCGTGTGCAGCTTGAGCAGGTGCGAGGGATCGCTGCGCCCGTCGGAGTCGATGCGGCGAAAGTGCAGGTAGGTGTAGCCGCCGTAAACGTTCCAGCCCGGCGCAAGGGTGCCCGCAATCTCGAGGTCGATGCCGTCGGTCTCGTTGCCGGTGCCCGCGCGGTAGGCCTGGTTGCCGTCCGGGGTCAGGTTCGCACCGTCCAGCACGGCGCTGTTCTCCTGGCGGGTGCGGAAGTAGGCCGCCGAGGCGTTAAGCCGCCCGTCGAACCATTCGCCCTTCACGCCGGCCTCGTAGCTGTCGCCCTCGATCGGTTTCACCGTCTCGCCGCTGGCGGTCTCGCGGCTTTGCGGGGTGAAGATATTGGTGTAGCTGGCATAGAGCGAGTGGTTGTCGGTCAGGTCATACACCAGGCCCGCGTAGGGCGTGAATACGCCGGTTTCGCGCTGGGTGGTCGTATCGCCCGCGTTGGTTTCGTTCTCGGTCTTGTAGTAACTGGTACGCCCGCCCAGGATCAGCGAAAGCGGCTCGGTCAGGCTCAGGCGCGTGGCGGCGTAGAGTCCACGAAGCTCGGTGTCGGTGGTGCTGACGCGGCCGGTGCGCGACCCTTCGATGCCGATATCCGGATCGACGCCGTTACGCCAGTCGCTGATGGGCAGGCCGTTGTTGGCGCGGTACATGCAGCCCTGGGAGAACACCGACTGCGTGGCGCTGAACATCGTGCAGTCCTGCTCGAAGGCGCGCTGGCGGGTGCGGCTTTCGCTGTAGCCAAGGGATAGATCGTGCCTGCGTCCGGCCAGCTCATAAGCGCCGTTCAGGTCGATCTGGGCAGAGCGCTGGCGCGTCTCGTTGTCGTCGCGCAGGCCGTTCAATACGGCGCCGCTGCCGTCCTCGTTCCAGTAGCCGATATAGGTGCCGCCGGGGCCACGGTTGACCTTGGCGAGCGCCAGGTCGTTGAAGGCATCGGTATCGCTCTGGGCGGCCTGGACCTCCAGGCTCCAGTCGCCGTTGAAGCGGTGGCTCAGCGAGGCGAAGACCGTATCGGTTTCCTGCTCGGCAAAGCTCCACTCCGGCGTCAGGTTGGTGCTGCGTGGCAGGTCTGTCTTGGCGCCGTTGGCGAACCAGATGGGCACGTTGGCACCCCAGCCGGCACCGGAGGTCTTGTTGTATTCGTATTGGTAACCCACGCCGAGGGTGGTCGAATCCGTCACGTCCGCCTCGAAGCTTGCAAGTGCGCCCCGGGTACGGGTGGACTCGTGGTCGCGAAAGGCGTCGCCTTCGCCCTGGGTCACCACGACGCGGGAACGTACGCTGCCATCGTCGGTCAGCGGCAGGTTCATGTCCACGCTGCCGCGAGCGTTGTCCCAGCGCCCGTAGGAGGCGTAGGCGCTGCCGCCGAATTCTCGCTCTGGGCGCTTGCGGATCAAGTTGACGGTGGCTGATGGGTCGCCGGTACCGCCCAGCAGGCCGTTGGCGCCGCGCACGATATCAGCGCGCTCGTAAAGGTCCATGTTGAGCGCGCTGCCGCCACCGCTGAAGCCGGTGTCACCGGGGAACTGCAGGCCATCGATCTTCCAGTTGCTGATGCTGTAGCCACGGGCTCGGTAGGAGGTGCGCACGCCCACTTCCGCCTTGCTGGCGACGATCCCGGGGGTGAGTTCCAGTGCGTCTTCCAGGCTGACCGCCTGACGGTCGTCGAGCTGCTGACGGGTAATGCTGGTGACTGACTGGGGCGTTTCCCGCGGCGAAAGATCGAGCCCGGTAGAGCTGCTCGTTTCAGGCACCGTGTAGCTTCGGTCGAACTGCCCCTGGTAGGTGGCTTCGACCGTGAGGGTATCCAGCTGAGTATCAGGAGTGGTTTGTGCCACCGCGCTGGCACTTAACATGCAACCGTTGATGGCCGCAGCAATGGCAATGACGAGCGGGTTTTTTACCCATCCAGAGGCGCCTCTGGCTGCTTGGTAAGTCTGGTGCATCAAGTGTATCCCTTGAAATAATAATGATTTGTATTTACCAAATTAGACGTCACGATTATATTGGCGCTTCGGTTTAAGAAAGTTTTGATCTATGGGGCGTATGTAATGAATTGTGTGGTGGATGCTCTATCGTTGGCGCGAGAGGCGGATCGACACGAGGAAGGCGAACTCATTCTTGTCGTGGATAACGATGACGAGAGCCGCGCGCATATTTGTCACTACCTGAACACCATGGGATATCGCACGCGAGGGGCGGCCAACGCCCGCGAAATGTGGGCGCGGCTCGATGACAGCGTGGTACTGGTACTGCTCGAACATCTGCTGCCGGGTGAGGATGGGTTGAGCCTGTGCCGGACCTTGAGTTACCAGGCCAGTGTGTCGATCATCATGCTAAGTGCTCAAGGGTCAGCAGCCGAGCGCATCATCGGCCTTGAAATGGGCGCAGACGACTACCTGTGCAAGCCGTTTGAGCCCCGCGAGTTGGTGGCTCGCATTCGTGCGGTGCGCCGCCGTACCACCTCGGTACACCAGCCCAAACCGGCCGCAGTGACCGAGCGCTGCTTTTCCGGCTGGTGCCTGGATCTACAGCTTCGCCGACTGCGCTCGCCACAGGGGCACGCCATCGACCTCACTCGCTCGGATTTCATGGTGCTCAAGGCGCTGAGCGAAACCCCCAACCGGATCATCAGCCGCGACGAGCTGAGCCGCTGTGCCTTTGGTCGGGAATGTCATATCAATGACCGCGCCATCGATGTCTGCATCAGCCGCTTGCGTCATTATCTGGAGGATAACGCCCGCCACCCTCGCTTCATTCGCACCGTGCGCAATGAAGGATACCTGCTTGAATTCTCCTCCTCTGCGCCTGAATGATGCGCATGCCTGACGAGTGACCGAGCGATAGTGTTTGCGCCATAACGCGTTCAGAAGAGCGGCAGGCGATGCGTTTTCCCGGCTTTGTGAATATTGCGCTATCTTGATGAAGTGCTTGAGCGCAGGGGGCAGCAAGCCGGTTGAGCGGCGGGTGCCTGTGCCTGTAGTGGAGGTTGCTGAACCGATCAGGAGATCCAATGGCTGAGCAACGCATACTCATTCTGTCTGGCGGTAACGCGCTGGGTGCCTACCAGGGCGGGGCGTATGAAACGCTGCACGAACAGGGCTTCCATCCTGAGCAGATCTTCGCTGCTTCCATTGGCGCAATCAATGCGGCGCTGATTGCCGGCAACCCGCCCGCAAAACGCATGGAGGCTCTGAGCCGCTTTTGGCATACCGCCGTACAAAACGGGGCGTGGGCATTTGGCCCTGTCTGGATGAATGCCTGGGAGAGCAAGCGCAGCCGTGCCCTGAAGAGTCTGCTGCTTGGTAGCCCTGCGGTTTATCACGCGCGGTTTCCCGATGTTTTGACCATGCTGTCGGCCTCGCCTACCGATACCGGCCTCTACGACCTCGCCCCCTTGCGTGAAAGCCTGGAGCAGTTGGTGGATTGGACGCGGCTGAATAACGGTGAAATCAGGCTGGTCATCGTCGCCGTGGACGCCAATAGCGGAGAGGAGATACGTTTCGATACCGCTACATCCTCTATCAATACTGACCATTTATTGGCAAGTTGCGGGTTTATCCCCTTTTTCCCGCCAACACAGATCGATGGCCAGCTGGTGGTTGATGGGGGCATGGCCTCGAACCTTCCCCTGGAAGCCGCTCTGGAGGAGATGGGCACGGAAGATCGGCTGTGTATTGCGCTGGATTTGTTTCGTCGTGGTGGACCCGACTTCACTACGGTAGGGCAGGCAATTGACCGACAGCTGGAGCTGCTTCTTTCAACCCAGAGCTGGCGGGCGTTGAGTAACCTGCGCCAGCGCCATGAGTTGCGTCGCCAGTTGCGGCTTCTGGCCAGCCAGATTCCCCAAGAGGCATGCAAAGACCCCGCCGTAGCGTCAGCCTTGGCAGAAGGGGCGCATGCCGACAGGGCCACCACGCTACTGATGCTCAGCCACATGGGCGTGCCCCACGACACCGAGATGAGAGCCTTCGATTTTTCGGGCCCCTCGCTAACCGAACGGTGGAACGCAGGACGCCTGGATATGGAACACGCTCTGGGAGCGTTGGGTACCCAACGTGCCGCGCCTGGGGAGTTGATCATACATGGGTTCAATGGACATGAGCCTTGCGCACAGGTATAGCCCCGTCTTGCGGTGCGGTTTCAGTCCTTGCATGGCAGCAGAGTCGTGATAGCGATACGATGATGAGCGAATGATCGATTAGCACGTTTTTTGACTACCCTCGCCCATCGTGAGCTTTTCATGAACATACTCGATAAACGCGCCTTCTACCTGCTCGAAGTCAGCAGCTGTGGCGGTATTCGCGCGGCGGCGGAGCACCTGCATGTCAACCCGTCGGTGGTCAGCCGGCAAGTGCGTAGTCTTGAACGGGAGCTGGGCATGGCGCTGCTGGAGCGCCAGGGACGCCACGTGGTGCTGACCGAGGCGGGCCAGCTGGTGGTGGATAGTTTTCTTGCCCAGCGGCGGCTCAATTCTGAACTGGGCGATACGCTTTCCAGGCTGCGCAACCTGCAGGCGGGAAAGGTCGTGGTATCGGTGGGTGATGGATTCGTGGACAGCTTTATCCATCACGTGATGAAGCGCGTCTCCGAGCACTACCCAGACGTGCTGGTCGAGATCAAGACAGGTATCTACTACCCACGAGAGCCACATGAAATGGTCGCCAACGACGAGGTGGATATCGCGATTACCTACGGCCCGATTTCGGACCCGCGGCTGGTGGTCCACTCCTTCGAGCGCGGCCCGTTATGCGCCTTGGTGGCGCCGTTTCACCCGCTGGCCCGGCAGGCAAGCGTGACGGTGACGGAGCTTTTGCAACACAAGCTGATTTTTCTGCCCGATGTATCGGGGTCGCAACAGTTCGTGAACGCGCTGTTCAGCGCCGCCGGGCAGCCCGCCACACCCGCCTACCGCTGCAATCTGCACTCCGTTTCACGGCGCATGGCAAGTGCTGGTATTGGGGTGTCGTTCATGACCGCCGCGGCGGCGCGCAATGAGGTGGAGGCAGGTCTGCTCAAGGCGATTCCCGTGGCGCACCCGTTGGCGGCCAGCAGCCAGGGCAACCTGGTAAGAAGAGCCGGCAGAAGGCTTTCGCCCGCTGCCGACTATCTGTGGAGGCTGATGCTGACGATGCAGTAATCAGTTCGCCATCATGTAAACACCAGGGCCGATGGGCCACCCCATGGCCAGCCAGAACATCAGGAAGGCCGACCAGGCGAGCAGGAAGCTGGCCGCCAGCGGCAGCATGGTGGCAATCAATGTGCCCAGCCCCATATCCGGCTTGTAACGCTGCATGTAGACCAGCGCGACCGAGAAATACGGGCTCATGGGCGAAATGATGTTGGTGCTGGAGTCGCCAATGCGGAACATGGCCAGGACAAAAGCAGGGTCGAAGTCGATCATCATCAGCATCGGCACGAAGACCGGGGCCATCAGCGCCCACTGGGCCGAGCCACTGGTCATGAACACGTTGAGTATCGCGCTCATGGCGATAAACGCCCCCACCAGCGGCAGGCCAGTAAAGCCGGTGCTCTGCAGGATGCTCGAACCCTCGATGGCGATGTACTGGCCAAGCTCGGACCAGCGGAAATAAGCAATGAACTGGGCGATGGCAAAGAACAGCACCAGCGTCGGCGCCAGATCGCTTGCCGATTCCGCCATGCGTTGCGGCACATCCCGACTGCTGTTGATCTTGCCGGTGGCAATGCCGTAAACCAGCCCGATGGTGACGAAATAGCCAAACAGCAGCGGTACCAGCGAACTCAGAAAGGGGGAAGGAATCAACCCGCCCTCGTCGTTACGCAAGGGCGAGGCTTCCGGCAACACGGCGATGGCCACCAGCGCCAGATAGATCAGCGTGGCGATACCTACTCGCTTGAGACCACGCTTTTCATCGTCGGCCAGCTCGGGCTTGACGATATCGGTCTTGAAATCCTTGCCCATGGGAAGCGTACGCTGTAGCCGAGGCTCGACCACCTTGTCCACGATCAGCGTGCCCACGATGGCCAGCACGAATACCGAGCAGGCCACGAAGTAGTAGTTATCGACTGGGGAGACGTAGGCGTCCGGGTCCACCAGGCGCGCCGCGTCGGTGGTGATTCCCGCAAACAGCGCATCCCCCACGGTGATGAACAGGCTGGCATCGAACCCTGCTCCCGCCGCCGCGTAGGCGGCCGCCGCACCGGCAACCGGATGACGGCCCACCGAGTAGTAGACCATGGCAGCCAGCGGAATGAGGATCAGGTAGTTGGCGTCGGAAGCGATACTGCCGCAGATACCTGCCATGAACACGCAGAAGGTCAGAAGCGACGGCGGTGCCTTGGCCACGCTCACCTGCATCAGCGTAGACATCAGGCCCACCTTGTCCGCCAGACCGATACCGAACATCACCACCAGGATAAGCCCGAGCGGTGGGAAGTTGACGAAGTTGCTGACCACGCTGGTCAGCATGAACTCGATGCCGTCACCCGAGAGCAGGCTTTGCACGTAGACGGTATCGCCGGTCTGGGGATTGACCGCCGAGACACCAAACGCGGCGAGCAGGGCGGAAACCACCACGACCACCACGGCCAGAATGGTAAACAGGATGAAGGGGTGGGGGAGCTTGTTACCCACGCGTTCGATCGACGAGAGTACGGATTGCATCATGGAGTCGCCTTTGTTTTTGGAGCTTTTGGAAGACCGATCGGTTATCAGCCGTGTGCGAGCAGGCCGCGAGCGAGCGCTACGAACATGCCGCCGGCCACCGGCAGTATGCGGTCGTTGAAGTCGTAGTGTTCGTTGTGCAGGTAGGCGCTATCGCCGTTGCCCACGAAGAAGAAGCAGCCCGGCACTTCCTGCAGGTAGAAGGCAAAATCCTCGGCGCCCATGGTGGGCATGTAATCCAGCTGCTGGATGTCGTCGCTCACCGCGTACTCGGAAGCGAGGGCCAGTACCCGCTTGGACCACTCGGAGTCGTTGGCCAGCGGGGGAATCTGGTGAACGTGCTCAAGCGTGAAGCGGGCGCCATGGGCATCGCATACACCTTGCGTGACCTGCTCGAGCTTGCCGGCCAGCGCCTCGCGGGAGGAGGGGCGGTCGCTTCTGATATTGACCAGCAGCTCGGCGCTGCCCGGAATCACGTTGGCGGCATCGCCGGCGTGAAAGGCGGCCACGGTAATGACCCCGGATTCCAGCGGGGACTTATGGCGGGCCACCAGCCCCTGCAACTGCTGCACCAGAGAGGCGCCCACGTAGATCGGGTCAACGGCCAGGTGCGGCATGGCCGCATGGCCCGAGACGCCCTGGATGGTTACCCTGAAGGTGTCGTTGCCGCCCATGGCCGGGCCGGGTTTCACGAACAGCTGTCCTTCGGGAAACCCCGGACGGTTGTGATAGCCGAATATCGCTTCCACTCTGGGGTTTTCGAGCACCCCTGCCTTTACCATGGCATCTGCACCGTTGCCGCCTTCCTCCGCCGGCTGAAAGATGAGCTTGAGGTGCCCGCACAGCTCGTCGCGGCTTTCCATGATGGCCTCGGCGGCAAGCATCAGTGCGGCGGTATGGCCATCATGCCCGCAGGCGTGCATCAAGCCCTCGCGCTGTGAACGATGGCCAAAGGTGTTGGCCTCATGAATGGGCAGGGCGTCCATGTCGGCACGAAACGCGATCACCGGGCCCTCCCGGCCGGTATCCAGTTCCGCCAGAACGCCCGTTTTCGCGATTCCTTCGGTTACCCGGTAGCCCAAGGCGCGCAGGCGCTCGGCTACCCGTTTGGCGGTCTGGGTTTCCTGGTACATGAGTTCGGGATGCTGATGAAGCGCATGCCGCAGGGCAATGGCCTCTTGTCGTTGCTTGTCGGTGAACATTACCTCTCCTTTTATTACTGTCGTGATGGGGCGAGTCCACCCTAAGCGACTTGGCCAGCGCGAAGGAGAAGTGCCAGGGCTGGATTCGTTGCTTTTCAGGCAACAGTCAGCCCGTAGCGCTTTATGGTAAGGCGATACGTAACGATCACGATGAAGGGGAATGGGCGTTATCAGGTAAACAATGAGAGGAGCATTCGATATACGAGCTCAGTTACCTGTATTTTTCCAAGAGTAAGTATGCTGTAAAAACAATTCACTATAAGTTGACTCTGCTATCTAGAGTTTCCAGCTTTATGCTTGTTCGTAGCAATTGGTTACGTTATTAAAATAGAAAAGTTAGCGATTATAGGTAACCATATAACAAATGATAAGCGTCCGAGAATGAGCCAGTTGGATACTTCCCAAGGTAAGTCATGACCACATGTCGCCAGTTTTCACCGGATGATTTTCCTGTAGGGTGCATGGTTACCGATGACAAGCGGCGCATCGTGTACAGCAACCGCTTAATCGAGACGTATTCCGGCCATGGCGCGCAAGCGCTTTTGGGCGCTGATCTGTTCATGCTGCTAAGCAAGGCATCTCAGATCATGTTCGAGACCTACCTGATGCCTATCCTGGCTCGGGAGGGGCGTTGTGATGAAATTCGCCTGTCGCTTGCGACCTCCTTCAGCGGCCCCCTGCCCATTGTCGTCAGTGCGTATAGTGATAGGGCCAGTGGGCGTATTTTCTGGAGTATCAGCAGTGCCAATCGGTCGGATCAATTATTCGAAGAGTTGACCGAAGCGAAGCAGTTGCTGGAGCAGAAGGTATCACTGCTGCGCACCTTGTCAGATACCGACCCCTTGACCGGTTTGCCCAACCGCGCTGCCCTTACCCACTATCTTGACCAGAAAATGCTCCAGCGCCCGCATAACGGCATGGCGTTTTCACTGGCGTTCGTGGATCTGGACGATTTCAAGAAGATCAATGATCAGCATGGCCATCACAGGGGCGACAGGGTCTTGAAAGTGATTGCCAAGCGCCTGGCGGGCAGCCTGGGACGTGATGATCTGATTGCCCGTTTTGGCGCCGATGAATTTGTCATCCTGCTCAACGGACCATTCCGCCCAGGCGCAGCGCAAGAGTCGCTTACCCGGCTGGCGGATAAGCTGTCTGAACCTATTGTCATTGACGCCGCATCGCTGTCACTGTCAGCCAGTATTGGCGTCACGTGCTATCCCCAACCCCGTGACGTCGCGCCAGGACAGCTTCTCCGCCAGGCGGATCAGGCCATGTACCAGGCAAAGCTTGCCGGCAAGAACCAGGTCTGCCTGTTCAATATCGATAACGAGGCAAGCCAGAAAGAGCGTTACTCGGAGCTGACTACCCTTCAAGCTGCCCTGGCATCCCGGCAGTTCGAACTTTACTACCAGCCCAAGGTGAACATGCGCACCGGCGAGATCCTGGGCGCTGAAGCGCTGATACGCTGGCATCATCCTGAAGAGGGCCTGAAAGCGCCAGGCAGCTTTCTGCCCGCGCTCCACGATACCGCTACGGGCATTGCACTGGGGCGATGGGTCATTACCCAGGCGCTGAGCCAGCTGCAAACCTGGCTTGATCAGGGGATCGACCTGCGCGTCAGTGTCAATATCGATGGCTATCATCTGCAGCATCCTGACTTCCTGCACGAGTTAAGTGTCACGCTTGCCGGTTTTCCGGCGCTTCCCCCGCAGCGCTTTGAGCTGGAAGTGCTTGAAACCAGTACCATCGAGGATATCGGTCATGTCTACGCGGTGCTCGATGCCTGCCGACGAATGGGCATCCGTATCTCGCTGGATGATTTCGGGACGGGGTATTCGTCGCTCAGTCACTTGCGGGATCTTTCGGTAGATACGCTCAAGATTGACCGCAGCTTCGTCAAGAACATGCTGACCAGTCGCAATGATCTGGCCATCTTGAAAGGCGTGATCGGGTTTGCCGGGGCATTTGGTTGTGATGTCGTGGCAGAAGGTGTCGAAACACGCCAGCACAGCCAGCGGTTGCTTGAACTTGGCTGCGAGTTTGGCCAGGGGTACTACATTGCACGGCCCATGCCGGCCGATGCCTTTCATGCATGGGCAGCGGCATGGCAGAAAAAAGAGTTTAAAGAAAAATACATAGACCTAGAACATTGACATCAGGGAGTAAGATGGCGTGCTGTTGAAAGAAGAGATCGTGGCCCGAAACAACGTGACGGTAGTGGGCTCAGGTAAAAAAACGCTGATGCTGGCTCATGGCTTTGGCTGTGACCAGCAGGTATGGCAGCACTTGATTCCTCACCTTAAAGAGCACTACACGCTGGTGCTGTTCGATTACGTCGGCTCTGGAAAATCGCAGATATCGGCGTTTAGCGAACCGCGCTACCGGACGCTGGAAGGCTATGCCAGGGATGTCAACGAGATCTGCCAGGCGCTGGATTTGAACCAGGTACATTTTGTCGGTCACTCGGTAAGCAGCACGATTGGCCTGCTGGCCTCCATCGAGCATCCAGAGCGGTTTGCAAGCCACTTGATGATTTGCCCTTCGCCCTGCTTTCTGGACCTGCCGCCGGATTATTATGGCGGGTTCGAGCGTGCGGACCTGGAAGAGCTTCTGGATCTGATGGACCGCAACTATATCGGCTGGGCCGACTATCTGGCGCCGCTGGTGATGGGGCCGGAGAGTGCCGAGCTGCTCATTGGCGAGCTTTCCGACAGTTTCTGCTCTACCGACCCGGTGGTAGCCAAGATCTTCGCCAAGGCGACCTTCTTCGCGGATTACCGCCACGTGCTGCCCAAGGCAGCGCACCCCGCGGTCATACTGCAAAGCGAGCGCGATACCCTGGCTCATCCCAGGGTTGGCCGTTACATGCACGCGAATATGCCCGGCAGCACGCTGCGCGTGCTGGCCAGTGAAGGGCACTGCCTTCACATGACGCAACCCGAGCTGATTGCCCAGGAGATCGATGCCTGGTTGCGGTATTGAGTTGCCAACCCTGGTCAACACCCGCTAGCCGTCGTGGCGCGTGAGTATCTCTTCAAAGCGCAGCCGGGCTGCAGGCGGCAACGATTCGGGCAGGTCGGCTTCGGTTGCTGCCGTATTGCCTACCTGAATCAGCATCACCATGCCCATGGTGTAGTGCGGTGAGCACTTGATGCCCCAAAGGCCCTCGGCATTCAGGGTCACTTCGATCTCTTCGTTGATATTGCCAACGAATGCCTCGCCACCCTCAGGTATCATGCCGTCAATCGTGGCGGCGTTATGCCCGGGGGAGGTCGCCACGAACTTCACCGTGTCGCCGGGCTGAACGATCAAGTAATCGGGGGCGAAGGGCATTGCGCCGGTGACATTACGGTTGAGCATCTCGACGGTATGGGTATCGGCCAATGCCCCCAGCGGTAAAAGGCTGACCAGAACGGCAAGTCGTTGCAGCATCTTCATGTGGTTATATCTCTCTCCATGTGCCTGTGAGCGGCCCGCCGGGCGAGCCGCTGCCTAGCGGTTGGCGTGTGTCAGGGGGCCAGGTCGAACTCGGCCAGCTGGTCGGCGAGCGTTTCGAGAGCAAGGATGGCGCGCACCGAAGGGTCCAGCGCGTGGGCATCGATCTCGATGATGCGATTCTGCTGCACGGCGTCGGTTTCGCGGGTAACCGGGTCGGAGACCAGAAATTCACGTTTGGCGGCAATATCATCGGCTGGGAAGCGGCGCCGGTCCATGCGCGCGGCGGCAATGAAGGTGGGGTTGCTTCTGGCAATGGTTTCCCACCCGACGGTAGGCCACTCCTCGTGTGAGGTCACGACGTTGCGGATGCCCAGACGGTGCATCATCCAGTCCGGCACGCTGTTCACCCCCGCCACGTAGGGGTCGATGCCCAGGTCGGCAGAGGAGTACCAGAACACGCCGGTAATATCATCAGGTAGCGCCAGCGACTCGGCTTTCGCCATCGCCGCGGCTTCGCGTGCTTGTAGCTCACCCACCACCTGGTCGCCGCGCTCGGTCACATCAAACAGCTCGGCCAGGGTTGCGATGCTCTCATGGATCAAGCCGGTATCGAAAAGTGCGGTGCGTGCGCCATCCATGCTTTGCTGGTTGCTCTTGCCGACGCAGTCCGTGGGCATGGTCCAGCTGGCAATACCCATATCCTCGAACATCTCGGGCGTGCCGACCACGCCGGCCGGGCCAATCATCCACTCATAGGCCGAGATGACCAGATCAGGCCTCTTGGCCACCACGCTTTCGTAGCTGGGAGCATCGTTGGCAAGGCGCTCCACACCTGCATCCATTGCCTCGAACTCCTCCAGCACCGGGCTGATCCACAGCGCCGTGCCGACGACCTTATCGGCAAGACCCAGCATGTAAAGGATCTCGGTAGGCGCCTGCCCGATGCTCACCACCCGCTCCGGAGGCTTTTCCAGCGTAATTTCGTGGCCGCAGCTTTCAAGGGTCAGGGGGTAGTCGGTGGCGGCGTAGGCCGAGCTTGCCAGCATCAGGCTGGCGGCAGCCGCCGTGGTCCGTTTCAACATCATGTACACTCCCGTGCATGATGAGCAGGCCGCTGGCGTGTAGCTAGTCAAATAGCCAACCGAGCCGACCCGCTCGATGAAGGTTAAAATGTCGGCAGGTCTCCTGACTGACGGGTCGTGGCTAGCTCACCTTCCCGGACAAGACGTCCAGTGGCATCATTGAGCATCGCTCGCCGCCTACAGTTGCGGGGGCAGTTCCGTTTCGCGGCCAGGCGCGGCGGATTCTCTGTTAGGTTCTCGAAAGAACACCGACGCGGGTCATTCTAGGGGGACGGACATACAAAGTCGCCTGACCGGATGCAAATAGGCCGTGTGCAGTTAATGGCACCTATTCTAGCCAACATTCATTAATATTCTCCTTAATGAGCGGCTGTTAGCGCGTAACGGCAAGGGATCGACCAAACCTGAGTGCTGCCTTGATTGCGCCCGTCAGCGTGTGTGCCTAACCTGAAGAACACGCTTCAAGAGCATGGATGCCATGATGAATGCCCCCACTTCTTTACGAACAGATCCCAAACGCTCGCTATGGGCGGCCGTGCTGGTAGGGATTGGTGTCATGGCCGCGATCGATGAAATCGTCTTTCACCAGCTTTTACAGTGGCACCACTTTTTCGATTTCGGCACACCCGCGTTCGGGGTCCTTTCAGATGGCCTGCTGCACGCGGCCGAGCTACTTGCCGTTGTCGTGGGGGTATTCATGTTGCTGGATCTTTCCCAGCGCAAGCGCCTGGTAATCCCCTGGGCCAAGGCGGGCTTTTTTCTGGGCATGGGCGGCTTTCAGCTCTTCGATGGGCTGATCAACCACAAGGTGTTGCGCCTTCACCAGATTCGCTATGGGGTCGACCCGCTGATGTACGACCTGGTCTGGAACGCGTTTGCGATCGTTTTTCTGCTGATCGGCGTCTGGTTCTGGCGCCGCGCCCGCGCTCACGCCGCGCGCTGAATGCACGTCGCCCATCACGCTACCCCGCTCGACTGGCTGCCCTTCTTGCTGGTGGTGCTCGTCACCTCCCAGTACCTGGCGGCGGTTTGGCTTCAACGCACGAGCGGGGCGAGCTGGAGCCTCTGGCGCTGCGGCTTTTTTCTTACGGGCAGCGCGCTGCTGGCGATCGCCTTCTGGCCGTCGTTGATGGCCTGGGCGCATGGGAGTCTGGTCGGCCACATGACGCTGCATCTTCTGATCGGCATGTTCGCGCCGCTTTTCTGGGTGCTGGCCGCGCCGATGACGCTGCTGCTCAGGACGCTGCCCCAGGCGGGTGGCCGGGCGGTGGCGGCGCTTTTGCAAAGCCGCTTCGTGCGTACCGTCTCGCACCCGGTCACGGCTCTCGTGCTCAACGTGGGCGGCATGTACGTGCTCTATCTCACGCCGCTCTACGCCGCCTCGCTCGAAAACCCGCTGCTGCACTACGCCATCCACCTGCACTTTCTGCTCGCGGGGTACCTCTTCTGCTGGGCAATCCTCGCCGAGCCCGACGCCTCGCCCCACCGGCTTTCCCTGCACTTTCGTTTAGGCGTACTGTTCACCGCCATCGCCACCCACAGCCTGCTTGGCAAGCTGATGTACGGTTACGGCTGGCCCCGCAATACGGGGCATTCGCTTGAGGAAGTGCAAGCCGCCGCCCAATTGATGTACTACGGCGGCGACCTGGCGGAAGTGCTGCTGGCGGTGGTGCTGCTGACGTTGTGGTTGCGCAGGCCGGTGAAACGTCGCGAGGGGCTTTGGTCTAAAAAACCGAACGCGGCATAAGCCGCGTTCGAATCAACACCTAGGCACTTGCGTTGCCATTAAATATGCTTCCCCGCCGCCAGCACATACAAGAACTCAAGCCCCAGCGTCGCTGCCGCTAATGACGTAATATCCGCGTGATCATAAGCCGGGTTCACCTCCACCACATCCATCCCCACCAGCTCCATCCCCACCAGCCCCCGGATCACCTTCAGCAATAGATCGGTCGACATGCCGCCGCACACCGGCGTACCGGTGCCGGGGGCGAAGGCCGGGTCCAATCCGTCGATATCCAGGCTCACGTAGGCCGGGTGGTGGCCGACCCGGGCGCGGATGCGCTCGAGCACGGCTTTCGGGCCGTGATCGTTCACCCAGTCGGCGTCGAGTACCTCGTACGGGTGATTGTGGCGATCATAGCTCGTCCGAATGCCGATCTGCAGCGAGTGCTCCGGCACTACCAGGCCCTCCTTCAGCGCATGATGAAAGATGGTACCGTGATCGAAGCGCGTGCCCTGCTCGTAGGTGTCGGTATGGGCGTCGAAATGGATCAGCGCAAGCGGCCCATGCTCGCGGGCGTGGGCGCGCAGAAGCGGCAGGCTGATGTAGTGGTCGCCGCCCAAGGTCAGCATCTTCTTGCCCGCACTCAGCCAGCGGCCCGCGTGGCTTTCCAGGTTGTCCACCAGGCTTTGCGGTTCGCCGTAGGCGTAGTCCAGGTTGCCAGCATCGACCACCTTGAGCCGCTCTTCCAAGGCGAAATCCCAAGGCCAGCGCTTGCCTTCCCAGATCAGGTTGGCGGTGGCCTGGCGAATGGCGTTCGGCCCCATGCGAGTGCCGGTGCGGCCAGAGCAGGCCAGGTCGAAAGGCACGCCGCTGATCACGACGTCTGCGTCGACCGCTTCAGGGTCCGTGGCGCGGGCCACGTTCAGAAAGCTTGTAATCACATCGCCGAACAGGCTAGGCATGATGGGGGACTGGGTCACCGGCGGACGTCTCCTTGAGCGCAATATCGCGTAAGCCACGCGAAGAGGGGGCGACCATAAATAATTTCAGGCGATAAATTAAATGAATGTTTAGAATCAAATCATTCATGATATGAATAAAGGTCAAGAGCGGATAGCCATGAGCATACTGCGTCACTTCGATTTAAACCTGCTGCGCGTGTTCGAGACACTGATGCGCGAGCGCCACGTGACGCGAGCAGCCGACAAGCTGCACGTGAGCCAGCCGGCCTTGAGCCATGCGCTCAAGCGGCTGCGCGAATCACTCGATGACCCGCTGCTGGTGCGCACCGAAACCGGCATGCAGCCGACCCCCCGGGCGCTGGCGCTGTTGCCGGTGGTACAGCAGGCACTGGCCATGCTGCAGGAGGGGCTGGCCCCACCGGCATCGTTCTCGCCTGCCAGTAGTGAGCGACGCTTTACCCTCGCCACCACGGACTACTTCGAAGAGGTAATGTATCCGGGGTTTTTAAGCCAGCTTTTGACCGGCGCGCCGGGAATCAGTTTTTCCATCGAGTTGATAACCCCGGAGGTATTGAGTGAAGGCCTGGAGAGCCGCCAGATCGATATGGTGGTCGGGCTGGATAGCCAAGCGGAGCTGCCTGGCGGTGTGTTGCAGGCGCCCTGGATGCAGGAAGAGCTGGTGTGCCTGGTGGCCAGGCACAACAAGAGCGTGGGCGAGGCGCTCGATATCCAGCAGTTTGCCCGGCATATGCACGTGGAGCTTGCCGATATCAGCGGGCTGCGGCCCAGCAATATCGATAGCTGCCTGACCCAGCACGGGCTGACGCGCCGGGTGGTATCGAAAAACCTCAACTACATTGCCGCTGCACGGGTAGTGGCGCTCACGGATGCGATCATGACCTTGCCCCGGCAGATGGCCGAGCGATTTATCACCATGCTACCGGTGCGCCTAGTGGAGCCGCCCAAGGAGCTTCCCGCGCTCAACATGACGCTGATTCAGCACGCCCTGTATGCCAACGACCCCTCCATCGCCTGGTTGAATCAGCAGCTGATCGACTTTGCCGGGGATTTCAGCGGGCAGGGTTGATCGAAAGTGGCATCCGTCTTGCTTGATGAACGGACAGCACGAATCGTTACCGGGGCGTGATCAATCGACTTACACTGAAGACACCCTGGTACGCTTCATAACGACGACGTTTCATAACAACGATGTTTCATAACAACACCAGGAGTTGCCGATGTCACTGAATGTTCTGGTCATTGGGGCAGGGATGGGCGGCTTGAGCGCCGCGCTGGCGCTGAAGCAGCAGGGCCACCACGTCACCGTGATGGAGCGGGTAGAGCAGATGCGCCCGGTAGGCGCTGCCATTTCGCTGTGGTCCAACGGCGTGAAAGTAATGCACGAGCTGGGGCTTGGTGCGGCCATCGAGCGCGTGAGCGGTGACATGCAGCGTATGCGCTACCTGAACCATGACGGCCACCGGCTATGTGACTTCTCGCTGGCGCCGCTTTATGAAGACGTCAAGCAGCGCGCCTGCCCCATCGCTCGCGCCGCCCTGCAGAAAATCCTGTTCGAGGCGGTGGGCGAAGAGCATATAAAGCTTGGTCAACACTGCGTGGATTACACCAGCGACGCCAGCGGCGTGACGGCCACCTTTGCCGATGGCCGCAACATCACCGCCGACCTGCTGGTCGTGGCCGACGGCACCCACTCGCGGCTGCGCAACAAGGTCGTGGGGCGCGCCGTCGAGCGCCAGTACGTGGGGTATGTGAACTGGAACGTGCGCGTACCCGCCACGGATGCGCTCGCCCCGCTGGACAGCTGGGACCAGTACGTCGGCGAAGGCAAGCGCGTATCCCTCATGCCCATGGGCACCGGCGGTAACCGCGAAGGGCAAGAGGAGTTCTACTGCTTTTTCGATGTGCCGCTGCCCGCCGGTACCCCCAACGACCCTGCACGCTACCAGAAAGAGCTGCGCGCGCATTTCGCCGGCTGGGCCCAGCCCGTGCAGGCGCTGATCGAGCGCCTTGACCCGGCGCGCATGGCGCGGGTCGAGATTCACGATATCGCGCCGCTCAAGACGCTCATCGACACGCGCGTGGCCCTGCTTGGCGACGCCGCTCATGGCATGGCGCCGGATCTTGGCCAAGGCGGCTGCCAGGCCATGGAGGATGCCTGGGTGCTGGCTCAGGCCGTGCAGAAAGCGCTTCAGAAGACCCCGGCGCTGGACGAGGCGCTGCGCCAGGCGCTCGAGGCCTATGACGCCGCCCGGGTCGAGCGGGTAGGCGAGATCGTGGCCAGAGCGCGCACGCGGGCGGAAATGATACACGGCCACGCCCCGGCGCTGACCCAGGCGTGGTATGCCGAGCTGGGTCAGGAAGATGGCCAGGGCGTGCTTGAAGGTATCCGCAAAACCATCGTGGGTGGCCCGCTGGGCTAGGCATAGGCAGTGGCTCAAAAAAACGCGCGGCCTTCTGGCCGCGCGTTTTGCGTTATGGTTTGCGTTGACCCGAGGGTCAGATCACATGATGAAGCGCACGTAAATGTAGCCCAGCGATAAAAGCGCCAGCGTGGCAATCGCCAGCCAGCTCCAGGCGTTGATCAGCCTGGAGGGGCGCGATGCCTGCGGCACCGTGGCACCGTTGGCCGTCAGGTGATTGAGCGTAGCGAGAATAGGGCTGATCAGAAACGCCACCACCATCACGAAATCCATGAACAGCCGGAAGCTGCCCATCAGGGTGTAGAGAATCACGATGGCCAGCAGTGAAAGCCCGACCATGCAGACCAGAAATGCCCGGCTGCCCTCTATCCGGCGCGTCTCTTCGGCGTCGTTCTCCACCCGGGTGAAGGTGTAGTAGGAGGCAGTGATCATGCGCGGGAAGCCGTCCAGCACGGTCAGCAGCGTGGTCAGCATGACGGTAAACGCGGAAATGCCCACCACTACGCCACTCCACTCGCCAAGCGTCGAGGTGTACAGGCTGATCACCTGGCTTGCAAAGCCCACGGCGCCGTCAGCAGGCGTGATGCCCTGGCTGTGCATGACGCCAGCACCCATGATCACGAAGCAGGCGGCGAGCACCGCCGCGCCGATATAGCCGATATTGAAGTCGATCTTCTCCGCCGCCGTGTCGCTGCGCACACCCTGGTTCTTGTTGCGCGCCTCCGACCACAGCGAGTTCATGATCGCGAGAGTAATATCCGATGGCATCAGGCCGAGCACCGCCACCAGGGTAATGAAGGTCGCCGTGCTCCACAGTGGCGACACCGCCGTTGCCGGGTAGAGTGTCCAGTCGACCAGCGGCACCGCGGCAAGTGCCGCGAACACGGTGGTGACGCTCAGGATGACGACGAACACCTTGTTGACCCAGTCCAGCAGCTTGTAGCCGCCGGCAAAGGTGAGCGCGCAGCACAGGGCAATCAGGATCACCGCCACGGTGGGTGGGCTCAGGCTCAGCGGCACGATGCTGCCGGCAAGGCCGGCGGTGGTGATCGCAATGGCGGCGATGATGATGGCCGTCACCGGGATCTGCACCAGCGCAAACAGCGCCACCACGGATTTACCGAATGTCTGGCGGTACCCTTCGATCAGTGACTTGCCGGTCACGCTGACATAAAAGGGGCCGAAGAAGAACGATGGGTACTTGAGCAGCACGGCAAGCAGGATGAATCCCAGCAGACCGATGCCGTACTCGGCCCCGGCACGGGTCGACTGCACGACGTGCGAGGTGCCGATGGCCGCCCCGGCAAACAGAAAGCCGGGCCCGAGAGCCGCGAGGTACTTGGCATACACTGACTTGGCCGGCAGCGGGGCCGTCAGCGTACTGGATTCTTGTGGGGGCATGGCAGGCTCCTTGTGAGCAGGAATTCGAGTAATTTTCGTTATTGTTTTCGTGTGAACAGCGTTATGGGGGCGTTACAGGAGCGCTATGTTAGCTCAGTCGAGGACAGCTTTCCTATCGCGTGGGGGTATCCTTGGTGATTAAACCGCGGATGCGCCGCTTGTCCGCCGGGCCTGCACGGCTTGCGCCAGGTCAGGTCCGCAGCTGATATGTATTTATTGCGCCTTTCTGAGTCTGTACTGGAAAGCCTTGGCAAGGCATAGTCGTACCGGCCTGACTGACGTTTGCCAGCTGGGCCAAGCGCAGGACGATAAAACGTTTAAGAGGCCGACCATGTTAACTGTTTTTATCTATTTCATGATATTCGTGGGCGTGACCGCCGCCCTGTACCAGGTCTACGAGGTCAACTACAACATCAACTTTGCCAATGACCTGAAGCTTTCAGACGCCGACAAGGCGCACCTGGACGAGCTGTCGCAAAAAGCCGAGATGGCAAACGCAGGGGGCGATGCCAGCGCCTTCGAGCAGGCGGTCGCACGCATCTTTGGCCCGGCGTTCGACCCACATATCGCGCTGCGGGCATTTTCCGAAGAGAAGTTGAGCACCTACGCCATTCCGCTGGTGCGGCGCCGCAAGCGACTCGAAAAAGGCCGCGAAGCGAGCCTTCGCCACCTGCCGACGCGCGATATTCGCGTGCTGATGATTTCACTGGTGATCGTGAACAGCATGCTGGCGCAGTTTCTGGGCGGGATGAGTATCTACACGCTGCTCTACCCGGCCACCTCGCCCGCGTTTACCTGGCTGAACTCGCCAGCCATTCTGATGCTGCTGACCTTTGTGCTGGTCGCGATCTCCCATGGCATTTCACGCTTTGACATGTATCGCCACGATCTATATCAGATCGGAGTGTTGATGCGGCAGACCGCACAAGACCACCACTTGCAAGGTCAAGGCGCTTGAGCGCTAGAACGAGGCGAGCAACTGGCCAAGAAGCGCCATGGCTTCTTCGCTGCGCGACGTCCAGGGGTGGCCGTAGCTCAAGCGCGCGCAGTGACGATACCCCTGCGTGGCGGAAAAGATGGGCCCCGGCGCAATGCTGATGCCGTGATCGCGGGCCATGTGGAAAAGGCGCAGCGAATCGACCTGTCTGGGAAATTCAAACCACAGAAAGTAGCCGCCTGCCGGGCGCGTGGCTCGGGTGCCCGCCGGAAAGTAACGGGCGGCCGCATCCAGCATGTGCCCCTGCTGGGCTTGTAGGGCGTAGCGCAGCCTTCGCAGGTGGCGGTCGTAGCCGCCGTGTTGCAGGTAGTCGGCAATCGCCACCTGGGCGGGCACCGAAGGCGAGATGGTGGTCATCAGTTTCAGTCGCGAGATGCTCTGTGCATAGCGCCCGCCCGCTACCCAGCCTACCCGGTAGCCCGGCGCCAGGCACTTGGAAAACGACCCGCAGTGAATCACCAGCCCTTCATCATCGTAGTGCTTCACCGGCGCAGGTGGCGTAGCGCCAAAGTAGAGCTCGGCGTAGACATCATCCTCGATCAATGGCACCTGGTGTTGCTTTAAAAGCGCATGAAGCGCCTGTTTCTTGGCATCGCTCAAGCTCGCACCCAGCGGGTTCTGCAAATGGCTCATGAACCAGCAGGCCTTGATGGGGTGGCGCGTCAGGCTCTCCGCCAGGACGTCCAGGTCGATCCCTTCCCGTGGGTGCACGGGAATCTCCACCGCCCTGAGTTTCAGGCGTTCAAGCACCTGAAGGCTTGCGTAGAAGGCGGGTGATTCGATGGCGACAAGATCGCCTGGCGAGGTCACGCACTGAAAACCGAGGTTCAGCGCCTCCATGGCGCCGTTGGTAATCACCAGTTCCTGGGGCGGCAAGTGCACCCCGGTCAAGCGATAGCGCAGGGCAATCTGGCGGCGCAGGTCCGGGTCGCCGGCGGTCATGTCGGCAATGATGGCATCGGCCGACAGCGCACGCAGGCCCTTGGTCATGCTGCGCGCCAGGCGCGGCAGCGGAAACAGCTCGGGGCTTGGAAATGCCGAGCCGAAGGGCACCGTGTCATGATCCTGAAGCGAGCCCAGCACCGAGAAGACCAGCTCGCTGACCGCAATATCGGCAGTCTCCTGCACGCACGCATTCATTTCGGGCTCGTTGAGCAGCCGCGGGGCCTGTTCGCGCACGAAATAGCCCGAGCGCGGCCGCGCCACGATCAGCCCCTGGTTCTCCAGCAGGTAGTACGCCTGAAACACGGTGGAAGGGCTAATGGCGTAGTGGCGGCTGGCCTGGCGCACCGACGGCACACGCTCCCCCGGCGCCAGCACGCCACTGCGAATCAGCTCGGAAATCTCATCGGCAAAGCGTTCGTAGCGTTTCATGGTGTCCAACCGCCTAAAACATGCCACGAGGATACGCTAACGGTAGGCAAAAACCGATGGGTGGGCGCTAAAGCGCGGTATCAGGCCCGCCAGCGGGCGGGGAGCGTGTCGATCAAGAACTGGTGAAAGGCGCGAACCTTGGGGGTCAACTCCCGCCGGTGACGAACGCAGAGATAAAACTCCAGAGGATCGATTTCCAGCTGTTCGTCACCGGCCAGCGGCGGGGTAAACAGGGCCACCAGCTTGCCCTGCTCGATCAGCGGCTCGGCAATGAAGGCGGCTAGCCGAGTGACACCGCCGCCCGCTATGGCCATCTGGGCGAGCGCATCGATGTCGTCGCTGATCATGCGTGGATTCACCGGGGCCTCGAACCGGATACCGTTGCGTATAGCTCCCCAGCCCAGGTAACGGCCATCCATCGGGAAGCGAAAGACCAGGCAGTCGTGCTCCTTGAGCTGTTCGAGGGCGTGTGGATATCCCGCCCGTTCAAGATAGCGCGGCGCGGCGCAGAATATCGACGGCACCCGCGCAACGGGGCGCGCCACCAGGCCATCTTCCAGTGCGTGGCGAATGCGGATGCTGGCATCGACCGATTCGGCAATATGGTCCACGTTGCGGTCCGCGATGCTGAGTTCAACGGTAATATCCGGGTAGCGGCGATTGAACTCGGGAATCATCGGCGCCAGTATGTGCCGGGCAAAGGCGCCGGTCGAGGCAATACGCAGCCGTCCTCGGGGCGAATCGTGCAGCGCATTGACCGCCTGGCCGGCCAGTTCCAGCTCCTGTACCAGCTCGCGTACTTTCGCGTAATAGGTAGCACCACTTTCAGTCAGAGCCAGACGTCGCGTCGTACGCGTCAACAAGCGCACGCCCAGGTGCATTTCCAGGCGGCTGATATTCTGGCTCGCAGCGGCCGGGCTTACGCCCAGCAAACGCGCGCCTCCTGCAATACTGCCGGCTTCAACGGCTTTGACAAAACTTTCGATACCGCGTATCGCAACCATAAGTTAGGCCTTATTTTCCGCGTCCATTCGTAATATTAACTTACGGCTGTGCTTATCGTGTGAGTGCTTCTGTCTTTTTCCAGGCCAGTATAGAGTGCGCAGCCCACTGCATAACAAGGTAACCCCATGTCCTCCCGCTACCCGGAACAACGCCTGCTGGCCGCACGCAAGCTTCATCCCCGCTTCACCCCGGTCGTCTTTGCCTTCTACATGTCGACGATCATGGCGTTCTTGATGACGCTGATCATCACTGCCGTGAACGCAGGAGTGAGCGACGACTACTTCACCCAGGTGTGGAATGCCTATCGCGTGGCCATGCCCAGCGCGTTTTTGTGCATCCTGGTGGTGCGTCCGCTGGTCGCTCGCCTTGTTCAGTTCACGATCAGGTCGCACTGAGATAATTATCCCCTTCGGTTTTCGCCCATACTCGGCCTCCCCTTGTGAACGACTCGCCAAACGCACGCGGCCTGCCTGTCAACGGCGTTCTATCAAAGGTGGAATGGCGTTTCTGAAAGACGTCGTGCGAATCTGAAACGTTTGAACAAGGCGGTGCAGCAATAACAAGATCGCCTTTTAGAGGGCTGCGCTTGCTGTTCAGGCCGATAGCCCGCTTTCCAAACCGAAGGGAGTACCCGTGTGAAAATAGGCGCACCTAAGGAAACGAGCCGGGGCGAGGCGCGGGTCGCGCTCACCCCGGAAAGCGCACAACAACTGCAAAAGCTGGGGCACGAGTGTCTCATCGAGGCCGGCGCGGGAAGCCTCGCGGGCTTCGACGACCAGGCCTATCGCGACGCGAATGTCACCGTGGTCGAAAGCACCCAGGCGCTTTTTGACGACGCCGATGTCGTCATCAAGGTGCGCGAGCCTTCAAGTGAGGAGGCCGAGCGCCTGCGCGAAGGCCAGACGTTGATCTCGTTTTTCTGGCCCGCCCAGAACGAGGCGATGCTCGAGAAGTGCCGCGCGAAAGGGGCGACGGTCATCGCCATGGACATGGTGCCGCGCATTTCGCGCGCCCAGAAGATGGACGCGCTCTCGTCCATGGCCAACATCGCCGGCTACCGCGCGGTGATCGAGGCGGGCAACAACTTCGGGCGCTTCTTTACCGGTCAGGTGACCGCGGCGGGCAAGGTGCCGCCGGCCAAGGTGCTGGTGATCGGCGCGGGCGTGGCCGGGCTTGCCGCCATCGGCACCGCGACCAGCCTGGGGGCCGTGGTGCGCGCCTTTGACGTGCGCCCGGAAGTCTCCGAGCAGATCGAGTCCATGGGCGCCGAGTTTCTGTTTCTCGATTTCGACAACGCCCAAGACGGCTCGGAAAGCGGGGGCTACGCGGCGCCCTCGAGCCCGGAGTTTCGCGAGAAGCAGCTTGAGTGCTTCCGCGCGCAGGCCCCGGACGTCGATATCGTCATCACCACCGCCTTGATTCCCGGCAAGCCCGCGCCGAAGCTCTGGCTCGAGGATATGGTCGCGGCCATGAAGCCCGGCTCGGTGATCGTGGATCTCGCCGCCGAGAAGGGCGGCAACTGCGATCTGACCAGGCCCGACGAGCGCGTGGTGAGTGACAACGGCGTGGTGGTGATCGGCTATACCGATTTTCCCTCGCGCATGGCGACCCAGTCCTCGCTTCTGTACGCCACCAACATCCGCCACATGCTGACCGACCTGACGCCCGAAAAGGACGGCGTGATCGACCACAACATGGACGACGACGTGATCCGCGGCGCGACCGTCACCCACGCGGGCGACATCACCTTCCCGCCGCCGCCGCCAAAGGTGAAGGCAATCGGCGCGTCCAAACCCAAGCCGAAGGAGAAGGAGCCTACCGCGGAAGAGAAGAAAGCTCTAGAGACCGCCGCGTTCAAGTCCCAGACCAAACGCCAGGTGGGGCTGCTCGCCATCGGTGGAGCGCTGATGCTGCTGCTCGGTGAAGTCGCGCCGGCCTCGTTCATGCAGCACTTCATCGTCTTCGTGCTGGCCTGTTTCATCGGCTTCCAGGTGATCTGGAAGGTCAGCCACTCGCTGCATACGCCGCTGATGGCGGTGACCAACGCGATCTCCGGCATCATCATTCTGGGGGCGATCCTGCAGATCGGCTCCGGCAGTGCCGTGGTGACGATTCTTGCGGCGATCTCGGTACTGATCGCGACCATCAACATCGTGGGGGGCTTTCTGGTGACACGCCGGATGCTCGCCATGTTCCAGAAATCCTGAGCGGCGGAGAGACGATATGTTGAGTCAAGGATTCGTATCGGCCGCGGCGATTGCGGCCAGTGTGCTGTTCATTCTCTCGCTGGGGGGCTTGAGTAATCAGGAAAAAGCCAAGCGCGCCGTGTGGTACGGCATCGTCGGCATGGGCGTGGCGGTGTTCTTCACCGCCTTCGGCCCCGGCATCGGCGGCTACTGGCTGATGATTCCGATGATCGTCATCGGCGCCGTGATCGGCGCCCGGCTGGCCGGCAAGGTCGAGATGACCGAAATGCCCCAGCTGGTAGCGGCACTGCACAGCTTTGTCGGTCTGGCGGCGGTGTTCGTGGCCTGGAGCGCGGATCTCGAGCGTCGCCGGGTGCTGGCCGCCCGCGCCGCCGACGGCGTGATGCAGGAGTTCTCGGCGTTCGCCGCGCTGGTCGCGACCAAGGCGCCGGACGAGCTGACCTTTCTGCAGATCGAAGTGGTGCTGGGCATCTTCATCGGGGCGGTGACCTTCACCGGATCGGTGATCGCGTTCGGCAAGCTTGCCGGCAAGGTGGATGGCAAGCCGCGCCAGTTCCCCGGCGGGCACCTGCTCAACGCCGGCGCGGCGGTGGCCTCGCTGGTGCTGGCCGTGTTGTATCTCAGCGGCGCCGGCTTCTGGACGCTGCTGGTACTGGCGGCATTGGCCTTCTTCATCGGTTATCACCTGATCATGGGCATCGGCGGCGCCGACATGCCGGTGGTGGTGTCGATGCTCAACAGCTACTCCGGCTGGGCGGCGGCGGCCATCGGCTTCACGCTGGGTAACGACCTTTTGATCGTGACCGGCGCTTTGGTCGGCTCCTCCGGGGCGATTCTCTCCTACATCATGTGCAAGGCGATGAACCGCAATTTCGTCAGCGTCATTCTGGGCGGCTTTGGCACTACCCGGGGGCCGGCGGCGGAGATCGAGGGCGAGCAGGTGGCGATCGACGCCAGCGGCGTGGCCAGCGCGCTGAACGACGCCGACAGCGTGGTCATCGTGCCGGGTTACGGCATGGCGGTGGCCCAGGCGCAGAGCGCGGTGAGCGACCTGGTGCGCAAGCTGCGCGCTGCCGGCAAGGAGGTGCGCTTTGCCATCCACCCGGTCGCCGGCCGCCTGCCGGGGCACATGAACGTGCTGCTGGCCGAAGCCAAGGTGCCCTACGACATCGTGCTGGAGATGGACGAGATCAACGACGATTTCGCCTCGACGGACGTGGTGATCGTCATCGGCTCCAACGACATCGTCAACCCGGCCGCCCAGGAAGACCCGAACAGCCCCATCGCCGGCATGCCGGTACTCAAGGTATGGGAAGCCAAGCAGGTGTTCATTTCCAAACGCGGCCAGGGCACCGGCTACTCCGGCATCGAGAACCCGCTGTTCTACAAGGAGAACAGCCGCATGTTCTACGGTGATGCCCGGGAAAGCCTCAATGCCTTGCTGCCACTGGTGGACTGATTCTGCCAAGCACGTTGTCACTCTCTACAGGGCGCTTCGGCGCCCTGTAGGTTTTTTAGCCGTCGGCAATGACCTTCACTCTCCCCGCTTTCTTACCGGCATAGGTTTTTAGCTGCCGATTCTATTTGATTGTAAATTTCTATCAATTTAGTCATTAAATGCAAATTGTGGCTATCGACTAAGTGCTTTAAAAATACGCCATGTCAGTGAGGTGCCAGCCTGCCCGCGTACAGGTCTTGAGTCTGGCGGCGCTCACCGTGGTTTCCTGGCGATGCCGGGGTAAAGAACGATAAGGGGAAATGCAGCATGAGTGGTAAATGTCCGGTAATGCACGGTGGTAACACAGCGGCCAGCAAGTCCAACACCGACTGGTGGCCCAACGCCCTGAACCTAGACATCCTGCACCAGCACGATACCAAGACCAATCCTCTGGGCGAGGCGTTCAGCTATCGTGAAGCGCTTCAAACGCTGGATGTCGACGCGTTGAAGGCAGACCTTCGCCAACTGATTACTCAAAGCCAGGCGTGGTGGCCCGCCGACTGGGGCAGCTACGTGGGCATGTTTGCCCGCGTTGCCTGGCACGCAGCGGGTTCCTACCGCCTGGCCGATGGCCGTGGCGGCGGCGGCACCGGCAACCAGCGCTTTGCGCCGCTCAACTCCTGGCCGGATAACGCCAATACCGACAAGGGCCGCCGCCTGCTGTGGCCGATCAAGAAGAAGTACGGCAACCAGATCTCCTGGGCCGACTTGATGATTCTCTCCGGCACCGTGGCCTACGAAGTGGCAGGGCTTAAAACCTTTGGCTTCGCCTTTGGCCGCGAGGATATCTGGCATCCGGAAAAGGACACTTACTGGGGCGCCGAGAAAGAGTGGCTGGCGCCTTCCGACGGCCGCTACGACGACGTGGCCAAGCCCGAGACCATGCAGAATCCGCTGGCCGCCGTGCAGATGGGCCTGATCTACGTGAACCCGGAAGGCGTAAACGGCCAGCCCGACCCGCTCAAGACCGCCGCCCAGGTGCGTGAAACCTTCAAGCGCATGGCGATGAACGACGAAGAGACGGTGGCCCTGACCGCCGGCGGCCACACCATCGGCAAGTGCCATGGCAACGGCGCCGCCGCCGACCTGAGTCCGGAACCCGAAGCGGCAGGCCCCGAACTTCAGGGCCTTGGCTGGATGAAGACCAAGGGCCGCGGCATTGGTCGCGACACCCTGGTCAGCGGTATCGAAGGTGCCTGGACCAAGAACCCCACCCAGTGGGACATGGGCTACTTCGAGATGCTGTTCGGCCACGAATGGGAACTGAAAAAATCTCCCGCCGGTGCCTGGCAGTGGGAGCCTGTCGAGATCGCCGAAGAAGACATGCCGGTGGATGTGGAAGACCCCTCCATCCGCTGCATGCCGATCATGACCGATGCCGATATGGCCATGAAGATGGACCCGACCTACAACGCCATCTGCCAGCGTTTCATGGTTGACCCGGCGTACTTCGACGACGTCTTCGCTCGCGCCTGGTTCAAGCTGACCCACCGCGACATGGGGCCGAAGGTGCGCTATGTAGGCCCGGATGTGCCTCAGGAAGACCTGATCTGGCAGGACCCGGTGCCCGCCGGCCCTACCGGCTACGACGTTGACGCCCTGAAAGCGCGCATCGCCGCCAGCGGCCTTTCCATCAGCGACATGGTCAGCACCGCCTGGGACAGCGCACGTACCTACCGCGGCTCCGACATGCGTGGCGGCGCCAACGGTGCTCGCATCCGCCTGGCGCCCCAGAACCAGTGGGCAGGCAATGAGCCCGAGCGCCTCGCCCGCGTGCTGGCCGTGCTCGAACCCATCGCTCAGGAAAGTGGCGCCAGCCTTGCCGATACCATCGTGCTGGCGGGTAACGTGGGAATCGAAAAGGCGGTCAATGCCGCCGGCCTCAGCGCCCCGGTGCCCTTTGCCCCCGGCCGTGGAGATGCAACCGATGAAATGACCGACGCCGAGTCATTCGAGGCGCTCGAGCCCCTGGCCGACGGCTACCGCAACTGGCAGAAAGATACCTATGTGGTCAGCCCCGAGGAGATGCTGCTGGACCGCACCCAACTGCTTGGCCTGACGGCGGCGGAAATGACCGTGCTGATCGGCGGCATGCGCGTACTCGGCACCAACCACGCAGGCACCCGACATGGCGTGTTCACCGAGCGCGAAGGCACACTGACCAATGACTTCTTCGTCAATCTGGTGGACATGGCCAATACCTGGCACCCGGCGGGCGACCACTATGAGCTACGTGACCGCGTAACCGGCAAGGTGAAGTGGACCGCTACCCGTGTGGACCTGGTGTTTGGCTCCAACTCGATCCTGCGCGCCTATGCCGAAGTCTACGCCCAGGATGACCACGCCGAAAAATTTGTCCGCGACTTCATTGCCGCGTGGACAAAAGTGATGAACGCCGACCGGTTTGATCTGGCGTAACGCTCAAGCCAGTCCGACTGCTCCTTTTAATACCCCCTGTCTTGCCCGTATCGAAAGATGCGGGCTTTTTTGTAAGAGATTGCCGACAAAATTTGTAAGACATTGCCGCCAGATAGCCTGAACGGGTTGCAGTATTAAACGTGACGCTTAACCTAAGTGATTGGCACATTTATCCAGTTTTTCCAGGAGGGGGCATGGCGCTCAGCACCGGACTGCAATTCACACTCACGCTACCCGGCGTTGACGATATCGCGGTCATCGATTTTACCCACCGCGAAGCGCTCTCCCAGCCCTTCGAGCTGGTGCTCAACCTGGCCAGCCGCGACGGCAGCTTGGACGCCGCGGAGCTGCTGGACCGCGAAGCCACGCTCACCATCTGGCAGGATGGTGAAGCGCTGCGCCAGGTGCACGGTATCGTCAGCGAGTTTGGCCGCGGCGACCGCGGCCACCGGCGCACCTTCTACTCCCTGGTGCTGCGCCCCGCGCTCTGGCGGCTTTCACTGCGCCACAACTCGCGTATCTTCCAGAAAGTCGACCCGCTGACCATCATCAATACCCTTCTCGATGAGCGCGGGATTACCGACGTGGCTTTTGCCGTTACCCGCGAACTGCCGGAGCGTGAGTACTGCGTGCAGTACCGCGAGACCGACCTGGCGTTTATCGAACGCCTGGCCGCCGAAGAGGGCTTGTTCTACTTCCATGAATTTGAAGAGAGCGCCCACCGGCTGGTATTTGCCGATGACCCTCAAGTATTGGCGAATTTGGGTGAGCGAACCTACCACAGCCGCGCTGGCGGCACCGCGCCCACGCGCCATGTTCGTAAACTCAGCCACACCGCCCGCGTGGCCGCGGCTACCGCCTCGCTGAAAGACTACAGCTTCAAGAACCCGGCCTACGCCCAGCTGCACGAACACCTGGGCCGCGACGTGGACGCCCACGGCCAGCAAACCGACTACGAACACTTCGATTACCCCGGCCGCTACAAGCAGGACGCCTCGGGAGAGCCGTTCACTCGCATCCGCCTGGAGCAGCTGCGCCGCGACGCCATCACGGCGAGTGCCGAAAGCGACCTGCCGGAACTCGCCCCCGGCGTACGTTTCAGCTTGGCCGACCACGACACGCAAAGCCTCAACCGCGACTGGCAGGTGGTGGCCGTCCACCACACGGGCGAACAGCCTCAGGCGCTGGAAGAAGATGGCATGACGCACAGCGATGCCAGCGGCATGACGCGCTACGCCAACCAGGTCACGCTGATGCCCGGCGACGTCCCTTGGCGCGCCACGCCCAATCCCAAGCCCCGTGTAGACGGCCCCCAGGTCGCGTTCGTGGTCGGCCCGGAAGGCGAAGAAATTCACTGCGACGAGCACGGCCGGGTCAAGGTCCAGTTCCCCTGGGACCGCTACGCCGAACCTAACGAGACAGCCAGCTGCTGGGTGCGCGTGGCCCAGGGCTGGGCCGGTGGCGGTTACGGCAGCATTGCCATCCCGCGTATTGGCCACGAAGTGATCGTTTCCTTTCTGGAAGGCGACCCGGACCAGCCGCTGGTCACCGGGCGCACGTATCATACCGTCAACCAGCCGCCCTACGCGCTGCCCGAGCACAAGACCCGCACGGTGCTACGCACCCAGAGCCACAAGGCCGAGGGCTTCAACGAACTGCGCTTCGAAGACGAGGCCGGGGAAGAGCAGATCTGGCTCCACGCCCAGAAAGACCTGGAGCTTCTGACGCTCAACGACCGCACAGAAGAGATTCGCAACGACAGCTACCTCAAGGTGCACAACGACCGTATCAGCGAGATCGATGTTGATGACCACCACACGGTACACGGCAACCGGTTCGAGCACGCCGAAGGCCAGCAGCACCTGACCGTGCAAGGCACGCTGCATATCAACGCCGGCCAGGCCTGGCTCAGCGAAAGCGGCCGAGAACTGCACATCAAGGCCGGGCACAAGGTGGTGCTGGAAGCCGGCAGCGAATTGACCCTCAACGCCGGCGGCAGCTTTCTCAAGCTGGACGGCGGCGGCATCACCATTTCAGGCCCCAACATCAAGGTGAACGCCGGCGGTAGCCCCGGCAACGGCACCGGCCAGGCCGCCGAAGGCCCGCTGCTGCCGGGGCATGCGATGGCGGAGGTGCATGAGGCCATACCGCCCACCTCCCTGCCCAAGCTCAAGGACTACCAGCTCAGCGACGCGGCCATCATGCCGCTGTGCGGCAAGATCAATGACACCCAGTGCACCCGCGAGGATTGCCCATGTCTGGCTGGTTGAATGGCATCGCCGAGCGCTCTCAGATAATCGACAATCTCCCGGCATTAACAACGGGCAAGCACGGTTTTTTCGTGCTCGATCAACGGCGCTCGCCTGAACAGTGTAGATCGATACTGGGGCTCCCAGGCACGCCGGATTTTTTAACGCTGTTTGCGGGAACAGCGCTTTCACCTCTTTTAGAAGCAAGCCCTTGGCTAGTGCAGACAGACCAAGGGAGTGAGGCTTGGCACTACGCTGAAACGCTTTGCCAAAAACGTCTGGGATGGGCGTGTTTGCCCGCGTCAGGTCAAACCCTGCAAAGCTTGGCTGAACATTTGCGCCCCTTGTTCGTGTTGGCCGACCCGCATGGCGGAAAGTCGCTCATCAATCTACAGCAGCCCGCCGCATGGATGGCGCTACTCGCCAGTGCCCCGTCCAGCGTTTACGAACACTGGATGAGCCCGTTTCAGCTGGTAGCAACGCCCACGCCACAAGGCCAATGGCTTGTTTGGCAGGCTCAACCCGAAACGTCTAATGCGAGCGATGCAGTACATCTGACCAACAAGATGGAAGTAGCGTTGAAGGAAAGTCAGCAAGCCTGGTGGTTGAGCCGTATGACAAATAGACCATTTAGTGATGTACAAGCCTCTTGGTTAATCAAAATGAAGATCTTGATGGCAGCCGGTATTACTCGTTCCGATCATTTAAAACGGCTATTGCCTGTTATAACAGATGAGCGCGAAATGTTTAGTACTCAAATAGAAGATGTGCTTAGTAAGCCGGTTCCATCACGTCAGAAGGTACAACAACTGGAGCATTTTGTATGAGTGCCTCGCAATCTTCAGAACGCCGTCTGGACCCTGTGGTGGTCAATGTATTCGAGCCGCCAGCTTCAGAAGGCGAGAGTCCCGGCGAGAATGCCTCGCATGTGTGTGAAGAGAATTGCTGGGCCGATATTATTTACATACCGGGAACGCGGACATTCTGGTTACTTACTGAAGAGGTTTCAGATGCGTTGATGGAAGCATCTGAAACCTTAAGGGAGTGGGCAAGCACAGAGGATAAGAAGACCCGCCTTGACCTTCTGACGAATGAAGCTGGTTTAATGGAATGCCTGCTGCCTAGCAGAGCCGAAAGTTTCTTAAACGAGTCCGAACGCCAGCGATATATCGAAAATTTCAATCGACTGGTTGCGCTAACGTCAGAAGACTTATCGTCAGTACAACAGCGAATCGCTCATGAGCGCGGTCTAAGTGATGTGCTCTGGGATATGAGTACGCTGGGCTTGTTGGATCACGTTGCTCGTTTCTTTTCGAATAGTGAAATCACTGACATTGAAAGCCAGCTTCGTGAGTTGTACCTGCAAGGAGTCGCGCGGGCAGAGGAGCAAGGTTATTCACTTGAAGGCGAGGCGTATTACGGCCCTTGGGAGGAGGAAATCGCCCAAGCCTTGGAGGCGTATCGTGTATGCCGTCAGCAGGCTCAGCGTCAGTACCATTTCAATCCGGGCAGCCAAGGGTCTGCTACTCCTTTTTCACTTCAGGAGGTCTTGGCAGAGTATCAGCGTTTTATTCAGCTATGTGAATCCAATCCGCCCGTCGAGGCCGCGCAGGCTTGCCAATTGGTAGGTTATGTACAGCAGCTGAGCGAACAGCAAACAGAAAAGTATCACGATTATCTCGAAAGCGTTTTAAAACTCGCTGCACTTGGCATTGCCACGCCAGAGCTTGCACTCTCCAGTGCCTCCGGTGGAGGTTCACATGTAAAGGATGGCATAAACGGCTTCGATACCTATTGCCGCTTATTGAGAGAAAGCGCTGAGCTCAATGAGTCGGTAGAGCAAAAACTGCGCGAATGGGAGTCCGGAACGGCAGGTCGTGCCCAACTGCCTGTTTTTCTCTTCGAACAAGAGCGCCAGCAGTACGCAAGACTTCATGATCAGTTGGATGAGCTGTTTGAAGCGGCCAGTGGAGCGGTCAAGCAGATGGAGCCGGGGCGGGTCCTGATATGGAATACGAACCTGAACGACGACCGACATTCGCTGGGTTACGAAAAACGTAAAATCGAGCGGCTTGTACGCCGAGAATTTCCGCTTCGCGAGTTCAGCTCGCCGCTGGGAGAAAAATCTCTAAGCCATATCAGTTTATGGCAACTGGCGCCTCTGATGTCAGAAAACGAACGCGAACGTTTGAATCAGTCGCTCAGCGCTGATGGCGTACTGCCCGCCACCTTATGGGAGGCGCCTGAAACGGCGTTGACTCAGTGGTTGGCTTCGCGTGGCTGCGAGAGCATCGAGCACCAGCTCAGTTGGCACGAAGATATATTGGGTTTTTTCCAGCCAGACGATCTCTTCTCCTATTTGGAACGCCACCATTACGAGGTGGAGTCACTCACGGGTGATAACAAAACCCGCTGGGGAGAAGCTCTCCAGAAGATACTCTTTACCGGCCCTGGTCGTGATTCATTGAGGCTTTTTGATGCCAGTGCACAAGCACAAATGCTGCGACTGGTCGGGATGACGCAGTTTGACCTTAACGAAGAGCGGACAGAAGATGAGCGTGATGCCCCTTGGAATGCCGAGGCGCAGTCCGGCAGTCTGACGTTTTTTGATGGTGAGCTGACGTTCGAGAAAAAATTAGAAGCCAGCGTCACGCGCAATGACCAACTGGAGCTTGAACGAGATACGGTCGGTGAGTGGTCCTTGGATGACAAGGATAAGACCGCTGCAAAGCTCTCTTACGGGTGGGAAGGCAAAGGCAAGATTAGCTTGGCACGGGGCGAACTCCCTCTGGGGCGATTGGTGCTACCTCAAAAATCTCAGGCATTGCCGGTCAGTATCGAACTGGCTGAACGTAATGAAATGCGCAACCTAGGGCGCTATACCGTTGTGCTCGATGCGGTGGCCAAAGGGTTTGCCGGAGCAAGCGCGGTACTTTCAAGCGAGTTGGGCTTTGATTTCGATAAAGATGGGTTAAGCATCACCGGGGTCGATTGGGCCAAGCGCGAAGCTCAAGGTGCAGAGTTCGATGCATTTGCGGGCGCTAAGCTCGGCATCGAGACACGCTGCGCCTTGCACTGGGAACCACCGGAAAATCTTCAGCGCTTGCTGCCAACACGCGCCGCGTTATCAGACCTTACCATGCAGGGGGCGAGCCGGTCACTCACGGGATGGCGAAGCCTCGGCAATGCCAAGTTGGGCGGCGAGGTATCCATCGGTATAGGGGCAAAGGCCGGTTTTCTTTTACGTATGCAGGGCGGTAAGTTCACACTCGTCATGAGTGCTCGGTTGGTCGTGGGCAAAGGCGTTGGCGGGTCACTGGCCATCGACCTGGACGTAGACAGCCTCGATTTGTGGCTCACCATGCTCCACCGCGCCATGGTGGATAATAATTACGTTCAGCCCGAGTGGGTCGATGAAGAAGCCTACGAAACCCTTGGCTTTCTCGGCTATCTCGCTGCCACGACATTGCTGAACGTAGGGCTTCTCGCCGCACGCGGCAAGGCCGGTATCGAGCAGATCTACCGTGCCATGACGGGTGGGCAGAATGCGGGGCCGATTGCTTATGTTATTACCAACGATCCACGGCAAGATCAAATGCGTGGCTGGGTTCAGCAACTAACGCCCGAGGCGCTGGGGGCTTTGTTACATCTGCTAATCAGCGAACCAAGAGCGTTCGAAATTGAAACCCCCGGCAGAGGTAGAAGCCTCGGTAGTAAAGATTCATTCAATTCCGAAGAGGCATTGGACTTTCAGCAAATCGCCATTGCCAACTGTCTGGGGTGGATCGTGGAGGGCGTAACGACGGGCGTTTACGGCACGCTATGTCGTTTTAGTCAGGAAGATCCCACTCCTTCGCAGTACCTATTTGCCAAGGCGCTCATTCGGATGAGCGAGGATGGCCAGCCATGGCACGATGACTCAAGGCATGCTTACGAACGCCGTAAACGTGATTTGGAAGGTTTTATGGAACGGACTTCAGACACAGGCGATGAAGACGTTAGATTTGCTAAACAAGAATACCGCCGCTATGCCGCAGGCTTAGCCACCGAAGTATGCGCTACTCAGTAAAGTAACCGATCAAGGAATCACGTCATGCGATCAACCCTTTTAGCTGTACTGACTAGCTTACTTTTAATCCCTGCCACACTACCGTCTGCTTGGGCACTAGATGACGAAGCGCAAGGTGCCAAAGAGGAAGGAATGCGGTTATGGGGTATTCATCAGTGGGAAAGGATGCAGCCGCCACTTGAAATTGCCGCCGAAAGTGGCGATGCGGAAGCGATGTATTATTTGGGCGAAGCGAATCGACTGCTTAGCCGAGGTCTTTCACAGGCCGCACTGGACTGGTATTACCAGGCCGCCCAGCATGGCGAGCCCTACGCCATGCTGCGCCTGTTCGATGGCGGCGCCTGCGAGCTGGGCGACGTTTGCCCGGAGAACGGCGATGACTGGCCGCAGGCGGCACTCGAACTCACGCTGCCCCAGGCGGAAGCCGGCGACCCGGAAGCCATGGCGGCACTTTATTACATTTATTACTACGTGGAAGATCCTGATGAAGAAGAAGCGCTTACGTGGTTGAAGCGTGCGGCCGAGGCGGGCAATGCCTGGGCCATGTACTCGCTGGGCAAGCGTGCACGCAATGATGAGAATGCCTACAGTAGCGATACAGAGCGCTTGGAGGCTGCGGAGGTATGGTTCCGCCGGGCAGCCGAGGCAGGGTATGCTCCAGGGATGAATGATTTGGCCGTGGTTTTGAGCTATTTGGGGCGATATGAAGAAGCTTGGGAGTGGATGCTTCAGGCCTCGGAGGCAGGCCATATTAATGGTAGGCAATGGGTAGCATCTTGCTATATCGAACCTGAAGCACAAGGGCGTGAAATGTGTCAGGTAGAAAAACAGCCTGCGAAAGGTTGGGCAATCATGCTCGCTAGAAATGAGGAGGTACCGGGTACTTCTTCAGAGCGAGCGCTACGGGTGTATCACGATAACCTTACGCCCGAACAACGCGCCGAAGGCGAGCGCATGAAAGATGAATGGCTGGGCCTGGAACCGCCGCTCTCCTATTTTCCCGAGAAGTTTGGCCCCTGATGATGTTACTCCCTCGCGCCGGTCTTCTGGCAACCCTGGCCAGCGTGCTCTTAACGCCATTAACGCTACCATCAGCTTGGGCGCTGCACGAGGGAGTGCAAGCCGCCAAAGAGGAGGGGATGCGCCTTTACGGTATTAGAAAGGCAAATTCGGCCATACCATTTCTTGAGCAAGCGGCTGAAGCAGGTGATGTAGAAGCAATGTACTATCTGGGCGAAGCTAATCGCCGATTAGTGATGGGAAACATGAATCAAGCTGCGCTGGATTGGTACTACCTAGCTGCTCAGCAAGGAGAACCGTATGCCATGCTGCGTTTACATTCTAGTCAAGCCTGTCAATTCGGTGATATGTGTCCGGAAAATAGTAATGACTGGCTAGGGACTGCCTTAGCGGCCACATTGCCAAAAGCCGAGGCAGGGGATGCGGCTGCGATGTTCGCGCTTTATTCGATTTATGCAAGTTTGGAAGACGAGGAGGCATCTGGTGAATGGCTTTTGGAAGCTGCTGAAGCCGGGAATGTAGAAGCCCAAACTTGGTTGGGGCGGAAAATAAGAAGCGGAGCGAGCGATATTGAGGCCCAAGAAGCAGCGGCAAAGTGGTTTCGTCGGGCGGCGGAAGAAGGTTATGCGCCTTCAATGAGTTATCTTGCTGCTACATTAAACAGTTTAGGGGACTCCCTAGAAGCTTGGGAGTGGATGGTTAAAGCCTCTGAAGCAGGCAATATAAGCGGACGGCAATGGCTCGCGTCCTGCTATATCGATCCTACCGAAAGTGAATTATGCCATGTTGAACAAGAGCCAGCCAAAGGATGGGCTATCTTTCTTGCTATTCAAGAAGAAGTGTCAGGCACAACCTCAGAGCGAGCGCTTCGGGTGTATCACGATAGCCTTACCCCCGAACAACGCGTCGAAGGCGAGCGCATGAAAGATGACTGGCTGGGCCTGGAGCCGTCGCTCTCCTATTTCCCCGAGAAGTTTGGCCCCTGATGATGTTACTCCCTCGCACCGGTCTTCTGGCAACCCTGGCCAGCTTGCTCTTAACGCCGTTACCAGCCTGGGCGTTGGATGAGGAAGCACAAGCCGCCAAAGATGAGGGGATGCGGCTTTATGGTATCAGTAGGCCGCAATCAGCTATTCCATATTTAGAACAAGCAGCCGCACAGGGTGATGCAGAGGCGATGTACTACTTGGGTGAAGCCAACCGCCGCTTGGTAATGGGCAATATGAACCAGGCCGCACTGGATTGGTACTACCAGGCCGCTCAGCACGGAGATCCTTACTCTATGCTGCGCCTCTTCGATGGCGGCGCCTGCAAACTGGGCGACGTTTGCCCGGAAAACGGCGATGACTGGCCGCAGGAGGCACTCGAACTCACGCTGCCCCAAGCGGAAGCCGGCGACCCGGAGGCCATGGCGGCACTTTATTACATTTATTACTACGTGGAAGACTTTGACGAAGAAGAGGCGCTCAAGTGGCTGCATCGCGCAGCCGAGGCAGGTAATGCTTGGGCCATGAACACGCTGGGCAAACACGCACGTGATGATGAGGATGCTTATGAAAGTGAAACTGCGCAGCTTGAAGCGGCGGAGGTATGGTTTCGCAGAGCAGCTGAACTCGGATATGCGCCATCCATGAACAATCTATCAGCAATTTTAAGTAATTTAGGACGTAATGATGAAGCTTGGGAATGGATGACAGAGGCTTCTGAAGCAGGTCACATAAATGGTAGGCGCTGGAGAGCTTCATGCCATATCGTACCTGAAGAAGAAGGACGCGATTTATGTGAATCAGCGCCAGCACCGAATCCTGCTATCGGCTGGGCAATTATGTTGGCTATTGATGAAGAAATTCCAAGGGCCTATTCCAACGATAGTCTTGAATATTACAAAGAAATGCTCACAACCGAACAACGCGCCGAAGGTGAGCGCATGAAAGACGAGTGGCTGGGCCTGGAGCCACCGCTCTCCTATTTTCCCGAGAAATTTGGCCCCTGATGATGTTACTCCCTCGCACCGTTCTTCTGGCAACTCTGGCCAGCGTGCTCTTAACGCCATTAACGCTACCATCAGCCTGGGCGTTGGATGAGGAAGCACAAGCCGCCAAAGAAGAGGGTATGAGGCTTTACAACGCACACCAACGTTCAAAGAGCCCACCCTATTTGGAAATAGCCGCAGAAGCGGGTGATGCGGAGGCGATGTATTACCTAGGAGAAGTTGATCGCTTGCGTCATATGGGGCTAACCCAAGCCGCGCTGGACTGGTATCACCAAGCCGCCCAGCACGGCGAGCCCTACGCCATGCTGCGCCTGTTCGATGGCGGCGCCTGCGAGCTGGGCGACGTTTGCCCGGAAAACGGCGATGACTGGCCGCAGGAGGCGCTCGAACTCACGCTACCCCAAGCGGAAGCTGGCGACCCGGAAGCCATGGCCGCACTTTATTACATTTATTACTACGTGGAAGACCCTGACGAAGAAGAAGCGCTTGCGTGGTTGAATCGCGCAGCCGAGGCGGGCGATGCCTGGGCCATGAACACGCTGGGCAAACGCGCGCGTGATGATGAGGATGCTTATGAAAGTGAAACTGCGCAGCTTGAAGCGGCGGAGGTATGGTTTCGCAGAGCAGCCGAAGCGGAGTATGCGCCAGGAATGAATAACCTGGCAGTGGTTTTAGGGCGTTTAGATAGGCATGAAGAATCCTGGGAGTGGATAACAAGGGCATCTGAAGCTGGACATATTAATGGCCGTGGCTGGTTGGGCGCCTGTAATATTGAACCTGAAGGAGAGGGAATGAACTTGTGTCATTCAGCGCCAGCACCAGAACCGGCTAAAGGCTGGGCAATTTTAAGCGCCATCAACGAGGAAGTACCTGGAACCTCTTCTGAACGACAACTGAGAGTTTTCGGAGAAAGCGTTACCCCCGAACAACGCGCCGAAGGCAAGCGCATGAAAGAAGAGTGGCTGGGTCTGGAACCGCCGCTCTCCTATTTTCCCGAGAAATTTGGTCCCTGATGATGTTACTCCCTCGCGCCGGTCTTCTGGCAACCCTAGCCAGCTTGCTCTTAGCGCCGTTAACGCTACCACCAGCCTGGGCGTTGGACGAGGGAGTGCAAGCCGCCAAAGATGAGGGGATGCGCCTTTACGGTATTAGAAGAGTAGATTCAGCTATCCCATTTCTTGAGCAGGCGGCTGAAGAGGGTGATGAGGAGGCGATGTACTACTTGGGTGAATCCAACCGCCGATTGGTGATGGGCAATATGAACCAGGCCTCGCTGGACTGGTATTACCAAGCTGCCCAACACGGCGACCCCTACTCTATGCTGCTCTTGTTTGACGGTGGAGCCTGCGAGCTGGGCGACGTTTGCCCGGAAAACGGCGATGACTGGCCGCAGGAGGCACTCGAACTCACGCTGCCTCAAGCGGAAGCCGGTGAGCCGGAAGCCATGGCGGCACTTTATTACATTTATTACTACGTGGAAGACTTTGACGAAGAAGAAGCGCTTACGTGGTTGAATCGCGCGGCCGAGGCGGGCAATGCTTGGGCCATGAACACGCTGGGCAAACTCGCACGTGATGATAAGGATGCTTACAGTAGCGATACAGAGCGTTTAGAGGCTGCGGAGGTATGGTTTCGCCGGGCAGCCGAGGCAGGGTATGCGCCAGGGATGAATGATTTGGCCGTCGTTTTGAGCTATTTGGAGCGATATGAAGATGCTTGGGCGTGGATGCTTCAAGCCTCAGAGGCAGGTCATATTAATGGTAGGCAATGGGTCGCATCTTGTTATATCGAACCTGAAGCACAAGGACGAGAAATGTGTCAGGTAGAAAAACAGCCTGCGAAAGGATGGGCGATTATGCTGGCCAGAAATGAGGAAGTACCGGGTACTTCCTCAGAGCGAGCACTACGAGTCTATTGCGACAGCCTTACACCCGAACAACGCGCCGAAGGCGAACGCATGAAAGACGAGTGGCTGGGTCTGGAACCGCCGCTCTCCTATTTCCCCGAGAAGTTTGGCCCCTGATGATGTTACTTCCTCGCGCCGGTCTTCTGGTAACCCTAGCCAGCTTGCTCTTAACGCCGTTAATGCTACCACCAGCCTGGGCGTTGGGCGATGAAGCGCAAGCCGCCGAAGATGAAGGTATGCGGCTCTATAGTATTAGCAGGCCGAAAACCGCTATTCCCTATTTAGAACAAGCAGCACAAGCAGGTGATGCAGAGGCCATGTATTACCTGGGTGAAGCCAATCGCCGATTAGTAATGGGAAATATGAATACCGCCGCACTGGACTGGTACTACCAGGCCGCCCAGCATGGCGAGCCCTATGCCATGCTTCGCCTGTTCGACGGTGGCGCCTGCGAACTGGGCGATGTTTGCCCGGACAATGGCGACGACTGGCCCCAAGAGGCGCTCGAACTCACACTGCCCAAGGCGGAAGCGGGTGACGCGGAAACCATGGGTGCGCTCTATCATATTTATTACTACGTTGAAGAGCCCGATGAAGAAGAGGCGCTCAAGTGGCTCCATCGTGCGGCTGAGGCGGGTGACGCCAATGCCATGAACTGGCTGGGTGAGCTAGCCCGCAGCGATAAATGGGGCGTTCCCCGAGCGTGATAGCCTTACCGTCGCGAATCCTTTTGAGGCCCTTATACGTTACTTCGGTAAGCAGCAGGCGCCGAAATACTGGTATACCGAGGAGTTCCAGGTATGAATAAAGCTGCTTTCTCTGCCTATATGTCGGGGGCCTATACAAGCGAAACAATCCCCCCGTTGCCGGAAGCACCCAAGAAAAGAGGTCGTGTCGGCGAAGAGCTGTTGCCTTTTGGTGATTATGCTCATATCGATCCCTACCAGCAGATCTGTGTAGATGCGGAGTTGGTGCGGCATCTGGAGAAAAAAGATAAACAGTTCTATGAATCAGATGACTGGTGGTGGAATAATAAATGTATAAGGTTTCTGAGTAAAAGCACTGGGGTTTCTTTACTCATTATTCTCATACCTTACTTTATTGCTATTTTGTTATTTGGTGTGGTCTTTTATTCGTCTGTGCAAATAGCAATGTTTGTTGAGAAATTTAATGTCTTTTTAGCGATATTGTCTTTGATATGCTCAGTAGGGATTGGAATTTATATCTGGGGAACAATTGGCCCAATGTTGACTAACGGGTTGATGAGTAAGCTGGCTAAACCGGCGATGCCTTTTCGGAGCCAGCTTGATAAAAGAGTAAATGATTATATGGAAAATCGCCAAAGTGAGCTCAATCGTAAAACAGGCATGGTGAGTTTCACTCAAAGCAAGAAAAAGCCATCGCTCGTTGCGCCCTTCATCGAATTTGATGGTTATGTTGAGCGAGTAGTACAACGGGGCGGTATCTTTTATCGGCTGATGTTCGTGCATCGCTATACAGGTAAACAGTTCAACCAGACCTCATTGAGTGCCATCGTGGAGCACCAGCATGAAGTCCGTGCGACATGGGACATGCTGCAACGCTATATGGATGTCAGCCAGCCATTACCCGATGTTCCGCGATTGGAGCCCTTTCGCCACCTCGACCCCACCACGGCTGAACATGACCGGCAAACCGGGCGCGACCCTCGATACTGGCGCGATCTTGATCTGGAGGCCTGGAAGGAAAACGAAGGTGCGAAGAAGCGCCAAGCCCAAGTCGATTTTCCTTGGAGTCGTCAACGTTGCCAGCTCACACCCCAGCTTGGGAAGATCGAGATGGCGGCTTATCAGGCAAAAGATGCGGCATCGTTGGCATGATTCACTACTAAGTCGAGGAACGTCAGCTTTTGCCAGAACAGAGTACCGTACATGTTTTTGCCGCACGTAAAGTGATTGAGCAAGGCGTAAATATTATATGGGGTGGCATCTTTAAGCGAAATGGTGCTACCTACACCAATGCTTGACCAATATGAAGCGTATAGTGAAGAAGCTCATGGGGCGTTCCCCGAGCGAGGTGGTCTTGCCGTTGCGAATCCTTTTGAGGCCCTTATACGTTACTTCGGTAAGCAGCAGGCGCCGCAATACTGGTATACCGAGGAGTTCCAGGTATGAATAAAGCTGCTTTCTCTGCCTATATGTCGGGGGCCTATACAAGCGAAATAATCCCCCCGTTGCCGGAAGCACCCAAGAAAAGAGGTCGTGTCGGCGAAGAGCTGTTGCCTTTTGGTGATTATGCTCATATCGATCCCTACCAGCAGGTCTGTGCAGATGCTGAGTTGGTGCAGCATATGGAGGAGAAAGATAAGCAATTTTATGAATCAGATGATTGGTGGTGGGATCATCTAAGAATACGCTTTATTAAAAGCCAAGTAGGGCTTTCTGTCTTATTAATGGCTTTTCCTTTTTTTTATTTATGTTTTTTATTGTCTTTTCCCTTTTATCTGTCATATATAACTGTTGTTTATATGCAAGGTTATGACTATAACGCGGTGCTTGCTATATTTATTGCTCTTATTATAGCAGGGGGGGGGATATTAGGCGCAGCAGTTATAGGTGCTTACACCTGTCAGTCTGTAATGAATAGCATTATTCGAGGTGGTGCTTATCTTACAAAGCCTTTTAAAGGGTGGTTGGCTAAGCAAGGCAATAGCTATCTGGAAAACCGCCAAAGTGAACTCAACCGTCAAACGGGTATGGTAAGTTTTTCTCAAGGTAGAAGAAAGGCGCCACTCGTTGCCCCCTTCATCGAATTCGATGCCTACGTGGAGCGAGTGGTGCAACGGGGCGGTATCTTTTATCGGCTTATGTTTGTGCATCGCTACACCGGCAAGCAGTTCAACCAGACCTCATTGAGTGCCATCGTGGAGCATCAGCATGAAGTCCGTGCGACATGGGACATGCTGCAACGCTATATGGATGTCAGCCAACCGTTACCCGATGTTCCGCGATTGGAACCCTTTCGCCACCTCGACCCCACGACGGCTGAACATGACCGGCAAACCGGGCGCGACCCTCGATACTGGCGCGATCTTGATCTGGAAGCTTGGAAGGAAAACGAAGGGGAAAAACAGCGCCAGGCCCAAGTCGATTTTCCGTGGAGTCGCCAGCGTTGTAAGCTCACGCCACAGCTTGGAAAGATCGACATGGTGGCTTATCAGGCAAAAAATGCGGCATCGTTGGCATGATTCACTACTAAGTCGAAGAACGTCAGCTTTTGCCAGAACAGAGTACCGTACATGTTTTTGCCGCACGTAAAGTGGTTGAGCAAAGCGTAAATATTATATGGGGTGGCATCTTTAAGCGAAATGGTGCTACCTACACCAATGCTTGACCAATATGAAGCGTATAGTGAAGAAGCTCATGGGGCGTTCCCCGAGCGCAATAGCCTTACCGTCGCGAATCCTTTTGAGGCCCTTATACGTTACTTCGGTAAGCAGCAGGCACCGCAATACTGGTATACCGAGGAGTTCCAGGTATGAATAAAGCTGCTTTCTCTGCCTATATGTCGGGGGCCTATACAAGCGAAACAATCCTCCCGTTGCCGGAAGCACCTAAGAAAAGAGGTCGTGTCGGCGAAGAGCTGTTGCCTTTTGGTGATTATGCTCATATCGATCCCACACAGCAGATCAGTGCAGATGCGGAGCTAGTTCAACACATAGAGCAAAAAGATAAGCATTTTTATGAATCAGATGATTGGTGGTGGGATCATCTAAGAATACGCTTTATCAAAAGCCAATTAGGGTTATCAGTATTATTAATGGCATTTCCCATTTTATATTTCGTTTTTTTACAAGCTTTTTTTTTATGGTTATTCTTTAACCTACTGCGCCCCCTATTGGATCATGGTGGAGTAATCGGGGTTATCTCGATGCTAATTATCTTTGGTGGAGGTGTCTTGGTTTCTGGAATCATAGGTGCCTACACTTGCCAGTCTGTCATGAATGGCATTATCCGAGGCGGTGCTTATCTTGCAAAACCTTTTAAAGGGTGGTTGGCTAAGCAAGGCAATAGCTATATGGAAAACCGCCAAAGTGAACTCAACCGCCAAACGGGCATGATGAGCTTTGCCCAAGGCAAGAGAAAGACGCTGCTTGTTGCGCCCTTCGTAGAATTCGATGCCTACGTTGAACGAGTGGCGCAGCGGGGAGGTATCTTTTATCGGCTGATGTTTGTGCATCGCTACACCGGCAAGCAGTTCAACCAGACGTCATTGAGCGCCATTGTGGATCATCCGCATGAAGTCCGTGCGACATGGGACATGCTGCAACGCTATATGGATGTCAGCCAGCCTTTACCCGATGTTCCGCGATTGGAGCCCTTTCGCCACCTCGACCCCACGACGGCTGAACATGACCAGCAAACCGGGCGCGACCCGCGCTACTGGCGCGACTTGGACTTAGAGGCGTGGAAGAAAGGCGATGGGGCCACCCACCTAAAGTCGCAAATTGAGTACCCTTGGTCTCGTCAGCGCTGCCAGCTTACCCCGCAGTTGGGTAAGGTTGAGATGGCAGCCTATAGGGAGCAGCAGCAAGCATAGCTATCAATACGAGGCCTTGGGGCAGATGAGTTTCCTCAGCCTACAAGGCCACTGAGATACCGTAATCGGCCATAGCATAGCAATTGCCGGCGGTGCACTGTTTCTAGCAGCGGCGGGCTTAGTGTTGATTCCTGGATGGGGTTGGGCACTGCTGGGATTAGGCTTGGCCATTGGGGGCTCCAGCTATGCGGCCATGAATCAGGACACTTCGTTTGAAAAGTTGCTAAAGCAAGGCCTCTCGGTACACACACCAATAGCGATATGCACTCAATGGATGATCATGCCTACTACCCTCAGCTATTGACGCAGCTTAGCCCTGTCGAAATCGATGTCGTACGCTATGGGGCTCTAGGCTTTGTATGAAAAGTCATTTTTGCTAATGTAACCCATGCATGGCAAGCATAGGTGCGATATGGCAGGACGCTACGAAATCTATGAACAACAATGGCAGTTGATCAAAGACATCGTATCCCCGTGTCAAACTATGGGCAGGCCCAGAAAAGATGACAGACAGATGCTCAATGGTATCTTCTGGGTGCTCTGTTCTGGCGCCAAATGGCGCGATCTGCCTGAACGCTACGGTCCTTGGAGTACCGTCTATGCCCGATTCCGTCAGTGGCGAGATGACGGCACTTTCGAGGCGGTCTTGTCTCGTTTACAGCTCCAGCTTCGCGAAGATGGCTTGATTGACCTGGAAACGTGGATGATCGATTCAACCGCGGTTCGTGCAACACGAGCCTCCGCTGGCGGAGGTAAAAAGGGGGATCCGACGAACCCGAACATCACGCGTTAGGCCGAAGTCGCGGCGGCATTACAACCAAAATTCACTTGGTCTGTGATCGTTTGGGCTGGCCCATCGCCTTCACTCTTTCTGCAGGGCAAGAGGCGGATTCGCGCTACCTCATGCCCACTCTGGAGAAGGTCCGTTTGCCGGGAAGGCGCGGTCGGCCACGCAAACGTTGTCGCTTAATCGTGGCTGACAAGGGTTACGATAGCGAAGCGTTGCGCCGTTACTGTGATCGTGTTCGGCTCAAGCCCGTCATCGCACAACGAAAGATGAAACGTAAATCGCGTCGGGGCCTTCCTCGCGGCTTCGATAAACCCAAGTATCGTCAGCGAAATATCGTGGAACGCGTGTTCAGTTGGCTTAAGGAGTGCCGCCGTATCGCGACGCGCCAAGAGAAGCTGGCCCGCAGCTTTTATGCGATGGTATGCGTAGCTTGCATACGTCGATGCCTACGAGCCAACTTTTCGTACAAAGCCTAAGAGTCTATCGTGACAGACTTACCTCTGAGCAACGCGCCGAAGGCGAGCGTATGAAAGAGGACTGGCTGGGCCTGGAGCCGCCGCTTTCCTACTTCCCCGAGAAGTTTGGCCCCTGATGATGTTACTGCCTCGCCCCGGTCTTCTCGTGACCAAACACCTAGGAGGCACCAACCAAAGCCGGTTACGCTCAATAAAAGATATTGGCGAAGCCCGCCAGGTGCGCTTTATCTTTGTCCCCATCGACTCTGATGCAGCGGAGATGGTTAGACAGGGGCGCGAACGAATTGGTTTTACTGAGCGAGCGATTGGAGCCACCCGGCTGCCTTACTTAATGGTTGCCTTTCAGGCGATGAACTTGGGGCAAAGCGCAGCTGTAATGCAGAGTGGAGGGGATTTAAAGAAAATTTTTGGCTTAGTTGCTGCTTTATTCGACTTGGGGCTCGCCACTCTGAATTTAAGTGACTATATAACGCGACGTCATCAAGCTTATCAGCTCGTCATTAATACAAGTAAATTTAGCCAGAAAATAGTGATAAATAACGGACAAGCCAATCTCTTTAGCAGGATGTTCCCAAGGTTAATGACAGCTAACTGGGTTGTTGCTAGAGTAGCAGGCGTTATGGCAGCAGTTACAATGGCTTGGGAGGCAGTGGAGAGATTTAAAGAAGGTGATATGGATGCTGCAGTGGCGTACGGCTTTGCCGCCGTAGGCGCTGCCATGGTTTTGGTGTTTAGTGGTCACGTTGGCTGGGTGGAGCTAGCACTGTTGGTAGGTGGCGCGGTTACTGGCATCATGTTGACCGATGGCCCGCTGGAACAATGGGTCAAGCATGGTCCCTTCGGCGATCAGCGTGGCGTAGCGCCATGGCTGGAAGAGCCCGAAGAGGCCTACTACCGCCTGCAAGGCATATTGGCCAATATTACTATTACCGCCCGCCGGGTGTCGCCACAAGAGCGCGATGCATTAATGAACCAATTGGGCGATACCCATAACCGCCCCACGCCTACGTCATTTCTCATGGGCCAAATGTGGCAAGAGCATCTTCAGCAGACACCTATTAATACGGTGATTGGAGTAAGAAGCGGCCTACCCGGCATGGGGGTTGAGCTACAAGATGTCGCAATCATTAAGCGCCTAGAAGGAAAAACTCACAATACACCGGCCTATAGCGGTTGGGCGAAAGAATCTGAAACGCAGATTACGCCACTACTGACCCAGCTATCTGCAAATTTTATTCGCTACTTTGTTTATACGCCTGCGGGTAAACGTGCATGGGGGCCTCAGGCAGGCATCGGCTACCGTTGGGATGTGCAAGTGCAGTTTCGAGAAATACCGCAAGTCCCTTTTTTATCCAATGATCGGTTCTATCCCGCGCCGGAATCATTAAAGGAAACGCCTAGCAACATAGCAGAAGTCTTTAACAGCACATCGCCTAATAGTGACTACTGGGTAAAGGAAACATTGAATGTCTGATCAGACTAACCCAAAAGATTACTACACTGATACTGCCTACAAACCGGCTAGACGGATAGCTTGGGAGAAAGCCAATCCAGATCGCCAGCGTATTAGCGGCTCGCGTTTAACTTGGTATCGCCGTGCTCCAGATAATGGTAATAAAGACGAGTATGGATATGATAATATTAAAATTTCTGAAAGATGGGAGTCTAGAAAGGCTGAGAATAACTTAGAGAGTAGTGAGGCGTTTAAGGAAATTGGAGTTCATTATGACCATGGGGCTATTCTTCCTCCTAGTTATAATGAAATTTCGAAAATATTGTTTACCACCATGGGTATAGGAAAAGGAGGGGCTTTTCTTAGCTTGTGGGTTGTTTTTATTATGAGTTTAGGTCTCTCGGTTAAATCAATTTTGATGGGAGAATTGGATGAGCTTATAAAAGATATAAGAGCTATATTAATTTTTATTTCACCTGTTTTTTTAATTTTAGTTTTTTTATGGAAAGGTGGGAGGTTGCTTGAGAAATTTTCTCCTGAATTTTTTTATGGAATGCGAAAAGCCCCAGTATGGCAGCTCAATCGGCAGAATGGTTTTTTCACGATTTATAACCCAAAACGAGCTTGGGAAGAGCGCTTAGTAGCACCCATCTACGAATTCGATGCCTACCTTGAAAGCTCGCCGGATACCCAAGGTAGCCCTACCTATTCGCTGATACTCTATCACCCTGAAACAGGACTTCGCCAGAAGCTGGATGCCCAGTTCCCGCCTACCAATATGCCCGGCGAGCTGGTGGCAGCATGGCAGTTTATCCAGCGTTATATGGATGTTTCCCAGCCGCTACCTGATGTGCCTGCTCTGGAAATACACCGCCACAAAGACCCTACCACGGCAGCCGCTGACAAGCGCAAAGGCCGTAACCCGCGCTACTGGAGAGATATGAGCGAAGCCGAGGTGGAGAAAATACAGGAAGAGAAGTACCAAAAGAATATTCGTTTGCGTTAGCCGGTAGGCGCAGTCCTGTCATTGTATCAAACAACACTCTCAAGGCAGGTGCTATTACGCGCCTGCCTCGGCGGTAGCGTGGCTTAATCTGTTAAATTAATTAGTTCCAGTGAGTGATTGTATGAATTGCCGAAAACCACATGAGCGCGATGCATTAATGGATCAACTGGGCAATATCCATAACCGCCCCACGCCTGCGTCATTTCTCATGGGCCAAATGTGGAAAGAGCATCTTCAGCAGACACCTATTAATACGGTGATTGAAGTAAGAAGCGGCCTACCCGGCATGGGGGTTGAGCTACAAGATGTCGCAATCATTAAGCGCCTCCCAGAGAGGTACTCGCCTGGGGGATGGTGTAACCTTGATCCAGCACAAGGCTGGCTGCTTCCTGCTTGAACTCAGGCGTAAAGGAACGTCGTTTTCTGGTCATCAGACACCTCGTTGAGGGTGGCGATCTTACCACCTACGTTGGTGTCCAGAATCATTGAGTCACTACACCCGAAGCGTTAGGTCCCCTTCTTTATACGTTAACAACGTCGCCCAGTGTATGGGGTTACTTCTCTGGCAGGAGAGGGGCGGCGATAGACCAGCAGCAAAGAGCCATAGCGCAATGCCTTAGGTGGCTGGAGCAGGGCTATACTGAGGATGGCCGCTTAGATCGTGAGGCGGCAAGTCAATTATTTGAGCGTTCGGTAGCACGTATGACCCAGACAGGTGAGGTTGATAACTATTCTTCCTGGATCGTTGCTTACTGTGCTAACCGAGAATTGTTGGACGCGTTCATGGAGCAAACGGGAGAAAACATTCCAGCTGCCCAAGGTGCGCGGGAGCGATACTCCCAAATAGCAAGCCGCTTGGGACGTGATCCTAAGCAATTTAGTGAGACCGTTTTTGATAATGGCTTAAAAATTCGTACTACTAGCGCAGACAGCAGATAGGATGATTAATACAATGTTGCTCAGAAAGGCCACACTTGCCGCGATGTTTTTATGGTCTCTCAATAGTTGGGCCCTACCTGCGGATATTCAAGCTGCTAAAGACGAAGGCATGCGCCTTTATAATATAGGTCAATCGACTACAGCCATGACCTACTTGAGCCAAGCGGCTAACGCCGGTGATGTAGAGTCCATGTACTACATGGGTGAGGCAGAGCGTCGCCAGCACATGCTGGGATTTACTAACGAGGCCATGGGATGGTACTTGCAGGCCGCCGAACAAGGTGACCCTTACTCAATGCTGCGCCTGTTCAACGGCGGCGCCTGCCTGATCAGTGACCGCTGCCCCGATGAGGGTGATGACTGGCGGAAAGCGACACTGGACGTCACTCTGCCCAAGGCTGAGGCAGGGGATCCAGAGGCAATGCTCGCGCTTCACTATATCTACAATACGCTGAATCACGAGTGGTGGGATGCGATGTTTAACTGGCTGGGCCTGCCCACCGCCTCCAACAAGTGGTTAGAACGCGCCGCCGAGGCAGGGCTGCCCGAAGCCCAAACAATCCTCGGTAACCATATCATGAATGGGAAGGGCTGGTATTTTACCAAAAGCCGTCGACTTACCGCTGCTGAAAAATGGACCGAGCGCGCCGTAGAACAAGGCTATGTTCCTGCCATGGAGAGGATGGAAATTATTAAGAGAAAGCAGGCGGATTTCGAAGAAAGCTGGCAGTGGATGGAACGTGCTTCCCGCGAAGGAAGTGTCAGTAACCGTTTAGGCTTGGGGTGGTGTTATCTGGACCCTTCCTACTCATCTGATGGTCGATGTGTTAATGAAGCAGACCTTATACAAGGCTGGGCAATACTCTACTCATTAAAAGCCGAATTAGAAGATAACAGTGCAAAAAATATTATGTCCAGAAATAGTGACAAGTTAACCGAAGCAGAGCGTCGAGAAGCCGAAATGCTTGCCGAAGAAGAGTGGATCGGCCGCGAGCCGCCGCTTTCAAGATTCCCCCCGAGGTTTGGATACTGACAGCTTTATGGCTCTGAGAATGCGGTTACCTGGTTTGCTCTTGGCGCTGATGCTGTGGCCTTCAAGTGGCTGGGCGCTTAGCGAAGGCGCCCGATCGCCGCCGAAGCAGGTGATGTTGAGGCGATGTACTACTTGGGCGAAGCCAACCGGCTGCTTAGCCGCGGCTTGTCGAATGCGGCCATGGACTGGTACTACCAAGCCGCCCAGCACGGCGAGCCCTACGCCATGCTTCGCCTGTTTGACGGTGGCGCCTGCGAACTGGGCGATGTTTGCCCAGACAATGGCGACGACTGGCCCCAAGAGGCGCTCGAACTCACCTTGCCCAAGGCGGAAGCGGGTGACGCGGAAGCCATGGGTGCGCTCTATCATATTTATTACTACGTTGAAGAGCCCGATGAAGAAGAGGCGCTCAAGTGGCTCCATCGTGCGGCTGAGGCGGGTGACGCCAATGCCATGAACTGGCTGGGTGAGCTAGCCCGCAGCGATAAATGGGGCGTTCCCCGAGCGTGATAGCTTTACCGTCGCGAATCCTTTTGAGGCCCTTATACGTTACTTCGGTAAGCAGCAGGCGCCGCAATACTGGTATACCGAGGAGTTCCAGGTATGAATAAAGCTGCTTCTGCCTATATGTCGGGGGCCTATACAAGCGAAACAATCCCCCCGTTGCCGGAAGCACCCAAGAAAAGAGGTCGTGTCGGCGAAGAGCTTTTGCCTTTTGGTAATTATGCTCATATCGATCCCTACCAGCAGGTCTGTGCAGATGCTGAGTTGGTGCAGCATATGGAGGAGAAAGATAAGCAATTTTATGAATCAGATGGCTGGTGGTGGGACCACCAACGGATCCTCTTTGTCAAAAGTCAGTTGAGTTTGTCCATATTGATAATGGCGTTTCCGGTATTATATTTTTTTTCATTACTAGCTATTCCTTTTTTATTATCGCCTTTTTTGATTGATCCAGTTATGGAAAAAAACAAGTTCTTAGGGATTATAGTAACTTTACTATTATATGGTGGGGGAGTCATTGGCTCATTAATTATCGGGGCTTATACTTGTCAATCAGTTATGAATGGCCTGGTTCGAGGCGGCGCTTACCTGACAAAACCTTTGAATGGGTGGATGGCCAGGCAAGGCAATAGCTATATGGAAAACCGCCAAAGTGAACTCAACCGCCAAACGGGCATGATGAGCTTTGCCCAAGGCAAGAGAAAGACGCCGCTTGTTGCGCCCTTCGTAGAATTCGATGCCTACGTTGAACGAGTGGTGCAGCGGGGTGGTATCTTTTATCGGCTGATGTTCGTGCATCGCTACACTGGTAAGCAGTTCAACCAGACCTCATTGAGCGTCATTGTGGAGCACCAGCATGAAGTCCGTGCGACATGGGACATGCTGCAACGCTATATGGATGTCAGCCAGCCATTACCCGATGTTCCGCGATTGGAGCCCTTTCGCCACCTCGACCCCACCACGGCTGAACATGACCGGCAAACCGGGCGCGACCCTCGATACTGGCGCGATCTTGATCTGGAAGCCTGGAAGGAAAACGAAGGGGCAAAACAGCGCCAGGCCCAAGTCGATTTTCCGTGGAGTCGCCAGCGTTGCCAGCTCACGCCACAGCTTGGAAAGATCGAGATGGTGGCTTATCAGGCAAAAAATGCGGCATCGTTGGCATGATTCATTACTAAGTCGAGGAACGTCAGCTTTTGCCAGAACAGAGTACCGTACACGTTTTTGCCGCACGTAAAGTGGTTGAGCAAGGCGTAAATGTTATATGGGGTGGCATCTTTAGGCGAAATGGTGCTGCCCACGCCAATGCTTGACCAATATGAAGCGTATAGTGAAGAAGCTCATGGGGCGTTCCCCGAGCGCAATAGCCTTACCGTCGCGAATCCTTTTGAGGCCCTTATACGTTACTTCGGTAAGCAGCAGGCGCCGCAATACTGGTATACCGAGGAGTTCCAGGTATGAATAAAGCTGCTTTCTCTGCCTATATGTCGGGGGCCTATACAAGCGAAACAATCCCCCCGTTGCCGGAAGCACCTAAGAAAAGAGGTCGTGTCGGCGAAGAGCTGTTGCCTTTTGGTGATTATGCTCATATCGATCCCGCACAGCAGATCAGTGCAGATGCGGAGCTAGTTCAACACATAGAGCAAAAAGATAAGCATTTTTATGAATCAGATGATTGGTGGTGGACCCACCAAAAAATAATATTCATTAAAAGTCAGTTAGGATTATCTGCATTGTTAATTGCTTTCCCGGTGTTATATTTTTTTTCACTCTTAATTTTTCCTTACTGGTTGGCCACTAGGGTTCTAAACCCTGTTTTTGAGTATAATGGCCTTCTTGGAATGTTTGTCGCACTACTTATTTTAGGGGGAGGGGTTGTAGCCGCTGGAATAATCGGAGCCTATACCTGCCAGTCCATTATGAACGGTATTATTCGCTGTGGCACTTATCTGGTAGGGCCTTGGAGAGGCTGGTTAGCTAAGCAAGGCAATAGCTATCTGGAAAACCGCCAAAGTGAACTCAACCGTCAAACGGGTATGGTAAGTTTTTCTCAAGGTAGAAGAAAGGCGCCACTCGTTGCCCCCTTCATCGAATTCGATGCCTACGTGGAGCGAGTGGTGCAACGGGGCGGTATCTTTTATCGGCTGATGTTCGTGCATCGCTACACCGGCAAGCAGTTCAACCAGACGTCATTGAGCGCCATTGTGGAGCACCAGCATGAGGTCCGTGCGACATGGGACATGCTGCAACGCTATATGGATGTCAGCCAGCCATTACCCGATGTTCCGCGATTGGAGCCCTTTCGCCACCTCGACCCCACGACGGCTGAACATGACCGGCAAACCGGGCGCGACCCTCGATACTGGCGCGACCTTGATCTGGAAGCCTGGAAGAAAAACGAAGGTGCGAAGAAGCGCCAAGCCCAAGTCGATTTCCCTTGGAGTCGCCAGCGTTGCCAGCTCACGCCACAGCTTGGAAAGATCGACATGGTGGCTTATCAGGCAAAAAATGCGGCATCGTTTGCATGATTCACCACTAAATCGATGAACAGGTGGTCAAGAATCTCAGCGACCATCCTCGAAAGCGACTCGGTTACAGAACATAGGCACAGGTGTTTTTGAGCGAGTACTCAAGCGGCTTGGACACAGCGGGTGCTGCACTTATGAGTTGAATGCGGGTGTTACAGGTAGGGGGAAGCATGGAGTGGGCAGGGGTAGCGCTGTTTGTGGCGCTCATGGGTTATTTTATTTATCTATACAACAGTCTGGTTAGGTATCGGCAATTGAGCAAGGAGGGCTGGTCCGGAATTGATGTGCAATTGAAGCGCAGAGCCGATCTGATCCCCAGCTTGCTGGAAACCGTCAAGGCTTACATGCGACACGAGCGCGCAACGTTGCATGCGGTGACGGTTGCCCGACAGGCAGTACTTGAGGCGCAAGACAAGGGGGCTCTGGTGCAGCGTGGTGAGGCTGAGGATCAACTCTCTGGAGCGCTGGGGCGGCTACTGATGGTGGCGGAAGCCTACCCGAACCTCAAGGCAGATACTACGTTTCTAGAGTTTCAACGTGCGTTGCAGACGGTGGAAAACGACATTCAGTATGCACGACGCTATTACAACGGCACGGTGCGCAACCTGAATGTGGCGGTAGAGTCTTTCCCCTCCAATATCGTCGCCCGAAGCTTTCGATTCGAAAAAGCCCAATACTTCGAGCTAAATAACGAAGGTCGTAGCGTGCCGCAGGTGGCTTTTGCTCAATAGCGGCGCGGTAGGGAAATAGAGCAAGGGAGATCCAATGATCAGTAAAATGTCTATGCGCAAGGTGGCGATTACCTTATGTCTCGCTATTGTTACCCTCATGCTGTCCGGTATGGTAGCACTGCCGGTAGCGGCGGAAGAGGCCATAGAACGGTTCGAGGTTGATATTACGGTAAAGCCCGATTCCTCGGTGGAAATCACCGAGACGATCCGTGTTAATGCCGAGGGCGAGCAGATTCAACGTGGGATCTTTCGCGATATTCCAACTGTCCTGAGCGGCGAGGGCAGACGCCGCGTGAGGCAGACGCTTGATGTGCTCTCAGTGAAGCGCGATGGAGAGCGCGAAAGCTACACGGTCGATGCATTGAGTACCGGCAAGCGTATCCGGATCGGACGCGCCAGTGCCACCCTGCCGCATGGCACGCACACCTACGAGATACGCTATCGAATCGATCGGGCGGCTCGTATGTTCCAAGAGCACGATGAACTCTACTGGAATGTGACTGGAAACTTCTGGATGTTTCCGATTCTAGAGGCATCGGCACTCGTCACACTGCCCGCCGATGCCGAGATCCGTGAGCTTGACGTCTTTACCGGACGTCACGGGGCGACCGAAAAAGCGGCACACATGGAGCAGCTCAAGGATAACGTCGCTCGTTTTGATATAACACAACCGCTGGCGGTTAAGGAGGGCATGACGGTTGCCGTATCCTTTGAAAAAGGAACGCTGCGTTCTCCTGATTTCGCTCATGAAATGCTCTACTGGTTGTCGGACTACCGAGAGGTGGTCGGGCCGACCGCTTTGCTTCTAGTGGTCTTCCTCTATTTCTTCTGTGCTTGGTATCGAGTCGGCCGAGGCCCCGCCAAGGGCACCATCATTCCTCGCTTCTATCCGCCGGCACGGTTTTCTCCTGCGCTGATCCACTTTGTCTATTATAAGGGGCGCTGGGAAAAGGACGGCTGGACCGCTTTTTCTGCTGCCTTGGTGTCATTGGCCGTCAAGGGGTTGGTGACCCTCGACCAGGAGGGCAAGAAGGCGATGACGATAGAGACGACAGGCAAGGTGCCCGACTCGCTTCCCCCGGGCGAACGAGTCGTTTTCGATTTCCTGCGCGAAAAAAGTCCGGTCACTACCGATGCCAAGCATGGGGGGGCTATCCAGCGCACAAAGTCTCGTTTTATATCAGCGCTGAAAAATGAGAATCGTTCGGTGTTCTTCACCAGCAACTGGGGCTATACCCTCTTCGGCTTGGCGCTGTTTGTTGTGTCGATACTCCAGATGCTCTATTTCAACGTGTTGGAATTCGGTGTGTTCATCTTCATGTTGCTCTCTTGCATACCACTTTTGCTCTTATTGCTGGTCATGAAGTGGGCGAGGCGGAAGCCACTTGTAGTTAGTTTGGCGGTGGGTGCCATCGTGGCAATGGCGATATTCAGTTACTTGAAATACTTGATCGGCATTTATCATGTGGTCGGGATGGATTTGATTTTCATTGCCCTTTTGTTGAGTTTGGCGATCAGTATCATCTTCGGTATTTACATGGGGGCGCATACCCTGCAAGGACGCAAGGTCATGGACGAAATCGAAGGTTTCAAGATGTATCTTGAAACCGCAGAGAAAGAGCGACTCAACTTCCGTGACGAGCCAGATATGACGGTGTTGCGCTATGAGGCGGTATTACCCTACGCCATGGCACTTGGTGTCGAGAAGCCCTGGACGGAGCGCTTCGAGAATGATCTGACACGACACGCGATCAGCGACGTCGAGTCGGATTACCGGCCTCATTGGTATAGCGGGGACGGTTTCACCTCGGAGCGTCTTTCTCCGAGCATGAGTGGCATCACCACAGGCGTCACGTCGGCCATGATGGCAGCGCAGCCCGCCTCTTCCTCTAGCTCCGGCTTTTCGAGCGGCAGC
>NZ_JABYQT010000049.1 GCF_020075495.1 Vreelandella aquamarina
GTGGATGCCTAGGCAGCCAGAGGCGATGAAAGACGTGGTAGCCTGCGATAAGGTTCGGTGAGGTGGCAACAACCTGTGACCCGGACATCTCTGAATGGGGAAACCCACTGACCACAAGGTCAGTATCCTGCACTGAATACATAGGTGTAGGAGGCGAACCAGGGGAACTGAAACATCTAAGTACCCTGAGGAAAAGAAATCAACCGAGATTCCCCCAGTAGCGGCGAGCGAACGGGGACCAGCCCTTAAGCATGTGACCGATTAGACGAACAGGTTG
>NZ_JABYQT010000050.1 GCF_020075495.1 Vreelandella aquamarina
CGGAAACGCGTAGTCGATGGGAAACGGGCTAATATTCCCGTACCGGACATGATTGCGATGGGGGGACGGAGAAGGCTAGGTGAGCCAGGCGTTGGTTGTCCTGGTGAAAGTCAGTAGGCTTGGGTCTCAGGTAAATCCGGGACCCTCCAAGGCCGAGAGACGAGACGAACTGACCACGGTCAGGAAGTCATTGATGCCACGCTTCCAGGAAAAGCCTCTAAGCTTCAGATCATGTGCGACCGTACCCCAAACCGACACAGGTGGTCAGGGTGAG
>NZ_JABYQT010000051.1 GCF_020075495.1 Vreelandella aquamarina
TTCACGGCAGCGCCACCAGCAAGCGGCTGCTCGAAGAGGAGAACATCGAGGAGTGCGATATCTTCTGCGCGCTGACCAACGACGACGAGGTCAACATCATGTCGTCGCTGCTGGCCAAGCGGCTCGGTGCCAAGAAGGTACTCACGCTGATCAACAACGCCGCCTACGTGGACCTGGTTCAGGGCGGCGAGATCGATATCGCCATCTCCCCCCAGCAGGCGACCATCGGGAGCCTTTTAACCCACGTGCGCCGGGGCGATATCGTCAACGTGC
>NZ_JABYQT010000052.1 GCF_020075495.1 Vreelandella aquamarina
GGAAACGGGCTAATATTCCCGTACCGGACATGATTGCGATGGGGGGACGGAGAAGGCTAGGTGAGCCAGGCGTTGGTTGTCCTGGTGAAAGTCAGTAGGCTTGGGTCTCAGGTAAATCCGGGACCCTCCAAGGCCGAGAGACGAGACGAACTGACCACGGTCAGGAAGTCATTGATGCCACGCTTCCAGGAAAAGCCTCTAAGCTTCAGATCATGTGCGACCGTACCCCAAACCGACACAGGTGGTCAGGGTGAG
>NZ_JABYQT010000053.1 GCF_020075495.1 Vreelandella aquamarina
GGGAAGCTTGCTTCTCGCTGACGAGCGGCGGACGGGTGAGTAATGCATAGGAATCTGCCCGGTAGTGGGGGATAACCTGGGGAAACCCAGGCTAATACCGCATACGTCCTACGGGAGAAAGAGGGCTTCGGCTCTCGCTATCGGATGAGCCTATGTCGGATTAGCTGGTTGGTGAGGTAACGGCTCACCAAGGCGACGATCCGTAGCTGGTCTGAGAGGATGATCAGCCACATCGGGACTGAGACACGGCCCGAA
>NZ_JABYQT010000054.1 GCF_020075495.1 Vreelandella aquamarina
TCGGTTTGGGGTACGGTCGCACATGATCTGAAGCTTAGAGGCTTTTCCTGGAAGCGTGGCATCAATGACTTCCTGACCGTGGTCAGTTCGTCTCGTCTCTCGGCCTTGAAGGGTCCCGGATTTACCTAAGACCCAAGCCTACTGACTTTCACCAGGACAACCAACGCCTGGCTCACCTAGCCTTCTCCGTCCCCCCATCGCAATCATGTCCGGTACGGGAATATTAGCCCGTTTCCCATCGACTACGCGTTTCCG
>NZ_JABYQT010000055.1 GCF_020075495.1 Vreelandella aquamarina
TGCTGGTCACCTCGACGGTGGGCAGCAAGGCACTCTCACCCACGGGCGCGGTGTCGTTTGCCGTCAGACCTTGTGCGTCAGTCACGGTCACGCTCACCGCCGGCAGGTTGCCGCCGCCGTTGACGTGCGCCGCGCCCGCGTCGGTCAGGGTGACGGTGCCGGTGATCGCGTCGATGGCGTAGTAGCCGTCGGCATTGCTGCCCTCGGTCAGGCTGTAGCGCAGTGCCGCGTTGTCGCCGTCCGGGTCGTTGCCCT
>NZ_JABYQT010000056.1 GCF_020075495.1 Vreelandella aquamarina
GAACCGCTGACCTCCTGCGTGCAAGGCAGGCGCTCTCCCAGCTGAGCTATGGCCCCATTGCGTTCGCACTGCATCGCCTCTTGTCATAAATTTCCGTGAGACCAGGCAAAATGAGACGACGCATGGGCTTCCATGCGAGGAGCATTTTAACGCCGTATCACGGGAATTTGGTGGGTCTGGGCAGACTTGAACTGCCGACCTCACCCTTATCAGGGGTGCGCTCTAACCAACTGAGCTACAGACCCAAGAGGGGAT
>NZ_JABYQT010000057.1 GCF_020075495.1 Vreelandella aquamarina
GCCTGACCGGCTTCGATCTCGCCCACCTGCGCGATGAACACGGCCAGCTCAACCTCAACAGCCTGCTGTGCGGCTCGGAAGGCACGCTGGGCTTTCTAAGCGAAGCCGTGCTCAACGTGCTGCCGATTCCCCGGTACGCCACCCTGGTCAACGTGCGCTATACGAGCTTCATGGACGCGCTGCGCGACGCCAAGGCGCTGATGGGCAGCGCCCGGCCCACGTCCATCGAGACCATCGACGATACGGTGCTCACGC
>NZ_JABYQT010000058.1 GCF_020075495.1 Vreelandella aquamarina
GCTGCCGGGGACGCCCAGCGTTACCAGCGGTGAATGAAGGTGAAAACCTTCGGTTTGTCAGGTAGTTAGCGGTTTTGGATGTGGCAGGTTTTACATCGAAAACAACGCCCTTGACAACCACCAGGAAGTGCGTAGAATACGCCTTCCTCGCTGAGGCAAGCGGCTCCGGTCATCGAGCCAGGTATTGATAGGTCTTCAGCGAAACAGCTCTTTAACAATTTGATCAGGTAATTCATGTGGGCGTTTGCCGATGAG
>NZ_JABYQT010000005.1 GCF_020075495.1 Vreelandella aquamarina
AGCGTGAACCACCTGATCCCTTGCCGAACTCAGTAGTGAAACCGCTTAGCGCCGATGGTAGTGTGGGGTCTCCCCATGCGAGAGTAGGTCATCGTCAGGCACTTATTATGAAAAATCCCCCGGGGCTCGCGCCTCGGGGGATTTTTTTATGCTCCAATCTTGTATCGCGAGTGCGATTCACGAGGTGTGAATAAAGACATCACACCCCATGCCTATCAGCTGACTTCTTGCCTGATCAGCTACTATCCCTCTGATGCAGGCGTCGCCCAGCTACCCAGGTTTCAAAGACCGAGCGATCATCGGCGAGCATCATCAGCGCAAAAAGGCGCTCGCCCAACGTACTGCAGTGATCAATGCGACGTGCCAAGAGAGGCGTTGAGCGGGGGTCGATAACGACCAGGTCCGCCTCGAAGGAGGGAGCTAACTGACCTATGTGGCGGTGCAGTGAAAGGGCCTTGGCGTTGCCATGCGTCAAGCCATAAAACCCCTGCCATGCGGTAAGCGGTTGCCCCAGCAACTGGCCAACCTGATAGGCGCTTTTCAGCGTGCCGAAGCCCGAAAGATCGGTGCCTGCGCCAATATCAGTGGCGTAGCTGTACGACATACCGGTGTCGTTGGCTGCCGCCCGATCAAAAAGACCACTGCCCAGAAATAGATTGGAACTGGGGCAGAACGCGATGCTGGCTCCTCTTTCGGCCAGGCGTTGACGCATGCCATCGTCCAGATGAATGCCGTGGGCAAAAGTACTGCGTGGGCCTACCAGGCCTGCCTGTTCATATACGGCCAGATAATCGCGACTACCGGGAAACAGCTCGGCCACCCAGTCGAGTTCGCCACTGTTTTCGGCCAGATGGGTTTGCAACCAGAGACTCGGATCATTACGCAAGAGTGCACCAGCAGCATCCATCTGGGCCTTGGTGGAGGTAGGTGCAAAGCGAGGCGTTACGCTATAGCCAAGGCGTTCGCGGCCGTGCCAGTCTTCAATCAAGCGCTCGGTATCGGCGATACCCGAAGCCCCATCTAGTAACGCCTGTGGTGCATTACGATCCATCAAGACTTTGCCCGCCAGCATTCTCAGATTTCGCTTTTGGCAGGCGGTGAAAAAGGCATCGACAGAGTTTGGATGGCTCGAACCAAAAACCTGGGCCGTCGTAGTGCCGGCACGAAGCATCTCATCGAGAAAAGCGTTCGAAAGCGCTTCGGCATGGGCGTGATCGGCAAAACGGCACTCTTCGGGAAAAGTATAGTCGTTCAGCCAATCAAGTAGCTGGCGGCCATAGGACGCCATGATGTCGAGCTGAACGTAATGCACATGAGTATCAATGAAGCCCGGCATGATGAGCTTATCGCGATAATCGAGAATTTCGGCATGCTCGGGAAGCGAAGGCAGGAGTTCGGCGAAATTACCCACTGCATGGATATGTTGGCCTTCCAACCATAGAAGCCCATCGGCGTAATGCACCAAGCTTTCGGGCCTGGGCAGGTTCTCGTTTCCTGGATCTTGGGAAAAGCTAATCAATTCAGCACGAATGAACGTGTGCGTCATAACGGTCATATCAGCTCGTGGTCATTGGGAGGTTGGTAAGGAGTTTGCGTGCCGTAGGCAGGTCGAGCCCACGGGTTTCTTGCACGAACGATGCATCTGCAAGCCAGAGCAGTTCAGTCACGACCGTCAGCGCGATTGCGTAGGGAGTCTTGTCGCGTAACTTGGCATTCTGAACGCAGCCAATGGGGCTTCTTACTCGTCCTATGCGTTCTTCGGAATACCCGTTTCGCTTGAGCCGTCCTGAGAAGCTGGCCCATTTACTCTCGGAGCCGATCAGGCCGATAGAGGCGATATCATCTCGGGTAAGCAGCGCGGCAGTCAGGGCATAATCTTCGGCATGATCATGAGTCAAGACCAGCGCATGCGTATGGGGCGGCAGTGCGGCAATGCCTGTGAGAGGATCGTCAAGCACATGGCAGGCAAGGCGCGGCTGATGATGAGACTCTGCAGGAAATGCATCTGGACGGCTATCGTACCAGTGTAACTGCCAGGGCAGCGGTGCGCATAGCGAAACGATCTCGCAACCTACATTGCCGGCACCAAAGATCGCGAGCTGAATGTTGCTACCCAGGAAAACCTCGAGTAGAACGTTGACGTATCCGCCGCAGCACTGCCCACTACGTCCACCCAGCGAAAAAGTTTCCAGATGAAATCCAGACGTCCGGGTATTCAAGAGCCCCCGTGCTGCCTGCATCGTCTGCCACTCGAAGGTACCACCCCCGAGTGTGTCGAAACAGTCGTCGTTGGTAATGACCATTCTGGCACCCGGCTCACGCGGGGTTGATCCCTGGCAGGTAATCAGCGTGGCCAATACATGCGGCGTCCCCGCTGTTTGCAAGCGGTGCAGGGCGCCATGCCAGGTAGCTGGTAGTGAATCCGTGCTCACAGCGTTTTTACCCTTAAAGCCTGAGACGCCAGGAGTATGCGCTCAGGAGTGGCTGGCGTATCCAGGCGGGGGGATATCCTATAGTCAGTGAGACTTGAAAGCGCATCCCGCAGTGCTGACCATACACTGATCGCCAGCATGAAAGGCGGCTCGCCGACTGCTTTCGAGCGATACAGGCTGGCCATTGAATTTGGGTGTCCTTCGAGTAACGATACGTTGAAGGTATCCGGTAAATCGCCGAAGGTGGGTATCTTGTAGGTGGCCGGGCCATCACTGACCAGAACGCCTTTGTCGTTCCATTTGAGTTCTTCTGTTGTCAGCCAGCCCATGCCCTGAAGAAACCCGCCTTCCACTTGACCAATATCGATGGCTGGGTTGAGCGAATTACCGACATCGTGAAGGATGTCGACACGATCGACCTGGTATTCGCCGCTCAAGGTGTCAATGCTGACTTCACTTACTGCCGCGCCGAAAGCGTAGTAGTAAAAAGGGCGGCCCTGGCCAGTCGTACGACTGTAGTGGATCAGTGGGGTCGCATAAAAGCCTTTTTCGGAAAGCGAAATCCGGTTGAGATAAGCCGTCTGAACCAGTTCGCCCCACGGAATCTTGCGTTCACTTTCACCCAGGCCCGCAACCAGCATGCCGTCTTCCAGGTGCATACCTTCTCGATCCAGACCGATTTCGAAGTGCGCAGCAGCAAAATCAAACAGCCGCTCGCGTAACTTGATAGCCGCATCACGGACCGCCATGCCGTTCAGGTCCGCCCCGCTGGAGGCGGCTGTCGGTGAGGTATTAGGCACTTTGTCGGTTCGGGTCGCGGTAATGCGTACTTGAGCCAGATCGAGCCCCAGCTCAAGAGCAACGACTTGGCAAATCTTGGTATGCAGCCCCTGACCCATTTCTGTGCCGCCATGGTTCACCATTACGCTTCCATCGGTATAGACATGCAGCAGTGCCCCCGCCTGGTTGAGATGTTGGGCGGTGAAAGAGATGCCAAACTTGACTGGTGTGAGCGCCAGCCCTTTCTTGAGGACCGGGCTTGTCGCATTGAATTGAGCAATCGCCTTGCGTCGCGACCAGTACGCGCTGTCGGTTTCGAGTTTCTCGATCAAAGTATGCAGCAACTGGCACTGATCGACCGTCTGTCCGTAGTGCGTAATATTGCGCCCTTCGCGATAGAGATTGCGTTTGCGAATCGTCAGCGGATCCGTGCCGGTATGGCGAGCGATGTCATCCATGGCCGCCTCGATGATCATCATGCCTTGCGGGCCGCCAAAACCTCGAAATGCCGTATTGGAAGCGGTGTTCGTCTTGGCGCGGTAGCCCGTCACGCGGGCGCTGCCCAACGAATAGGCATTGTCAGCATGAAACATGGCGCGATCGACGATCGCATCGGAAAGATCCGGTGAATAGCCGCAGTTCCCGATCAACGATATTTCGCCGCCCTGAATAACGCCTTGGTCGTCGAAACCGAGTTTATAGCGATTGTGAAAAGGGTGCCGCTTGCCCGTGACGTGCATATCCTCGCTGCGTGGCAGGCGAAGACGAGCTGCTTTGCCCGTGCGTCTGGCAATGATGGCCGCGATGCAAGCCCAGGGGGAAGCCTGGGTTTCCTTGCCGCCAAAACCACCACCCATGCGGCGAACCTCCACCGTTACGGCATGAAGGGCAATGCCCAGCACCTCGGCCACCAGTTTTTGTGTTTCACTTGGATGCTGGTTGGAGGTATGCACAATGACGCCATCGTCTTCCGTGGGGAGCACAACGCATGCCTGTCCCTCCAGGTAGAAGTGTTCCTGGCCGCCAATGAACAAATCGTTTTCGATGACCTGATCAGCCTGTTGCAAGACCTCCTGACAGTTGCCGCGCTCCTGAACGTGAGTAGGGCGAACAAGCTCTTCGCATTGTGTAGCGGCAACCGGATCAAGACGAGCGGGCTGCTCGTCGATGTCGACTATTGCCAGCTTGACTGCACGCCTGGCGGCGTGCAGCGACGTAGCCGCGACCGCAAATAGGCACTGCCCGGCATAGCTGATGTCAGTTTCCACAAAAATCGGGTCACCCGGGAAGACAGGGCCTATGTCGGTATGGCCCGGTACCTCGTGGAAAGTGATGACGTCAATGACACCAGGCGCTAGTCTGACGGCATCAAGATCCAGACGGGTCAGCATGCCGCGAGCGACCGGTGACAGGCCTAGTGCAATATGAAGTGCATCGGCTGGCAGTACCAGGTCATCGATATAGGCAGCTTTTCCGCTGACATGCTTCTCTGCACTTTCATGAATACTGGACTGACCTGCATGACACCGTCCATTGATGGTCACGGTATGACGTGCCAACGGCCCATCGCCTTTGATCTTATCATCGAGCTCGCGACGGGCGTGACGGTTTTGGGTATCCAGCCTAGTGAGCGTACGCATGGAGCATTACCTCCTGACTGGGTGTTGAAAGCGTGAGATAGAGCCGCTCGAATAGATTGGCGGCCGCCAGCCGGCGATATTGCGCGCTGCCGCGTACATCGTCCATGGGGGAAAAGTCATGTTCCAGAGCAGCCTGGGCTTGGCGAAAACAGTTGGCATCGGCGGGTTTGCCTTCAAGAGCCTGCTCCGCTTTCAGGGCGCGCTTGGGGATTGCCGCCATGCCTCCAAAAGCGATGCGCACATCGTGGAGCCGGCCATTCTCGAGGCGGTAGGCAAAAGCACCGAGCACTGCTGAAATATCGTCCTCGCGGCGCTTGGAGAGCTTCCACGCATGGCATGCAGTATGCTCGCCAAGACGGGGGATGAAGATCCGAGAAACAATTTCATCAGCGGCGAGCGCCGTCTTCTTGTAGCCCAGGAAAAAGTCCTCGAGGGGTAGTTGCCGAGTTTGAGAGATGCTTGCCAACTCTACCCAGGCTCCCAGTGTCAACAGCACCGGCGGGGTGTCGCCAATCGGTGATGCATTGGCAATATTTCCGCCCAGCGTGCCACGATTACGAATTTGTTGCGAGCCCAGGCGATGCAGCAGGTGGGCAAAGGAAGGGAAGTGGTCGTTCAGCAATGGTTCAAGCTGGGTATAGGTAACCCCGGCACCTATCCACCAGCCCTTTTGAGCATTGAAATTAGCGGTCTCGATATCCGAGAGCGCCTTGACCCGCGTTATATCGATCAGTTGATCCAGCGGCTTTAACTGCTGCGTCGTTTCAAGCCAGAGATCCGTTGCTCCAGCTACCAGGCGGGCCTGTGGGTAACGCGCGCGGGCCTTGGTCAACTCCTCGAGTGAATCTGGCTGATAAAAGAAGACAGCATCATCTGTGGGCGGTGGCACTGATGACTGGGCCGATGATAGGCCGAGGGAGCCCTCATGCGTCCAGCCAGCAGGCTGGTCGCGAGTCAGCATCTGTAGTGCTGCATCGCGAATGGGCCGATATCCGGTACAGCGACAAAGGTTGCCACCCAAGGCAGCGTCGAGCTGCTCGGGACTTGGGAGCGATTGCTCGCCAACCGACGTCTCATAGAGAGTGAACAGCGACATGACCACCCCAGGTGTACAGAAACCGCACTGACTTCCGTGGCACTCGACCATGGCAGCCTGCGCCGGGTGTAAGCGGCCATTCGACGCGAGCCCTTCGACGGTAACCAGCGCCATGCCTTGCAACTGATGTGCCGGTGTCATGCAGGCATTGATAGATTTATACGCAGGAGCAGGCGCATGAGGATCAACAATGGCCACGGTGCATGCGCCACAATCGCCTGATGCACACCCCTCTTTCGTGCCCGTGGCGCCCAGATGTTCGCGCAGTAACACCAATATGCTTGTGTCCGGGGCCACATGGCACTGCCGGGGAGTGCCATTGAGAAAGAACTCAATATTCGCCATGCCCAACTCCGTTATGATTGTTCTGACCAATCGGTCAATATCATCTGAGCTTGAGACAAAAAAGCACGCTGCGCAAGTAGTGATCGAGTGCACCTTTATGGGGCGAAGTTACCTAAAATGTTAATATCTAGTGCGAATTTGAGCGGCGCCGTGTGACGTAGAACACGTGTCTACCATGTCTACCCGAGAAGGCTCTATATGCCAGCAGAAACTGTAACCAGCGAAAACGCGCAGCGCGAACGCATCGAGCAGAGAATATTGAATGCGGGCGAACAGGTGTTCGCCAAGCACGGTTATCGGGGCGCAAGTCTGCAATCCATTGCCGACCAGGCCGGGTTACCCAAGGCCAATATCCTGTACTACATGGGCAGTAAGCAGACGCTTTATATTCGCCTGCTCAATCGCATGATGCGGCGCTGGAACGCAGTACTGGAAAATATTACTCCAGACAGCGACCCAGGGCAGGTCTTGAGCAGCTTCATTCGCACTAAAATGGTGCTCGGGCAACGCTATCCTGATGGCTCCAGACTTTTTGCCGCCGAAATTCTAGCCGGTGCGCCGTTCTTGAATGAGTATCTGGCGGGCGAGCTTCGCGAATGGGTAGCCTCCCGCGCAGCCATCATTCGTCAGTGGTCCGCACAGGGCCGAATGGATGATGTCGATCCACGCTGGCTTATCTTCCTGATCTGGTCGGCCACACAACACTACACCGAGTACAGTGCCCAGGTGACGCGCGTCATTGGCCGCGATGCGCTCGAGGATGAAGATCTGGCTTCCATCATTCACTTTCTTGAGCACGTGATTCTTAAAGGGTGCGGGATCGCTTTGCGCCAAGGCGCCGAAAGCGGTGGGGCGTCTGAACCATGAGCCAGCTTCCTATCGAGTCACACCTTGCAGCGATCAAAAGTGGGCTTGAAAGGCATAATCGACTTATCTTGATGGCGCAGCCGGGTGCCGGCAAAACCACTCGCGTGCCGCTCGCCCTGTTGGAAAGCCAGTGGGCGGCCGGGCAGAAGATTCTGCTGCTGGAGCCGCGGCGTGTAGCTGCCCGGTTGGCCGCCAGCTTCATGGCCCAGCAGTTGGGCGAGCCGCTGGGCCAGACAGTAGGCTATCGGATGCGTGGCGAAAGCCGGACAGGAGAGCATACCCGGCTAGAGGTGGTTACCCAGGGCGTCCTGCTACGCATACTGCAGGATGATCCGCTGATGGAAGGGGTCGCGGGAATCGTTTTCGATGAGTTTCATGAGCGCAGTGTGGACAGTGATGTGGGCTTGGCGTTTGCGCTCGATGTTCAAACCAGCGTGCGTGACGACCTTCGCCTGATAGTGATGTCAGCCACCCTGGATATAGACGCCTTGCGCCGTGTGATGGGAGCGGATACCCAAGTTATCGTCAGTGATGGTCGCCAGTATCCGATAACCACCCGCTATCGGCCAGCACATGCAAATGAACGCCTTGAGCAGACAGCGCTGCGCGTCATCCAGGAAGCCCTTGCCGAGCCTGGGGCTGCCGATGTGCTGGTGATCCTGCCCGGCGTGGCCGAGATCGAACGGTTGGTACAAATGCTGCGCCAAGCGCTGCCGGCGTTAGCAATACGCTCACTGCATGGGCGTATGTCACTAGACCAGCAGCGTGCGGCGTTGGCACCAGAGGCGAACAGGCGCCGTATTATCGTCTCTACCGCGATTACCGAGTCGAGCGTCACGGTTACAGGGGTCAATGTCGTCATTGATGCCGGGCTTGAACGTGTACCGGTATTTCAGCCAGCAACGGGGTTGACCTGCTTGGCGACCCGAAGGGTTAACCGAGCAAGTGCTGATCAACGCCGCGGCCGGGCAGGGCGTCAGCAGTCCGGGCATTGCTTTCGTTTATGGGCGCAAGAGCAGCCACTGGTGGCGCACCGAGAGCCTGAGATAGCACAGGCCGATCTGTCGGGGCTGGTGCTGGAGCTGGCGCATTGGGGCGCTGGTTCGCCGGATCAGCTTGGCTGGATGACGTTACCTCCCGCTGGTGCCTGGCAAAGTGGTAGAGCACTACTGACACAGCTGGGCATGCTGGACGAACAGCATACACTGACCCCCTTGAGCCGGCGTTGCGCACGCTGGCCGGTAGAGCCACGGCTGGCCGTCATGCTGGAACGCGCCGACGAGCTCAATGCAACCACGCTGGCTTGCGGGCTTGCTGCCCTGCTGGAAAACCCTGAGCGCCGACAGTGCTCGCTCCACCATGCACTGGAACAACGCTTTTCTACCCCGAAAACGTTTCCGGCCTGGTTGCAAGACGCCAAACGATTTGCCACGGTGATGAACGTGTCGTTGAGAGAAGTGGATCTGACGCCTCTGGCTCGGCTGCTGGCGCTCGCTTACCCAGAGCGAATTGGCAAACAGATCAGCCCGGGGCGGTTTCAACTGGCATCAGGAAAAACGGCGGTGCTGTCACTGGACGATCCGCTAGCGCACCAGCCGTTCATCGTCGCGGTTGATCTACAGAGCGCCAGCAGTGAAGCCAGAGTCTATGCTGCTGAAGCATTCAGTCTTGAAATGTTGAAACAGCTATATGCTGACCGCCTGGAGTGGCAGACGCGAGTGAGCTGGTCTGATCGCCAAGGCGGATTGATCGGTGAAAGCGTGCTGGCCTATGGCGCCCTAGTGCTTGCAACACGCCCCTTGGCCACTCTGCCATCCGACAAGGTCCTCGAAGCTTTACTGGCCGCCGTACGTCAGCGTCCGAGCCTATTGACGACGCTATCACTCCAACAGCTGCAGGGGCGCATGGCGCTCTTGCGCGAAAGCCTGGGCGAGCAGTGGCCTGACTGGTCGACGCAAGCCCTCCTCGACTCTCTGGAGCAATGGCTGGCGCCCTACCTGGCCGATATCACACGCTTGTCCCAATTGGAAAAAATGCCATTGCACGCTTTTCTATTCAATCGTTTGAACTGGGAGCAGCAACAGGCATTTGATCGGCTTGTACCTGAAACGCTACCAGTGCCCAGCGGTAAACGTGTTGATATTGATTATCTGCCTTGCCTGGAAGGTCGTCCGCCAGTGTTGGCGGTGAAGTTGCAAGAGGCGTTTGGCTGGCAGAAGACGCCTGCCATCGTGCAAGAGAAGGTAACGTTGATGATTCATCTGCTGTCTCCTGCGCGTCGACCGCTTCAGGTCACACAGGATTTATACAGCTTCTGGCTTAACGGCTACCCTCAGGTACGCAAGGAAATGCGCGGACGGTATCCCAAACATCCGTGGCCTGAAGATCCCTTGAGTGCAAAGGCCACGGCGTTGACCAAAAGTCGTTAATCCTGCTGTTGGGTTACGTCGCCTGGAATGCGGTAGCGCACACCGTCGGCACGCTGTTCTTCATAGCGCCTGTTCTCATCCTCAGGGGCCACGCCCAGTACGGTTTCCTGTGAGCCGTCTGGCCAGGTGTAGGTGGTGCAGCCCGATAACGAGCTGAGCGAAACCAGCGCCACAATGGCAGCCATCCCTGGCGAAAGGTAGTGCTTATACATGCATGACTCCCTGCTTTATAGGGTCTTGTTGAAAGACCTCGAATCGTTGTGAGAACTATAGGGCGCGGGCGGGCAGCTTGTAAATCGCCAAACGGCGCCCAGCAGTGATTGAAATGTTCAGTTTTCTAACCAGTGGGTCAGTCCAGCAGGCGCGTCACGGGGCTGGAAAGTAGGTCAGCGTTTTGTTTAATGCTAATATACACCGCAGGGAATGCTTGGCGAAATCGGCGCGTTTCATGACATCGCGGCTATCGCCATCGAAAAAGTGTAAGGACACATCATGCAAGAATCGATTGAAAGCCGCTTGAAGTGGCTTTTACGTTTGACGCTGCTAGGGACACTGCTGACCATTCTGGTAATTCTGGTAGGCGCATGGACGCGTCTGGTGGATGCAGGTCTTGGATGCCCTGACTGGCCTGGCTGCTACGGGCGGCTGGTGGTGCCCAGTAGCGAGTATGCTGCCATGCGCCATCCCGATGTGCCGTTGGATGCTTCAAAGGCTTGGGTTGAAATGGCCCACCGCTATATAGCAACTCTGCTGGGCATGCTGGTGATTGGTGCAGTAACGTTAGGCTGGTCGCTGCGAAAAAGGCACCAGTACCCTTGGCGTACAAGCCTTCTACTCCTGGCTGTCATCATCGTGCAGGGCGCTTTTGGCGCGTTTACCGTTACGCTAAAACTCTGGCCTCAGGTAGTTACCTTGCACCTGCTGGGCGGTTTTAGCGTGCTGATCCTGTTTCTTTGGCTACACTTGCGTTTGAGAGGCGTTGCCCGACAGAAAGCGCTTGGCCCCAAACGCACTGGGTTATGGTGGGGTATCGCTGCCGGTTTACTGGTACTCCAGCTTGCCTTGGGCGGGTGGGTCACCAGCAATTATGCCGGTATAGCTTGTCAAGGCATTCCTACCTGTAACGGTCAGTGGTGGCCTGGCATGGACATCAAAGAAGGCTTCCACCTGACGCAAACGGTGGGTCCCAACTACCTGCATGGCCAGTTGCACGCAGAAGCTAGAACAGCGATTCACTTTATCCATCGGCTTGGTGCTGTGCTGCTGGGCTTGTCGCTAGCGATCCTGCTTTATCGATATTGGCATTATCGCGCCCTGAGACGGGTACTGGGTGGGGTGATGAGTATTTTCTGCCTTCAAGTGATTCTTGGCGCGCTGAACGTACTGATGTGGTTGCCTCTTTGGCTCGCTCTGATACATACCGCCGGCGCCGTGTTTCTTGCGGTTGCGCTGCTGCTCGCTTGGTGGCAGTGGCGACTGGAGAGCGGGGATATTCTCGCTGCTCATGTTGACGAGAATGATCGCGCCGGGCGAGTTTCTACTGGCCTATCTAAATAATCCACGGATAGACGTGCCTGAATGGCAATATGCAAGACATTTCGGCTCGCTGGCAAAACGGTGTACAATTTCTGTTAAGCTATTTTCTGTCGGTGGTAGGGAGTTTTATGAATGTAACCGTCGCGCTCTTGTTACTTGCTCTGGCCTTGATCATCATTGCGGGCCTGGCAATTTATGCCATGAAGCTTCGCCAAGAAGTGAAGCGACGCGACAAGTTCCGCCTGGATGAGGATCAGCGGGCGATACAGAACAGCCTGGACAATCTGGACTTTGTCACCGGCGCCTTGGTACAAGGGCAGGTAGACGTCACAGAAGGGTCCTGGCGCTGCAAGGTGCTGTTGGAGATCATTGACCCAAGCTTGACCGAGCGCCCCGAATTTCAGGCGTTTGGTCAAGTGTATGAGCGTACTCGGCATTTGAAGACGCACTCGGCGCGCGCTCAACTCACACCGCGCGAGCGCATGAGCGAGGATAAGCAGCGACTCGAAGTAGAAGCTGAAATGCGACCGGCCGTACTGGCTGCAGCAGAAGCCGTCATCGAATGGCGCGCGCAAGGCTCTTCTGCGCTACATTAAGTGAGTGTCAGGAGCAAACGATAGGCAAATTGGCGCAATAGCGTGTTTTTTTAGTGCCGATTATGGCAGCTTTGCTATGCTTGTGATGTCGATATTGCCAACAAGTTGATATTTCGGCATTGTTGCCTTCAAGTGCAAAAACGTTAATGATAGGCAAACCGTTCAATGCCAAGCAGGGGAACGCCCGCGCGGTAATATTGAACAGGCGAAAAATGGATGCTCTCGCAATAAGAAGCATTGGATAGATTTGGTCATATGGCCATGTCAGCATTGGATCAAGAAGGAGTCTTGCATGAAAAAATCTACGACTGGCTTGCTCATCGGTTCTGCCTTGGTTGTCGGGCTTTCTGGCTGTGCCAGCTCTGCCTCGCAAACGTCTGGTCAGGCTGGCGCAAGCAGCAACAACGCGCGCGAATGGTATCAGCATCCGTTCGTCTGTGGCCTGGCAGGCAGTGTCATCGGCGGCAGCATCGGCTACGCCACCAGCAGCTCTTCCGACGAAGAGAGTGGTGCTGCAACTGGCGCGGTAGCAGGTGCGGCCATCGGTGGTCTGCTGTGTGCAGACCGTACGCCTGAGCCTGTGGCAGCGCAGTGCCCAAGCTATGGTGAAGTACCGGCCGGTGTCGCCGTTGATGCCGAAGGTTGCCCGCTTGACTCAGATGGCGACGGCGTGCCTGACTACCGCGACCAGTGCCCGGGTACTCCGGCTGGCGTAGAAGTCGATGCAGTAGGCTGCCCGATTGATTCCGATGGTGACGGCGTACCGGATTACCGCGATCAGTGCCCGAACACACCTGCCGGCACCAAGGTCAATGCACTGGGCTGCCCGGATAGCGTTGTTCTCAACGATGTCAACTTCGAATTCGATTCTGCCGAGCTGACCTCCAATGCCCGTAACATCCTCAACGGTGTTGCCGAGCGTCTGGTCAACAACCCAGATGTACGTGTCAGTATCGAAGGCCACACCGATTCACGTGGTACTGCCCAGTACAACAAGGACCTGTCTCAGCGTCGCGCTGAATCAGTGACCACCTACCTCGCCCAGCGTGGCGTAGGTTCGAACCGCATGCGTGCTGTAGGCTACGGTGAAGAGCGCCCGATTGCTTCTAATGACACCGATGAAGGTCGTGCGCAGAACCGTCGCGTTGAACTCGACGAGTGGAACTGATTCATAACCCAGCGACAGCAGTTGTGGTTTAACTACTGTCATTGGCTATGAAATGCGTACCAGCGGGAGGCTTCGGCCTCCCGTTTTTATTTTCCATGGCGTACAAGTCTGCTAGGCTACGCGCGATAATAGCTCCGTATTACCTTTTGCTCATTGATAGCGAAATGTGATCCTTGGTATGGATCACCACTGCGCTCAAGGAAAACCTGAATGCCGATTGTTACACTACCCGACGGTAGCCAAAGAACATTTGAAGCGCCTCTTTCCATCATGCAACTTGCCGAGTCCATTGGCCCTGGTTTGGCCAAGGCGTGCATAGCAGGACGAATTGACGGCGTTTTGGTGGATGCTGCAGATATCATTGAAAATGATGCGAACGTCTCCATCATTACCGCGCGTGATCCTGAAGGAGTAGAGATCATTCGCCACTCCTGCGCGCACCTGATTGGTCATGCGGTCAAGCAACTTTACCCCGATGCCAAGATGGCCATTGGGCCCGTCATCGAAAACGGCTTTTATTACGATATTGATTTTGGTCGTTCGATTACGCCAGAAGATCTCGACGCCATCGAAAAGCGCATGCAGGCATTGATCGAGCGTGAATACGATGTGGTTCGGGAGTATGTCGATCGCGACAAGGCGATGCTGACCTTTCAGAATCGCGATGAAACCTACAAACAGGAAATCATCCGTGATATTCCCGAAGGCGCCGAGATTCGCCTTTACCATCACGAAGAGTACACGGACATGTGCCGTGGTCCGCACGTCCCGAACACACGCCACCTCAAGGCCTTCAAGCTGACCAAGCTTGCTGGCGCCTACTGGCGCGCGGATGCGTCCAACGAAATGTTGACACGTATCTATGGTACGGCGTGGGGTGACAAGAAGCAGCTGAAGGCCTATCTCAAACGGCTCGAAGAAGCTGAAAAACGCGACCATCGCAAGCTTGCCCGCCGGCTCGACCTGTTCCATATGCAGGAAGAGGCGCCCGGCATGATCTTCTGGCACCCCAATGGATGGGCGCTATGGCAGCAGGTCGAGCAGTATATGCGCGGCGTGTATAAAGAGGGTGGTTATCAGGAAATCCGCTGCCCCCAGGTGATGGACGTGTCGCTCTGGAAAAAGTCCGGCCATTGGGACAACTACGCTGACGGCATGTTCTTCACTGAGTCCGAAAAGCGCGAGTACGCCTTGAAGCCCATGAATTGCCCGGGCCACGTTCAGGTGTTCAATTCCGGGCTGCGTAGCTATCGCGAACTGCCCGTTCGCTTTGGCGAGTTTGGCGGCTGTCACCGTAACGAGCCGTCTGGTGCTCTGCACGGCATCATGCGCGTGCGTGCCTTTACTCAGGATGACGGCCACGTTTTCTGTACCGAAGCTCAGGTCGAGCCTGAAGTTACCAGCTTCCACCGCCAGGCGCTCAAGGTATACCAGGATTTCGGTTTTGAAGATATTGCCATCAAGATCGCTCTTCGTCCTGAAAAGCGGATCGGCAGCAATGAGGTCTGGGACCGCGCTGAAGACGCTTTGCGTGGGGCGCTTAACGCCTGTGGCGTAGAGTGGCAGGAACTTCCTGGCGAAGGCGCGTTCTATGGACCCAAGATCGAATATCATATGAAGGACTGCTTGGGACGTGAATGGCAAGTAGGTACCATGCAGGTAGACTTCATGATGCCAGAACGCCTCGGTGCGCAATACGTGACCGAAGAGGGCGAGCGCAAGCCACCGGTAATGCTGCACCGCGCGATCGTAGGCTCCATGGAACGCTTCATTGGTATCTTGATTGAACATTACGCTGGCGCTATGCCATTATGGTTGGCACCTCAGCAGGCTGTGGTGATGACGATCACCGATGCGCAGCGTGAATATGCGCTCGAACTCGAGCAGCGCCTGCAAAAAAATGGCTTACGGGCTAAAGCGGACTTGAGGAACGAGAAGATCGGCTTTAAAATCCGTGAGCATACATTACAGAAAATTCCCTATCTCCTTGTGGTCGGAGATAAGGAAGTCGAAGCTGACTCAGTGGCCGTGCGAACTCGCAGCGGCGAAAACCTCGGTACGATGACCATCAACGAACTCATCGAGCGTCTAAGTACAGAGCGAGCAGCCCTGGCGACATCGTCAATTGCCTAAGGAGACGGAACGATCAAGCGAAGCAACCAGCGCGGGCGTCCAGCAGACAAGCGCCCACCAATGAACGAGCGAATTACCGAAGAAGAAGTACGTCTGATCGATGCAGAAGGTGAGCAGTTGGGTGTCGTGCCCACCACCGAAGCATTGGAGCGTGCAGAAGCTGCCGGTCTGGACCTCGTGCAAATTTCGAATGCCGATCCTATCGTCTGTAAGATCATGGATTACGGCAAGTTCGTTTTTGAGACGAAGAAGCAGAAAGCGGCTCAAAAGAAGAAGCAAAAGCAAATTCAGGTAAAGGAAGTCAAATTCCGGCCTGGCACCGATGAAGGCGATTATCAGGTGAAGCTCAAGAACCTGACGCGCTTTCTTGAAGGTGGTGACAAGGGTAAGGTCACTTTGCGCTTCCGTGGTCGTGAAATGGCGCACCAGGACATCGGCCGTAAGCTGATGGAGCGGATCGCGGCAGACCTGGAAGAGATCGGTGCGGTGGAGTCTTTCCCGAAAATGGAAGGCCGCCAGATGATCATGATCCTTAACCCGAAGAAGAAGTGATCCAACGGCGAAGCCAACGGGCCACCGTGTAAGCGGTGGCCGGCCCTGGGTTTTCTAAAAAATATCGAGCGGAGTTTTCTCATGCCGAAAATCAAAAGCAACAGCGGCGCTGCCAAGCGCTTCAAAAAGACCGCTAACGGCTTCAAGCACAAGCAGTCTTTCCGTAGCCACATCCTGACCAAGAAATCGACCAAGCGTAAGCGTCAGCTGCGTGGAATGAAGCAGATTCATGCTTCTGACAAAGCGCTGATCCAGCGCATGCTGCCGAACCTGTAACGTCGAATTTTCTTTTCTGAGTGCCACCGGCCTCAGCCTTAAAGTCAGGAGTGTGTTATGACTCGTGTTAAGCGTGGCGTAGTTGCCCGTCGTCGCCATAAAAAAGTACTGAAGCAGGCCAAGGGTTACTATGGTGCCCGTTCGCGTGTTTTCCGCGTAGCCAAACAAGCCGTCATCAAAGCCGGTCAGTATGCCTACCGTGACCGCCGTAACCGCAAGCGCCAGTTCCGCGCGCTGTGGATTCAGCGTATCAACGCGGGTGCACGTATCAACGGTATGTCCTACAGCCGCTTCGTTGGCGGCCTGAAGAAAGCCGGCATTGAAATCGACCGTAAGGTTCTGGCCGACCTGGCAGTACACGAAAAAGCGGCATTTGCTGCTATCGTGGAAAAAGCCAAGGCTGCCCAATAAGGTTTGCGTTGCGCGAGCTTGGCTTGCGTAACGTGACCACGGTCATTTCAGTGTGACCCTGCAGGGGAAGAGCAGCCGCTCTTCCCCTGTTTTTTTGTCATCTTCTACGTGCAACACCCTCAAAAAGAGGGAGCCGCTTAATTCGGAGTAAAACGGATGGATCACCTTCCTACTCTGGTATCTGAAGCTCGTGATGCCATTCAGGCAGCGCAGGACATTCCTGCGCTGGAGGAGTTACGCGTTCGCTACCTGGGAAAAAAAGGCGAAGTAACCGCCTTGTTGAAAGGCCTGGGCAAGCTCTCGGCAGAAGAGCGCCCTGCTGCCGGTGAGCGTATCAACCAGGCCAAACAAACCCTCTCCAGCGAAATCGATGCAAAGCGCCAGGCGCTGGACAGCGCTGCCTTGAACGCGCGGCTGGCTGCCGAGCGCATAGATGTAACGCTGCCAGGGCGTGGCCAGTCCGAAGGCGGTCTTCACCCGGTCACGCGCACGCTCGAGCGTATCGAAGGGTTATTTACGCGCATTGGCTACGATGTGGCAGTCGGACCCGAAATCGAAGATGACTATCACAACTTTGAAGCGCTCAATATTCCGGCCCATCACCCAGCGCGCGGAATGGCCGATACGTTCTATTTTGATGCCACTCGCTTATTGAGAACGCATACCTCGCCGGTGCAGGTGCGTACCATGAAGAACAGCGAACTTCCGCTGCGCATCGTGTGTCCCGGGCGAGTCTACCGCAGTGACTCGGACTTGACGCATACGCCGATGTTTCATCAGGTAGAGGGTCTGCTGGTCGATGAGGGTGTCAGTTTCGCCGATCTCAAGGGCACCATTGAAGACTTTCTTCAGGCGTTCTTCGAGCGTGATGATCTGTCGGTACGCTTCAGGCCTTCCTATTTTCCGTTTACCGAGCCCTCTGCAGAAGTCGATATTCAGTGCGTCATGTGCAGCGGCAAGGGATGTCGTGTCTGCTCGCACAGCGGCTGGCTGGAAGTGATGGGATGCGGCATGGTACACCCGGAAGTGTTCCGCCATTCCGGTATCGATACCGAGCGCTATACGGGCTTTGCCTTCGGTATGGGCGCAGAGCGTTTGGCGATGTTGCGCTATGGGGTCAACGATCTGCGTCTGTTCTTTGAAAATGACCTGCGCTTTCTGCGCCAATTCGCCTAATACCGCCGCCGGATACAGGAACGATCATGAAATTTTCAGAACAGTGGCTGCGCGAATGGGTCTCACCGCAGCTTAGCACACAGGCTATTGCCGACCAGATCACCATGGCCGGTTTGGAAGTGGATGCCGTCGAGCCGGTCGCTGCCTCGTTTAGCGGCGTTGTGGTGGCCGAAGTGCTGACCAAGGAAAAGCACCCGGATGCCGACAAGTTGAACGTCTGCACGGTCAATGACGGCTCTGATGCGCCCGTGCAGGTCGTGTGTGGTGCCGCCAACGTCGAAGTTGGCCAGAAAATTCCATTTGCTCAGGTGGGTGGGGTGCTGCCGGGCGACTTCAAGATCAAGAAAGCCAAGCTGCGTGGCGTTGAATCACGGGGCATGATTTGCTCGGCATCCGAGCTTGGGCTCGAGGAGGAAGCTTCACCGGGTATTCTGGTGCTGCCTGAGTCCGCGCCAGTAGGTGTTGATTTTCGTGAGTTCATGCACCTTGATGACATGACCATCGAGGTGGACCTGACACCCAACCGGGGAGATTGCCTGAGCCTCAAGGGGCTGGCACGGGAAGTCGGCGTTCTCAACCGCCTGATGCTCAGCGAGCCTGATATCGAGCCGGTAAAAGCGAACATCGACGATACATTTGCCGTCAGTGTCGAGGCGCCTGAGAAATGCCCGCGTTATGTCGGGCGGGTCATCAATGGGGTAAACGTCAAGGCTCCAACGCCACTGTGGATGGTCGAGCGCCTCCGGCGCAGCGGCATTCGTTCCATTGATCCTGTCGTGGATGTTACCAACTACGTCATGCTGGAACTTGGCCAGCCGCTGCACGCCTTCGATCGCAATAATCTAAACGGCCGTATCATCGTGCGCCTGGCTCAGGCAGGCGAGCAGCTGACCCTGCTGGATGGCCAACAGGTAGCCCTGCGTCCTGAAACACTGGTCATTGCCGACGAGTCCGGGCCACTCGCCATGGCGGGCATCATGGGGGGCGAGAATTCAGGCGTCAGCGAAGCTACTCAGTCGATTTTTCTTGAGTCAGCCTTTTTCACCCCGCTTGCCATCGCCGGGCAGGCGCGCTCCTATGGCCTGCATACCGATGCATCTCATCGGTTCGAGCGTGGTGTAGACCCGCAATTGGCCGGTGTGGCGGTCGAGCGTGCCACGCGGCTGCTGATCGATATCTGTGGCGGCGAGCCCGGACCTGTCTGCGAAACATCAAGCAGCGCCCATCTGCCCGTGCCTGGTACTATTCTGCTGCGCGACTCACGGCTCGAGAGTGCGCTTTCCAAAAAGCTCGCTGTCGACGACGTTACCGATATTCTCGAGGGTCTGGGGCTTGATGTGTCTCGCCAGGCGGAAGGGTGGTCGGTAACTGCGCCCAGCTGGCGCTTTGATATGGCCATCGAAGAAGACCTGATCGAGGAGGTCGCGCGTATTCATGGCTACAACAATCTGCCCGTTCGGCGCCCGGCGGCGCGGCTTGCGCTGCGCTCGGCAGACGAGGCGAAGTTGACTCAGGCGCAGCTGCGCCGCCAGATGGTTGCCCGTGGTTTCCAGGAAGCCGTCACCTACAGCTTCGTCGCGCCCGAACTCCAGGCCGCTCTGCTGCCGGATGCGGTGTCTCCGGTGCTGGCCAATCCGATCTCCGCCGATCTCTCGGTAATGCGCGCCAGTCTGTTTCCCGGTCTGGTGCGCGCCATGGAACACAACTTGAATCGTCAGCAGACCCGCGTCCGTCTTTTCGAGACCGGGCTTGTGTTCAACGGTGAGCTGGATCAGCTGTCGCAAATCCCCATGATGGGGGCTCTGGCCTGTGGTAGCCGTGAATCGGAAGGGTGGAGCGGTACAAAAGAACGTATCGATTTCTACGACTTGAAAGGCGATCTCGAAAGCCTGCTGGCGCTGGGGGGAAATCTTGACGCCTGGCGTTTCGAACCTGCCGAGCATCCGGCGCTTCATCCGGGGCAGAGTGCCGAGATCCTGTTCAATGGCGAGCACGCAGGCTGGATTGGTACGTTGCATCCCCAGGTGCGCGCCACGCTTGGGCTGAAAGTCGATGCGGTACTGTTCGAGGTGCGCCTGGATGCATTGAGCCGGGGCAGTATCCCTGCCTTCGAGGCTCTGTCGCGCTATCCGGAAGTGCGCCGTGATCTGGCGTTTACCCTCAAGAACGACGTACCGGTGCAGGCACTGCTGGATTGCGTCAGGGCCGAGGCTGGCGATTACCTGAAAGACATCACGCTATTTGATGTCTATGCTGGTAAGGGCGTCGTGGAAGGTCACAAGAGTATTGCATTGGGCTTGACCTGGCAGCATCCTTCACGCACGCTAAACGACGAAGAAATCAATCAGTTGATAGATTCCATCGTGACACAAGTGCGTGTCCAGCTTGAGGCTGAGCTGCGCGGCTGATAACAATACGCGACACGACGCTTATCACGTTCTTGGCAATGCGTTTGCTACAAGGAGGGTCTTATGGGTGCGTTGACCAAAGCAGAGCTGGCGGAGCATTTACATACCGAGCTGGCGCTGTCCAAGCGGGAAGCAAAAGCAATGGTCGAAGCTTTCTTCGAAGAGATTCGAGCCTGCTTACGGGAAAACGAGCAGGTCAAGCTGTCAGGTTTTGGCAACTTCGACTTGCGTGATAAGCGTGAGCGGCCTGGGCGCAATCCCAAGACCGGCGAAGAAATTCCCATTTCGGCGCGTCGCGTGGTGACCTTTCGCCCGGGTCAAAAGCTGAAGCAGCAGGTCGAGCACTACGTGAAGAGCAAGTAGGACTCACCTATAGCGATACAAATGGAGCGCCTTCGTGCGCTCCATTTTTTTATGCGAACTGATCATGCCAGGCGCCGTCAACAGCCGGGACGTATCGGTGGCCAGGTCGACGCACCACCTGCCAGCAGGGCCAGTGAAATGCGCCTTTCTGATGCGGTATGTTACTATTCGGGCGACGTTGAAGGCCCTGATTGATCCTCTAAGCCGGCCTTGGAACACTCTGAATACAGGAAGGTAGTGATGCCTCAGCTGAATATACTGGTGGGTACCATGTACGGCGGTGCCTTGGATGTTGCCGAGCAGGTCAAGCCGCTCTTTGAAGCCGCCGGGTTCGATGTGAGTATCGCCGAGCAGCCTACCCTGGACGATGTGACCAGTGATGAGGGCATTTCCCTGTTCGTGATCTCGACCACGGGTAGTGGGGATTACCCAGGTAACTTCGTCCCCTTCGTGCGCAGCCTGAATGACAAGAGCCCCTCGCTTGCGTCTTTACGCTATGGTCTGATTGCTCTGGGCGATAGCTCCTACGCTGACACCTTTTGTGGTGCCGGGCGGCAACTGGATGCTTTGCTCGAAGAGCATGGCGCGCATCGCCTGGGTGAGCGTCTGGAAATCGATGCCATGGAAACCTTCATGGCCGACGATGCAGCGGTTCCCTGGGTAGAAACCTGGATCGATGAACAGCAGCTCAAGGGGGCCTGATATGCAGGTCAGGCCTTATTCGGCAGAGCGCATAAGCGTGGCGCTTGGGCTTTGCGTATTGATGCTGGCTGCCTTGCCGCGTTTCATGGCAAGTGGTCACGAAACGCGGCAAACCCTGATCATGATGGGGGTGGTGCTGGTAGCCGTGGCCAGCGTGGTTCAGTGGCGTCTTTTAGCTGCCGAGCAGCGCAGGCTGTTACCGCGCCTATGCCTTCGTCTTGTGGCCATGTTCACCTTGGGCGCGTTGATAATGGGCGCCTGGCACGCGCTGTTCACCTCCTGGATCAGCTGGGAGGTGTTTATCTCTCATGCCGCCACCTGCGGCTTGCTGCTTCATACGCTAAGTCTGTGGTGGGCATCTGAACCACCACCATAAAGTCACCGTTCATGCGTAAGCGTGCCGAGAAGCTCGACAAATTGCCCGGCGGGCTGTGGCCGGGCGATGTAGTACCCCTGAATGATGTCGATCCCATACTCGCCTAGTTGCTGCCACTGCTGCTCTGTCTCGACCCCCTCTGCGACCACTTTCAAATCGAGTTCTCGGGCAAGACTTGCAATGGCAGCCACGATGGCCTGGCTGTTGTGGGTTTCATCGTGCAAGACTTCAATGAAGCTTCGATCAATCTTAAGTGCATGAGCCGGGATGTTGTGCAGGTAGCTCAGGGACGAATAGCCGGTTCCGAAGTCATCCAGTGCAATTTTGCAGCCCAGGGCGCGTAACTCGTGGAGCACGGCGGCTCCCTCCGCCTGACGGTTGAGCAGTATGCTTTCGGTCAGCTCGAAGGTTATCAGCGAGGGCGCAATGGCGTGATGCTGAAGCTTCTGAGCGATCGTCTGGACGAAATCGGGCTGCCAGAACTGTGCTGAAGACAAATTGATGGCGACCGGTACCAGTGATTTACCGCTGGCGCGCCATTGGTGCATATCATCAAGCACCAGATCCATGACGCGATCCCCAAGAGGCAGAATAAGCCCGGAGCTTTCCGCCAGGGGAATGAAGTCATCCGGGCCGATATTGCCGCGCACCGGATGAGTCCAGCGAACGAGTGCCTCGGCTGAAACCAGCTGGCGTGTCTTGCGGCTTACTAGCGGCTGGTAAGCCATGTACAGGCCGTCGCCGGTGTCGACGGCGTTGCGCAGCGCCGTTTCCATGCTCAACTGGTCGCGCAGCTTGCGGTCTACATCGGCTTGATAGAGGCGATATGTATTGCGGCCTTCGCGCTTGGCGCGGTACATCGCAGCATCGGCATGCTGGATGAGCACTTCCGGCGTATCGCCATCGTCTGGATACAGGCTGATGCCGATACTGCACCCGATTCGAAAGCTGTGCCCCTTTAACGTATAGGGTGCGCTGACGGCATCGATCAACCGCTGCGCCGCGCTGGATGCTTCTGTAAACCCGCTGATGTCGGGCAGCAGCGCAATGAACTCATCGCCTCCCAGGCGGGCCAGCGTATCGTCCTCGCGCAGCCTGAGAGTCATTCGGGCGGCAACCTCGAGCAACAGCTCGTCGCCTAGCGCATGCCCCAGCGTATCGTTGACCTGCTTGAAATGATCAAGATCGATAAATATGACGGCTATCTGCTGAGCCTCACGGTGGGCGTGACGAATGGCCAGGGTGATACGATCTTCGAGCAAGCGGCGGTTGGGGAGACGAGTCAGAACATCGTAATAGGCGAGGTGCCGAATCTGTTCCTCGTTTTCGCGTACATGGGTGATGTCCGAGAAAAGCCCGGCGTAGTGCTGGGTAACGCCGCTATCATCCTTTATGGCCGTGATGGTCAAGAGCTCGAGATAGAGCTCGCCGGATTTACGCCGGTTCCAGACCTCGCCGCGCCAGTATCCGCTGACTTTCAAAGAGGCCCACATCTGCTCGTAGAAGTCGGCATCCTGGCGGCCTGAACCCAGTATACTGGGTTTCTTGCCCGCCACTTCCTCGAGCGTATAGCCGGTCAGGTGAGTAAAGGCCGGGTTAACGAACTCGATGCATGCATCGGCATCGGTAATGATGATGCCTTCAAGCGAAGAGTCGATGACCCGCTCGGCCAGCTGCAGATGTTGGCGCGAACGTGCCAGTGCTTGATCCCGCTGGGTCAATGCCTCACGCAGATCGGCCAGGTACAGGTACTCCGCTCCTGACAGGATGTCGCCAAAGCCCAGCAAGCCAACGATCTTCTCCTGGCTGTCACGTACGACCAGATGGCGAATGCGGTGATTGATCAGCAGGTCACGCGCATTGATCAGTGGGGTGGACTCCGTGACGCTGAGCAACGGCTTGCTCGACAGCTGTATCACCGGGGTGTCGTCTGATCGATTGGCGATAAACGATACGAGGTCGCGTTCGGTAACGATGCCTAGCTGGTGGTCGTCAACGATGATGGCGGCATCCTGCTGGTGGGTGCGCATGCGGGCTGCTGCATCGGCTACGCTGAGCGACCCTTCGATGAGCAGCGGGTCGCGCCGCATGGCGGCATGCACTTCACGCAGGCGCAGGTAGGGCTCAAGTCCCTGGTTCATGACGATATCGGTTTGCGAAATGATACCCACAGGGCGGCTCGCCTCATCGATAACGACCAGGTGGCGCACCTTGTGTGTATTGAGAAGCAGGGCGGCTTCGCTCAAAAGCATCTGCCCGGAGGCGGTGTGCACCGGCTGTGACATGAACGTCGCGATTGGCTTGTTCAGCGCTGACAGCGTGCTGAAGTTGATCGACAGCGCGTCGTGTTCGGTCCAGATTCCCACCGCCTTATGATTTTCCATGATGACAATCGAGCTGCAGCAACGATCGGTCATGCGTCTTGCGGCTTCGCTGAGCGGTGTATCTTTCGTGCACTGAAGAATGCCGGTTTGCATGACGCGTGAAATGGGTAAGTCTTGATGAATAGACATGAGTATCGATACGATGGCTGGCAAAAGATCGTTGAAAGAGACAGGATATCGCATCAGGCAGTGATTGAAGTGATTCTCGGTCTAAAAGTGACAAATAAGTCACTTATTGCCTTGTAATTGATACCTGTGCCCCCATCTTGCGAGCATGGCGCTTGCCACGGTGCGCCAGGGTTCTTAAAATTGCCCCTTTGATCTTATTAAACACAGTCAACATGACGCCCAGCCGCTAGAGGACAATTCATGCAAGTTTCCGTCGAGACAACCTCCCAGATCGAACGCCGTATCACTATTCAGGTACCGGCTGCCGAAATCGACGAGGCTGTCAGCACTCGCTTGAAAGATACCGCGAAAAACGTTCGTTTGAATGGTTTTCGCCAGGGCCGGGTTCCGATGGCAGTGGTTCGTCAGCGTTACGGTGACAGCGTACGCAGCGAAGTGGTAGGCGAGGTAATGCGCGAGCGCTACGTGCGTGCCATTACTGATGAGAACCTCAATCCTGCTGGCTATCCTCAGATCGAGCCGAAAGTGAATCAGGAAGGCAAGGATCTCGAGTTCGTGGCGACCATGGAGATCTATCCTGAAGTCGAGCTGGCTTCTATCGAAGGTACCGAGGTCGAGCGCCCGGTAGTCAACGTAAGCGATGCCGACGTTGATGAAATGATCGAAACGCTGCGCAAGCAGAACGCCGACTGGCAGGAAACCGATGCAGCGGCGGCCGATGGCGATCAGGTCACCATCGATTTCCAGGGTTTCATTGGCGACGAGCCGTTTGAAGGCGGTAGCGCCGAAGGCCACGCACTGGTCATTGGTTCCAACAGCTTCATCCCGGGCTTTGAAGAGCAGCTGATCGGCACCAAGGCCGGTGAAGAGAAAACGCTCAACGTAACCTTCCCGGCGGATTACCAGGCTGAGCATCTGGCCGGCAAGGAAGCAAGCTTCAAGGTGACCGTGCACAAGGTCAGCACCCAGCAGCTGCCGGAAGTGGATGCTGCCTTCATCGAGCGCTTTGGTGTCGAAGACGGTGACCAGGAAAAATTCCGTGCCGAGATCAAGAAGAACATGACGCGTGAAGCGTCACAGGCAGTCGACAACCGCGTCAAGCAGCAGGTGCTGGATGCGCTGAAGAGCGCCAACGATATTCCGGTACCGAGCGCGCTTGTGCAGCAGGAAACCGACGCCATGAAGCGCCAGGCAGCGCAGCAGTTCGGTCTGGGCGAAGACTTCGATGTCAGTCAACTGCCTAACGAGCTGTTCGAAGAGCAGGCCAAGAGCCGTGTTCAGGTAGGTCTGCTGCTGGCGGAAGTGATCAAGTCCAACGAGCTTGATGCCGATGACAGCGCCATCAAGGCGAAGGTCGAAGAGCTTGCCGAACAGTATCAGGATCCTTCCGAGGTGATCGAGTACTACATGAGCAACGAGCAGCTGAAAACCCAGGTGAAATCTGCCATTCTCGAAGAGAAGGCGGTTGACAAGCTGCTTGAACAAACGAACGTTAAAGACGTTGAAATGTCTTATCAGCAAGCATTGGCTGCCGCTCAGCAGCAGGCTGAGCAAGACGAGGGTGCCGAAGAGGGCGAGCAGGCAAACGCCTAAGTACCCGTCAGCGGCGCATCGCACGCGGTGCGCCTTTCCCTCACCGGACGCAAGGAATCACCTGAATGAGTGAATTTGATATTCAAAACGCCGGCGGTCTAGTGCCCATGGTGGTTGAGCAGAGCGCCAAAGGGGAAAGAGCCTACGACATCTACTCGCGTCTGCTGAAAGAGCGTGTCATTTTCCTGGTTGGCCCCGTCGAAGACTACATGGCCAACCTGGTCGTTGCCCAGATGCTGTTCCTCGAGTCGGAAAATCCCGACAAGGATATTCATCTGTACATCAACTCGCCAGGCGGCTCGGTAACCGCGGGTATGTCGATCTATGACACCATGCAGTTCATCAAGCCTGACGTCTCTACCGTGTGTATCGGTCAGGCGGCCAGCATGGGCGCACTGCTCCTGACGGCAGGGGCTGCCGGCAAGCGTTACTGTCTGCCCAACTCGCGTGTCATGATTCACCAGCCGCTGGGCGGCTATCAAGGCCAGGCGTCTGATATCGAGATACATACGCGTGAAATTCTGGGTATCCGCGAGAAGCTTAACCAGATCCTCGCTCATCATACCGGTCAGGATCTGGAAACGGTTGCCCGTGACACGGATCGCGACAACTTCATGAGCGCCAATAAAGCTCAAGAGTATGGCTTGATTGACGCAGTGCTGGATAAGCGGCCTACATCCTGATAGCGTGATGAGGTTTTGCTTTTCTAACGAGCTTTTATGGCGGTGCAAGCCGCCGCAGTGACAGAGGTACGCTAATGGCCGACGGCAAAGGCAAGGATGAAGGTGGCAAACTACTCTACTGCTCGTTCTGCGGAAAAAACCAGAACGAAGTACGTAAGCTGATTGCTGGCCCGTCCGTATATATCTGCGATGAGTGTGTCGACTTGTGTAATGACATCATTCGCGAGGAAGTTCTCGAAGCCGATGCCGAGAGCGATGAGGAGCGTTTACCTACGCCTCGCGAAATTCGCCATACACTCGATGACTACGTCATCGGACAGGACCGCGCCAAGATGGTGCTGTCCGTCGCGGTTTATAACCACTACAAGCGTCTGAAGAGCGACGTGCGTGATGGCGATGTTGAACTAGGTAAATCCAATATTCTGCTCATCGGCCCCACCGGTAGCGGCAAGACGTTGCTGGCGGAAACCATGGCGCGTTTATTGAACGTACCTTTTACCATTGCCGACGCCACCACGCTGACGGAAGCAGGCTATGTGGGTGAAGATGTAGAAAACATCATCCAGAAGCTTCTGCAGAAGTGCGATTACGACGTCGAGAAAGCCGAGCGCGGCATTGTCTACATTGACGAGATCGACAAGATTTCACGCAAGTCCGACAATCCGTCCATTACTCGCGACGTATCCGGCGAGGGTGTACAGCAGGCCCTGCTCAAGCTGATCGAGGGTACGACTGCCTCGGTGCCGCCTCAGGGCGGGCGCAAGCATCCGCAGCAGGAATTCGTGCAGGTAAATACTGCCAATATCCTGTTCATCGTCGGCGGTGCCTTTGCCGGTCTGGATAAAGTCATTCGTGACCGCGCAGAAAAGGGCGGCATCGGTTTCAATGCCAGCGTCAAGAGCAAGGAGTCCTCGCGCGGAGTGGGCGAGCTTCTGGCGGGTGTCGAGCCCGACGATCTGGTCAAGTTCGGCCTGATTCCCGAGTTCGTGGGCCGCCTGCCGGTCATCGCCACGCTGACCGAGCTTACCGAGGATGCGTTGATCCAGATTCTGACGGAGCCGAAGAACTCGCTGGTCAAGCAGTATTCCAAGCTCTTCGAGATGGAAGACGTGACGCTCGAGTTCAGAGACGAGGCACTGCGTGCTGTGGCCGCCAAGGCCATGGAGCGCAAGACCGGCGCACGCGGGCTGCGCTCCATTCTCGAGTCAGTACTGCTAGACAGCATGTATGAAATTCCTTCGCTGGAGAATGTCAGCAAAGTGGTCATCGATGAGTCGGTGATTGCCGGCGAAAGCGAGCCCTTGCTGATGTATTCGAACCAGGAAGAGGCTCGGGTCGACGGTACTGACGGCTGATGACGGATTACTAGTTGCGGCCTAGCGTCAGCCGCTTGCGCTACCACGAGGGGTCGCCTATGCGACCCCTTGTTGTTCATAAGGTGTCACTGCGTAGCATGCTCTACACTGCGTAGTACTTTTCATACAGTGATGTACTTGATCCGTTGTCTAATCAAGTGCGCATCCGATTTGTTGAGGAACGTCTGCGATGCAGCAGAACGCCGAACAGACTCAATGTCTACCCCTATTGCCATTGCGGGATGTCGTGGTTTATCCGCAGATGGTCATTCCCCTGTTTGTAGGACGTGAAAAGTCGATCCAGGCCCTCGAAGCGGCAATGGAGGCTGATAAACGCGTCATGCTGGTGGCTCAACGCGAAGCTTCTCAAGACGAGCCGGACAATACCGACCTTTATGCCATGGGTACCGTGGCCGATATCATGCAGCTTCTCAAGCTACCTGACGGTACGGTCAAGGTGCTTATCGAGGGCAGTTTCCGGGCGGACGTGCTTGACATCGAAGAGAACGAGGCAGGCTATACTCAAGCGTTCTTTTCCCCGCGTGAAAGTGAGCCACTGACCACCCGCGAGCAGGAAGCCCTGGTTCGCGTACTGCTCAATCAGTTCGAGCAGTACGTCAAGTTGTCCAAGAAAGTGCCTAATGAGGTGCTCAATTCGCTTTCCGGTATCGAAGACCCAAGCCGATTGGTGGACACCATCTGCGCTCACTTGTCGCTCAAGATCGGCGACAAGCAGGAACTTCTGGAAATGGATCGAGTGCGCGATCGTATCGAGCATTTGATGGCGCTCATCGAGTCCGAAATCGATCTGCTTCAGGTTGAAAAGCGCATTCGCTCCCGGGTCAAGGAGCAGATGGAAAAGACCCAGCGCGAGTACTACCTCAACGAGCAGATGAAAGCCATCCAGAAAGAGATGGGCGAGCTTGATAACGTACCTAACGAGGCGGAAAAGTACGAACAGGCGATCAAGGAGTCGGGAATGCCTCAGGAGGCTTCCGACAAGGCGACGCAAGAACTCAACAAGCTCAAGATGATGGCGACCAACTCCGCCGAGGCGACGGTAGTCCGCTCTTATCTGGACTGGTTGATCGCGATTCCGTGGAAAAAGCGCACCCGTGTCAAGCATGACCTGGTCAAGGCTCAGGAAGTGCTCGATGAAGACCACTACGGGCTTGAAGAGGTCAAGGAGCGTATTCTCGAGTACCTGGCCGTTCAAAAGCGCGTGCGCAAGATGAAGGGGCCGGTGCTCTGTCTGGTGGGGCCACCCGGGGTCGGAAAGACATCGCTTGGCCAGTCGATTGCGCGTGCCACCAACCGCAAATATGTACGTCTGGCACTGGGCGGTGTTCGCGATGAGTCGGAAATTCGTGGTCATCGGCGCACCTACATCGGGTCCCTTCCCGGCAAGCTGATGCAGCGCATGAGCCGAGCGGGCGTCAAGAATCCTCTGTTCTTGCTTGATGAAGTCGACAAGCTCGGCATGGATCATCGTGGCGACCCAGCATCGGCGCTGCTTGAGGTGCTGGACCCGGAGCAGAACAACAGCTTCAGCGACCACTACCTGGAGCTCGATTACGATCTTTCCGAGACGCTGTTCATCTGCACGGCCAACTCCATGAATATTCCGGGGCCGCTGTTGGACCGCATGGAGATCATTCGTCTGCCGGGCTACACCGAAGATGAGAAGCTGGCGATTGCCAAGCGCTACTTGTTGCCCAAGCAACTGGCTGCCAATGGACTCAAGGATAGCGAGCTGGTGCTCAATGATGACGCCCTGCTCGAATTGATCCGCTACTATACCCGCGAAGCGGGGGTGCGCGAGCTCGAGCGCCAGGTGGCCAAGGTAAGCCGCAAGGTACTGCGCGAGCGTCTCGAGAAAAAGAAGCTCGACAAGACCCAGACCCTTTCGGCAGAGCAGATCGAAGAGTATGCAGGCGTTCGGCGCTACAGCTACGGCCTGGCCGAGCAGGACGACCAGGTAGGGCGCGTGACGGGCCTTGCCTGGACCTCCGTAGGCGGGGAGCTTCTAAACATCGAGTCAGTGGTAACACCGGGCAAGGGGCGTATCAACAAGACTGGCTCGCTCGGCGATGTAATGAAAGAATCGGTCAGCGCGGCGCAAACGGTTGTCAAGGCACGTGCGATAAACTTCGGTATCGACCCGGCGCGTTTTGAAAGCGAAGACCTGCATATCCACGTACCCGAAGGCGCCACGCCGAAGGATGGTCCGAGTGCCGGCATCGCGATGGTAACGGCCATGGTATCCGCCTACACGCAGCGAGCGGTACGCTGCGACGTGGCCATGACCGGCGAAGTGAACCTTCGCGGTGAGGTATTGCCGATTGGTGGGCTAAAGGAGAAATTGCTGGCAGCCCGCCGTGGTGGTATAAAGACCGTCCTGATTCCTGAAGAAAACCGCCGTGATCTCAAGGAAGTACCGGAAAATATCAAGGGACCACTGGATATTCGCCCGGTACGTTGGATAGATGATGTATTGGCGGTGGCGCTGGTGAGTGATGAAAACGGTGACAGTGCGTCCTTAAAAACCACTGAAGCATCGTTCAACGCCACGACGGTCGCCAATACCCATTGATGTTAAAGCCATCGGTCTTTAATTTTACTTAGTAAATTTGCCCAACGCCTTATGTGGCGGGCATTTCACGGCGCGGTTGCTTGACAGGGGTTTCAAGGCATTGCTATAAAACGCAGCTACGCTTTGAGGTTGTACTTTCTGGTGACCGTGCCGTTCAGAGCCATTTTTTGAAACAGTTAAGGGGTGAAGTGTGAATAAGTCCGAGCTGATTGAAGCCATTGCCGCATCTGCCGATATTCCTAAAGCAGCGGCAACCCGCGCATTGGATGCCATGGTGGAGTCTGTCACCGATAGCCTCAAGAAAGGTGAAAGCGTTTCGCTGGTAGGTTTTGGTACCTTCGCGATCAAAGAGCGTGCTGCGCGTACTGGCCGCAACCCGCAGACTGGCCAGCCTATCGAAATCAAGGCAGCAAAAGTTCCTGGCTTCAAAGCAGGCAAGGCTCTGAAAGACGCCGTCAACTAATTGACCCGCGTTTACGGTAAGCTAATGGGCGCATCGCATCCGCGATGCGCCCATGTTATTTTCTGGGCGGGTATTTAAGGGGTTATCCGAAAACGCTTTTCGGACGACAAGGGTGTATTTGTATGGCTGTGTTGATCTGAGGCTAGCATGCTGCAAAGTATTCGAGATGGCTCCAGAAGCTGGGGCGCCAAAATTATTATCGGTCTCATGGTGGCAGCCATGGCGCTGTTCGGTGTTGAATCCCTGTTCAGCGTATTTGGCAGTGATCCCAATGAGGTCGCCAGTGTCAACGGCGAGCCCATCATGCGCCAGCAGGTTGAGCTTGAAGTGCAGCGAGCGCTGCGCTCGGGTCAGGTGCCGCCAGAGCAGGAGCGTGCCCTGCGTAACGACATGCTCGACCAACTGATCACTCAGCAGCTTTTGACCCAGTATGCAGACGACGGTGGGTTTCATGTGTCGGATGCCCAGCTGGACCAGATCATTGTGAATCTTCCCGAGTTTCACGATCAGAACGGCCGTTTTTCTGCTGATATCTTCCGTAACCGCCTGGCGGGGGCTGGCTATTCGCCGGTATCCTTCCGTGAGGACCTGCGCCTTGATATCAAGCGTCAGCAGCTTCAGCAGGGTCTGGCGTTCAGTGACTTCAGCCTGCCCAGTGAGCAGGCACGGCTGGCCGAGCTGCAGCGCCAGGCGCGCAGCTTCCGCTATGTGCTGCTCGATAGCACCGATATCGATGTTGATATCGATGTTACCGATGAGCAGATGCAGGCATACTACGACGCCAACCAGGCGCGGTTTGAACGCCCCGAGCAGGTTCGCGTCGAGTACGTGATGATTGATCGTCAGGCCATGGCGTCTGAAAGTGATGTAGACGAACAGACGCTGCGAGATGCGTGGCGCGAACAGAACCGCGATGCAGACCGGCGCGTTTCGCACATCATGGTAACGTTTGGCGATGAGCGCACCCGTGAAGAGGCGCAGGAGATTGCCACTACGGCTCGCGAGGCACTGGAGCAAGGCGAATCCTTTGCCGATACCGCTCTACGCTACTCAGACGATACGGCCAGTGCAGAACAGGCTGGCGACCTGGGCGTCATCTCGCGCGGCATCTTTGGTGATGCGTTCGATAACGCCGCTTTCTCGCTGGAAGAAGGGCAGATATCCGACATCGTGGAAATGGATGGTGCCTTCCATATTGTTCAGGTCACCGAGATCGAGGCACCCTCGTTTGAAGAGCAGCGCGATATGCTGCGTCAGAACGTTGCCTTGAATGAGGTCAATGACGATTTCAATGCCAAAGTGCAACAGCTCATCGACGAAAGCTTCGCTGCCGATGATCTGCAGAGTGTGGCGAATGACCTGGGGCTGACGCTCCATCAGACCAACTGGCTTGCTCGTGGTGAGGGCGAGGGCGTGTTGTCCGAGCCGGGTGTCCTCGATGAAGCGTTTAACGAAGAAGTGCTCGACAACGGCTACAACAGTGAAGTCATCGAGCTGGACGACGATCGCCGCCTGGTGTTGCGGGTAGCCGAACATCGCGAGGCTACGCTGATCGGACTCGAAGACGTGCGCGACGACGTCGAGCAGGCGGTTGCGTCGCAGCAGCGACAGCAGGCGTTACTCGAGCAGGCTCAGGCCATGACCGCACGGCTTGAAGCAGGAGAGGCCCTTGGCGTAGATTGGCTCGAAGCGGACAATGTCACCCGGCAGTCCGAAGCTGCGTTGCCGCAGGTGCTGGTTCAGGAAGTGTTCAAGATGCCTCATCCCGAGGCGGGGGAGAGTCGCTATCGGGCGATCAATCTACCGCAGGGCGTGGCAGTCGTGGCGCTGGATGAAGTCTCCGATGGCGACATTGACGAGCAGATGCAGGGTTTCGTTGCTCAGATGGCCGAGCAATTGCGTGCTCAGACGGTCATTCAAGGCTTGATAGCGGAGCTTTACCGCGACGCAGATATCGAACGCTAGTTGCAGGTATTGCCATAACCAAAAAGCCGATCATGTTTGATCGGCTTTTTGCTGCACGCTCGAGCTGCGCTGAACGTCAGGTGCTGGGCGGGGTGCTCAGCGGGAACTGACGCAGCGCGACCGCAGGGGGATGCTCTGACGAATCGACGACGATGTCCCAGCCGTGTTGCGTATCCCAATCACCTAGCACGAACCGTTTGGCAGGTACGTCTTCGACAGTCAGTTCATGGACATGGGGGCGGTGCGTATGACCGTGGATCATGGTGGTTACCCCAAAGTGCTCCATGACAGCCACTACTTCCTGGGGAGTTACATCCATGATTGCCTCGGCCTTGCCGGCGTTTGCATCTCCTGATTGCATACGCAGGCTCTTGGCGAGCTCCATCCGCTGCTCAAGCGGCATGGCAAGAATCTGCGCCTGCCACTGCGGGTCGCGCGATTGCCGACGAAATGCCATATAAGCGTCGTCCTGGGTACAAAGGGTGTCACCGTGAAGCAGTACCACGGACATGCCCTCAAGCTCGACTTCCTGCACATCGGACAACAGCGTCGCACGGCATTGAGTGATGAACCGCTCACCCAGCAGAAAATCACGATTGCCGTGACAGAAATACACCGCCGTGCCGCTGTCACTCAAGGCCCTGAGGCGTTGGATCACTTCGTGTGCCACCGTACCCAAGGGATGGGGCGTATCGAGCAGGTCATCGCCTATCCAGGCATCAAAAAGATCGCCCAGTATGTAGAGAGCGTTTGCCCCCTGAGCGGTATGTTCCAGATAGCGATAGAACCCCTGATTGATCTCAGGGGTATCGCTGCTCAAGTGCATATCGGCTACAAGCAGAGTGCGCATAAAGCTCCCGGAGTTATTCCGCATCCTTGACGTAGGCGCGCTCGATGACCACGTCTTCAGCAGGAACGTCGGCATGCATGCCGCGGCGGGTAGTGCTGACACCCTTGATGGTGTTGACCACGTCCATGCCATCTACTACTTCACCAAACACTGCATAGCCCCAGCCCTGCAGGCTTTTGCCGCTATGGTCGAGGAAGCTGTTGTCGCCCACGTTGATGAAGAACTGAGCCGTTGCGGAGTGGGGGTCCTGGGTGCGCGCCATGGCAAGCGTGCCCACGGTATTCTTCAGGCCATTGTCGGCTTCGTTCTCGATCGGGTCGCGGGTCGGCTTCTGGTTGAAATCCTGATCAAAGCCGCCGCCTTGCACCATGAATCCATCGATGACCCGGTGAAACAGGGTGCCATCGTAGAATCCTTCCTTTACATACTGCTCGAAGTTGGCCGCCGTTGCTGGCGCTTTTTCGTGGTTGAGCGCGATGGTGATGTCACCGAAGTTCGTCTGTAATACGATCATAGATAAATTCCTGTTCAATAAAGGCGTTCGCCTTGGCGCTGTGCATCGGCGTCACGCTATAATAGCGGTTTTGCTCGGCACCGCGAAGCGCTACCTTCAAGGGTAGGCATTGGTTGCCCGGCACGCCATCCACCACGAGGTTTTCAACACCACCATGACCAACGAGACCACCCCAGCGCCGAACTTCATTCGCAACCAAGTACGCGACGAGATCGAGGGCGGCCAGGTCACCAAAATCGTGACGCGTTTCCCTCCAGAGCCAAACGGCTTTCTGCATATCGGCCATGCCAAGTCGATCTGTCTGAACTTCGGGCTGGCGGAGCAGATGGGTGGCGAGTGTCATCTGCGTTTTGACGACACCAACCCGGCGAAGGAGGAGCAGGCGTATATCGATGCGATCAAGGAAGACGTCAGCTGGCTGGGCTTCAAGTGGGCGGGGCCGGTACGTTTTGCGTCAGACTACTTCGACCAGCTCTACGCCTGGGCACAGCACCTGATTCGTGAAGGCAAGGCCTACGTGGACGACCTGTCGCCGGACGAGATCCGCGAATACCGCGGCACCCTGACGGCGCCTGGCAAGCCAAGCCCCTACCGCGAACGCAGCGTCGAAGAAAATCTGGACCTTCTGGAGCGCATGAGCCTGGGCGAGTTCGGCGAGAGTGAAAAAGTGCTGCGTGCCAAGATCGATATGGCCTCGCCGAACATCAATCTGCGTGACCCGATTCTTTATCGCATTCGTCATGCAAGTCATCACCAGACCGGCGACAAGTGGAAGATCTACCCCTCCTACGACTTCACGCACGGTCAGTCCGACGCCATCGAGGGGATCACGCACTCGATCTGCACCCTGGAGTTCGAAGACCACCGTCCCCTTTATGAGTGGTTCCTCGACAATCTGCCGGTGCCCAGCAAGCCGCGCCAGATCGAGTTTGCCCGCCTGAATCTCGACTATACCCTGACCTCCAAGCGCAAGCTGAAGCTGTTGGTCGATGAGCAGATCGTGGACGGCTGGGATGACCCGCGTATGCCGACCATTTCCGGCATGCGTCGGCGTGGCTATACGCCGGCCTCGATTCGCAAGTTCTGCGAAATGATCGGCGTGACTCGGGCCGATGGCGGGCTTGTCGATATTGCCATGCTGACCCACGCGATTCGCTCGGACCTTGAAGATAACGCACCCCGCGCCATGTGCGTGCTGAAACCGCTCAAGATCGTGCTGACCAATGTGGCCGAAGATCACGAAGAGGTGTACGACGTGCCGGGTCACCCTGCGCGTGACGATATGGCGATGCGCAAGGTGCCGTTTGGTCGCGAGCTGTACATCGACCAGGACGACTTCATGGAAGATGCTCCCAAGAAGTTCTTCCGCCTGGCGCCGGGCAAGGAAGTGCGCTTGCGCAACAGCTACGTCATCCGCTGTGATGAAGTGGTCAAGGACGACGCCGGCGAGGTGGTCGAGCTGCGCTGCTCGGTGGATTTCGACACCCTTGGCAAGAACCCGGAAGGGCGCAAGGTAAAAGGCGTGGTTCATTGGGTCAGCGCCACGCATGGTGTGCCCATGGAAGTACGTCTGTATGACAACCTGTTCATGGTCGAGCAGCCGGACCGTGACAAGGATGTCGATTTCCTGGAACACTTGAACAAGGAATCTCTGGTCATCTGTCAGGCCATCGGCGAGCCGAGCCTTGCCAACGCCGCGCCGGAAGATCGCTTCCAGTTCGAGCGCATGGGGTACTTCTGCGCTGATCGTCACCTTTCCAAGCCGGGTCAACTGGTGTTCAACCGTACCGTAGGACTGAAAGACAGCTGGGCGAAAATCAAACAGAAGGGTTAAGGAATCGTCATATGCAAATTTACAATACGCTGACACGTCGCAAGGAACCGTTTACGCCGCTAATCGCGGGTAAGGTGAGCATGTATGTCTGCGGCATGACGGTGTATGACTATTGCCACCTTGGCCACGCCCGCGTCATGGTGGCATTTGACGTGATTACCCGCTACCTGCGTCACCGTGGCTATGACGTCACCTATGTGCGCAATATCACCGATATCGACGACAAGATATTGAAGCGTGCCGATGAAAACGGCGAAAGCATCACGGCGCTCACCGAGCGCATGATCGCGGCCATGCACGAAGACGAAGCGCGGCTGCACGTGCTGCCACCAAGCCAGGAGCCCCGCGCAACGGGGCATATCGGCGATATCGTGGCGATGATCGAAACCCTGATCGATAAAGGTTATGCCTATCCGGCCGATAATGGTGATGTGTACTACCGAGTGCGCAGGTTCACAGACTACGGCAAGCTCAATAACCGCCAGCTGGACGACATGCGCTCAGGCGCACGGGTAGAGGTAGACCTTCATAAAGAGGACCCGCTCGATTTCGTGCTCTGGAAAGCGGCCAAGCCGGGTGAGGCTCATTGGTCCTCGCCTTGGGGTAACGGTCGCCCCGGCTGGCATATCGAGTGCTCGGCGATGTCGACCTGCTGCCTGGGTGAAACCTTTGATATTCATGGCGGCGGGCCCGATCTGACCTTTCCGCACCATGAAAACGAGATCGCCCAGTCCGAAGCCGCCACGGGCAAGACCTACGTCAACACCTGGATGCATGCCGGCGCAGTACGCGTGAACCAGGAGAAGATGTCCAAATCCCTGGGCAACTTCTTCACCATTCGTGACGTACTGGCGGAGCACGACCCTGAAGTGGTGCGCTATCTGCTGGTGGCAAGCCACTACCGTAGCGCCATCAATTACTCGGTGGATTCCCTGGTCGAGGCACGTAAATCGCTGACGCGCCTTTACACTGCGCTCGATGGTGTCGAGGCTGAGGCTCAGGTAGAAGCGGCAAGCGCTTATCGCGAGCGCTTTACCGCCGCCATGGATGATGACTTCAACACGCCCGAAGCGCTTGCCGTGCTGTTTGACCTGGCACGGGAAGTGAACCGGGCCAAGAGCGACACACCGGAAAACGCGCCCGCCTTGGCGGCGGAATTGCGGCAACTGGCGGATGTGCTGGGCCTGCTTCAGCAATCGGCCCAGGCGTTCTTGAAAGGCGCCCAGCAGCAGGGAGTTGCACTTGACGAGGCGGCAATCGAGGAGAAGATTGCGCAACGCAAGGCGGCGAAGGCGGATAAGGATTTTACTCGGGCAGACGCCATTCGCGACGAGCTGGCTGCACTCGGCATTATCCTCAAGGATTCAAGAGAGGGGACTACCTGGGTTATCGAATCACCCCAGTAAGTGTGCAATTGTCAGGTACTGGGGGCGGCGTCTGGTAACCCTTTGAATGCCTCTTATACTGAGGTTTATAGACAGCGGGCGCCAGCGTCCGCTGTCTAACGCTTGATCAATGCTCAATAAAAGACGTCTACGAAAGGATTGCCAAGATGCGCTTTATGCTGAAACCGCTACTCTCTGCCGTCAGTCTCTCGCTGCTTACCCTCTCGGCGGCGAATGCCAACGACCCCGTCGTGGTCGCCTCCAAGATTGATACCGAAGGCGCAGTGCTTGGCGAGCTGATCATTCAGACGCTCGAGCGCAACGGTATTCCTACCGAAGACCGTTTGCAGCTCGGGGCTACCAACGTGGTACGCACCGCGCTGAGTGCAGGTGAAATCGATATCTATCCCGAGTACACCGGTAACGGCGCTTTTTTCCACGATATGGCCGATAGCGACGTATGGAAAAATGCCGACCAGGCCTATCAGACGGCACGCGACAAGGACGCCGAAGATGGCCTTGTATGGCTTGCGCCTGCCAGCGCCAACAACACCTGGGCGATGAGCATCCGTCAGGATGTGGCCAATGAGCATGACCTGAAAACGCTCGAAGATCTGGCGGCCTACATTGCCGAAGGCGGCGAGTTCAAGTTTGCGGCCAGTGCCGAGTTTGTCGAATCTGCGCAGGCGTTGCCGGCGTTTCAGCAGGCCTATGGGTTCGAGCTGAGCGACGACCAACTGCTGGTGCTTTCCGGTGGCAATACGGCGGCGACCATGCGCGCTGCCGCCCAGCAGACCAGCGGTGTCAACGGCGCCATGACCTACGGCACCGACGGAGGATTGAGCGCGCTGGGCCTGCTGGTGCTCGAAGACACCAAAGGCGTGCAGCCCGTTTACCAGCCGGCGCCGGTAGTGCGCGAGAGCGTGCTTGACGCTTACCCGGATATGGCGCTGCTGCTTGAAAGGGTTTTCTCGAGCCTGGATGAGGTCACGCTACAGGAACTCAACGCAGACGTTGCCGTTAATGGTCTTTCGGCCGACCAGGTGGCCAGCGATTATCTCGATAGCCTGGATGACTGATTAATGTCGCTGCTGGATGCGCTACCTACGCCCAGGTTGGAGCGGGGCAGTTACCCTAATGTCGTTCTGGTCAGTTTAAGTGCGGTAATGCTGGCAGCGATCTGGGGGCTCGATGCGGTAAGCATGGCTCCCAACCGTATTGTTCAAGGTGCCGGGGCGGGGGTAATGGAGGCGCTGGGCTGGCCCGGCGCGCTGCTGGCCTCGCTGCTGGTACTGGCACTTGGCACGCTGGCCTTTCGGCCAAACCCTACCAACTACTCGGCGGCGCTGGGTGTGGTGGTACTGATACTGGCACTGATGCCCTTTGGCCTGATGGTGGCCGGGCACTTTCTGATCGACCCGGCGCTGCCTCAGGCGCGTCTTGGTATCGGGGCGGGCTACTGGGTCGTGCTGTTCGTTCTGTTGCTGTGCCTGATCGAGCTGCGCTTGCGCCTTGCGCTGACACGCCTCTGGCCGATGCTGATTCTTGCAGGCGTAGGGCTTCTCTGGTGGCTGTGCGCCTGGCTCTGGCTTGGCGATCTGGCGCTGGTGCAGGAGTACCGCGCCCGCGACCAGCAACTGATCCGCGCAGTAGGCCAGCATGTAGTACTGGTCGGCGTGGCGGTGAGTATCAGTGTGGTGCTGGGAACGCTGCTGGCGCTGCTGATGCGTCGCTACGCACGGCTCCAGAAGGGGGCTTTTGCCGTACTCAATTTCCTGCAGACCATTCCTAGCCTGGCGCTCTTTGGACTGTTGCTGGCGCCGCTGGCCTGGCTTTCGGCCAACGTACCGGTGCTTGCCGAACTGGGCGTGAGCGGCATCGGCAATACGCCAGCGCTGATTGCACTGGTCGCTTACAGCCTGCTGCCCATGGTCCGTAATACCTACATTGCGCTTGAAGAAGTCAGTGCCGACACTCTTGAGGCGGCCAGCGCCATGGGCATGCGCGCAAGCCAGCGATTCTGGCAGGTGCGCCTGCCGCTGGCGCTGCCGGTGCTGCTCGAGGGCGTGCGAATCACGACCGTTCAGGCAATTGGCCTTACCGCGGTGGCTGCGTTGATTGGTGCCGGCGGCCTGGGGACGTTCATCTTTCAAGGACTTGGGCAGGCGGCCATGGACATGGTGCTACTCGGTGCATTGCCCATTTTGATACTGGCGCTGATGGTAGATGCTGCACTCAGTGCCTTGACAGAAGTACTGCGCCCTGGAGGCGTTCAATGATCGAGCTTTCGCAGGTATCCAAGCAGTTTGGCGATGAAACCGCCGTGGATGCCATCAATCTCAAGGTCGCCAAAGGCAAGTTCTGTGCTCTGGTAGGGACCTCCGGGTGCGGTAAATCGACCACGCTGCGCATGATCAATCGTCTCATCGAGCGTAGCAGCGGGGATATCCTGCTCGATGGCCAGCCCATTGAAGCGTACGATCCTGTCAAGCTGCGCCGCCGCATTGGCTACGTCATCCAGAGCACCGGGCTCTTTCCACACTGGACAGTTGCCCGCAATATCGGTTTGGTGCCACGGCTCTTGAAGTGGTCGGCAGATGACATCCAAGCCCGGGTGGGGGAGTTGATGAGCCTTCTGGGCCTGCCCCTTGAAGAGTTTGCACACAAGTACCCACACCAGCTGTCCGGAGGCCAGGCGCAACGGGTAGGGGTAGCGCGAGCCCTGGCAGCCGACCCCGATATCCTGTTGATGGATGAACCCTTCGGAGCCCTTGACCCGATTACACGTATCAAGCTCCAGGATGAGTTGGCAGCCCTTCAGGCGCGCCTGCACAAGACGGTGGTGTTCGTTACCCACGACATGGACGAAGCGCTGAAGCTTGCCGACCATCTGGTGGTAATGCGCGAGGGCCAGATCGTGCAGCAGGGCACGCCGCTTTCGCTTCTACAACGCCCCGTGGATGCGTTCGTCGAATCGCTTCTCGGAGGGCTTGAGCGGGGCCTGAAGCAAGCGGCGCTGAGCCGGGTCAAGGACCATATGTCCTCGCTTGGGCCGACCCTGCCATCCCAGTATCGTATTGCGGCCGACTGTTCGTTGCGTCAAGCGCTCTCCGTCATGCTGCGCGATCATGCCGACCGTCTCACCGTGGTCGATCAGCACGACGTGCCCATCGGTGAACTGTCGCTGCGCAGAATCGTGAAGGAAGCACAGCTGGAAAAGGGAACATCGCGTGACGCATAGCGCAACCCGCCGTCAACGGCGCGTTCCACACGCTGGCCAAAAACGATTCTGGACGCGTCCGCTGCTCTGGGGCGTACTGCTGTGTATCTGCGTGGCAGGAATCCCCTACGCCGAGGGGCTCTTTCGTTGGCTGGAGCCTGACGCTCGGCAGGTAATTTATCAGCGTGCCCCATTTTATGCGCTGCTTGGCCGCCATATGCTGGTGGTTGGCGCGGCGGCCGTTGTCACTATTGCCGTGGGCGTTGGCGCCGGCATCGCCGTTACCCGCCGGCGCGGCCGAGATTTCCTGCCCCTGGTGGCCCAGCTGGCGTCGTTGGGACAGACCTTTCCGCCCGTCGCGGTGCTGGCGCTGGCCGTGCCCATTCTCGGATTCGGCACGCTCCCCATCATCATGGCGTTGATGCTGTACGGCCTTTTACCTATCGTGCGCAATACCCTGGCGGGCCTTCAAGAGGTCGAGGGCGATATCAAGACGGCCGCCCGAGCCATGGGCATGACGCCTGTACAGATCCTCCAGCGGGTGGAGCTGCCTCTGGCTGCGCCAGTCATACTGGCCGGTATCCGTACGTCGGTCACCATCAATATTGCCACTGCGGCATTGGGGGCCACGGTGGGGGCCAGCAACCTGGGCGATCCGATCATTGCCGGTATCATCAACGGCAACATGGCCTATGTGATACAGGGAGCGCTCATTATCGCTCTGTTGGCACTGACGCTGGATAGCCTGTTCGATAGCCTGCAGACCCGTCTGCGTCAGCGTCTCTCCGCTTTTCCGCGATAGCCATTGAAGCCCGGTGCCTGGCCGGGCCATGACCTCGATGCAGGGTCTTGCACTCTTCGTCTTAAGTGGTATCCCTAAAGTCCTTGTGCTGCGTTACTGTCGCAGTAGTTGCGTTGACTTACGTCAGATAAATCCACTGGCGAAAACGGTCAACACCAACAACACTGCCCTCAAAAGGGGTAAAACAAGGATAATAATGATGACGAACCACGTTCACCAGCCGGCCTTCATGACCGGTGATGAGTTCTCGATCGACACCTTCAGCCTGCTGGATGCCGAAGGCGAGCTCTACCGTGGCGCCAGCGAGCCTGCCCTTGAGCGCGACCACGCGCGCAGGCTCTATCAGGCAATGCTGGCAACACGCATTCTCGATGAACGCATGATGGCCGCCCAGCGCCAGGGGCGGCTCAGTTTCTACATGCAGTGTGTCGGCGAGGAAGCCGCCGTGATTGGAGCAACCGCCGCACTTGACGATGCCGACATGATCATGGCGCAGTATCGGGAGCAGGGCGCGCTGATGTATCGCGGCTTCTCCATCGACGAGTTCATGAATCAGCTGTTCGGCAACGAGCTGGATTACGGCAAGGGCCGCCAGATGCCGGTTCACTACGGCTCGCGCAAGCTTCACTACATGACCATTTCCTCGCCGCTGGCGACCCAGATCCCCCAGGCCACGGGCTACGCCTACGGCCAGAAACTGGCCGGCGACGGCCTCTGCACGCTGACCTTCTTTGGCGAAGGCGCGGCCTCGGAAGGCGATTTCCACGCCGCGTTGAACATGGCCTCGGTACACAAGGTGCCGGTCATCTTCTTTTGTCGCAACAACGGCTACGCCATCTCCACACCCGCGGTCGAGCAGTTTGCCGCCGACGGTATCGCCCCGCGCGCCTTTGGCTATCACATGCACGTTATTCGGGTAGACGGCAACGATGTGCTCGCCGTGTTTGAAGCTACCCGCCAGGCGCGCAAGATTGCGGTTGAGCAGAACCAGCCCGTGCTGATCGAAGCCATGACCTACCGTCTGGCGGCACACTCCTCCTCGGACGACCCGTCCGGATACCGGTTGAAAAGCGAAGAGGAGACCTGGCGGCTCAAGGACCCGGTGCTGCGCATGCAGAAGTGGTTGATGAAGAAAGGCTGGTGGAGCGAGGAGGAGGAAACCCGCGAGCAGGAGACGCGGCGTCAGGAGGTGCTGGATACCATGAAGCGCGCCGAAAAGCGCACGGCACCGCCGCTCGAGAGTCTGGTAAGCGATGTCTACGCCGACGTTACCCCAGAGCTTCAGCGCCAGTTTGACCAGCTGAAAAAGCATATCCGCCGCTATCCAGAGGCCTATCCGCGCGGCGCGCGCTCACTCGACCTTGACGTAGATACCGCAAACGACGCGCAGGGAGATGCGTAACATGGCGACCATGAACATGCTGCAGGCGATCAATAACGCGCTGGATATCGCCATGGCCGAAGATGAAAAGGTCATCTGCTTCGGCGAAGACGTGGGTATCTTTGGCGGCGTCTTTCGGGCGACAAGTCATTTGCAGGAAAAGTACGGGAAGGCGCGCTGTTTCAATACCCCACTGGTCGAGCAGGGCATCATCGGTTTTGCCAACGGGCTCGCCGCCCAGGGGTCGGTGCCGGTGGCGGAAATCCAGTTTGCCGACTACATCTTTCCGGCGTTTGATCAGATCGTCAACGAAACCGCCAAGTACCGCTACCGATCCGGGGATCTGTTCAACGTGGGCGGGTTGACCATTCGTACGCCTTATGGCGGCGGCATCGCCGGCGGGCTTTACCACTCCCAGTCGCCGGAAGCCTACTTCACTCATACGCCGGGTCTGAAAGTCGTCGTGCCACGCAACCCCTACCAGGCGAAAGGACTTTTGCTGGCCGCCATTCGCGACCCGGACCCCGTGCTGTTCCTGGAGCCCAAGCGCCTGTATCGCGCATCCGTCGGCGAGGTGCCCGAAGACGATTACCAGCTTCAGATAGGCGAGGCTGACGTGATCAAGGAGGGCAGCGATATCACCCTGGTGGGCTGGGGCGCGCAGATGGAAGTGATCGGCAAGGCGGTGGAGCTTGCCGAAGAGCAGGGCATTGCCTGTGAGGTGATCGACCTGCGCTCGCTGCTGCCCTGGGATGCCGACACCGTTGTCGAATCCGTGCTCAAGACGGGGCGCTTGGTAGTGAGCCATGAAGCGCCGCTGACCGGCGGCTTTGCCGGTGAAATAGCGGCCACCGTTCAAGAGCGTTGCTTTCTCTATCTGGAATCGCCGATCAGGCGGGTTACCGGGTTGGATACGCCTTTTCCACTGGCACTGGAAAAAGAGTACCTGCCCGATCACCTGAAAATTTTCGAAGCGATTCGCGAAAGCGTTAATTTCTAGCGCCAGGAGAACAACCATGAGCGATTTCAAACTACCGGACATCGGCGAGGGTATCGTCGAGTGCGAAGTGGTCGAGTGGCGTGTGGCAGAAGGCGATGCCATCGAAGAGGACCAGCCGATCGTCGAGGTGATGACCGACAAGGCCTTGGTAGAAATTACCGCCCCCGAAGCCGGCGTGGTGACAAGACTTTATGTGCCCCAGGGCAAGATTGCCAAGGTACACGCGCCGCTATACGCCTACCAGGCAGAAGGTGAAGGGAACGGGAATACGGCAACTGAGGCTGTCGCTTCAAGCGTTGACGAGCAAACGCCAGCGGTTGAGCCTTCCTCGCCGGTGGAAAGCGCAAAAGCTTCTCAGCCCAGCGAGCGTGCGCTGGGCAAAGTGCCGGCAAGCCCGGCCGTGCGTCGTCTGGTTCGCGAGCATGGCCTTGCCCTCAATGCCATTGCGGGTAGCGGCAAGTCCGGCCGGGTGCTGAAAGAGGACGTGCTGGCGCACCTGGAGCAGTGCACGACGGCTTCTGCGTCTGACGCGCCTGCGCCTCAGGCCCGCCATCTTCACGCGGATAGTGCACCGCGTATCGAGCCCTTGCGAGGCGTGCGCGCGGTCATGGCCAGGCGGATGGTGGCGTCGGCAACCACCATTCCACACTTTCACTACGGCGAAGAGATCGATGTTACCGAGCTTCTGGCATTGCGCGAACGGTTGAAGCCGCTGGCCGACGCCCAGGGCGAACGGCTCACGCTGATGCCGCTTTTCATGAAGGCGTTGGCATTGGCCGTTGCCGAAACCCCCATCCTCAACGCCCAGCTCAATGAGGCGGGCGACGAGCTTCACTACTACTCGCAGTGCAACGTGGGAATGGCGGTGGACAGCCAGGCGGGGCTTTTGGTGCCCAATGTCAAAGGGGTAGAGCGCCTGTCGCTTCTGGCGCTTGCTCGGGAAGTCGGCCGCCTGACCGCCGCCGCCCGGGAAGGAAGGGTGGAGCAGGCTGATCTCAAGGGCGGCACTATCAGCATCTCGAACATCGGTGCCCTTGGCGGCACATACGCCGCTCCGATCATCAATACACCGGAAGCGGCCATCGTCGCCATCGGCAAGACTCAGTGGCTGCCGCGGTTTGATACCAATGGGGCAGTTCAGCGCCGCGCCATCATGACCGTTACCTGGGCGGGGGATCATCGATTTATCGATGGTGGCACCATCGCTCGGTTCTGCAACTGCTGGAAAGGCTTTCTGGAGGCGCCGGAAACCATGCTGCTTCATCTGGCCTGACCGGTATGTCCCAGGCGCCTCTGCAGCAGTTCTATATTCCTGAAGAGCAGTCGGTCTATCTGCTCAGCCACCACGATGCCCGAAAGCTGAAGGACTGGGTGGCGCTGTGCCAGGCACAGCTTGCCCAGCTGGGGTATCGAGATATCGAACTGATCGGCAAGGGCGCCTATGGTTTCGTGTTTGCTGGCACCCCGCTATCCCAGCGCTCCGACAGTGAGGGGGCTGCCCAGCATGTTTTCAAGTTCTCGCGCATTACGCTGCCCGCCCACCTGCAGGAGCGCCTCGAGGAGGAGGCGTTCATGCTGGATCAGGTCTCACACCCGCGCATCCCCCAGCTGATTACCTATCAGCGCGCCCGCGGGCAGTCGATTCTGGTAATGGAGCGCGCCCCTGGCTGGAATCTCGAGCAGATATCGTTGAAACATGGGCGCCTGTCGCCCCGGCTGGTCGTGCATATTGCCCGCCAGCTCGCCGAGCTGCTCATCGCACTGCGCCAGGAAGCCGGCCCCAATGCTCGCCCTGTGGTACATGGTGACATCAAGCCTTCCAATCTGGTCTTCGACCCGCCAACGGAATCGGTGGCGCTGATCGACTGGGGCTCTTCGGTATTTGCTCAGCTTGATGCCCGGCTTCAGTTCGTCGGCGCCAATGTGATGGAGCTGATGTCCGACAACCTGCAGCAGACCAATGCACGGCTGGGAGATGTGTACTTTATCGGCGAAGAGCAGCTCAACGGCGCGCTCTCTTCGCCGCGTTTCGATGAACAGGGCGTGGCAGGCACTCTCTATGCGCTGGCCTCGGCCCAGTCCTGCCGGTTTGGCCACCGGGCCATCCCTGCAAGCTCGCTGGGCCTGCCCATGGAGTTTGCCCGCACACTGGACGGCATGCTGAGTCCCGACCCCGAGGTGAGGCGCCGTGCGGGGGACTATTTTCTCGACGCCATGCCCCGCATGGCTCGTGTCGTCATGATCGATCTGCCGCTGGCACCGCAATCGCCGCTGGTGCCGGTATGGTCACGCTCGGCCCACCAGGAAATCGATACGGTGGTGTACAGCTCGCGCAAGGCATTCTTGAGAGAAGCCAACGCTCAGGAAACCTTGAACGAGGTCAACGACGTGCAGCTGGACCGCTACTACAAGCAGTTCATGCAGGGCATGGGCGAAACGGAGAAGGCCTTTCTGGCCTCGGTCAGCCGGCTGGGCAAATATCCGGTAGTCGGTGGCCTGGCGGTACGCTGGGAGCGCGACGGCGTGTATATCGACTCATCGCTCAACCTGCACGACCCGGACCTGAAGCCTGCCTTCATCGAAGCCGTCAACAACACGGTGCATCTGGCCAGGGCCATTCACCGCCAAGGAGTCTTCAAGAGTTGCCTGTTCAACGCCCGGCAAACCCTGCATCTGGAGCGCGCTTCACCGGAGAAGGCTTTCATTCCTGACCCCACCTTGGCCATCGGCTACGAGCTGAGCGCCATGCCCGAGCTTGAAAACCGCACCCGCCAGCATAGCTACTTCGAGGATGGACCCGACCCGGAGGAGCTGTTGATACTGCCCGCGGCCATCATGCGCGGGCTACAGGCGCTCAACGAGATTCACCATACCGGTATGATCATCTTCGAGGCGCTGCCCCAGCACCTCAAGATTCACAGCTACTACCGCCTGCTGGACCCTGCAAAAGAGCAGGAATTTCGCGCACTGCTGGCCAGTATTCTGGCATCCGTGTGCCAGATAGAAGGGCTTGGCGTATCCGGATTCATGAAAATGCCCTACAAGGACACGCGCTTTTTCACTCACCTGGAAAACCAGCCCGAACGCTACTATCCACGCGACCCACGAGAGCAGGCCAGGAAAGCGAGCGTATCTTAGCCGCGTGATTTAATTGCGTGCTTCAACGCCGGTACGCTGCTCCGAGAGCCACGCGGTCAACTGCTCGACCAGGGTATCGCTGGCGCGCCCGAAGGCATCGACCACCGCGGGTATCTCGACGTCTGCCGCCTGGCTCGAGGTACGAAAGCTCTGCGAACCAATGCTGGCGCGGGAGTCGGCTTCCACCAGCTGTACATCCAGTTGGATGACCGCGCTTGGCCGACCGTTTTCATACACGCTCTGAAAATGGCGCAGCTCGCTGAGCAGTAAAAGGTCCGATGGCAAGTGATCACTGCCTACGCCGGCATACAGGCCGCTCTGCTGAAGACCATCGATCAATCGGGCCTGAAGAAGTTCCGGCGTGTCTTCATGCCAGCGGGCACCTTCGTATACCTTCACCTGTGTGTTCTCGGGGTAGACCACGATCCGACTGCTGCTCAACAGGTAACCCGCTTCCGGGGCGGCCACTCCCAGACGTTTGGTAGCCGATTGTGTGGCGTCCATTCGGCTAGAGGCAGTAGACGTGCTAGCGTGAGCTTCATCTAAGGCAGGCAAGCGATAGAGCGTCGGCGGATCGTTTTCAGGCAGTATCGAGCAGCCTGCGCTCAGCATGAGCGCAAGCGACGTCAACACGATGGCAAGATGGCGTACTTTCATGGGCGAAACTCCTCTATCTGATCACGGCCCAATAAAAAGTCTCTGGGGCTCTCTTCCAGCTGGCGGGTAATGCGGTCAAGTGTATTGAGCGTTGAGCGCAGTGCGGAAAGTGCCGGGGCAATGTCACGGGTACCCTGCAGGGTGCTTTCAACGGCACCGGCGTTCTGATCGATCAACTGCTCCATTCGCTGGGCGGCACGTGCGACATCGCGGCTGGCATCGGCGGCACTTTGCATGACCTGCTGGCCGTCTTGTCTGAGCAGCTCGTTGGCCTCGCGGCTTAGCTCGTCGATGCTTTCAAGCGTGGCCGTTGCCTGACGCGACACGTCGCCAAACAACGCCATGTTCTCATCCAGCGCCTGCTGCTGCGAGGCAATCATCTCGGTAATCTGCGCCACGTTGGTCAGTATGTTGCCCGCCTGCTCGCGGTTATCGTCGTTGAACAGCTGATTGACGTTTTCCATGACGGCGGTGACGTTCTCGATCAGCTCTTCGCCTTCTTCGAACAATGTAGCGATGGGAGATGGGTCGGCGCGAATGAATGGCTCGTCTTCATCGCTTTGGTCAATCAGCCGGGGACTTTCCGGTGTGCCGCCGTGAAGCTGAACCGACATGCTGCCGGTAATATTGGCAAATGCCAGTTTTGCGCGAGTATCTACCTTGACCGGGGCATCCTCTACCACACGAATTCTGGCAATGACCTGGCGCGGGTCCGCCGGGTTGAGGGTAAGTTCGGTAACGTCACCTACTTCGATACCGTTATATTGCACCGTGCTGCCCTCAGCGAGGCCGCTGACGCTGCGTTCAAACAGAATACGATAGGCTTGGTAGTCGCGTTGGCCGGCGGCCTGGCTCATCCAGAGCGCAAACAGCAGCGCGGCCGCGGCGATAATGACCGTGAACAAGCCAATTAAAACGTGATGAGCGCGCGTTTCCATGTGCTACTCACTCCTTGGGCTGAGACGTTGAAGAGGTGGCAGACTGTTCCGCCGCCCGGCCGCGGGGGCCATGAAAGTAATCCTGAACCCACTCATCGTCGGTGTCGGCCACCTTGTCGATGGTGTCTACCACCAGCACGCGCTTTTGCGAAAGCACCGCGACGCGATCGCAGGCGGCGTACAGCGTATCCAGGTCGTGGGTCACCAGAAACACGCTAAAGCCCAGTGCATCGCGCAGGGTAACCAGCAGCTGGTCAAAGGCGGCCGCACCGATCGGGTCAAGGCCCGCCGTGGGTTCGTCAAGAAACAGGATGTCCGGGTCGAGTGCCAGCGCGCGGGCGAGAGCGGCGCGCTTGATCATCCCGCCAGAAAGCGACTCCGGGTACTGCAAGGCCGCTTCCGGCTCCAGGCCGACCAGGGAAAGTTTCACCCGGGCGATGCGTTCGGCATCCTCTCTTTCAAGCTTGGCGTGTTCGATCAACGGCAGCGCCACGTTTTCCTGAAGGTTGAGCGAGCTGAACAGCGCCCCTTGCTGAAACAGAACGCCAAAACGGCGCTCGATCTGGCTACGCTCTTTATCGTCCAGTTCGCTCAAGTCATTGCCCAGCACCTCGACCTGGCCCGCATCGGGGCGCTTGAGCCCCACGATGCTGCGCAGCAGTACCGATTTACCGGTGCCTGAGCCACCCACCACGCCGAGTATTTCACCGCTCAACAAGTCAAGATCCAGCGATTCGTGCACGACATGATCGCCAAAGCGGTTTTCCAGATCACGCACCTTGATGGCTGCTGTCGATGAGGCGTCGTCAGTTGCCGCGTCCTTTGGGGAATGTTCAGTGCTCACCAACCCATCTCCATGAAAAAGAGCGCGGCCAGCGCATCGATCAGGATCACCATGAAGATGGATTGAACCACGCTGGAGGTCGTATGCGCCCCTACTGACTGAGCGCTGCCACTGACCTTGAAGCCTTCCAGGCAGCCGATAACGGCAATCACGAAGGCAAATACCGGCGCCTTGCTCAAGCCCACCAGAAAATGCACCACCGAGACATCCTTTTGCAGCGTATTCAAAAACTGGCCTGCAGAAATATCCAGCGAAAGCACGGCGACCAGCGCGCCACCCACAAGCCCACTGAGCATACCGATAAAGGCGAGCAGCGGCAGGCTGACCAGCAGCGCCATGACCCGGGGCAGCACCAGAAGCTCAATGGGGTCGAGCCCTTGGGCTTTGAGCGCATCGATCTCTTCGTTGGATTTCATCGCTCCCAACTGGGCAGTGAAGGCGCTGGCCGTACGGCCGGCCAGCAGAATCGCCGCCAGCAGAACGCCGAATTCACGAAGAAACGAAAAGGCCACAAGATCAATGGTATAAACGGTGGCACCAAAGTCTTCCAGCACAGTGGCGCCCAGAAAGGCTACTACCGCGCCGACCATGAAAGTCAGCAGCATGACGATAGGTACCGCGTTCAGGCCGCTTTGTTGAATGTGAGCAACCGTGGCGGTCAAACGCCAGTGGCGCGGCTTCAAAAGGATCTGCGATAAAGTGGTGAGCACCAGGCCGATAAAGGCCAGCAACTGACGCTGTTGGGACCAGAGGCCGGCCATGTGCTCACCGATATTGGCCAGCATGTCGGTAAGGCGCTTGGCAGACTGCGTCTCGACATCCAGCGGCGCACCCATGGCCTCGGCAACGCGCAGTAAAAGCGCCTGCTGCTCCTTGGGTAGCTCGCTTGCCCAGTCATCGACCGTTTGCGCGTTTTCAAGCCCGATGATATCGATGACCAGCATGGCGCCGGCGGTATCCAGGCGCTCGATATCCACCAGCGAGATAGCCTCGGCCCGGGTTTCAAGATAGGGTTTAACCGCATCTTTCAACTGCGGGAAGTGGGCAAGTGTCCACTCGCCCTGCAGCACTAGCTTGTCATCCTGGCGCGTAATCCATTCGCTCGGCATCCCTGCTCCTATACGCCTGTTCCTCGATTGGTCTCTATGATGCATTCAAACAAGCGTTAGGGAAAGGCTGCCTTGGCGAGTTAGCCGATCAATCGGCTCCTCGGTGCCAACTCCTGCTTGATCTGGGTGGCGACCTCCTTGAGCCGAGGGCCCAGGCTATTGACCAGCCGGTCATGGTTCAGGCGCAGGCTGGAACCGCCACAGTTGATCGCCATGATTTCTGCGCCATCTTCAAGAATCAGGGGCATGGCAACGGCGCTGATGTCACGTTGCCAATCCTGTTCAGAGAAGCAGAAGCCATGCTTGGCGTAATCCTCCATGCTGCGCTGAATACCCTTTTCCAGAGCAGGCCAGTCGCTGCCATGAAACGCTGCCAACTCCTGAAGTACCTGCTGGCGCCGGGGAGCGGGTAGACCGCACAGCCAGGCTCGGCCGATGGCGGACGTGGCGATGGGCAACCGTGAGCCGACATCCAGGCGAATTATCAAGGGGCCGCTACCGTGGCAGGTCTCCAGATACACCATGTCGTGACGGTCCGCACTGCCCAGGCTTACGTTGCAATCGGTGGAGTCGGCAAACGTCTGCAGATGCGGGCGGGCAACCTCACGAATGCCCATGTTGGCCAGAAAGCGATAGCCAAGCGCCAGCACACCCGGGCCCAGGCGGTATTTTTCCAGGTGGGTATTGTGCTGAAGGTAACCCAGCTGGGTCAGTGTGTAGGTCAGCCTGGAAACCGTAGGGCGGGGAATGCTCGTGCGTTTGGAAAGCTCGGCGTTGCCCAGATACTCTTCACCCGTGCCAAAAGCACGCAAAAGCTCGAGACCGCGCGCAAGCGCGGTCACGAAGTTGCGATCTTTTCCAGGTAGTTGCGAATCATCGGCTTCAGTGTCGATGGGGTGCATTCAATCTTCCAACAAGAGGTGACTTATGACGTCCATTATCGCATACCTGTATCCGGGCAGCTGTTTTCGCCTTCAACGAACAACATCGTCAACAAGCGTTAACTGTCCAGGCGCTCGATGATCGTCGCGATGCCTTGCCCAACGCCAATGCACATGGTGACCAGCGCATAGCGCCCGCCGCTGGCTTCCAGGTGCCGAAGCGCCGTGAGCGCCAGGCGGGCCCCGGAAGCACCCAGCGGATGGCCGATGGCTATGGCGCCGCCGTTGGCATTCAGCCGGCTGTCGTCGGATGAAAGGCCAAGCTGCTGCACGCAGCCCAGCACCTGAACCGCAAACGCTTCGTTGATCTCGATCACGTCCATCTGGTCAAGCGTAAGGCCCGCACGTGTCAACGCCTTCTTCGAAGCGGGTACCGGGCCCAGCCCCATGACACGCGGGGCTACGCCTGCGACAGCGCTTGCCACAATGCGTCCCCGCGGGGCCAGGCCGACCTTGTCGCCAGCGGCCTTGCTTCCCACGATCAGCGCTGCGGCGCCGTCGTTCAGGCCCGAAGCGTTACCGGCGGTCACCACGCCGCCCTCGAACAGCGCGCTCAGCTTGGCAAGCTTGTCCTCGGTACTCTGCGGGCGCGGGTGTTCATCCTTGTCTACCAGCAGCGGCGGCTGCTTGCGCCCCTGTGGGACTTCGACGCCAACTATTTCGCCCTCAAAAAAGCCGCCGGCCAGCGCTTTCGCGTAGCGGGCCTGGGAGCGCGCGGCGAAGGCGTCGCTTGCTTCGCGGCCAATGTTCAGATCATGGGCTATGTTGTCAGCCGTTTCCGGCATGCTGTGGCTGCCGAACTCTTGGGCAATCCAGGGGTTAGGAAAGCGCGAGCCGATGACGGTATCGAACATGGGCTGGTGGCGGGCGTAGGGCGACTCTGCCTTGCCCAGCACGAAGGGCGCCCGGGACATGGATTCCACGCCACCGGCCAGAAACAGCTCGCCCTCATTCAGGCGCGCGGCGCGGGCGGCGTCCATCATGGCTGAAAGGCCGCTGCCGCACAGACGGTTGACGGTCTGCGCGGCAATATCAATGGGCAGGCCGGCCAACAGGCCACCGTGGCGGGCCACGTTGCGCGAATCCTCGCCGGCCTGGTTGGTGCAGCCGGCCAGTACCTCTTCATAGCTTTCCGGCGCGAAGGGGTTACGTGCCACCAGCGCCTTGAGCGTCAGACCCAGAAGTTCATCCGGACGAATGGCGGCAAGGCTGCCGCCATGGCGGCCAAAGGGTGTGCGGATACCGTCATAAATGTAGGCGTCTTGCATGTAAGGCTCCTTGTTGTCATCAAGCCGCTGTCAGTGACATCGAAAGCTCGGCACGGCGGCGTAGCCAGGGGCTTGGGCGGTAGCGCGGGTCGCCGGTCGCCTCAAGCAAGTTGTTCAAGATCGTCATGATGCGCGCTGCCCCGTAGTGGTCACCCATTTTCAGCGGGCCAAAGGGGTAGCCCAGGCCAAGCTCCACGGCGCGGTCGATGGTGGCAGGGTCGGCCACGCCTTGCTGGGCGATTTCGGCGCCCACATTGACGATACACGCGGTAATGCGCTGCAAAACGAAGCCGTTGCTGTCCGAAAGGGTGCTTACCGGTGTGCCGTCTTGGTGGAGCAGGTGTGCGGCGGCTTGCACGTATTCAGGTTGGGTGATGGGCGTGCCCATCAGGCTGCGGCGCTTCTCGAGCCCGGCGAGCATGTCCACGGCGACGCACCGCCTGGCGTCGAGACCCTGGCGCAGGGCGCAGCCGGTGGCATCTTCACCAAAGGGGGTCAACAGACAAAGCGCTTCGGCGGAGGGCTTTTCACCACTTTCCAGCGTCCAGCCAGCACTTTCGACGAGTTCGGCGAGCAGCTTCGCGCTTTGCGGGTCGTCCTGGCTGATCCATACCGGGCAGGCTGGCACTGAAGCAATTTCAGGCTCGACGGGCATCTGCTGCTGGCCATCTACATAGAGGTAGAAGCCCTCGCCGGTCTTGCGGCCCAGAAGGTTGGCGCTCAAACGCTGGCGCGTGAGCGGAGAAGGGCGAAAACGCGGCTCCTCATAAAACTGGTGGTAGATGGACTCCATCACCGCGTGGGAGACATCCAGCCCGGTCAGATCCAGCAGTGTGAATGGCCCCATGCGAAACCCGCCCTGATCCACCATGATGCGGTCGATAGTGGCCGGGTCGGTCACGCTTTCACCCAGAATACGCAGCGCCTCGGTACCAAAGGCGCGCCCGGCGTGGTTGACCAGAAACCCCGGGGTATCGGTGGTCAGGGCAGTAAAGTGGCCCATGGCCTCACCGAGTGCAGTAACGCGATGGGTAACATCGCTGTGCGTGCGCAGGCCGGGGATGACCTCGACAATCTTCATCAACGGTACGGGGTTGAAGAAGTGAAAGCCGATCACGCGCTCTGGATGCTGACAGGCCGCGGCAATCGCCGTGACCGAAAGCGAAGAGGTGTTGGTAGCAAGCACCGCCTGCGTGCTCACGATGCCTTCCAGTTCGCTGAAAAGCCCCTGCTTGACCTCCAGCTTTTCCACGATCGCCTCAACGACGATATCGCAATCGGCAAGCTCGGTCAGCGCATTGGCTTCGCGCAACTGATTGCTGTACTGCTGCGCCTTTTCAAAAGTAATGCGCTGCTTTTCCGCGCTTCGCTCCCACAAGCCTTCTATGAAGGCTTTAGCCTCTTTGACAGCACCCAGCTGGACATCGAATAGAACGACGTCGAGCCCTGCCTGAGCGGCAAGCTGAGCAATACCCCGGCCCATGGCGCCGGTGCCTACAACGCCGAGTGTGGTAAAGGGAAAGGGGGTCGATTCAAACGCCATAAGCTGGATCCTCGCAGCCATTAATGTCTTTTATACGTTGTGGTTTTGCATTGCAAAATAGTATTCCGATTATTGACTGCCATCCTAGGCTATGCAAAAGTGCCTGACAAGTAATGTGGACGCTGATTTCGCAAAGCGGAATATAGCGGTTCGCAACCCATTATAACCATTCCTTGCCACCAGGAGCCGCCATGATTCGTGACCCCGAACTGATCAGCCAGCTAGTCGATACCATTGCCCGTTTCGTTCGCGAGCGCCTGATTCCCAACGAGGCACGGCTTGCCGAAGAGGACGCCGTGCCGCCGGAGATTCTCGCCGAGATGAAAGAGATGGGCCTTTTCGGACTCTCGATTCCCGAAGAGTACGGCGGCCTTGGTCTGACCATGGAAGAAGAAGCGCTGGTTGCCATGGAGATCGGCAAGACCTCGCCGGCGTTTCGCTCGGTATTTGGCACCAATAATGGTATCGGCGCTCAGGGCATTCTGATTGACGGCACCGAGGAGCAGAAAGCGAAGTACGTACCGCGCCTGGCGACTGGCGAGATCTTGAGCTCGTTCTGCCTGACCGAGCCTGACTCCGGCTCCGACGCGGCCAGCCTGCGTACCACCGCGGTGCGCGATGGCGACCACTACATCCTGAACGGCACCAAGCGCTACATCACCAACGGCCCTGAAGCTGATCTCTATACCGTCATGGCGCGTACCAACCCGGATAATAAAGGCGCTGGCGGTATCTCTGCCTTTATCGTGGAAGGCGACACGCCGGGGCTTCATCGTGGCCCGGCGGATAACAAGATGGGCCAGAAGGGGGCGCATACCTGCGACATCATTTTCGAGAACTGCCGAGTGCCGGCCGAGAACATCATTGGCGGCAAGGAGGGGCAGGGCTTCAAGACCGCCATGAAGGTACTCGACCGCGGCCGGCTGCATATCTCGGCAGTATGCGTGGGGGTGGCCGAGCGTCTGGTGGAGGAGTCGCTGCGCTATACCATGGAGCGCAAGCAGTTTGGCGCGGCCCTGGCCGAGCACCAGCTGATTCAGGCCATGCTTGCCGACAGCAAGACCGAAGCCTACGCCGGCAAGACCATGGTGATGGATGCCGCAAGGCGCAAGGATGCCGGCGAAAACGTCTCGACGCTGGCCTCCTGCTGCAAGCTCTTCTGCGCCGAGATGGTGGGCCGGGTGGCAGACCGTGCGGTGCAGGTGCACGGCGGGGCGGGCTACATGTCCGAATATGCTGTCGAGCGTTTCTACCGCGACGTGCGCTTGTTCCGTATCTATGAAGGCACCACACAGATTCAGCAGATCGTGATTGCCCGGAACATGGTGCGGGAGGCGTCCTGATGGCTCTGTCGGTTACCTACCAGGCGCCGGATGAAGCGATCTTCGGGCACCTGGCCAGTGAACTCATCGCCCAGTTGCCCGAACGACTAAGCACTCGAGTGCTGGAGAACGCCCAGCGCCTGGCTGATCAACCCGCCCTCGTCGACGGTAGCGTGCGCTGGAGTTACGCAGAACTTGGTCAGGAGATATGCGCCGCTTGCGATTGGCTGCGGGGAATGGATATTCGTCCCGGCGACCGGATAATGACGGTGAGCGAAAATTGCCGCGCCCTGGTGGTTCTGCTGCTGGCGGCCAGCGGAATGGATGTCTGGGTGGCGATCGTCAATTCGCGCCTTTCTGCCCAGGAAGTCGATCTGATTCAAGCCAACTGCCTGCCCCGGCGGGTGTTCTATACCTGCGATGCCTCGCCGGAAGCGTGTGCACACGCCGAGCGTCATGGGGCGGGCCGCTACCAGCACCCTCGGCTGGGCGGGCTGGCCATTTCATCTCTTTATGAAACCGACCCTGAGCCGGTATACGCAGGCGGTGCCGAGCAAGTAGCGGCGATGATCTATACCTCGGGCACCACCGGCACGCCCAAGGGCGTCATGCTGACTCACCGTGGCATCCTGTACATTGCCTCGATTTCCGGCGGCATGCGCCACTTGAGCGAAGGCCAGCGGGTGTACGGCGTACTGCCGATGTCGCACGTGTTCGGGCTCTCCTCGGTGTGCATGGGCTCGCTGTACAACGGCGCCTGCCTGTACACCGTGCCGCGCTTTGATGCTAGCCACCTACTTAGCACTCTCAAGAAGGAGCGAATTACCGTTCTTCAGGGCGTACCGGCCATGTATGCCCGTGCGCTTGAGTTTCTCAAGCGTGAACGATGCACGCTCGAGGCTCCGGAACTGATTTATATCTCTGCTGGCGGCTCACCCTTGGATAGCGACACCAAGACCCGTGTGGAAGCGGCGTTCGGGCTGACGCTGCATAACGGTTACGGGCTTACCGAAGCCAGCCCGACGATCAGCCAGACGCGTATCGATGACCGCCACACCAGCAGTACCGTAGGCCGCGTGCTGCCGCTACTCGAGTACCGTCTGGAGCCGCTTGGCGATAGCGGCACGAGCGAGCAGTCCGGCGATGAAGTGGGCGAGCTGTGGGTGCGCGGCCCCAACGTCATGAAAGGCTACTTTCGCCAGCCCGAGGCCACGCGTGTCACCCTGACCGAGGATGGCTGGCTCAATACCGGGGATATCGCGCGCATCGATCACGACGACCAGCTGTATATCGTCGGGCGAAGTAAAGAGCTGATCATTCGCTCGGGATTCAATATCTATCCGCCGGATGTCGAGGCGGTGATCAACGAACACCCGGCGGTCACGCTTACCGCCGTGGTAGGCCGTCAGATTGCCGGAAACGAGGAGGTCGTGGCATTCGTGCAGTGCGAGCCCGGCGTGGAGATCGATATGTCTGAACTCAGAGCCTTTATCGCTGAGCGGCTGGCGCCTTATAAACGTCCCACGCAGATTGTGCTCATGGACGCGCTGCCTTCGACCGCCAGCGGCAAGATTCTCAAGGGGCGGCTGCGGGATCTGGCCCAGCAGGAGGGCGAGTGATGCGCTTGACCGATGAGACACAAACCGGCGATCAGACCGATGAGCCCGGCGGTTTCAATGACCTGCTGGGCTTTTACGTGGTCGAGTGGAGCGAGGCGCGCGCCGTGGTCGAGCTTGCACTGAACGAGAAGCACCTGAACCGCAGCGGCAACGTTCATGGCGGGGTGCTCGCCTCAATGCTGGATAACGCGCTAAGCCTGGCCGGGCTTTACTGCCCGGTGGCGGGTAACGCCCGGCGCGCCGTGACTCTCTCGCTCAGCACCACCTTCGTGGGCCCGGCCAGGTACGGCGTGCTGCGGGCAACTGGCGTGTTGCGCGGCGGTGGGCGCAAGATCTTCATGGCAAGTGCGGATATCGTCGACGCTCAGGGCAACCTTGTCGCCATGGGTGAAGGCTCGTTCAAGCGCCGCCCGGGCAGCGAATCTCCTGAGGGGTTGCCCATTGCGCAGCTGCGGGCGTTTCGCGAGTGACCCTGGCCCGCCTGCGGGTTTCGCTACTGCTGCTGGTTACAAGCGCTACGCTGATCCATCTGGTCGTTGGCAGTAGTGTCGCCCAAGGCATCGGCATTGTCGCGCTCGCAGGCTACCTGGCTACCCTGGCCGGGCAGTTAAGCCGTATGGCCAGGGGGCTGCTGATAGCCGCAGGACTACTGACACTGCTCGCGCTCTGGCGCTCGCCCGCCCCTGGACAGTTGCTGTTTGAGGCCGGAGGCCGCTTTTCCTTCTTCGCCACCTTTGTGGTGGCGCTAAGCATGCTGCGCCTGCCGGCCTATCGCTCGCGCCTGGTGCGCCGCTGCGGACAGAGCATGCTGCTGCAGCCTCCAAGCCGCCGCTATCCGATTCTATCGCTTGGCTCGGCGCTGTTCGGGATTATCCTCAACATCGGCGTGCTCAACCTGTTTGCCGCCATGATCGAGAAAAGCAATACGCTCGAGGCGGCCCAAGGGCGCGCCTGGGTGCGCGAGGCGCGCCGGCGCCGCATGATGCTGGCCCTGTTGCGAGGTTTTGCACTCGCGCCGTTGATTTCCCCCATGGGTATTGGTGTAGCCGTAGTGCTGTCGAGTCTGCCCCAGATCACCTGGTGGGAACTAGCGCCCTTTATTCTGGGCGCGGCTGGGATGATTTTCGCGGTGGGCTGGACGGTTGATTTCTTTACCGGGCCGCATCCCCCTGCCAATCGCGTTCAGCTCGCGTCACCTTCGCTGCGCCCGCTTGGGCAGTTCAGCATGCTGCTGATAGGGATTGTGGCCCTCGTTTTCTCGATTGCGTGGCTTCTGTCGCTACGCCTGCCGATCGCGGCGCTGCTCGGCGCACCCATCGCGGCGCTGGTCTGGCTTGCCTGGCAGCGGCGCAGACTGGGTTATGCAGGCCTGCCAGCCGCTGTCTGCGCGTTGCATCGTCAACTGCCCTGGCTGCTTTCTCCCAGTGCCAACGAAATCGTGGTGCTGGGGGCTGCGGGTTATTTGGGGCATCTGTGTGTGGAGCTGATCGATACCCAGCAGTTGGCGCCACTGCTGGCAGTACTGGATTCGTTGGGCGCCTTTAATGCAGTGCTTGCCATGCTGATGGTAGTGGGGCTCGCTCAGGTGGGTGTCAATCCTATCGTTACCGTGACGCTGCTGGTGGGGATGTTACCGACGCTGCGCATCGAAGGGCTTTCACCGGCCATGGTGGGCGCCTCGCTGATGGTGGGCTGGGCGCTGGCGCTCATGTCTTCCCCCATGACGGCATCGATGCTGATTCTTTCGCGCTTTACCGGGGTCCGGGCGACGTGGATTGGCTATCGCTGGAACGGTCGCTTTCTGGCGATCTCGATTCCTTTATTGGCTGTCTGGTTCATGTGGTCACCGTTTTAAAGCTCCTGCGCGCAGGAAGCGCTTGACCTTTATACGGCGTTTTTTTATTGTATTTTTTATAAATTGAAATGAAATTTCGCTATGCAGAATAAAGATTTGTCGAGATAAGTCTTACTCATGCAAGCGATATGAATACTCGTTTTGATCGCCTGGAGCATGCCTTATGAAAATTCTCGTCGCGGTAAAACGCGTCATCGATTACAACGTCAAGATTCGCGTCAAGGCGGATCACTCCGATGTCGATCTGACCAACGTCAAGATGGCCATGAATCCTTTCTGCGAAATCGCCGTGGAAGAAGCCGTGCGTCTTAAAGAGAAGGGCACTGCCACGGAAGTGGTCGCCGTATCCATCGGCCCGAAGGCTGCCCAGGAGCAGCTGCGCACCGCGCTTGCACTCGGGGCTGACCGGGCGCTTCACATCGAGGCCGGCGAACGTGTCGAATCCCTGGCGGTGGCCAAGCTGCTGGCCAAGGTGGTGGAAGAAGAGCAGCCCGGGCTTGTGATCCTTGGCAAGCAGGCCATCGATACTGACAACAACCAGACCGGCCAGATGCTCGCTGCGCTGGCCAATATGCCTCAGGGCACCTTTGCATCCGAAGTGGTGGTTGAAGGTGACAAGGTCAATGTGACCCGCGAGATCGATGGCGGCCTGCAGACCGTGGCGCTGACGCTGCCCGCAATCCTTACCACCGACCTGCGCTTGAACGAGCCGCGCTATGCCAAGCTTCCCGATATCATGAAGGCCAAGAAGAAGCCGCTGGAGTCCAAGTCGCCGGCTGACTACGGCGTCGAGGTAGCATCAAGAGTGAGCCTGATGAAGGTCGAAACCCCGGCGGAGCGCAAGGGTGGGGTCAAGGTGGCCTCGGTAGATGAGCTGATCGACAAGCTCAAGAACGAAGCCAAAGTGCTTTAAACCAAGGCTGCTTCAACCACTTCCCCGTTTTGAAAAGGAGTCCATACCATGAGCATTCTGGTTCTTGCCGATCTTCATGAAGGCGAGCTTGCCGCCACCACCGCCCACGTCGTGGCCGCCGCCCAGCAGGTTGGCGGTGACATCGATGTGCTGGTAGCCGGTGAAGGCGTTCAAGGCGCAGCTGACGCCGCCGCCAGGTTCGACGGCGTCAGTCGTGTACGTCTGGCCGATCACAGCGTCTACGCCCATCAGCTCGCCGAGCCACTAAGCGCACTGATCGTGGCGCTGGCCGACGACTACACCCATATTCTCTCCAGTGCCTCTACCACGGGCAAGAACGTGCTGCCTCGGGTTGCCGCGCTGAAGGATGTCAGTCAGATTTCCGAGGTGCTGGCCATCGACAGCGCCGATATCTTCAAGCGCCCGATCTACGCCGGTAACGCTATCGCCACGGTGAAAAGCGATGACGCGTTGAAAGTGATGACCGTGCGTACAACGGCATTCGACGCGGTAAGCGAGGGCGGCAGTGCGGCGATTGAAGCTGTCGATACGGTGGTCGAGAACACCCAGTCGCAGTTCGTCAAGGAGGAGCTTGCTCAGTCCGACCGTCCGGAGCTTGGCGGCGCCAGGACCGTGATCTCCGGCGGACGCGGCATGGGCAACGGCGACAACTTCAAGCTGCTCGACGGCATTGCCGACAAGCTGGGCGCGGCGGTGGGTGCCTCCCGCGCGGCGGTGGACGCTGGCTTCGTGCCCAACGACATGCAGGTGGGACAGACCGGCAAGATCGTTGCCCCGGATCTGTACATCGCCGTGGGCATCTCCGGGGCGATCCAGCACCTGGCGGGGATGAAGGACTCCAAGGTGATCGTCGCAATCAACAAGGATGACGAGGCGCCAATCTTCCAGGTGGCAGATTACGGGCTGGTGGGCGATCTATTCGAGCTGCTGCCCGAGCTCGAGAGAAAGCTGTAAAGCGCTCGACACCAAGGCCCCGAAAGGGGCCTTTTGCTGCCTGATATTGAATCACCGACCTGCGAGATGCCCATGATGGATAAACTTACCGCTTCACTGCGCCTGCCGGTCATTGGTTCGCCCATGTTCATCGTCTCGGGCCCGGAGCTTGTCATTGCTCAGTGCCAGGCGGGTATCATCGGCGCGTTTCCCGCCCTCAACGCTCGCCCGGCCGAAGTGCTGCGCGAGTGGCTTGCGCAGATCACCCAGCATCTGGCGCAGTATAATCAAGCGCATTCCGATGCCCCGGCCGCGCCCTTTGCGGTGAATCAGATCGTGCACCCTACCAACGACCGGCTCGAGCACGATGTGGCGCTTTGCGCCGAGTTCGAGGTACCGCTGGTGATTACCAGCCTACATGCGCCGAACCGGGTGGTCGAGCAGGTGCATGCCTATGGCGGGCTTGTATTCCACGATGTGACCACACTGCGCCATGCCAGAAAGGCGGTGGATGCCGGTGTCGATGGCCTGATTCTGGTGTGCCAAGGCGCCGGCGGCCATGCCGGGCGGCTGAATCCGTTTGCCTTCGTGGCAGAGGTGCGCCGGTTCTTCGACGGGCCTTTGGTGCTTGCTGGCGCCATCACCAAAGGCAAGCAGATTGCCGCGGCGCGCGCGTTGGGAGCTGATCTCGTGTATATGGGCACGCGCTTTATCGCCACCCAGGAGGCCCGCGCTCAGGCAGAGTACAAGCAGATGGTGCTGGACGCGGCGGCGGGGGATATCGTCTATACCAATCTGTTTACCGGCGTGCACGGCAACTACCTGCGCCAGAGCATCGCGCAGGCGGGGCTTGACCCGGACGCGCTGCCCGAAAGTGACAAGAGCGCGATGCGCTACGGCTCCGGCGGTAGCAGCAAATCAAAGGCCTGGCGGGATATCTGGGGTGCGGGGCAGGGCGTGGGCGCCATCGATACACTCGGCAGCGTGGCCGACGAAGTGGCTACGCTGAAGGCGGATTATCAAAAGGCCCTGGATCATCTGCGCCGGCTTTGACGAAATGCCGCGACGCGTGCCTTGAAATCGTCGGTGGCCTTGCATTGATCCTGAAGTTCGCCTTCCAGGCGTAGGGTGTCATCCAGCGAAAGCCCGGCGGCCTTGCGCAGCGCGCGCTTGGTTGCCGCCAGAGCCTGGGGCGATTGCGCGACCAGTTGATGGGCAAGCCCACGCGCCTGTGCCACCACTTCGTCATCTCCTACCACACGATTGGCAAGCCCCAGCGTCTGGCAACGCTCGGCATCAATGGGTGTGGCAAGAGCCGCCATCTCGAACGCCTGAGCGTGGCCCAGCTTTCTTGCAAGATGCCAGCAGGCACCGCCGTCGGGTATCAGCCCGATATTGATGAAGGCGAGTTTCAGGTAGGCCGAGCGGCCCATGACCACCATATCGCTTGCCAGTACGTAGGAGACCCCGATGCCCGCCGCGGCACCGCTGACCGCGGCGATGACCGGTTTCTCCATGGCCATCAGGCTTTTCAACGCAGGCAGAAATAGCGTAGCCAGGCGCTCGCTGGCGGGCCGGGCGTCGGCTTTCTCGAACTCGGCAAGATCGGCGCCGGCGCAGAACGCACTGCCTTCACCGCGCAGAATCACGCAGCGCACGCTGGGATCGTCGGCCACCCGCGCCAGCGCTTCATTGAGCGCCAGAGCGGTTTCCTCGTTAAGTGCATTGCGCGCATCTGGCCTGCTGATCGCCACTTCCACCACGCCGTCTTCCAGGTCGGTGGTGGTGACAACGTTACCGGTTTGTGAGGTCATTTAACACTCCTTAAGCGGCGCTGAGCCGATCGCTGACGTGCTCCAGGTGGTAGTCGCTATCGCCCAGGTAGTGATCGAACATTATCAGGTGCCTGGCGTAGGCGGCCACATGGCACTCGTTGGTCATGCCCATGGCACCGTGCAGCTGAATCGCCTGTTCGGCGATAAAGCGCGCGGACTCGCCGCAGTACGCTTTTGCCGCGGCGACCTTGTAGTCGCGCTCATCATTCGCAAGCGTCAGGCTGGTGGCTGCCAGAATCGCCATGGAGCGGGACTGCTCAAGATGCAGATGCATATCTACCATGCGGTGCTGCAGCGCCTGAAACGTCGCCAGAGGCACCCCGAACTGCTTGCGCTCTTTCAGATACGCAAGGGTTTGGTCGCAAGCGGATTCCATGGCGCCAATGGCCTGTGCGCAGAGCGCGGCGCGGCCAATGGCAAGCGTCTCGTCGAGCGCGCTTTCCACGTCCTCGCTCAGGCAGTGCTCCTGGGCAAGCGTGACATTCTCAAGCGTAAGATCCCCGGCGGGCTGCTCGTCCATGGTCTGATAGGTAAAGCTGCGAACGCCGGGAGTGGCCACAGGTACCAAGAACAGCCCCAACTTGCCGCTTTCAAGCTTCGCGGTGACCAGCGTGACGGCAGCGGCGCCGAGGTTCATCACCAGATCCTTGCGGCCACTGAGGTGCCACTGCCCCTCTTTCTGACGTGCTTGGGTAGTCATGGCCTGAGCGTCATAGCGTGCGGCGGTTTCCTGCCAGCCGAGCGCCAGCTGGTGTTCGCCTTCAAGCAGCGGCGCGAGCCAACGCGCGCGCTGGGCATCATCGCCGGTCAGCGCCAGTAGCGTACCCGGCAGCACCAGCCCGAACAGGTAGGGTTCCGGCACCAAGCCCCGGCCAAGCGCCTGCAGGATAATCATCAGGTCGGTGCCGTCGCCGCCAAGTCCGCCGGCTTCTTCGCTGAAAGGCATGTGCAGAAGGCCGAGCTCAGCGAAGGTTTGCCAAAGCGACGAGGCGCCGGGCGAGGGCGCCTGGAGCCGCGTGCGGCGCTGTTCCGGCGAGACGCGGTCGGCCACCAGGCGGGTCAGCGTCTCTTCAAGCATGCGCTGCTCATCGGTTAAAGCAAAATCCATGGTGTCCCCTTACATGCCGAGAATGGTTTTGGCGACGATGCCTTTTTGTATTTCGTTGGCCCCGCCGTAGATCGAAAGCTTGCGCCGGTTGAAGTACTGGGCGCTGGCTGCCGCGCGCTCGGCATAGGCCGCATCGAGCGGTTCGTCGCGATAGAGAAAGTCGGGAAAGAACGCGACGGCTGCCGGGCCAAGCGCCCGCCGGGTCAGCTCGCTGAGCTCCTGGCGAAGCTCCGAGCCCCGCACCTTCAAAAGCGAGCTTTCCGCGCCCGGGGCGCCGCCGCCGCGCGCGGCGGCGATCACGCGCAGATTGGTTACCTCGAGCGCCATCAGTTCGAGCTCGGCTTTCACCACGCGCTGGCGAAAGCTTGGCAGTTCCAACAGGGGCCTGCCGCGGTGCTCGACATGACCCGCCAGCGACTTCAGGTGGCGCAGCGCCTGCTTGGCGTGACCAAGCCCGGCAATACCCGTCCGCTCGTGGGTAAGCAGGAACTTGGCGCAGGTCCAGCCCTGGCCCTCTTCGCCCACGCGGTTTTCCACCGGGACGCGTACGTTATCCAGAAAGACTTCGTTGACTTCGTGCGCGCCATCGAGGGTGACGATCGGGCGCACCGTGATGCCCGGCGTCTGCATGTCGATCAAAAGAAAGCTGATACCGGCCTGCTTCTTGGCAACCGGGTCGGTGCGTACCAGGCAAAACAGCATGTTGGCGTGCTGCCCCAGGGTGGTCCAGGTCTTCTGGCCATTGACCACGTAGTGATCGCCATCGCGCACGGCGCGGGTATTCAGGCTTGCCAGGTCCGAGCCGGCGCCGGGCTCGGAGTAGCCCTGGCACCACCAGTCCCGATTGTCCAGAATGCGCGGCAGGTAGTATGCCTGCTGCTCGGGGGTGCCGAACTTCATGATCACCGGCGCCACCATGTTTACCCCGAAAGGCACCACGGTGGGGGCGTGGGCGGCGGCGCACTCTTCATCGAAGATATGGCGCTGCACCGGACCCCAGCCTGGGCCGCCGTGCTCGACAGGCCAGTTGGCGCCAAGCCAGCCCTGCTCGCTGAGCAGGGTCTGCCAACGCAGGTAGTCATCGGCACGCAAATGGCGCCCAAGACGTACGCGCTCGCGGATGTCCTCGGGCAGGTTATCAGCGAGAAACTGACACACTTCGGCGCGAAAGGCCTGCTCCTCGGGACTAAAGGTAAGATTCATGATCAGGACTCCTTGGCAAGCGTGGCCTGGCGATGGGGTCCGCCCAGGTGGCGCGGATAGTTCAACGCTTCCACGGCCAGCAGATCGATATCACTTTCCCGGTAGCATTCGCCGCGCGCGGCGATTCCCAGGCTTGCGGCTTCGAGCGCCGTCTGGGCTTTTTCAGCGCCCCCCTTCGCGGCGGCGCTGAGCGTGCCGAGTAGACTTTTCTGTCTGCTGACTACCACGCTTAGGCGCAGCGCTTTTAACGTGAGCGCGACGCGCTGCTGGGCCAGGCCATCGACGCCGTGATTGACCAGCTCATCAAATGCGCCGCTTTCGGCGAGCACCAGACTAAGCCCCGCATCGGATTCGCCTTGCCCGAGATGCTCGAGGGTTAAACGCACGGCGCCTGTCGGACATCCCTCAGCCGTAACATCCGGGGCGAGGATGCAAAGCTCGGTGTCCGCGTTCGGGGCACTAGCAAGCTCGAGCCAGTCGCGCGGCGCGGCCGCTTGAAGCTTCTCGAATAGCGGGTGCTTGCCGATCAAGGCGAGGCGCTTGAACGGTTCGGCGTTTTCGACATCCGGCACCTGGTGTGGGCTGCGCGCAGCGAAGAACAGGTGAATCAGCCCGGCGCGCTGGGGCGACTCCATGCACGCCATGAAAAGCGCTCGTTCGAGGTCGAGACCTTCCTGAAGCGACGCTGAGGTAGTACATGCCTCGACGGCCTCGACGATACGAAACGGCGAGAAAAGCTCGGGCGCCTCACGCTCCAGCCGCGCTGTCATCGCCGCGATAGCATCAGCATCGGGCGCTGGGGCAGGCAGCTCGCCGGTCACCCGGGGCTGGATGCGCCCGGCCGCGGCGTCCTGCGCCGCTGCCAGACCTGCATCCAGAGGCGTTTGTGCTGTGCTTACGACATCGATGATGCCCGCGGCAAGCGCTTCATCAGCGCCTACGAAGCGCCCGCTGGTGATCATATCCAACGCAAACGACACTCCGGCCAGGCGCGGCAGGCGCTGGGTGCCGCCGGCACCGGGCAGAAGCCCTAGCTTCACCTCCGGCAGGCCCACGTGCGTGCCTTTCAGAGCAACCCGATAGTGACACCCCAGCGCCACTTCCAGCCCGCCCCCCAGCGCGGTGCCGTGGAGTACGGCGATAAGCGGCTTGGGGCTGGCTTCGAGCGCGGTGATGACCTCGGGAAGTATAGGCGCCTGGGAAGGCTTGCCGAATTCGCGAATGTCCGCCCCGGCAATAAAGGTACGCCCGCTTGCCAGCAGCACCAGCGTCTGGGTTTGAGGGTCGGCAATGCCCTCATCAAGCGCGTCGATCAAGCCGCTACGCACGGCATGGCTCAGAGCATTGACGGGCGGGTTGTCGATTTCGATGACGCCGATATCGCCGTGGCGCTGATACGAGACGGTCATGGCTTACTCGCTCTGTTTTGTATAGTGAATATTTGGTTATCAAGTGGGGTTAAGTGAGGTCAGTAAACGCTGGTGGCGTTTTTGGCTCAGGCGCGCCAGTAAAATACCCGGTAGCAAAGCAGCAAGCGCCAGACCAATCAGCTCAAGCTGACTGAGCGGTACCATGCCGCCGCCGGGCAGGGCCAGCAAAAGCCCCGCGATCAGTACCAGGCCGCGAATGACGAATTCCTGCAGCGCTCCAAAACCGAGTCTGCCCACGCCCATCAGGTAGCCCTGCATGGCCGAGGCGAACAAGATGATGCCCACGACCGCCTGGAGAAACACGGCCACGATCAACAGTGGCGCACCCTGCATGATCAGCGCCGGGTTGAGCACGAACAGAAACGGAATGAAGTAGATCACGCTACCCAGACGCATGGCTTGCAGGCCGGTAGCCATAGGGCGGGCGCCGGCTACCGTGGCCGCAGCAAAGGCGCCGAGTGCTACCGGCGGGGTGATAAAGCTCAGCATGCCCCAGTACAGAATGAACATGTGTACCGCCATCGGGTCCAGCCCGCCGCCCTGGATCAATGCCGGGGCCAGCGCGACCGCCAGGAAGATGTAGGCGGCGGTAACGGTCATGCCAATACCCAGCACGAAACTGGTGACCGCGCCCATGATCAATAGAAGCGGCACGCTGCCACCGGCGATATTGATGAAGTCGTTGGCGATGGTGCCGGAGAGCCCGGTCATGGAAAGCGCACCCACGAGCATCCCCACACCGGCCAGAATCGCGATCAGCTCGGCAAACAGCTTGGCCGCCGAGGAGAGTGTGTCGGCCACGTCCGACCAGCCCCAGCGGTTGTGCCGGGAGAGCTGGTTGAGCACCAGCAGAAGCGCAGTTGCATAGAAGGGGGCGACGGCTTCGCGCTGCATCACCAGCAGCATCCATACCAGCAGGGCGAAGACAAAGATGAAGTACCAGCCCTCTTTCAGCGTCTGTTTCAGCGAGGGCAGCTCCACGGCGGGCAGGCCCTTGATGTCGTTGCGCGCGGCGTAGGCGTCGATCTGGATGAACAGGCCCAGAAAGTAGAGAATCGACGGGATGACCGCGGCCAGCGCCACGGCAGAGTAGGGAATATCCAGAAACATCGCCATGACGAAGGCAGTGGCGCCCATCACCGGCGGCATCAGCACCCCGCCGGTAGAGGCGCAGGCTTCCACCCCGCCGGCAAACGAGCGGCTCATGCCGATCCGCCGCATGGCGGGGATCGACAGCACGCCGGTAGTCAAGACGTTGCTGATCACGCTGCCGCTCATCGAGCCCATAAGGCCGCTCGAAAAGATCGATACCTTGGCCGGGCCGCCGCGCACATGCCCCAGCAGTGCAAACGCCAGGTTGATGAAGAACTTGCCGCCGCCGCTTTTTTGCAGCACCACTCCAAAGACCAGAAAGCCGATGACCAGCCCGGCAAAGGCCTGCAGCGGCACGCCCATGATGCTTTCGGTGCTCATGGTGTGATACATCGCGGTCTGTTCAAGCGTGGAGGGGAACGCCTGGATAGGGCCGGGCACGATATCGGCGACCAGCGGATAGAGCGAGAACACCGCGGCAATGATGGCGATGGGCCAACCCCCCGCCCGGCGCGCCGCTTCGATGATCAAGAGCCAGTAGGCGTAGCTTGCGAAGATGGCCAGGTCCGGGGCGGAAAATGCCCAGCCGCGTTCGAGAATGGGCACGGCGTTATAGACGAAGTAGCCACCTACCGTGAGCGTCGCGGCGCTCAGCAGGTAGTCGTACCAGGGGATGGGGCTGTCCTGCTGACGGCTGCTCAATGGCCAGAGCAGAAAGACCAGCGGCAGCAGCAGCGCCACCACGGCGTAATAGAACTGTGTTTCGAGCCCTGTCACGAAGGTCAAAAGACCGGTGTTGAACAGATAGTCCAGGGTCATCAGCATCAACAGCACGGTAATGAAGGCCGGTATCCAGCGTAGCGCCAGGGGAAGCTCGCGAATCTGGCTGATCTTTTCTTTGACCTGCTGATGATCCGCAGGCGGAGTATGGGTGGTCATAGGGCGTTCCATCAATCAGCAGGGGCGGCGGGCGCCGCCCCGTGGCGTGTCACTCGAAGATCGGCTCGAAACCGGCATCGCTCAGGGCGCTTGCGCGGGCGCTCATCCACTCGCTGGCAAAGGCGTCGTTATCGCTCGGGGCTTCTTGCATGAACTGTTCCCAGGCGTCGATCAGCACCTGCTGGCGTTCGACCAGCTGGTCCTGGTGTGCCTGCATCTCGTCGGTCCACGCATCGATTTCCTTGTAGTACTCGACGACCGCATCATGAAACGGCACGACCCACTGTAGATCCTGGTACTCCAGAGCGTATCCGTTGGCGCCGGGGGCGTTATCCTTGTAGTCGTCATAGTTCTCCTGCAGCGCCTTGATCAGGCCATAAGCAACGTTGTCTTCCAGGTCCTGATTGGCGACCACGATAGGGTACGGGTAGCTGGCACTCGCCAGCGGATCATCGGCGCTGATATCGCCGGCACCGGCAGTCACTTCGTGGGGGCGGAAGTAGGGCGCGACGGCGGCCATGCGCTCCCAGCCTGCCTCGTCATTGGGGTCCAGCACCGGCCAATTGATGCCGCGCGGGCTGCTGGCCAGCTGCTGGGCAGGCGGGGTGACGGTGGTAGTGAAAGAGGCATCCACATCGCCGGCAATAATGCCGTCGAACGAGCGGGCATAGCCCGGATAGTCCACTCGTTCCACGTCGTCCCAGGTAAGCCCGCCGAAGGCCAGATACGCCTCGGTACCCTTGTTGAGCGCATCATCCCCCCGGATATAAGCAATGCGCTTGCCCGCCAGATCCGCCGGCGTTTCAACGTTCAGGTCGCCGGCCACGGCCAGGGAAAGGCCGAAGGAGGCGGTGGAGGTGGTGATCACGCGGATCGGCTGGGGTCCCCAGTCGCGGTCGGCGAACATCATCACGCCTTCCATGCCGTAGTAGCTGGCGATCCCGCAGGCGCACAAGTCGACGCGTCCCTGCTTCAGCGGGGTCATGCGCGATACGTCGTTTTCACCCGGCAGAATACGTACTGAAGAGTCGTATTTGTTCTGCAGCATATTACCGATGGCGACTGCCTGGGCGTAGCCACTGGAGTTGGTACCGTAGGCGGTCCAGGCCATGGTGCTGGGAAGCTCGACGTCACTTGCATGGCTGACAGCAGAGCCAAGCAGTGACAGTGGGAAAGCGGCGATCAGCATGTATCGAGCAGATGGGCGCATTGATAGGCTCCTTTATTATGGTTGTGAGGCGGAATAAGTTACGCTGAGTTACAATGTGTTTTGCTATGCGGTATATTGTTTTGCAAATTGTCGATTGATAGTAGTGAAGCCGCCGGTAATATGTCAACGTCGTTATCTCGGCGGGCACGCGTCAAGACCTCGGGCATACTAAAAAGCCAGGCATTGGCCTGGCTTTTTAGTAAAGGGAAGGTAAATCACAACACTAGGAAAATTCCCGCCACGCGGCGTAGGTGCTTAGAAACACCCGCCCGGTCAGCGCGTCGAGAAAATCGCTGTTCTTGAGTCTGTCCATGACCGGGCCCTTTACTTCGGAGAGGTGAAGCTTGACGTTCGAATCCTTCAGCCGGGCGTTGATGGCGTCCAGGCTCTCGAGTGCCGAGGCGTCGATCAGGTTGACCGCCGAGCAGATCAGCACCACGTGCTCGAGCTCCGGGTGGCTGGCCACCAGGTTGTAGACGGTATCTTCCAGGTAACGAGCGTTGGCGAAATAGAGGCTTTCATCGATACGCAAAAGCGCTGCATTGGTAGGCGCCTGAACGTCGTGGCGTTCGATATTGCGAAAGTGCTCGGTATCCGGCACCCGTCCTACCAGGGCGCTGTGCGGGCGGCTGGTGCGGTAGAGAAACAGCGCGATGGAAAGCGTTACACCGCCGATGATACCAGCCTCGATACCTTCTACCAGGGTGAGCACAATGGTGACCGCCATGGCGGCAAAATCGCTGCGCGAATAGCGCCAGGTCTGACGCAGCATGGGGATATCCACCAGTGTCAGAATCGATACGGTGATGGTCGCGGCAAGGGTTGCGATCGGCAGGTAGAAAAGCCAGCCAGTAAACGAAAGCGTGATCAGAGCGATGCCTAGTGCCGCAAAGGCGCCGGCCGCCGGCGTCTGCGCGCCGGCATCAAAGTTGATCACCGTACGAGAGAGTCCGCCAGTCACTGGCATGCCGCTACTGATACCGGCGGCCAGGTTGGCTGCTCCCAGGCCAATCAGCTCCTGATTGGGGGAAATGCGCTGGCGCCGCTTGGCAGCCAGCATCTGCCCCATGGAGACCGACTCGACAAAGCCCACCAGGCTGATCAAGAGTGCCGGCACCAGCAGCGTGCGCCACAGCGAACCATCCCCCCAGGGAAAGCTCAACGCCGGCAGGCCGCTGGGGATATCGCCCACCACGGCCACGCTCTGGTCCGCCAATTGCCAGTGCCAGGTCATCAGCGTGGTGGCCACCACGGCAAAGACGGGGCCGGCCTTGGTGATGAGATCGACAAGCCCTTTGGGCAAGCCCACGCCCGTCAGGATCTTCTTGCCAAAGCGGCGCATGCCGATCAGAAACGTCAAGGTGCCGACGCCGATCATCAAGGTGTAAGGATTGATGCCTGCAAGGTTGGGGATCAACGTCATCAGCCGCTCAACCAGCGTAAAACCGCTGCTGGAGACTCCCAGCAGACTGCCCAGCTGACTGACCGCGATCAGGATGCCCGAGGCGGTCAAGAACCCGGAGATGACCGGGTGACTCAGGAAGTTGCTGAAAAACCCCATCCGCAGCGCGCCCATCGCCACCAGAATCGCTCCTGAAAGCAGCGAGAGAATCAGCGCGGCTTCGAGGTACGTGGCTGTGCCCGGTTGGGCCACGCTTGAGAGCGCCGCTCCGGTCATCAAGGCGATGATCGCCACCGGCCCTACGGCCAGGGTTCGGCTGGTGCCCAGAAAAGTGTAGAAAAGCTGCGGCAGAATGCTGGCGTACAGACCCACCACCGCCGGTAATCCAGCCAGCAGCGCGTAGGCCAGTGATTGGGGAATGACCATGACGGTGACGATCAGCCCCGCCAGCAAGTCAGCACCCAGCAGGCGCCTATGGTAGTGGGGTAGCCACGCGAGGATGGGTAGGTAGCGCTTGAGCATGGGTTCCGGGCCATCGAGAAGGTTTAAGAACCGAACGTTCTTTAGTTAGATACCAATCTTAACGCGTTCGCCACCGCTTTGCGGTACCGGTGAGAAAATTAACCGGCTCTCCTGCTCCCAAAGTGCTACTTCCATCATAGTCGTAACCCGTTAAGCTGACTGAGAATACAGTAGTCCAGTATTCAAGCGCTCAATAACATCAATTACAAAAGAGTTCTTTCCATGCGGCGACGACCTTTATCAGTGCTACGTTTACTGGTGCCCTTGATTCTGCTGGTGCTGGCCATCGAGCTTGTCTCTTATTCCCGTGGCCTCGAGTACGTGGCGCTGCTGTGCGCCCTGCTGGCCGGGGCCGGGCTGGTCGTAAGCGCGCTCTCGGGCATTTACCTGGCTGACCCGGAGCGCTTGACCCAGGTTCGCGGGGTGAAACCGCTACGCGATTACGGCTCGCTCAAGGCCATGGCCTATCGACTGATGGGCCGCGCCAGCAGCACGGCCATCGCCTCGGCAGAAGTGTCCCACTACGCCGATCTGATGGATCAGCGCTTGAACCAGCAGGAGGCCATGGTCCGCGAAGCCTCTTCGAGCATGAGCGCCATCAACACCGCTATCCTGCAGGTCAGCGCCAGTGCCACCCAAGTTGCTTCGCTTGCGGAAAACGCTCGTCAGGCCGGGCACCACAATCGCGATGAGCTGTCTGCCATCATCCGGGACATGAGCGAGGTCGCCCAGCGCTCCGATCAGGCGCTTGCCATGCTTGGCGCACTCAATGACAAGATCGAACGAGTGCGCAACGTGACCTCCATGATCGAGGACATCGCCGAGCAGACCCACCTTCTGTCGCTCAACGCCTCTATCGAGGCCGCCAGGGCAGGTGAACACGGGCGCGGGTTTGCCGTGGTGGCCGGGGAAGTGCGTAGCCTGGCGTTGAAGACCTCGACCGCTACCCAAAGCGTCGAGACGCTGGTCAAGGACATGCATCAAAGCGGCCAGCAGGTGGCGGTGACCCTGGGGTCACTCATGACCCGCGTACGCGAGCGGGCCGAAAGCCTGCAAGCGGTGGGAGAAAGCCTGGGCACGATGACCGGTGAGTTCGATCAGGTTCAGCTCGAAATTACCGGCGTCGCCGAGTCCATGGAGAGCACCAAGGCGCACAGCCAGACCGTCGCCGAGAGCCTTGGCCAGCTGGAAGCCGATGTCGACGAGGGTAACCGCAACATGCACGACCTGGCCGCCCAGGCGCGGGCCTTGATGGAGGCCGCCGAAGGCGTGGATGGGGAGCTTGCCCAGCAGCGCCTGAAAGGGCGGCATCAGGACGTGTTTATCGCAGCCCGTCAGGCCGCCGATCACATGGGCAAGCTGCTTGAAAAAGCCATTGCCCGAGGTGAGGTGACCGCACAGGCGCTATTTCAGCCGGATTATCAAACCATCCCCGGCACGCGGCCGCCGCTTTATCGCACCGGATTCGATGCCTTCACCGACCAGCACCTGCCGGCACTTCAGGAGCCGCTGTTAGAGCAGTACGGGCTGAGCTATGCCATTGCCTGCGACCGCAACGGCTACGTGCCCACCCATAATGCCAGCGTCAGCCGCGAACCGACCGGCGATTATGCCCATGATCTCAAGTACTGCCGCAGCAAGCGCATTTTCGATGATGCCACGGGCAGCCGCTGTGGTGCGCATACCCAGCCTTTGCTGCTGCAAACCTACAAGCGCGATACCGGAGAAATCATGCATGACCTCTCGGTACCCATCTATATCAACGGCAAGCACTGGGGCGGTTTTCGGGTCGGCTATCATCCAGAGCGCTCCACTGAAACGGCGTTGCCGCTGGCGCATCATCGTTCTTCTTCAGTCCACCACCTGGCGCGGGCGTGACTGCCAGGATGACCAGGAGTAAAGGGCAAGGCCCAGCCAGATCATGATAAAAGTGGCCAGTTGAATGGTGCCGAGCGGCTCGCCGAAGATGAGCAGGGCAATCAGAAACTGGATGCTTGGGTTGATGTACATCAAAAACCCTAGCGTCGAGAGGCGCAGCCGCCGGGCCGCGCCGGCAAAGGCCAGCAGCGGGAGCGCCGTGGCTACACCGCTCGAGACCAGCAGCACGCTCACGGGCGCGTCATAAAGAAAATGCGATTCACCCTGCAGGCTGAGCCAGGTCAGCGCCAGAAGCGCCAACGGAAAGAGCAGCAATGTTTCCACGAACAGCCCGGACAGGCCATCCAGCGGTATCTGTTTGCGAAACAGCCCGTAGCTGCCAAAGCTCAGCGCCAGCATCAGGCTGATCCAGGGCAGCTCGCCCAGCAGGGCAAACTGGATGATGATGGCAAGGCTTGCAAGCCCCAGCGCCACCAGTTGTAGTCGTGCCATGACTTCCCGCAGCACCAGCATGCCAAGCGCCACGTTGACCAGAGGCGTCAAGAAATAGCCCAGGCTTGCCTGCAGCACCTGACGGCTCTCTACCGCGTAGATATAAAGCCCCCAGTTGGCGCCGATCAATAGCGCGCAGATCAGTACGCGGCCGAGTCGGCGCGGTTCTTTCAGGGCAGCCACGACCGGCGTCCAACGCTTTAAAAGCGTGATCAGCCCCACCAGAAACACGCAGGACCACAAGATGCGATGGACCAGCACCTCGAAAGCTGGCATGCCCTCGAACAGCGCAAAGTAGAGCGGAAAACAGCCCCACATGATATAGGCCGTCAAACCGAAGGTGACGCCTTTGGCTGCCTGGGGATCGCGAACAGAAGGGGAGTGCATAGCAGCCTCATTATTTAAAAATGCTAATCTATCACACAATATGACAACACACCGGTGAAAGGAGAAGTAGCATGACGCAGCTGAAAACGAGCCTTGTACAGTGTGATTTGCGCTGGGAAGACCCCGAGGCCAATCATGCACACCTGGAGCGTTTGCTGGGGGAGCTTGATAGCCGCGACACCGACCTGATCGTGCTGCCCGAGATGTTCGCCACCGGCTTTACCATGAACTCCCGGGAAATGGCCCAGCCGATGAACGAGAGTGCAAGCGTTGCCTGGCTCAAGGCGCAGGCCAAGGCGCGCGGATGCGTGATGACAGGAAGCGTTGCCATCAAGGATGACGCCCTGCACGGCAATGACAGCCAGTACTACAACCGAATGATCTGGGCCACACCGGAGGGCGAAACACGCCATTACGACAAGCGCCACCTGTTTCGCATGGCCGGCGAACACGAGCGCTACGGCATGGGCAAGACGCGCCAGATCGTCGAGCTCAAGGGTTTCAAGCTGCTGCTCAGCGTATGCTATGACCTGCGCTTTCCGGTCTGGACACGTCAGCAACCGGCGCAGGGCGAGCACTTCGAGTATGATGCGCTACTTTGCGTCGCCAACTGGCCCGCCCCGCGCCGTATGCCCTGGCGGACACTGCTTCAGGCCCGCGCGGTTGAAAACCTCACGTATGTGGTGGGCGTCAACCGGGTAGGCGAAGATGCCAAGGGGCTGGCCTACAGCGGCGACTCCATGCTGGTCGATTTCAAGGGCGAGCCCTTGATCGACCATCCCGCCCATACCCCGTTCATTGAAACGGGCATACTCGATAAAACGGAACTCGATGCTTTTCGTGAAAAATTTCCAGCCTGGCAAGATGCCGACCGCTTTTCGCTGCTGCCAGGGGTGGGTCAATAATGCGCCTTGACCGCTTTTTGAGTGAAACCAGCCCCTTGACCCGCAGTCTCGCCAAGCGGGCACTCAAGAATGGCGAAGTGACGCTGAACGGCGAACCGGTCAAGCAGGCGTCAACGCACATCGATACCGAGCGCGATGAGGTGGTGCTCAACGGCGAGACGCTCTCTCTGGTTGGGCTTCGCTACCTGATGATGCACAAGCCTGCAGGGGTGGAGTGCACCGCACGGCGCGGGCTCTACCCCCGGGTGGTCGATCTGATCGACCTGCCCAAGGCGGAGCGGCTGCAGCCGGTAGGGCGCCTGGATGTGGATACTACCGGGCTTTTGCTTCTGACCGACGACGGCCAGTGGTCCCACCGCGTGACCTCGCCCAAGCACCGCTGCGCCAAGGTATATATTGCCGAGCTTGCCGAGCCTTGGGAGGGCAGCGCTGCAGAGCACGCCATCGAGCAGGTCGCCCAGGGCATTCTGCTCGACGATGAGGACACGCCGACCAAGCCCGCGACGCTGCGCTTCATCACCCCCCAATGCGCCGAACTGACCTTGACCGAAGGGCGCTACCATCAGGTCAAGCGGATGTTTGCTGCTCTTGGTAATCACGTCAACGAATTGCATCGTCAGTCGATTGGCGACATTTCCCTGCCCGATGACCTGGCCCCCGGCGAATGGCGCGAACTCAGCGCCGAAGAGATCGCCAGCTTCTAAAATCTGGCCCAGCGCCCTTTATCGGGCGCTGTCAGGCGTACTCATATTATACCGTTATCTTACATATAAAATTATTTGCCCGCGCCTGAGCTTGAGTCCTGTAACCAAGCGTCAGGCAGAAAGTTCGTGCAGGTGGGCGGCGGCAATCAGCGCCTGGGTATAGGGGTGCTGGGGTGAAGTCAGCACATCCAGGCAGGGTCCTTGTTCGACCACTTCACCATCTTTCAGCACCATGATGCGGTGCGCCATGGCGCGTACCACTGCCAGGTCGTGGCTTATGAACAGATAGCTCAGCTTTCGGCGCTCCTGGAGCTGGCGCAACAAGTTGACCAGCTGCTTTTGCACCGTGCGATCCAGCGCCGAGGTCGGCTCGTCCAGCACCAGAAGCTCCGGCTCGAGAATGATTGCCCGGGCCACGGCAATGCGCTGGCGCTGGCCGCCGGAAAATTCATGCGGGTAGCGTGCCGCCACGCTTTCCGGAAGGCCGACTTCCCTGAGCGTCTGGTGCACCCACTCGGCGACTTCGTCCTGGGTCAAGTGCGGGTAGTGAAAGCGCAAGCCTTCGCTGACGATATCGAACACCGGCATGCGCGGCGAGAGGGCGCCATAAGGGTCCTGAAACACCATCTGGAAGCGATGGCGCTGGCGGCGCAGGGTGTCGCCGTTAAGCTCGCTCAAGCGCGCCTCGCCCAGGTTTATCTCTCCCTGGCTCTGCACCAGACGCATGATAGCCGAGGCCAGCGTCGTCTTGCCGGAGCCGGATTCACCGACGATACCCAGCGTCTCGCCCGGGGCAATGGCAAGATCAACTGCCTTGACGGCTTCAAAGGGAGGTGGCTGTCGCTTGAAAAGTCCCGCCCTGGGACGCGCGAAGCTGACCCTTAGCTGACGTGCGGTGAGTAGCGGCGCCTCCTTGATAAAGGGGGCTGGGCGGCCTTCGGGCTCGGCGGCCAGCAGTGCCTTGGTGTAGTCGCTTTGGGGGCGAGTAAACACCTCTTCCACCGGGCCGATTTCCTGAACCTTGCCCTGGTACATCACACATACGCGTTCGGCATAGCGGCGTACCAGGTTGAGGTCGTGGCTGATGAACAGCATGCCCATGCCATGGTGGTCGCGAAGCTCCTTCAGCAGCGCCAGAATATCCTGTTGTACGGTGACATCGAGTGCCGTGGTGGGTTCGTCGGCAATCAGAAGCTTAGGATTGTTGGCAATCGCCATGGCGATCATCACACGCTGACGCTGGCCGCCGGAAAGCTGGTGGGGCCAGGCGTCCAGCAGCTCCTCGGGCCGCGGCAGCTTCACCTGTTCGAGCAACTCCCTGGCCCGCAAGCGTGCCGCCTTGCCGCCAAGCCCCTGGTGCAGGCGCAACGTCTCGCCGATCTGCTTGCCGATACGGTGGAGCGGGTTGAGCGAGGTCATGGGCTCCTGAAACACGAATCCTACCCGGTTGCCGCGTACACCGTTCCACTCTCGGCTGGAAAGGCGGTCAAGGTCGGTATCCTCCAGCCAGCGCTCACCGCTCACCTCGGCGTTACCGGGCAGAAGGTTGAGCGCCGCCAGCGCCGACACCGACTTGCCCGAGCCGGATTCGCCGACAATCGCCAGGGTTTCGCCAGCGTTCACGCTGAGCGACAGCGAATCCACCACGGTATGGCCGTCGAAGGCGATGGTGAAGTCGGTCAATCGCAGCAGCGGCTTTAAAACGTTTGAGTCAGGCATGCGGGGTTCCCTGTGCCGGCCGGGGGCTGAGTTTGATATGCCGCGGGTCAAAGGCGTCGCGCAGGCCTTCGCCAATGAACACCAGAAGCGAGAGCATGATGGCAAGCGTCATGAACGCGGTGATGCCAAGCCAAGGGGCGTGCAGGTTGTTCTTGCCCTGCGCTGCCAGCTCGCCAAGTGAAGGGGCGCCCGGCGGCAGACCGAAACCGAGAAAATCCAGCGCCGTCAGCGTGCCGATGGCGCCGGTAAACAGAAAAGGTATGAAGGTGAGCGTGGCTACCATGGCGTTGGGCAGCACGTGGCGCCACATGATCAGCCGTGACGGCAGGCCCATGGCCTTGGCGGCGCGCACGTACTCCAGATTACGCGCTCGCAGAAATTCCGCACGCACGATATCGACCAGCCCCAGCCAGGAGAACAGCAGCATGATGCCCAGAAGCCACCAGAAGCCTGGCTGCACGAAGCTGGCCAGGATGATCAGCAGAAACAGTACGGGAAGCCCCGACCAGATCTCGGTGATGCGCTGACCGATGAGATCCACCTTGCCGCCGAAATAGCCCTGCACGCCGCCGGCAAGCACGCCCAGCACCAGAGAGCCCGCAGTCAGCACCAAGGCAAAGGCTACCGACAGGCGAAAGCCGTAGATGACCCGGGCCAGCACGTCACGGCCCTGGTCGTCGGTGCCCAGCCAGTGGCGCCGGTCCGGCGGTGCCGGCGAAGGGCGGGTCATCTGCATGTCCAGCGTCTGGTAGGAGAACGGAATCATCGGCCACAGGGCCCAGCCGTGGTCGTGGATCTGCTCCTGGATGAACGGGTCGAGATAATCGGTGCGCGTGGGCAGAAAGCCGCCGAACTCGGTTTCCGGATACTCCACCAGCAGCGGCGCGTACCACTGGCCATCGAAGTGCAGAATCAACGGCTTGTCGTTGGCGATCAGCTCCGCCGCAAGGCTCAGGATGAATAGCCCGCCAAACAGCCAGAGCGAAACGCGTGCCCGCCGGTTGGCCTTGAAGGCCGCGATACGACGCCGGGTGATCGGCGACAGTCCTTGGAGCAGTCGTGATGTCATAAGGCCCATGCTCACGACTCCCTTGATGCAAAATCGATGCGCGGGTCGACCCACACATAGGTAAGATCCGATATCAGCTTCAGCACAAGCCCGATCACGGTATACAGGAACAGCGTGCCGAAGATTACCGGGTAGTCGCGCTGCATGACCGCCTCGAACCCTAAAAGCCCCAGCCCATCGAGAGAGAAGATGACCTCGATCAACAGCGCCCCGGTAAAGAAGATGCCGATCATGGCGGCGGGCAGGCCTGCAATGATGATCAGCATGGCGTTGCGGAACACATGGCCGTACAGGATGCGGCCTTCGGTTGCCCCCTTGGCCCGGGCGGTGAGTACGTACTGCTTGTGGATTTCATCCAGAAAGCTGTTCTTGGTCAGCATGGTGAGGGTGGCAAAACTGCCGATCGCGGCGGCGACGACCGGCAGTGTGATATGCCAGAAGTAGTCCTTCACCTTACCCCAGGTAGAAAGATCGGAAAAATCCGGCGAAGTGAGCCCGCGCAGCGGAAACCAGTCCAGGTAGCTGCCGCCGGCAAATACCACGATCAGCATGATGGCAAACAGAAATCCTGGAATTGCGTAGCCGACGATCACCAGCCCTGAGGTCCAGACGTCAAAGCGCGAGCCGTGGCGCAGCGCCTTGCGAATACCCAGTGGAATCGAGATCAGATAGACCAGCAGCGTCGTCCAGAGTCCGAGTGAAATCGATACCGGCAGGCGCTCGATCATCAGCTCGACCACCGGACGGTCGCGAAAGAAGCTGGTGCCGAAATCCAGCGTCAGGTAATCCGCCATCATCCCCATGAAGCGCTCATGGGCGGGCTTGTCGAAGCCGAACTGCTGCTCGAGCTGTTCGATGAAGCGCGGGTCGATGCCGCGCGCCCCGCGAGAGTCGTCATTGACCTGAATATCCGCGCCGCCCATGTCCAGACGTGTGCTGGCCATGGCGTTGGCGCCTTCGAAACGCGCCAGCATCTGATCGATAGGCCCGCCCGGGGCGGCCTGAACGATCATGAAGTTCAACAGCATGATGCCCAGAAGTGTGGGGATCATGAGCAGCAGTCGGCGTAGGGTATAGCGTGCCACGGTACACTCCATGAGTGATAAGCCAGCCAGGCGCTGCGGGCCTGGGTTATGCGTCAGTTGCGGCGCTGAAGTTCCGCTTCACGGACGGGATCCACCCACCAGGCATCCAGATCCATGCCGTACTCGGGAAACGGCTCCTGATAGCCGAACTTGTCCCAGACGGCGATCCGCGTTTCGCCCGAGTGGTAGTGGGGAATGGCGTAGAAGCCCCAGCGCAGCACGCGATCCAGCGCGTGGGCGGCGGTATCCAGCGTTTCTCGGCTATCGGCGCGGATGATATCCTCGACCAGCGCGTCCACCGCCGGATGGGCCAAGGCCATACGATTGCGGCTTTGCGGCGCCTCGGCCGCGGCGCTGCTCCAGTAATCGCGCTGTTCGTTGCCCGGATTGTTGGACTGGGGGAAGTGACTGGTCACGATATCGTAGTCGTAGTTACGCAGACGGTTGAGGTACTGGTTGATATCCACGATGCGCATGGAGGTCTGCACGCCGAGCCGGGCCATGTTGCGCAGCATGGGCTGTACCACGCGCTCGAGTGCGGCGTCGTACATCAGAACTTCCAGGCGCAGCGGCTGGCCGGTGGCTGAGTGAATCAGCACGCCGTCCTCGATTTCATACCCCGCCTCACGCAGGAGTTCGAGCGCGCGGCGCAGTCGCTCGCGCAGGTCCGTAGGCTCATCGATGGGCAGTGGGTCGGTAAATAGCCGCTCGGAGCGGTGCGAGGCCAGAAGTTCTTCCCGATAAGGTTCCAGCAGGGCAAGCTCGGCATCCGTTGGCAGCCCAGTGGCTTCCATTTCCGAATTCTGAAAATAGCTTTCGGTGCGCCGATAGGCGTCGTAGAAGATATTGGTATTGAGCCAGGGGAAATCGAAGGTCAGGCTCAGCGCTTCACGTACACGCGGGTCCTGAAACTTCTCCTTGCGCAGATTGAACACGAAGGCCTGCATCAAGGAGGGGTTCACATCGGGAACCGTGATGCGCTTGATCAGCCCTTCGCGGTAGGCAGGAAAGTCATACCCGGTTGCCCAGGTGGCAGCGCGGGCATCTTCACGAAAATCGATCAGCCCTGCCTTGAACGCTTCCCAGGCAATGTCCCGGTCACGGTAGTAGTCATAGACCACGCGGTCGATATTGTAGCGGCCAACGTTGACCGGCAGATCCTTGCCCCAATAATTCTCATCGCGCTGGTACACGATGCGCCGGCCCGGGTCCACTTCGCTGATGCGATAAGGCCCTGAACCGGGATGGGCGGCCAGCGTTGGCGAGGTGAAATCCCGCGGCTCCCAGTAGTGGCGGGGCAGAATGGGCAACTGAGTGACAATCAAGGGAAGCTCGCGCGACTGGGTACTCTTGAACTCGAAGCGCACCTGGTGCTCGTTCAGCGCCTCTACCTTATCGACATCGGCGTAGTAGCTGGCGTAGAACGGGTTGCCTTCCTCGCGCAGCAGGTTGAAGGAGAAGACCACATCATAGGCAGTGACCGGCTCGCCATCCTGAAAACGCGCTTCCGGGCGGAGGTCGAACTCGATCCAGCGGCGCTCGGGGTCAAGGCGGACGCCCTCTGCCAGAAGTCCGTAGGCGCTGAATGGTTCGCCTGGGTTGCTCGTCATGAGCGTGTCGTAGATCTGCGAAATGCCGGTGGCGGGCGTACCGCGAATGATGAATGGGTTGGTGGAGTCGAAACTCGAACCCACGGCCGTGTGGATGATGCTGCCGCCCTTGGGTGCCTGTGGATTGACGTGGGGAAAATAGGCGAAGTTCTCGTCAAGCGCTGGGCTATCGTAGAGCGATAGCCCATGCACGGTCTCGATCGGTGCACTATTGACGGTGTCGTCCGGTGCAAGGCTTGCCGTGTCCATGGTGTCGGCCTCGATGGGCGCGGCAGGCGCGGCAAAGCTCATCAGTAAACTGCTAACGATCAATATCGACTTGGCAAAAAATACACCGCGCAGCATGAGTTACATTCCGTATAAGCAGAGCCTTGCAGCTTAACGACCCGAGAGGGTCAGTAGCTGCCCCGGTTGCAGGGCTTCAGGGCGGTCGAGGGCATTCCAGCGTATCAGGTCATTCTGATTAACATTATAGCGGCTGGCAATGGCTGACAGGCTATCGCCGCGTTCAACGCGGTAGCTATCCGGCGTTGGGGCCGAGGCCAGGTCGCTGGAGGTCGTCTGCGAAAGCTGAGCTAACACCTGGGTATCGACTTCTTCAGGCACCAGAAGGGTTTGTGCACTGCGCGGATCGATGCTGCCGTTGAGCAGGCCAGGGTTTAGCTCGGCTAGCGCCGATTGACTGACATCCAGAAGTCTGGACGCCTGGGCAATGCTCAGTGGCTGCTCCAGCTGAACCTTGGCAAAGGCGGGATCTACGTGAATTTCAGGCAATGAAACGTTGAAGCGTGCCGGGTCATTGATGATGGTGGCAATTGCTTTCAGCTTGGGAATGTACTGCATGGTTTCGTGGGGCAGGGAAAGGTCCCAGTAGTCCGCATTCGAATCCTGGCTTTGAGCCTGGCGCAGGGCGCGATTGACCGTGCCGGCACCGGCGTTGTATGCCGCCAGAGAAAGCATGATATCGCCTTCATACCACTGGTCAGCCTGCATCTCCAGATAATCGAGTGCGGCATCGGTGGAGGTGATCACATCCAACCGGCCGTCGTAGTTACCGTTGCGTACCAGGCCCAGGGCATCGCCGGTGCCGGGCATGAACTGCCATAGTCCGGCCGCGCCGCGATGGCTGCGGGCGCTGGGGTCAAATGAGCTCTCCACGAAAGGAATCAGGGCAATTTCGCCAGGCAGACCGCGTTCGCTGACCTGCTGGCTGATCCAGGCAAGCCAAGGAGTGGCACGCTCGGTAATGGTGGCGATGTTTTGTGGGCTGGCGCGATAGTATTCGATCCATTCGTCCACGCGCGCCTGAGCAGCAGGGGGCAGGGTAAGGTCCTGCCATTGAAAACTCTGGCGAAGCGTCGTCCAGGCATCCTGGGGCTCAAGGTCCAGCGCTTCCCAGAAATGCGTTTGAAACGATGAGGGATAAGGGGAGGCAGCAGTGCCAGCACTCTCGTTATCCGGGGTGTCTGCGTAGGCATCGTATGCGGGGGCGGAAGCTTGGGTGTTTGCTGCAGCGGCCAACATCAGGCCCATAATTACCGTGCTGCCAGCGCTTAGCATCAAGCGCTGACGAATCGTTCGATAGGTCATAGTGAAATTCGTTTGGTTTCGATAGCGTACTTAAAAACGATTCTTCCACTCACGCAGAGTGGTAAACGTTGCGAGGTCGTGGTCATTGGGCCCTTGGGTACCTGCTGCGTTGCGTACCCCTTGTGTGCCTACACGCAGATAGGGATTGATCTTCAGCTCGCGTCCTATCGTGCTGGGCAGGGTTGGGCGCTCCAGTGCCCGGGCCTTTTCACACTCGTTCAAGGCGGTTGTCACGTCATCATTCTCTGGGTCTGCCGCTTTGGCAAAATCAAGGTTGGCTTGCGTGTACTCATGGGCTGCAAAGACCAGCGTATCTTCAGAGAGTTCCGCTAACCTGTTCAATGAAGTGAACATTTGTTCGGGAGAACCTTCAAATAAGCGACCGCATCCCGCGCAAAAAAGCGTATCCCCACAGAACAGAAGCCCAGGGATACCAGGGGCGTAAAAGCTTATATGGTCGAGCGTATGGCCAGGCGTGGCCATGACCTCAAACACACGACCCATGACGCGGACAGTGTCGCCATCGCCTACGTGTTGATCGATTCCTTCGATGGAGGGGTTTGCCGGGCCAATCACGTGAGGGGAGTAGCGCTTGATCAGCTTGGCAAGGCCTCCGGTATGATCCTGATGATGGTGAGTGATGAGGATCGTGTCGAGGGTCAGCGATTCGCGCTCAAGAAGCTCGATGACCGGATCGGCTTCACCGGGATCCACCACACAGACACTTTGACTGGTATCTTGTCGCAGTAGCCAAATATAGTTGTCGCTAAGGGCGGGAATCGGTGTCACGCTCATCATGGGCGAGATCCTTTTAGGGTTGCAAACCTGCTGATAAGTACGTTGAAAATACGCCGAGAAGGCGTTAAAAGCCGATACTCTGGAGGGAAGTGCTGTTCATGTCAAATTCAAGCCCGGCAGCGGTGATGGCCAAGCGTCTGATGGATAGTCACTTTTACTGGGAAACGGATGCCGGGCGCGCGCTCTGGGAGGTACAGCGCGCCTGCCTTGGGCCGGTGGTGGAAGATCGGCCAGGCAGGCATGGCCTTGAGATGAGCATGGGGCCTTCGCTGATGGGCGTGTCGTCCCTTTCCCACCCGATACGCTGGGTGCCTGCCCTGAGCCTGGCAACCGGGCCGTCCTCCCTGGTATGTCCACCGGATCACCTGGCGCTGCCTGACCGGTGCATGGACGTGGTGATCATCCACCATTGGCTCGAGCACTTGGATGCTCCCCATCACACCCTTCAGGAAGCCGCCCGGGTGACCGCCGATGACGGAAAGCTGGTGCTGATGGGGTTCAACCCGTTGGGCCTGAAGGGCCTTTACCGCAAGCTTCGAAAACGTCGTTCGGAATTTCCCTATAATGGGCAGTGGCACAAGGCCAGCCGGTTACGCGACTGGTTGACGTTTGTCGATTTTGAGGTCGAACGCGTAGACTATTGCTGCTTTAGAGGGGCGATGAAAGCGACCTGCCAGGAGAGCTGGGAAGCACTTGGCCGACGACACAACCTGCCTTGGGGCGAAAGTTACATGATTCAGGCGCAGCGCCGCCAACAGGCGGCACCGGTCAAGCGTGTCAGGTTTTCGTTACAAGCCCCGGTGCCTTCGTCTTCCCTGGGTGCCACCCGCAGCAGTTCCGCCCATGCATTCCCGCCAGGCGCCGGTCGCCCCAGAACACGTTGAAATACCCGTTGATAAAGGATAGCAAGTGTGAGTAATCAAGCTGCCGAGCGGCTGCCGCAAGTGACGGTATATACCGATGGCGCATGCCGGGGCAACCCGGGCCCCGGCGGGTGGGGGGTTCTCCTTTCAAGCGGCTCGCATGAAAAGACTCTGAAGGGGTTTGAAGCCGATACCACCAATAACCGTATGGAATTGATGGCCGCCATCATGGCCCTGCGCACGTTGAACAAGCCCTGCGAAGTAGCGCTGTGGACTGACTCCCAGTATGTCCGTCAGGGCATTACCCAGTGGATTCACAACTGGGTCAAGCGGGGCTGGAAAACCGCGGCCAGACAGCCGGTCAAGAATGCCGAGCTGTGGAAGGCGCTGCATGAAGAGACCCACCGCCACAAGGTGGCTTGGCACTGGGTAAAAGGGCATAGCGGGCACCCTGGTAACGAACGCGCCGATGCGCTTGCCAATGAAGCCATCGATGAACATCAGCAGAGGAGAGCATAATGCGCCAAGTGATCATGGATACCGAAACTACCGGTATCGACCCAAAGGATGGTCATCGCATTGTCGAGATCGGCGCCGTCGAGATGATCAACCGCCGTTTTACCGGACGCACCTATCACCAGTACATCAACCCGGAGCGGCATATCGATGCCGAGGTCGTGGCGATTCACGGTATCGATGACGAGAAGGTAGCCAACGAGCCGGTGTTTGCCCAGATAGCCGACGAGTTCTGGGCATTCATCGAAGGTGCTGAGCTGGTTATCCATAACGCACCCTTCGACGTGGGCTTTATCGATCACGAGCTGGAACTGCTCAACAGAACGCGCGGCGGGGCTCCCCTTGGTCCTGTGCGCCAGTACTGCCGGGTGCTGGATACGCTGACCATGGCACGCGAAATGCACCCGGGCCAGCGCAACAGCCTGGATGCGTTGTGCAAGCGCTACGATATCGATAATGGCCACCGAGTGCTGCACGGCGCCTTGCTCGACTCGGAGATCCTGGCCGATGTCTACCTGGCCATGACCGGTGGGCAGACAGCGTTGACGCTGGACGCCGATACCTCTTCTTCCGAAGAGCAGACGGCCAACCCTTCCAGCGAGGGGCTGTCGGTACAGCGGCTTTCATTGACGCCCGGCCAGCTGCGCGTTATTCGGCCAACCGATGAAGAGCGCGCCGCGCATCAGGCCAAGTGTCAGGCACATCAACTCAATTGGTTCAAGGAAAGCGGTCACGATGCTCAGGCGTGAAATTCCTCATCACGTGCGTGAGGGGCGCGTCATCAAGCTTTCCCGCAGTCGGATTGCACCCGCACCGCTTGCAGGCGAGCCCCTGACGCCGCTTCAACCCTACCAGCCGTGGACCACGCACATGCAGCCGCTGTGTTACTGGGACGATGAGCCGGTGGCTCTTTTACTCGAGCGTGAGCCGGAGGAGGCGTGGATTGATGGACGCCAGTGGATGGCAGAACTTCCCACTTCCTGGTTCAGCTTGCTGTCTACCGCGCTGCAGGTAGGGGCATGGCTTGAAAACCACCGCTTCTGCGGACGTTGCGGAGCGCCGGCGACCAAGCTGGAAGCCGAGTTCGCCATGCATTGCCATGCATGCGGGCATCGCAACTACCCACGCATTTCGCCGTGCATCATTACGCTGGTTACTAGTGGCGAGGCGATGCTGCTGGCACGCAGTCCGCGGTTTCCGCCTGGGCGTTACTCGACGCTGGCGGGCTTTATCGAGCCTGGCGAATCAGCCGAAGAGGCCGTACATCGTGAAGTGTTCGAGGAGGTGGGTGTGCATGTGGATCAGTTGCGTTACCACCAGAGCCAGGCTTGGCCTTTTCCACACTCGCTGATGCTGGGCTTCTTTGCCGAAGCCACCACCAGGCGTATTCGAATCGACGGGGTGGAAATCAGTGACGCGGCGTGGTTTTCACCGCGCCAGCTGCCATCGCTGCCCCCGCCGTACTCGATTTCCCGAGAGCTGATCGAAACGCATTTGGCTCGCTTGGGTTAATCGCGGTGGGCGGGGTGAGGGTAGGATCAGTTGGGGAACAGGCTGGTCAGCTTGGTGGCCAGCATGACGTTGCCGGTCGCCTTCAGCTTGCCGGTCATGAAAGCGGTCATGCCGTTGATGTCGCCGCTCATGATGCCCTTGAGCGTATCGGTGCTCATGCTCAGACTGACGGACGGATCGTCATGCTCGCCTTCGTGAACATCCAGGCTGCCATCGTCGATGACCAGGTAGTGGCTGCCGGCATCGGAAAAGTGAAACTGGAAGACTTCGTGCATTCCCTTGGCAGCGTCGGGGTTAAAACGAGCCTGTAATTTTTCAAGCGTGGTGTTCGACATGTGAGTATCTCCGTTGACGGTAAAAGGGCGTATAAAGGGGAGTGATAGCCCCGGCAATGTAGGTGAGCGTATTTCAAACAGGTGTTTTAATCAAGCGGTGTTACCGGGTGGCAATCGCAACGCCTGATCTTTTCATGGGAGAGTGTACGTGAGTGAATGGATAGCGGAAATGGGTACGTTTCTGTTGCAGACCACTATTGTGATGGTCCTGTTGGGGCTGGCATTGCTGGTGGTGTTGCGCGGCAAGGGCGCCCAGGGGCGTGACCTCAAACTCTATATCGAACCTCTTAATGAACAGCGCCTTGCACGCAAGAGGCGTTTGAAGGCGGCTTCCAGTGAGCCAGGCGCACGTAAAAGGCTCATCAAGGCGTTTCGTCGCGAAGATAAAAGGCGTCAGAAAGCTGCCAGGCAGGATGGCGAACAGTCAGCAACGCGTGTCTGGGTGCTGGATTTCCAGGGTGATCTGAAGGCGTCGCAGACCGAGCACTTTAGCCAGGAAATCTCGGCAATCATCGACGTGGCCACTGCCGATGATGAAGTGGTGGTGCGCCTGGAGTCCGCCGGGGGGCTTGTCCACGCTTATGGGCTTGCTGCAGCACAGCTTGACAGGTTGCGAAATGCCGGACTTTCTACCACGGTCTGCATCGACAAGGTCGCGGCAAGCGGCGGTTACATGATGGCCTGCACAGCGCACCACGTCAAAGCTGCCCCCTTTGCCGTTATCGGTTCGATCGGCGTCGTTGCCCAGGTGCCCAACGTTCACCGACTGCTCAAGCGGCATGACATCGATGTGGAGCTGCTCACGGCGGGTAAGTACAAGCGCACGCTGACAGTCCTGGGCGAAAATACCGAAGAGGGTCGGACGAAGTTTCTGGAGGATCTCGACAATACCCACCAGCTGTTCAAGCGCTATGTAAGCGATCATCGCCCGCAGATGGATATCGATACGCTTGCCACCGGGGAGATATGGTACGGCAGCGAAGCGGTGGACAACCATCTGGTCGACAGTCTGGGAACCAGCGAGGCTTATCTGGTGGAGCGCATGAGGCAAGCCAAGGTATACAGTGTCAAGCTGGAGCGCCCCAGGACCATGGGTCGCCGGTTGGGGATGGCGGTATCTGCTGGTGTGGAAAGTGCCATGCTCAAGGCCATGAGCATGCTGGAAGCCTCTAGCTGGCAGCGTCGCTGAACGCTTTCGGGCAGCGATAGGGTCTCAAGCGGGATAGTGCTGCGCCAAGGTGTTCAGAATCGCCTTGGCGCTTTCGCTACTGAGCGAATAGTAGATCGTCTGTGATTCTCGTCGGGTAGTGACCAGCGCATCGCGCCGCAGAATGGCCAGATGCTGGGAAAGGGCTGACTGGCTCAGTGAAAGCTGATGGTTGATCTGCGTTACCGAAAGCTCTTTTTCCGCCAGCAGGCAGAGAATCTGCAGCCGTTTTTCATTGGCCAGCGCTTTCAGCAAATGGGTGCTGTACACGAGGGCTTGGCCGTTGTTTTCAAGCAGGCGTGCAGCGGCGCTTGAGGACGCAGACATGACAATCTCCTTGCCTACACTGGGTGGATAGTTGTTATTTCAGCTTAAGGCTTCGTTTTTATAGTAGAAGAGCATCGTCGCGTTGCGAGGATAGTAAATCAATGATCAGTAATTTAGTGAATTTTGTCCAAGAAATTGTTTAACGGTTTATCAATGATAACTCCGAGATCAATTGCATACGACATGAGCGTCATTTACAGAGCATGCCTGGTTAGACAATGGTAGCAGAGCGAGCCGGGCGTATCGTTTATAAAGTGTCAGAGAGTTAGACGAGCACGTTCATACGCCAATTACTTCCATGATAAAAACAACCATCAAGGGTCGCCATGAACCGTTATCCAGTCGCTTACCGCCAAGCCACCGAAGAGCCTGAAGCGTTCTGGGCAGAACAGGCCCTGCGCGTGCCCTGGTATACCCCACCCACACAGATACTTACCTATGACGATCAGCAGCACGCACGCTGGTTCGAGGATGGCGAATTCAATATCTGCTACGCCGCTCTGGATCATCATGTCGCACAGGGAAGGGCCGAGCAGCCCGCTATTTACTGGGACTCACCAGTTGCCCAGGCCAAGTGCACGCTGAGCTACCGCGAGCTGCGCGATCAGGTTGCTCACTTTGCCGGGGCGTTGGCAGGCCTTGGAGTCGAGAAGGGAGACCGGGTGGTGATCTACATGCCCATGATTCCCGAAGCACTGGTTGCCATGTATGCCTGTGCACGGCTTGGTGCTGTTCACTCGGTCGTATTTGGTGGCTTTGCGGCACATGAGCTTGCCACGCGCATCGAGGACGCAGCGCCTAAGGTAGTCGTGGCAGCCTCCTGCGGTATCGAGGTCGACAAGATCGTTCCCTACAAGCCGATCATCGACCAGGCGCTTGTCCAGAGCCGTCATCAGCCTGATGCCTGCATCATCTTCCAGCGCGAATTTCAGCGGGCGACCATGGGCGTGCGCGACCATGACTGGAACGAACTCGTGGCCAAGGCGCCTTTCGCTGAATGCGTGCCGGTCAAGGGGTCGGATCCGCTCTATATTCTTTACACGTCGGGCACTACCGGCAAGCCCAAGGGTGTCATGCGGGACAGCGCGGGATATGCAGTAGCGCTTGCTTACTCCATGCAGACAATTTATGCCATGAACCCGGGGGAGGTAATGTTTACCGCCTCGGATGTTGGCTGGGTAGTAGGGCATTCGTATATCGTCTATGGTCCACTGCTGCGCGGTTGCACCAGCGTGGTATATGAAGGAAAGCCCGTCAACACACCGGATGCAGGTAGTTTCTGGCGTCTGATCGAAGCATACCGGGTAACGAGTTTCTTTACCGCGCCGACGGCATTCCGAGCGATCAAGAAGGCCGACCCGGATGCGAAGCTGCTCGAGCAATACGATATCAGCAGCCTGAAACACCTTTACGTGGCCGGTGAGCGGCTCGACGCGCCGACCTTTCACTGGCTGGACGACCTGCTGGACGTGCCGGTGATCGATCACTGGTGGCAAACCGAAACCGGCTGGCCGATCGTGGCCAATCAGCCTGGGCTCGAGGAAATGCCGATCAAACCGGGGTCTGCCAGTTTACCGGTGCCTGGTTTCAATGTGCAGGTGCTCAATCGCGAAGGCGAGCCGGCCGCACCGATGGAGCAGGGCAGCGTGGTGATCAAGCAGCCGTTGCCACCTGGCTGCCTTATCGGCATCTGGCGTGACCCCCAGCGTTTTCATGGTGCCTATATGGCCGCGTTCCCAGGCTATTACCTGACCGGTGACGGCGGCTATTTCGATCAGGCGGGTTACCTGTTCATCATGGGGCGCACCGATGATGTGATCAACGTGGCCGGGCACCGGCTTTCCACCGGTGAAATGGAGGAAGTGGTAGGCGGTCACCCGGCGGTGGCGGAGTGTGCGGTCATCGGCATTCACGATGCACTCAAGGGGCAGGTCCCCATTGGCCTTGTGATCCCCAAGGATGATTTCAGCGGGGATGAGCTGGCGCTTGAAAATGAGTTGTTAGCGCGTGTACGCGATACCATCGGGCCGATTGCCTGCTTCAAGCAGGTGCTCGTGGTCAACCGCCTGCCCAAGACTCGCTCTGGCAAGATACTGCGCAAGCTGTTGCGTAACATGGCCGATGGCAAGACGTTTGGTATTCCTTCCACCATCGATGATCCGACGAGCCTCGACGAGGTTCATGCCCTGATGTGTGAACGTGACGTCGGCGCCGCTGATAAATCCGCCTCGATTTGATCGAGCTAGGTTCTTGCATAGCGGCTGTGATGAATGGTGATCCTGAAAAGCCTGCGCTTTTATTGGCGTCGAGAACGCGTATAATGCGCGCCCAGCAGCGCTGTGCGCTTTCTTACGAGGGTTCCCTAACCCCTCCTGGCTTGTAAAAAAGGTTCTCCATGTTTGCATTGAATCCTGCTCAGTATCGCCGTTGCCTCATGGTCATGGTGGCGTTTCATATCGGCATCATTGCCGCCAGTAATTACCTCGTGCAACTCCCCTTTACCCTCTTCGGGTTTCACACCACCTGGGGAGCGTTCAGTTTCCCGTTCATCTTCCTGGCCACCGACCTGACGGTTCGGCTGTTCGGCAAGGGGCCTGCTCGCGCCATTATTCTGCGTGTCATGCTGCCGGCATTGCTGGTTTCCTACGTGGTGTCCGTGGTATTTCCACGGGGCAGCTTTGCAGGTATCGAGGCACTGGGAGAGTGGAACCTGTTCGTGGCACGTATTGCCCTGGCAAGCTTTCTTGCCTATGTGATCGGTCAGTTGCTGGATGTGCAGGTGTTTGACCGACTGCGCCAGCTGGCCTGGTGGATAGCGCCAGTGTGTTCGACCGTACTTGGCAATCTGGCTGATACCTTTGCCTTCTTCTGGACGGCTTTTCATAATAGCCCTGACCCCTTCATGGCGGCACACTGGATGGAAATTGCCGCCGTCGACTACGCCATCAAACTGGCCATCAGCCTGCTGTTCTTCCTGCCTCTGTATGGCCTCCTGCTTGCCTGGTTGACACGCCGGCTAGTGGTCTGGACAGGGCGCGCCGACCTTGCGCCGCGCGCGGCCTAGGAGTGCCTGAACGCCTCTTTATCCCCCGTTTATAACCCTAGGAAATCGATATGACGGATGCTGCCACGCTCGATCTGCACGTACTGGACATGGCCTGTGAAGCCCAGAGCGAAGCCACACCGCTGGTCGTGATTCACGGTTTGATGGGCAGCGCGGATAACTGGCGCTCCCATCTGAAGGTCTGGCAGCGTACGCGGCGGGTCATTGCCGTGGATTTACGCAATCACGGCCGCTCGCCGCACGGCGATGACATGCGCTATGCCACCATGAGTCAGGATGTGCTCGCACTGATGGACAAGCTCTCCATCCATCAGGCGCATATCCTGGGGCATTCCATGGGCGGCAAGGTGGCGATCAGCCTGGCACGGATGGCACCTGAGCGGGTGGTTTCTCTGTTGGTGGGGGATATTGCTCCGGTGGCCTATCAGCATGGTCACGATGACGTCTTTGCCGCACTTGAACGCGTCAGAGACACATTGCCCAAGAACCGCCGTGAAGCCGACGACCTGATGGCCGAGCACGTGAAGGCAAGATCGACGCGCCTCTTTCTGGCCACTAACCTGGTGCGCGGCGACAACGGAATGGAGCTTCGCGTGGGGCTTGATGAAATCAAGCGCGGCTACAGTGATATCATTGGCCCGCCCGCTGGCGATGTGCCTTTCGAGGGCCCGACCCTCGTACTGCGTGGGTCAGAGTCACATTATGTGACCGATGACATGCTGCCCGCTTTACGAGCCGTGCTGCCCAAGGCGCGGGTGGTAACGCTCAAGCAGGCTGGTCACTGGTTGCATGCCGAGCAGCCCGAGGCGTTTCAGCAGGCAGTCGATGCCTTCATTACGCATCACGACCGCTGAACCACATACTTCTCATAGCGCCTCGATGCTTAGGCCGTGCACTTCGGGCGTACGTAGAAAACGTTTGAGAATACGATAGCTATCCACATCGAACGCGGGGGTAGCGGCGTGGGTCAGGCGTTGGGCTTTCTTGAGGGTTTCGGCGCTGCCCAGGTAGCACCAATGGTCGACCACATGCCAGGCCTGCTTGCCTTGCGCGCTAGGGCCTTCCTGTATGGCAATACGCCCAGGCCATGGCCAGGCCTTGATCTGTAGCTGAGCCAATGCCTCCTGAGCACGCAGCGTATGGGTGGTCAGGCACTCCTTCCCATCGCAGGCGCCCAGGCATTTGCCCAGCTGGTTGGCAAAGCAGCGTCCTTTCCCTTTGGTCAACCCAAGCACCTGCGGACAAAGCTTATGCTCTTCGGCGACAGTGCGCAGCGTTTCCTTGGCATCCTTGGCACTTCGAAACAAGCCATAGAGCGCCCCTTCCGGTGGCTGGGTAAGCACGTCGCCGCCAGCAAGCGCTGGCTGGTGCGATCCCGCCGGCCAGTGCCAGGTCGTGAGCTTGCGCTGCTTGCGAAGCTGGCGGTTCATTATCGGCATCAAGGATTTGACCAGCTGCGCCTCACGCAGCTGGGCGCCAAGGTCGCCGGCAGTTTCTTCCCACTCGATATGATGAATCTGCTGGGCAAGGCGCATGGCCTTGTTGTTCTGGTAGTCGCGCTGAAAGTGGCTGAGCACCCGGCGGCGCAAGTTGACGCTTTTGCCTACGTAAAGAGGCAGCCGGTTGTGCCCATAGAAGAAGTAGACGCCCGGCGATTCGGGTAAATCCGCCAACTGATGGCTATCCAGATGCGCAGGTAACGTGCGATGACGTTTCTCCTCGGCAAGCATGCGTTGCCATGCATCATCCGTATGCTGACGTTGCCATGTCTGCCACAGTGTCCATAGCGCTTTGACATCATCGCCTGCGCGGTGTGCGCGAGCGCGAGGAATGGCGTGGCGCTCGAGCAGCGCCTTCAGGTTGTGCTGGGACTCGTGAGGCGTCAGCCTGCGGGAAAGGCGCAGCGTGCAGATGAGCGGTGCTTGATAGTCATGGCCCGAACGCGTGAAGGCATGGCGCAGAAAGCTGTAATCGTATCGTGCATTGTGAGCGACCAGCGTGTGGGCTGGGCCGAGCCACTCGCGAAGCGACGCGGCAATACCTTCAAAGCGTGGAGCGTCTTTTACCAGGGCATCATCGATACCCGTGAGCTGACTGATATTGCCCGGTATGCGGATATCTGGTTGAACCAGGCTGGACCAGCAGTCGACCGGTTGGCCATCGACCACCTTGAGCGCGGCAATCTCGGTAATGCGGTCGTGCGTGGCACTCGTACCCGTGGTTTCAAGGTCAATGAATATCAGCGGTGCCTGGGTCATGGCGCTCCTGGATCGGCAAGGGCATCAAGGGGTAAAAAGGTCGACGGCCAAACGTGAGACGGGCAGGGCCGTATCGGTTAGTCCTTTGCGCTGTAGATAAGTTTCAAACGCGCCGTAGCGACGCGTATCCAGCGCGGCCGGGCTCAGCGACATACGGCGCTGGATATCCGGCCAGGCAGCTGCGTTGACCGTATTATCAAGCACTGGATGGGTAGCCACCACTAATGCCCAGGCTGCTTCCGGGTTATTCACTATCCACTCGCTGGCTTCTTCCACAGCGATGATAAGGCGTGACCAGGTTTCGCTTTGGGCTGCCAATGAGCTGTTATTGGCAAGCATCACCAAACCGTCATGCCGAGGGACGCCCAGTTCGCCGTAGTGCAGGGTATGGGTGGCAATGCCATTGGCAGACAGCGCCTGTGGCAGCGTGTGATAAAAACCGTCGGCAATGGCATCGATAGTGTCACTGTCCATGGCGCTGACCGTATTGAAATGGACGCTTTGCGGTGTGCGGTAGTCATCGGTCTGGCGTACCGAACGCGGCACCAGCTCATGGATCAGAATATCGGCACCCTCCTGGGTGGAGTAGCCGTAATGAAGCCCTGCCAAGTGGGCGGCGTTGTCCGATTGCTCGGCGCCTTTCACGATTACCGCTGTCAACGGGGTTTCGATCAGCGTGGCTATGCGGGTAATCGGCGCGCCTTGGTGAGCGAACAGATGCAGGAGCGGCTGTCGCGTCAGTGCCAGATCCACTTCGCCGGCCGCCAGCAGTTTGATGGCAACCGATGGGTCGGCCGGTGTCAGCAGCTCTACATCAAGCCCTTGGGCAGTGAATAGACCCCGCGCCTCGGCAACGATCAACGCAGCATGTTGAGGGCTCAGGTACCAGTCCAGCATCAGTGAAACGCTTTTCAAGGGCGGTGGCTCAAGCGGTGGAGGCAGCACCTGCGCGGTAGAGGGTACTTCCTCGGTCTCTTTGCTGCCATCGGCTTGCCACAGCGCTTCTACAACCACCAGGTCGCTATCCAGCGAAAGAGGGCGCTGCTCTCCCGCTGCTTCGGTGTCTTGTGCGTAAGCTGATGAAAATAGAAAAAATATGCACACTATCGTTATAAAAAAACGTAACTGCCCTACACCTGAAAGGCAACGTAGCATAATCACTGACTCCTGATATCAAGTCGGCGGAGTTTAGCCGTCTCGATCTGCTCGTGACTAGTCCTGGATGCGTTGGGCTGCCGTGTTGCGGAGTAAATTTATTGGCAGCATGCAATAATAGGGCTGCATTGATGGTGAGATGGAGAGACATGGACGCGATCTATACGTTCTTTTTAGTGGGTGGTTCGCTGATGGTGCTTAGCATTCTTGCCAGCCGCCTTTCTTCGATGATGGGAGTGCCGCTGCTGCTGATCTTCCTGGGCCTGGGGATGCTGGCCGGCGAGGAGGGCGTGCTCGGGGTTGCCTTCGACGACTACTCGATGGCCTTTGCGATAGGTCACCTGGCGCTTGCCATGATTCTGCTGGATGGCGGGCTGCGTACACGCTTGAAAACCTTTCGCGTAGGTTTCAAGCCGGCGCTTTCACTGGCCACGCTTGGTGTATTCATTACCAGTGCCATCGTGGGCATGATCGCCATGTGGGTGTTCGACCTGACGCTGGTGCAGGGGTTGCTGGTAGGCGCGATTGTCGGTTCGACCGATGCGGCCGCCGTTTTTTCCATGCTGAGCGGTCGGGGAGTCAACCTCAACGAACGGGTAGGGGCTACCCTTGAAATCGAGTCGGGCACCAACGATCCGATGGCCATCTTTCTTACCTTGATGCTGGTAGAACTGCTGGTAGGTGAAATTGGTGGGCCGCTGGATACTCTGGCCTTCTTCGTTTCTCAATTTGGTATTGGGGTACTGATAGGCATCGGCGGTGGCTGGCTAAGCGCCAAACTGTTGCGCTGGCTCGATCTGGCGCCGGGCCTTTATGCCATGCTGGCGCTGGCGCTCGGATTCAGCGTGTTCGGGCTGACCAGCGTGCTGGGGGGAAGCGGTTTTCTTGCCATCTATCTTACTGGTGTCATGATCGGTAACCAGCCTGGGCGTCATCTCAACTTCATTCTTCCCGTGCATGATGGCCTGGCGTGGCTCAGCCAGATTGGCCTGTTCCTGGTGCTTGGCTTGCTGGTCACTCCCAGCCAGCTCTGGAACGTGGCGTTGCCCGCTGGCCTGGTTGCGCTGGCGCTGATCTTCGTTGCCCGTCCGCTGGCCGTACTGATTACCATCAAGCCCTTCTTCAAGTTTCGATGGCGTGAAACCTTGTTTATCGCGTGGGTAGGGCTGCGAGGCGCAGTGCCGATCGTGCTGGCGATCTTTCCAGTCATCGGTGGGGTCGAGAATGCATCACTCTACTTCAACGTGGCATTTGCCGTCGTATTGATGTCGCTTCTTATTCAGGGCGGTTCACTGACGTTGATGGCCCGCTGGCTGAAGGTGGAGGTGCCGGTTGGGACCACACCCAACCATCGAGGGCCGCTTGGTATACTGCCGGATAACGATTTCGAGATGTTCGTCTATACGGTTGAAAACAGCGACCTCGAAGATGTTCCTATCCGATTGCTGCGTTTTCCTTCAGGTGCGCTGATCTCTGCGTTATTTCGTCATCATGCCATGCTGCATCCCAAGGGCAGTACGCGCTTGAAGCTTGGCGACGTAATCTGTGTGATTGGGCGTTCCGAGGATTTGACTGCACTCAACCGGCTATTTAACGGCGATGCAAAGCTGAAGCAGGAGCGTGCCTTCTTCGGTACCTTCACACTCGATGGCATCGCCAACATGAAGGATGTCGCCCAGGCCTATGGCCTGACGCTCAGCCCTGGCGAGCACGATATGACCCTGGCCGAGTTCGTTGCCCTGCGCGTTGGCGGACACCCGGTAGTAGGGGACGATGTGGATTGGCACGGTATTCACTGGGTTGTCAGCGAGATGGAGAAAGGCACGATTACCCGCGTGGGGCTCCGCTTGTACTAATTTCTCTAGAAGGTGTTGACTTCCAAGGAAATACTGATATTATACGCACCCATAAGCCGGAGGGATGGCAGAGCGGTTGAATGCACCGGTCTTGAAAACCGGCATAGGTTAATAGCCTATCCAGGGTTCGAATCCCTGTCCCTCCGCCACTTATCTCGAAAAGCCCCTGATTCGTCAGGGGCTTTTTTCGTTTTCTAAAAGCTGTAACAGCTCTTCCTGGCTTTGTTACCTTCCCCTGCTTGCCAAGCATTCGCACTTGCGCAGATTCTCGTCTGATTCTCCCATCTGCGCGAGATGTCAGCGTAGTTGGCACTTCTTGTAAAGCTACTATCTTGATAGAACAGTTCGAGCTGGCAACCGGCATCCAGCCGCCCCCTCGCGGGAACCGCATGGAAAAGCAAGGAGTGCAAAATGGCATGGCATTTGAAAGGTCTAGGTAGCCAGACGCTGATTATCACAGGTGCAACCTCGGGTATTGGCCTGGCAACTGCGCGCATGGCGGCCGAGCAGGGCGCACGCCTGGTTCTGGCGGCACGTGACGAAAATAGGTTGCGCGAACTCTGTAACGAGATCAGCCTCAACGGTGGCCAGGCCGTCTACGTGGTGGTCGATGTTGGCGATAAAGCCCAGGTTCAAGCAATAACGCAAACTGCCATCGATACTTTCGGTGGCTTCGATACCTGGATCAACAATGCCGGTGTATCACTTTTCGGCAACTTGCTCGATATTGACGAAAAGGATTACCACCGCCTGTTCGACACGACTTACTGGGGCGTCGTGTATGGTTCACTGGAAGCGGCACGCTACTTCAGCAAGCGTTGCGACGGCTACGCGGGAGCAATCATCAACCTGGGCTCGATTGCTTCGGATCAAGCTATCCCTTATCAAGGCATGTATTCGGCCGCCAAGCACGCCGTCAAAGGCTTCACCGACGCCTTGCGCATGGAGCTCGAGCATATTGACGCGCCCGTCTCGGTCACGTTGATCAAGCCGGCCAGTATCGCGACGCCCTTCGCCGAACACGCCGGCAATGTGATGGATACGGAACCGACCCTGCCGCCACCGATCTATGAGCCACGAATCGTTGCACGCAGTATCCTTTACTGCGCCGAACATGCCCGGCGTGATATGTATGTCGGGGGCGGCGGGCGGCTCATGGCCGCGCTGGGGCACTGCGCACCAGGCTTGATGGACAAGATAATGTCAGCGAAGGTGGTCGATCTGCAACAGACCAGCCAGGTGGAGCATCGTCGTCACTTCGCGTTGCAGGAGCCAGCCACCGATATGCGCGAACGTGCTCGATACTCCAGGCATGTTTTCAAGAGCAGCCTTTACAGCAGGGCCTCCAGGCATCCTGTGCTCACCACAACCGTATTGGCTGGCGCGTTGGTCAGCTTGGTCGCTTTGGCTGAGCGGCGCTCGAAGAGCTGAGATTCGATAGCGCCTTGCTTCTTCTGCGCCTTGATGAATCATAGTAGTTAACCCAAGGCATGGCTTGGCAGAGCTGACACGCCGCTAATGATCTCGAATGCGTTTGATGTGTCAGGGGCTTTTGTCGATGCCAACATCTTTGTTTACTTGGAAGGGCTGTGGAGGTGCTTCAACAGAAGGTGTAGGCATCATCTGGTAACTAGTGTTCCCTTTGGGAAGGGGAATGTCTTCCAGAAACTCCAGAGCGCGTACTGGCATGGCAAATTTGATATCACGCTTGTTCAACTCTTCCAGCAGCGTAAAATTGATGGCTTGCTGGATATCCATATAAAGATTGTAATCTCCGCTCAGCACGAAATAGACAACCTCGTATTTCAGAGCATAGTCATCGAACATCAGCAGATGGGCTCTATCAAACCTAGTATGCTTTACGTCTTCAATGGCTTGCTTGATGAGAGGTGGAACCTGTCTTGCCTTTTCCGCGGATGTGCGGAACGACACAGCTAGATTGAAAACAATACGACGCTCTTGCATGCGGCTATAATTATGGATCGTTTGTTGAAGCAGGTTAGTGTTCGAACAAATGACCTGCTCCCCGCTCAAGCTACGTATGCGCGTCGTTTTTAAGCCGATGTATTCAATGGTACCGGCGATATCACCGAAGACAATGAAGTGGCCTGTCTTGAAGGGTTTGTCAACGCCGATGGAGGCAGAGGCGAACAGATCACCCAGCAGTGCCTGTACTGCCAGGGCAATAGCGATTCCGCCTATCCCCAGACTGGCGATGAAAGCAGTGATATCGACGCCCAGGTTCGCCAAGCCAGAAAGTAGCACGACTGCCCATAGTATAATGCGGAACATGAGTGCGACCATGGTGACGGTCAGTTGATTGTCCTGGCCTGCTTTATCTTGAATGATGGTTTCTTTCCAGAAGGCGATAGCAGCATCTACCCAAAGACCGAATTGCAAGGCGAGTACGAGAAACCATAAGTGACTGACCCGAGCGTCCCAGACAGGCCCTAGATCAGCAATGGCAAGGCCGATCTGCAGCGCCATTGCTGCGATGAGCAACTGGCTTGTGTGCCTGAAGACTTCGGCGCCATACTGGCTCCACCGGCCCTTGCCGTTTGATAGCCATGCCACCAGGCGTGCCATGAGAGCGCGCATCATCATTCGCAGCGTAATATAGCTGAGAATGGCAGCGCCTATTACCAGACCGAAATTAATCAAAGCGGTTTGAGATATCCAGGTTTCCCATAGCTCCCTACTGAACATATATCAAAACCTTGTCATATCGAGCGGTTTATTATTATGGTAAATAATTTCGAATAGGCCAGTTTTAAAATACCACCTTTTCCATAAAATTTTATAAAAGTAGCTTTGCCATTTTTTCTTTATCTATGTAGCTTTTGATCTTATCAATTTATAATATTTAGGTTGGCATAGGGCCAACCGTCTTTATAAGTTTCAATTAGAGGCTGATGTAGCATTCTTGGTGGAACACCCTTGGTATGTGGACTATGAAGATGGATCGTACTGTACTGTCTGTCAGTTCGCTTATTATGCAATGAGAATTTTAAATCGAAGCCTTTTCTCGCGGCATGCTGAAAATAAACGCCTTCTCAAGGCGTTCTTGCCGGCGGTAAATCGATATACCCATTTTCTTGGCCAAGTACTGCCATAGAGGCTCACTGACATAAAAGAGAGGCCATTCGCATCGAATTTCCCGGTGGACCACTGCAGCATGTCTTCCGACGCAACCGTCGGTTGCGAACGCAGGAGTAGAACCAGCACCTTCTCGATGCTCAGCTCTGATAGACGACAAGCGGATCGTCCTACGGTCCTTCAGGAAGAGTTCAGGATATGATCTAGGCGCGGCAGCCTAGCGATTCAAGAAGATATTGTACACAGAATTTCTGACCATCCTTTGCAAGTAATGAAATTGCCATCCCTATGCCAGCCTTGCTGACCAAGTTGGTACTGTGTGCAAACGCAGGCCGGAAGCAGAGCGCTGAGGCTAACCATTTTTAATAATCTGGTATTTGAATATTTTTAAAACAAGCACTATCCTGGTTATAAATCATCAGCTTAAATCAATTGCCAGAGAGGGGTTAATATGTTGCATCTTGCGGATTCAAGTTATAACAGGGCTGCTGATTTATAATATATTCTCAACTGGCAATGGCGATAACGGTTTCAAGAGGAATGGTGGTAGACTTTTCTCATATTGATTTACGGACTGGGTGAATACCAAGGAGAGATAATATGGAACATACCCATAAATGTCAGAAATGCGGTAAAAAGTATGTCGTTGAAAAGGAGAGTGAATCTCTGCAAGAACCCACATGTAATACATGTGGAGCGGAAATTTACGACGCAGACACTCAGGCTAATTCCGACATCAATGGCAATGGTGAGGATGAGCACCCTATTGAAAAAGGGTTGCGAAGAGTCACAGACGAAATCACTGGTGATAAAAAGAAAGTTTAACTTTCTCTTCGCGTTTCATTTTTCGATTTCCAAGGCTCTGTAATATTCGCCTCAGATGGTTGGCAATGTGCACATGGTTGCATATGCTAATTTATCTGAGGTTATTTCATTTTTGGATGTCTGGTTGTCGAATATAACTTCTGTGCTACGAAAATATTGTTTATTTAATGCCCTTTTTAGAGAATTGGTTTTTAACATTCTTGATGAACAACAGGTAATGAATTGAAAACTAAAAAGGAGCTGTTTGATTTTTTTGATTTTAATGTAAACGCCAATAGCGTTATCCGATGCCTTGGCTATGCTTAAGTAGTGGGTTTTTCTTTGCTTTTATTGTTATTAGACAAGGAGAGTCGCATGCCACTAAAGGCCATTGCAATTAACTGTACGCTCAAGGCATCACCCGCGGATTCTTCGTGTGGGCGTTTGATCGATGAAACGCTGGAAGAGCTGAAACGTCATGGTGTAGCTGGCCGTCAAATTCGAGCAGCAGATTTCAATATCAAGCCTGGAGTAACGTCGGACGAGGGTGCTGGAGATGATTGGCCTGAGATCCGAAAACAGGTTCTCGAGGCCGATATTCTTATCTTGGGGAGCCCGGTCTGGTTAGGCCACCAATCGAGCATCTGCCAGCGTGTATTGGAAAGATTGGATGCCTTTCTGGAAGAAACTGACGACCAAGGAAGAATGGTTTCCTATGGACGGGTCGCGGGCGTGGTAGCGGTAGGTAACGAAGATGGAGCGCATCATATCATCGCTGAGCTGTACCAAGGGCTTAATGATGTTGGTTTTACCATCCCTGCCAATGCCTGTACTTACTGGGTAGGCGAAGCCATGCAGTCGGTCGATCTCAAGGATCTTGATGAGACCCCAGAAAGTACTCGAAGCGCAACACAGGTGCTTGCTCTTAATTGTGTTCATCTGGCCAAGTTACTAAAACAGCATCAATATCCTGGGCAAACGAATTAAATAGTACTGTCGATAGTTTTGCAACTCGGCAGCTACTGACTAAGCTATGAGAGTACGGCATTGTGCTGTACTGAAAGTAATGGAAGGTAATTGAAAATGGCCATTCTCGAAAAATGTACCGAGTGCGGTAGTGAGGATTTACATATACCAGAAGAGGGTGAAAAGGATCAGTCGATCTATTGCAATGCATGTAATGCAGTGCTGGGTAATAGAGAAAAGTTGATAAAGAAAGAGAAAGAGGATGAAGGTGAAGGAGACCACCAAGTCGAGAAGCTGTTAAGAGGTTTAAGCGGAAAGGAGTGATTTCCAGCTTTTCGAAGCTGCCAGGCCTGATGGTCTGGCAGCCATGCTTTTTTAGGCTTCGACTCATAGCTGGTATTTTTCATTTAAGCTTTTTACAAGCTCGTCAGCTTCAGGCTTTGTTGCACAGCGCTGCCTAACCAGTTCACCATCGCGTTTGTCGGTGTCACGTAAATCAACGATCCACCATTCGGGTTGGGCATCGATTTCAGCACCTTCTGGAACCACTCGATAAACCTTGAACGTCGACATGTCTTGCTCCTTTGTTGCTTGGTTTAATTAAAGGTAGTTGGGAATCCTTCATTTAAAACCTTTTTTCATGCTTGAATAGTGCACATTTTAACAATTGTAGATATTTATCAGTGTTTTGAAATAGTCGGCGTTTAGTGCTAACTTTAAATTTGGTGATGCTTATTGATATGGTTCAAGGAGAAAATGTTATGGAAAACATAAATGGCGAAAACTCCAATAATAATTCAGGCAATAATTCAGACGTTATTGCTATATTGACCGCTGATCATCGAGAGATGCTCGAACTATTGACCCAGGTAGAAAATAATCCTGATGCCAGACAACGGCGGGATTTGGTAGATACTGCAATTGCTGAAGTAATGCGGCATGCAGTGGCAGAGGAGATGTATGTTTATCCCGCCATGGAACAGCATATCGAAAACGGCAAACAAGAAGTCGAGCATGACAAGAAGGAGCATGATGAACTTGTCAAGGTGATGAAAAAACTCGAAGACGTTGATCCGTTACGGCCCGAATTCATGGCGTTGGCCAAAGAGATGGAAAAACAGTTACGTCATCATATCGATGACGAGGAGTCGGAGCAGTTTCCCAAATTGCGTGCCAGCATTCCTGGCGATGAGCTCATCGATCTAGGCGACAAGGTAACCAACGCAAAGAAACTGGCCCCTACACGACCACATCCCAGCGCACCTCATTCGGAGTTGTTTCACAAAAGTGTAGGCCCAGGGGTTGGTATGATCGACCGCCTCTTGGACAAGCTACAGGGGCGCCATACTTGAGGTGACCGCTTTGCCTCTGCCGATTCAAGCCCTGGATACTGGCTGGCAGGGCTTTTTTTATGTCGGAGCAAAAAGTCGTGCATGTATTGACGGATATATGCATGAAAGCTGCAGAGGTGTTAGCTATTGCTTTCGGCATGTACTTGGCTAGCATGAAAGGAGCGGTTGGCTTTCGCCAGCCCGTTCCAGGAAAGCGATCCATGATCAAGGGTTTCATTATCTGTCTTGCAGTGCTTTTCGCACAGCTGGCTGTGTTGCATATCGTTGATGTCAGACTCTATTCACAAGACGCTCGCCCCACAGCCAATACCCCAATGCCAGCGCCAAGAGAAGATGAGCAAGAAAGCTGATCGTAAGAGCGGCTGACCTGGTAGAGCCCGGCTGCCATGAAACGAGTTCGGGAATTGGCCTTTGTTTTCGGTTTGGTGAGGTGAAGCAACGTATCGACGACACTATCTTATCCAGCTAATGATCAATGCGAATGAAGAAGTAGTGTCATGCCGAATATTAGCAGGCTTTGTTATCAAGATAGTTTGCTAAATAAATAGCAAGTTAAGTAAGCAGTCCAGGCTCAGGACAAACACTGAAGCTACGGCAGCAGTGACGATAAACGCTTGCGTCTGGAACTTGGTAACGGCATCCTTGTCTATCATCAGCAATATTATTTTTGGGGAGCATAAACACATGGCTTATAACGACCTCAACACGGCCCATACCCGATCCGGCGGTGTGGCCAATAGCGTCAGCACCAACAAAGTACTGCGCAATACTTACGCATTACTCGCAATGACGCTGCTGTTCTCTGCCGTAATGGCAGGCGCCTCCATGGCCTTGGGAATTCAGCAACTGAACATCTTCGTGTTCTTCATCGGGGCCTATGGTTTGATGTTTCTGGTTCACAAGACGGCCAACTCGGCGGCGGGCCTACTGGCAACGTTTGCGTTTACCGGTTTCATGGGCTTCACGCTTGGACCCATCATTTCAGCCTACTTGACGCTGCCCAATGGCGGGGCATTGATCATGAATGCCTTGGCCATGACCGGGCTGACGTTCTTTGGTCTTTCAGCGGTAGCCTTGACGACCAAAAAGGACTTCAGTTTCCTGGGCAATTTCCTGCTGGCTGGAATGATCGTGCTGGTATTGGCCATGGTGGCGGGTCTGTTTTTACAGATTCCGGCGCTATCACTTATGATTTCAGCCGGTTTTGTACTGTTTGCTTCGGCAGCAATCCTGTTCCAGACCAGCGAAATCGTGCACCGCGCTGGTGAAACGAACTACATTCTTGCAACCGTGACCCTGTACGTCTCGATCTATAACCTGTTTGTGAGCCTGCTGTCTATTTTGGGTATCATGAGCAACGATTGATCGCCAAGCGGTTGATCAACGGGCAGGCCCTACCAGGTAGGGTCTGCTTTTTTTTGGCTATTCAGTTCGAGTAATTTCAATGGAGTATGGTTTATTGGTAATGGGTGCCCCCTATACCAGCCCGGCGCCCCATTCGGCATTACGCTTTGCCCATGCATTATTGGCACGAGGCCATCAGCTTGCAGGAGTGTTCTTTTATCATGAGGGCGTACACAATGCGTCTACCTTGATGGCGCCTCCTCAAGATGAGCTTAACCTGCACAAGGCCTGGGTAGAGTTGCACAATATTTGCCAGGTACCGCTCGATGTATGCATCGCGGCTGCCTTACGCCGCGGTATCATGAGCGAAGCAGAAGCGAAGCGCCACGGCAGGGCATCGTTCAATCTGGAAGCGCCGTTTGAGTTGACGGGGCTCGGTCAATTGTTGACTCTGCAACAACGTTGTGACCGCTTGATCACATTTGGCTGATAGGAGAGTACATGAGCGAGCCAAGCGGCCTGCTGGTCATCATTCGTCATGCCCCATACGCTACCAATCTGCTGCGCGAGGGGCTCGATACTGCGTTGGTGGCCGCCGCATTCGGTCAATCCGTTGATCTACTGTTTCTGGGTCAGGGTGCAATGGCGCTACTGGATGAGCAGGGTGAAGGCGCGCCGGGGCAGAAGGCCACCAGGCCGACCCTGGATATGCTGGAGATGTATGACATAGAAGGGCTGTGGACTTCCCAGGAAACATTGCAGGTACTGGGTCTCAAGCCCTCGTGCCTGATGGGTAACGTCCGTATAGTCGATGCCCAAGGTCTGCCGGATTTTATAGCGACCTATTCGCAAGTTCTCAATTTTTAGCGGAAAGCGCCATGTTGCATATTTTAACTAAAGCGCCCAATAGCGACGCCGCCCAGCAAATGCTTCAAGCAGTAGGTGACGATGATGCCATTGTACTGACTGAAGCCGGCGTTCAAGCAGCACTGCATCGTGAATGGGCTGGCTTTCAGCTGCCCTCAGCGCGTATCTATCTACTGGCGGAAGATGTCACGGCGTGGGGGCTTGACGAAATAGTGATGGATCAAGCCCTGACGATAGTGGATATGGATGGTTTCGTAGCGCTGACAGAGCAGCATGTTCAAACGCTAACCTGGTATTGATATGTCGACAACAGAAATATACCGTTATCTTGATTCAGAAAAAAAAATCGGAATGGACCCTGAGGGTTACTTGGTAGATCAGACACAGTGGTCAGAAGCCGTTGCCGAATTGCTCGCGGATGACGAAGGGCTGACGCTGACCGAAAAGCATTGGGAGATCATCCGTGTAGTACGTGATTTCTACCACCGCTACGAAATGGCGCCAGCCATGCGTCCTCTGGTGAAAGCCACCCGAAATGCACTGGGGGACGAGAAGGGCACCTCAATTTACCTGATGTCGCTGTTCCCGGGCAGCCCGCCGAAACGAATTGCCCGCCTTGCCGGTCTGCCCAAGCCTACCAACTGCCTCTAACGGGCCGGGGTGATCACGCGCTAAGCAATGTCGCCCCGCGTACATACAGAAAGTACCACCGCATCCTCTGCACTGGTGGACACCAGCGCATGGCCCATATCACTGTCAAAATAGATACTGTCGCCTTCTACCATTACCAGTGGAGCGTAGAATTCGGTGTAAAGCATGACATCACCATGCAAGACCATCAGAAATTCCTCGCCATCATGGCGTACCCACTGGTGATACTCTTCAAAACTGCGTGCTCGCACAATGGTCTTGAACGGTATCATGCGCTTTTGTGCCAGCTGATGGCCTAAAAGCTCATGCTCGTAAGTCGGCGTCGGATGCTGCTGGCCCTTGCCTTTACGGGTAAGATCACGCCGCCCCATGGTGTAGCGTTCACGTTTGGGGGGCGTCAGCAGCTGCGGCAAATCGATGTTGAGTCCGGTCGTCAGCTTCTGAACCACGCTGAACGTGGGAGAAACCTGATCGTTTTCGATTTTTGAAAGCGTGGAGCGGGCCAGCCCCGTGCGCTGGCTGACATCTTCGAGCGTCCACTGGTTGGCCAGGCGTATCTGCTTGAGCCGCTCGCCAAGGCATAGTGGTTCAACAAACGCCTTTCGCCCCGAGGCGATACGCAGCGCGGCGTTTTCTTCAGAAGTGGCAGTCATAGTCATCACGTAGCAGACAGCATTGATGGCCATGATATCATAGCCATCAGACAGGAGGCGTGAACGTCTTCTGGCTAGCTATCGGTGAAAGGTAGCCCCAACAGCGCCTTCAGGTGGGCTTCGACGCCGCTGGCCAGAGATTTGGGGTTATAGCCGCCTTCCAGTACCGAGACGACTCGGTTCTCGGCATACAGCGTCGCAATCTCCATGGCCAGGCGTGTCACCCAGTAATAATCTTCGTCATCCAGGCAGAGGTCTGCCATGGGATCGTCACGATGAGCATCAAAACCGGCTGAGATCATTACCAGATCTGGCTTGAAGGCGTGAAGGGCAGGCAGCCACTGCTGCTCGACACGGTTGCGAAACTCGCCACCTTCGGTACCCGCCTCCAGCGGCGTATTCACTACGTTTTTCCACTCGCTGCGCAAATAGCGCCAAGGGTAGAAGGGGTACTGAAAACTGGTGCAGATCAGTACGTCAGGGCGGTCTTTGAGTATATCGATAGTGCCGTTGCACTGGTGTACGTCAAAGTCGAGAATGGCGATGCGTCGGGCGCCGTAAGTATCGCGCGCATGGGCGGCGCCAACAGCAATGTTGTTATAGAAGCAAAATCCCATCGAATCGGTAGCTTCAGCGTGGTGCCCAGGGGGCCTGACGGCACAAAAGACGTTATCTGCCTGACGCTTGAAGACCTGATCCACTCCCTTGATCACTGCTCCCGCGGCCACGCGTGCCGCCTTCAGGCTGTCGGGGTTCATCAGTGTTTCGCTATCGAGTGCGCTGATGCCCTCGCTAGGTACGCATTTTTCAAGGGCGCGCAAATGGCGGGCAGGATGCACCTTGGCCAAGGCATCGAAGCAGGCCTCCTTGGCATCGGCCTGCATGGTCTGCTGGAGTAGTCCGGCAAGCGAAAGGCGGGCACGAATGGCGTCCAGACGTTGGGGGCTTTCCGGATGTTCAGGCCCCATATGATGCAATGAACAGTCTGGATGGGTAAGGTAGGCAGTGATCATTCAGGCGCTCCATTCTAGTGAGGCCACCTTAATCGCCTCCGGGGCTTGCGCGACAGTGTCAATAAGTCGTACACAGTCGTTATCTAATTCAGGGGAGACGCACTCGTGAGCACGCGCTTTTTGCATCATTTCTTTGAACCTCGCACGCTGGCGGTGTTCGGCGCCTCTGAAAAACCGGCGTCATTGGGCGGACTTGTGCTGAGCAACCTTCAGGATGGCGGTTTCAAAGGCAAGTTGTGGGCCGTCAATCCTAAAGGCTATGACCAGGTATTTGGCGCGCCCTGTTTCAAGAGTGTAGCGGATTTGCCGGAAGTACCTGATCTTGCCGTCGTCTGCTCACCCATTGAAGGCGTGCCCGTATTGATCAAGCGACTGGGACAATTCGGGGTCAAGGCGGCGCTGGTACTTTCCGGTGGTGCCTATCTCGACCGCGATGAAGATAACCAGGGGTCGATTCGTGAACGAATGCTCAAGGCAGCCATTGCCTCGGGTATTCGCGTACTTGGGCCCGAGTGCATGGGATTGATCGTACCCGGCAGGAATCTCAATGCCTCTTACGCCAGTCAGCCGGTCAAGGCTGGGCGCGTGGCGTATCTTGGGCAGTCGGGGATGCTGGCCAATGCCATGATCGACTGGGCGGCAGGACGTGGAGTGGGGTTTTCTCATCTGGTCACGGTAGGTGACAGCGTTGACGTTCTGCTGCCTGATCTTATCGATTATGTGAATCAATTTTCCCCGGCCCAGGCCATCCTTCTTCATCTTGAGCGCGTGACCGACGCCCAGCATTTCATGACCTCTGTACGTGATGCGTCGCGCAATCGGCTGGTAGTCGCGATCAAGAGCGGCCGCACGCCCCAATCGGATATTTCCGGCATGGCACCCACGCCGGGAATCGCCAACCGAGATGTCGTGTTCGATGCGGCCTTTTCCCGGGCCGGGGTCGTCCGTGTCAATGACTCTGACGAGCTATTGGACGCACTTGAAACGCTGTCGAGAGTCAAGCCACTGCGAGGCGATCGGTTAGCCATCGTCTCCAACGGCCTGGGACCTGCCATGCTGGCCATTGATAAGCTGATCAGTGCCGGTGGCAAGCTTGCCGTGTTTAGTGGAGAAACCCAGGCAGCGCTGCATAAAAGTCAGGTGGACATGAGCAAGCCGGGTGAAAACCCGGTGGATCTTGGGGGTAACGCATCCGCTGCCAAGTTTGTCGAGGCGCTTGAAATCGTTGCCGCTGACGCGAATGTCGATGCCGTGCTGGTCGTGCATGCACCTACCCGCATGGCGCCTTCAGCAGTGACGGCCCAGGCATTGATTGATAACCGCAAGAAATTTCGGCGCAACTTGTTGACCAGTTGGATGGGGCTGAAAGAGGCGCTTAATGCACGCCATCTGTGCAATGTGGCCGGTATCCCCACGTATATTTCACCCGAAAAGGCGGTAAAGGCGTTCATGCACATGGTAGATTACCAGCGCGTACAGGCGCTTTTGCATGAAATCCCGCCCAGTCTGCCATTTTCGACAAGCAGCGACATCCGCGCTCAATGTCGGACATTGATTGAAAAAGCCAAGGAGCAGGGCAGACAGACGCTTACCCACTCGGAAACATCTCAGGTACTCAAAGCCTACGGTATTCCTGCTGCGCCAAGCGTCTATCTGAGCGGTCCAGAAGAGGCCGAGATAGCGGCGCAGCAGATTCAGGGACCGATGGCACTCAAGGTGATTCACGAAGGCAACTGCCGACCCTACCGATACCGCAAGCATCCACACAAGCTTTCTGCTGGGCTGTTGCAGGACCTGCAGACGCCGGAGCAGGTGGTCGATGGCGTGCGCCAGCTGGGCGAGAAAGTGCAGGAAAAATTTCCCCAGTACGCCATTCGCGAGTACTGCCTGCAGCCCATGCAGCGTGGCAAGCACTCCATGCAGATTTGTGCGGGTATTACCCGGGATCCGGTATTCGGTCCGCTGATCGTCTTCGGGATCGGTGGCTACAAGGTCAATGTCCTGGCAGACCGTCAGGTAGCGCTGCCACCGTTGAACATGAGTCTGGCCGCGGATGTGGTGGGCAGAACTCATGCCGCGTCCCTGATTCGTGAGCATTCCGCCGAGCCCGAGCGCGATATCGCGCGGCTCTGCCAACTGTTGGTGAAGCTCTCGCAGATGGCATCGGACCTGGGCGATTTGCGCGGGCTTGAAATCAATCCGCTGCTGCTCAACCGCGATGGAGTGCTTGCGGTGGATTTCGCCATGGACCTTGGCGCCCCGGCGCGCTTTGCCATCATGCCGTACCCGGAAGAGCTGCGCGAGTGGGTAACGCTCAAGAACGGCTGGCAGGTCGAGGTGCGCCCCATTCGGGCAGAAGATGCACCGCTGATCACCACGTTCCATCGCCAGCTTTCCGAAGAGAGCATCCGGTTTCGCTACTTCCATAATAAATCCAACCTGACCCAGCGCGACTTGTCGATCCTGTCGCATATCAACTATGACCGCCAGATGGCGTTTATTGCCGAGCACCAGCATGCTGATGGCAGCAAGGAGATGCTGGGCGTGGTTCGGGTATGGAACGACCCGGATAACATTCGCACCGAGTTCTCGGTCATCATTCGCGACGATCTTCAAGGGCTCGGGATCGGCAGTCTCTTGATGAAGAAGATGATCGACTACTGCACCCATATCGGCACGCTGGAAATGATCGGCAAGATCATGGTGGATAATCACCCGATGCGGGCCTTGATGAAGCACTTGGGCTTCAAGTGCCGCTATAACATGGAGGAGCAGGTGATTGACGCGGTACTGCGCCTGAACGAGCCGGAAAGCGAGTGGCAGCGCCACCGCCTGGAAAGCTTGCCGGATTGAAACGAGTCCACCTGCCCAATGGGCAGGTGGACTCAGGCGTTAACGGTGAGGCTGACTCAGGGTGCCAGGCGGAACTGGCTCCATTCACCACCATCACGACGCTCGAAACGAATACGGTCATGCAGGCGGCTTGGCTGACCCTGCCAGAATTCGATCATTTCCGGGTTGAGGCGGTAGCCGCCCCAATGGATTGGCCGTGGAATGTCCTGACCTTCATACGCCTGCTCGAAACGCTTCTGGCGCTCTTCGATCCAGTTACGGTCAGGAATGACCACGCTCTGAGTGGCAATCCAGGCGCCCAGCTGGCTGCCGCGCGGGCGGCTGGCAAAGTACTCATCCGACTCATCCGGCGCTACCTGCTCCACAGGGCCTTCGATACGCACCTGGCGGGCCAGCGATGGCCACCAGAAGGTCATAGCGGCAAAGGGGACGTTGTTGAGTTCGCTGCCCTTGTGGCTGTGGTAGTTGGTGAAGAACACCATGCCGCGCTCGTCAAAGCCCTTCAACAGTACCACGCGTGCGTGGGGGCGGCCCTGGCTATCCACGGTGGAAAGCGTCATGGCGTTGGCGTCCTTGTCTTCCTTCTCAATGGCGAGACTGAACCACTCGTCAAACAGTACGAATGGCCCCTGGCCAACCTGCGCTTCATCGAGCCGGCCACCTTCGTAGTCGCGTCGGATGTCAGCAATATGGCGGGTCATTAGCGGATCTCCCTGAAATATTCGTTATATTCGCGACTTGCCAGTGTTGCACAAGCCTTTTTCTTAACGGCCTGTTTGGCGTTGCTGGCGGCTGCGGAAACGGGCATAGGCCATGCAGCTTGCAAAGAGCATCAGCGCTACTACCGCCTCCAGAATACCGCGCCCTGTTTGCCCCGGCACGGCGGCCAGCATGATTCCTTGAGTGACATACAACAGGCTTACGAAAGCGAGCCAGGCGTGCCCGCGTGCGCGCTTGCCGATGATGGACGGCAGAAACAGAATCAGCGGCAGCACGAAAGCAAGCACTGGCCGCCAGTCAAGCTCATCGCCTTGAATCAGAAAGCTGCGAGCGATCACCAGCACGAGCAAGATGACAAGGCTTGCCACCACGCACTGCCTGGCGCGCATGGTCAGCGTGTCCAGGCCGTGGCGCTGCTCGAGCTCGCCTAGCCACTGTTTCATGCCCCTTCCTCACGCATACGGCCAAGCGCCAGGGCCAGCCTTGCCAGGCGCTTGCCTTGGGCGATGCACAGCGCACGCTCCATTTGGTCCACGGAACGATCACTTCGCGCTCCTGCCAGATGACTGGCACCATAGGGCGTACCACCGCCCTGGGTGCTTAAAAGCTCGGTTTCACTGTAAGGGATGCCGGCATATACCATACCGTGGTGAAGCAGAGGCACCAGCATGGTCAGCAGGGTACTTTCTTGCCCGCCGTGGAGGCTCGATGTAGACGTGAAGGCGCAGGCGGGCTTGTCTACCAGAGCGCCATTCATCCAGAGACTGCTGGTGGTATCCAGGAAGTACTTGAGCGGGGCCGCCATGTTGCCAAAGCGGGTCGGGCTACCGAGGGCCAGTGCGCTGCAGTTGCGTAGATCGTCGAGTTCGACGTAGACCGCACCCTCGTCAGGAATCTCGGGGTCGACCGCTTCACAGGTGGGAGAAACAGGAGGAACCGTGCGCAAACGGGCTTGAATACCGGCCACGCTCTCGATGCCAGCAGCCATCTGTCGTGCCATATCGGCCGTTGCCCCGGAGCGCGAGTAGTAAAGAACCAATACGTAGGGAGTCGTGTCACTCATCGTGTTTCCTTCGCTTAGAAAGAAGGCTCAACCAAAGCCAGCTGGGTACTCATGGTACCAGAGCTATCTGCCGGACAGGAGATGTCACCATACGCCCGCTGGTTTCGGGCAGCCTGACATATACCCAGGCAACGTTTCCATCGGCGAGGGTTTTTCTCTCCCGCGTGTAACGATCCCCCAAGCGCTCGTAGCGGTCCAACTGCTCAAGTTCGTCAGGGGTCACGCTGAGCAGCAGACCCTCTACCCGGCTGCCGGGCTGAACGGAAACATCCAGGCCATTTCGGTGGTATCCCTCAAGGGTAGCTACCTGCGGATCACCGGCTCTACCCATCACTATCCAGCGAACAGCGGTATAGCGCAGCGTACCGTAAACGAATACATGGTGAGGACGCTGTTCAACCTGCGAGAAATCATCCGGAGGCGAGTAGAACCATGGACTGAGCATGGTCAACCATAGCCAACTGGCCAGTCCCAGCATCAAAACGCCTGCCACCTGTAGCCACTTTTTAATCCAGACCATATTGTTACCTTGCCGATTGTTAATCATTCAGCTTGGCGCTTGGCAGCGCATCCGGCAAGGTCCGGCTTTTTATTTATGCAACGGCGCGTGGTTTGCTAGGATAGTCAGTAGACCCCATCGGAGGAGCCTGCAATGAATCAGCCACTTCGTGACGATATGGATTTTCGAGCGTTTATCGGCGATGTGAAACCCTTGGCCCCCAGCAACCGTGCCGATGCACAAAATCACCGCAAACGTCCCTCCGAGGCACAGCTGGCCCGCCGTGAGAGCGCCCAGGAAGCCGTTGACGAGCGCAATTTCCTGTCCGACGACTTCGTTGACCTGCTACCGCCTTTCGACCCGATCGAGTACCGCCGGGAAGGCATTCAGCAAGGCGTAGTCGATAAGCTCAGACACGGCGGCTATAGCGTGCAGGCGCAGTTACACCTATTGCGCCGGCCTTTGGCCGAATGCCGACGTATGCTGTTTCCCTTCATCCAGGAGGCGTATGCCCATGACCTGCGCTCGGTCATGATCGTGCATGGCAGGGGGCGCGAGATGGACAGTCCGGCCAATGTGCTGCGCTCTTACCTGGCCAAGTGGCTCAGTCAGTTCGAGGAGGTTCAGGCCTATGTGTCCGCCCAGCCCTCGGAAGGGGGGCTTGGCGCTACCTGGGTGATGCTGCGCAAGAGCGAGCGGGCGAAAGCCAACAATCGCGAGCGCCAGCAGAAAAGGCGCGGATAAAAGCTCAACAGCAAAAAGGGCAGCTTTCGCTGCCCTTTTTACGTCTAGCTGACTGCCGATTATCCGCGGTTTGTCAGACGGCGCTCGAACAGCGCCTGGCGCTCTTCAACGTCCGTTTGATAGCGCACGCTGAACGAGTTCAGTAGCCGCAACGCATCTGCGGGGTCCTGATCATCGCGCAGCGCCATGGCGTTGAAACCACAGCGGCGCATGTAATCCAGCTGGTCGACCAGCACATCGCCTACCGCACGTACTTCACCGGCATACCCGAAGCGTTCGCGCAAAAGCCGGGCAAGCGAATAGCCGCGGCCGTCGGTAAAGCTTGGAAAGTCGATCGACACGGCAGGGAGTGGTGCAAGATCTGCCGCAAGCTCAGCGGTCAGCTCGGTATCACTCAGCAGCAGTGGGGCAAGTTCCTCATCCTGCTTGTTGACCTGCCACAAGGCCAGCGGCACGAAAGCCGGACGCTGTTCGGGCAGTACGTCGACGTCATAAGAAACGCACCAGGCGTTTTCCACCGCAAGCCCACCATTGATCAGCAGGTGATTCACGTGCACCGGAGGATGGGCAAGCGCTTGGTCAGTCGGGGTATCCACGTTACTTGGCATAGACACGCTCTTTAAAGGGTTTCAAACCAATACGGCGGTAGGTATCCAGAAAGTGCTCATCTTCATGGCGCTCGGCGACGTACACCTGTAGCACCTTCTCGACCACATCTGGAACATCTTGACGAAAGAAGGAAGGACCAAGAATCTTTCCAAGCGATACGTCATCGGTGGCATTGCCGCCAATCGAGATCTGGTAGAACTCTTCGCCTTTCTTGTCGACACCCAGAATGCCGATATGACCTACATGGTGGTGGCCACAGGCGTTCATGCAGCCCGAGATATTGAGATCCAGCGGGCCCAGGTCGTACAGGAAGTCCAGATCCTCGAAGCGCTCCTGCAGCGACTGGGCAATGGGGATCGATACCGCATTGGCCAAACTGCAATAGTCACCGCCAGGGCAGCAAATGATATCGTTGAGCGTACCCACGGTGGGGTTGGCCATGCCCAGGGCGTCCAGCTCATTCCAGAGCGCTTCGATTTCATCGACCGGCACATCCGAGAGCACCAGGTTCTGCTCGTGGGTCACACGTAGCTCGCTGAAGCTGTAGCGGTCGGCCAGATCCGCCACGGCATCCATCTGATCGGCGGTGACATCGCCCGGGGCGTGCTCCCGGCGCTTGAGCGACAGCGTAACCGCCTTGTAGCCCGGCACCTTGTGGTCGGTGACGTTGTTGGTAACGAAGCGCGCGAAGCTACGGTTCTCCGTGCGCAGACGTTCGAAATCAGTGACCGCGCTTTCTGCCACCGGGCGCCGCTCGGGCTCGGGGAAATGGCGCTTGGCAGCCTCTACTGCAGCCTGGTTGAGCGTTTGCGGGCCATCCTTCAGGTGGGCCCACTCTTCGTCCACCCGGCGGCGATACTCTTCGATGCCCAGCGCCTTGACCAGAATCTTGATGCGTGCCTTGAACTTGTTGTCTCGGCGACCGAACTGGTTATATACGCGCACGCAGGCTTCAAGATAGGTCAGCAGATGCTGCCAGGGCAGGTCCTCGCGCACGACTTCGGCAATCATCGGCGTGCGTCCAAGGCCACCGCCGGCGAGTACCTTGACGCGCAGCTCGCCTTCGTCGTTGCGCCACAGGCGCAGGCCGATATCGTGAACCTGGATCGCGGCGCGATCCGCGGCTGCACCAGTCACGGCAATCTTGAACTTGCGCGGCAGGTAGGCGAATTCCGGATGCAGGGTCGACCACTGGCGAATCAATTCACACCAGGGGCGCGGGTCTTCCACTTCATCCTTGGCAATGCCGGCGAACTGGTCGCTGGTAGTGTTGCGGATACAGTTGCCGCTGGTCTGAATGGCATGCATCTGCACCGTGGCAAGCTCGGCCAGGATATCCGGCACGTCTTCCTGGGCAGGCCAGTTCAGCTGCAGGTTTTGACGGGTCGTAAAGTGGCCGTAGCCGCGATCGTACCGGCGGGTGATATCTGCCAGCGCGCGCAACTGATAGCTTGCCAGCATGCCGTAAGGAATGGCGATGCGTAGCATCGGCGCATGCCGCTGGATATACAGGCCGTTTTGCAGCCGCAGCGGACGAAACTCTTCTTCTCCCAGGCGTCCCGCCAGGTAGCGATCCATCTGGTCGCGAAACTGGGCAACGCGCTCATCAACCAGCGTCTGGTCATGAATATCATAACGGTACATGTGGCACGATCCTGCTAAAAGCGAAATGGTCACGTCAGGGCGGACAATACGATAGTGCTACCTTAACGCCTGTCTCATATTCTACAAAAGAATATATAATTATCTTTTTATCGTTAAAGGGTATTTAAAGTGGCGGGGGAGAGCCAGCGTCTACGCTGCCACACCCACAAGAACCCCGCTGAATTGGTCAGCCGGTAGCACAGCTGCGCCAGCCATATGCCAAGCAACCCTTGCTGCAGGCCAATCCCTACCCACCAGGCAAGGGGTAAAAACAGCAGCCACTGCATGCCAAGGCTCAATGCCATCACCGTACGCTGTGCCCCGGCTCCCATCAATGCCTGGGCGAGTACCAGGGCAGCGGCGTCCAGCACGATCATCATGGCGGTAATCTGCAAAGGCAGTACGCCCAGTGCTACCAGCTCGGCGCTTGAAAAGAAAATGCCGAGTACCTGATCAGGCACTATCAGCATGGGCAGAGCCAGCACGGCAAGCAGCATGCCTGCCACGCGCAGCGCATCGAGCCCCCAGCGGTGGGCGCTGTGCTGATCATCACGTCCTAGCGCTTCGCCCACCAGGCTCATGGTGGCAACGCCGACGCCTACACCGGGAAGAATCAGCACCAACGAGAGATTGACCAGTACATGGCCTACCGCAACGCTTGCTGTTCCCAACTGGCTCAACAGCCAGAAGAGCACAAGGTAACCTGCTGCAAAACATATCTGCTGCAGTGAGTGCGGAAAGGCAAGGGCAAAGGTGGCACGCAGGATAGCAGAGGAGGGCAAGCCTGACCGTATGTCGGCATGGTGTGGCGACTTAAACGTCACCCACAGCCAGAGAAAAAGCCCCAGAAACAGGGAAAGCGTGGTGCCTACGCCTGCCCCGTCTGCGCCTAGCCTGGGCATTCCTGCCAGGCCGTAAATCAGCACGCTGCTGGCCGCTACGTTGAAAAGTTGTACGACGATGATGATACGCAAGTAGAGATGCGTCTGTTGGCGACCATTCCAGTAGCCCCGTAAACAGAGTGTCAGGGCAATGGCCGTGAGCGCAACCACACGCCAGCGGAAGTAATCAATCGCTACGCGCTCCACATCCGGTGCTTGAGTGATCAGGCCCAGCAGCGCAGGCGCCTGCCACCAGGCCAGCAAGGATAAGGGCACCCCAACAGCCAGCCCGATGATGACACCTGCGTGAAGCGGCTGGGCCATCTGCAGACTGCTTGCATCAAGGCGCTGGGAGGTTTGCGACTGCACGCTGGAGGAGAGACCGAACACCAGCGCCGTCATCATGAACATAGCGTACCCACCGACGCCAACCCCCGCCAGCGCTACTTGACCTAGATGCCCCACCAGCGCAGCGTCGATGATATTGAGCATGCTCTGGGAAAGCATGCCCAACATGACAGGAAGTGCCAGGCGCATTATCTTGGCATGGCGATCATCCGCTAACGCCATATCAGCTGGGGTCGTAGGAGAGTACCGGCGATAGCCAGCGCTCCATTTCCTCAAGCGACATCTGCTTGCGCTCGGCAATCGCCTCTACCTGGTCACGGGTAATCTTGCCGGTGGAGAAGTACTTCGACTGCGGGTGGGCAAAGTACCAGCCAGCTACGGCCGCAGCCGGCCACATGGCGTAGCTTTCCGTCAGCGTGAGTCCGGTATTTTCCGTGGCGTTGAGCAGCTTGAACAGCGTACCTTTCTCGGTATGGTCCGGGCAGGCCGGGTAGCCTGGGGCCGGGCGGATGCCTTGGTACTTTTCTGCGATCAGGTCATCGTTATCCAGCGCTTCTTCTGGCACGTACCCCCAGAACTCCTTGCGTACCCGCTCGTGAATCCGCTCGGCAAAGGCTTCTGCCAGACGATCGGTCAACGCCTGAACCAGGATGGCGTTATAGTCATCGCCTGCGGCCTCATAGGCCTTGGAAAGCTCATCCACCCCATGGCCGGTCGTCACGGCAAACCCGCCTATCCAGTCGGCCTTGCCACTTTCCTTGGGCGCAATGAAGTCCGCCAGGCTGTAACAGATACCGTCACGGCCTTTGGTGGTCTGTTGGCGAATATGATGGAGACGCTCGACCACCTCACTGCGTGACTCATCGGCGTACACTTCAATGACGTCGTCGTCCACACTATTGGCAGGCCACAGACCGATCACGCCGCGGGCCTGTACGCGCTTTTCATCGACGAGCTTTTTCAGCATCACCTTGGCATCGGCAAACAGGTTGCGTGCCGCTTCACCCACAATCTCGTCATCGAGAATTTTCGGGTATTTGCCCGCCAGCTGCCAGCTCATGAAGAAGGGCGTCCAGTCGATGCGCTCGATCAGCTCTTCAAGGTCATAGTCGTCAAAGGTCTTGAGGCCCGTGAAAGCGGGTTTAACCGGGGTCATGGTGTCCCAGTCGGTACGGAAACGGCGCTTGCGAGCCTGGGTATAATCCAGGTCCGCCGCCTTGGGGCGACGTTTGGCGTTACGCTCGCGGACCTTCTCGTACTCTTCGCGAATCTCCGCGACATAGTCGGTTTTCAAATTCGGCGCCAGCAGGCGCCCGGCCACGCCAACCGCACGAGAAGCATCGGTCACGTAGATCACCGGGTGCTCGTACTGAGGTTCGATCTTGACCGCGGTATGGGCCTTGGAGGTGGTCGCTCCACCGATCAGAAGCGGCAGGTTCATGCCCCGGCGTTGCATCTCCTTGGCGACATGTACCATTTCATCCAGCGAGGGCGTAATCAAGCCAGAAAGGCCGATAATGTCGGCATTGTGGTCGATGGCCGCCTGAAGGATCTTGTCGGCGGGTACCATCACGCCGAGGTCGATCACTTCGTAGTTGTTACACTGCAGCACCACGCCGACGATGTTCTTGCCGATATCGTGAACGTCGCCCTTGACGGTGGCCATGATGATCTTGCCCTTGGCCTGGGTCTCTTCACTCTTTTCCGCCTCGATGAACGGAATCAGGTAGGCCACCGCCTGCTTCATGACACGCGCTGATTTCACCACCTGCGGCAGGAACATCTTGCCCGCGCCAAACAGGTCGCCGACCACGTTCATGCCATCCATCAACGGCCCTTCGATCACCTCGATTGGGCGCTCGGCCTGTGCTCGGGCCTCTTCGGTGTCATCTTCGATATAAGCCGTGATGCCTTTGACCAGAGCGTGCTCGATGCGCTTGTTGACCGGCCAGCTGCGCCATTCGAGATCCTCTTTCTTGGCTGCGCCGCTGCCGTCACCCTTGTACTTGTCGGCAATGTCCAGAAGCCGCTCGGTGCCGTCGCTGCGCCGGTTGAGCACCACATCCTCGACGGCTTCGCGAAGCTCCGCGGGCAGGTCGTCATAGACGGCCAACTGGCCGGCGTTGACGATCCCCATGGAAAGGCCAGCGCGGATGGCGTGGTAGAGGAACACCGAGTGAATCGCTTCGCGCACCGGGTTGTTGCCCCGGAAGGAGAACGACACGTTGGAAACACCGCCGGAAATCATGGCGTGGGGCAGGTTGTCGCGAATCCACTGGGTGGCTTCGATGAAATCCACCGCGTAGTTGTTGTGCTCGTCGATACCCGTGGCGATGGCGAAGATGTTCGGGTCGAAGATGATATCTTCCGGCGGAAAGCCGATATCATCGACCAGAAGGCGATAGGCGCGCTCGCAGATCTCGGTCTTGCGGGCGAAGGTATCCGCCTGGCCCTCTTCGTCGAACGCCATGACCACGATAGCGGCACCGAAACGGCGGCACTTGGTGGCCTGCTCGCGAAACGCGGCTTCGCCCTCTTTCAACGAGATCGAGTTGACCACCGCCTTGCCCTGAACGCACTTCAGGCCCGCTTCGATGATCTCCCACTTGGAGGAGTCGATCATGATCGGCACGCGAGCGATATCCGGCTCGCCGGCAATCAGGTTGAGAAAGCGCACCATGGCGTCCTCGGACTCAAGCATGCCCTCATCCATATTGATATCGATGACCTGGGCGCCGCTTTCCACCTGCTCGAGCGCCACTTCAAGCGCCGTGGTGAAGTCTTCTTCCACGATCAATCGCTTGAAGCGCGCCGAGCCCGTGACGTTGGTACGTTCCCCCACGTTGACGAACAGCGAGCTGCCGTCGATGTTGAAGGGTTCGAGCCCGGAGAGGCGACACGCTGCGCTGCGCTCGGGCACCTGACGCGGTGGCATGGCGCTGACCGCTTCGGCGATCGCGCGAATGTGTTCAGGCGTCGAGCCGCAGCAGCCACCGATGATGTTGACCAGCCCGCTGTGAGCGAACTCGCCGACGATAGCCGCCATCTCTTCCGGTGTCTGGTCGTACTCGCCAAACTCGTTGGGCAGGCCGGCATTGGGATGGGCGGAGACGAAGGTGTCCGCCTTGGTGGAAAGCTCTTCAAGGTACGGGCGCAGCTCTTCTGCACCCAATGCGCAATTCAGGCCGACCGAGAGCGGCTGGGCGTGACGCACCGAGTTCCAGAAGGCTTCGGTGGTCTGGCCCGAAAGCGTGCGGCCCGAGGCGTCGGTGATCGTGCCGGAAATCATTACCGGCAGGCGCCTGCCCAGCTCTTCGAAAAGCTCTTCAAGGGCGTAGATGGCGGCCTTGGCGTTGAGCGTGTCGAAGATCGTCTCGATCATGATCACATCGGCGCCGCCTTCGATCAGCGCGCGGGCCGCTTCGTGATAGTTCTCGCGCAGCTCATCGAAGGTGACGTTACGCTTGGCCGGGTCGTTGACATCCGGTGACAGCGATGCAGTACGCGATGTGGGGCCGAGAACACCTGCCACATAGCGCGGCACGCCGGTTTCCCGAGCCACGGCGTCACATACTTCTCGTGCCAGTCGCGCCGACTCGCGGTTGAGCTCCACCACGATCTCTTCCATGCCGTAGTCGGCCTGGGAAAGACGCGTGCTGTTGAACGTGTTGGTTTCAATGATGTCTGCGCCAGCTTCCAGGTAAGCGCGATGGATCCGCGCGACCACATCAGGGCAGGTAAGCGCGAGTAGATCGTTGTTGCCCTTGAGGTCCGAGGGCCAGTCGCTGAAACGCTCTCCCCGAAAATCCTCCTCGCTCAGCTGAGCGTTCTGCAGCATGGTGCCCATGCCACCGTCCAGGATCAGGATGCGTTCAGCAAGGCGTTGTGTGAGGGTTACGGTCAAAGCACTATCAGCCATGGCAGGGGGAGTTCTCCAGCGTCACAGTCATCAAAGGGGAGGTTGTTATCGTCGGTAAAGCTGCGTATAGAGGTATGAGGCGCATGATGATAACAAAAGGCATTACAAAACGCCCCTAAGTGCGATGCCAGAAGGGATGAGCATTGCTAATACAGTGCATGAGCAAGACTAATTAACCCTGCCTGCCTGAAAGCGTTGTCATGGATAAAACTGTGAGCAGGGCTTTGAACATGCGTTGCAAGTCGGAACAGTCACCATTTTCGACACCCCAGTTCCTGCTCGTCGAGGAGGTGGCTAATCCGATTGTCCACACTGAAGCAGCCGATGTTGCTGAAGAAGTACGGAGCGAGCAGCAACGACAAGGCCGAGGTGCACTTGAAGACATGGCTTGAATAACATGGTGCGGACAAATAGCCTACTAAAATACTCGGGATTGTGTCAGCGCATCGTTTTGCTTACCATAGGCACAAACGACATGTGAAGTGGCATCGCCACTACCACGGGAGGAAGACAGCCCTCATGACCATGATTAGCGAAAAAGACACTAACGTCGATACTCAAGGTATTGATATTACTGATAGCGCTCAGACATACCTTGCGGAACTGCTGGAAAAGCAGAACGTGGAAGGTATTGCCGTACGCATCTTTATCACTCAGCCCGGCACGCCCTATGCAGAAACCTGCCTGGCGTACTGCCGTCCCGGCGAGGAAGAGCCCACCGACGTCAAGCTCGAGCTCGAGAAGATCAACGTCTATCTGGACAAGAACAGCCTGGCGTTCCTGGACGAGGCTGTGGTGGACTTCAACGCCGACCGCATGGGAGGGCAACTGACGATCAAGGCGCCCAATGCCAAGATGCCCAAGGTGAATGCCGACAGCCCCCTTGAAGATCGTATCAACTACGTACTCTACAGCGAAATCAACCCGGGACTGGCAGCGCACGGTGGTGAAATCAAGCTGGTAGAGCTGACCGACGAGAAGATGGCCGTGCTGGCGTTTGGCGGTGGCTGCCAGGGCTGCGCGGCGGTGGATCTGACCCTGAAAGATGGTGTCGAGAAAACCCTGATGGAGCGTATCCCGGAGCTTGCCGGTATTCGCGATGTTACCGACCATACGGATACGACGAACGCTTACTACCGCTAAGTGTCTACCCTTCGCTAAGCGTCTATCCTCTAAAACCCAGCCTCGGCTGGGTTTTTTTATTTCGTTGAAACGATTTTCTAGTGCGCTGGCGTAAAGCGTGCAACTATTTAAATCTTATCAAGGGTTATACAAACGCTAGGTAGCGATTAGATGCCGTTCTTTCCCGAGCGGGCAGTCTTTCACTAGCGCCGGGCATAAAACAACGGATGTATTTCCGCATCGGGGGATACCACTATTAATACAAAGCGCGCATTTTCCAATATTCACAAACCTATCTTCTTTGGCTCATTGGCCCTGCTGATTGCCGTCACTCTACCATTGATCCTGTTTCCCGAGATGGGGCGGGTCTGGGTAATGGTGGCTCAAAGCTTTGTCACCGATAATTTCGGTGTGCTTTATCAGGCCATGGGCATCGCATCGCTTGGGTTCATGTTCTACATCATTTTCAGTGATATCGGTCAGATCAAACTGGGCGATGCGGATTCCGAACCCGAGTTTTCGCTGTTTTCCTGGGGGGCCATGCTGTTCGCCGCGGGTATCGGCGGGGCGGTCGTATTCTGGGGTGTCGTGGAGTGGATGTATTATCTGCAGAGCCCGCCGTTTCATCTCGAGCCGTTCTCGGAAGAAGCAACCGCCTGGGCGGCAACCTACGGCATGTTCCACTGGGGCCCCATCGCCTGGTCGATCTATCTGGTGCCGGCGCTACCCATGGCGTACTTTCTTCACGTGCGCAAACACAAGGTACTGCGTATCAGTGAGGCCATTCGCCCGGTACTGGGTGAAAGGCTCGCCCGCAGCTGGCTGGGTAACATCATCGATGTGCTGTTCATCTTCGGTATGCTGGGTGGCGGAGCCACGTCGCTGGGTATTCTTGTGCCGTTGATCAATCAAGGCCTGGGCGATGTGTTTGACTTTACCCCCAATGCAGTCAGCCAGGTGGGTGTGCTGGCAGGCACTACCGCGTTGTTTGCCATCAGTGCCTGGCGGGGTCTCAAGGGCGGTATCGAAGTGCTATCGGATATCAATATGTATCTGGGCCTGGGGATATTGCTGTTTGTGCTCACTGTGGGGCCTACCGTGTTCATTCTGGATACTGGCCTCAATTCCATTGGCCTGATGCTGAGCAACATCATTCAGATGGCCACCTGGACCGAGCCGTTTGGCGCACTTGGCGGGTTTGAAGAGACGGGCTTTGCCAAATCCTGGACGGTTTTCTACTGGGCGTGGTGGCTGGTGTTTGCGCCTACGGTAGGGCTTTTCATTGCACGTATTTCCAAAGGGCGTCGCATCAAGACCATGGTGGCGGGTTCGCTGTTCTTTGGCTCGCTCGGGTGTGCGCTGTTTTTCATCATTCTGGGTAACTACGGCCTCTATCTGCAACTGAGTGGTACGCTGGATGTCATTCAGATCATGAATGATCAGTCTGCCAACGTGGCTTTCTACGCCGTACTCGGCCAGCTTCCCTTCTCCTGGCTGCTGACTCTGGCCGTCGTGATTCTGCTGTCCATCTTTACTGCAACCACCTTTGATTCGATTGCCTACATTCTGTCATCCGCGGCTGAAAAGAGCGTCAACAAGGAGCCGGCCCGCGCACATCGCCTGTTCTGGGCCTTTACGCTCTCGTTTTTGCCTATGTCGCTACTGTTTCTGGGCGGGCTGGAAACACTGCAGACCGCCAGCATCGTCAGCGGTGTACCGCTGCTGATCATTGCCGTGTTGCTGATGGTGTCGATGGTGCGAGCGGCGCAATACGATCTGCGCTATCAACCCGATTATGAAGAGCCTGAGATCAATATCGAGGAGTTCCCGGAGAACGATCCATGGACTGAAGAGGGGACGTGGGAAGTAGCGGAAGACGAATCCCCATCTGGCCAAACGTAAGGCATTCAGTAAAAGGCCACCGCGAGGTGGCCTTTTCAATTCAAACCGACTGCTTCAGCCGTTGGCGAAGCTTGGGCAGGGTGCGTGATACGGGCGGTATTCGCAGGCACAGCAGTAAAGTGCCGGTAAGCGCGTAAACGAACCACTCCTGCATGTCCGCTCGCACCACCCAAAGAAAATGCAGCAGCACCAGCGCAAGGATCAGGTAGCTCGCCTTATGCAGCGTTTTCCAGCGCTTGCCCAGCTTGCGCATGGCCCAGCGATTGGAAGTGACGCCCAGGATCGTCAGTCCCAGCAAAGCCAGCATGCCGACGATGATATAAGGCCGGTTGACGATTTCGCTACCCAGGCGAGCCCAGTCCAGACCCAGAATGAACAGCACGTAGCAGATGAGATGCAATACCGCATAGGCGAGCGTCCAGAGCCCCAGCTGGCGGCGAATAAGGTTGAAGCCTTTCCAGCGGGTCAGCTTGGTGAGTGGCGTAAGGCTAAGCGTGCACAGCAGCAGCCACAGCGCCCCCAGGCCAATATTGAGCAGCAGGTAACGCCCAGGCTCAGGCCCGGCCATATTGTTGGCCACTTGCCAGCCCCACCATACGAGTGGCAGCAGTGCGGCTGCAAATACGCCTGTTCGCCAGAGAGTAAATATGGTGGCAGGCATCGGCATCAGTAGTTGACCCGCAGATCCATGCCCGAATAGAGGCTGGCGACTTCATCGGCGTAGCCATTGAACATGCGGGTATCGATGATATTGGTGTTGAACAAGCTGTTGGGCAGGCGGCGTTCGGTCGCCTGGCTCCAGCGCGGGTGGTCGACTTCCGGATTGACGTTTGCATAGAAGCCATACTCATCGGCTGCGATTCGCTGCCAGGAGTTGAGCGGCTGTTCTTCGACCAGCGATATACGTACGATCGACTTGATGCTCTTGAAGCCATATTTCCAGGGCACGACGAGCCGCAGCGGTGCGCCGTTCTGGTTGGGCAGCTCGCGTCCATACATGCCCAGAGCCAGGAAGCTGAGCGGATGCATGGCTTCATCAAGCCGCAGTCCTTCCACGTAAGGCCAGTCAATCAAGGCAAACGAAGAACGCTGCCCCGGCATCTGTTCAGGATCGACCAAGGTTTCAAAGCGTACGTACTTGGCCTTTGAGGTAGGCTCGGCGCGCTCGATGACATCGGCAAGCGAAATGCCTAGCCAGGGAATGACCATCGACCAGGCCTCCACACAGCGCAAGCGATAGATCCGTTCTTCGAATCGGGAGGGTGCCGCGATATCTTCAAGCGCGAAGCGCCCAGCGTTATTGACCTCGCCATCGATCACTACACTCCAAGGCTCGGTCACCAGACTGCCAGCCTTGCGGGCCGGATCACTTTTTCCAGTACCGAATTCGAAGAAGTTGTTGTAGCTGCTGGCATCCGCGTAGGGAGCGGTCTTGTCCTTGGTCGGGTCACTGGGCATCACGGCCTGCCACTCGGCGGCATCGCGTTTGGCCTTGAACCATTCAGGAGCATCGCCTGGCGGTACATCACCATAGTCTGGGTGCTGCTCGGAGGCCTTGAGGCTACCGGCAAAGGCCAGACCTGCACCCAGACTGGCAAGCCCACCCATAAAGCGCCGGCGCGATAGATAGACCGTCTCCGGTGTTACCTCCGATTCATGAGTATCGCTTGGTTTGGCAATGTTGATCAGCATAATGATGCCTCCTGCCTATAGGGCTAATTACTTCTTGTTCGACTGCTGTTCTCTGACGCTAATCGAAGCGGGTAGTTCAGCAAGTTGCTGTTGCAGGCTTGCCATATGCTGCACCATCTGCGTCTGCCAATCCTGCGCTTGGCGGGTCTGCTCAGCCTGCTGGCGTTGGGCGATCTGCGCCTTTTCCAATTGCTCGGTCAATACGTCTTGCTGCTGCTTGAGTGCCTCGCTGTGCTGCTCCAACTCCTTGATACGTTGAAGCGCCTGACCGGTTTCCAGTTGATGGCGGTGCACTTCCTGGCGGCTGCTCTTTAGCTCTTCGCTCAAGGTGTCGATGCGTTGCTGCTTTTGCTGCGCGCGCTTCTGGGCGGCCTTTTCCTCCTGGGCTCGCTCTTGGCGGGCATCGTCCAGCATGGCCATCAGCCGACCTTCTGCGGCTTCATTACGCTGCTCTTCCTGGGCAAGGCGCTTTTCCCAGCCGGTTTGCTGAGCTTTCAGTTCCTCATTGTACTGCTGGGCGTTGTCGGCGTTTTGCTGCCGAAGCGCTTCCAAAGTCAGTTTCAGCTGCTGATTTTCACCGCGCAGGTCCTCTGCCGTCTGGTGAAGGTGCTGCTCGCTTGTCTGGCTGGTGGCCAATTCGCGGGTGAGTGCTTCAAGACGCTGCTCGGTATGGCGTAAATGCTCTGCCAGGGCACTTTCGCGCTGTTCGGCATGAACTGCTTGCTGTAGCGCCTCGGCCGCTGCCTGCTGCGCCTCTTCCACCTGCCTGTTGGCCTCTTCGCGGTAATGCACCAAGGCCTGATTGGCCACTTCCTGCGCTTCGCGCCACAGCTCGCTGGCCAGGTTGACCACTACTTCGGGTACGCCTTTGGGTGGGGGAACGTCACGATTCTGCTCGCGCTCGGTGCGCCACAGGCGAAAGTGTTCGCTGATCGTGGTGAAGCTGCCGGTGCCCAGCACATCACGAATGCGCTGCACGCTGGGCGTATCGCCGCGGCTCAGCAGCGTATCGATTGCCTGTTGCACATCACTGTACTGAATGCCGTTGCGAGCCATGGTCTTCATCTTCCTGCGCTGGGGGTATCTATCTATTGTCCACCGTGACACGTATTAATACAATAATTACGTTATATGTAATACGTAAAATTATTTATCTTATTGCAGATAAATTCAAGATTACACGTATTATCTTGAATTTTATGGGGCGGGATAGCACACTTGGGTCATGTAATGGCTAGCAGGCTTTGAGCAGCAAGCATGCGGCAGCCCATAAGCGCACAGGTAATGTGCATAGAAAATGCTTATAAACAAAAAGTTAACGGTCGAGGGGGCGGTAGAAACAATGGACGCTGGCAAGAGCCGTTTGCCCATGGAAACTCCAGGCGTAATGAGCGCATCGCTCGGAAGCAGGGTGGTCCGGCGCATTGATGCGGTAACGGATGCCGACGCGGTAGCAGCGTGGCTTGCGGAGTACCGGGAAAGCCCGCAGACCTTGAAAAGCTATCGACGGGAAACCGAGCGTCTGCTGCTTTGGCTCGCCAGCAGGCAGCTGACACTGGGCGACATGGACCGCGAAGCGCTACGCCATTTCGAACAATTTCTGGCTGACCCTCAGCCGGCAGAACGCTGGACAGGGCCATCCAGGCCTCGCCATCACCCTCAGTGGCGACCGTTTCGGGGAGGGCTTTCACCCGCCAGCCGTCGGCAGAGCCTGGTCATCTTGCAGGGGCTCTTCACCTGGCTGGTGGAAGCCGGCTGGCTGAGCCATAACCCGTTTCGGCTGATGAGAGACAAGTCGCGCCGCCTGAATAACCAGGCGCCGGGTGTTCAGCGCTATCTGGAGCGCCCGTTGTGGGAGTGGTTCTGGCAATGGCTGAATGGGTCGCTCGAAGCAGGGCAGAGCAAGCGTGGGTTTTATGAGCATGCCCGGCGGCGCTTCATTTTCGGCTTTGCCTACCTGTTGGCACCCCGCGTCAATGAAATGGCAGAGACGCGTATGGGCGATTTTCAGCTGATAGAAGGGCGCTGGTGGTGGAGTGTAGTGGGCAAGGGGAGCAAGGTGGCGCGCGTACCCTTGCCAGAAGATATGCTGGCTTGCCTGGCTGACTGGCGAAAGGTGCTGAAGCTTGATGCCCGGCCGGCTTATCAGGATGAAAGCCCTGCCATCAGAGCCCTGGATGGCAAGCGCGGCATTGGTCACAATCAGCTCTACCGGCTGATTCGCGATACCTTCATGCAAGCGGCCGATGCGCTCGAAGGTGAGGGAGGCGACCCTGGTTATGTGGCCGCGCTGCGCCAGGCCACGCCCCACTGGTTACGTCACACATCGATTACCCACCAGGCGCAGTCTGGTATCAGCTTGCGCCACTTGGCTGAAAGCGCGCGCCATGCACGCCTGGATACCACCTCGCGCTATCTTCATACTGAAGATCATGAGTGGCACCGTGAGCAACAGCTCCATCGGCTTGCGCCCTGAAGCAGGTATACTAGGGCGACGTTTTAAATGCACAGAGAAGGAATCCCTATGAGCACTTCCGGCGCCGAACAGGCCCAGCAAGAGCTGATCGAAGAGTTCGAGATGTTTGATAACTGGATGGACCGGTATCAGTACATTATCGACATGGGCAAACAGCTGCCTGATTTCCCGGAGGCGTTGAAGACCGAGCAGTACAAGATCCAGGGTTGCCAGTCCAACGTCTGGATGTGTCACGAGGCGCAGGAAGAGCAGCTGATCTTCAAGGCCACATCCGATGCAGCCATCGTGTCCGGGCTGATTGCCGTACTGCTGCGTATTTACAGCGGGCGTAGCGCTGCTGAAATTCGCGCGACCGAACCTCACTTCCTGGCGGATCTGGGGCTGGACAAGCATCTTTCGCCTACGCGCAGCAACGGCCTGCATGCCATGATCGAACGCATTTATCAGGTCGCGGGGAAGAACTGAAAAACCGAGAGAAGGGCGGTGGAAACTGAAGGTGGCAGCTTAGCGCGGAGTATGATGGTCGCCGTAGCAGGAAGGTGTCAGTTCGTTATCTTCACGGCAAAGCTTTTCGCTTCGCCCGCCGGGTACCGGATCCATACCACCGGCACTACCGGGATGGCACCTGACGATTCGCTTGAGTGCCATCCAGCCGCCCTTGATCGGGCCATGAACCTGAATGGCTTCAATCGTATAGGAAGAGCAGCTGGGCCAGAAGCGGCAGCGTGGGCCCAGCAGCGGGCTGATCAGATACTGATAAACCCGTACCAGGCCAATCATCAGACGCCCGAGCAGGCGTCCAGTAAAGCGGATCGTTGCGAGCCATCCTCGGGCAAGCACTACGTTTGACCGTAAAGCTCGGCAGGGTCAATCAGCGGCTTGCTGTTGACATGCGCCTGCTCACCAGTCAGCGATAGATAGAAACAGCTGCGCCGACCGGTATGGCAGGCCGGGCCTGTCTGTTCGACCTGCAGCAAGAGCGTATCTCCATCACAGTCGAGCGCAGCGGCCTTGAGGTGCTGCTGTTGCCCTGAAGATTCGCCCTTGCGCCAGAGCGTTTTGCGTGAGCGCGAATAGTAGCAGACCCGCTGGGTTGCCAGCGTTTCTTCAAGTGCTTCTCGGTTCATCCATGCCATCATCAGCACCTCTTTTGTATCGTGCTGCTGGGCGATGGCGGGCAGCAGGCCGTCTGCATTGAAATGCACGGCCTCAAGCAGGGCGGACATACCCGGCAGGGTATCGTCAGGTGTGGCGCTCTCGAGCGCCTTGAAAAGCTCGCGTGGGGGGAGTTGATCAAAACGGGACATGCCTGTTACTCACTCTCTTTCTTGCCGGCAGCTCGGCAGTTCTGGCAAAGACCTTGCAGCTCGATGGTCTGCCGCTCGACGCTGAACCCCTGGCGTTTGGCGAACGCCGCCAGCTGGTCGCCCACTTCATCCAGGTGCAGCTCTTCGACATAGCCACACTGGCGGCAGATCAGCAGTTGAAAACCGTGAATATGCTCAGGGCAAGCGCAGGCGACATAAGCGTTCTGCGATTCGATGCGATGCACCAGTCCCTGGTCGATAAGGAACTCAAGGGCACGGTAGACGGTAGGCGGGCGCGCGGCCGCGTGCTCGGTCGAAAGCTTGTCCAAGAGATCATAAGCTTTCAAACCTCCGCCATTTCTGGCAATCAGCTCAAGTACCCGGCGGCGAATGGGCGTAAACCGGACGCCGCGGCTATGGCACTGTGATTCCGCTTGTTGAAGTAGCGTATTCGCTTCAGTCATTAGGGTACCCGTTGAACATCTTGAGCCTTAGTCTACGCGCTTGCCGTAACGGTGTCAGGCGTTTCGACCAGCTCGCTCTTGCGGGCAAAGTGATGCTGGGCAAAGGCAACCCGCTTGGCTGCTGAAACGCCGTCCGGCTGCCGCTCGATCAGGTCAAGCCGGCGGCGTAGTCCTTCGCCATTGGTCATCTGGATGGCAAGGCCCGGGCGGGCATTGAGCTCGAGCAGCATCGGGCCGTGCTGACGATCCAGCACCATGTCGGTTCCCAGATAGCCAAGCCCTGTCATTTCATAGCAGCCAGCCGCGAGATTCAGCAGCGTATCCCACTGCGGAACGACCAGGCTAGCCAGATCATGGCCCGTATCCGGGTGGCTGAAGCAGGGCCGGTCGAACTGTACCCCACGCAGCGCCTCCCCAGTAGCAATGTTGAGACCCACGCCTACCGCCCCTTGGTGCAAGTTGGCCTTGCCATCGGAAGCTGCCGTCGAAAGGCGCATCATGGCCATCACGGGATAGCCCTTGAACACGATTACCCGGATGTCGGGAACGCCTTCATAGGTATAGGCCATCAAGCTTTCATCGAAGTTGATCAGCGTCTCGATCAGGGCAACGTCCGGCGAGCCGCCCAGGGAGTAGAGCCCTGATAGAATGTTGGAAACGTGGCGCTCCACATCTTCAAGGCTCAAGTGCGCACCGCTGGGTTTTACGAACTGGTTATCCACCACTTTCTCGATGACCAGAATGCCCTTGCCACCGCTCCCCTTGGCCGGCTTGATCACGAAGCCGTTGTGCCCCGTCAGCATATCGCCAATGTGCTTGACGCCGAACTGGGTGGACACCGTGCCAATCAATTGGGGCGTGGTGATGCCGTACTGCTGGGCCAGCAGCTTGGTCTTCAGCTTGTCATCCACCAGCGGGTAAAGGCGGCGTGAGTTGTAACGTCCGATATAACGGATGTTGCGACGGTTCATGCCGATGATGCCTTTATCCTGCAGGCGGCTTGGCCACGTCCAGTCCTTGAACCAGCTCATGACGGTTTCTCATCGTCGGTAATCGGCTTGAAGCGGCGCAGTTCCAGCAAGCGGTAGCCGGTGTAGTTGCCCAGCAGCAGAATCAAGGCCATCAGGATCAGCTGAACGCCCAGGAAGTTGAAGGTAATGTGGCGTACCCAAGGGTTGTTCATGGCGAGATAGGCGAGCACCGCTGTCAGTAGGCTACCGCCGCCCTGAATCAGTACCTGCTTGGGGCCTTCCTCCTCCCAGAGAATCGACATCCGCTCGATGGTCCAGGCCAGAATGATCATCGGGAAGAACGTGACCGTAAGGCCGGCGCTCAGCCCCATGCGGTAGGCCAGAACGGTAAATATCGAAATGATGGCAATAACCGTTATGATGACCGCTGAAACCCTGGCTACCAGTAGAAGGTTCAAGTACGACAGGTAGTTACGAATGATCAACCCTACAGACACGATCAACAGAAAGCCAATCAGGCCAGTCGGCAGGGTGGTCTGTATGAAGGCGAGGGCGATCAATACCGGCATGAACGTGCCCGAGGTCTTGATACCCACCAGTACGCGCAGAAACACCACTACCAGCGCACCGATGGGAATCAGCAGGATGGTCTGGAAAAGCGCCTGCTCTTCCAGGGGCAAGCTGTGGATCGAGAAGTTGATCAAGGTATCTTCAGAGTAATGATTACGCACCGCGGCCGAGGCGGGCTGGTGGTGTGTCAGCATGGAGAAGCTGACCCGGGAATTGGTACCGCCCTGAACTTCGAGCACCGCCCGGCCACCGGTTTCCCACAGCAGCAGGTTGTCGGGTTGGCCTTGCTCGCCGGTTACGGGATTGAACAGCGCCCACTCGTTGGCAGGCTCATCGAATACCTGGATCCAGCTGCTGAGCGACTGGCGGCGGCGGCCATCTTCCAGTACCAGGCCGCTTACTTCCCGGGCCTGCACGCCGGCCTGGTTCAGCAGACGAACGATCAACGCAGAAGGTGTCTCCTGGGTAAGCAGCAGGCGGGCATTTTCCCCCTGACGCTCACCGTTGACATCGAGAATCAGCTCACGCGCAAAGGTCGCGTTATTGGCGCTGCGTGACCACGCCCGGTCAATCAGTTGGCTGGCGGCGGAGTCATAGGGGCTTTCCCAGGGCGTTGCCGATGTCAGCCCAGGTGGAACTTGCACCGGTGGACGGGCATCCGGTGACACCAGCATCTGAACGGAGTAGTAAAGTTGTTGGCTGCCGGCCGCCTCGCGAATGGTCCATTGCGCCTGGCGGCCAAGTTCGTCGGCCTGGTAAGCCAGCCCGTAACCTGAAGACGCGGTGTTTTCAGTCAGAACGCGAAAGCCTTTCTGATGCGAGGGAAGTGCCAGGTCGACCTCGACAGGGCCGTTTTGCGCGTTGAAGTTGATAACGGCTTCGACTTCCCATACCTGACGCTGCTCGCCTGGTACCCACGGTATTTCAAACTGGAGATGTCTGTGCACGCTAGTGGCAATACCTGCCACCAGCAGTAAACCCACGATGATATAAAACGGAAGCCGGGACATGAAAATTCCTTTCAGCGGAAAGCAGCAGGGGGCTCGGTTACTCTTCGGTATCTTCTTGATCAGCCACTTCATCTTCAGCGGCTTGATCTGCGGGCTCGCCGCCAGGGAATTCCGGGCGCTCATGCATATAAGCCTGCGCGACGTCGATTACTGCGATATCCATTAGGAATCGCCGGCCCAGCAGCACCGGGAAATCCAGGTGGGTGCGATCATTGAGCGTGAACTGAACATTTTCACGAATAGGGCCCAGGGTCATCAGCAGTGAAATCACCGGACGCGACTCTTCACCCGATGCTTGAACGATGCGTACGCGGCGATCCACCGGCGCTTCGATCCATTCGTTGCGCAGCGACTCGACCACCGTGTCATTTTCGTTGAGTGCCAGCTTGAAGCGAACCCAGTCTTCGCCATCCCGCTCGAAACGAGTGATGTCGGAAGCGGAAAGCGAAGAGGTATTGGCGCCGGAATCGACTCGCGCCTTCAAGTAAGTACCAATACCCGGAAAACCTACCCACTCGCTGCGGCCCATGATGGTCTTGGTATCCAGCGCATCGGGAATCTCACACTCTTCGCGGATGATGATGGGGTCTTCACCGCGCGCTTCCAGTTCCTGGATGTCACTACGCATCAAGCGCAGCAGGCTGCCGACCTCACGCACGTCCGCCGTCAGCGATTGCTGCTGAGTGAGTTGTTGCTGTTGATGCTGGGTGGCTGCATTGCATTGTTGAGACAGGGAGTCCTGGAGTTCGAGCATTCGGGCAGTGAACGCCGTTTCGCTAAGCGGTGGCGGTTCATTGGGTTCGGGTTGCTGCAGGGCGCAACCTGAAAATAGAAGTGATAAACCAGCCATTAGCCACAAGACACCTGAACGCATAACGAAGGACACCCTTGAAATAAAAAAGGAATGATAAGGAGAAGCGAGTCCGGTTGTCCAACGCGATAACAGCATGTTAAATGTTATATACCACTCTATTTAACATAATATATATTATGCGAACACCAGACAGGGATCTTGAACCAACCACGTCGGCAGACTACTTGACACCTACCTGCTTAAGCAAGCACTGATACGCACGTTGTTAAGTCTGATGTCGGCTCGATCATTCACGCGTCTACCTCCCGGTTTATCGCATAAAAAAGCAGCTTGCCATTGGCAAGCTGCTTTCGATGATTGGTTAACCTTTACGCTTCTGAAGGTGCATAGGAACCGTCTTCCCGGTGCACTTCCTTGCCGGTGAGCGCCGGTGTAAAGACGCAGGCAACCGTCATGCCTTTTTCCTTGCCGCGCAGGAGATGCTCATCGTGCTTGTCGAGCAGATAGATATCGCCCGCCTTGATTGGCCAGATCTTGCCATCTGCCAGCGTTTCCACTTCGCCTTCACCTTCATAGCAGAAGACGGCTTCATAGTGGTGCTTGTACTGAATATGCGTCTCTGTACCTGGGAATATGCGCGTGATGTGAAATGAAAAACCTGCATTGTCTTCCGCCAGTACCAGGCGTGTGCTGTCCCAGTTGCCATTCTCCGCCGTCACCAGGCGGTCAGTCTTACGCGCTTCATCAAGGTTGCGAACAATCATAAATCACTCCGTTACAGGGCGGCTGTCAAATGAGCCACCAGATATCCACTTACGTGGCGCTTGGCACAATCAACCATTTGCAACGGATGTTACCGCTGCTTCGAGAATATCCAGCGCTTCAAGCAGGTCTTCATCGGTAATGGTCAGCGGGCACAGACATTTGACGACTTCACCTTCAGGGCCGCTGGTTTCAATCACGAGGCCGTTTTCAAACGCTTTTCCTGTAATCTTGTCGGCAATATCGCCAGACCCTACATCGATGCCACGCATCAGACCGCGGCCGCGCTCGGTTGCCGGCATGCCGTGTTCGCTCAGCAGTGCAGCGAGCTTCTGAAAGCGCTCTTCGACAATGCGTGCCTTGCGCTGGATATCACGCTCGAACGTGTCGTTGGACCAGTACTTTTTCAGCGCTGCCGTGGCCGTGACCATGGCAAGGTTGAAGCCGCGGAAAGTACCGTTGTACTGACCCGGTTTCCATTGATCCAGCTCGGGGCGCATCAAAACGTGGGCGAACGGCAAGCCGAAACCGGAGAGCGACTTTGAGTTGGTGACGATGTCGGGTTTGATGCCCGCGTGCTCGAAGCTGAAGAATTTACCGGTACGTCCGCAGCCAGCCTGAATATCATCCACGATGAGCAAGATATCGTGCGTCTGACAGATGGACGCCAGGCGTTTCAGCCATTCGATGCCGGCTACGTTGATACCGCCCTCGCCTTGCACCGTTTCAACGATGACCCCGGCAGGAATATCCAGCCCCCCCGAGTTGTCCTTGAGAAGTTTTTCGAAATAATCCAGCGTATCAGCATGCTCGCCCATGTAGCCATCATAAGGCAGAAAGCTTGCGCCCTGGGTCGGGATCCCGCCGGTAGCTTCACGGAACTTGCGGTTGCCTGTCGTGGCCAGTGCCCCCATGGTCACGCCGTGGAAGCCATTGGTAAACGTCACGATATTGTGGCGCCCCTTGGCAACGCGCGCCAGGCGGATAGCCGCTTCCACCGCATTGGTCCCGGTCGGCCCCGGCAGGTGTACCTTGTAGTCCAGGCCACGAGGCTTGAAGATGACTTCTTCGAGAGTCTCGAGGTAATCGCGCTTGGCCGCAGTCCACATATCCAGGCCGTGAACGACGCCATCGCTGGAGAGGTAGTCGATCATTGCCTGCTTGAGATGAGGATTGTTATGCCCATAGTTGAGCGTGCCTGCACCGGCCAGGAAGTCGATATACTCGCGCCCTTCTTCATCCGTCAGGCGGGCGTTTTGAGCTTTGGTAAACACTACCGGAAATGAACGCGAATAAGTACGAACGTTGGATTCCATGCGTTCAAGCGTTTGCGTCTTCATTAATGACCTCCATGTATCATCATTATTGATTGGTAAAGCGTGCTGGTAGCGACGTTATACGAAGCTACGTTACTTGACGTGTCGATCAGCAGTGATCGATTTGAAAAGGACCGATACGAACCAGGTTTTCAGGGTCATGCTCGCCGCCGAGCTGTTCGGTAGAAAAGTATTCGCGACTGTTGAGCGGTGCATGCCAACGCGCGGCCAGACGACGAAATAGCCCCCATGATGCTTGGTTGTCGGGTGTAATGGTGGTTTCCAGATGGTGAATATCAGATAACTCGGGCCGTGCCAGAATGGCTTCCACCAACCGCCTGGCAAGCCCTGTCCCGCGAGCCTTCTCACCAACGGCAACCTGCCACAGGAAGTAAGTGTCGGGTGCATTGTCTTTGACGTACCCCGACACAAACCCGACTATCTCGCCCTCTTCGTTGGTGGCAATCGCGCAGGTATCACGAAACTGGGTCGCCAGTAGCAGGTAGGCGTAGGCAGAATTTACATCCAGTGGAGGACATGCCTTGACCAGCTCGAAGATGCCCCAGCCGTCATCTGCATTGGGTTTGCGTATGAACAGTGGCGTTTCGACAAAACCGACGACCGCATCAGCCACTGTAGGACGAGCAAGATCCGATGATGAGGTAAACGCTTGTATAGGTGTGTTCATGGTTATGCTTCGCTGTAGCGAATTTGTTGTTCATTATAACAGCTGATTATTACCAATTCAAAAACCATGTTATTTACCACCCTGTTTTCCATAACGAGGTGTTATGTGTTGTCTGATATTCGGCGCTCAGGGCACCACATCGAAGGTAACGATATGAGTTTAGTCCAACTATTCCCAAGGCGAGACATAAAAAAAGCGAGCACTCGGCTCGCTTTCATGAGGTTGCATCAAGACCTGGTCTGGGTTCTCAGGGTCACGAACTCTTCGGCGCTGGTGGGGTGAATACCCACGGTAAGATCAAAATCCTCTTTGGTAAGGCCAGCTCTTACTGCAATTGCAATGCCCTGTATGATCTCGCCGGCCTCTTCGCCTACCATATGGGCGCCGACCACGACATCGGTCGCGTCGTCGACTACGAGTTTCATCAGTGTGCGCTCCTGACTTCCCGAAAGCGTATGCTTCATGGCGCGGAATTCTGTCGAGTAGACCCGTATGTTCGTGAACTGTTGCCGCGCGTCTTCTTCACTCAACCCGACGGTACCGATATTGGGTTGGCAGAATACTGCCGTGGGAATTTTCGTGTAATCAATTGGTTTGGGTGTGGTGTCCTTGAAATGATGCTCGACCAGTTGCATGGCTTCGGTAATTGCCAATGGCGTAAGCTCAGGCCCTTTGGTCAAGTCTCCCAGTGCCAGGATGGAGGGCGCTGACGTCTCGAAGCGCTCGTTGACCGGTATCTTTCCGCTGTCGTCGAGTGCAATGCCAAGTTTTTCCAGGCCCAGGCCTTCCACATTAGCTCTACGCCCCGTGGCGGCAAGCACCGCATCCACTTCGAGCGTTTCCCCATTGGTTAGCTGTACGCTATAGCCGGTGCCCAGGGCTTCTATACGTTCGATATTGGCATTGAAGTGCAGCTTGACGCCCTTCTTCTCCATCTCTTTGCGCGTAAACTCGCGCACTTCGTTGTCAAACGGCTTGAGGAACAAACCGCCGCGGTAGACCAGATGGGTTTCGCTGCCCAATCCGTTGAAAATACTGGCGAACTCGACGGCGATATACCCACCACCCAAGACCAGAAAGCGCTTTGGAAATGACGCCAGATCAAATACCTGGTTAGAGTCCAGGGCGTGCTCATTGCCTGGAAAATCGGGCACCCAGGGCCAGCCGCCGGTCGCCAGCAGAATCTTGTTTGCCGTTACATGATTGACCCCGTTGGCATCTTTCAAAGCAACCGTGTGCGCATCAACGAGTTCACCGCGTGCATTGAGCAAGGTAACGTCGGCACCTTCCAGCAGGCGTTGATAAATGCCGTTCAGTCGCTTGATCTCGCTGGTCTTGTTATCCCGCAGCGTGTTCCAGTCAAACGTGGCAGGCTCGGAAAGCTGCCAGCCGAAGCCTGCGGCATCGTCAAAACTGTCATGAAAGTGCGCTGCGTATGCGTAAAGTTTCTTTGGAACGCAGCCAACGTTGACGCAGGTTCCACCTAAATAGCGGTCTTCTATGATGGCGACGCGCGCTCCGGTGGCGGCTGCCATACGGGCAGCGCGAACGCCACCTGAGCCGGCGCCAATCACTAAAAGGTCATATTCGTATCCGGAATCGGCTACCATTCTTTACTCCTGTAGATGCGTGTACGTACCGCTACCTTGGTCACGTATGCTTATTGACCTTGCTGACCGGGAAGGTTAAAACCATTCCCCCCTGATGTATCCAACACTAACCTGACGAAGTGATGAAACGGAGACTCAATGTCTAACTCTATTGCGACGCTCCTCGACAACAATCGTGCCTGGGCTGAACGCATGTGCGAGGAGGATCCCGACTATTTCAAGCGGCTTTCCGCTCAGCAGAATCCCGACTATCTCTGGATTGGCTGCTCTGACAGTCGTGTACCTGCCAACCAGATAATTGCCCTGCCGCCCGGCGAAGTGTTTGTCCATCGCAATGTTGCCAACCTCTTGCATCACACTGACATGAATGCACTTTCGGTCGTGCAGTATGCAGTAGATGTGTTGGAAGTCAGCCATATCATGATCGTGGGCCATTATGGCTGTGGCGGTATCCGTGCGGCGGTGACCGGTGGCGAATGTGGCGTGGTGGATTATTGGCTGCATTCAGTGCGAGAGCAGTATAACCATCATCGCCATTCACTCGAGCACCTCCCCATTGATGACCAGATCGACCGCATGTGCGAGTTGAACGTCAAGGCGCAGGTCAATAGCCTTTGCCGTACTAAAATCCTGCAGCGAGCATGGCAACGTGGCCAACAGATTTCCGTGCATGGCTGGGTCTACGGTTTGAGTGATGGCCGCGTCAAGGATCTCAAGTGCACCGTTACCGGGCTGGATCAGGTGGAAACCCTTTATCGCATTGACCGCCTTCAGCCTAGCGACTGACTGGTTTAAAGCGCTACAGGATGCCAGGAAAAACGACTACCGCTTGGCGGTAGTCGTCTTGATGCTCTGCTCTTCTTTTTCTCCTTCTACCGGATCAGCGGATTAACCACCGATCGGGCAGGTAACGCCGGTGCCTTTCAAACCACAGTAGCCGTCGGGATTCTTGTCCAGATACTGCTGGTGGTAGGTTTCCGCAAAATAGAAGGTATCCAGCGGCTTGATCTCGGTGGTGATGCGACCTCGGTTGGCTGCATTCAACGCCTGCTGATAAACCTTGGCGCTCTGTTCTGCCGCCTGCTGCTGCGCCGCGGTCGTGGTATAAATGGCCGAGCGGTATTGCGTGCCTATATCGTTACCCTGGCGGTTGCCCTGGGTGGGGTCATGCTGCTCCCAGAATATCTGGAGAAGCGTGTCGACATCGGTCTTGCCTGGATCATAGATGACGCGCACCACCTCCGCATGACCGGTACGCCCGGAGCACACCTCCTTGTAGGTAGGATGCTCGGTCGAGCCACCTGCATAGCCTGCTGCCGTCACATAAACCCCCGGCTGCTGCCATAACAGCCGCTCGACGCCCCAGAAGCAGCCCATTCCCAATACGATCTCTTCGAAGTTCTCCGGATAAGGCCCTTTCAGAGAGTGGCCGTTGATGGTGTGAACGTCACCGGTTTCAATGGGCGTACGCTGCGTGTTGCCACCGTCTTGATTGATCATGAAAGCCTCTCTACTGCTGCCGGTAAATGACGGGATCGCCACGGCGTGAAAATGTGTAAATCAAATCCACCGCCTGGTTAGCGCCAGATACCGCTTGTACATATAGGTTACGCCATAGCGTATAGCGTAAGGTTAGTTCCGCAATCGGCGAGAAAATTCCCACACCGTAACTGATGCGAATATCATCGGTGAGTTGTCCGCTCAAGGCGACCTGACTTTCGTCGCCTGCGCCCGTAGTATCCAGCGCCAGGTCGTCGATACCAAAGGCTTCGCCGATGGAGCCCACTGCGCCCCCCGTTCGCCCAAGTGACATGCCGATCAGTGCCGTGGTCAGCGCGCTGTCCATCCCGCCTCCTGCATCCGGTGCGCGGCCGCGCAGCAGATAGGAGAGCGCCTGGGTTTCACCCATGGACGGCTCGGAAAAGATCATCACGTTGGGCTCTTCGGCACTGCCGGTAACGCGTAGCCCGGCGATTACGTCGTCTTCGGTCACGTCAGGGTTGCGTATGGCCTCGAAGTCCAGCGTAGGCAGTGCTGGCGGGCCGCTGAACAAGAGCTGCCCGCGACGGATAAGCAGATCCTGGCCAAACGCCTGGAAGCGGCCATCGACCAGGTTCACGTCGCCAAACAGTTGAAGGCCTCCGCTATCCTGGCGGATTTCCAGCGTGCCCCCGAGGCCTGATTCAAGCCCGTAGGCGGAGATCTGCATGTCCCGCCCCAGGGTCAGCGTAATCAATACGTCAAGCTCCATACCCGCCTGGACCAACTCTGCAGCGGCGCTGGGGTCATCGCCGTTGGCTTGCGCACGCAGAGCAGCTTCTTCTGCGGCACGGTCATCACTTTCGGTAATGATGATTTCATCCGAACTTGGCTCAATGGCCGAGGAGGACCGGGAGCCGACTTGCAAACGTGCCCAGGGAAGGTCCACGTTTCCACGCACCTGCAGCCGCTCGGGAGTAACGCGCACGCGGATATCGGGTGCCGCTTCCAGGCGTCCGAACTGAGGTAACACCAGCAGAAGCGGCTCCTGGGTAGCATTGAGATCCACACCGATACGCCAATCGTCGGCCGAGGGCCAGTAGGCATCACCGGTTATATTCAGACGCCCGCGCTCGGCACTCACAAAGCCGTTGATATCACCCTGTTCGCCATCAAACGAAACCGTCAGTTCGCCATCACGCACGTCCAGCGGTATATCCGGCCCATGCAGGCGCAACCCGCGCAGTGCCAGGCTCCCTTGCAAATCGGGCTGGCGAGTGGTGCCGCCAATTTGCACGCGCCCGTCGATCGCACCTTCAAGATGGTCCATGTTGATGACCATCGGGCGATAGGGTTCCAGCGTCAAGTTATTGGCCAGCAGCTCGCCATCAAGCCTGCCCTGGCCCAGGGGGTCATTCAGCGACAGGTTGAGCGTAAGGTCACCTGCTTCTGAAAAGGACAACACCATGTTGGTGTTCGCCTGGGCCTGGTTGGCTTGAATCTGGGCGTCCAGATTGATTTCAGGCAGTTGTACAGGCTGCCCGTAATCATTGATGGCGGTAATCGCAAGCTCGCTGAGTAGCTGAACATCGGCTTGCCAGCGCGCACCGCCCTGTCGCCAATCGATCGTCGCATCCGCAGTCGTGGCGCCTTCAAACGACCACTCATCAGGCAAAAACGGCTCGAGCATTTCCATGGGCACTTCGCGCACGGTCAGTATGGCGCGCCCTTGATCGGCCGAGGCGTTGATAACTTCCTGGGAACAGACCAGACCGCCCTCTTCGCGGCGCAGGCAGAACGGCGAGAGACGTGCCTGGCCATTTGCCAGGTTGTAGCTCAACTCCAAGGGCGATTCCAGACGGATGGTTCCTGCTTCAGAATCGATCTCCAGCGGCGTCAACCGGCCTTGATATTGCTGGCGCGCCTGATCAAAACGTCCCGTCAGGCCAAGCAATGCGCGCTGAAGAGGTGTATCGGGATCACCTTGAACAGTGGCTTCGAGCTGGTGCTGGGACAGGCGCCCGGTCAGATTCACATCGGCGGCCGTCAGGCGCTGGCCACCGGCAAATATTTGCTGCAAGCCAAGCTGGATGTCGAGCCGTGGATCATCAAGTCCTTGTACCGTGGCATCGAGTTCAAGACGCTCGACGCGGTTATCTGCAAAACGCAGCTCACGCCCCGCCAGGTCTGCCACGATTTCAGGCTGGGCGAAACTTCCAGTCGCCCTTACGTTACCAGTCAGCGTGCCAGCCAGTTCAGGAGAAAGGGTACGCAGTTCCCGTAGAGCGATATCAGCATCTAGTGACATCGCCTGCTCGCTCACCTGGCCGGAGGCTTCAAGCCGGTTATTCCCTTGAGTAAACAGCAGTTCGTGGATGTCCACTTCCATATTGCTGTTGGCATTCAGCGCGGCCTGCAAGGTTAAAGGGTAGTCACGCAGTTGCCCGTCTATATCGATGTTGGCAATACCGATAGACCATATATCTCCCTGCTGGCGTACACCCAGCTCGATATCCCCGCTCAAGCTGCCGTCCATCTGATCCACAAAATGTGAAGGATCAAATTGATCCAACCGGATTCGGGTATCCACCGTCAGCGGGGCTTGCCAGTCAATTCTGCCTTCACTTCGCAGCGTACTCTCTTCTACCTCAAGCACCAGAGACTGCCACTGGAAATAGCTGAAATCACCCTGACCATTCAATGCTAGCTGCGCAAGGGGGAGTTCGGGTCCTTGGACGGCCAGTTGGATCTCTGCCTGGTAGGCGACAAGACTACCCGACACGAAAGCATCGACGTCTTCAATCACATAAGGGGGAGCCTGATCTTTGTCATCGCCAGCCAGCGGCCACTGCAGCCGTTCACTTTGCAGGCGTGCCTGGAAAGGTAGTTCCGGGTCCAGCGCGTTAATTCTGCCATCGAGCGTTGCTGTTACGGTGCCCGAGGCGGCCAGCCCAGCCTGCAGATTGTCCAGCGGGCCGGAAAGTGTCAGTTCAAGCACTTCGCCGTCGAGCTCGGGAAACAGGTCGGGCAAGAACAGCACAGCATCGAGCCGAGCATCCAATGGGTAATTGCCGGTGAGATCGACATTTGCCACCAGGCTGGCCTCTGCATCGTCGCTGAGTACTTCCAGTGATGTCACCTCTACCCGACTCTCTTGCGTAACAAGGCCCAGTTGCAAGCGCTCGATGGTGTACTCGAAGGCGCCGGCAAGACGAATGTCGTTGACCGTCAAATTGCTGATGTCGAGATCAACCGGCAGGATGATGTCCGGCAGTTCTACAGGACCACGTGTGGCGATGTTTTCCTCGATGGAAACTGCCTGCATGGCTTCTTCTTGTGAAGAGGCTGCCAGAATCGCACCATCGATTGCTTCAGGCGTCAGCGGTGTGGGCGAATCCTGAGTGAGCTGAACACCCGCCGAGGGGGGCAGGTATATGCTCAGTTGATCGAGCTGGCTCGAGTCAAAGGCTATGCGGCTCTGTTCGCCGGTAGCGGAGGTTTCAAAACTGGCCCACTCGATACGGGTACCATTGGCCAATTGCACTGTTACATCGTCAAGCGCAACTGCGCGAAGCTCGACCGGAAACGGGAGATATAGCCTGAAAGGTGTGCTGTCTTCACTGGGTGGGGTTTCCGTCTCGCTGGCGCCGATGCGAATATCCGCGCCGTCCACGCGCAGCGTATCCAGGCATAGCCGTCTAGAGAGCAGGCAATCATCTGCCCAGGTAAGCTCTAAGTCGTCGATGACCACGCGAACATTGCCCAGTTCAAGATGAAACCCTTGAAGGGTGAATTCTTCGAGCAGTGCGCCCTGCTGATGCTCGAAGGTAAAAAAGCCGCGTTGTTCCCCTTGAGAGAACAGAAATCCCGTCCCCCAGGGAGACAGTGCCACCCCAAGCAGTAGTGCAATCAAGCCAAACAGCCACAAGGGCAAGACGATCAGTAGACGTATCACGCTCCATAGCGCAAGCCATGCGCGCTGGCGCGAAGAGTATGGCTGATGCGTCGAAGAGGAAGACTCAACCTGGGACAAAGCGTGCTCCTAGAATTCCGGACCGATGGAGAAATGTATGCGAAAGGCATCGTCGTTATCGAAAGGATGCGCTACATCAAAGCGAATCGGCCCTACCGGTGATACCCAGCGAACCCCCACCCCGGCCCCGGTTTTCAGATCATCAGGTGCCCAGTCATCAAAGGCATCACCGGTATCGATAAAGGTGGCACCCCACCAGTTATCCTTGACGCGTCGCTGGTATTCGAGGCTTGAGGTTATCAACTGCTGACCACCGCGCAGTCGCCCTTCTTCATTACGTGGCGAAAGGCTTTCATAGGAGTAGCCGCGCACGCTACGATCGCCGCCTGCGAAAAAGCGCAGCGAGGGCGGCAGCTTGGAGAAATCATCGGTTTCGATGGCGCCCATGCTCAAGCGTGCCAAGAAACGGTTGTCATTACCTATCGTGCGTATCCACTCGGTATCGCCGGTTACACGGGTGAACTGGGCATCCGAGCCCCAAGCGCGATCAGAGTACTCCAAAGAAAGCTGTTGGCGGTCCCCCCAGAGGGGAAAGCGCTGAGGGCGAGTACGGGTTCTCGACCACTGAATGCCCGGGTAGAACAGCCATACCTGGTCAGCTTCACCGCCTTGGGTGAAGTCTTCATAGGTTGTACGGAAATAGATCGTCTGTACCCAGTCGTTGTCAAACTGCCAACGCCGCCCAAGCTCGACCCCGGCTTCCAATGATCGGGTATCGCTATCATCAATATTGCGAATACCATACTGGAGGCGGTAACTGTCGCGCAGCGGGTCCTCCAGGGGGATGTTATAGACCCCCGTGAAACGCTGTTCTGGTGCCGAGAGATACAAGTCGTGGTTCAAGCTATGGCCATAACTGTTGATCCACGGCTGGTTCCAGCTGAAACGCAGCCGGGGGCCGACATCGGTAGCATAACCGACACCTACCTCGAATTGATGCCGGTCGGCAGGCTCGACACTCACATCGATTGGCAACTGTGTATCATCTCGCTTGTTGAGCATGAGCACACTGGCGAGTGCTGCGCTGCTGATCAACGGCCGCACGGGTTGACTGGCGGTCGCTTCAGACCACCAGGGGTCACCGCCGCTCAGGGGCGTGATGGTGAGTTCCTGGGCGGTTTCAAGGCGTGGGCGCACGGTCACGGAGCGGAACCAGCCGGTTTCGGCCAGACGCTGGTTATAGGTTGCGAGCGATTCAGCTAGATAGGGATCATTGGTTTCATAGGTTTGCATGTTCTGCAAACGCTCGGGGTCGATATGACTGCCCGTGATATGCGTATTGCCAAACCGGTAGCGGGCACCGCTGTTGAAATCCATGTAGAGCCGCGCGCTTTGCAGGTAAGGCCGTACTTCCATGCGCCGATCGGTAAACCCCCAGTCGAAATAGCCGCGTTCGATGGCAAGGCCCGAAAGCTGCGAGCGTAGACTATCCCAGGGGGCATGACGAAGCGGCTCTCCTTCACGCAGGGGAAAACTATCCAGCGCCTCCTTGAAGGGCGGATCGTTCTTGGCATCGCCTTCAATATTGATCGAAAGCACTTCAATTTCGATGCGCGGGCCGGGGTCGATCGTTAATCGGACGGCGGGTTCCAGCTCGACTCTGATATCCGGTTCGTAGTAACCATAAACACGCATGGCTTCCTGGGTTCGACTGCGGATTTCACCTTCCAGCCGTACATTGGTGTACTGCTCTTCGTCGATACTTTCCAGATAAGCACTGATGTTATCTTCAACGTCACCGCTTACGCCATCGATCGCAGCCTCTAACGCCCAGGCGGGCAGTGATACATTGACAGCCCATAATGGCAGCGCGCTAAGACAGACTACACGGGTGGCCATGCGCCATCGCTGTTGTCTTCCCATACATTCAATCCCTAAAATTCAGCGATCATGGCTGTTCTGGTCGTTCAAGATTATCTGAGCATCTCGATCTGGGCGCTAAACGCCAACTGGGCCTGGCGCAACTGACGAATATCGCTCTCAAGCGCTGCGATGCGTGCGCTCAAGCGTGCCTCGGTTTCCGCCATTTGCTCTTCTTGCGCCGTTGCTGTCTCTAACTGTAGCGTATTCAGCTCGGTTTCCAGCATATTTAAACGCTCATCAACCTCATCGCTGCGTGTGCTTATTTGCTCTTCCAGCGATTGGCGCAGAGTGCTCGATGCATTTTCAAGCGAGGCAAGCTGTTGAGAGGTAATCTGCCTCAGGTGCTCAAGCTCTTCAACCAGATTTTGTCTGCCCGAGGTACCGGATTGCTCCAGCGCGTTCAGTGAGGTGCCAAGGGCTGCCAGTTGACCGTCACGCAGTTCTGCGCGCTCTTCGAACGCATCCATTCTCTCGCTGACCCGCTCGAGCGCATCACTGGATCCCTGCTCCTGGTGATCGGTCAGCATTCCGTAGATATCTTCCCGGGTATTGGCCAGGGCGACCGACAGCTGTTCCTGCTCCTGAAAAAGCGTGGTCATCTGGGCTTGCATGAACGTAATGGTATCCTGGACATCGATATCGTCGGAATCGAGCCTGGCATGAACATTGGAGGCTTCGCCGCTTATCCGGTGCAGCTCGCCCAGCAGCCGTTCACGTTCAAGCCAGGCCGCCGCGCACACCGCCGCCAAAAGGGCAAAGAGGATGATGACGGCAAGCCAGAGTGGCCATACAGCTGGCCCTTTGCGATGACGTAGATGGTGAGCCGTCAAGCTTTGATCAACGTCAGGAACAATGCGTTGGGACGGCGTCGAATCGGGCATGGGGTTTCCTCAAAAAGACGTTGGATCGGCGCGGCGGCCAATACCGCGATATGCAAGCCCGCAGCTGGCAACAAATGCAGGATCGTAGATATTTCTACCGTCCAGCACCAGTTTAGCGCTCAGCAAGGATGCCAGTCGGTGCCAGTCCGGGTTCCAGTAGGATTTCCATTCGGTCACCAGCATCAGGGCGTCGGCTCCCTCACAGGCCTGGTAAGGATCCTGGTCGAAGGTCTGCAAGTCCTCCCGGTGGCCCACAACCTGGTGCAAGGCGCCGATGGCTGCTGGATCATGCAGTCTCACCTTGGCTCCCTGAGCCCAGAGCGCTTCCAGCAGGGTGAGGACCGGCGCATGATCGATACGTGCCGTTCCCGGCTTGAAGGCAGCTCCCCAGATAGCCACGGTCTTGCCCGAAAGCTCGCCTTCGAAGTGGGCCCACAACTTGCGGAACAGCGTTTCCTTTTTCTGTTCGTTGATGTCCATTACCTGCTCAAGCAGTGCCGAGTAGCGACCGCTCTTCGACTGAACGTCTGCCAGGCGCATCAAGTCGCGCGAGAAGTTGGGACCGCCAAACCCGCAGCCCGGGTACAGGTATTCAAACCCGATACGCGTATCGGCTCCCATGCCTTGGCGCACGTGCTCCACATCTACTCCCAGCGTGTCGGCAAGGCCGGCAATTTCATTCATGTAGCTGATGCGCGTGGCGAGCATGCCGTTGATGGCAAGCTTGGTAAGCTCGGCTGCACGCCGGGGCATGGGCTGGAACACCTCTTGACGACGATTGAACGCGCGCAGCAGCTCACGTACCACCTGCTCGCCCTTGGCATCATCACAGCCAAGCAGCCAGCGTGTTGGCCGGGTGAACGATGCCCAGGCGCGCCCTTCTTCAAGCGTGTCCGGTAGCGCAACGCTGCTGTGCTGCGCTTTCATCAGATCGTGCAACCGCTCGGTTTCACCGACCGGGAACGTTGAGTTGTTGACCAGCACGCTGCCGTGCTGAATGGACAATGCTGGCGACTGAAGCAACTCGCTGGCCGAATGGCGCTGGGCCGGTGATAGCGCAAGCCAGATGATATCGGCGGTCGTGGCCTCTTCCAGCTTCTCGATCAGTCTTAGCGTCTTGTCGGCGATGGCCTGCTGTATGTGTGGCATCAGTTCAGGCTCGCGAAGCAGCCAATCGACCTGGGAGAGGCTTTTCCAGGGCGCGCTTTCATGAGGCAACCATTCGACCTGGTGCCCCACCCAGGCAAGGGCGGCGGCAGCCGTCACGGCACTCAGCTCGCTTCCATAGAGTAATATACGCATCTAACAAGCTCCTTGTGTGTCGGGGAAGCGAGAAGGTATCGCCATAAAATTCATACAATGGTCCTTTTTATGCGTTCTGACCCAGGAGTGGTTAGAATGCCCATAATACTGAACGATCGAGTGGATGCCACTCGCCACTTGGCGCTGATAATCAGGCTGGATGGAAATTTCCTTTCCTTTGCTTACCGACCATGGGAGTCAACACATGCAAGCGACACCTCAGGATAGCACTGCAGGACGCTACCAAGACAATGTCGATGTAGCAGAAGTTGCTAAGTTTGAAGCACTTGCTAGCCGCTGGTGGGATCCGAAAAGTGAATTCAAGCCGCTGCATGATATCAATCCCCTGCGCCTGGACTTCATCGATGCGCGCGCAGGTCTCGCCGGGAAGAAGGTGCTCGATGTAGGCTGCGGAGGGGGCATATTGAGTGAGTCCATGGCCCACCGGGGTGCCACGGTTACCGGAATCGATCTGGGTGAGGCGCCGCTGGGGGTTGCCAGGCTGCATGCCGAAGAGAAAGGTGTGGCTGTAGAGTATCGCAACGTCAGCGTTGAAGCCCTGGCCGCCGAACAGCCGGGCCATTTTGATGTTGTTACCTGCATGGAAATGCTTGAACACGTCCCTGATCCGGCCTCGGTGATTCGCGCCTGCTGCGCGCTGGTTCGCCCTGGTGGTTACGTGTTTTTCTCGACGCTTAATCGTACGCCCAAATCCTACGCCTTTGCGATTCTCGGCGCGGAGTACGTGCTAAAGCTGCTGCCTCGCGGCACCCACGACTATGCCAAGTTCATTCGGCCATCTGAAATGGCAGCCTGGTCACGTGATGCCGGCCTGCAGGTACGCGAGCAGACGGGCCTGACCTATAATCCCCTTACCCGCCGCTATCGGCTGGTCGCCAATGATGTCTCGGTCAATTACATGATGTACTGCCGCAAGGTGAGTCAATAAATGGCGACTACCGCTCCGCGTGCCATACTTTTCGACCTTGATGGAACCCTGGTGGATACCGCACCCGATCTGGCGCGGGCGACCAACGCCTTGCGCATTCACCATGGACTCGTGCCGCTGCCCTATGAACAAATTCGTCGCCAGGTTTCCAACGGCGGAAGTGCCCTGGTGACGTTGGCGCTGGGACTCGAACATGGCGCCCCCGAACACGACCAGGCACGCCAGTTTCTGCTGGACAGCTATGCCAAGGCGGTGGCAGTAGATAGCCAGGTATTTCCTCCACTGGATGCGTGGCTTGAAAAGTGGCAAGGCAGCCAGCGGCTGTGGGGAATCGTGACCAACAAGCCCCGCGTATACACTGAGCCACTGCTGGATGCGTTGTCGCTACTACCGGGTGCGTTACTCTGTGCAGATGACCTGAGCGTCAAGAAACCCCACCCGGAGCCTTTGTGGGAAGCCGCTCGGCGCCTAGGCGTTGCGCCCAGCGAGTGCTGGTACGTTGGCGATCACGTTCGCGATATTCAGGCCGCCAAGGCCGCCGGCATGACCGCCGTTGCCGTTGGCTATGGATATATCAGCGAAGAGGACGATTACCAGCAGTGGCCGGCGGATCTATGGTTTGAAGAGTGTCAGGCGCTGGTAGACACCCTCAACGGGTTTCACGACGATGAATAGGGTTTCACGAAGATAGTTAGAAAAGGCCTGATTGCTCAGGCGCGAAGCCTGAGCAATCATCGCGCATGTCAGCGTTGACGTGGCGGCTGGGCATCGAATTTCTGCCCGCTCACGCCTGCGCTATCAGGCCCCATCAACCAGAGGTAGGTGGGCATGATCTCTTCGGGTGTACGCAGCGTTGCGGGATCTTCACCGGGATAGGCACTTTGCCGCATTTGGGTACGCGTAGCGCCTGGGTTCAAAGTATTGACACGCAACTGTGTCTGACTCTCCAGCTCGTCGGCCAACACCTCGACAAAGCCTTCCGTTGCAAACTTGGAAACTGAGTAGGCACCCCAGTAAGCCCGCCCCTTTCGGCCGACGCTCGATGAGGTGAAAATGATCGAGGCATCATCGGCATTTTGCAGAAGCGGCAGCAGGGCCTGAGTCATCCAGATCGGGCCGTTGATGTTGACCTGCATCACCTGATCCCATAGCTCGGCATCATACTGCTCGAAGGGGGTAATGCGGCCGAGTAGACCGGCATTGTGCAAAAGGCCATCCAGCCGGCCAAACTCTTTATCCATTGTCTTGGCCATTTCATCGAAATCATGAAGCGTTGCGCCTTCAAAATTGAGCGGGAAGATCGCTGGCTGAGGGCCACCCGCCGCTTCGATTTCATCGTAGACACGCTCGAGTTTTTCAATGGTGCGACCGAGCAGAATGACCGTTGCGCCATGGCGAGCAAAGCTTAACGCCGCCGCACGGCCGATACCGTCACCCGCTCCGGTTACCAGCACAACTCGGTTTTCAAGCAGATCGACAGGCGCTTGATAGTCGATTTTGCAGCTCATGCTCTTTCCTGAATTCATGCATCCAATAAATTGTCAGCCAGCCGATTGGCGAAGAAAGTCACTGGCAAGTCCGGCGGCACTGCTTTGCGGGTAATCATCACGCACCTGCTCGAGCAGTTCCCGGCTCTGCTCGGCTTCCCCCTGGCGTGCCTTGACGAGTCCCAGCTTGTAGAGAGCATCGGGCACCTTGCTGCTGCCGTTGAACTGTTCGATGACACGGCTAAAGGCCGCATCGGCGTCGCTCAACTGCCCTTCTGCTGCATAAAGCTCTCCTAGCCAATAGTGGCCGTTGGCGGCCAGGCTACTATCGGGATGGGCGGCAACGAAGGCTTCAAACGCCTTGATCGCTTCATCAAAGCGACGCGCCTGCACGTGGGCAAATGCGGCCTGATAATCCGCCTGGGCATCTTCGCTGACGTTACGCGCCGACGGTGCATTCACCACTTCCTGAGCCGCTTCGGGCTCGACTTGGGGAGTCGCCTGCTCGATCTGAGTGGTCGAGCTGCTGTTCATCAAGCGATCTTCGATATCCAGATACTGCTGCTGGGATTGACGCTTCAACTGCTCGAGCTGATGGCGAAGCTCTTCGATCTGTCCGCGCAGCTGCTGGATTTCCTGCTGGTGCTCTTCTACCTGGTTAAACAGCACGAGATTGCCGCTGGAGGCTTCCTGGCGCTGGGTCTGCTGGTAGAAACCGCTGGAACCGCCTGAAGAGAGGTCTTGGACGAGAGGCTGCTGGGCAACCGCTACAAGGGGCAATACGGACAGCGGGAGCACCAGGGCTCCCGCACCGCACAGCCTCTCAAAATAGCGTTTGAGACTGTGATTCATGACAACTCCATGGATAACGCCGGCGTGCTCTGGGCACGCCGGCGTTATCAGTAGCTAGATACGATCAATAGTTGAACACGACGCGACGGTTCTGTGAGTAGGCGCTTTCACTCTGACCGCTGGCAGCCGGACGCTCTTCACCGTAGCTCACCACGCTCATTTGCGAGGGAGATACGCCTTGAATGTTCAAGAAACGCTGAACCGCACGGGCACGACGCTCGCCCAAGGCCATGTTGTACTCACGGGTACCGCGCTCATCGGTATGACCATGCAGTACGACTTTGGCATTGGGGTTGGCACGCAGGTAGCGGGCATGAGCCATGACCGCAGACTCGTATTCGCGCTTGATGCTGTCGCGATCGTAATCAAAGTAGATGGTACGCACTTCAGGAATACGCGAATCCGCCTGCTGGCCCGCACCTGAGCCTGAGCCGGTAGTGGAACCATACTGGCCGCCAGTACCAGCACCTGATGTGCCCGCACCCATGCTGCTGCCATTCTGGCTTCCATAAGAATCGCCATCCTGGGTTCCGCCGGTGCTGGAACAGCCCGCGATCACAACGATGGATAACGCTACTGCCAATGAGCGAGCCAACGGCTTAAGTTGCATAATCAGACTCCTTGCCTGAAAGAAATAATTGCCATTTATCATCAATTTAAAAATGGTGACCATGCGGGATCGCGCACATCACCTTGTGCTGCAGGAAGCCGGAATGACGACCGCCCATCGGCAGAAACGGCACTCAGCACCCCGTTGTTACCCTGTTGGGTAGCGAAGATTACCATGGTCCCGTTCGGTGCAACACTAGGAGATTCATCTCTTGTTGAATCACTCAGTACGACCAGACGGCCACCATCCAGATCCTGACGCGCAACCTGATATCCACGGCTCGAGCGATGGATCAAGAAGATCTGTTCGCCATCCGGTGAATAGCGCGCGCGCGCGTTGTAATTGCCGGTAAACGTTATGCGTTTGGTTTCACCACTGCCCAGGGAGTACTGATAAATCTGCGGGCCACCGCTGCGGTCAGACGTGAACAGCAGGCTACGGCCATCCGGTGACCAGGCGGGCTCGGTGTCAATGCTGTTACTGTTGGTGAGCTGTTCGATCGAACGGCTGCCAATATCCATCACGTAAATTTCCGGCTGTCCATCCTTGGAGAGCGACATGGCAATGCGCCGACCATCCGGGGACCATACCGGTGCGCCGTTGATGCCTTCAAACGAGGTTGCCTGCACGCGCTGGCCGGTGGCTACATCCTGAATATAGATGGCCGGCCGCTCGCTTTCAAAGGATACATAGGCCAGCTTGCGGCCATCCGGTGACCAGGCGGGAGACATGATCGGCTGATCCGAAGTCAATACCTGCTGACTGTTATGGCCATCGGCGTCGGAAACGTAAAGGCCGAACTGCATGTTGTCACCAAGCCCTTGTGCCGTGATATACGCAATGCTGGTCGAGAAAGCGCCGCGGATATCGGTAATCGCTTCAAAAACCTGATCACTTATATAATGCGCGGCCCCGCGCAGGTCATTGGCATTGGCAGTGACGGTTTCCCCGATCATGCGGCGCTGGCCACTGATATCCATCAGCTCGAACTGCAGCTGATAGCCATTACCGGTTGGTTGGGCACGGCCAACGATCAGGTAACGCACGTCGAGCGAGCGCCAGGTACCAAACTCGACCTCGTCGGCCTGACTTGGCTTCTCGAACATGGCACTGCGCTCGAGTGGCTCGAACAAGCCACTACGCTCAAGGTCATCCTGTACAATCTGAGCGATATCTTCCGACATGCCCTCGGCGCCGGCAAAGGGCACCACCCCGATCGGCACTGCCTGATCGCTGCCGCGTGTAATTTCAATGGTCAACTGGGCACTAGCCGTACTGCTAAGGAATAGCAGCGCGCAGAACAGCCACACTTTGCTCAATATTTGCATCAGCGAACATCCCCCGGGGTAAATCGCAGATTGATTTGACGTAAATTTCGCTGCTGATCCGCTGGCAAATCTCTCAACTCGCCAAACGGCGCAGCCTGTTCAACAGCCTGTATTGCAGACCGATCAAAAGCACTGTCACCACTTGATGTTGCAATCGATGCCGCAAGCAGTTCACCCGATGGCCCCAGGCGTATCTGAAGCGTAGCACTCAATGAATCGCTTGCTCCAGGCGGTATCAACCATGCCTGCTCTACAGCGCGGCGTACGATGTTGATGAAACTGTTAGCCGCCTGTTGAGCCTGCTGAGCATTCGCGGCTGCCTCGGCCTCGCCTGCCAGCTGGCGCTGCATGGCCGCTTCAGCCGCCTCCGCGGCTGCCTTGCGCTGTCGCTCGGCCTCGGCTTCGCGTTGCCGTTCAGCTTCCGCTTCACGTTCGCGCTGGGCGGCTGCTTCGCGCTCGCGCTGCGCTTCGGCCTCGGCTTCGCGACGTGCTTCAGCGGCGGCCTCTTCACGCGCCTTTGCTTCAGCTTCACGCTGTCTTGCAGCTTCTGCCTCCGCCTCACGCTGGCGCTGCTCTTCGGCTTCGCGTTCGCGCTGTGCCTTGGCTTCGGCTTCGCGTCTGGCGTCGGCTTCAGCCTGTTCACGCGCGCGCTGTGCTTCGGCTTCACGCTGCGCTTGGGCCTCGGCCTGCTCGCGCGCGCGTTGCGCTTCCGCCTCCCGCTGGCGTTGAGCCTCTGCTTCGGCTTCACGAGCCTGGGCTTGTGCGGCTTGCTCCTGGGCCTGGCGCTCGGCTTCTTCAGCACGGCGCTGGGCATCTGCTTCAGCGGCGGCCTGGGCTTCTGCCAGCGCCTCGGCCTCTGCCTGGGCAGCCTGACGGGCTGCCTCTTCAGCGGCTTGCTGCTGTTGTGCCTGATTATCCGGCTCTGGCTCAGCTTCAGGCTCAGGTTCGCTTGTCTGTGCTTCTTCAACGGGCTCGGCGTTGTTGTTCATGGCCGCCTGCTGCTCGGTTACCTGCTGCGCCTGATCAGTGAAGGTTTCGGTACTGACCAGGGTGGCCTGCACGATGGAAGACGAATCCGGTTCGGCCGAGCTGGTGGGCCAGTTGATCAGACTGAATATTATAATAGCCAGATGCACGGCCACCGCGAGGATGATGGGCAGCGTGTAGCCTACATCCTGCGGGTCCCGAGGCGCATCGGTGACGGTCTGTGCCTTGTCCTTACCCATCTTGCGGCGGCTCTGAAAGCAATCCCACGTTGGCCACGCCAGAGCGCTGAAGCGTGCTCATCAGCAGAACGATCTGACCATACTGCACATTACGATCACCGCGTACCATGACCGGCGTACCGGGGCGGCGTTGAAGTATGGCGGCCACGCGTTCGGCCATCTGGTCGAGAGACACTGACGTCGAGTCCTCGCCCAAGGTAATGAAGTAGCCACCATCGCGATCCACCGAAATGATGATCGGGTCGCTATCCTGGGTATCGATAGGCTCGGAAGAAACCTGAGGCAGGTCGACCTGGACCCCCTGTGTCAGCATGGGGGCCGTGATCATGAAGATGACCAGCAGGACCAGCATGACGTCGATGAAGGGGACGACGTTGATCTCCCCCATCGGCTTGCTTTTGCCACTGCGATTGAATGGACCTTGCATGGCGTACTCCCTTAACTGGCGCTAGGCTTGCCGTCGCGGCCTTGCAGGTTGCGGTGCAAGATCGCGTGAAATTCTTCGGCGAAGTCTTCGTATTTGCCAAGCAGACGAGACGCGTTGTTGGAGAGGCGGTTGTAGAAAATGACCGCAGGGATGGCGGCAAACAGTCCCATTGCCGTGGCAATCAGAGCTTCGGCGATCCAGGGCGCCACGGTTGCCAGCGTTGCCTGCTGCGTCATGGAAAGTGACTGAAACGAACCCATGATACCCCAGACGGTACCGAACAGACCGATATAAGGGCTTGCCGAAGCCACCGTTGCCAAGAAGACCAAATGCTGGGTCAGGCGGTCTTCCTCACGAGACCAGGCAACACGCATGCTGCGCTGTACACCTTCCAGTACGGTGTCGGCATTGCGAGTCTTGGGCATCAGGCGGTTGAATTCGCGAAAACCCGCTTGAAAGATGTGTTCGGCGCCGTGACGTGGGTCATCTGCCGGTATCTCTCGATACAGCTCGTTTAAATCGACCCCTGACCAGAACGACTCTTCGAACTGGTTGTACTCCTGTTTGGCACGGCGTAGCGCAATGCTACGCTGAAAGATCACCACCCAGGACAGGATCGACCCCACCACCAGCAGTAGCATTACCAGCTGTACAACGACGCTGGCACTCATTATCAGGTGCGGGATGGACATGGTGTTATCGTTCACAGGTGCCCTCATCAATCAATTAACGCCGGACGTTGCCGACAAAGTGGTGATTTTCAATCATGAAACCGCGGTTAAGTCATTAGCCCTGCCTGAAAAGCCGCAGGCCAGGCCTTAGGGCGCAGACGTTTGGCGTCCAGGCAGGCTATCTCGACTGTGGCGCTGCATAGGAGTTCCTCGCCCCGCTCTACACGCTGTTCAAACGTGACTCGGCAACGATCTGTCTCTATGACCCGGGCCGTGACGATCAGTGACTCGTCCAGCCGTGCTGGTTTCGCATAGTGGCAGGCTAAGCGATATACCACTAGCTGCGTGCTTTCGTCTAGTAGCGTTTGCTGGTCAAGTCCAAGCTTGCGTAACCACTCGCTGCGCGAGCGTTCCATAAACTTCAGGTAGTTAACGTAGTAGACAATCCCGCCGGCGTCTGTATCTTCCATGTAAACGCGAACGGGTAGCGAAAACGCAAGGCTCATGGGCGGCGCTCTCCTTCCATGTCGACCGAGTGCTCATTGGGCACTCGGTTGAAGTGCAGCCACGCCTGGCGAGTGACCGTGCGGCCTCGGGGTGTGCGCATCATCAGGCCTTGCTGAATCAGATAAGGCTCGATTACATCCTCGATGGTGTTGCGCTCCTCGCCAATGGCCGCCGAGAGCGAATCGACCCCGACGGGCCCGCCCTCGAACTTGTCGATCATGGCAAGCAGCAGACGACGGTCCATATGATCCAGGCCATAGTGATCCACGTTGAGCATGTTCAACGCCGCATCGGCGAGCGCAACATCCACAGTACCGTTGCCTTTTATCTCAGCGTAGTCGCGCACCCGGCGCAGCAGTCGATTGGCGATACGCGGCGTGCCGCGAGAGCGACGAGCGACTTCCACGGCGCCTTCACGGCTGGTCTCAACACCTAAAAGGCGCGCCGAGCGAGTCACGATTTCGGTAAGCTCTTCGAGATTGTAAAACTCCAGGCGCTGCACGATACCGAAGCGATCACGCAGCGGTGATGTCAAAAGCCCTGCGCGAGTGGTCGCGCCCACCAGGGTAAAACGTGGAAGGTCCAGCTTGATCGAGCGCGCAGCGGGCCCTTCGCCGATCATGATGTCGAGCTGAAAATCTTCCATGGCCGGGTAAAGCACTTCTTCAACCGCGGGTGAAAGCCGGTGAATTTCGTCGATGAACAGTACATCGCCCGGCTCCAGGTTGGTCAGCATGGCGGCCAGGTCGCCTGCGCGCTCGAGCACCGGCCCCGACGTGGACTTCAGTCCCACGCCCATTTCAGTAGCAATGATATTGGCAAGAGTGGTTTTACCCAGCCCTGGCGGGCCAAACACCAACGTATGGTCAAGGCTTTCGTCACGCAGGCGAGCGGCCCCGATGAATATCTCCAGCTGCTCGCGGACGCGCGGCTGGCCGATATAGTCTTCGAGTCGTTTAGGGCGAATGGCATGGTCGATCCGTCCTTCGCCCTGCTCTGCTTCGGCGGCTATCAGCCGGTCATGTTCTAACATAAATGCTCTTCTTCAATAGAGGCGGCCTATACCGTGCGACGGCACCCATCAGCCGTTCATACGGCGCGTCAGCGCAGCCTTGATCAGGGCTTCCGTTGGCTGCTGCGGGTCAAGGTCGGCCAGCATCTTGCTGGCTTCGGTCAGCTTGTAGCCCAGGCTGACCAGAGCGGATTCCGCATCTGCCAGGCTGTTACGAACAGGCTTGCCGTTGGCTGCTTCCAGTGGAAGCGGCGCGTATGAACCGTTTTCCCACTCGGGGAAACGATCGCGCATTTCGATAATGAGCCGTTCGGCGGTCTTCTTGCCTACGCCGGGGAGTTTGGTCAGGGCTTTACTGTCGTCGTCACGCACGCAGCGCATGAAGGCGTCTTCATCCATGCCGGAGAGAATGGCCAGGGCCAGCTTGGGGCCGACACCGTTGACCTTGATCAGCGCTCGAAACAGTGCCCGCTCGTGCTCGCGAGCAAAACCGTAAAGCAGGTGTGCGTCATCGCGAATGGTCAAGTGGGTATACAGCGATGCGCTTTCTCCCACCGCGGGCAGCGAGATCAGCGTGTTCATCGAGGCTTCAAGCTCGTACCCCACGCCATGAACGTCGATCACGACCCAGGGCGGTTGTTTTTCCAGCAGATAGCCACTTAGACGTCCAATCATAAATACGCTCGCGATAGTAAAAACAGGCGTTTACTATAATGCCACTCTGTACAGGTGACCAGTAGTCGTTAAAGCCGCCAACGCCCGGTGGATGCGCGTCGGCTGCGTCCGCTGGCCGCCACGGGCAGACCGTTGCATGAGTAGGCATGGGTAAGGGCGATGGCCAGCGCATCGGCGGCATCCGCCTGGGGCGTGGCAGAAAGCTTGAGCAGTGCCGTTACCATATGTTGCACTTGCAATTTATCGGCGCCGCCCTGACCAGTCACTGCTTCCTTGATGCGGCGTGCCGCGTATTCGGCAACGCCTAGGCCATGATTGGCCATACATACCAGCGCCGCCCCCCGTGCCTGACCTAGCTTGAGTGCAGAGTCGACGTTTTTCGACAGGAATACCCGCTCGATGGCCGTATCCGTAGGCCTGTAAAGACCAACGACTTCACTCAATCCTGCATAGATCTGGGCCAGGCGCTGCTCGAGCGGACCATCGGAGGTGCGAATGCAGCCGCTGGAAACATAGCTCGGCTTTACGCCGTTGAGATCAATGATTCCATAGCCGGTAATACGCGAGCCCGGATCGATCCCGAGAATGCGTACCGGTAGTGTCGCTTGTGTTCCATCCATGATGCGTGTACTCACTTTTACCATACAAAAACACCGACGCCGGAGCGTCGGTGTTTTCAGCAATCGGCGGCCTGTCAGCCGGCGATGTTACTCGCCAGCCGCTTCAGGCTTTGCCTTTTGGCGTAACCGGATATTCAAATCCTTCAACTGGTCAGGGCTGACCTCACCCGGCGCGTCTGTCATCAAGCAGGCCGCACTCTGAGTTTTCGGGAACGCGATGACTTCACGGATGGTCTTGGCGCCGACCATCAGCATGACCAGACGATCAAGCCCGAACGCCAGACCACCGTGAGGCGGTGCACCATACTGAAGCGCGTCCAGCAGGAAGCCAAATTTCTCCTGGGCTTCCTCTTCACCAATGCCCAGAATCTCGAATACCGTGCTCTGCATGGTCTGGTCGTGAATACGAATGGAGCCTCCACCCAGCTCGGTGCCGTTCAACACCATATCGTAGGCACGCGAGAGCGCCTTCGCGGGGTCGGCCTTGAGCTCTTCCGGCGAGCAGGAAGGCGCAGTAAACGGGTGGTGCAGCGGGCTCAGGCGACCATTGTCGTCGGCTTCGAACATGGGGAAGTCGACAACCCACAGCGGCGCCCAGCTCTGGGTGTAGAGATCGAGATCCGCGCCCAGCTTGACGCGCAGTGCGCCGATTGCTTCGTTGACGATGCGGGTCTTGTCGGCGCCGAAGAAGATGATATCGCCATCTTCCGCGCCAAGGCGATCAAGGAGTTCCTCAACGATGTTTTCCATGAACTTGACGATGGGCGACTGCAGCCCTTCAAGTCCCTTGGCACGCTCATTGACCTTGATCCAGGCCAGGCCCTTGGCACCATAGATACCCACGAACTTGGTGTATTCGTCGATTTCCTTACGCGACAGCTTGGCACCGCCCGGCACCTTGAGTGCCGCTACCCGGCCATCTTCAGCGCTGGCCGGGCCCGAGAAGACCTTGAAATCGACCTGTTGCATCAAATCGTCCACGTCGGTCAGCTCGAGCGGAATACGCAGATCCGGCTTGTCGGAACCGAAGCGGTCCATGGCTTCCTGCCAGGTCATGCGCGGGAATTCCGGCAGCTCGACGCTGAGCACTTCCTGGAAAAGCTGACGGATCATGGCTTCGGTAATGCCCATGATGTCGTCTTCTTCAACGAAGGAAGCTTCGATATCGATCTGGGTGAATTCAGGCTGACGATCGGCGCGCAGGTCTTCATCGCGGAAGCACTTTGCAATCTGGTAGTAACGGTCGAAACCGGCCACCATCAGAAGCTGCTTGAACAGCTGCGGTGACTGCGGCAGGGCAAAGAAGCTGCCTGCATGTGTTCGGCTGGGCACCAGATAGTCACGGGCGCCCTCAGGCGTTGCACGGGTCAGGATGGGCGTTTCGATATCCAGAAAGCCCTGGTTTTCCAGAAACGCGCGAACGGTATGCGAGATACGCGAGCGCAGGCGCAGTTTTTCGATCATGTCCGGACGGCGCAGATCGATATAGCGATGCTTCAGACGTACCTCTTCGCCTACCTTGCCGTGCTCATCAAGCTGAAACGGAGGTGTAGCGGCCGTGTTGAGCACTTCCACTTCCTTGGCCAGTACCTCGATCATGCCGGTCGGCATGTTGGGATTCTGGGTGCCTTCAGGGCGCAGTCGAACCCGGCCGGTAATACGCAGAACATACTCACCGCGGGCGCGGTCGGCATTCGCAAACGCATCGGCAGTATCCGGGTCTACCACAAACTGGGCAATACCATCGCGGTCACGCATGTCGAGGAAAATTACCCCACCGTGATCGCGGCGACGATGTACCCATCCGCAAACGGTGACCGTTTGATCCACCAGTGTCTCGTTTAGCTGGCCGCAATAATGGCTGCGCATGTCAAATCCTGTTCTGTTACGTGGCAAATAAGGTGTCACGAGCCGTTGAGGCTCAGCGCCCGCTAGGCGGCGCCTGGTGACTTGGATGTAGTGTCACTCTTGGCGCTGGTACTGGAAGCGGCTCCCTTGCCATCAGCGGCCAGGTTCTTCTTGCTTCCCGTCTTGAAATCGGTTTCATACCAGCCACCCCCCGCCAGGCGAAAGCCGGCAGCGGATACGAGTCGTGCCAGATCATCCTGGCGGCATGCGGGACACAGCGTTAGCGGGTCCGCGCTGACTTTCTGCAATTTTTCCATGCGATGGCCGCAGGCCTTGCACTCATATTCATAGATAGGCATGTTGATAACTCCTGAAAAGCTCAACAACGACAGGATATTGGCGAATATAAACGCAGCCAGCTGCGAATATGTGGCCTGCCGAGATAAAATCCAAGGCTGCGGTTGATCAAGCGGCAATATTATACCCTTTTGTGCCCCCTGCCGAGCAAGGCTAACTGCTCCTCGGCCCTAACTGGAGAGAATAAAATGCTTCACGCCGTGATGTTGGACGCCAAGAGCATGGGCCCGCAGATTGATGTAAGCGTTATTCAAGACGCGGTGAGCCAGCTTGATGTGCATGACCAGAGTTCTACCCAGGAGGCTCTTGAGCGGCTGGCGGATGCCGACATTGCCCTGGTCAACAAGGTGGTGCTGGACGGCGAGACGCTGAAGCAGCTTCCCAGGCTGCGCCTGATCTGTGTCATGGCCACGGGGCTCAACAACATAGACCTGGATGCCGCCAAGGCGCTCGGAATTGTCGTCAAGAACGTGAACGCCTACGGCACCGCCAGCGTGTCTCAGCATACGTTGATGCTGATCTTGACGCTGGCCAACCGGCTGCCGCTTTATCAGCGTGAGGTGGCCAGCGGCGCCTGGCAGCGCAGCGAGTTCTTCTGCCTGCAGGACCATCCGACGCTACAGCTTGCCGGCAAGCACCTGGTCATGGTGGGCCAGGGGGAGCTGGGCTCGGAGGTCGCGCGCCTGGCAGACGCCTTTGGTATGCGAGTCACCTTCGCTGCACGTCCGGGCAATGAGGCAAATGACACGCGCCCCTCGCTGGATTCGCTGATGCCCGAGGCCGATATCATCAGCCTGCACTGCCCACTTAACGCCGATACCAAACACTTGATCAATCAGGAGCGGCTGGCAGCTGCCAAGTCATCATTGCTGGTCATCAACTGCGCGCGAGGCGGTATCATCGATGAAGAGGCTGCCCTCGACGCACTGCGTCAGGGCAGCATAGGCGGCCTGGCCGTGGATGTGCTTCCAACCGAGCCGCCGCGCGATGGTCACCCCTTGCTGGATGCTCTCTCGGAGCCGCTGAACTTGATCGTGACACCTCACAACGCCTGGATAACGCCCGAAGCACGCCAGAACATCATCAGGCTGACCGCAGACAACATTGCTCAGTGGAAAGACGCCTCGTCGCCCGCGTGATCACTCGGTAGAGAAACGGCTGGGCACCTGGCAGCCCGCCACGGTGCTCATCTCGACCTGGGTTACCCGCGCCTGCGCGGGGCCCTTCCAGAGCCACTCGGCTAGCCTTTCGAGGGCGTCGGGCTCGCCACACATCAGCACGTCTACTCGCCCGTCCGGCAGATTTCTGGCATGGCCTGTGACCTGCTCGGCAATAGCCTGCTTCTGAGTGGCACGGCGGTACCCTACGCCCTGCACCTTGCCGCTGACCAGGGCGCGTTGACAGTGTGACATCAGAATTCCTCTCCATGCTTGGGGGCGGGTCTTTCGGTTTCGAGGATCTCCTGGCGGATGAGCACAGCGCTGTTACGAGGAACCAGCCTTCTGCCCCGGCGCAACAGGAGCGAACGGGTAAACGCTGCACCAAACAGCAGGATCAGCGACGAGTAGTAGACCCATAGCAGCACCATCACGACCGACCCTGCTGCGCCGTAGGTAGACGCCGTGGCGGTATAGGCAAGGTAGACGGCAATCAGGTTACGCCCGATGGTAAACAAGATGGCAGTGACCACGGCCCCGATAAATACATCTTGCCAACGCAGCACGACATCCGGTAGCACCTTGAAAATGGTCGCAAACAGCAGCACGACTACACCAAGGGAAATCAGGGATTCCAGAATCGTGGTGAAGTAACTCGCCAGCGGCAGAATATCGTTGGCTGCCTGCAACATACCGCGCAGCGCCACGCCTAGAATCAGCGAAACAAGCAAGATGAAGCCGATCGATAGCACTACGGTAAGCGATAGCAGACGTGTCTTGATAAAGATGAACATGCTGTTACTGGTAGGCTTGGCGGTTACGCCCCAGATGGTATTCAAGGAGAACTGCATTTGAGCAAACACGGTGGTAGCCCCGACCAGCAGCGCCCCTACTCCGAGGAAAGTCGGCAACAAGCCTGACTCTTCGATACGCGATTGAGCAACAGCGCCTTCAATGGCTGATGCTACATCCACGCCAAGCGACCCTTGCAACTGCGCCACGATCTGGCCCTGTGCAGCGTCTTCACCCAGCACTACGCCAATCACCGTCACGGCAATGATGATGGTCGGAGCCAGCGAAAAAAGCGTGTAGAACGCCAGTGACCCTGCGTAGCTGAACGCATTGCGCTCCAGCCATAAAGATATGGCGTCCTGAACGACCTTCCACCAGAACGTGAGGTGTTTTTTCAGCATATTCATTCCCTTGAGTAGTTCGAGAGCGTCTTTCTTGTAACTGCCTGACAGCATACCTAATGCGCGACGAGTGCGCAGCATTGATCACATTGCGCCCTGTTACCTCCTTCCCCATAATAGCGCGTTTAGTTCATCAAGCATTCAAGGAGGCTTCATGGCTTCTGACGCCAACGGTTCTACGCCTGCTTATGCCTTTGATTGTTTGGTGTTCATCGGCCGTTTCCAGCCGCCTCATCTAGGCCATCTTGCGATTCTTCGTGAAGCACTGAAACAGGCACGCCAGGTTATCGTGCTGGCAGGGTCTGCCTGGCAGGCGCGTTCGCTGCGCAACCCCTGGCAGTTTGACGAGCGCCAGATCATGATTCGCTCGATGTTTGGCCAGGCCGATAACCAGCGCCTGGAGATAACACCGTTATTGGATGCGTTGTACAACGATGACGTATGGGTACGCGATGTGCAGCGCAAGGTACGTGACCTGGCAACGCCGGCAAATGCACGCCTGCCAAGAATAGGCCTGATTGGGGCGAGCCGCGGGCAATCGAGTTATTACCTGTCGCTTTTTCCTCAATGGGAGTCGGTCAGCGTCCCGCTGGTCGAGGATATTTCATCCGGCCAGATCCGCGAGCGGCTGTTTTGTTCGAAAAACGCGGCGAGCGACTACCTGAGCTGCGACGCTCACCGTGATCTGTCGTCCGGTGTGATAAGCAGTGTGAATGAATTTCGCCAAAGCGATGCCTATCTACGGCTTCTTGAAGAGCAGGCACTGCTGGACCAATATCGAAAAGCCTGGGCACCTGCGCCCTACCCGCCTGTCTTTGTTACGGTCAATGCCGTGGTCGTTCAGTCAGGACATGTGTTGCTGGTACGCCGTCAGGCAGCACCCGGCAAGGGGCTTTATGCCCTTCCCGGCGGGTTCATCAATCCTCAAGAGCGACTGCTGGATGCATGCCTGCGCGAGCTGAGAGAGCGACTGCGCCTCAAGGTCCCTGAGCCCGTATTGAAAGGCTCGCTGCGCGGACAGCGGCTATTCGATGAGCCTCACCGCAGCTGGCGTGGGCGTACCCTGGCCGAGGCCTTCTACTTTGCGCTGCGTCCAGATCAGCAGCTGCCTCGCCTGAAGCCAGTCAAAGGTGGTGATCAAGCCAGCTGGGTAGCCTTGGCGGACCTTGAACCCGATAGCCTGTTCGAAGACCACTTCTTTATCATTCAGAACTTTCTGGGCCTGCCGGCCGATCTTGGATCATCGCCCTAGGTCACGCTTGCAAGAAGTCCCGCGGTAACTTCATCATCTGTCGCCACAGTTTCTCGACACCTGGCTTGTGTACCAGTGAGCAGCGATAAAGACGAATTTCCAACGGAATATCCCAGCTCTCGTCACCTGCTCTTACCAGCCGACCGCTCTTGAGTTCTTCACGAATGCAAAAATCCGGTATCCAGGCGGCACCTATTCCCTGGAGCACCATTCCTTTCAAACCTTCTGCCATGGCGGTCTCATAGACGGTGCGAAGTTTCATGCGCAGTGGATCATTCTTCAGCAGCATGCGCACACTGCGACCTAGAAAAGCGCCCTGGGTATAGGCTAGATAGGGAATGGATGCACTCCCCTGCAGCGAATAGCAGGGTTCTCCATTCTCATCAGGCAACGATACGGGCAGCATCTTGACCTTGCCGATCGAAAAGGATGGAAACACTTCTGCATCCAGCTGCATGGTGGCAAACGGATCATAATAAGCCAGCATGAGATCACAGTTACCTTCGCGCAGTACATGAATGGCCTCTCCTACGTTCATGGCCACCAGTCGTGTAGGTAACTCTCCCAGACCCTTTTGCAGGCGAGATATCCATGGCGGAAAGAAACTGAGTGCCAGTGAATGGGCAGCCACGATATCCAGCGCCTCGTTGGCAATGGAAAGCCCGCGCAAGTGGCTCAGCGATTCATTGAGCTGCTCTACCAGATTGCGCGCAGTAACCAAGAACAGCTGGCCTTCCGATGTAAGCCCGACTGGCGTGGTGGAACGATCTACCAGCGTTACATCCACGGCCTGCTCCAACGCACGAATGCGGCGACTGAAAGCCGGTTGGGTAACGTGGCGTTGGCGTGCAGATGCTGAAAAGCTGCGAGTATTGGCAAGGGCTACGAAATCTTCAAGCCATTTTGTTTCAAGATTCACCTCGCACTCCTTTGCCCTTTGTATCGTGTCTTTGCATTGTGTCGATCACTGCTTATTGTATAGGCGACATCAGGTAAGCTGCCCGCGAAACAACTTTTTTCCATAGAGGCCGCCGCTGAATTTCATCGACGGTCACGCGTCGACATTGAGCGAAATCGTTTTCCAGCATCTGATGTACTTCTTCTGCAAAAGTTGTGCTGGGTATGAAAGCGGTAATTTCGAAATTCAAGCGAAATGAACGGTTATCCAGGTTTACCGTGCCGACAGTTGCTGCCTCATTATCGATTAGCATGATCTTTTGATGTAAAAAACCAGGAAGATAACGGTATATTTTAACGCCGGCTTTCAACATGTCGGGCAAAAACGAGAACGCGGATAAAAAGACCAGCAGATGATCGGGACGCTCCGGGATCATGACCCGTACGTCGATACCGCGCATGGCGGCCAGCCGCAGCGCGTCCTGAACGCCCTGATCCGGGACGAAATAAGGGCTCGTTACCCATAACCGATGAGTCGCGCTATGAATCAATTGCTGGACCAACAGGCTTGCCGTGTCCTGCCGATCTGCTGGGCCTGAAGGTACGATCACTACATGATGGTCGGTATCTGCATGACGTTCGGCCTGCCAGTTCAAGCTGGCAACCTCGCCGGTAGCCCAGTGCCAATCTTCCCAAAAGGCTTCCTGAAGACCAAGCACGCTTGGCCCTTCCAGCATCAGATGAGTATCACGCCAGGGCCCGTGCTTGCGGCTCTGCCCCAGATATTCGATGCCAACATTGAAGCCACCAAGCCACCCTTGCCTGCCATCGATAACGGCTATCTTGCGGTGGTTACGGAAATTCAGTTGAAAACGATGCTTGAACCCTCGCGAAGAGCGAAACGGGCTGACCTCGATATCTTCAGCGATGAGTTCTTTAAGGTAGCCTTCGCCTAGCTTGCGGCTGCCTATTTCATCGTAGAGAAAATAGACCCGTACCCCTCGCCGTGCCGCTTTCAACAAGTGAGCTTGAAGCCGACGGCCGAGTGCATCATCGCGGACGATGAAGAACTGCAGCAGCAGGTAGTGTTCTGCCCTGTCGATACCTTCGAAAAGGCTGGCGAAAGTGGCGTCACCATCTATCAGCAGCGATGCATTGTTGCCCCGCGTCAGCGGCATCATGGCCAGTTGTTCAACGGCCTGGATATCGGAACTCGCGGGAGTCACATGAAAGGGTAAAGAGCTTTCGTAATAGCGCGCCAGGACCCGTCTCAGTACGTTATCCCGTGCGCCTCGGGCCATGACATATCCATAAAAGCGCGGGCGTCCAAAGAACCAGTATGCCGGCAGCGCGATATAGGGAAAGGTCAGTAAGGAAATGATCCAGGCAACAGCGCCCTGGGACGTTCGGCTCGACATCAATGCCATGACGGCCGATACCATTCCTAGAACGTGTATCAGCATGATGCTTGTCCCTAGCAACCAAGAGGCCATACCTACTTCCCCATCAAGCGTATTAGTCGTTTAAACAACGTCTTGCTGAACAAAATGCACAGAAGCCCCGCGTGCACGGGGCTTCTGACGGCTAGAGACCTATCACGCAATCGACATCATGCGGTTTGCGCGATGATTTCCTTCCATTTTGCCGGCCCGGTCTCGTGTACCGACGTACCGAGACTATCAACGGCCACGGTAACCGGCATGTCTTCCACTTCGAACTCGTAAATGGCTTCCATTCCAAGGTCTTCAAAGCCGACCACGCGAGATTTCTTGATCGCCTGGGCAACCAGGTACGCCGAGCCACCTACAGCCATCAGATAGACTGCCTCGTTATCACGGATCGCTTCAATTGCCTGCTGACCACGCTCGGCCTTGCCGACCATACCCAGAAGGCCAGTCTCTTCGAGCATGGTACGGGTAAACTTGTCCATTCGGGTTGCCGTAGTAGGCCCTGCCGGCCCGACCACTTCATTGCCGATAGGATCTACCGGGCCGACGTAATAGATGAACCGCCCTTTCATATCTACCGGCAGTGGCTCGCCCTTGGCAATCATGTCGACCATGCGCTTGTGAGCCGCATCGCGACCGGTCAGCAGCTTGCCGTTGAGCAGCAGCGTGTCGCCGGGCTGCCAGGTTTTCACCTCTTCCGGGGTAATGCTGTCCAGATCGACACGCTTGACGTTTTCGCCAGTTTCGCGGGTAATTTCTGGCCAGTCTTCGAGCTTGGGTGGCGCAAGTGCCACGGGGCCTGAACCATCCAGCGTGAAATGCGCATGGCGGGTAGCCGCACAGTTGGGAATGATGGCTACCGGCTTGTTGGCCGCGTGAGTCGGATAGTCCTTGACCTTGATATCCAGCACCGTCGTCAGTCCACCCAAGCCCTGGGCGCCGATACCGCTCTGGTTGACCTTTTCAAAAAGCTCAAGGCGCAGCTCTTCAGCACGGTTACTTGCGCCACGGGCCTGCAGCTCCTGGATATCGATCGGATCCAGCAGTGCTTCCTTGGCAATTTCCATGGCCTTCTCGGCGGTACCGCCGATACCAATACCCAGCATACCCGGCGGGCACCAGCCTGCACCCATCTTGGGCAGTTGCTCCATGACCCAGTCGACGACGCTATCTGACGGGTTGAGCATGGCGAACTTGGATTTGGCTTCGCTACCACCGCCCTTGGCGGCCACGTGAATGTCCACCTTGTCACCAGGCACGAGCTTGTGATGAATGATGGCAGGAGTATTGTCCTTGGTGTTCTGCCTCTTGCCGTCCGGGTCGGCAAGTACAGAGGCGCGCAGTACGTTATCCGGCAACAGATAGGCGCGACGCACACCTTCGTTGACCATATCATCCAGGCTCATGTCCGCTTCCCAGGTCACGTTCATGCCCACATGAACGAATACGGTAACGATACCGGTATCCTGGCAGATGGGACGATGGCCAGTGGCGCACATTCTCGAATTGATCAGGATCTGCGCAATGGCATCTTTAGCGGCAGGATTCTGCTCGCGCTTGTAGGCAGCATCCATCGCGTCGATGAAGTCTTTGGGATGGTAGTAAGAGATATACTGCAGAGCATCGGCAACGCTTTGAATCACGTCGTCCTGGCGAATCACGGTCATGGAGTAACGGCTCCTTGGTTTGCGTCTTGTCTACGGCTTTTTTAACTGCATGATAATGGCCGTTTAAGCGTGCCCCGAGTATACCGTATTGGTAATAAAGCGGCAGCTTCTACTGCAGTGCCTGACCAGCAATCCCTCTCAAGCTACGATGATAAGCTAAACAAGATAACGGTATAAACCTTATCAAGACGCAGGCTGACACGTAGGGCACCAGTAAAGTCGCCGCGAACCGACGCTCATTCTCTCTATGATATCGCCGCAACGATGACAGCTCAGCCCAGCACGTTCGAAAACCGCAAAACGCCATTGGCGACGCGTCTCGCCAGTTGCTCTTGCCTGCTCGATCCAGGCTTCGGTATTGGTCACGCCCGCCAGCTTGTAGGCTTGACGAGTGATATCCACGATCAGCATCGCCAGGGTTTTCTGTTGATCTAGAGAAAGGTCGGCAGGCCGCTTGGCTGGGTGAAGCCTTGCAAAGAAAAGGATTTCCGAGCGTAAATAGTTACCCAGCCCGGCCACCAACCCCTGATCAAGCAGCAATGCTCCGAGGCTTCGCCGATAGAACGGCTTCAGGGTCAGGCGCACCAGCACATCGTCAGCGCTCACCTTTTCACTCAAGAGATCAGGACCCAGGCGAGCAAGAAAGGGATGCTGGCCAAGAGCTTGCTTATCCCATAGCGAAATGTCCGAGGCACTATAGAGACTGGCTACCCTGCCCTCGGACTCAAGGCGTACTCTGAGAGAGCGTTTGGTGTCTGGTGGCTGATCGGCGCGATGCAGCTTCCACACACCGTACAGCTGGTTATGCGAGTAGAGCACTTTCTGATTGGCAAACCTGATCAGCATTGCCTTGCCGCGGGTATCAACGCCCACTACCCGCTGCCCAATCAAGCTGTCGGCCTGGCTCGCCAGCTCGGGAAATGCAAACCAGGCATCTTCAACTACTCTACCGCCTATCTGTTTTTCGATGCGGTCCGCTGCTCGACGAATTTCGGGTCCTTCCGGCATGCGTTATCCTAGCGCCAGCTGTTTCTCTTTCATTTGATTGAGCTGGTCGCGCAGGCGCGCCGCTTCTTCAAACTCCAGGTTCTGCGCGGCTTCAAACATGGCATCTTCGAGTTTGCTGATGGCCGCCAGCAAGTCATGCTGTCCCATGTTGGCAATATCATAATCGCCAGCCCCTTCTGCCACCTTGCGTTCAGCTCCACGTTTACGATTGCTCTTCTTGCCGCCGGGTGCCTGTGCCGCTTCCAGAATATCAGCTACCGAGCGTGTGACGGTGGTCGGTGTAATGCCATGCTTCTCGTTGTGCGCCTGCTGCTTGGTACGCCGGCGCTCGGTCTCGTCGATTGCCTTGCGCATTGAATCGGTAATTCGGTCACCATACAAGATGGCTTTGCCGTGGGCATTGCGTGCGGCACGGCCAATGGTCTGGATGAGCGAACGCTCGGCGCGCAAGAAGCCCTCCTTGTCGGCGTCCAGAATGGCGACCAGTGATACCTCGGGAATATCCAGGCCCTCGCGCAGCAGGTTGATACCCACCAGAACGTCGAACTTGCCCAGTCGAAGGTCGCGAATGATTTCTACCCGTTCAACGGTATCGATATCCGAGTGCAGATAGCGCACGCGAATGCCGTGCTCATCAAAGTATTCGGTCAAATCCTCTGCCATGCGCTTGGTCAGGGTGGTCACCAGCACCCGCTCGCCCACGCTGATGCGCAGGCCTATTTCGGAGAGTAGATCATCTACCTGGGTGCTGGCCGGGCGTACCTCTATCTCAGGGTCCAGTAGGCCGGTGGGTCGCACTACCTGTTCGACCACCTGGCTTGCGTGTTCTGCCTCGTAAGGACCAGGAGTGGCCGAAACGAAGATGGTCTGCGGGCAGATGGACTCCCACTCCTCGAACTTCATGGGTCGGTTGTCGAGCGCCGAAGGCAAGCGGAAGCCATACTCCACAAGGGTTTCCTTGCGCGAGCGATCGCCCTTGTACATACCGCCTACCTGAGGAACACTGACGTGCGACTCATCGATGAACAGCAGCGCGTCATCCGGAAGATAGTCGAAGAACGTGGGTGGCGGCTCGCCGGGCGCTCGGCCGGAAAGATAGCGGGAGTAGTTCTCGATACCGTTACAGTAGCCGAGCTCCAGCATCATTTCGATGTCGTAGAGCGTGCGCTGTTCAAGGCGCTGCGCTTCCACCAGACGCTCGTGCTTGCGCATCCAGTCGAGTCGCTCTTTCAGCTCCCCCTTGATGGCATCGATGGCGCCCAGAATGGTCTCGCGGGGTGTGACATAGTGGGATTTCGGGTAGATGGTCATTCGCGGCACCTGGCTGCGGATGTCCCCCGTCAGTGGATCAAAGAGGCGGATCGAGTCGATTTCGTTATCGAACAGCTCCACACGCACTGCGTCCTCTTCAGAGTCCGCAGGAAAGATATCGATCACGTCACCGCGCACGCGATACGTACCACGACGAAAATCCATATCGTTTCGGGTGTACTGAAGCTCGGCCAGACGTCGCAGGAAAGCGCGCTGGTCGATCAATTCACCGCGGGTAAAGTGCAGGCGCATCTTCAAGTACTGGTCCGGATCACCCAGGCCGTAGATCGCCGAGACCGACACGACGATCAGGGCATCGCGTCGTTCGAGCAACGCTTTTGTGGCAGATAGGCGCATCTGCTCGATATGATCGTTGATCGAGGCATCCTTTTCGATAAACGTATCCGAAGAAGGTACGTAGGCCTCTGGCTGATAGTAGTCGTAGTAGGATACGAAGTACTCGACGGCGTTATCCGGGAAGAATGCCTTGAACTCGCCATAAAGCTGCGCAGCTAGCGTCTTGTTGGGGGCCATGACAATGGTGGGCCGTTGAAGCGTTTGCACCACGTTGGCCATGGTGAATGTCTTGCCCGACCCCGTGACTCCAAGCAGCGTCTGATGGGCAAGTCCTGATTCCAGGCCACTTACCAATCCCTTGATGGCGTTTGGCTGGTCGCCGGCGGGCTGAAATTTCGACTGTAACCGAAACTCTTTGCTCATCGTCGCTCCTGACTGAGAAATTGAACCCTGGAGAATCAAACCGCCTGGGTCGTGATATCGATGGTGGCCTGAGTCATGAGCCGCTGTATCGGGCAACGCAGGCTGATCTCTTCAAGCCTTGCACGTTGCTCAGGGTCGCTGATGCCATGCAGAGCAAGAACGACAGTGAGCTTGTAGGTTCCTTCGGCTTCTTCACTATCATCTCTGTGTATCGTTACCGTCACCGCCTCCAGAGGCCATTGTTTGCGCTTGGCATACATCTGTACGGTGATCGCCTTGCAGGCCCCCAGCGAAATATCGAAATAGTCGTGAGGATCAGGCGCACTACCCTCCCCACCCACTGCCTTGGGTACATCGACATAGAGCGCCTCGAGGCTATTGATCTCGACACGCTGACGAAATACATGGTTACGCTGGCTAATGACCGTAATAGGCGAATGCATCAGGACACGCTGACTCCCAGTTTGAGTTTCTCTACCGCAGCGATCAACGCTTCACGCTTGACGCGCCCGTCTACATCGGCACCATGACGGCCCACTTCGGCACTATCGACACCGTCCAGCATCATCAGTGCTGTGGTAATCTTGTTTACCTGATCGGCATTCTTTACGCCTTGAAACGTTAACGACTGCTGTGCCATTGCGAAATCTACTCCGTTGACCTTATGCAAAACTGATACAGAGAAAAGAGTCTAGCACGCCAAGAGCACCTTGCAATTCGCGCCTTGCGCCCACACGTTGAGAAGCGGCCTTTCTTGGCACACACTTTCATTGTCCCGACCAGGAGTTTATATGCCAACGGTTATCCCCTCTACCACGATTACCGGCATCCTGCGCCTTGGCCATCTGGCAGCGCTGGATGTAAAAGGGGCAGATGCAGAAAAATTCCTGCAGGGGCAAACCAGTGCCCAGGTAAGCCTGGCCAATGGCGAGTTCGCGCCGCTCACCTGTTTCTGTACACCCAAGGGGCGCATGCTGGCCAATGGGCAACTGCTGCGCGTGGATGATGACCATTTCAGGCTTATCCTGAGTGCATCCCTTGTGAACGGGCTTGCGACCCATCTCAAGAAATTCGCCGCCTTCTACAAGGCGGAACTGATTCACGATGCGAGCATGAATCTCATCGGCGCAAGTGATGGTGCCGGAACGCTGGCCACATCGCTCGAGCTTACGCTGCCCGAGCAGCCTTTCAAGCAGCATGGTAACGCTCAGGCGAGCGTCGTACGTCTGCCAGGGCCTATGCCGCGCTGGCTGTTCTGCGTACCCGCTTCCTTCGCTTTGCCCATCACTCAAGAGGCCGATGACACTCAGCAGGCAGCCTGGGCGCTCGAGGATATTCGCAGCGGGCTTGCCTGGCTCACCGATGTTCAGCAGGATCACTTCCTGCCCCAGATGCTCAACTGGGAAGCATTAGGGGGCATCAGCTTCAAGAAAGGCTGCTATACGGGCCAGGAAGTCGTCGCTCGGGCGCACTTTCGTGGCCAGGTCAAAAAACGCCTGGTGCGCGCCGAACTTGCCACAAGCCAGCTACCCGCGATTGGCGCCAGCCTGATGACCGAACAGGACAAGGCCATGGGAGAAGTGGTCGCGAGCGCGCAGCGCGACAGCGAGAGCGTTGAACTGCTCGCCGTCATGAATACCAAGGCAGTGGATGAAGGCACTCCACTCTATTGGCAGGGCAGCGAGGTGACGCTCTTGTCGCTACCCTACTCGATCGAGCGCGTTGACCCGGAACAGCAGGCGGCAAGCCTGAAAGTAGCGACATAAGCCGCTCTGACTGCAGGATGACCATGCAGTTTCAAGCTCAAACAGGCTTCCCGCCCACCGGCGGTGCTAGTGCTCGCGGGTTGGCTGGAAACGGATATCCGGCCAACGCTCCTGAGTCATCTGCAGATTGACACGGGTCGGAGCAATATAGGTAAGGTAGCCACCACCATCGATAGCCAGGTTGGTGCTGGCCTTGCGCTTGAACTCCTCAAGCATCTTGGCATCTTCGCAGTACACCCAGCGCGCGGTCTGCACATTCACGCCTTCGTAGATACAGTCGACCTTGTACTCCTCTTTCAGGCGGTGTGCCACCACGTCGAACTGCAGCGTGCCCACGGCCCCGAGAATCAGGTCATTGTTATCCATGGGCATGAAGACCTGAGTCGCGCCCTCTTCCGAGAGCTGCTGCAAGCCTTTCTGCAACGCTTTCATCTTCAGCGGATCCTTCAGGCGCACTCGCTTGAACAGTTCCGGGGCAAAGTGAGGAATGCCGGTAAAGCGCATGTCTTCACCTACGGTGAAGGTATCACCGATCTGAATCGTGCCGTGATTGTGTAGCCCGATGATATCGCCAGGCCAAGCTTCCTCGACATGAGAGCGGTCGGATGCCATGAAGGTCAACGCGTCGGCAATCTTGACGTCCTTGCCGATCCGGACGTGACGCATCTTCATGTTCTTTTCGTACTTGCCCGAACAAACACGCAGGAAGGCAATTCGGTCACGATGGTTTGGATCCATATTGGCCTGGATCTTGAACACGAAGCCGCTGAACCGCTCGTCGTGGGCGGTGACTTCACGCGCATCGGTTTCGCGCGGCTGAGGGGCCGGCGCATATTCGACAAAGCCATCGAGCATTTCACGTACGCCGAAGTTACCCATGGCGGTACCAAAATAGACCGGCGTCATTTCACCACGGCGATACGCCTCGAGATCGAACTCGTGTGAGGCGCCACGCACCAGCTCGACCTCCATGCGCAGCTCTTCGGCCTGCTCTTCGCCAAGCACGGCATCGACTTCGGGGTTGTCCAATCCTTCGATACGCTTGTCTTCCGGTATCCGGCTGCCCTGGCCTTGGGTATACAGGTGAATGACATCATTGTAGAGGTGATAGACCCCCTTGAAGTGACGCCCCATGCCAATGGGCCAGGTCATGGGTGAGCACTGTATGTTCAGCACCGTTTCGACTTCATCCATGACTTCGATAGGATCACGAATGTCGCGGTCCATCTTGTTGACGAACGTCAGGATCGGCGTTGTCCTCAAGCGACATACTTCCATCAGCTTGATGGTCCTGTCCTCAACACCCTTGGCACCATCAATTACCATGAGTGCAGAATCGACGGCCGTCAGCGTACGATAGGTATCTTCGGAAAAGTCTTCGTGCCCAGGCGTATCCAGCAGGTTGACGATTCGCCCACCGTAGGGAAACTGCATTACCGAGGTCGTGACCGAGATACCCCGCTCCTGCTCCATCTTCATCCAGTCCGAGGTCGCGTGGCGGTCATTACGCTTGCTCTTGACCGAGCCGGCCAGCTGAATGGCATTTCCAAACAGCAGCATCTTTTCAGTGATGGTGGTTTTACCCGCGTCGGGGTGAGAGATGATAGCGAAAGTACGGCGCAGATCGGCTTCGCGCGCTAGTTGAGCATCAGACATGGAGTTCTCTAGAGGTGGTGCCGGTTCAATAGGTATTGCCTGGAATAAAGGCATCAATGGTCGCCATGGTACCGCAACTAGGCCTTTGCAGCATACTTTCAACGGTTTGGTGGCTAAACTATGAACGTAAAAAAACGCCGAACATCTCGGCGTTTCAAGAAAAGCTCAGCGCCTTGGCGCAGTGAGGCATTACGCGTAAGTATTGATATGCGTACCCAGGCTACCTTCCTGAGCCAGACGCGGCTCAGCCCCCAGGTTCGCCGAGGCCAACACTTCGGTGACCTGTTGCGCCTGCATATCCAGCGCATCCCGGAAAAGCTGCATCTGAACCTGTTCAGCGGTTTGCGCCTGATTCAGGTAAAGCGCCGTACTGACCGTATTGCTGATGGAAACGTCCATGGCCCTATCCTTTGAGTGAACGATCTAACCAAGATAGCAAAGATGCCACCAGCGCACAAAAGCCTGGCACCCTTTTAAAAACGGTCCGCTCGGAAAGGTGTCATATCAACCTCGGTAGGCTTGCCTTCCATCATGTCGGCCAGCAACTGCCCAGTAGCCGGGCCCAGAGTAAACCCCTGATGGCCGTGACCAAAGGCAAGCCAGAGCCCGGGATGGCGAGGTGCAGCGCCAATGACCGGTTTCATGTCGGGCAGACAGGGACGAGCGCCCTTCCAGGCAGAAGCGTCTTGCCGGTCGCCAAGCGGAAAAAGCTTGCGGGCCACCTTTTCGGCCGCCTGTAGCTGCTGCTCATCTGCTGGTGACTCCATGCGGTCAAGCTCTGCACCCGTGGTCAGGCGCACGCCAGCATTCATCGGGGCCAGCAGATAGCCCACTTCGGCATCCATCAGCCAGTAGTGCAGCTTGGCCGGCGCCTGCGTTGCATAGTGCATATGATAGCCGCGCTTGACGAACGTCGGGAAATGATAACCCAGCCCTTTCATCCAATCGCCTGACCATGGTCCAAGCGCTACAACGACATCATCCGCCTCGAGAATTTTCGTATCGGTGACCACGCGCCAGCGCTCGCCTAACTGCTGGACCTTTTGAATATCCCCTTGGTGGAGCTCTCCGCCATCCTGGGTAAATGCCTTGGCATACGCCGCCACCAACGCCCCTGGGTCTGCAACTGTCCAGGGGTCGAGCCAATGAATCCCCCCGATAATATCCGAACTCAGGCCAGGTTCCTTGGCTTCGATGCCTGCACGATCCAGAACGGAAAACTGCACGCCATACAACTCACGCGCCTCTTCAGCCTCTTTTATGCGCTTTTCCAGACGCGCCTGCGTACGGTAGATTTCAAGCCAACCCGCTTTGCGCACCAGATGTTCGGCACCTGCGGCCTTGATCATGGGCTCGTGAGTTTTCAAGCATAGTTGAATCAGTGATGCCCACTCGGGAATGATCTTTTGATACAGGCGCGACGATGAATTGTGCCAGTAACTCAGCAGCGGCGATGCCGCATTCATCATCCCTGCCGCCCGATAGCGAATATCCACGCGCCGGTTGGGCAGCACGCTCAAGATGGTTTTCATATCACGCGGAAATGCATAGGGGCGTACGGCTTCGCGCTGGATGATGCCTGCATTGCCGAACGAGGTTTCCCGACCTGGCTGACGCCTATCGACCAGCGTGACCTGACGTCCGCGCTGCTGTAGATGCCAGGCAATACTGACCCCCACCATTCCTGCTCCCAACACCACCGTCTGTCGCGTCATTGCATGCCCCTGAACGTCTACGCTCGCACTCATCTACAACGAAAATTTACTTAACAAGTCATTGAAAAATATCACCAAACAGGGACTATTAACATAGTGCAAAAAACCTTTTTACACTTTCAGATCAGCAATATCTTCTACAATAAAATATTTAAAAGATGACTTTTCTGCTCAGATCGTTAACGGCATTAAAATCGCAGGTATAGCCCGACCTGCATACCATGAAGACATGGACGCCAAGCATGAAAACGATAAGAGTATAAAAGCGCCGCAACAGCGTAGACTTCAACGCAGCAAAGCAGCAAAAAGACAGATGAAAAGATGAAGAATAAACGCAAAATCCACCGTGCAAGGTGGTGAGGAAAACAACAAGAGGAAAAGGAAGAATCAGAAAAAGGTTAATGGGGTGGATGATGGGGATCGAACCCACGACCACCGGAGCCACAATCCGGGGCTCTACCACTGAGCTACATCCACCACAACCTAAAACCGGGTACTGCTGCGCCTATCAACTGGGGTGGATGATGGGGATCGAACCCACGACCACCGGAGCCACAATCCGGGGCTCTACCACTGAGCTACATCCACCATTGATAGTGCTGACTGACTTGATGATCCTGCCCGGATATGACCATTCTATGCTCGCTAATGGCACGCCCAGCAGGACTCGAACCCGCAACCTACGGCTTAGAAGGCCGTTGCTCTATCCGGTTGAGCTATGGGCGCACGTAAGGCATTCGAAATGATGCTGAATACCGATGAGCACTTGACCACAACCACGCTCGGAAAAGCAACTTGCTATCTTTCACGCTAAGTGTGGTCGGGATGGAGGGATTCGAACCCCCGACATCCTGCTCCCAAAGCAGGCGCGCTACCAGACTGCGCTACATCCCGATTTATCACTCTTGACGCTTACCGCGCTGCCCGTCTCAAGCGAGGCATATATTACTATTTTTAAATTGAAAGTCAACACTTAAAGCGATTGGTCATGCTGAAGCTTTGCCTGACCGCCCTGGCATGCGAAAATTGCCCGCCTTAGCAAACGCGCCTGCCTGCGGGCCTGCGCGCCAGCATTTCAACTTCCACAGGGATCTTTGTAAATGACCGCCCAACTTATCGATGGAAAAGCCATCGCTGCTCATGTCCGTCAACGCGTTGCCGAAAAGATAGTGGCACGCCAGCAAGCTGGCGCCCGCGCACCAGGACTAGCCGTTGTTGTGGTCGGACAAGACCCGGCGTCTCATGTATACGTCAATAACAAGCATCGCGCCTGTGAGCAGGCCGGCATTCGTTCTTTTCAGCACGCTCTGCCTGCCGATACCACTCAGCAAGCGCTTGAAGCCCTGGTCGACCAGCTCAACGAGGATGAAAGTGTAGACGGTATTCTTGTCCAGCTTCCTTTGCCTGGACATCTGGATGCGGGCCCTATCCTGGAGCGCATCGATCCAGGCAAGGATGTGGATGGCTTTCACCCCTACAACCTGGGCCGCCTTGCTCAGCGACTACCTGCCCTGCGCCCCTGCACGCCGAAGGGTGTCATGACCATGCTAGAGCAGAGCGGTCTCAACGTGCGTGGCCTGAATGCCACTATCGTGGGCGCGTCCAATATCGTGGGTCGCCCCATGTCGCTCGAGCTGATGCTGGCAGGCTGCACCACCACTGTATGCCACCGCTTTACCCGTGATCTGGAAGCGCACGTCAGTCGTGCCGACCTGGTAGTGGTAGCGGTAGGCAAACCGGGCGTCGTCAAGGGTGAATGGATCAAGGAAGGCGCCATCGTGATCGATGTCGGCATCAATCGTCAGGCGGATGGCTCGCTGATTGGCGATGTCGACTTCAAGGCAGCGGCTCAACGCGCCAGCCATATTACGCCGGTACCGGGCGGCGTCGGCCCGATGACGGTCGCTACGTTACTGGAAAACACGCTAGAAGCCGCTGAGCTGCATGACGCAAACGCCCAGGCAGGCTCTCGTTAACCTTTCATGTATCAAGGAGCCATTGCTATGAAGCGCATTGGAATCATCGGTGCCATGGCCCAGGAAGTCAGCATTCTGGTGAGCCAGCTGGAAAACGCCGAGCGTTACGAGCACGCAGGGTTTTTGTTCTACTCCGGCACACGCCATGGTGTCGAGGTCATCATTCTGCAGTCGGGCATCGGCAAGGTAAATGCCGCCGTGGGTACCGCCATCCTGCTGGAGCGTCACCAGCCTGAGGCGATCATCAACACAGGCTCCGCTGGCGGGTTTGCAACTGACCTCAAGATTGGCGATGTGATCATTTCAGACGAGGTGCGCCATCATGATGTGGACGCCATGGTATTTGGCTATGAAATTGGCCAGGTGCCGGGCATGCCGGCAGCCTACGTAGCGGATGCATCATTGAAAGAGCTTGCCCGCCAGGCGATCGATACCTTGGGCGAGGTCAGCGTACGTGAAGGATTGATCGCCACCGGCGACTCGTTCATCTCCGACCCCGAGCGCGTGGCCGCCACCCGTGCCCAGTTTCCGGCCATGCTGGCCGTTGAAATGGAAGCGGCCGCCATCGCACAGACCTGTCATCTTTACGGATGCCCGTTTGTGGTCATTCGCGCCTTGTCGGACATTCCAGGCAATGAGGATAACCACCTCTCTTTCGAGGAGTTTCTGGACGTAGCCGCGGCGCACTCATCGCGTATGGTGGACGAGATGCTTCATGCCCTCGGGCAGCGTTAGCCAGCTCTCTCGTTAAACACACAAACGGAGCCATCAGGCTCCGTTTGTCGTTATAGCGTCTGGCCCGAAGAAGGCTCGTTAGGAGGGGCAGATGGATAAAGGCTCAGGGCGCGGTCTTAACTTTAAGCCGCTCAGTCAGACTATCCAGAAATATCTCGGCCCTTTCACGCTCATAGCGGTAATAGGTCCACTGCCCTACACGCTGGGAAGAAACCAGGCCTGCACGGGAAAGCGTGGACAGGTAAAGAGAAATAGTGGGCTGGGAGAGTCCGGCCTTTTCGCGAATATGGCTGACGCAGATTCCACCCGGCGGCGCCAGCTCTTTTTGAGCCGGAAAATGGCGCTCGGGCTCTTTCAGCCAGGTCAGAATGTCGAGGCGCACCGGGTTCGCCAGGGCGCTTAAAACGGTATTGATATCCATGATCACGGCCAATGGTTGAAAGCCGAACCATTATACGCGGTTTCAGGCCAGGCTGCCGAGACAGCCTGGCAGCCATGCATTACCGTACCAGCGTATCAAGCGCCTTGGTGTCAAAATCCGACAGTTCGTCCAGGCGCCCCTCGTTTACCTTATTGGCCCATTGTGGGTCGGAAAGCAGCGCGCGACCAATGGCGATCAGATCAAAATCACCCCGCGAGCGCCACATGGCCAACTCTTCAACGTTGACACGGCTTTTTGAGGTCGGATCTTCGGTGCGTGTGAAGTGGCCGGTACGGAAAGTACGGTCCAGGCCTACGCTCCCAACGGCGATGACCGGTTTTCCGGTCAATTCGCGCGTCCAGGTGGCTAGCGTTTTATCGCTGCCTTCAAAACCAGGTTCCCACACGCGGCGTGTGCTGGCATGAAAGATATCCACCCCGTCCTCGGCCAGCGGTTTGAGAATTTGCCCCAAATCGTCGGGCGTTTCAGCAATGATGGCGGTGTAGTCAGATAGCTTCCATTGAGAGAAACGGAAAATAATGGGGAACTCCGGACCCACCGCTTCCCGCACTGCACGCACGATCATGCGCGGAAAACGCAGGCGATTTTCAAGGCTACCGCCGTAGGCATCCGTACGCTGGTTGCTCTCCTCCCACAGGAACTGGTCGATCAGGTAACCATGAGCGCCATGCAGCTCAATACCGTCAAAACCGATGCGCTGTGCATCACGTGCCGCGCGAGCAAAAGAAGCGACCACGTCCTGGATGTCCTCTTCGGTCATCGCTTCAACCACTTCGAGACCATCTTCCACGATCGACATGGGCCCAAAGCCAGGCACGCTCGCTTGCGGCTCGGTGCCTGGGCGACGCTCGCGTCCTACGTGCCACAGCTGGGGGACAATCTTGCCGCCGGCCGCGTGTACGCCCTCCACGACACGCTGCCAACCGGCCAGCGCTTCGTCACCGCAGAAGGCCGGCACGTTCGGGTAGCCGTTGGCGCCCGGGTGATCAATGTAGGTGCCTTCGGTAATGATTAGCCCAACACCTCCTTCAGCGCGACTTTTGTAATAGGCTGCCACCTCTTCACCGGGAACGCCGCCGGGTGACTGATTGCGCGTCATGGGCGCCATGACAATACGGTTGGGTAGCGTGACAGGTCCCATGGCGAATGTTTCAAACAGGGGAGCGGCAAGTGCTTTTGCAGAAACGGTCATACAATCTCCATTAATATATAGATATATCTCAATATATAAACACAAATTTGCTCACAGTTAAACCGTGTCACCGAAAGACGCTGGTCAAGCTTGAAAAGGCAGCTAGTAAAACGGAGCCTTCAGGCTCCGTTGTGAGGTGTGCCCATCAGGCCTTGATTGACCACTCCAGGGATTCACCAGCAAGTAGCGGAATGATGCTTTTGCCATTCGCGTAGGGGTAGCTGTCAGGCAACTGCCACGGCTTGCGTTCCAGTGTGATGCTGTCAGGGTTAGGCTCCAGGCCGTAGAAACGCGGCCCGTTAAGGCTTGCAAAAGCCTCGAGCCGGTCCAGCGCGCCCACTTCATCAAACGCGCGGGCATAAAGCTCAATGGCAGCAGGCGCCGTGTAGGCGCCGGCGCAGCCGCAGCTTGACTCCTTGTCGCCTTGGGCATGCGGAGCGCTGTCGGTTCCCAAAAAGAACTTGGCGCTGCCGCTAGTGGCCGCTTTCAATAGCGCCTGGCGATGCTGCTCGCGCTTGAGAATAGGCAGACAGTAGTAGTGCGGGCGAATACCCCCTACCAGCATCTTGTTGCGGTTGAACAGCAGGTGATGAGCGGTAATCGTGGCAGCAATGTTATCCGGCGCCTGGGCTACGAACTCCGCTGCCTGCTGGGTCGTGATGTGCTCGAATACTACTTTTAGCATAGGATGGCGCGCCAGCAGCGGCTTCATCACGCGCTCGATAAACACCGCCTCACGATCGAAAATATCGATATCGGCGGTAGTCACCTCGCCATGCACCAGCAGCGGCATACCCACCTTGGCGAGCATGGCAATAGTGTCATCGCAATGGGCAAGATCGGTTACGCCGGAATCCGAGTTGGTGGTCGCGCCGGCGGGATACAGCTTGACGGCCTTGATGACACCGCTGCGTGCCGCTCGTTCGATCTCATCGGGCGGCGTGGTGTCAGTGAGATAAAGCGTCATCAGTGGCTCAAAGGTGCTGCCTTCAGGAAGCGCCGCCAGAATACGTTCGCGGTACTCGAGCGCCTGAGCGGTGGTCGTTACCGGGGGCGTTAGATTGGGCATGATGATGGCGCGCCCCATCTGGGCGGCAGTATGACCGACAACGGCTTCCAGCGCTTCGCCATCGCGTAAATGAAGATGCCAATCATCGGGGCGGGTCAGGGTAATAACGTCCACGGCAAGTCCTAGACTGATGAAAGAGGGAAAATACCGCCACAGTATACGCGATACGGCTGTGGGAGAAATCCATGCCCGGGTGCCACAGCATGGGCCAAGTATCGTATTATGACGGCACTCTTAAAGGTTCAAGGTCCAACTGTTTATGCAAAACGTGCGACGCTATGCGGATATCATTGCCAGCATAGAGGGCTTGGTATGGCTCGGGCTTGCCTGGTCGATCTCCATCTCAGTACATCACGGCAGCACAGAGCCTACGCTTGCGGCGCTGTTTATCACAGCAGCGCTGGTGCTGTTCAGCTGGGCGCATCGCCCCATGCGCTACCTGCTGCGCCGCTATCATATTCGCAAGCGGCGCACCGACATGTGGATCCATATACTGGCACTGCCCCTGCTATTGGCCATGTTCTTTCACATCATGGTGGAAGCGACCCTGGGCAGTGCCTGGCTTCCGCCCAAGATGCTGCTGTTCAACCTGCTGGCCTCGGCCGGCTGGATGACCTATGTCATGACCCTGTTTATCAAGTTCGTCATCCACAGCATCAAGACTTCTCACAAATAGGTGGCCCATGCAGCCTGCCCTGCCGCTTCCGCTCTCCACGCCCAACCGCAACCTGGTACGCCTGACGATTGTTCGAGGAATCACGTGGACAGGCTTTCTGCTGGCAATCGTGGTGGGCGTGGAACTTCTAGCCTTCAACTTGCCTGTCACGGCGGTCGTCAGCGTCGTGATTGCCATGGGCGTGCTGAATATCATGACCTGGTGGCGCCTGGGTCGTCCACGGGCGGTCGAGCATATCGAGTACCTGCTGCATCTACTGGCGGATATTACCGGCTTGACCCTGCTGTTCTATTTTTCGGGGGGCTCGACCAACCCGTTCATCACTTATTACCTGGTGCCGGTCACCATTGCCGCCGCCACTCTGCCCTGGCGGCACGCCTGGGCATGCGCCGGGTGCGCCATGGCAGGCTATAGCTTTCTGATGTTCTACTACCATCCCATCCCCCAACTTGCCCATATCAACAGCGATGTCATGCTCAACCTGCATGTCCTGGGCATGTGGCTGAATTTTGGTCTTTCTGCCGGGCTGGTCACGTTCTTCATCTACAAAATGGCTCATGCACTGCGTAGCCGGGACAAGGCGCTGTCCAGAACCCGCGAGGCTGCGCTGCGCAACGAGCAGGTGCTGGCCGTAGCCACCCAAGCCGCCGGCACAGCCCACGAACTGGGCACGCCGCTGTCGACCATGGCAGTGCTCTTGAAAGAAATGCAGGCCGAGGCAGGCGATGATGGCACGCTGCAGCAGGACATCAAGCTGCTGCGCCAGCAGGTGGATATCTGCAAATCACGCCTTCAGCACCTGGTGACCAGCTCGGACCGACGGCGTATGGCGGAGCCGGAAATACTCGAGGCACACGAATGGCTGGCTGGGGTCGTCCAGCGCTGGCTGGTGCTGCGCCCGGACGTCAGCCACCAGCTGGATATCGCTGAAAAACGTGGGAAGCCGTGGCTTGCAGTAGATACCACGCTGGATCAGGCGCTGATGAACCTGCTCAATAACGCCGCCGACGCCAATCCCGAGCACATCGCGATTCGTCTGGATTGGCAAGAAGAGAGCGTGGTAATTGATATCCGCGATCATGGCCCGGGGATTGCCATGTCAATCGCAGACCAGCTGGGCGATACGTTCATATCTACCAAGAGCAAGGGGATGGGCATCGGGCTTTTCTTGACCCATGCCACGATCAACCGTTTTGGGGGTGGCGTTAGCCTGTATAATCACCCGGAAGGCGGCACCCTGACCGAAGTGACCCTGCCGCGTAGCTCGCCTCCCCACTGAAACGCGCCTGCGCGTTTTACGCCATAACGTTGAGGACATCATGTTAACGACCGACCAACGCCTGCTCATCATCGATGATGACGAGATGTTCTGTCATGTATTGAGTCGCGCGTTCACCCGCCGTGGCTTTGAAGTGATGACGGCTCACGATGCCGATCAGGCACTCGCCGTGGCGGCCCAGTTCCAGCCCACCATGGCCACGCTGGACCTCAAGCTGGAAAACAGTTCAGGCCTGAAACTGCTGCCTGACATGCTGGCCGCCGTGCCTCATTGCCGCATTGTGGTACTGACCGGTTACTCGAGTATCGCGACCGCCGTCGAGGCCATGAAGCTGGGCGCTGCCAACTACCTGTGCAAACCCGCAGATGCTGACGATATCATCGGCGCATTCGAACACCAGGAGGGCGATCCCAATATCGAGCTTGCCGATAACCCGCCCTCCATCAACCGTATTACCTGGGAACATATCCAGAAAGTGCTCCAGGAGCACGATGGCAACATCTCGGCAACGGCGCGCGCGCTTGGTATGCATCGGCGTACGCTGCAGCGCAAGCTGCAAAAACGCCCCGTAAAGCGCTGACTTTCCATTCAGGGGCATATTCGGCGGCAGCGTATCAGTGAGCGGTCCAGCCCAGGTCTATGTTCCAACTTGCCCCGGTCACCGCGCCTGCGGCATCGGAGGCCAGATAAGCGACCATCTGGGCTACTTCAACAGGTTCGATCAGGCGTTTGACGGCGGCGTTCTTGAGCATGATCTTTTCGATCACCTCCTGTTCGTCCATTCCGTTAAGCTTGGCCTGATCGGCAATCTGGTTATCCACCAGCGGCGTTTTCACATAGGCCGGGCAAATGGCATTCGCGGTAATTCCCTGATCACCACCTTCCAGCGCCGCTGTCTTGGTCAGCCCGATCAAGCCATGCTTGGCACTGACATAAGCAGCCTTGCCCGGTGATGCCACGTTGGCGTGAATAGAGGCGATATTGATGATGCGCCCCCAACCGCCCTTGCGCATATGGGGCCAGACAGCCTGGCTCAGCAGAAAAGGCGCCGTCAGCATGAGATCAATGATGTTGCGCCACTTCTGCTCGGGAAAGGTTTCGATGGTGGCCACGTGCTGAATACCGGCATTGTTGACCAGCACATCCACCCCACCGAATCGTGCTACCGCATCGTCAACGGCGTCATGACACGCCTGTGGGTCGGTCAGGTCTGCCTGAAAGAAGGCAGCACCGGCTGCCTCTGCCACCTCCTTGCCAGCTGCATTGAAATCGACCGCCAGGACCTGGTAACCCTGTTTGCAGAAATGCGCGACCACTGCCGCCCCTATGCCACTGCTGGCACCCGTAACCAGTGCCACTCGGGGGGTAGAACCTGTAGGTGACGTCATTCAGCTCTCCTTTGAAGTCAGCAAAATTGCTTGGCGAGAATCAGTCCCAGTATAGGAGCATGGGGGTCATGCTGCGTAATTCCTGGCTGGCGCGAAAGCGCCCGATAGACGCGATGCGCTGAGCCTATTGGCGAAATTCAGGTGGCTGCGTCACAATGTCAGGCGTGACTGACATGGGCGCCGTCAGATGGCGCGCCTTTCCTACCCAGGCCAGGAGCCTTTACATGTTTGTGGTTATCTTTGGCAGGATGTCCTGCCCGTATTGTGTCCGCGCCAAGCAGCTTGCCGAGCATCTGGAGTCGGCAGGTAAAATCGAGGGTTATCGTTATGTCGACATGCCGTCCGAAGGCGTCACCAAGGAAGACATCGCCAAAACGGCTGGCAAACCCATTCATACCGTGCCTCAAGTATTCGTCGATCAAGCCCACATTGGCGGTTTTACTGAATTTGATCAGTTTGTACGTGACAAACAGCTACTTGGCCGTTAAACGAAGCTGAGCGTTAAATCGCGCGTTGGTAGCCGTTGAACCTGTCCGCCCGCTGCTTGCCTATACTCCAGCCAATAACAATTTCATCTGACGCGCTTGTTCAGGCGGCGAGGCTCACACCATGCACCGTGATGAATTCGTACAGCAATTGTGGCTGGATTACGTTCATGCCCATCCGGATATAGGCGCCTTGAGACTTTGGCCGTTGTCATCAAGCGCCGAGTACCTGACCCTGGTAACGCTCAATTACGGGCCCTTTTCTGCTCATAACCTGATGGGGCAGCTTTCACACATGGGCTATCAATCGATCGCCCACTACGCCATGGCCGATAAGGGGCTGCTGATCTACCTGCTGGCCCCCAATGATGGCGGAAGCTGCCTGATACTTGCCGAATTGCAGCTTGGCACGCTGTGCAAAATGCCCCGCGATGCACTTGCCCACCTGGTCATGCAATCGCATCCCCAGGACTGCAAAGGGCACAATCTGCTATGTCGTGGCCGGCCATGGCCGATGCCGACCTGGACGCTTTATCTGCAGCTTCAACAGGCGCACCCGCTGGCAGCCTGGATAGCCGTGATGGGACCACGACTGCACCATGCCGGGTTCGACTGCACCGTGCTGGGCAACTGTCTGGGTACACTGGACGGCCAACTGGCAAAGATCGGCATGCCGGGCCTCAAGGAGGCTCACAATGGCGTCTTCTCTCTTTCCCCACTCGTCGAGCACTGCTTTTACCCTGCCATGCCACAACGTGTGGTCTTCAGCGACGGGGATGAACACCGCCTTTGCCTTGGCGGGCTGGCGCTTACTCAAAAACAGCTAGAGGCTGGCGAGGAGCGCATCGCTCAGATACTGCTCCCCTCCCATGCGCGGTGTGAAGTAGCCTGAAACAAAACGGCCCCGGAGGGCCGCGTCATGTTACGTCACTGGACAAACGTCATTTCAGGTACGTGATCTGGCACGACAAGCCTGCCTGCGGTCTTTTCGATGATTTCCTCGACGCTGACGCCCGGGGCGCGCTCCTTGAGCACAAAGGCCCCGTCCTTGATTTCCAGATAGGCAAGATCCGTCAATACCCGGCTGATACAGCCAGCACCGGTCAAGGGTAGCGTACATTTCTCGAGCAGCTTCGACTCCCCATGCTTGGAAGCGTGTGTCATGGTACAGATGATATTTTCTGCGCCCGCAACCAGGTCCATGGCGCCGCCCATCCCCTTGATCAGCTTGCCCGGCACCATCCAGGAAGCGATATTACCCTCCTGATCGACTTCGAAAGCGCCCAGCACCGTCAGATCCACATGGCCACCACGAATCATTGCAAAGGACTCGGCGGATGAAAAGATTGCGGCCCCCGGACGAGCGGTAACGGTCTGCTTGCCCGCGTTGATCATGTCGGCATCGAGTTCGTTTTCGGTAGGAAAACGGCCCATGCCGAGCAGTCCGTTTTCGGATTGAAGCATGACGTCCATTCCCTCGGGGATATAGTTGGCTACCAGAGTAGGAATTCCGATCCCGAGATTCACATAGAATCCATCTTCAAGTTCGCGTGCTACGCGCTGTGCCATCTGTTCACGTGTCAAAGCCATGGAGACTACCTCGTTATCAACATTGAGAAAGGTGAGCAAACTGTTCATCACGCCAGGTACTAGTTGCCATGAACCGTGCGCTTTTCGATACGCTTTTCAAAGGTGCCTTGAATGATACGGTCCACATAGATACCCGGCGTATGAATCTGGCTGGGCTCGAGCTCACCCGGCTCGACGATCTCCTCGACTTCGACAACGGTGACCCTGCCAGCCGTGGCAGCCAGCGGATTGAAGTTCTGGGCGGTATGGCGATATACCACGTTGCCATATCGGTCTGCCTTCCAGCCTTTCACGATGGCGAAGTCCCCTACGAGCGCCTCCTCCATGATGTAGTGGCGGCCGTTGAATTCGCGTACCTCCTTGCCTTCACCAATCGGCGTGCCATAGCCGGTGGCCGTATAGAACGCCGGAATGCCGGCACCACCGGCACGCATGCGTTCGGCCAGGGTCCCCTGGGGGGTCAATACGACTTCGATCTCGTCATTGAGCATCTGCTGTTCGAAAAGAGCATTTTCACCCACATAGGAGGCAAATATCTTGCTGATCTGGCGGTCTTCCAGCAGCACGCCCAGGCCAAAGCCATCCACTCCACAATTATTGGAGGCAACCGTCAGGTTCTTGACCCCGCGCCGCTTGATTTCCGCTATGAGATTTTCAGGAATTCCGCATAGTCCGAACCCGCCGGCCAGCACGGTCATTCCATCTTCAATACCTTCCATCGCTTCTTCATAGGAAGCAACACGCTTGTCGAATCCTGCCATGGTCGTACCTCGCCTTGTTATCGTTCAGTGATCGAGAACTTCTCTATAGCCCTGAATGGTTCTTCGCCTGTCCATCAGGTTAGTCTTCTTGTTGTTCCAGTGTATTAGTTTATGAAGATTCGAGGGCAGCTTGCTGGCGTTTCGCACGCTGGCGCATGCCCCATGATTCAGCAGTGCAAACGAACAAGGCATTAGCCTAACCGTCTCTATACCAGCGACGTCAAGACGGCTTTCGCTAGGCAATCCGGGTTCGATCCATTAGCATTTATTATTGTTGATCTTTTAAGGAAGAGGCATGGCTTTTTTCACGGGTACGGTCAGCGTCTTGCTGCTTACGCTCAACACATTGTTCTGGGGCGTTCCGCTGATCGCCTTGACCATCTTGAAGGTAATCATTCCGGTACAGCGTTACAGAGCATGGATTCTGAAAGCGCTTTGCGCCGTGGCACTGAACTGGATCGGTGTCAACCTATGGTGGATGAAGCGCTGGTTGAAGCCCCGGATAACGTTTTCTGTTCCGGACTCCTTGAGTCCCGATCAATGGTGGCTGGTCATCTCCAACCATCGCAGTTGGACAGATATATTCATCTTGCTGATGGCGGTACACCGCCGTGTTCCCATGCCGCGTTTCTTTCTCAAGCGCCAGCTGATCTGGATTCCGATTGTGGGCCTTGCCTTCTGGGCGCTCGAGTTTCCCTTCATGCGCCGCTTCAGCCGCGAGCAGATTGCAGCCAACCCCAAACTTGCCACCATTGATCGCCAATCGACCGAATTGATGTGTCGTCAGGCACGCCATGCACCCATCGCCATTTTCAACTTCGTTGAAGGCACCCGATTCACTCCTGCCAAGCGCGATGCGCAAAAAAGCCCTTACCGTCATCTTCTGCGTCCTAAGGCCGGTGGAGTTTCTCAAGTGCTTAGCCTGCTTGGCGATCAATTGAATGGTATTCTAGATGTGACGATCAGCTATGCTAATCCGTCGCCGACCTTTTGGGGATTTCTATGCGGCCAGGAAGCACCCGTCATGCTTCATGCGAGGCAGCTGGCCATTCCTCAGTGGATGTACGAATCCAACCACTCCGATGAAAAGCAGCACAAGGAACGCTTCCACGCATGGATCAATTCACTCTGGCAGGAAAAAGATACCCTGTTGGACAGCCAGACCGACCACGATTAGTCAATTGGCTCGGCGCGTGCCTGGTAGCCAGCCTGCTGGCGGGGTGCGCGGGGCCTTCGTCCACCCAGCGTGTCGATACCATACCTGCTGCCAGTACAAGTCAGCTCAACGGCAACTGGGTGGAAATTCAGCGAGGCGATACGCTTGGCAAACTGGCGAACCGGGCCAATGTTCCTCTCGAACGTCTGGAGCGTTTCAATCCAGGTGTGAATGCCACACGACTAGCCGTCGGTCAGCGCCTGCTGATCCCCACCCAGCAGGAGCGCGCGCCTTCGGGCGGCCCCTACCGCTACCAGATACGCGCCAGGGATACCTACTCGAGCATTGCCCGGCACTTTGGTACCACCAGCGGACGAATCCAGAGCGCCAACCCTGGCACGTCGCCTACGGCGCTTAAAATCGGACAGATCGTCAGCGTGCCGCTTTCAGGTAGCGCGCCGCGCCGCGCATCCTCCAGTAGCGGCGTATCTTCCTCGAGCAGTAGCGCCAGCAGCCGACCGGCGGCGCCTGCGCCTGCACCGTCAGCCCTGCCGGCCTCGGCGCGGCGTTGGCCCTGGCCGCTGGAGGATTATCGTATTGTGCGGCGTTTTGGTGCCGATGATAGAGGCACGCTGCAACCCATGCTCCTGGCTACCCAGGCAGGTGCCAAGGCGCAGGCGGTAGCGCCTGGCGAGGTGCGTTTTGCCAACGGCATGCGTCAGTTGGGCGAAGTGGTCATCGTGCATCATGCCGATAATCTTCAGTCCGTATATGCCCTTTGCGAGCGTACGCTGGTCTCGGTGGGCCAGCAGGTCAAAACCGGTGATGCCCTGTGCGATGTGGGCCAGAGCAGCGCCAGCCAGCGCTACGACCTGCTGTTTGATCTACGCCAGGGTGGCAAGCCTATCGATCCGCGCCAGGTGCTGCGCTAGCCAGGGGACAGGAATGTGCAAAAGCCCCTTTTCAGGGGCTTTTGCCAGTGCTTTCGTGACGCTCGGCAGTGGTCTCAGCCGCGGTAGTAGCCGGGCTTGATGAAGGGCATGGCGGTTACCGTCATGGGCAAGCGCTTGCCTCGCACTTCAGCAAATACCTGGCTTCCCGGCGCGTCCCACTCCCGGCTCACATACCCCATCGCCACCGGTTTGCCTATACTCGGCCCGAAGGTGCCCGAAGTGACTTCGCCCACCTGATTACCGGCGTCATCCACCAGTACGGCGCCTTCACGAATAGGCGCACGGCCTTCCGCTAAAAGCCCCACGCGTTTACGCATGTGATCCTTGGTATCCACCTGATGCAGGATCAGATCCGCGCCCGGAAAACCGGCCGATCGCTCTCCCCCATGACGGCGCGGTTTGCCGATCGCCCAGATCAGTCCAGCTTCGACAGGCGTAGTCGAGGCATCCATATCATGCCCATACAGGCAAAGCCCCGCTTCAAGGCGCAGTGAATCACGCGCGCCCAGCCCGATTACTTCCACTTCCGGCTCGGCCAGCAGGCGTTGGGCAAAGGCTTCGCAGTCGTCGGCAGCAACGGAGATCTCGAAGCCATCTTCTCCCGTGTAGCCACTGCGGCTCACCCAGACATCGCATCCAGCGATGTTGAAGCGCTGGTGCTGCATGAACACGAGCTCGCAGGCCTCAGGACATAGACGCTGCATCACTACGTGCGCCTGCGGCCCCTGTAGCGCCAGCAAACCACGGTCCAGCGGTTCGATTTCATGCGTAGACCCCAGGTTAGCGCGCAGATGCGCCAGGTCCTGGTCCTTGCAGGCGGCGTTGACGACCAGGTAGAAATGCTCGCCTGCGTTGACCAGCATCAAGTCATCAATGATGCCGCCCTCGGTGCTGGTGAACAGCCCATAGCGTTGCTGCCCCTTCTCCAGACCTACCAGGTCGGCGGGAATCAGGGTTTCCAGCGCTTTAGCCGTATCGGGCCCCGAGATCAGGATTTGCCCCATGTGCGATACATCAAACAGACCACACTGCTGGCGTGTATGCTCGTGCTCTTTCTTGACACCCAGCGGGTACTGCACGGGCATCTCATACCCCGCAAAGGGCACCATCTTGGCACCCAGTTTAAGATGCAACGCATGCAGCGGCGTATGCTTCAAGTCGTTCATGATAGCTCCTTGATGAAACAAGAATCGGGAAGCCTGGCTTCCCGATTCAGTCAGTACATGAATGTCACGCTACCCAGCTTTCGTCGCGCGCTACTTGTCGTGGTCCAGCGCTTCGCCGGGCAGAACCTCCTTGCCGGCAAAGTAGTCCTTGGTCAGCTTGAATACCACCGGTGACAGCAGGGCCAGCGCAATCAGGTTGGGTATGGCCATCATGGCGTTGAAGGTATCCGCCATCAGCCAGATAAAGCCAAGCTGGGCGATTGCCCCAAGTGGAATGGCGATGACGAACAGCACGCGATACAGCATGATGGAGCGCGTACCAAACAGGAACTGGAAGCACTTCTCGCCATAAAACGACCAGCCAAGAATGGTAGTAAATGCAAAGATGGATAGCGCAATGGCGACGATCGGGTTACCTAGCCCGGGCAGCGCCTGATCAAAGGAGAGTGCAGTCAATGACGCCCCCTCCTCACCGGTCTGCCATACCGTCGAGGTCAGAATGACCAGTGCCGTGATGGTGCACACGATGATGGTATCGATGAAGGTACCCAACATGGCGATGAGTCCTTGGCGCACCGGGTTCTTGGTCTTGGCGGCGGCGTGAGCAATCGGTGCACTCCCCAGGCCCGCTTCGTTGGAGAAGATACCCCGCGCCACACCAAAGCGAATGGCCGCCATTACCGCCGCGCCTGCAAAACCGCCCGCAGCGGCGATAGGATTGAAGGCATAATAGAAAATCAAGCCGAACGCGTCGCCAATCTGCCCGGCGTTGATGATCAGCACTACCAGGCCTGTAATCACGTAGGCAATTCCCATGATGGGCACCAGCTTGCCGGCCACCTTGGCAATACGCTTGATACCCCCCAGGATAACCGCCCCCGCCAGTACCATGATCACCACGCCGGTCAGCCAATGCGGCACACCAAAGGTCGCATCCATGGCATCCGCCACTGAATTGGACTGCACCGTATTGCCGATACCAAACGCCGCTACTGCACCAAAGAACGAGAACAGTCCAGCCAGCCAGAGCCATTTTTTGCCCAGACCATTCTTGATGTAGAACATCGGGCCACCGACATGGTAGCCCGTGTTGTCGGTCTCCCGGTAGCGTACGGCAAGTACCGCTTCTGAAAACTTGGTGGCCATACCCACCAGCGCGGTAATCCACATCCAGAACACGGCTCCTGGGCCGCCTAACGCAATTGCGGTTGCCACGCCAGCAATATTGCCGGTTCCGATCGTGGCGGAAAGGGCGGTCATCAGCGCGTTGAAAGGCGAGATTTCACCCTCTTCTCCCGCCTTATCCGCCGCTTGCTTCTGGTTTGGCTTGGCATCGCGCCCGTGCCACATTAGCTTGAAACCCATGCCGAGCTTTCTGATCGGCATCAGTTTCAGGCCAATTTGCAGATAGATCCCCACGCCTAGCAGCAGAAGCAGCATCAATGGGCCCCACACCACCCCATTGACTGCCCCGACGAGGCTATTCAAAGTTTCCACACGCTTCTCCTTAACCCTGTTAGTTCGCTTTTTATAGGTGTTTGACGGTTAATCTGCCGACATTCATCCTTATCTTGTATCCCCTGCGCTGGGCATGCCAGGTCCGAAGCTGGCAATATTCAAACGCTTGGGCGAAACACTCGTATGTTTTACACCATTTAGTTGGTGCTCTTCCATGTCAATACCGCATCTGCATGGCAAATGAGCAATCGGCGCCATCATGAGCTTGCCCGCCGGCCATTGACGTTGCCTGCCAGCGGCACATTTTCTCGCTGGAGAAATTTGTTTCCAATCAGAAACACGTTAACATACGCCCAAACCTGCCCATTGCCTGGCATGCGGACAGTCGCCAAGACCAGCGACAAGCGCTAGTATTCAACAGTCCAGACACTTGTTTCATAAAGGGAATCACCATGAGCAACCTTCCTTCGAATCTTCGCTACGCCAAAAGCCACGAGTGGGTACTTGACCACGAGGATGGCACGGTCAGTGTGGGCATTACCGATCATGCTCAGCAAGCCCTTGGCGATGTGGTATTTGTCGAGCTGCCCGACGTTGGCAAGACGCTGGCCCAGGGCGAGGAGTTTGGCGTCATCGAATCGGTCAAAGCCGCGTCAGATCTTTACTCGCCGGTGACAGGCGAGGTGATCGAGGTCAATGAAGCACTCGAAGACGCTCCTGAAACAGTCAACGAGGCGCCTTATGAAGGCGGCTGGATCATGAAAGTACGCCTTGACGACAAGAACCTGGATGCGCTGCTCGACGCTGACGCCTACCAGGCCACGCTAAGCGCTGACGATTAGAAATGATGATGGAGCCTGCCTGAGTGCAGGCTCCATCAGTAATACCCCTGCAAAGTTTCTTTTTCACGCTCGGAATCTTCCCATGCCTTTTGAAACACGCCGCTTGGCCGAACTGGCCGACCACGATGCTTTTATCAAACGCCATAACGGCCCCTGCGCGGCCGAAGTGGAAACCATGTTAAAAGTGCTCAACTTAAAGCGCATGGAAGATCTGATCGAGCAGACCGTGCCCGGCGATATCCGGCTGGGCCGTGAGCTTGACCTGGACGAACCGCGCAGCGAGGCCGAAGCGCTCGAGTACTTGAGCCAGCTGGCCCGCCAGAACCGCGTGGCCAAAAGTTATATCGGGCAAGGCTATTACGGCACTTACATGCCTGCGGTCATCCAGCGCAACGTGTTCGAAAATCCAGGCTGGTATACCGCCTACACGCCCTACCAGCCCGAAATTTCCCAAGGGCGCCTGGAAGGATTGCTGAATTTTCAGCAGGTCATCATGGACCTGACCGGCATGGAGCTTGCCAATGCCTCCTTGCTGGATGAAGCGACCGCGGCGGCCGAAGCCATGGCGCTATGCAAACGCAGCAACAAGAAGAGCAAATCCAATGCCTTCTTTGTGGCCGATGATATCTTTCCCCAGACCCTGGACGTGGTAAAAACCCGCGCGGCATTTTTCGGCTTTGAACTGATCAGCGGCCCGGCGCAGGAGCTTGCCGACCACAATGTATTCGGCGCTCTTGTTCAATACCCTTCGGCCAGCGGTGAGCTGCACGACCTGAAGCCGTTGCTGGACGCCGCAGCCGAGCGCAGCGTCATGACCTGCGTGGCATCCGACTTGCTCAGTCTGGTACTGCTCAAGGAGCCGGGTGCGCTGGGTGCCGATATCGTCATCGGCAACTCGCAGCGCTTTGGCGTGCCGATGGGCTTTGGCGGACCGCACGCTGCATTCTTTGCCACCTCGGACAAGCTCAAGCGCTCCATTCCCGGTCGGATCATCGGCGTATCCAAGGATAGCCGCGGCAACACGGCGCTGCGTATGGCCATGCAAACCCGTGAGCAGCATATTCGCCGCGAAAAAGCCACCTCCAATATCTGCACTGCGCAAGCGCTGCTGGCCAATATCGCGGGTTTCTACGCCACGTATCATGGCGCCGAAGGCTTGCGCAAGATAGCCGGCCGAGTGCATCGACTGACCACCGTGCTGGCACAAGGCCTGACTCAGGCGGGAATCACTCTGGCCCACGACAGCTGGTTCGATACGCTGCGCTTGACGGGTATCGATGCGGGCAAGGTTCATGGACGCGCCATGACCCACGGTATCAACCTGCACTACTTCGCCAATGGCGATGTCGGCATAAGCCTTGATGAAACCACGTCGGCCCACGATGTTGCTACGCTGTTCGACGTACTGCTGGCTGACGAGCATGGGCTTTCGGTCACTGCGCTGGACGAGCAGGTTGTGGCCAATGGCATGACCGGTATTCCCGGTGCCTGTCAGCGCGAAAGCGACTTCTTGAGCCATCCGACCTTCAACCGCTACCGCAGCGAAACGGAAATGCTGCGCTACTTGAAGCGGCTGGAAAACAAGGACCTTTCCCTTGTCCATGCAATGATTCCGCTGGGTTCGTGCACCATGAAACTGAACGCCACCAGCGAGATGATTCCGGTCTCCTGGCCGGCATTTGCCCACCTGCACCCGTTCGCGCCGCGTGACCAGGTCGCAGGCTATCATCAAATGATTGATGAGCTGGCTGCTTTCCTGGTGGAGATCACCGGCTATGACCACATTTCCATGCAACCCAACTCGGGCGCTCAGGGCGAATACGCGGGTCTTCTGGCCATTCGTCGTTACCAGGCAGCGCAGGGCGAATCACATCGTAACGTATGTCTGATCCCAAGTTCGGCGCACGGTACCAACCCGGCAACCGCGGCCATGGTGGGCATGGATGTCGTGGTAGTGGAGTGTGACCAGAACGGCAATATCGATATCGACGACCTGACCGACAAGGCCGCCAAGCATAGCGAGCGGCTTTCGGCGATCATGATCACCTATCCGTCCACCCATGGTGTGTTCGAGTCGCATGTACGCAAGGTGTGCGAGATCGTACACCAGCACGGCGCCCAAGTGTACGTGGATGGCGCCAACATGAATGCCCAGGTCGGCCTGACACGCCCGGGCGACTTCGGTGGCGACGTATCTCACTTGAACCTGCACAAGACGTTCTGCATTCCTCACGGCGGCGGTGGCCCCGGCATGGGCCCGATTGGCGTCAAGGCTCACCTGGCGCCGCACGTTTCCAACCATGTGGTCACACCTGTCAATGGCGTCAATGAAGCGAGTGGTGCCGTATCGGCGGCGGCCTTTGGCAGTGCCTCGATCCTGCCTATCTCCTGGGCCTATATCAAGATGATGGGCGCACGCGGCCTACGCGAGGCCACCGAGCTTGCCATCTTGAACGCCAACTATATTGCCAAGCGCTTGGGAGAGGCTTACCCCATTCTCTATCGCGGTGCCAATGGTCATGTGGCGCATGAGTGCATTATCGATATTCGCCCGCTCAAGGCAGCATCGGGCATCAGTGAAGAAGATATCGCCAAGCGCCTGATGGATTACGGTTTCCACGCGCCCACCATGTCGTTCCCGGTACCGGGTACGCTGATGATAGAGCCCACGGAGTCCGAATCACTTTACGAGATCGATCGCTTCTGCGACGCCATGATCGCGATCCGTGAGGAGGTCAAGCGTATCGAGGCAGGAGAATGGCCGCTCGACAATAACCCGCTGGTCAACGCACCCCATACCCAGGCGGACATCATGGATAGCCAGTGGGAGCGGCCTTATGACCGCCGTCTCGGCGCCTTCCCGAGTGAAGCCGTGACAGCGGCCAAGTACTGGCCTGCCGTGAATCGGGTAGATAACGTGTTTGGCGACCGGCAACTGGTCTGCTCGTGCCCCAGCATCGACGAGTATCGCCACTAAGACACCAGGAAGCACTGAGTAGCCGCAGCTACCCGAGATTACTCGGGTAGCTGCGGCGCTCGCTCCTGAATGCGCTGTCTGTAGAAGCCTTCCAGCAATTTTTCGTATCGCTTGGGCAGCACGGAGTCACGGCGACGTAACAAGAACAGTTCCTCATTGACCGCATGCGGTAGCGCAAGCGCTTTTACCTGACGCTGCCAGGGGGATGTTTCCAGCACCAGAAGCGATACCACCGTGAATCCCAATCCGCGGGCAACCGCATCCAGTACCATGCTCACTTCGTTGGTGAACCCCTGATAACGAAAATGCGTCATCGAGCGAAATTCTTCAGGGTAGTTGGCACGCAATAACGCATTGGCATGGTTGATGCCATCATAGTAGTTGAGAAAGCCAATACCCATCAGCTCTGAAAGCGTATTGCCGGCAAAGTCTGCTGGCACAACCAGGCAAAGAGGTTCTTTGTGCCATAGCGTGCAGGTGAGTTCTGAATGGTTGACCGCCTCAGTCACGATACCGATATCGTATCGCCCTTCCAGTAGATCGTTCACGATTTCGTGGTTGAAGGCAAAACTGTAATTGACGGTCAGGTTAGGATGCATCTGCTGCTGGCTGAGAATGAACGGATAGAACATGAGCCCGACGCTGCCTGGCGAGGCGATCCGGCATTCACCGCTATCCAGCGAATCATCGTCCAGCCCGTGGCGAAACTGTTCATGCTCGGCAAACAGCTTGAGCGCGTAGTCATACACGCGGCGCCCGGTCTCTGTCAGCGTAAAGCTGCGCCCTTTACGTTCCAGCAGGGTTTTATCGAGATAGTTTTCCAGCTTGCGCACATGCTGGCTCACGCCCGGCTGGGTCATATCCAGACGCTGCGCTGTTCGGGTAAAACTACCGGTCTCTACCAACGTGATAAACGTTCGAAAATAGAGCGCATTAAACATGATAAAACGCCATCTTTGTCAGCCACCATAAATACTCATTTCGGCTATAGGGTAACACAATTAGGCTTAGCCTTGGTGGCCCTGTACCCCCTGGCCAGGCGTGTTAGTATGCCAGCAGATGCCAAAATGACCAGGAACCGGCGAACTAATGACCCAGACGATTCAACCCCGCGCGACAATTTCCAGCATTATCTCCCCCGAAGGAAGTCTGGAAGTCTTGTCCCAGCACGAAGTCAATCGATTACAAAGTACATCGCAAAACGGCCTGCACGACCTTCTGCGCCGCTGCGCGCTCGCTGTCTTGAACTGTGGCAGACCCACCGATGACAGCGTTGCCATTCTTGAAGCCTACAAGGACTTCGATATCGAAGTCCTGCAGCAGGATCGCGGCATTCGCTTGAAGCTCACCAATGCACCGGCTGAAGCCTTCGTGGACGGCCAGATGATTCGCGGTATTCGTGAACATCTTTCCTCGATCATTCGCGATATCGTCTACGTCTATAACGAAATCCATCACAACAACCGGTTTGACTTGAGCACCGGTGAAGGCACGACTAACGCCGTTTTTCATATTCTGCGTAAAGCCGGCACGCTCAAGCCCGGACGCGACCCGAGCCTGGTGGTGTGCTGGGGCGGCCATTCGATCTCGCGTGAAGAGTACGAATACTCCAAGGATTTGGGCTATCATCTTGGGCTGCGTGATCTGGATATCTGCACCGGCTGCGGCCCTGGCGCCATGAAGGGCCCCATGAAGGGCGCCAACGTGGCCCACGCCAAGCAGCGCCGCAAGGATAGTCGTTATCTGGGGATATCAGAGCCGGGCATCATTGCCGCCGAAGCGCCCAACCCGATCGTCAACGAACTGGTCGTCATGCCGGATATCGAAAAGCGCCTGGAGGCGTTTGTTCGTCTGGGCCATGGCATCATCGTCTTCCCCGGCGGCGTGGGAACGGCAGAAGAGATTCTTTACCTGCTGGGTATTCTCTTGCACCCGACAAACAGTGAAACGCCCTTCCCGCTCATCTTTACGGGCCCGGCGGACTCGGCGGCCTATTTCCATAAAATCGATGAATTCCTGGTATATACCCTTGGCGAAGAGATTCGCCAGTACTACACCATCATTACCGGCGACCCGGTAGCGGTGGCTCGCAAGATGCGCGAAGGCATCGATACCATCAAGGAATTTCGCCGCCATCAGCAGGATGCCTTCTACTACAACTGGCGATTGACCATTGCCCGTGAGTTCCAGGCGCCCTTCGAACCCACTCATGAAGCCATGCGCAGCTTGGCGCTTCACCGCGACCAGCCCAGGCACGAACTGGCCGCCAATTTACGCCGCGCGTTTTCGGGTATCGTGGCGGGTAATGTCAAGGAGCAAGGCATACGCGCCATCAAAGCCCACGGCCCCTTTGTCCTTACCGCCGAACCGCTTTTGATGCAGCGCCTGGATGAACTGCTCAGCTCCTTTGTCGCCCAGGGGCGGATGAAGCTTGACGGGCAACCCTATACTCCCTGCTACGTGTTAAAGTAAGCCTGCTATCAACATAACCCCATGCGCCCGTCGACCGCCATCGCGTCTGACGGGTGCCGCGTGCCGAGACTACAACGTTGTTAATCGCACTGCTTACGCTTCTAGCTGCCGGTATAGTCAAAGGGGCCATTGGCTCCGGCGTTCCCGTACTGGTCGTTCCAGTGCTGACCATGCTTTACGATGTAAAGCTGGCCATAGCGCTTCTGGTAGCCCCTAACCTGTTCACGAACATGGTTCAGATCTGGCAGTTTCGCCGGCACTTGTTACCGCTTCGCTTTCTTGCCGCGTTCTCCCTGGCGGGTGCCATGGGCATTCTGGTAGGCACCTGGGGCCTGGTGGTGTTATCGCCGGCGCTATTGTCGATGGGTGTCGCAGGCGCCATTGCGCTGTATCTGCTTGTCAAGCTCACCAACCGCCAATTTACCCTTTCCTACCCGACTGCTTCGCGTATCGTCATCCCCGTCGGCTTACTGGGTGGCGTTCTGCAAGGAGCCGCCGGAATGTCAGCACCAGCGTCCATTACCTTCTTGAACGCAATGCGCCTGGAGCGACCGGTATTCATTGGTTCCATCTCGGTCTTTTTTGCCTCGATTACTCTTGTGCAGATACCCGCCCTGTTGAGCGCCGGCATCCTGACCCTTGAACGCTCACTTTATAGCGGGGCGGCTCTGGTGATCATTTTGCTGACCATGCCACTTGGAGCACGGCTGGGTAAGCGTTTACCCCATCAATGGTTCGATAACCTGATCATGTTGCTGCTTGCGGGGATCGCCACCAAGATCGTGATCGACATTCTTTTTGGCTGACTGTTACCTAACCCTTGAGGATAAAAGCGAAAAGTCTCAAACGCGCTACACTTGAAGGGGCGCCAATCAAAGCAAGCATCAAATATGGGTGCATCAAAGTACCTTCAAGATGTCTTGAGGCGCCATTCGTACGGTTTCACCCTCGAATGTTCTACGACCTAGATAAGGAAATTACTATGTTGATGATCGATCAATTACGCGACGGCAAGGTAAAGGCCTTTGCCAAGCATTGCTATGAAGCCAGCTCTGTCGATGAACTACGCGCAGCTTCTGAAGGGCCTGCCGACCAGGCACAAATGGAACACTGGGATCTTTCGAAAGGCCAATGGGAAGAAGCCGTGGCAGCCGCGCTGGCAGACCATGAGGCTGATGAGTGAGCCACACTCCTGTCCACCTTTATTACCGCCAGCGCGAAGGTGTCTGGCGCTCTTTTCCAGAATTCATCCATCCTCAGTTTGGCTGCCTGGTAATTGACAAGGATTAAAGTCGTTCACTTCTTGATGAACTTGCCTGATTATCGAAACCAATCGTTCATTTGCAAGTCGAAGTACAGGTAGAACCTGTCGCAAACAAGGAGAGAGACGATGTCCATAATGATCGATGATGTGCTGCTGATTCCTAAAGCCGAGGTCAAGGAGACGCTTGCGGTAGGAGACCAGAAAGAGCATTACGGCCTTCAGGATAATCGTAACGAGCATAATCGCATAACGCGAGACGTTATCTTCAAGGTAGTGTCGGTTAACGAGGACCACTATGAAGTCAAGATTCTCGATATCCTGACACCCTGATTCCCTCGATAAATATTCGTAAGGCGCTGATCGCCTCTTCTTATCCGGCCGATCAGCGCCCAACCAAGCCAAGTACTACTCTTCGACCTCGACTTTTCTCAAGTCTTCGATACTGACTCCTTGAGGGAGGTCGCTCTGCTCAGCAGGCAACCATACTGGCGAAAGATCGCTATCTTCTCGTCCATCCTTGTGGGTATGTCCCGGAATTCGATATACCACACGGCTTCGATGAGCATCCCAAGCAAATATCCTATCCATGTAATACTCCTTTAAACAGTTCAATAGCGCTTGCCAGCATAAGCGCTTTCCTGGCATGAGTGCCCTACCAGCATAGCGCCGATAAGAGTTTTCTATCATCAAAACTGGCCATGAGAGGCGATATCCAGGCGCAGTCCATGTCTTGGCGCTGAGCCTGTGTTGAATAATCATTTTCTTTCCACACTCAGCCTTTCTTTTGCCTCTAGACTGGAAACTTGTCTGCAAGCCAGGAGATTGCCATGAAGCGGCAACCGATTCAGGTCCTCATCAGCGCCCTGGGCATCGCGCTGACTGTCAATAGCGCTCTTGCCCAGCCAGCACATGCGCCGGCACACGGCGCGCGTCATCAACAGGACCACAACGATGCGCACTTTCGAAGAGACACACGCCAGCCGAGTGATGAGCGCCACCGCTCACAGATAGATCTGCCACGTATCAACGAGCGCGAGCTGGTGCGTCTGCTCCGACGATATGATGCGCCTTCTGCGCAACCACTACCACCTGGTATCCAACGGCAGATCGAGCGTGGCAAGCCCTTGCCGCCGGGAATTGCCAAGCGCTTTGATGGAACACTCGCAACACAACTGCCTCACTATCCTGGCTACGAGTGGGAGCGTGCAGGTAACGATGTCATACTCATCGAAGCGGCTACACGCATAGTGGTCGACATCGTCGTTGATGCATTGCGTCGCTGAGCGCTCGACATCCACGTGACTCGAAAAGTCATATTATGGGAGTATGCTAGCTGGTTTAGTGAATGCAACCGAAGGAAAAACGCATGTCCGCCCTGCAAGAGCGCTTGACCCTGGCCATTTCCATTGCCGAAGAGGCAGGTACGCTGATTCGTGAAGCTCGCGTGAATCAATCCTTTTCCCAGCATCTCAAAGCCGACGAAGAACTGGTCACCGACGTGGATGTAGCCGTTGACAGTTTGATAAAAGAGCGGTTGAACGAGCATTTTCCCGAAGAGGCACTGTTAAGCGAAGAACTCTCCCCAGAGCACGCCCTGCATACACAGACAGCCGCACTTTGGGTAGTTGACCCCATTGATGGAACCGTCAATTTTGCTCAAGGGTTGCGTCATGTAGCGGTATCCATTGGATGGATGGAAAATGGCGTTACCAAGGTTGGCGTGGTGCATGCCCCCTTTCTTCAGGAGACCTTCAGTGCCGCCAAGGAGCTGGGCGCTTACTGCAACCAGCAACCTATTTCAGCAGCCCATGTGTCCAGCCTGGCTGAAACGCTGGTAGGCACCGGGTTTCCCTACCAGCGGGAGGCCCGCCAGGCATTGATGCCCAGGCTGTCCGCGGTGCTGGCCAACTGCCGCGATGTACGCCGCAATGGTGCGGCAGCACTCGATCTATGCGACGTCGCCTGCGGGCGCCTGGGCGCTTATTACGAAACAGTTTCCCCCTGGGATTTTGTAGCAGGCTGGTTAATCGCGCGTGAAGCAGGCGCTCGTGTGGGCCATCTAGGCGAAATACCAGAAGGAGTACCGGCCGATCTTTATCCCAATGAGCTGCTGGTGGCCGCGCCAGGTATTTATGGAGCGATGGAACAACTATTGCTCGATGCCAGGTAAGCCTCCTGCACTCTTTTGACGCTGAAAGCGCTGATATGGCAAATACTTGAAAAGAAAGCGCAAAAAGGGCTTTTCATTTGATCAATAAAACGATAGTATACGCACCGTCTTGAGGCAATTGTCTACGAGACATCGGAGTGTGGCGCAGCTTGGTAGCGCGTTGCAATGGGGTTGCAAAGGTCGCAGGTTCGAATCCTGTCACTCCGACCAGATAATTTGAAAACCGCCGCTTACGGGTAATACCGAGCGGCGGTTTTTTTATTTTGCCAGATACTGCCACTTCCTCCCTTGATTTAGCTACCTGCGCCGATGACCAGGCTCATCAGCATGCGCAGCGGGTGTATCACGCAAGCGAGGCGAGCGATTTGCACGGCTTCTGCCCTGGTACTTGCTCCATGCTTCCTTTGCTTTTTGCCGATTGGCCGGTTTACGCAACCAGTTAAGAATCGCCAGCAAAATCCATTTTCTCATTTGAACCTCCTGGTCCCTCATGAGAGGGGTGACAAGGTTGATCAAGCTTCATCCTTAAATCTAGCCTAGCCAGTAGATTATGCATGCAACCATGCCTGGCCTTGACGCCCCGAAAGACAATAAGCTCATTGCTGTACCGGACTGTGTACAACCGCCTAGATGTCGGCGTTACCTGGGTTTATCCTCCCGTTCTGGACCGTGATACTCCCCGCACCGGCACGCTTGGTGGTGACTTCCTCTTTAGTCTCACTGCTGTTGGCAAACGCATTGGCCAACGACTGCTTGCGGCTCTCTTCGATATTGCACGCCTGAAACGTAAAATCTTCTAGAGGCTCTGCCTCGGTTGTTTGGGTCAGGGAGTGATTGGTCAGTACCATGCTTCGATAAGAGGCCAGCTCTCCTTCACAAGCGCGCAGCGACGCTTTGTCCATGTAGTTGCCATACTGAGGCACCGCGACCGCCATCAATACACCAATAATCGCGATCACTACCATCAGCTCGATCAGTGTGAAGCCATCTTGAAAACACTTGCCGTGACAGGCATACCAACCAGAACTCATATTTCCCCCTGCTGTTGATGCATTGAATAAAGCCAGATTGCAGCCATCCGCGCTTATCTTTTGTTGATTTGTCGTCCGCTCACTAATACATATTTAATTTTACTTAATCAATAGTTTTGATTAGGATATTTTTAATATGCCTTTTTATGGCTGCCACTCATCTTTCAAGGCGCTGAGCGATATCATCCAAGGTGGAATGGATAATAAATTTGAATCAAGAGCTTGTAGCCAGACATTACTGACAGTACATCGGGTGTCTCGATGAGTGTTCGGGGTTTCGCTGGCTATCTGGTCAGCCGGCACTTGCTGACCACCGAGCAGGCAATCCACGCTCAGGTGAGCGCACAGGAATCAGGCATTTCGCTTTTGCGCTATGTGGTTGAACACGACCTGCTGGATGCCATCACGACCGCATCGGTGGCTGCCGAGGAGTATGGGCTGCCTCTTGTCGACCTGGAAGCCGTGTCGCTTGATGCACTTCCACCGGCCACGGCGTTTCCCGGTCATTTACTCAAGTCGCTAGGCGTATTACCACTTTCCCGGCGAAACCGGCGCCTCACCGTTGCCATTGCCTGCCCCTCTCAGTTGCCCAGGCTCAAGGAATTGGCCTTTGCGGTTAATGTTGCGCGAACAGATGCCGTACTGTCCCCGATCAACCAGCTCGATGAAATGCTGGCTAACTACTTGAGCAATAGCCGCTACTCTTCGCTGGATAAGATGTCGGACATTACCATCAGCCATCTGGCGGAGGATAACGATGACCTTTCTCTTGAAGAGACATTACAAAATGCCGAGGAAGGCCCAGTGGTGGAGTTTGTCAACAAGGTGTTGCTGGATGCCATAGACCGCAGCGCTTCCGATATTCATTTTGAACCCTATGAACATCATTGCAGAATCCGTTTTCGTATCGATGGCGTGCTCGTCGAGATTGCCAAGCCGCCCCTTTCAATGCGCAATCAGATCGCGGCACGCTTGAAAATAATGGCCAGACTGGATATATCGGAGCGTCGTCTTCCTCAGGATGGCGCCATCAAGCTGAAACTATCCCATGAGCGCGCGCTGGATCTTCGTATCAACTCACTTCCCACCGTATATGGTGAAAAAATCGTCTTGCGGCTGCTTGATCCTGCAGCCATTGATGTTGGGATCGGGCAGTTGGGTTTCACGGAACAGCAGCAAGCGCTTTACGAGAATGCGTTAAGGCAGCCTCAAGGCATGATTCTGGTTACCGGCCCCACGGGTAGCGGCAAGACGGTTTCTCTCTATACGGGCATGGCTCTGCTTAACGAGCAAGAGCGCAATATCTGTACGGCCGAAGATCCCGTCGAGATAAAAGTGCCGGGTATCAATCAGGTAAATGTATTGCCCAAGATCGGCCTAGACTTTGCCAATGCGCTTCGAGCCTTTCTGCGCCAGGACCCCGATGTCGTGATGATCGGTGAAATACGCGACCTCGAGACCGCAGACATTGCCGTCAAGGCAGCTCAAACCGGCCATCTGGTACTGTCAACCGTGCATACCAATTCGGCAGCGCAAACGCTGGCTCGCCTTTCGAATATAGGCGTTTCATCGTTCAATATTGCAAGCGCGGTGAGCCTTGTCATGGCTCAGCGCCTGGCCAGAAAGCTGTGCAACCACTGCAAGGTCCCTGCCACCATTTCTCCTGATGTACTGCACGATGAAGGTTTCACGCCACACGAAATTGCCCACGCAACCTTATATCGACCGGTCGGCTGCAAGAAGTGTACCCACGGATATAAAGGGCGTATCGGCATCTACGAAGTCGTGCCTATATCAGATGCTATTCAGACACAGATCATGCACAACACACCGGCTATGGAGATCGATGTTCAGATAAGAAAGGAGGGCCATCCAAGCCTTCGCCAAAGTGGCTTTTCATATGTCATGCAAGGCATCACCAGCCTGGAAGAGATCAACCGCGTAACCAAGGAGTGATGGATGCCGAGGCACCTTCAAAAAGCTCGCACCAGACGCCTTTATCGCTGGAAATGGACGGCCACAGGCCCTGCGTCGCAACCACTAGACGGTGAAAGCATAGGCCACAGCAAGGCGGACATTATTGCCGAGTTGAGCAGACAGAACATTCATGTTCGCCGCATTCGTAAAATAGGTGGCGCACGCTCCCAGAGTGCGATCAGCTCTGGCGATATCATGCTCTTTTCACGGCAGATGGCGACAATGGTACAGTCCGGCGTTCCTTTGCTGCAGTCCCTCAGCGTCGTCGCAGAAAGTTTTAAAAAACCCGCCATGCGAGTGCTTGTAAAAGCGTTGGCGCAAGATGTGGCGTCGGGCACCAGCTTTTCTCAAGCGCTGCGTCGTTATCCTCAACATTTTGATTCGCTCTTTATCCATCTGGTAGCAGCAGGCGAGCAGTCAGGAACGCTTGCCAGCATGCTGGAGAGGAATGCCGTTCACAAGGAGAAGGTGGAGTCGCTTCGGGCACGGGTCAAAAAGGCACTCTGGTACCCCGCCTGCGTACTGATGGCCGGTATTGGCATTACTCTGCTGCTACTGGTAAAGGTAGTGCCTCAGTTCGAGGGCATGTTCCGAAGTTTTGGCGCCGAACTCCCCGCTCTTACCCAGCTGATCGTCGAACTATCGACTCTTGCACAACAGCTCTGGTTACCGTTCGTGGTCTCGACCCTGTTGGCCATACTGCTATTCAGATGGGCTTCACAACGGGCAGCTCCGCTTGCCTATCGAAGGGATAGCGCCTTGTTGCAGTTACCTGTTATCGGCAACATCCTCGACAAGGCGGCCGTTGCGCGCTTTACCCGCACCCTCGCCACCATGTTTGCCTCCGGCGTTCCCTTGGTCGAAGGCCTTGAAACTGCCGCAGGCACGACAGGCAACAGGGTATACGAGCAGGCAGTGCGACAGATCCGCCAGGACGTCGCCGCCGGTCACCCGCTCCATCTCTCCATGAAAATGACTAACCGCTTTCCTCTTCTAACGATACAGATGGTAAGCATTGGCGAAGAGGCCGGCGCGCTTGCTACCATGCTGCGTCGTGTTGCTGAGTACCATGAGCAAGAAGTAGATAACGCAGTTGACGCACTGACTTCTCTAATGGAGCCTCTCATCATCATTATCCTGGGAGTGCTCGTTGGCGGCATCGTGACCGCCATGTATCTGCCGATCTTTGATTTAGGCACGGTTATCTGATTTGACAAGGAGTCCCATGTACCAGCCTCATCACGTGATCATTCTCGTTTTCATACTAGGCATCTGTCTGGGCAGCTTTCTGAATGTCGTGATCACGCGGCTTCCCGTAATGCTGATGAACCAGTGGCGCCGAGAAGCACGCAGTGCGCTGGAGCTGACCATGGAACCGGTGACACGGTTCAACCTGCTTCTGCCGGCTTCGCTTTGCCCCCGCTGCGAACACCCTATTGCCTGGCATGACAATCTGCCATTGATTGGCTGGATCAAGCGCCGCGGCCGTTGCACCCACTGTCAGGGCAGAATCAGCCTGCAATATCCCCTGATTGAACTGGGCGGTGGCCTTCTGGCCCTGGCGGTTTTGCTGCTTCATGGAATCAGCGTCTCGAGCCTTTTCATCTATGCTGCCTGCCTGGTACTTCTTGCCCTCTCGGCTATCGATTTTCGAACTTATCTTCTCCCCGATATCCTTACACTGCCACTTTTATGGGCTGGCTTGCTTTACCAACTGCTGTTTCAGCCTTACATGATCTCTGACGCCGTCATTGGCGCAATGGGGGGCTACCTGGTGCTTTGGAGCTTTTTCTGGCTGTTCAAGCTGATGACCGGCAAGGAAGGCATGGGGTACGGAGATTTCAAGCTCCTGGCAGCCCTGGGAGCCTGGCTGGGCTGGAGCTTCCTTCCACTGCTCTTGATATTATCGGCAGGACTTGGAGCATTAATCGGTGTCACGGCACAAACTCTTCACCCGCATTTACGCGGCACTCCTCTTCCCTTTGGACCATTTCTGGCGATTGCAGGCTGGCTATGTCTGCTGATGGGTAACGAGCTGCTGGCGCTCTATCTATCAGTGGCTGGTTGACGAAAGCATTCATCTGCCGGCAAGTACCGACTTTGGAGAAGAAAGCGCGTAAAATAGTCCATTCAAGCAAGTATCAAGGACAGCTATGATCATTGGCTTAACCGGTGGTATCGGCTCAGGTAAATCAACGGTTGCCAGCGCCTTTGAAGCCCTTGGCGCCGGCTTTGTCGATGCTGACCACGTCGCGCGCGAGATAGTGCAACCCGGAGAGCCCGCACTGGCTCTGATCATTGATCACTTTGGCGCGAATTTCATGAGACCGGACGGCACGCTTGATAGGCCCGCTCTGCGTGAACGCGTTTTCCAGGACCCGGCTCAACGTCGCTGGCTCGAGTCGGTGACGCACCCTCGTATCAGAGAGCGATTGATGGCTCGCCTGACGGACTTATCCAGGCAAGCGCCTTATGTTCTGCTCGTTTCACCTTTGCTGTTTGAGTCCGGTCAGGATGCTCTCGTTGAGCGCACCCTGGTCGTGGATGTACCTGCAGAGATCCAGCTGTCGCGCACGCTTGCCCGCGATGGCGTCAGCGAAGAACAGATACATGCCATTCTGGCCGCTCAACTACCGCGTGAGCAGCGATTGGCAAAAGCCGATGATGTGATTGACAACAGCCAGGACCAGGCCCACATGCGACGTCAGGTCGAGCGACTGGACCGTTATTATCGCGACCTTTGAGTTTATTATTTTATCTAGGATTTCTGCATGTCTCATTCTGCCAACGACGCTCCTCTTGAAGTCAACTGCCCCCAATGTGGAATACCAGTTGCCTGGAGACCTGAAAGCACTTATCGCCCTTTTTGCAGCAAGCGTTGCCAGTTGATCGACTTTGGCGCATGGGCAGAAGAATCGCATCGAATTGCAGGCGAATCTGCCATGGATGAGGCCGACCTGGAAACGCTGCTGGCCCAAGCGGACAAGGACGCGCCCCTCACTTGAAACGGTGGACACCCATGCCTGATACCGATGTAACGGCATATCGGTTGCTGTACGAGCTTGACGAACGCTTTGATCGCCTCATTGCCTCCATCGAAGCGGCGCTGTCTCTCTACGAGCAACAATCGCCTCTCACCTGGGCATTCCATCAACCAGTCGTTGCAACCGACTGGTTGAGAAAAGCGCTGCTTGACATGTGGCACCAGGAAGGACAAGACGGGCGAGAAACACGTAACTACGTGGGTGTCATAGCAGCGAGTGAAGCGCTGATGGAAGCGATTGTCTGCATCAATCAGGCAAAGGCGCACATCAGTGAACTACTTCAGCGAATAAAGAGCCTTTCGCCTAAAGCGTTTGGAGAAATCAAACAGCGTCTGCCCAAGCGCCACCCGTACGTTGATGAGGTCATGAGACAAAGCGGATTTGCAAGACTGCATCTCAAGCAGTGCTGGCGGCAACTACCCATTGCCGAAGCACCCGTTGCGCGTATACGTCTTGCCTGGTACAGCAGCGGCCGCTCGATCAAGCGCTTGAGCGTTCAGGAAGCCGAAAGGAAACTTGCCCAGCTGGACACCGAGGCCGCCCACGTCCGGATCCAGCTGCGCAAGCTGGCAGGCCTGCCCAGCGATGAGGTATTGGCCCAGGTTCAGGCGCAGGCTCCATTGATGCGCGCCAACCTGTTTTTCATCGAACCTCTGCCCGACGGTCATACCAGACGCGCATTCAATATTGCCATGCCGCTATTCGTGCCGGCTCATGAACAACGGCTTCCGCATATCAATTTGCCTGCGCCTCAACCGCCCGCGCAACGCACGCGTGCCAGAAGACGCGATGAAAAACTTGAACAGACCCCCTTTCTACCGAGCTTGCGCATCTACCGCTATAAAGATGCCTGATCGGCCATTCCCGGAGAGCGGTCTTCCGGCCATAAGCCAAACGCCACCAGCGTAGAAATCAGTTCGCTCAAGGCCCCACCTGATAGGTCATATTCGCTCATCAACTCTTTCAGACGGGCTTCAAACAGGCGATCACGCTCTTCCAGCAGTACCGAGGCTTCCTCTTCCTCAAGCACGGCCAGCGAGCGTACCGGCGGCCCAGTTGGGATATCAAGATCGCTGCCGGGATCTTCCAGCTGACGTAATGCCTGGGCAAACGCATCGTCCAATTCACGAAACTTGCGCAGCTTCTCACGCTCATCCAACTGTTTTGGAGCTTTGTGATATTTCATTGATGTTTCATTTACACCTTGCTTGAAATGGTCGAATTATCTGGTAATCAATATCTTCTACAGATCATGCCAAAGCATCTGCAGGTACTGGCTAGATACTGCACTCATTCGCAATGAAAGCGATGCAGCCAGACACGCCTGAACACCATTCAAACTGTCAGTTGAGGCAAGCTGTGACGAGGGGGTAGCCAACACCGATATGATATTCAGAGCCAAGTCACCCTGAGCCCATCGCCTTGCTTATGACCCGCTCGATAGCGGACGGGTTCCTGAGACAGGTACAGCTATTCAATGCTCAAACTGCCATCGTATAGCATGGAGTATGGCTATCTGTAACCGCGGCGCGCAGAGCCATCGGCTTGCTGAATAAAAGCTTGTATTGGAATTATACCTTGAAAATGATAATGAACCACTACTGTAGATTCTCGTTGCGTACCATTCTTTTCTTGCCACTTGATGAATCAGTGGGGCTTTCGGCCAGAGTAGTGCAGGATTGCCCGCAGTAATCATACATCGGGTTTTATCAAAAGAGATTCAAGTAGCGCCATCAAGGTAGGCAAGTAATAAAAAACGGCACTTCCAGGGGCAGAAGTGCCGATAGTTCGCGTTAGTCTTCCATGCTTTGCAGCCAGGATTCGACCGTTTCGTCGCCGTACTCGTCTTTCCAGCTACGCAAGCCTTTGTGATTACCACCGCGGGTTTCGATGACTTCACCCGTCTTGGGATTTTTGTACACTTTCAGGCGGCGCTTGCGACGATTGGAGTTGCTGGCGGCCGGCGCCTTTACACTACGCTGATCGTTTGACGGGTCCAGCAGTGCAATCACGTCAGCAGGACGCTTGCCGAACTCATTCATCAAGGCTTCGAGTTTAGCCTTGAACTCCAGTTCGCTCTTTAAACGCTGATCACCTTCAAGACGCTGTAAATCTTCTTGAAGCTGCTTAAGCTGCTGCTCTTTTTGGATATATTCGTTGAGAAGTGACATGGGGAGTCCTTTTACTTCGGGTTTATCTACTAGACATCACATCAGCCAATGAAACTTGTCCAACCGACCAACACAATATCCATTAGTTCAGGATGCGTCGCTATTATTACTTTAAAAACTCTAATTGACAATAGTCTAGCGCGGTTTCATTTAATTACTAATAATTTTTAACTGCTTAACCCAAGTTTAAAAGTTAAAAACCCGACAGGCCTTAGATAGTGTATATCGAGACGATTAAAAATTTTATAAAAAAAAGCGCCGCCCAAAGGGCGGCGCTTGATGAAACCAATGACTAAAGAATTAGTCTTGGCCCATCTGCTGCTTGATCAGGTCGCCGATAGTAGTCGGGCCACCCGCTGCTTCGGGCTCCTGGTCGCGCAACTTCTTCAGGTTCTGACGAGTATCGTCTTGCTCTTTCGCCTTGATGGAAAGATTGATCTGACGGCTCTTGCGATCAACGCTCACGATACGCGCTTCGACGCTGTCGCCTTCGTTCAGTACGTTACGTGCGTCTTCGACACGGTCAGCACTGATTTCAGACGCCTTGAGAATCGCGATCACGTCAGTTGCGAGCTCAACCTGAGCTTCTTTCGCATCTACCTCGACGACACGGCCGGTGACGATGCTGCCCTTGTCATTTACAGACAGGTATTCAGCAACCGGGTCGGAATCCATCTGCTTGATGCCCAGCGAGATGCGCTCACGCTCAGGATCGATAGAGAGGATAACCGCTTCGGCTTCGTCGCCTTTCTTGAAGTTGCGAACGGCTTCTTCACCCGTCTCTGTCCAGGAGATGTCGGACAGATGAACCAGACCGTCGATGCCGCCTTCAAGGCCGATGAAGATACCGAAGTCAGTGATTGACTTGATGGTACCCGAAACGCGGTCGCCCTTGTTGTATTCAGCGTTGAAGGTTTCCCACGGGTTGGCAGTGCACTGCTTGATACCCAGAGAAATACGACGACGCTCTTCGTCGATATCCAGCACCATGACGTCAACATCGTCGCCCACCTGGACAACTTTGGACGGATGGATATTCTTGTTGGTCCAGTCCATTTCGGAAACGTGAACCAGGCCTTCAACGCCCTCTTCCAGCTCGGCAAAGCAGCCGTAGTCAGTCAGGTTAGTGACGACCGCGTGCACTTTTGTGCCTTCCGGATAGCGCTCTTTGATGTTGACCCACGGGTCTTCGCCCAGCTGCTTCAGACCCAGAGATACGCGATTGCGCTCACGGTCGAACTTCAGCACCTTGACGTTGATTTCGTCGCCGACGGCCACGATTTCGGAAGGATGCTTGATGCGCTTCCACGCCATGTCAGTGATGTGCAGCAGGCCGTCAACACCGCCCAGATCCACGAAAGCGCCGTAGTCTGTCAGGTTCTTAACGATACCCTTGATCTGCTGGCCTTCTTGCAGAGTGGCCAGCAGCGCTTCGCGCTCGGCACTGTTCTCCGCTTCCAGAACCGCACGACGTGAAACGACCACGTTGTTGCGCTTCGGATCGAGCTTGATGACCTTGAAGTCCAGCTCTTTGTTTTCCAGGTGCGCCGTGTCGCGAACCGGACGAACATCAACCAGAGAGCCCGGCAGGAAGGCACGGATGGAATCAACTTCGACGGTGAAGCCGCCTTTGACCTTGCCGTTGATGACACCCTTGATGATTTCGTCTTTTTCGAAAGCCGCTTCCAGAATCTTCCAAGCTTCAGCACGCTTGGCTTTTTCACGCGACAGACGAGTCTCACCGAAACCGTCTTCGACCGCTTCAAGTGCAACGTGAACGTCATCGCCAATGGCAATGTTCAGTTCGCCGTTCTCGTCACGGAATTGAGAGGCCGGGATTTGACCTTCAGATTTCAGGCCAGCGTTGACAGTAACCCAGTCACCGTCAATGTCGACAACTTGAGCCGCAACAATAGCGCCCGGCTCCATGTTGATGTCGTTAAGAGACTGTTCAAACAGCTCAGCAAAGCTTTCGCTCATGGTGTTCCTACGTAATAACGTTGTTGAGGCATAAATGCCTTCTCCGCACCACCAGCGAGTGCGGGCCTAATGTAACTCTGCCTTTGAGGGCGTTAGCGCTGGTTAAACCTGACCGGGCTCACCGATGTGAGTTACCTGCCCTGCCACGTTATGACGCCGCATCAAAAGCGCCGCAAGGGAGAATCAATCAACAGAAGCCAAGCCTTTCTGGGCCAGCAGCTCCGATAACCGTTCCACCACTTCCGGTATGCTCAGGCGCGTGGTATCAAGCGTCACAGCATCATCTGCCGGCTTGAGAGGAGCCACACTGCGCTGCGTGTCGCGTGCATCGCGTGCCTGAATCTCCTTTAAAAGACTCGAAAGACTAGCATTCATGCCCGCCTCCTGCAACTGAAGATAGCGGCGACGTGCTCGCTCTTCGGCACTGGCGGTCAAGAATACCTTCAAGGGTGCATCGGTAAATACGACCGTCCCCATATCACGCCCATCCGCCACCAGGCCCGGCAACTGACAGAAGTCCCGCTGACGCTGGAGCAAGGCGCCACGAACGGCGGGCAGAGCTGCCACCTTGGAGGCGCGTTCCCCCATCTGCTCGGTACGGATCAGTTGGCTGACATCTTCGCCTTCGAGCAGCGTGCGAACACCGCCTTCCTCGACCGGGAAGGCAACGTCCAGCGATTGAGCCAGCAAAGCCACGCTCTGCTCGTTATCCAGTGCCACGTCATGCTTGATGGCCGCCGCTGCCGTCAACCGATAAAGCGCTCCACTATCCAGTAAGTGCCAGCCCAGACGCTTGGCGAGCAGGCTGCTGATGGTTCCCTTGCCTGCGCCACCCGGACCATCAATGGTCAGCACCGGGATTGACTTAGTCATGCCCGCTCTCCACGTTGACGCTCATGCCTATTCGGTTGGCAAGTTCGACAAAGGTGGGAAAAGAGGTCGCCACGTTAGCGCAGTCCTCGATGACGATATCATCGCGTGCACGCAGCGCGGCAATAGCGAACGCCATGGCAATACGATGATCCCCCAGGCTATCGACGCGTCCACCGCCGTAGCTTGGCGCATGCAGATTGCCATTGCCCACGATATCGATACCGTCTTCGAACACGGTATGCTCAACACCGAGTATGGCAAGCCCATCGGCCATGGCCTGAATGCGATCAGACTCTTTTACACGCAGCTCTTCGGCGCCCCGCAGGCGCGTTGTGCCTTCTGCATTGGCGGCGGCGATAAACAGCGCCGGAAACTCATCGATTGCCAGAGGCACCTGATCGACCGGAATATCGATGCCTGTGAGCGGCGCATGGCGGATACGAATATCCGCTACCGGCTCGCCCCCTACTTCACGCTCGTTTTCCAGCGCCAGATCGGCACCCATCAGGGCAAGAATATTGATCACGCCAATGCGCGTCGGGTTGATCCCCACATGCTCCAGAGTGATATCGGCCCCCGGTGTGATGGCGGCAGCCACCAGGAAGAAAGTGGCTGAGGAGATGTCTGACGGTACGTCGATCGAGCCTGCTGTCAGCTTGCCGCCCCCCTGTAGCCAGCAGGTATCACCTTCACGGGAAACCGCGTAGCCAAACCCATTGAGCATGCGCTCGGTATGGTCACGGGTAGGCGCTGGCTCACGTACACGCGTCTCCCCCTCGGCATAGAGACCTGCCAGCAAGAGGCAGGATTTCACCTGCGCACTGGCCATGGGCATGTCGTAGAACATGCCCTTGAGCACCGCACCACCTTTGATCTTTAGTGGCGGCCGGCCACCATCGGCAGTATCAATCGTGGCACCCATGGAGCGAAGCGGGTCTGCCACACGCGCCATGGGGCGCTTGGTCAGCGACTCGTCGCCAGTCAATTCGCTATCGAACGCCTGACCTGCCAGCAGCCCGGCAAACAGGCGCATGGCCGTACCGGAATTACCGACATAAAGCGGCCCGGACGGCGCCTTCAGGCCATGCATGCCAACACCATGAATGGTGACTCGTCCCTGATGCGGGCCTTCAATGGCAACGCCCATTTCACGAAACGCCTGCAGCGTGGCCAGGCTGTCCTCGCCTTCAAGAAACCCTTTTACTTCGGTGACGCCTTCTGCAAGGGCGCCCAACATGATCGAGCGGTGCGACATGGATTTATCGCCCGGCACGCGCAGGCGGCCCTTGGCTTCACCGCCCGGGTGGACTCGATAGGTCACCTTACCCTGTGGTTGCATATTGTATTCCGCTTGGTAGCTGGTTTTATTCAATAACGTATCAAAGTAATGGCGTGCATGGCTTGCACGGTCAAAAGTGGCGATCAACGCATCGCTATCGCCACGCTCCACGGCTTGACGCAGCCGGGCCAGTCCTGACTCAAAGTCATCCAGCGATGCCAGCACCGCGTCACGATTGGCAATGAAGATATCTCGCCACATCACCGGGTCGCTGCCCGCGATTCGGGTAAAGTCGCGAAACCCGCCGGCGGCATAGCGAAATATTTCCAGCCGCTCATCCTGGCGGGCCAGGGTATCCACCAACGAGAACGCCAGCAGATGCGGCAAGTGACTGGTACGCGCCAGTACCTGATCATGGCGCGCGACATCCATCTCCAGCACATCGGCACCGCAGGCGTGCCACAGCGCACGTACCCGCTGCAAGGCAGCGGGGTCGACATCCGGCTCAGGGGTCAAGATGACGCGATGATGCGTGTAGAGCGCAGGATTGGCAGCGGCAACGCCGCTCTTTTCCGAGCCAGCAATAGGATGCCCCAGCACCATGTTAGGCGGCACCCTGCCAAACGCGCTGATGGCGCAGGCACGAATGGTCGCCTTGGTACTGCCCACATCGGTCAGTACGACATTATCGGCTGCCAGGGAAAGCACATGCGCCAGCGACGTCATGACGGACTCCATGGCGAGCACCGGCACGGCCAGCACCACCATGGTGGCGCCTGCAAGCTGGGCGGCCAGGTCCACACCGCCGCCATCGATCAAGCCCATGTCGATACCGCAGGCGATTTCATCCGAATCGGGATCACAGGCAGTAATAACACCGCGAAATCCTGACGCGCGCAGGGCGGCCGCCAGCGACCCGCCGATCAGGCCCAAGCCGACAATCACCAGCTTGTGTTCAGTACACGACGATTGGTTGGTCGCTGGGAAACGCATGGATGTCACAGCACGCCTTGCGGGTAGGAGCCCAGTACACGCAGCTCGGAAGCACGCAGCTTGACCTCTTCGAGTACAGCGGCGACCCGTGGCTCATCGACATGGCCCTTAAAATCGATAAAGAACACGTAGTTCCATACGCCGGTGCGCGAGGGACGGGTTTCGATCCGTGTCAGATCGATCTTGTGGCGATGAAAGGGCTCCAGCAGGTCGTGCAGCGCGCCTGGCTGGTTGCGCATGGCGACCACGATGGAGGTCTTGTCCTCGCCGGCCATGGGGACACGCTGGTTGCCGATAATCAAGAATCGCGTCGAGTTGTCCGGACGGTCTTCTATCTTGTCGGCAATCCGCTCAAGCCCGTAAAGCTTGGCGGCCATGTCGCCGGCAATGGCGGCGCTATGCCATTCGGTCTTGACCAGCTTGGCCGCTTCAGCGTTGGAGGAAACCGGCACGCGCTCAGCGTGAGGATAGTGTGCATCCAGCCATTTGCGGCACTGCCCAAAGGACTGCGGGTGCGAATAGATACGCGAAATCTTGTCGCGACGCGTGGTATCACTGATCAGAAGATGGTGGTGTATGCGCAGCACGACTTCGCCGCAGATATGGATGGACGAATCCATGAAAGTGTCGAGCGTATGATTGACCACCCCTTCCGTCGAGTTCTCGACCGGCACTACGCCATAGTTGACCGCGCCGGCCTCTACCTCACGAAACACCTCGTCAATGGCCGCCATGGGCAGGCTGATCGCACTTTCACCAAAATGCTTGAGCGCCGCCTGCTGAGTAAAGGTTCCCTCCGGCCCGAGATACGCCACCTTGATGGGCTGCTCGAGCGCCAGACAGGCCGACATGATTTCGCGAAACAGCCGCGCCATCTCCTCGGAGTCCAGCGGTCCCTTGTTGAGCGACATGATGCGGCGGAGCACCTGTGCTTCCCGCTCGGGCCGGTAGAATACCGCGTCCTTGTCATCGGCCAGCTTGACGTGCGCTACCTTCTGCGCGCAGTCGGCGCGTTCGCTGATCAGGCGCAGAATATCACCATCCAGCTGATCAATACGCTGGCGCAGCTCATCCAGGTTGATTGACGAGTCGGACATGGTCGTTAGCCTCTTCGTTGTTCAAAATCGGCCATGAAGGCCACCAGCGCATCTACCGCCTCTTCAGGCACCGCGTTGTACAGGCTGGCACGCATGCCACCCACGCTGCGATGGCCTTTCAAGTTGAGAAGCCCCGCCTGATCGGCCTCCTCGAGAAACACCTTGTCGAGCGCCGCATCGGCCAGCACAAAGGGCACGTTCATCCTCGAACGGTTCGCCTTGGCAATCGGGTTGCTGTAGAAATCGCTTCTATCAATGGCGCCATAAAGCTTGTCCGCCTTGCGCTGATTGATGGCATCCATTGCTTCAAGCCCGCCAATATCATCGCGCAGCCACTGAAAGACCAACCCTGCCAGGTACCAGGCATAGGTGGGAGGCGTGTTGACCATGGAGCCGGCTTCGGCCAGCTGCTGGTAATCGAACAGCGAGGGGATGTCGGACTGGGCACGGCCCAGCAGATCGTCGCGAACCATCACCAGCGTCAGGCCCGCCGGGCCGATATTCTTCTGCGCCCCGGCATAAATGACCCCGAAATCCTCGACCCGCATGGGCTTGGAAAGGATATTGGAGGACATGTCGCAGACCAATGGCACCTGCTTGCCATCGGGCCGTGATACGTGGGGCACGTAGTCGAACTCGAGCCCCCCGATGGTCTCGTTGGACGTGTAGTGCAGGTAAGCCGCATCGCGGCTGATATCCAGCGTATCCAGCCCGGGGACCGCGGTATGGCCGTTTGGCTCGCTGCTGCCCGCTACGTGGCACGCATAGCCAAGTCGCCTGGCTTCGCTCAAGGCCTTCTTGCCCCAGATACCCGTCTGGATAAAGTTGCCACTGCCCCCCTGTCCCAGCAGGTTCATGGGCAGCATGGCAAACTGCATGCTCGCCCCGCCCTGCAGAAACAGGACCCGGTAATGCTCAGGAACGTTCAGCAAGGCGCGGAAATCCGCCTCCGCCTGCTCGGCAATCGCCACGAACTCATCGCTTCGATGACTCATCTCCATGACGGACAAGCCACGCCCCTGATAATCGACCAGCTCGTTGCGGGCTCGTTCGAGCACCGCGACAGGCAGGGCCGCCGGCCCTGCGCAGAAGTTATAGTGACGCGTCATCAGCCCCGGTATCCTGTGCATTATCGCTTGCGTTGTCCTCGTCCGTTTCGTCCAGCGCGTCCAGTGCACTGTCCTCGGGCTCATCGACACGCACGGTTTTAACCAGCTTTTCCTCTTTACCCAGACGAATCAGCATTACGCCCTGAGTATTACGTGACGTCGTGGACACCTCTTCCACGCGCGTGCGTACCAGCGTGCCGCGGTCGGTGATGAGCATCATTTCATCAGCGTCGTAAACCTGCATGGCGGCCACAAGCGCACCGTTACGCTCGCTGGTCTGCATGGCGATAACCCCTTGACCACCGCGCCCACGCAGCGGGAACTCTTCCAGGCGTGTGCGCTTGCCGTAACCATTTTCACTGGCGGTCAGAATATAGATCTGGCCTTCCGACTGGATATTTTCAGCAGCAGACTCCTGTGCCTCGTCGCCATCCGTATCGGCCTCGGCATCAATCTGCTGGCTCTTGGGTATGATCAGGCTGATCACTTCGCAACCATCGGCCAGGCGCATGCCGCGTACGCCACGGGCGGTACGTCCCATGGCGCGTACGTTCCCCTCCTCGAAGCGGATCGCCTTGCCATTGGATGAGAGCAGCATGGCGTGATCGGAACCCGAAGTGATTGCAGCTCCTACCAGACGATCCCCCTCCTCAAGATCGATCGCGATCAGACCCACGCTACGCGGTCGCGAGAACTGCTCGAGGCTCGTACGCTTGACCGTACCATTGGCGGTGGCGAAGAAGATGTAATGTTCAGGGTCGTAGTCGCGCACCGGCAGAATGGCGTTGATCGACTCGCCCTCTTCCAGGGGCAGCATGTTCACCAGCGGCTTGCCACGGGAACCACGGCTCGCGGCGGGCATCTCGTAGACTTTCAGCCAGTACACCTTGCCGCGGTTGGAGAACAGCAGCACGGTGTCGTGGGTGGAAGCGACCAGCAGGTGCTCGATCACGTCCTCGTCCTTCATGGACGTGGCCGACTTGCCTCGACCGCCTCGACGCTGCGCCTGGTAGTCCGAGAGCGGCTGGGTCTTGGCATAACCCGAGCGCGACACGGTTACCACCATATCCTCTTCGGCAATCAGATCCTCCATGGAAAGATCCAGGTGACTTGCCTGAATCTCGGTGCGACGGTCGTTGCCATACTGGTCACGCACCGCATGAAGCTCTTCACGAATGACCTCCATCAGGCGGTCGGCCGAGGCCAGGATTTCGGTAAGCTCGGCAATGCGCTCAAGGATAGCCAGGTATTCGTTGAGCAGCTTTTCGGTTTCAAGGCCGGTAAGGCGGTGCAGGCGCAGCTCGAGAATCGCCTGGGCCTGGCCCGGCGACAGCCGGTATTCGGTGGCTGACGGGTTAAGGCCAAAATGCTCATCGAGCTCTTCGGGCTTGCAGGAAGTCGCTCCCGCCCTTTCGAGCATGGCGGTCACCTGGCCCGGCTGCCACGTGGTCGCCAGCAGTTTTTCCTTGGCCTCAGAAGCGCTTGGCGAGGCCTTGATCATCTCGATGATGGCATCGATATTGGAGATGGCAACGGCCAGACCTTCCAGGATGTGGCCCCGCTCGCGGGCTTTCTTGAGCTCGAACAGCGTCCGCCGGGTTACCACCTCGCGCCGATGGCGAATGAACGCCTCCAGCATCTCTTTCAGGTTCAGCGTACGTGGTTGACCGTTCTCCAGCGCTACCATGTTGATGCCGAACACGTTCTGCAGCTGAGTCTGGGCAAACAGGTTGTTGACCACGACCTCGCCTGACTCGCCCCGCTTGATCTCGATGACCACGCGAAGACCGTCCTTGTCGGACTCGTCACGCAACTCGGCAATGCCTTCGATCTTCTTCTCTTTGACCAGCTCGGCGATTTTCTCGATGAGCCTCGCCTTGTTTACCTGATAAGGCAGCTCGGTGATGATGATATGGTCACGGCCGGTCTTGTCGTCGTGCTCGATGGTATGCGTTGCGCGCACATAGATGCGTCCGCGCCCGGTGCGATATGCATCCAGAATGCCCGCACGACCATTGATGATGCCGGCGGTTGGGAAGTCAGGACCCGGGATATACGCCATCAGGTCATCCACCGACAAAGTGTAGTCATCGATCAGTGCCAGGCAGCCATCGATGACTTCGCGCATGTTGTGCGGAGGAATATTGGTCGCCATACCGACCGCGATACCCGACGAGCCGTTGATCAGCAGGTTGGGTACCTTGGTGGGAAGTACTGCCGGAATGCGTTCGGTACCATCGTAGTTGTCGACCCAGTCCACGGTATCCTTTTCAAGATCCGCAAGCAGCTCGTGAGCAAGGCGCGACATGCGTACTTCGGTGTAACGCATGGCGGCGGCGTTATCGCCGTCGATGGAGCCGAAGTTGCCCTGACCATCGACCAGCACGTGACGCATCGAGAAGTGCTGGGCCATACGTACGATGGTGTCGTAAACCGCGCTATCACCATGCGGGTGATATTTACCGATGACATCGCCGACAACGCGCGCCGACTTCTTGTACGGTTTATTCCAGTCATTACCCAGTTCGTGCATGGCAAACAGCACACGCCGATGGACCGGTTTCAGACCGTCGCGCACATCAGGCAGCGCGCGGCCGATAATGACACTCATCGCGTAGTCGAGGTACGACTGTTTGAGCTCGTCTTCGATATTGACGGGCAGGATTTCTCTGGCGATGTCACCCATGAAAGTCAGATCCTTTGCACTGCATTGGCACTGCGAGAGTTGAAAGCGCTTGAATTTTGCCGTGATTGAGCATCAACAGGCGAGCGCACATACCCCTCCATCATACCACTGCATAAGCATCAAGGGCAGCCAGCGAGCGCCTCAAAGCATCCGCGCACATCAATAGGGCCAATACAGCCAGCAAACGGGATCTAGAAGCGTGATTGCACGCAGGGTGATTCGAACCTGACCGAATCATGCCTGCCCTATGCGGCCGGCGACATGACATCAGGTTCGAACAAGGGTGAGAGAAAAAAAGCAAGACGGTATTCAGGCAAGTCGTTATTTCAAAGGATCATGGCCCCAGTTCATCAGCGAATAACGCCAGCGTGAGGTTTTCTTGTCCTCTTTCTGCGGCGGCTGCTCAAGGTGACGCGCTATATACTGATTCACTTTTTTCATATGCGCGTAGTCATCATCACTGAGATCAGCCTTGCGCTTGCGCTTTATATCCACGATACGCCGCCCCGAACGGTGGCCCGTGGACTCGCCACTGTCGCTATCGCCGACGGATTTCGACGCTTCGGTATCAAGCCACTCTTCGAGTTCCTTGGGCGCCATGTTCACGCTTGCATAAAAATCCTGATAGATCGCTTCCTTGTCACTGCTCATTTGCACCTCCCTGTCGATGGCTGCTGATCGGAGCATGTCATTTCTGACGCATTAATGCGCCGAGGCAAGTGAGCTTGCCAGGCGCCAGCTCAAGATTAGCCCACCCGGGCCAGAAGCGCCTGCCAAAGCGCAGGACAAGGCCTCATCACCTTGTCGGGATGAAAGCTTCTGATCCCATTGTCAAAGCGAAAACGCCTCTTTATCGACACAAAGCCTTTTCAGCGCCTCAAAAACGTTACCCTCGATGATACTGGCGGCATTCGATTTGATATCCAACAGCACGAAGGTGAGATCCGCCTGGGCGATCACTTTTCCATCAGCGCGAAGGATACGGTGATGACAGCGCGCACTACGCTCACTGACCTGGGTGATACCGGTAAGTACGCTCAGGTCGTCGTTTTGAACCGCGGCATGTCGATAGTCTATATTGAGGTTGACCACGACGAAGGCACGCCCGGCCTGATGCAACTCCTTCATCAAATCAGGATGTTTATCGAAGAACGCCCAGCGCCCCTCCTCCATGAACTCAAGATAGCGGGCATTGTTGACGTGCTGATAGCCATCCAGGTGGTATCCACGAACGCGTAACGTCACGCGTGAAAGCGCCTCGGACATGATTCTTCTCCTTGGAAAACGTGATGTCGGCAGCGGTATTCGCCGTCACGAACACCAATCAAACACAAGTTTGAAACACATACAACAAGTTCAAGGCAGGCAAGGAGCTGGCAGGAACGCCCTGCTTTCGACATAATGTGCCACCTTTTGAACAGGACCGGTGACATGTGGTTTAAGCACCTGCATTTATATCGCCTGCACGGCGCCCCCGAGCTTGACAGCAGCTCCCTGGCCGATGCGCTCGATGCGCATTCAGCCAAACCGCTGGGCACGGCGGATGCGCGCCGCCTGGGCTGGACTGCACCCGCGGGCCGCCTGGGCGGTGGCCAACTGATGCACGAGATTCAGGGCCACCGGCTACTCTCGGTGCTGCGCCAGGAGCGCCTGCTGCCCGCCTCGGTCGTCAAGGAAGAGGTCGATGAACAGGTGGCCGACATAGAGGCACGCGAAGGACGCAAGGTAACCCGCAAAGAGAAAACCGCCCTCAAAGAGCAGGTAACCGAAGAGCTGCTGCCACGCGCCTTCGTTCGCAGCCAGAAAGTCGATCTCTGGTGGGATACCCGCCGCCAGCTGATAGGTATCAATGCAAGCTCACGCACGCGTGCCGAGGACGTACTGGACCTGCTGCGTGAAACGCTGGGCAGCTTGAAAGCCACGCCACTCTCTTCCCGGACACTGCCTATCCGCGCCATGACGACCTGGCTTGGCGACCCGGCAAGCCGGCCGGCGGACCTGCAACTGGGTGACCAGGTCGAACTCAAGGCCAAGGGCGATGACGGCGTACTGCGCGCCCGCCAGGTGGACCTCGACAGTGACGAGATCCAGCAACTGCTCGAAAGCGGGCGTCAGGCCAGCAAGCTCGCCATGAGCCTTGAAGGACGGCTGAGCTTCGTGCTGCATGACGATCTGGCGCTCAAGTCGCTGCGCTTTGGGGACGCCCTGATTGAAGAGGCGGATCACGCCGACGATGGCGATGACGCACTGGCAAGACTGGAAACCGACTTTATTTTAATGGCCCAGGCGCTATCTGATGATATCGTCCGCCTGCTAGAGTGGCTGGATGGGGAAAACCGGCAGGAACCTGCTGCGTCTACAGATACCTGATACCTTGACGCCACCGCCATCATGAATCGTTCTTTACTGTTTATCATCCAACGGATCGCATGACTCAACACAACGACGCACCCAACGCTCTCCCTACCACCGACCCATGGGTGGACATACGCCCCTATGCGGATAGCGAAGTGGCAGATGTCCTTGCACGTCTGGCCCGCGACAGCGAGCTATTGGATGCGCTCACCCGTTTTCGGCTGCCCCGTCTGGTCCGCTGGATGCCGTCGCTTGCTCGGACGCTTGCCAGTCGCGCCATTCAGCGTGAAGTCAAAGGGGTTACCTCGGTACGCGATTTTCAGATGCGCATAGCTACCTACATGGAGCGCATGATTCGCACCACCACCGAGGCATTCGAGGTGTCGGGGCTTGACAAGCTTGACCCTGAAGGCGCCTATCTATTCATCGGCAATCATCGTGACATATCGCTTGATCCGGCGTTCGTGAACTATGCGCTCTACAAGGCAGGCCGCGACACGGTACGTATCGCGATTGGCGACAACCTGCTCAAGAAGCCCTACGTCACCGATCTGATGCGGCTCAACAAAAGCTTCATCGTCCCTCGCAGTGCACGCGGTAAACGCGCCATGCTGGCGGCCTATCAGCAACTTTCCGCTTATATACGCCACTCGATTACCGAAGATCAGCACTCTATCTGGATGGCGCAGCGCGAAGGCCGGGCCAAGAACGGTATCGACCGGACGGACCCCGCCATCATAAAGATGCTTACCATGGCCAAGCGTAACGCCGAGCGTGACATCATGTTTGGCGAAGCGGTAGCCGAACTCAAGCTCGTCCCGGTATCGATCAGTTATGAATACGATCCCTGCGATGTGCAAAAGGCCCAGGAACTGCATGACCTGGCCGCTCAGGGCAGTTACGCCAAAAGCGAGTTTGAAGACATTCGCTCGATCGTTGCCGGCATTACCGGTGACAAGGGCCGGGTTCAATTGCGCTTTGGCACCCCGGTCGGAGTGGACATGGCAACACCGGATGAAGTGGCCGGTGAAATCGACCGCCAGGTAATTGGCGGTTATCGACTTTATCCCAGCCACTACCTGGCACTCGAAGCACTGGGAGAGGCCCCCGAGCTGGTAGCCCGCAAGACCATTACCCGCCAGGATCGCGAACGCTTCAAGACGCGCCTTGGAAGCGTTCCCGAAGCACTGCGCCCCTACTGGTTATTGCAATATGCCAACCCGGTCAAGCACAAGGCAGGCCGCCTGACGCTCAAGTAATCGCGGCGCCATACAAGCCGGCAGGTGAGCCGATGCCTGTTGGACCAAAAAATGCTATGGTCAAAGCATTGTCCGGCTTCGCTGTCGCGTTCATCAGCGCGACATTAAGGAGAACCTCATGTCTGCATCAGAAATTCAAAAATCGCGAATTATTAACGAGCTGCGCGGCTTCATCCGCAAACTGCTTCAAGATCCCGACATTCTTGAACAGTCACTGGTCATTGCCCGACAAGAGCTTGGTGAAGGCAGCAGTCCCGCCGTCATGGCCAGGATTGCCAACGAAATATCTGCTACCACGAGCGTACATATTCCAGAAGATCCGGCCGAACATTCAGAGGCCGACAAGCTGTTTCTGGAACTCTTGAAAGAAGTCGTACAGCAAGAGCAGGCACTTTACTAGCCTACTCCGAAACGCCAGCCACCCCATAGCAGCCAAGAGTGCCTCGCACTCCTGGCAAGCTCGCGTTTCACCACATCGCCGGCCTTGTACCGTATAAATTCGCCGCCCTATCGTCATTGCCAAATTGGAATTAGCACTCATCATGTCCAACTCTGCCACGCGCAACATTCTGGTGACCAGCGCGCTCCCCTACGCCAACGGAGCCATCCACCTCGGTCACCTGCTTGAATATATCCAAACCGACATCTGGGTACGTTTTCAGAAAAGCCGTGGCCAGCAGTGTTACTACGTATGCGCCGACGATGCTCATGGCACCGCCATCATGTTGCGCGCCGAGCAGGAAGGCATCACACCCGAGGCGCTGATCGACCGGGTTTCTCGCGATCACCAGGCGGATTTCGCCCGCTTTGGCGTGGGGTTCGACAACTACCACTCCACTCACTCGGAAGAGAACCGCCTGTTCAGCGAACTGATCTACAAGCGTCTGCGTGACAAGGGGCATATTGCCACTCGAGATATCGAGCAGATGTACGATCCGCAAAAGGGGCTGTTTCTCGCCGATCGCTTCATCAAGGGTACCTGCCCCAAGTGCGGCACGAACGACCAGTATGGCGACAACTGTGAAAAGTGCGGGGCCACCTACACCCCCGCGGACCTGATCGACCCGGTATCGGCCATTTCAGGGGCAACACCGGAAGTGCGCAGCTCCACGCACTATTTCTTCAAGCTGCCTGACTTTGCCGAGTTCCTGCAAACCTGGATTGACGCGGGACACGTTCAACCTCAGATCCGCAACAAGCTGATGGAGTGGTTCGAGTCCGGTTTCAACGAGTGGGACATCTCTCGGGATGCCCCCTACTTCGGGTTTGAAATTCCCGATGCCCCGGGCAAATACTTCTATGTCTGGCTGGATGCCCCCATCGGCTACCTGGCCAGCTTCAAGAACCTGTGTGAACGTGAAGGCATCGACTTCGACAGCTACTGGAACAAGGATTCCGATGCCGAGATCTACCACTTTATCGGCAAGGATATCGTCTACTTCCACGCCCTGTTCTGGCCAGCCATGCTGCATGGTGCCGAGCTGAGAACACCTACGGCCGTCAATTGCCACGGGTTCCTGACCGTCGATGGCGCCAAGATGTCGAAGTCCAGAGGCACCTTCATCAAGGCCTCGACCTACGCCGACCACCTCAATCCCGAGTACTTGCGCTACTACTTTGCTGCCAAGCTGACCTCCAAGGTAGATGATCTCGACCTCAACCTGGACGACTTCGCCGCCCGAGTCAATTCAGACCTCGTCGGCAAGGTGGTCAATATTGCCAGCCGCTGCGCCGGGTTCGTGAAAAAGCTGGGCGGGGGCAAGCTTTCAAGCCACTGCGCCGAGCCGCAGATGCTGGCGCGCTTTATTGCAGCAGGCGATGATATTGCCGACGATTTCGAAGCGCGCGAATTCAGCCGCGCCATGCGCAAGATCATGGAGCTTGCCGATGAGGCCAATACCTACATCGCCGACAAGGAGCCCTGGGCGCTCGCCAAGCAGGATGGACGTGACGAGGAAGTGCTCGAGATCTGCTCGGTAGGCATTAACCTGTTCCGTCAGCTGATGGTCTATCTGGCCCCGGTAGTGCCCGCCATGGCAGAACAGGCTCAGGCGTTCTTGAACCTCGACTCGATGGCCTGGGAAAGTCGCCATGTCATACTGACCAGTCATCAGATCGAGAAATTCAAGCCGTTGATGACCCGCGTAGAGCGCGACAGGATCGATGCCATGATCGAAGCCTCGAAGGAGGATCTGGTGGAAGAGCAGAAGCTGAAGGAAGCCGCCAAGGGGCCGCTTGCAGAAGAGCCGATTGCCGATGAAATCGGTTTTGAGGATTTTGCCAAGGTCGACCTGCGTATTGCACGTATTACCAAGGCCCAATACGTCGAGGGCGCCGATAAACTGCTTCAGTTGACCCTGGATCTCGGCGGTGAGACGCGCAACGTCTTCTCGGGCATTCGCAGCGCCTATGCCCCTGAAGCGCTTGAAGGCCGCTTGACGGTCATGGTGGCCAACCTGGCACCGCGCAAGATGCGTTTTGGGCTTTCCGAAGGCATAGTGCTCGCCTCTGCCAACCAGGATGGCATCTACCTGCTTTCACCGGATGCTGGTGCCGAACCCGGACAGCGTGTAATGTAGCCGTCGTTTTATCACTGACAGGGGTAGGGATGCTCAGGCTCTACCCCTTTTTCTTTATCTGATGACCACGCTCCCCTCCCAAACCCTGTTCAGGCCTGCTTATGCTTCGGCACTTTTCTCGATCGCTGCGTTTTCAATTCCTAATCGCGCTCAGTGGTGTGCTTTTGCTTGCGCTGGGTTCGCTGGGGGCATTGAGCAAGTGGTTCATTTTTCCGGCGCTGCACAAGGAAGAGCAAGGCATCATCGACCAGGAGCTAAAGCGTATCGAGCGAAGCCTGGTGCTTGCCCAGCAGGAACTGTTGGTTCAGGCCCGAGACTGGGCCAACTGGGATGACACCTATGAATTCGTGCAGGGCAACTACCCGCGCTATGCTGATGTCAACTTCAGCCCAGAAATGCTGAAGGAAATGCGCTACCAGCTCATCGCGTTTTTTGCCGCCGATGGCAGCCCCTATTTTCTCTCTGGCCTGGTTCCACATACCGGCCAGTTTGCCAGTTGCGCCCAACCCAGCGGCGAGTGCGACTGGATGGCGCCTTATATTGATACCATGCAGCGGTCGATAAAAGACAACCCCGATCAGCAGAGCTTTCTGGTGCCGGGAATAAGCTCACCGGCCATGGTTGCCATCACTCCGATTCTTCGCACCGACGGCACCGGCCCAAACGTTGGCTGGCTTGCCAAGATGCGCCTGATGGACGAGCAGTGGATAGCGCAATGGGAGACGCTCACCGGCCTGCCTATTGCGATTGAGCGCCTGCCTGCTCCACAGCGCGAACCATCGATCAGAATCGAAGGCGACACCATCCATGCCCAGCATCTGCTGCCAACCAGTGTGCCCGACATGAGTATTGCAATCGGCACCCAGTTGAATCGGACTCACTATCTTGCAAGCCTCGATACCATTCGCTATGTACTGATCTGGACCGCGTGCCTCATGCTGTTCGTCATCGGCTTTGTACTCTGGCTGATGGAACGGATCATTCTGACGCCGCTTAAAGCACTATCCGTTTTCGCCCGCCAGGCATCAAAGCAAGATACCAATCTCGATGCGCAGTCGCTGTGTCGGCGTGGCGATGAAATAGGCATGCTGGCCCGCAGCTTCGACCAGCAGTTGACACGCCAGCGAGAGCTCAACGCCGAGCTCTTGAACCTCTCCACCCACGATGCGCTGACGGGACTTCCCAATCGGCGCCTGTTTGATCAGCAGCTGAAAGACGCCATCCAAGAAGCAGTCGCACTATCGCAGCCGTTAGCGGTCATGATGCTGGATGTCGACCACTTCAAGCTGTTCAACGATCATTACGGCCACCAGATGGGAGATGAGTGCCTGCGAAAGGTTTCTAGAGCGCTTCAGCGCGTGGCCAATGATCATGGGTTCTTGATCGCCCGCACCGGAGGCGAGGAGTTCAGCGCGCTACTTCCCGGTACGTCCGCCGACTCGGCCAGGCAGATCGGTCTTCTCTTGCATCGCACGGTAGATCAATTGAAACTCCCCCACCGCGCCTCGCCGGTATCCGCTTATGTTACTATCTGCGTCGGCGTAAGCTCGCTGGCAGACAGTACCGACATCCTGCCGTGTTCGTTGATGAGTACCGCCGATCAGGCCCTGTACAGCGCCAAGGCTGCCGGCCGACACCAGGTCATGGTATTTACTCCCTCCCTCGACCCCGTTCATATGCACGAAACGCCACATGAGTGAACTATTCATCATCTTGATCAGCACCGCGCTGGTCAATAATTTCGTACTGGTTCAGTTCTTGGGCCTCTGCCCCTTCATGGGGGTGTCCAACAAGCTGGAATCCGCCATGGGCATGTCCCTGGCGACCACCTTTGTGCTTACGCTCGCTTCAGCGGCCAGCTACGTTGTCTATTACGGCCTGCTGGTACCACTGGAGGTCACTTACCTGCGCACCATAAGCTTCATCGTGGTGATCGCCGCCGTGGTGCAGTTTACCGAAATCATGGTGCGTCACCTGAGCCCCCTGCTGCATCAGGTGCTGGGCATTTTTCTGCCGTTGATCACCACCAACTGCGCGGTGCTCGGCGTGGCGCTGCTCTCCTTGAATCGCGAGTTGAGTTTCTTTCACACGACGCTTTACGGCCTGGGCGCAGCGCTTGGCTTTTCACTGATTCTGGTCCTGTTTGCCGCCATGCGCGAACGCCTGGCCGGCGCAGACATCCCCAGACCGTTTCGAGGCGCTGCCATTGCCATGATCACCGCGAGCCTGATGTCACTTGCTTTTCTCGGTTTTTCCGGCTTGACCCAGGGGTAATTCAACATCATGAGTGATGCAGTTTCCCTTGCGGGTGTTGCCAGCGCCATCGGCATTCTTACTGGCCTGGGCGTCGGTTTCGGCGCCTTGCTGGGCGCGGTCAGTGAGCGCTTCAAAGGTGAAGCGCATCCATTGGTCGATCAAATCGATGCCCTGCTGCCCCAGACCCAGTGCGGGCAGTGCGGCTACCCTGGCTGTCGCCCCTACGCCGAGGCGATCAATGAAGGCGATGCCCTGAACAAGTGCCCGCCCGGTGGCGACGCCACCATTCAAGCGCTTGCCGACCTGCTGGGCCGCGAAGCCGAACCGCTCGATGGCGAGGCGCCCGAACAAGACCGGGTGGCCTTCATACGCGAGGCGGAATGCATCGGTTGTACCAAATGCATCCAGGCCTGCCCGGTGGATGCCATTATTGGGGCTGCCAAGCAGATGCATACCGTCATCGAAGATGAGTGCACCGGTTGTGATCTATGCGTCGACCCCTGCCCGGTGGACTGTATCGACATGCTGCCACGCAGCGCGCCGCTTACCCACTGGCAGCCGGTAGCCCCCCTTGCTCCTGGTGTGATTGCCAGCGACCGCCACCCGGCTGGAGGAAATTGAATGATGCCCCTCTTCGCGTCTCGAGGCGGTATCTACCCGCCCGAACGAAAATCCCGCTCAAATCAGGTGCCGTTGCAGCAAGCTCCGCTACCGGCACGGGTAATCCTGCCACTGCGCCAGCACAGTGGACGCCCGGGCGTCGCCTGCGTTACCCCGGGCGAGTACGTAAAGACGGGCACGCGGATTGCCAAGCGTGATGGGCTCATATCGGCCGATGTGCATGCCAGCATCAGTGGTACCGTTACCCAGGTAAGCGCGCACGCCATCCAGATCGAAGGCGATGGCCTGGATACCCGGCATACGCTCACTCCGCTCGACTGGCGCGAGACGGATGCACTCACTCTGCTTGCCCGCCTGGATGAAAGCGGCGTGGTGGGTCTTGGCGGGGCAGGCTTTCCTGCGCAGTTCAAGGCGCGCGTCATCGAGCGCCACGCCATTGATACGCTGATCATCAACGCTACCGAGTGCGAACCCTATATCACTGCCGATGACATTATATTGCGGCACTACCCTGGCGAAATACTCGAGGGCGCACAGATGATGGCGTCCCTGTGCGGCGCCAGCCAGATCATGATCGGCATCGAGGATAACAAGCCCGAGGCCATTGCCGCCTTGAAGCAGGTCATCGCCCAGAGCCGACCCGCCCGGGTGACACTCAGCGTGATACCGACCCGCTACCCAAGCGGCAGTGAAAAGCTGCTGATCAAGACGCTGTTGAATCGCACGGTGCCCAGCCAGGGCCTGCCGGCGGATGTGGGTGTACTGTGCCACAACCCTGGCACCTTGCTGGCGGCGTTGCAGGCGGTCAAGAGCGGTCAGCCGCTGGTCGAGCGCGTGATGACGCTAACCGGCGAGGCGATTACACGACCAGGCAACTACTGGGTGCGCCTGGGCACATCGATAGATGAACTGCTGGCTCATGTCGGTCTTGAGCGCGCCCGACTCAGCAAAGTGGTTCAGGGCGGCCCGATGATGGGCAACACGCTTGACACCTTGAATGCGCCGGTCACCAAGCTGACCAACTGCCTGATTGCCGCCGACCAGGCGGAACTTCCGCCAGCACCACCCGCCTCGCCCTGCATTCGGTGTGGCGCTTGTGAAAGCGTCTGCCCCGTGCAGTTGCTTCCCCAGCAACTGCACTGGTATGCCCATGCTCGGGAAGACGACAAGCTGGAGCAACATCATCTTTTTGATTGCATCGAATGCGGCGCCTGCAGCTACGTTTGCCCAAGCCATATCCCGCTGGTGAATGATTACCGAAACGCAAAAGATCGCTTACGCCACCAGCAAATCGAAGCTGCCAAGGCAGAGCATGCCAAGCATCGATTCGAGTTTCGCCAGGCACGTCTGGCTCGCGAAGAGGCTGAAAAACAGGCCCGCCGCCATGCCCGACTGGCCCAAGGCAAGTCCTCTTCAGGCTCGTCGGCGCCTACGACTGCCCCCCAGGCCGACCTGCGCAGCCTGCGTATTGCCCAGACGGCGGCCAAGGCAGCGGTACGCAAGGCTGAAAAAGTGCTCGCCCGCGAAGCCCAACAGTCACCCGATGAATCCCACGATGATCTGGAAATGCAGTTGGCCACCGCGCGCGAGAACCTCAAGGCCGCAGACCTGAAGTTGGCCCAAGCCCGCCAGAGCGCCCAAGCAAGCGAGGAGTCGCAATGAGCATGCTGCACGCTTCACAGGCAGCCGATGCCCCTATATCCACTGGCGGAACTCCGCCCACGGCGTCACTGATGCGTTGGGTAGCAGCAGCGACATTGCCTGGCATCATGACCATGACCGCCTTTTTCGGCCTTGGCGTGCTGAGCAATATCGTGCTTGCCGCTGCCTTTGCGTTCGTGCTGGAAAGTACCGTGCTATATCTCAGGAAACGCCCGATTCTACCCGCTCTGAATGACTCGAGCGCCCTGGTGACCGGCGTACTGCTGGGCGCTTCGCTGCCTCCGGCAAGCCCCTGGTGGCTGATAGGCGTGGGCATGGTAGCGGCCGTGGTGATCGCCAAGCAGTTGTATGGGGGCCTTGGGCAGAATCCATTCAACCCTGCCATGGTGGGCTACGCTCTTTTACTTGTCTCCTTCCCGGCCCACATGACGCTATGGGCCCCACCGCAGCCGCTGGTCGGTGAAAGCCTTTGGGCACAGATCATGGGTAGCTTGCCATCCGAACAGATAGATGCACTGAGCGGGGCAACGCCGCTGGATGCGTTCAAGCAAAAAGCCGATGAGCTTTCTGCCACTCGATTCTGGGCAAACGATCCGTTACCCGCCGGCACGCTGGAGGCCTGGCGCATGATCAGCCTGGCCTGGCTGGCCGGAGGCGCCCTGCTGCTGGCCAGGCGCATCATCAGTTGGCATATTCCGGCTGCGCTACTTGGCAGCCTGGCGTTGCTGGCCATGCTGTTTCATCTGGCCGATGCCAATCAATTTGCCTCGCCCACTTTTCACCTGCTGACCGGAGCCACGCTGTTCGGCGCTTTCTTTATCGCCACCGACCCGGTATCGGCAGCCACCAGCCGGCGCGGCAAGCTCTTGTATGGGGCAGGCATCGGCACGCTGATCATCGTGATCCGTAACCTGGGCGGGTATCCAGATGCCGTTGCCTTTGGCGTCTTGCTGATGAATCTTTGCGTACCGCTGATCGACCTCTATACGGTGCCTCGTCCTGAAGGCCACGCCAGGGGAGCAATGCGATGACGCCCATGAGTGCCATGCGGCAAGGCGCACTGACGCTTGGAATCTTCGCCCTGTTCACTGCCGGCAGCGTCGCCCTCACTCGGGCCATGACGGCTGAGCGCATCAACGATCACCGCGAGGCTTACCAGCAAAGGCAGTTGCTGGCGGTACTGCCGCAGGCCATCGGCGATGTGCCTGTCGCTGAACTTCTGGACAGTACCTTTGCTCTACCCGACCCGGCTCTGCTTGGCCATCGCAGCCCCACCACCGGTTGGCGCGTAAGCCATGGTACGCTCCAGGCGCTTGTCCTGCCGGTCACTACCCGCCAAGGCTACAGTGGAGAAATAGACTTATTGGTCGGCATGCAGCTAGAGCCCGACACGCAGCCACGCATCAGCGGCGTGCGCGTTACCTATCATCAGGAGACCCCGGGGCTTGGCGACAAGATCGAAGCACAGCGCAGCGACTGGATCACCCACTTCAACGGGCTACGGCTGGCTGACCTGCCCCCCGAGAGCTGGGCGGTCAGGAAAGATGGCGGCCAGTTTGACGGCTTTACCGGCGCCACCATTACCCCTCGGGCCGTCATCAAGGCGGTGCATGATGCCCTGGTATACGCCGAGCACTTGCCTCTAGTCTCACACCAGCAGGAGCCAACCCCATGAGTCAGTGGCCTACGCTTGCCCGCCAGGGGCTTTGGAGCAATAACCCGGCGCTGGTACAGCTGCTGGGGCTCTGCCCACTGCTTGCGGTCAGCACTACGGTGGTGAATTCCCTCGGCCTTGCCCTGGCCACGCTGTTCGTGATGATCGGCTCCAGCACGGCCGTATCGCTGGTGCGCCACCAGGTGCCCGGTGCCGTGCGGCTGCCCGCCTTTGTCATGATCATCGCCGCCTTTGTCACCTGTGCCGAGCTGCTCATGGCTGCCTACGCCTATGCGCTTTACCAGCTTCTGGGCATCTTCATTCCATTGATCGTGACCAACTGCGCGATTCTCGGCCGGGCCGACGCGTTTGCCTCTCGTCAGCCGGTAGGCCTGGCGGCATTAGACGGCCTGATGGTGGGCCTTGGGTTTGGCATCGTGCTGGTGATCCTTGGGGGAGCGCGCGAGCTGCTGGGCCATGGCACCCTGTTCAGCAATATGGAACTGCTGCTGGGCCCGATAGCCAACGGTTGGCAGTTGACGCTGGCGCAGGACTACCAATTTCTGTTTTTCGTTCTCCCACCTGGGGCCTTTTTCGTGGCCGGCATGTTGATTGCGCTAAAGAACGTCATCGACCAACGCCGCACACGTCATTCAGCGCGTCCTGCAGCGACAATCGCTCGCACCGAGCGCCGTGTCAGGGTCACCGGAGTCATCAAGTAACCATTAATACAACGTTCACCAATACAACGTTCACCAATACAACGCTCACCAGGGCCTGTATCAGCCACCATGGAGACACGCCATGAATGCCCAAAAGCGCCATGAAATTTTTGCTCGCCTGCAGGCCGCCGACCCGCACCCTACCACAGAGCTCAACTGGACCACGCCCTTCGAGCTGCTGGCGGCAGTGCTGCTCTCGGCCCAGGCAACCGATGTCGGCGTCAACAAGGCCACTGCCCGGCTCTATCCCGTGGCCAATACTCCGCAGAAGATCATCGATCTAGGCATCGATGGACTCAAGACGCATATCAAGACGATCGGCCTTTACAACACCAAGGCCGAAAACTTGATGAAGACGTGCCACCTGCTGGTCAATCAGCATGGCGGGCAGGTACCCAGAACGCGCAAGGCGCTCGAAGCATTGCCCGGTGTCGGGCGCAAGACCGCCAACGTGATTCTCAACACCGCGTTTGGCCAGCCAACCATTGCCGTGGATACGCACATCTTTCGTGTCTCGAACCGTACTGGTATTGCCAAGGGGAAAAGTGTGGTCGAGGTCGAGCAGAAGCTGCTGCGCCATGTTCCTCGCGCATTCAAGCAAGATGCCCACCACTGGCTGATTCTGCACGGGCGTTACACCTGCATTGCCCGCAAACCGCGCTGCGGCAGCTGTATCATTGAAGATCTTTGCGAATATCCGGATAAAACCGAAATCTCCTAACCAGACGTCAGGACGTCAAGGTACGCCGACTGCCAGGCCGGCCACTCCCACTTTGCCGTCCCCAGCCGGGGTGGGCGGGTATCAGGATCGCTCAACCAGGCATGCAAGCGCTGATAGAGCCCCTCGGGCGTGCCATCATAGCGGTACTCGACAGGATAGAGCTCAGGAAAGCAGAGTCTGTCCGGCACCAGCGGCAAGGCGCCGCGCTGAGCGGCTTCCATGATTGCCAGGCCCTGGAACTCGTGCCAGGTGGTCGAAACCACGATACCGGCCGTGGCCAGCAGTTCCCGGTAGACAGGCTCAGGCTGCGGCCCCCAGGCAATGCTGTGCCTGGCGAGCTTTTTCTCGGCATCGGCAAAGATGGTCGGTACCTTGCGAAAGCGCTGGCCGAGCACTGCCAGCTCGAATGCCAGGCCCTGCTCGCTGAGCGCCATCAGCACATTGAAGAAGTCTTCTGGATTCTTGTCATACTCCCAGCGATGGTTCCACACGATTCGCCGTGGATGCGGCTGGCCGGCGCCTGCATCGCTCGAGCAGGCAAGTGGAACCGGCAGTATCCGCGCGCGGGTGCGCAGTGCCTCGAGCGGTTTGGCCGCTGGCAGGTTTTCAGGCATTCTTTTCAGAAACGCCCGTACACCCGTAAAGAAGGAATCCCGGTTGTAGGCGGTGTTGAATACCAGGGTATCGGCGGCAAGCGTCGCGTACAGATTGACCATCTTGGCTTCTACCTGAGGCATCTGGTCACTCGACTCAGGGTAGGCAAACTGATTTTCATGGAAATAGACGATCTTTTTTGCCCGCCCCAGATGCGGAAAAAGCCCTACCAGCGTTGCCAGATCCACCATGGAGGTTGCCAGCAAGACGTCAAAGGGTTGGCTCAGCGTTTCATGCTCCTTCAGCCACCAGCTCAGCGGGTTGCCACGGATCCGCCAGGCAAAATGGCGCGGCGGCAGGCTCAGTGACTGCCAGGTGACACCGTCGACATGAGCCATCAGGCTGTTCGCCCAGTAGCGGTGGCTGAGCGCCTCATAGGCCGAAAGTAATAGAACGCGCATCGAGTTTCCTGTCGCCCGGTGTTATCAGGCGGTGATTCTAGCACGCACAAAATCGGCGCTGACCAGATAAGCGTGCTGCTATTCGGCCAAGGTCGTCTTGGCTCGGGGTGCGTGGCTACCTACACTCGGGTAACGCAATACGTTTTTGCGGTGCAACCAGGGGGTGGGCTGGATGGCAAAAGTGCTGATAGTCGATGGTGAGCCTAACTTCTTGCTTTCGATCGAGATGTTAATCGAGCAGGCGGGGTTTGAGGTCATCGGCGTCACCAATGGCGAACAGGCGCTTGAGCGCCTGGGGACTGATGCGCTCGATATTGTGCTGCTGGATATCAATCTACCCGGCATGAGCGGCTTCGAGGTGCTGGAAGCGCTGCGCGCCAATACCGCCACTACCCGGCTGCCAATCATCATGCTGACCGCGCACGGACACGAGGTCGAGCGCGAAAAAAGTGCAGCGCTGGGTGCCAGTGGCTATATGCCCAAACCTTTCTCCCCCCAAGCACTGATCGAGCAGATTCATGCCCTGCTGGGTGAAAAAACCGCATGAGCCCTAGAGGATTGCCCAAGCGCCAGCGCCTGATCGGTGCCTGGCTTCTGTTAAGCGGTGTCAGCCTGCTGGGCGGCGCCCTGTTTGGCACATGGCTCGAAAGCCAGCTGGCAATTAGCGGTATCTACCGGGCCGCACTCTGGCTGGGATGTTTTTCAGGCGGTGTCACGCTGTTTTTCATGGGACTTATTTTCGAACGCATGCTGTTCAAGCCGTTGCGCCAGTTGCAGGCTCAACTGGCACGCCTGGTAGCCAATCCTGAAGCTGATGATGTCGCGACGCCCCAGGGCTGGCTCAAGGCCCTGGGGCCAGACCTGCACCGCGTCGAGCAGAGCTGGCGCCACGACCGCCACCAGCTGCACCAGGCCCATGCCGAGGGCGCAAGGAGTGCAACACGCATCCGCAAGGAGCTTGAAGCAGTGCTGCAGGTGCTGGAAACGCCGCTGCTGCTCTACGACCGGCACCGCCGTTTGATGCTCTTCAACCAGGCTGCTGACGCATTTTTCAGCCATACGTCGGGGGTCGGCCTGGGCAAGCGCCTGGAAGCCCTGTTTCCGCTGACGAGCCTGGAGCGGGTGCTAGGCCAGCTACCCAACAGTGGAACACCGCGAGAGCTGCTGATCCCCTGTGATAACCGCTGGCTCAAGGTCGTCATCCGCCATGTGCCCGAAAGCCAGGGCGAGATACTCATCACCTGCAGCGATGCCACCGCCGCCTGGTCAAACGCGCACGGCCTACGCGCCGAGCTTACCCAGGCCTTGGCCCCGCTGCGCCAGCATACGGCCAGCCTTACCTGCGCCATTGAAGCCCTCGGTCAAATACGCAAGCAAGATGGCAAGGCAGATGCGTTGCTCCAACGCCTTGAGCAGGTGGCAGGCGAGGAAAGTCGGGCCTTGGGGGTTACGGTAGCCTGTGTCGGCCAGCTGGTGGAATCCCTTCAGCAGCAAGGCGAACGGCTGGTCCCACTCTGGTCCAATGACTTCTGGCAGATGCTGGACGACTACCTGGACCCGGCTCACCAGCTGATTACGCCTATCGGCTTGCCAGCCTGGTTCAAAGGTGATGCTCCGGCGCTGATGGCGCTTTTCAGCTCGCTGATTCGTCACTTGAGCCAGTACATGGCAGGGCGTTTCTTTGAAGGTGAGGTTTCACCGAGCAACCGCCACGTCTACCTCGACTTGATATGGAAAGGCAGACCGATTCCGGAACGTGAGCTGGCCAGCTGGCTACACCAGCCACTCTCTACCCTGCCGCTTAGCCCATGCATTAGCGATGTGTTGCGTCAACACGCCAGTGACGTATGGAGCATTCAGGATACGGATGGACAGCACGCCCGCTTGCGGCTGCCCCTGCCGTCGGTGAAACAACAGGATGCGCCGGGAACGGCGCCGCCTCGCCCGGAATTTCACGATTTTGGTATCGCGGACCTGCCTTCGCCGGATACAGCGCTTGCCGACTGCCCGCTCAGCAGCCTTGAGCTGGTCGTCTTTGATACCGAGACAACCGGGCTTGAGCTGCGCAAGGGTGACAGCGTCATCAGCATCGGTGCTTGTCGTATCGTCAATACCCGGCTACTGGCGAGTGACGTCTTCGATGCCTACGTCAACCCCCAAAAACCCATTTCACCGAGCAGTACGGCCATCCACGGGATTACCGATGCCGATGTCCGCGATGCTCTCCCCCTCTTGCCGGTCCTCGAGCGCTTTCGTGTCTATATTGGTGATGCCGCGTTACTCGCCCATAACGCGGCCTTCGACATGCTCGCCATCAGTCACAAGGGAATCACCTTCGACATGCCGGTGCTGGACACTCTGCTGATTTCACGGGCGCTGGACGAGGCGCTCGATGGCCATGATCTCGACAGCCTGGTCAAGCGCTACTGCCTGAACCTTCCCGCGGGTCTTCGCCATACGGCGCTGGGCGACGCTCGAGTTACCGCCGAGCTCTGGCTTGCCCTGTTGCCACGCCTGGAAGCCCGGAACATCAAGACGCTCGAACAACTCTTGCGCTTTCAGGCAAGCGCCTTTGATCGTGAAGACGCCAGCGCGTCATGACCCCTGCCATCCATCAGCGGGGCTGCTCCGCTAGTCTTGCTCGCTCATGCCTGCGACCTACAAAAACTACACTCTTTGCTTTTTGATAACCCTCACCCCACTACGCCGTATATTCCCACTACATCAAATATCTTCACTACGCCAAATATACTTACTACCGCTAAACTCGTCCTATACACTGTCTTTTGTTCACCGATACTGGTTTTAAGCGATTACTCATGAAAGAGCTTATAAATAACCTTCAAGCATATACGTATAATGAAAATAACAATCATAATTATACTATCGCCATTCAGCCCATCGTGGATGGCGATTTAAAGCATATTGCTGATGAGCTTTTATACCGTGCCAATGAATCCAGCTATTCGGCAGATATCAGTGATGACCTTCAAGCAACGGCACGTGCCTGCGCCGTTGCCATTTATGAAATCGGTATCGTCAGTTTATGTGGCCAGCGTCAGCTATTTATCAATGCGTCTCATCAGTGGTTGACCGACCCTGATCTACGGGGGCTGCCCGCCGACCAAATCGTGATTGAAGTACTCGAAAACACGCCGGCCACTGATGAAGTGATCGCCTCGTTGCAGCATTTGAGACAGCAAGGCTATACCATCGCGCTGGATGACTTCGTGGCGAATGAAGATAGCGAAAAGCTGTTGCCTTATTGCGATATAGTCAAGATCGATATTTCTACCCCCGTGGATACGGACCTGGTCAGCCGCCTGCTCTCAAGAGGGGTTACACTACTGGCTGAGCGCGTTGAAACCCAGGCAGATTTCAAGGCGTGCCAGCAAATGGGCTTTACGCTTTTCCAGGGTTATTTTTATGAAAAGCCTATCATCCAGGCATCCAGCTCTATCAGGCGAACCGCTTCGCGTGCCAATCAGCTACAGCTTCTGGCTTCTCTTTACAAGGAACGAACCAGCCTTACCGATATTGCCGATTTGATCATCCGCGACCCCTACCTGCTGAGTGCTATCTTCAAGAGAGCCAATTCAGCGGACAAAGGCGCTCATAAACCCACGGCCAGACTTGTCAACTGCCTGCAAATACTGGGAATTCGAGAGCTTAGGACACTCGTGTCGATTTTGATGATGGCGAGCAACAGCCCGGCAAGCAGACTCAACTTGATCAATGGGCTGACGCGGGGTTTTACCTGTGAATTGATGGCCGAACAAAGAAACCTGGATGGCCAGGAGGGGTTTATTGTCGGTCTCTTTTCTTTGATGCCCACTATCATGGAAACGGATCTGAACACGTTGCTTCAGGAAGTACGTCTAGGACGAGACATCGAAAAAGCATTGACCAGTCAGGCGGGCGCCCTGGGAAGGCTATTGCAGGATATTCAGTCCGCGGAAAGTGGTGAGCCACCGAGCGACTTTCCGACCGACGCCCTGCTCAGGGCCGCCAAGCAGGCACGTATGCTCATCGATGCTCATAGCGCGCCCTAGTCAAGCACCATGCACTCTGGGTATTTCAATAATCTGGCGCGTTTCAATGACCTGCCTGACGCGGGTCAGGCTCGAACATGGACTCGCCCGTTTCATCGATATAGCGCTGCGCCTTGGTCACCATCATGGCATCGCAAGCGTCGCGGGCGGGCAACATGTCAGAGCGCTCGAAACGAAGCTCGCGAGCCTCACCGCTGTCATCGAGTTTACTGATCACACCGCTTACGCGGTACTGACCATTCTGAAAAGCAGGCTGGGATACGATCAGATAGCCCTTGTACTCTACTGGCTCAGCGGCTTTGAGACTGGCTTTCGACGAGTCCTGCCCCCGCTCGCCGCCAAGAAGACCGGATAAGAGTTTCTTGAACATGCGCTCTCCTGCGTAGCTAAAAAGCGGCAGGCGCACCTGCCGCTTTTATCACGATCAACTTTGTTGACGACCCTTGCCCGCAGCAATGCGTAAACGCAGCGCGTTGAGCTTGATGAAGCCTTCGGCGTCTTTTTGATTGTACGCACCGGCGTCGTCTTCAAACGTTGCGATGGACTCATCGAACAGCGACTGCTCGGATTTGCGGCCCACGACGGTCGCATTGCCCTTGTAGAGCTTCATGCGCACGACGCCGGAGACGTTTTTCTGGGTTTCATCGATGGCGGCCTGCAGCATACGACGCTCGGGGCTCCACCAGTAGCCGTTGTAGATTACCTCGGCATATTTCGGCATCAGCTGATCTTTCAGGTGAGCCTCTTCACGGTCAAGCGTCAGCGACTCGATGGCGCGGTGAGCGCGCAGAATGATGGTGCCGCCGGGCGTTTCGTAGCAGCCGCGCGACTTCATGCCCACGTAGCGGTTCTCGACGATGTCCAGGCGGCCGATACCGTTATCGCCACCTACCTTGTTGAGCCTTTCAAGCACTTCGTGGGCCTTGAGGGCTTCGCCGTCAATGGCCACGATATCGCCTTTCTCGAAGGTCAGCTCGACGTAGGTCGGTGTATCCGGCGCCTGCTCGGGAGAGACACTCCAGCGCCACATGTCCTCTTCGGCTTCGGCCCAGGGATCTTCCAGAATGCCGCCTTCGTAGGAGATGTGCAGCAGGTTGGCATCCATCGAGTACGGTGATTTCTTCTTCTTGCTCGAGAAATCGACGGGAATATTGTGCTCTTCGCAGTAAGCCATCAGCTTCTCGCGCGAGGTCAGATCCCACTCGCGCCAGGGAGCGATGACCTTGACGCCGGGCTTCAACGCGTAGCCCCCCAGCTCGAAGCGTACCTGGTCGTTACCTTTCCCGGTCGCGCCATGAGAGATCGCATCGGCGCCGGTCTCGTTGGCGATTTCGATCAGACGCTTGGCAATCAGCGGGCGTGCAATCGAGGTACCCAGCAGGTACTCGCCTTCGTAGATGGTGTTGGCGCGGAACATGGGGAAGACGTAGTCACGTACAAACTCTTCGCGCAGGTCTTCGATGTAGATCTCTTTTACCCCCAGCGCTTGCGCCTTGGCGCGTGCCGGCTCGACTTCTTCGCCCTGACCGATGTCGGCAGTAAAGGTCACCACCTCGCAGTTGTAAGTCTCTTGCAACCACTTAACGATTACAGATGTGTCCAGGCCGCCTGAATATGCCAGCACAACCTTTTTGACATCGGACATGCTTTGCTCCTTTTGATGAAAGCAAGTTCACTAGAAAATGCAGCGCCAGTTGACACGCTGCATGTCGACATAAACCCCGAGTATAGCGTTCTCTATGCCCAGCGAATACCGTCAACGACGCCCAAGGGAGAAAGCTGCTAGAATCAACCCACTGAAGCGGCGGATCACCGCCCGATTTGATCGATTACTCGCTTTACTAAGGAGAGCTGCATGAGCGAGGCAATTGCCCGCGAATTAATGGCCCAACGTTTTCGCAGTTATCTGCCGGTCGTCATTGATTTAGAAACGGGTGGCTTCAATGCCCAAAGTGATGCCGTGCTTGAGATCGCAGCCGTTACGCTCACCATGGACCCGGAAGGCAATCTTCTACCCGATGCGACTTATGCCTACCATATCCAGCCATTTGAAGGTGCCAACGTCGAACAGTCCGCTCTCGACTTTACCGGCATCAACCTGGATGACCCACTGCGTCGTCAGGTAGCACTGAGCGAGTCTGAGGCGCTGGGTGAAATCTTTCGCCCGATACGCAAGTCCATCAAGGCACATGGCTGTTCGCGAGCCATTCTGGTAGGCCATAACGCCGCCTTCGACCAGGGATTCCTGAACGCCGCGGCCAATCGCTGCAACGTCAAGCGCAACCCGTTTCATCCGTTTTCAAGCTTTGATACTGCCACCCTTGCAGGCCTTGTGTATGGCCAGACGGTACTGGCACGCGCCTGCCGCGCCGCCGGTATCGAGTTCGACAACAAGGCAGCCCACTCGGCGCGCTACGATACCGAGCGTACGGCGGAGTTGTTCTGCGCCATGGTCAACCGTTACAAGGATCTGGGAGGCTGGCAACTGGCCCAGCGCGAGCAGGATCTGGACGACAGCGAGTGAGCGCTTGGCCGGATGCAGCGGCCATGGCTTTACGCTAAACTTGATCAGTTTGAGGCACGGTGAACGAAAGCACGTATAAACCTTTCATTGTGCACCACTTTTTCGCTTTACAAGAGATGAGACGTTTCAATGGCTCAGCATAATGCCTTTTACGCCCAGTCCGGCGGCGTCACCGCCGTTATCAACGCCAGCGCCTGTGGCGTTATCCAAGCCTGCCGCCAGGCGCCCGAGCAGATCGGCAAGGTGTACGCCGGTCATAACGGCATTATCGGCGCCTTGACCGAAGACCTCATCGATGTAACCCAGGAAAGCGACGAAGCAATCGGTGCCCTGCGCCACACGCCGGGCGGTGCCTTCGGCTCCTGCCGCTACAAGCTCAAGGATATCGATACGCATCGCGCCCAGTACGAGCGCCTGATCGAAGTGTTCAAGGCCCACGATATTCGCTACTTCTTCTACAACGGCGGTGGCGACAGCGCTGATACCTGCCTCAAGGTTTCCCAGCTTTCTGAAAAGCTCGGCTACCCGCTGACGGCCATTCATGTACCCAAGACCGTCGATAACGACCTGCCGATCACCGACAACAGCCCAGGGTTTGGCAGCGTGGCCAAGTATATCGCGACCTCCACTCGCGAAGCCTCGCTGGATATCGCCTCGATGTGCGCCACCTCCACCAAGGTGTTCGTTCTCGAAGTGATGGGTCGCCACGCGGGCTGGATTGCCGCGGCGGGCGGGCTTGCCGGCGAAGCAGAAGGCGAGCCGCCTCACCTGATCATCTTTCCCGAGGTGGCCTTCAACCGCAAGGCGGTCATGGCCCGCGTCGAGGAGAGCGTCAAGAACCATGGTTACTGCGTTATCGTGGTTTCCGAGGGCGCGCGCTACGAAGACGGCACCTTCCTGGCGGATGCGGGGAATACCGATGCCTTTGGTCACCGTCAGCTGGGCGGCGTTGCTCCCACGCTTGCCGGGATGATCAAGCAGGACCTGGGTTACAAGTATCACTGGGCGGTTGCCGATTACCTTCAGCGCGCGGCGCGCCATCTGGCGTCCAAGACCGACGTCGAGCAGGCCTACGCCGTGGGTCGCGAAGCGGTGACGCTGGCACTGGCGGGCAAGAACTCGATGATGCCGGCCATTCGCCGGATTTCCCAGTCGCCCTATCAGTGGGACGTGATCTCGGCTCCTCTGGCGCAAATCGCCAATCAGGAGAAGTTCATGCCGCGTGATTTCATCAGCGAAAACGGTTTTGAAATCACCCAGGCCTGCCGTGACTACCTCTCGCCGCTGATTCAGGGAGAAGACTTCCCGCCGTTTGAAAACGGCCTGCCCAAGGTTGCCAAGCTGAAGCTTGCCAAGGTAGACAAGAAACTGCCGGTCTTTACCCTGTAATACGCTTTACAAAAGGGCGTCACTGCCGGCGGCGCCTCACGCTAGACCCAAACGGGCGATGCAACGCATCGCCCGTTTTCGTATCAGCGTGTGAACTGTGGCTTAACGCAGCAGCCAGGAAAGTACCAACAGCAAGAGCAATATGCCGGCAATCCCTTGCCAGAAATGCCGTCGTGGCTCTTGTCCGCTTGAATCACGCACCGCCGGCCGGCCCAAGGGCAGTCGCAGCGCGTGAAGAAATTCCGACAAGCGGCGAAAGCGCAGCGCCCGCTGAGGGTCCAGCGCCCGACGAAGCGCATCGTCAAGCTCCGGGGTTATTTCTGGATTATGGGCGCGAGCGCTGCGGTAGCCAAGCTCCTCAAGATCGGTATGACTACGCAGCTTGTTCGGCGTCAGCTGGTACGGCAGCTCGCCGGTTAGCAGCCAGTAGACCGTCGAGGCCAGCGCGTACTGGTCGCTGCGTCGGCCGATACTGTCGCCCAGGGCATATTCAGGCGCGGTATGTTCGTTGAAACCGATCTGGCGCAGAAGCTCTCCTGAATGGCGATAACCATCCACCTCGCGCATATGGCAGGCGCTGAAGTCGTTGAGGATCAGCTGGCCGTGGGTATCGATCAGAATGTTATCCGGGGTAATCTGTTGATGAATGATGTCCCGGTGGTGCAGCGCCTGAACGGCCTTGCCCAGCTGATTGGCAATATCCAGACGCTGGACAAGGCTTGCCTGAGGGTGGCGCTCCGCCCATTGGCGCAGGGTTTCACCTTCCACATGCTGCATCAGGTAGTAGAGATAGCGTCGAGGTCTCGACGGCTTGACCACCTTGACGATGAACGGCGAGTTGACCCGCTCGACCACCCACTGCTGAAGCAGAAAGTGTTCGAGGTAGGCATTTCGCAGTGAAAGCTCGGGGCTTGGCGCTTTCATCACCATGTCACGCTCGGTATACACATCGCGCACTCTGTACACCCGAGACTGGGCGTTGCGCGACATTACCTCGATCACTTCAAGGCCATCCAGCCGCTCGCCCGGAGCCAGCTCCGGCGGGATCGGCAGATCGCCGTAAATCAATCCCGGATCATCCGGCGACTCTTCCGGCAGCTCATCGATACGCACCAACTGAAAGCAGAACTGATCGCCTCCATAGCCGCGCTCCTGGGCGCGCTGCTTGGCTTCACTGGCCAGGCGCTCACAGGCAGCATCGAGGTCACTGGCGTCCTGGCGAATCAGACGCACGTAGTCAGAAGGCAACAGCGTGCCGCGCACCCCTCGTGTGGTAAACAGGAAAATATCGCCCTGCTTGAGCCCCAGGTGGGTGTAGTCGATATCCACACTGCCATCCATGCCCAGCGCCCGGGAGGGGTAATGGTAGCCGCCGATATCGGTGATATGGTCCCGAGTCAGTTGTTCGAACTCAGCCCCGCGCAGACGAAATACCAGGGTATCGCCCATATGAAACAGATGGGCTTCACGTTTGCGAAATACCACCACCGACATCGACGAGACGAAGCCCCCCTCCCTGACGTGCTGACTCTGGCTGTAGCACCAGCTGTTCAGCGCACGCAGCACTCTGGTAGCCGATGTCTTGGTATCCCAGTGATCGGGCGTCGAAAAGTAGTCTGCCAGAAAACCGCGCACGCTCAGATCACCCGCCTGCTTGGCCAGGGTATTGCGCGACACGGAGTCGCTGATCACCGCACAGCCACCCTTGACCTTCAATAGCGATGCATCAGGAAAGCGCACCGACATGGAACTGCGATGCGAACGCCGATCAGGTGCAACAAACGCCTGACCATAACTGATTAGCAGCTGGGCATGCCCCACTCATCCTCCTTGGCTAATCGCTCTAAAGACATCACGATGGCCATGATACACGCAACCACTCCCAAGCGATGCCCGCCAAACGTCGCTATTGCTGCAACGTGCTCAATTAATGGCTACCATCAACCTGCCGCCGGGCCAACGACCATGTTGGATTGGTAATCACCCGGTCATCTTCGTATAATTCCGGATTATTCGTGCAACGCATCAATTGCTTGGCCACTGCAACACCCAAGGACTTAAGGACTCAACGATGAACTTCGATAACATCCCTGCTGGAAAGGATTTGCCGAACGATATTTACGTGGCGATCGAGATTCCTGCGAACCACGCGCCTATCAAATACGAAATCGATAAAGACATGGGTGCGCTGCTGGTCGATCGCTTCATGGCCACCCCGATGTTCTACCCGGCCAACTACGGCTTTATTCCTCACACCCTGGCAGATGATGGCGACCCGCTGGACGCTCTGGTCGTGACCCCCCATCCGGTAGCCCCCGGCAGCATCATTCGCGCCCGCCCGGTCGGCATCTTGAACATGACCGACGAAGCCGGTGAAGACGCCAAGCTGGTATGCGTTCCTCATCCCAAGCTCAGCACACTGTATGACGACGTTCAGGAAGTAACCGACCTGCCCGAGCTGCTGCGCCAGCAGATTGCTCACTTCTTCGAGAACTACAAGGATCTCGAGAAAGGCAAGTGGGTGAAGGTCGAGTCCTGGGAAGGTGTCGAGGCCGCCCGCAAGGCGATCGAGAAATCGGCAGCAGCCTACCAAAAGGCATAAGTGAACTAAATCCTGCCGTTCGTTTCTCAAGAAGGCCGCCGCTCAGGCGGCTTTCTTGTAGGTCCAGGCCTGTGCCGCATCTAGAAGACAACTCCCCGTCCTATCGCCGTCAAGGATATAGTGTGCTGATCCTCAAACGTCTCGGTTTACTCCTGCTGCTCTGGCTTCCACTTACAGCGCATGCGCAATGGTTCTCTTCAAGCGATGACGACAAGTTTCTGCCGGTCATGGAGGCGTTCGAGCCAAGCGCCTGGCACGACGGCGAGACACTTTATGTCGGCATGCAAAGCGCCGAGGGTTACTATCTCTACCGTCATCAATTCGGTGTCGAAAGCCTGACCCCCGAGGTGGCCCTAGGCGAACCTTTGTTGCCGGAAGGTACCTTCACCACCGATGATTTCATGGGCGAGGTGTACACCTTCCGTGACTTGATGATGTTTGAAGCCCCTCTTGAGAGCGCCTATTCTGGCCCCATCGATATCGAACTGGTCTTTCAGGGCTGCGCCGATGCCGGACTCTGCTACCCCCCAGAACGAGTAACCCTGCAGGCGTCGGAGTCAGAGCCCCCACCCCAGTACGCCGAGTGGTTGAAAGCGCAAGCAAGACCGCCAAGTGAAACCGGCAACGTTGAAGCACCGCCCCGCGGGAATACGGCACTCGCCACACCGCAAAGCGCCGACAGCCGTTTCAGCACGCTACTGAGTGAAGCTAGCCTGCCGCTGGCACTGGGACTATTTTTCGTTGCCGGAATAGGTCTTACCTTTACGCCCTGCGTACTGCCCATGATCCCGATACTGTCTTCGATCATCGTGGGCCAGAACCCGACCCGCTCTCGTGCCTTCTACCTCTCCGCAAGCTATGTGCTGGGCATGGCCATTACCTACGCGGTGGTGGGCGTTCTGATGGGCTTGTTCGGCGCGGGCCTCAATCTTCAGGCCAAGCTCCAGTCGGCGCCAGTACTGATCAGCTTTGCGCTGCTGTTCAGCCTGTTTGCCCTGGCCATGTTCGGCGCCCTTGAGCTGCGCTTCTCTTCTCGACTTACCAGCCGTATCGATGCCTGGCAGGCGCGGGCGCAGAAAAGCGGTCCCGGCGGGCTTTTTCTGGCAGGCGCCCTCTCCGTGCTGGTGGTCTCGCCCTGTGTAACAGCCCCCCTTGCCGGTACGCTGGTTTTTATCTCATCGACGGGTGATGCCCTCATCGGCGGCGCCGTGCTGTTTGCCTTAGGCCTGGGTATGGGGTTGCCGCTTCTGCTGGTAGGCACGCTAGGCGTGACCCTGCTGCCGCGCACCGGGGCCTGGATGAACGGCGTCAAGGTAGCGTTTGGCCTCTTGTTGCTGGGCGTTGCCATCTGGATGATAGAGCGTTTGGTAGCAGGCCCCGTAGGGCTTCTACTCTGGGCGGGCCTGGCGATTGGCAGCGCACTTTCAATGGGCGCGCTGAATTTCAATTATCCGCTAGGCTGGGCACGCTTTCGGCAAACGCTGGGGCTACTGCTTCTGGCCTGGGGCGTCGCGCTGGTATTGGGCGCCGCTCAGGGCAATGACGACCCGCTTCGCCCGCTGAGCAATAACCACGTTTCCACGACGCCTGGCGAGACACCCACTTTCAGCCGCATCGACAATCTGGACGACCTTGAAACGGCGCTGGCCCGCTCGGCCGATACAGGTCAGCCTGCCTTTGTGCATTTCACCGCCGACTGGTGCATTTCGTGCAAGGTCATGGAACGTGACGTCTATACAGACCCACGTGTGCTTGATGCCCTCAAAGGGTATACATTGATCGCCGCCGATGTAAGCGACACCAATGCACAAAGTCGCGAACTGCTGAATCGCTTTCAACTATTTGGCCCGCCCAGCCTGCTGTTTTTCGATCAGGGCAATGAAATACGCCCTGCACGCATCCAGGGCGAAGCGAGTGCCAGTGAGCTGAGTCAGCACCTTGATGCGCTTGCCAGATGGCGAGCAGGCTGAATCTTGCCAGACCCAGCATGGCCTCATGTCATGCTCCCTATCCAGCTTGCAAGGTGTCTGCTTGTCACGATGCACGCGCCATCCGCTCGATCAAGTCCATAGCCAAGCTGGACATGCCTGGCTTTTTTCGGCAAACTCCGCTCCCACATTGGTTAAATTCGCGCTTTTAAAGCTGTAAGAGGGGTAACGTTCGCCAACATGCCGCGTTCTCTTCTTTTTTAAAATTGGTTTACTGCGCATACGGCACTATCTTTTATAGCGCTTGTGCCGTGTCAGGTAACTACATTCATCGATTAATGGGGCCCACCATGGATATTCGCAAAGTCAAAAAACTGATCGAGCTGCTCGAAGAGTCCAACATCAGCGAAATCGAGATTCAGGAAGGCGAAGAGTCAGTACGCATCAGTCGTCACCCGAATGGCGTCACCTGGCAGCCCCAGCCAATGCCCCAGTATGCCCAGCCAGCCGCGCCTGCTGCTACGCCCTCGGCGCACGCCCCGGCAGCCGATGCCGAACCCCAGGATGCCAGCTTCCGTGGCGAAGCTGTCAATTCCCCCATGGTGGGCACCTTCTATCGCAGCCCGGCACCGGGGGCAAAAGCGTTTGTGGAAGTGGGCGACACTGTCAAGAAAGGCGATACCGTATGTATCGTTGAAGCAATGAAGATGATGAACCAGATCGAAGCCGACCGCGACGGCGTGGTGGAAGCCATTCTGGTGGAAGATGGTGAGCCGGTGGAATTCGATCAGCCCATGATCGTTCTCGCTTAATCTTTCTTATCAACACGGGTGGACTCTCCCATGCTGGACAAGGTACTTATCGCCAACCGCGGCGAGATAGCCCTACGCATTCTGCGCGCCTGCAAGGAACTGGGCATCAAGACCGTAGCGGTGCACTCAAAGGCTGACCGCGAACTCATGCACGTGCGTCTGGCGGATGAAGCTGTATGTATTGGCCCGGCGTCATCGGCCCAGTCGTATCTGAATATTCCGGCGCTGATCAGCGCAGCTGAAGTGACCGACTCGAGCGCCATTCATCCGGGCTATGGCTTCTTGTCCGAAAACGCCAACTTTGCCGAGCAGGTCGAGCGTTCAGGCTTCACCTTCATTGGCCCGCGCGCCGATACGATTCGCCTGATGGGTGACAAGGTCAGCGCTATCGAAGCCATGAAAGCCGCCGGCGTGCCGACGGTGCCCGGCTCCGACGGCCCGCTGGGTGATGACGACGCCGCCACACTGGCAACGGCCAATCGCATCGGCTACCCGGTGATCATCAAGGCAGCTGCCGGTGGCGGTGGCCGCGGCATGCGCGTAGTGCATTCAGAAAGCCAGCTGCTTTCATCGATCAGCATCACTCAGAACGAAGCCCAGGCCGCGTTTGGTGACGGCACGGTCTACATGGAAAAATTCCTTGAAAAACCGCGTCACGTGGAAGTCCAGGTACTGGCAGATGGTCAGGGCAACGCCATTCACCTGTACGACCGCGACTGCTCGCTGCAGCGTCGTCATCAGAAGGTGCTGGAAGAAGCACCGGCGCCCGGCATCGACCCCAAGGCCCGCGCTGACGTACTCGAGGCTTGTCGCCAGGCGTGCCTGGAGATCAACTACCGCGGTGCCGGCACGTTCGAATTTCTCTATGAAGATGGCGAATTCTTCTTCATCGAGATGAATACCCGTGTCCAGGTGGAGCACCCAGTGACCGAAATGGTGACCGGTGTAGATATCGTCAAGGAGCAGCTGCGCATTGCTGCCGGCCTGCCTCTGTCAATTCGCCAGGAAGACGTCAAGCTCAACGGCCATGCCTTCGAGTGCCGGATCAACGCGGAAGACTCGCGTACGTTCATGCCTTCTCCGGGCAAGGTGACGCTGTTTCATGCTCCGGGCGGCCTGGGTGTGCGCATGGATTCTCATCTGTATACCGGTTATACCGTTCCGCCGCACTACGACTCGTTGATCGGTAAGCTGATTACCTGGGGCGCAGATCGCGAGACAGCCCTGACGCGCATGCGCAACGCACTGGACGAACTGCTCGTGGAAGGTATCAAGACCAATATCGACCTCCAGAAAGACCTGGTACGCGATAGCCACTTCCGTCAGGGTGGTGTCAATATCCACTACCTGGAAAAGAAGCTTGCCCACTAAGCGCTGAGCAAGCCAGATAGCTGTACCAGTAGAACCCGACGGGGTGTGGCCAAGCCCACCCCGTTATCGTTTATGCCTACCGCGGAGAGCCCCATGCCCTGGCTTCAACTTAAAGCCCACGTTGCCCCTGAGCAGGCCGAACTTCTCGAAGAGCTGCTGCTTGAAGAGGGAGCGACCGCCATCGGGCTACAGGATGCCCATGACGATCCGGTTTTCGAACCCGAGCGCGGTACCACGCCGCTTTGGCAGGACACGATTCTGACCGGTCTGTACGACGACCTTGAAGGCGTGGAGAGCATGCTGGCGCGTATCGAAGGTGCCTGGGCAGAGCAGATGCCTGACGAACCCTGCCCTATCATCGAGTATGAGCTCTTGGCCGACCGCGACTGGGAGCGCGAGTGGATGGACGATTTCACGCCGCTTCAGATGGGCCAGCGGCTCTGGATCGTGCCGAGCTGGCATACGCCACCCGAAGCGGACGCGGTCAACCTTATTCTCGACCCGGGCCTGGCCTTTGGGACCGGCACCCACCCCACCACCGCACTCTGCCTTGAGTGGCTTGATCAACTCGCCGTTGACGGCACGCTTGGCGACAAGCACGTGCTGGATATCGGCTGCGGCTCGGGCATTCTGGCCATTGCCGCGCTCAAGCTGGGCGCACGTCATGCCGACGGCACCGATATCGACCCTCAGGCGCTTCAGGCCAGCCGTGACAATGCCGAGCGTAATCAGATTCCGGAGCAGGACTTCGCCCTCTACTATCCCGAGCAGTTGATGGGCGGCCCTTACCCCGTGGTGACAGCCAATATTCTGGCGGGCCCGCTGGTCGAGCTGGCGCCGACCATTGCCGGTCACGTGGCGCCGAGCGGACTGCTTGCCCTGTCGGGCATTCTGGCCAACCAGGCAGACAGCGTGCTCGAGGCCTACGAAGCCCAGGGCCTGGTCATGGATGAGCCGGTGCTGCGTGAAGGCTGGGTACGCCTGACCGGCCACCGCCCCGCCTAATCTGGGCCATGGCCTTCACCGCGGCGCCGAGTAGGCGTATCATACGCCCCCTTGAAACGACCTACTCGCTCGGCTGACTGCGCACTACTATGACCCTGATTCCTGAATCGCCCACCGCCATCGGCCCCTATACCCTGCCTAACCAGGTCATACTGGCGCCCATGGCCGGGGTGACCGACCGTCCTTTCCGCCAGCTCTGCCGAAGGCTGGGGGCTGGCTGGGTGGTGGGCGAAATGGTGACTGCCGACCCGAGCCTGTGGCATACGCGTAAATCCCAGCTGCGCATGGATCATCGCGGCGAACCCGGCCCCAGGGTCGTGCAGATCGCCGGAGGCGATGCCGAGATGCTCGCCCAGGCAGCCCGGCTCAACGCCGAGCTCGGCGCCCAGATCATCGACATCAACATGGGTTGCCCGGCGAAAAAGGTCTGCAACAAGGCCGCAGGCTCAGCGCTTCTGCGTGATGAAGCGCTGGTCGCCGAGATACTGGATGCCGTGGTCAAGGCAGTCGACGTACCGGTCACGTTGAAAATCCGCACGGGTTGGTGCGCCGACTCCAACAATGGCGTAAGAATTGCCAAGCTGGCCGAAGCAGCCGGCATCCAGGCGCTGGCCGTGCATGGCCGTCATCGCGAACAGCGCTATACTGGATGGGCGGAATACGACACGATTGCAGAAATCAAATCGCGTCTATCCATCCCGGTCATTGCCAATGGTGATATTACAAGCCCGGAAAAAGCAGCCGAGGTCCTTCGTCATACCCGCGCCGACGCGGTAATGATTGGACGTGGCGCCCAGGGCAACCCGTGGATTTTCAAGCAGATCACCCATTTTCTAGAGCACGGCGAGCAGTTGGCCCTGCCCAGCCTGGAAGAGCGCCGCCGGGTACTGGCCGAACACGTCGCCGCCCTGCACGCCTTCTATGGCGATACGATGGGTGTACGCATCGCGCGCAAGCACCTTGGCTGGTACCTCGAAAGCGACCAGCGCTTTTGTGATGAAAAGCGCCGCCAGCTGAAACAGCAATTCAACGCCCTGGCCTCACCTGAAACACAATTCAACTGGATCAATGACGCAATGGCGTTTGACGCTGACAAGCGTCTGCTAGCCAAAGGAAGCCATGCTGCATGAATGAACGCAATCTTCTATCCAGCGAACTCTCTTCGCGCCTGGCAGGCACACTCGCTGACCCTGCAGCAAGCGCCCCGCCACAGCCGCTGAGAGAAGCCGTGGAGTCCGCCATGCGCCGCTACTTCGAGCATCTCGATGGCAGTCAGGCCACCGACCTGTACGCCATGGTGATGGCCGAAGTAGAAGCGCCTTTGCTCGCCTGCGTACTCGAGCACACCGACGGCAACCAGACCCGGGCCGCGGACGTGCTGGGATTGAACCGCGGTACGCTGCGCAAGAAACTCAAGCTTTACGGACTTATCGAAGGTGACGCCCCATAACTCTGGGGCGTTGTTGTTTTTATTTCCCCACCCTGCAAACGAGCGTATCCATGGTTGATAGTACTGCTACTCCCGTTCGCCGCGCGCTGCTTAGCGTTTCCGATAAAACCGGTATTGTGGACTTTGCCCGCGGGCTGTCTGAACGCGGTATCGAGCTTCTTTCCACCGGCGGCACCTTCCGCCTGCTACAGGAAAACGGCATTGCCGTCACTGAAGTCTCCGAGCATACGGGCTTTCCGGAAATCATGGATGGCCGGGTAAAAACACTGCATCCCAAGATTCATGGCGGCATTCTTGCCCGCCGTGGTCAGGATGACAGCGTCATGGCTGAAAACGACATTACCCCGATCGATATGGTGGTGGTCAATCTCTACCCCTTCGCCGCAACCGTAGCCAAGCCGGATTGCACACTCGAGGATGCCATCGAGAACATTGATATCGGCGGCCCCACCATGGTGCGAGCCTGCGCCAAGAACCACGCCTACACCACCATCGTGGTCAATGCCGACGACTACCCCCGCGTACTCGAAGAGCTTGCCGGTAACGATGGTCAGGTAAGCCGCGCTACCCGCTTTGATCTTGCCGTCAAGGCCTTCGAGCACACCGCTGGCTACGACGGCGCGATTGCCGAGTACCTGGGCCGCAAGGTGAAGGAGAGCGACGCCACGTTTGCCCGCACCTTCAACCTGCAGCTGACCAAAAAGCAGGATATGCGCTACGGCGAAAACCCCCACCAGCAGGCCGCCTTCTACGTGGACCCGCAAGCGTCTGAACCCAGCGTCGCGACCGCCACCATGCTTCAGGGCAAACCGCTGTCGTTCAACAACGTTGCCGATACCGACGCTGCCTTCGAATGCGTCAAGGCGTTCGACGAAACGGCCTGCGTCATCGTCAAGCATGCCAACCCGTGTGGGGTGGCCGTCGGCGAAACGGCACTTAACGCCTACGACAAGGCGTTTGCCACCGACCCCACCAGTGCCTTCGGCGGCATTATTGCCTTCAATACGCCGCTTGAGGCCGACACGGCGCGGGCAATCGTGGATCGCCAGTTCGTCGAGGTCATCATTGCCCCGGGGGTCAGCGCCGAGGCCGCTGCCATTGTTGGCGAAAAGCAGAACGTTCGCCTGCTGGATGTCAGCGCCCACTGGCCCGGTGATACCCAGGCGGCGTTTGACTATAAGCGTGTGAATGGCGGCCTGCTGGTTCAGGAGCGCGACCAGGGTATGGTCACGCGCGAAGAACTGACCGTCGTGAGCAAGCGCGCACCTTCCGAGCAGGAGCTGCGCGATCTCACCTTCGCCTGGCGGGTCGCCAAGTTCGTCAAGTCCAATGCAATTGTCTATGCCAAGGCGGGCCAGACCATTGGTGTAGGCGCTGGCCAAATGAGCCGCGTCTATTCCGCGAAAATTGCCGGCATCAAGGCCGCTGACGAGAATCTTACCGTTCCCGGTTCGGTCATGGCCTCCGATGCGTTCTTCCCCTTCCGAGACGGCATCGACGCCGCCGCGGCTGCCGGCATTACCGCCGTCATCCAGCCCGGTGGTTCGATGCGGGACCAGGAAGTGATCGACGCCGCCGATGAAGCGGGCATTGCCATGGTATTTACCGGCATGCGCCACTTCCGCCACTAGGCGGCTGACACGCTCAAGGCCGCTGACAGTAACGCAAACGCCTCGCAAGCATGACTTGCGAGGCGTTTTTAATGGCGGCTTTCGCGGCGTTACCGGCTAGCCCAGGTCCATGCACAGATACTTGGTTTCCAGATACTCTTCCAGCCCTTGATGGCCGCCTTCACGGCCAAGCCCCGAGGCCTTCACGCCCCCAAAAGGCGCGGCGGCATTGGAAATGGCGCCGGTATTGATACCGACCATGCCGTACTCCAGGGCTTCAGCCACACGCCACACGCGAGAAAGATCACGGGAATAGAAGTAGGACGCCAACCCGTACTGGGTATCGTTGGCCATCTCGATGGCGGTCTCCTCATCATCGAAGGGGAACACCGCCGCCAGCGGGCCGAAGGTTTCTTCCTGCGCAACCTTCATCTCTTCGGTGGCAAAGCTGATCAGTGTGGGGGTAAAGAAATTGCCGCCCAGCGGGTGCGGATGGCCTCCCAGCAACAGCTCAGCGCCCTTGTCGATGGCATCTTGAACGTGCTCGCTTACCTTCTTGACCCCGTCTTTATCGATCAACGGTCCAATATTGATATTCTCCTGGGTGCCATCGCCTACGTGAAGCTCACTGTTCATGGCAACCGCAAGTTTCTCACAGAAAGCGTTGATTACACTGGACTGCACAAGAAAGCGGTTAGTGCAGATACAGGTCTGGCCGGCATTGCGGAATTTTGCTGCCATGGCCCCTTCTACCGCAGCGTCCAGGTCAGCATCCTCGAAGACAATGAACGGCGCGTTACCGCCAAGCTCGAGCGAGATCTTCTGAACATGCTCGGCGGCCTTGGCCATCAGCGTACGTCCCACTTCCGTGGAACCTGTAAAGGTAATCTTGCGCACCTTGGGCGAGTGGGTCAGTGTCTCGGCAATTTCCGAGGCACTACCAGGCACCACGTTGAACACGCCACGCGGAATGCCGGCTCGCTCGGCCAGCAGGGCCAGCGCGGTGGCGGAAAAAGGGGTCTGACTGGCAGGTTTGACGACGATGGTGCACCCTGCAGCCAGGGCGGCCCCCGCCTTGCGGGTAATCATGGCGGCGGGAAAATTCCACGGAGTAATGGCGCCCACCACACCGACTGGCTGCTTGGTGACCAGAATACGCTGACTTGCCTTGGCCGCCGGTATGGTCTCGCCATATACCCGGCGCGCCTCTTCGGCAAACCAGCGCAGAAAGCTTGCCGCGTAAGCGATCTCGCCTTCTGCTTCCTTGACTGGCTTGCCCTGTTCAAAGGTCATCAGCAGAGCCAGGTCGTGCTTATGCTCAAGCATGAGGTCGTGCCACTTGAGCAGCATATCAGCTCGCTCCTGGGCGGTCAGCGAGCGCCAGGCAGGCAAGGCGGCATCGGCGGCATCGATGGCACGCTCGGTTTCTGCCTTGCCAAGCCTTGGCATATCCCCCATCGGCTCTCCGGTGGCAGGATTGATGACGTTAATCTGATCTCCACTGTCAGCGGCTACCCAGCTGCCGTCGATATAGGCAAAGGGGCAATACAGCTGTGTCTCTTTAAGCGCTTCCATGACAGACTCCTGGCCAAATGATGGCCCTGTGGGCTCATATCTACGCTTTCATGCTAAGACGAAACGCTACATTTGACCAAGGGTTTAGCAAACATCGCTGCCCGGCAGCGCCTGCCAGGATAGTCAGTTGATCAGCGTCAAAAACTCCTGACGCGTCGCTTGATTGTCACGGAATCCTCCCAGCATGACAGACGATGTCATGCTCGAGTTCTGCTTTTCGACGCCGCGCATCATCATGCACAAATGGCGTGCTTCCACCACGACGGCCACTCCTTTTGCCCCCGTCACCTGCTGTACGGCATCGGCGATCTCGCGGGTCAGGTTTTCCTGGATCTGCATACGACGGGCATACATGTCCACGATGCGCGCAAACTTGGAAAGCCCAAGCACCTTGCCGTCGGGCAAATAGGCAATGTGACACTTGCCAATGAACGGCAGCAGGTGATGCTCGCACATGGAGTAAAGCTCGATATTCTTGACCAGCACCATCTCGTCGGTTTGCGACTCGAAAACCGCGCCATTGATAATTTCCTCGAGCGACTGCTGATAGCCTGCATTCAGGAACTGCATGGCCTTGGCCGCCCGCTTGGGAGTATCGCGCAGACCCTCGCGGTCCGGGTTTTCGCCAAGGGCCGTAATAATCTGGCGATAGTGCTGGGCGATGTCGTCGGTCATAGTAAGCCTCATCAAAACGGTGCCAACGTGAACCCAGGCTGATGCTTTTAAAGCCATCCTGACCTGCACACTGACAGCCTTAAAACAGTGCCTGAACCTTAAGTTCACACAGGGCGTAACACCCGGGCAAATAAAGGCTCATGTAACGTTATAGGAGTGCTGTTAAGCGGTTGATCGGCGCATTTTAACGTACCTGAGCGCCATGTGGCAGAGCCGATGAGGCTTTTCAGGCAGCAGGCCCTCAAGCAAGCCAAAGGGGCCGCTCGAGCTGCAGGCTTTGCTGCTCGAGTTGACGAATGTGCTGATCCCAGTAACCGCTCTCCGCCATCCAGGGAAATGCACGGGGAAAGGCCGGGTCGTCCCACCGGGAGACCAGCCAGGCAGTGTGCCGGATCAAGCGATAGGCTCTCAGCGGCTCGATCAGCGCCATCTGCTCGTGAGGAAACGCCAGCGACTCCTCATACCCCTCACTGATCTCACTGAGCTGGGTCCGCCAGCCGTTTGGCTCATCGGTGGGCAGCAGCATCCAGATATCCTGTATCGCCGGCGCCATCAGGCAATCATCAAAATCTACCAGCGTGAACTGCTCATCGCGCCCCAGCACGTTGCCAAGATGGCAGTCACCATGGCAGCGAATCAATGAAGTCGTGTCCAGCGCGCTGTAGGCAAGCTGATTTTGCAGCTTCTGGATGACCGCTTCATAGGCGCGGCGCTGAAACTTGTTAAGCCACTGACTTTGCAGCACGCGCTGTTCGGCATCTTCGATACCGCCAGCAAGCTCCAGGCTCGCTCGATGCTCGAACGCTTTACGTTGTGATACCTGGTGCAAGCGGCCCAGCACCTCGCCGAGGGCGAACAGGTGAGCGGGGTTATCAAGCTCCGGCGCTTGACCCGCATACTGGGGAAACAGCGCAAAGCGAAACGCCTGATAGCGATGCAGCGACTGACTTTCTGCATCACGCCAGGGTGGCACGACCGGTACGCCCGCCTGATCCAGCTCCTGCAGGAAATCGTGCTCTTCTTGAATGGCGGCATCCGACCACCGCTCGGGACGGTAGAACTTGACTACCCAACGGCGTGCCTCGTCGTCTCGAAACATCAGTACGCGGTTTTCATAGCTGTTGAGCGCGAACGGCTCGCCGGCCGGCCAGATTCCGACGGATTCGATCGCCGACATGACCGCATCGGGTGAAAGCGCACTAAATGGATGTGACATGAACCGCTCCTTGCTGACCAAACGCCTATCTTATCAATTATCACCCAGCGGCGTTCTTGCTGCGGCCCACATATCCACCCGCTCGACGCCGGCATCGATGGCGACTTCAGCCAACGCATTGCCCGTTGCTCCGGTCGTGACCACATCGTCCACCAGCATAATGTGAGCAGGTAGCGCGCGTGTCTTGCTTGCCATACGAAACGTCCCACGCAAGTTGGCCGCCCGCTCCTGGCGGTTCAGGGTACGCTGGGAAGCTACCAGCTTATGACATTCTGCCTGCAATAGCGGCAAGCCGGTGCGCCTGGCCAACTGCTCGGCCAGCCACTGCGCCTGATTGAAACCGCGCTCGCGAGCACGCACTGGGTGCATGGGCACCGCCAGCAGGGCCGCACCGGGCTGACGGGGCACGGTCGTCAACATCAGCTCTACCAGCAGCATTCCGGCACGGGGCGAGGCATTGAACTTGAAATCGTGAATCAGTTCTGTGATGGCGGCCTGGTAAAGAAACGCTGCTTGCGTATGGCGGATGGGCGGTGGCTTTCGCAGGCAGTGACCGCACAGGGCTTGAGTGCGCTCATGCAACGGATTGGCGCAATGTCTACACGACTTGATGTTCCAGGGCATTTCGACAAAGCAGGCATGACACCACCCCTGCCCCGCCACGGTCCTCGCCAGACAGAAAGCACAGTAGCCAGGCAGTGCACCGCGCAGCATCTGGTGCATGCGTGGCCAAGTGATGGATAGCCTCACGGTATCTCCTGACAGCGCTGATTCTATTGGTATATTGCACAACAGCGTTGACATTTTCCAGCGAGTTGATAAGATACGCCACGTCTTCTGCGGATGTGGTGGAATTGGTAGACACGCTAGATTTAGGTTCTAGTGCCGTAAGGTGTGGGAGTTCGAGTCTCCCCATCCGCACCAATTGATTTTCCTAGCTTTTTATCCCTCCTTGCTTTATCCCAATACTCACTAGATTATCCTGTGTGACCAGA
>NZ_JABYQT010000059.1 GCF_020075495.1 Vreelandella aquamarina
GTCGTTTCGTGATCATTGATAAATCGTACACGCAAGTGTCGCTTTATCACTGTTCACTGAACAGTCGCTCTTTAACAATGTATATCATGCTGACATGAACGTTTTTAAACGTTCATACGTAATTGTTTTGTGATACGTCTCAAGCGTATCCGGCAATCGTTGTCATTGCGAGATACCAGACCCCTTCGGGTTATAGGGTCAAGCAATGAAGCGCACACGGTGGATGCCTAGGCAGCCAGAGGCGATG
>NZ_JABYQT010000060.1 GCF_020075495.1 Vreelandella aquamarina
CCGTCCGGGTCGTTGCCCTGGCTGGTCGCCACTTGCTGGCCGGCTTCGGCCACGCCCTGGATGGCGTCATAAGTGCTGGTCACCTCGACGGTGGGCAGCAAGGCGCTGGCCTCCACGGGCGCGGTGTTGTTAGCCGTTAGCCCTTGTGCGTCGGTCACGGTCACGTTCACCGCCGGCAGGTTGCCGCCGCCGTTGACGTGGGCCGCGCCCGCGTCGGTCAGGGTGACGGTGCCGGTGATCGCGTCGA
>NZ_JABYQT010000061.1 GCF_020075495.1 Vreelandella aquamarina
TGGGTGACAGCGCCTTGCTGCCCACCGTCGAGGTGACCAGCACTTATGACGCCATCCAGGGCGCGGCCGAAGCCGGCCAGCCGGTGGCGACCAGCCAGGGCAACGACCCGGACGGCGACAACGCGGCGCTGCGCTACAGCCTGACCGAGGGCAGCAACGCCGACGGCTACTACGCCATCGACGCGATCACCGGCACGGTCACTCTGACCGACGCAGGTGCGGCCCACGTCAACGGCGGCGGCA
>NZ_JABYQT010000062.1 GCF_020075495.1 Vreelandella aquamarina
GCAGCAAGGCGCTGTCACCCACGGTGGCGGTGTTGTTAGCCGTTAGCCCTTGTGCGTCGGTCACGGTCACGTTCACCGCCGGCAGGTTGCCGCCGCCGTTGACGTGGGCCGCACCTGCGTCGGTCAGAGTGACGGTGCCGGTGATCGCGTCGATGGCGTAGTAGCCGTCGGCATTGCTGCCCTCGGTCAGGCTGTAGCGCAGTGCCGCGTTGTCGCCGTCCGGGTCGTTGCCCTGGCTGGTCG
>NZ_JABYQT010000063.1 GCF_020075495.1 Vreelandella aquamarina
GCAGCAAGGCACTCTCACCCACGGGCGCGGTGTCGTTTGCCGTCAGACCTTGTGCGTCGGTCACGGTCACGCTCACCGCCGGCAGGTTGCCGCCGCCGTTGACGTGCGCCGCGCCCGCGTCGGTCAGAGTGACGGTGCCGGTGATCGCGTCGATGGCGTAGTAGCCGTCGGCATTGCTGCCCTCGGTCAGGCTGTAGCGCAGTGCCGCGTTGTCGCCGTCCGGGTCGTTGCCCTGGCTGGTCG
>NZ_JABYQT010000064.1 GCF_020075495.1 Vreelandella aquamarina
GTCGAGTGATAATTCACATGGAGTGATATGGCGGGATATGCAGATTGGGCGGGGAAAATAGCGGGTGAAACGGGGAGACATGGAGTTATATACAGTGCTATACAACGCTATAATTATTATCCAGCATAACAACTTTAGCGTTCATAACCCTATGATTCTAATTGATGCTGCCTCTGTTTTACCCATTCGTTACCCAGGATGTTACCCAGGTCGGAAATTTAGGTATGCGGTATGGATTTGAT
>NZ_JABYQT010000065.1 GCF_020075495.1 Vreelandella aquamarina
CGACCAGCCAGGGCAACGACCCGGACGGTGACAACGCGGCGCTGCGCTACAGCCTGACCGAGGGCAGCAACGCCGACGGCTACTACGCCATCGACGCGATCACCGGCACCGTCACTCTGACCGACGCAGGTGCGGCCCACGTCAACGGCGGCGGCAACCTGCCGGCGGTCAATGTCACGGTAACGGACGAAGACGGCCTGACCGCACGTGGCGACGCCACCGTGGGTGACAGCGCCT
>NZ_JABYQT010000066.1 GCF_020075495.1 Vreelandella aquamarina
ACGCCGACGGCTACTACGCCATCGACGCGATCACCGGCACCGTCACCCTGACCGACGCGGGCGCGGCCCACGTCAACGGCGGCGGCAACCTGCCGGCGGTGAACGTGACCGTGACCGACGCACAAGGTCTGACGGCAAACGACACCGCGCCCGTGGGTGAGAGTGCCTTGCTGCCCACCGTCGAGGTGACCAGCACTTATGACGCCATCCAGGGCGCGGCCGAAGCCG
>NZ_JABYQT010000067.1 GCF_020075495.1 Vreelandella aquamarina
TGCTGGTCACCTCGACGGTGGGCAGCAAGGCACTCTCACCCACGGGCGCGGTGTCGTTTGCCGTCAGACCTTGTGCGTCAGTCACGGTCACGCTCACCGCCGGCAGGTTGCCGCCGCCGTTGACGTGGGCCGCGCCCGCGTCGGTCAGGGTGACGGTGCCGGTGATCGCGTCGATGGCGTAGTAGCCGTCGGCATTGCTGCCCTCGGTCAGGCTGTAGCG
>NZ_JABYQT010000068.1 GCF_020075495.1 Vreelandella aquamarina
CGAAGGGGTCTGGTATCTCGCAATGACAACGATTGCCGGATACGCTTGAGACGTATCACACAACAATTACGTATGAACGTTTAAAAACGTTCATGTCAGCATGATATACATTGTTAAAGAGCGACTGCTATAAGCAGTGATAAACACACGTTTCTTTTCACCTTTAAAAGAAAAAGAAAGGTCTTTTCTCTTTTTTTAACGTGAAGGTGCATTTATCACT
>NZ_JABYQT010000006.1 GCF_020075495.1 Vreelandella aquamarina
CAGGATCAGTCGGGTCAACAGGATCAGTCGGGTCAACAGGATCAGTCGGGTCAACAGGATCAGTCGGGTCAACAGGATCAGTCGGGTCAACAGGATCAGTCGGGTCAACAGGATCAGTCGGGTCAACAGGATCAGTCGGGTCAACGGGATCAGTCGGGTCAACGGGATCGGTCGGCTCGACCGGATCGATCGGATCAACGGGATCAGTCGGATCAACGGGATCGGTCGGGTCTACCGGAGCAGTATCATCGGCATCAGCGGCCTGGGGGACGCCATCCAGGTCGAAAAACTCGGCTTCGCCAAGACTGCCGGAGGTTTCGAAACTCTGCGGGTCGGTTTCTTCGGCAATGCGCGCAACGCGCACGAAGTCGTGACTGCCACCGCCGCCGCCGCCTGCGCCACCGGCGGCAGTAGCATCAAGCAGCTCAAGCAGGTCACCGTCTTCATCATCGAGGGCGGCAAGCAGAGCTTCCAGGTCTTCATCTAGCACGCTGGCTTCGTCTGTTGCCACAATCTGGTCGCTGTCCAACTCAGGAGTAACGACAACCTCTTGACCGCCTTCTACCAGATTGATACCGGTACTATCGGCAAAGTCCAGCTCGACTCGGCCGTCACTTGAGGTGATCAGCGTTTCACCTTCCTGGAGCACGTCACCGATGCGCAGTTCACGCAGGTTACCGTCTGCATCACGCGCCCAAGCTTGTCCAGTAATCGAGATAATGGTTGCCGCGGCCATAGGTTACTCCTAGATGAGCTGAGAAGCCGTCTTGGCTAGCGTTGCTTGAAGCGCTAGAAAGAGTGACGGCATATGAGCGCATCATAGGCATAGGCGCTAGTAAAAAATATTGTACCGATGGACAAAAAAGAGGGGGAATTCAAAAAAGACAGACCGTGCCTGAAGCGATGAAGCCTCAAGCACGACATATTCAGTCAGAAGTGGTGGAATGATCGCGTGTGGCGAGCTTCAAGCTCAGTTGCAGTCGGTCACGTACCTCGAGCTTTTTAAAAATGGTGCTCAGGTGAGCCTTGACCGTACGCTCGGTGATTTCAAGCTGGCGTGAAATTTCCTTATTGCTGGCTCCTGACATGACCGCGAGAGCCACCTTACGCTCCCGCTCGCTCAACAGGCTCAAACTCTGGTTGGTGGCAACGTCATGATAAGGGGTACGCGTTTGCAGTGCCTTCAAGGAGCCGCCCAGCACCTTGGCCAGAAGATCCTGCCCCACCCACACTCCCTGATTGGCCACCACCAGCGCCACCTGCTTGAGCACGTCCACGGCGGCCAGCGTATGTACATAACCGCGGGCGCCAAGGTCCAGTGCTTTCAGCGCTTCGCGGTCGTTAGGCGTATAACTCAGCACAACCACCGTGGCCCGGACGCCCACCAGTTGCTGGGTGAGGGCTGGCCAAGCTTCGGCAGATGTTGTAAGCCACACAATATCATCTGCCTGTACCTGCTCATTGACGTCATGAACCTGTAAGGGCTCGGCATCTGGAAAAGCCGCTTTCCAACGCGATTTCAGGTCGCCGTCTGTGGTCACAAACCAATTTGTCATTAGCGCTCCCCCATTGAATCACGCCATGCCCTCAACACAGGCTTGAGCATAAACTGCATCACCGTTCTCTTTCCGGTCACGATATCGACTTGTGCGGTCATCCCGGGGATGACCTGAAGCCGCTCGGCGACGTTTTCGTTTTCCAGGCTACGTACCCGCACCAGATAAAAGGTATTGTTATCATCATCCGTAATGGTATCGGCGCTTATGTGCTCAAGCTCAGCCTGCAATCCGCCATAAATGGCATAGTCGTAGGCCGTCAGCTTGATAGTGGCGGCCTGGCCCGGGTGCAGGAATGCAATATCCTGTGGAGCAATGCGCGCTTCTACCAGCAGCTGGTCATCGCTGGGTACAATCTCGACCACCTCCTGACCGGGCTGGGCAACTCCGCCGATGGTATTGATATGAATACGCTGCACCACGCCATCGACTGGCGAGCGTATTTCAGTTAATCGCACACGGTCCTGAAGGCCCGTTCCCGACTGCTGGAGCGCATTCAGATCACCTATCGCCTGAGCGAGGTCGTTGCGCCATTCGCTCCTGCGCTCGGCACTTAGCTCGCGCAGTTGCGTCTGCGCTTCCTCGACGGCTGCCTGCAACCGCGAAACCGCTGCGTCTGCCTGGCTTCGCTCACCGGTCGCGGCGGACACCTGACGCTGCAGGCGTAGTATTTCCACTTCGGAAACCGCCCCTGATGCGAGCAGAGGACGGGTCAGGTTGAGTTCCTGGCTTGCCATGTTGACTTCACGCTGAGCGGTATCGCGGCGTGCCACGGCCTCACGCAGCTCTTCCTCACGCTGACGAATACGATCCCTCAGCACATTGGTCTGCTCACGCAGCTCCTCACGCCGGCTTTCGTAGGCTTCTCGCTCCTGCAGGATAATGTCCGGCACTTCCTGACGCAGCTCGTCAGACGGTTCGAAATCGGTATCGGTAGCCAGCGCGCGAAGCCGCTCGGCGCGCGCCTCGAGGGCAAAGCGCTGCGCACGGTTTTCACGAAAATCAGACACGAACCGTGTAGGGTCGATCTGCATGAGCACATCACCTGCGCTCACTACCTGCCCTTCGCGCACCATGATCCGCTCGACCACTCCGCCGTCGAAGGACTGAATGCGCTGCAGCTGGCTTGCCGGTATAACCCGGCCGGCCCCCCGGGTAACTTCATCAATGGACGCAAAATAAGCCCACACCAGCAGGGCAATCAGCGTAAGCAAGACCGTATAGAGAAAAAGGCGAGCCCGGATGGGCTCTTGCTGCATGCGCGCCCAATCGGTATCGCTTGCCCAGTCACGGCTCAGGTGCGCCGAGGTAACGCGCCGGGCAAACAGCCGATCCATGAACGGGCGAAACGGTTTCTGGCCTTTTTCGGAGAACCGGCCAATGGCGTCGAAGCCTTTCTGTTCAGCCGTCGATGAGGACTTGCGGGCCATTATGATGCCCTCCCGATCTGACCGTTACGCAGCGCCTCGACGACCGTATCGCGCGGACCGTCGGCAACGACCTTGCCTGCATCCATGACGATGATGCGATCGACCAAAGACAGCAGCGACGTGCGGTGAGTGACGACCAGCACCGTCTTGCCTTCGGCCACCTTGGTCAGGTTGGCCTTGAACGCCTCTTCGCTGGCGTTATCCATCGAGCTGGTAGGCTCATCAAGCAGCAGGATCGAGGGATCTTGTACCAGCGCGCGTGCAATGGCGACCGACTGTTTCTGACCACCGGACAGCGCCTGACCACGCTCGCCGACCTGCAGGTCGATACCGCTGGGATGCGCGTTCACCAGCGACTTTAGCCCGGCAATTTGCAGCGCTCGCAGTAGCTCTTCATCATCGACATGATCACTTCCTCCACCGGCCACGATGTTATCGCGCAGCGAACCGGCAAACAGGCTGACATCCTGCGGTACATAGCCAATATGACGCCGCAGCTCAAGCGGATCCAGCTGTCGAATATCGACATCATCGAGCATGATGGAACCCGATGTAGGCTGGTAAAAACCGAGAATCAGCTTGTTCAACGACGACTTGCCACAACCGATCCGTCCCAGCAGCGCGATCTTCTCGCCCGCCTTGATGGAAATGGAGACATCCCTGAGCGCGTCACGCTCTTCGTCAGGGTAGCGCAGGGTGACTTTTTCCAGCCGAATGTTGCCGGCCACACTGGGCTTTTCGACGTAAGCCTTGCCTTCATGACGCTCGACGCGCTTGTCCATCACCTTGTTCAACGACTCGAGCGCCGTGGAGGACTGATGGTACTGGGCAAGCAGCGCTGCCGCCTGGCTGATGGGCGCCATGGCTCGCGAAGAGAGCATATAGGCGGCGATCAGCCCGCCCTGGGTCAGGTTGCCTTCGATGATCTGGTAGACACCCACGATGATGACACACACGGCAACGCTGCTTTGCGCCCACTGCGCCACGCTGGACACGGACGTACTGACGTGTTTTAGCTGGGCACCGGTGCGCGACAGAAAGGCAGACGCTTTCTCCCAATGACGCTGAATCCGACTCTCGGCGCGCAGCGCCTTTACGGTTTCCAGCTGCGAAATCGACTCCACCAGCAGCGCATTACGCTTGGCGCCCACCTCCCAGGTGGTTTGCGAGAGCTCATGCAACTTGCCCTGGGCGGCCAGCGCGTATAGCAGCACAAATACGATACCGGCCAGTACGGGCAGTATCAGCCACGGATTGATCAGCGCAATGATGGCGGCAAACAGAAGTACAAAGGGCAAATCGACGATGCCGAGAATGGTAGCCGAACCGATAAAGGCGCGCACCGATTCAAACGACTGCAGCGTAGAGGTAAATGAGCCAGTAGAAGCCGGCCGCTCCTCGAGGCGCATGCCCAGCGATTTGGCCATGATGGCAGATGACAGTTTCACGTCGGCCCGACTGGCCGCCAGGTCGACGAATCCCGAGCGCATGAGACGCAGCGCCAGATCAAAACAGATGACGATGAAAACGCCAATTGCCAATACCCAAAGCGTTTCCGTTGCCTGGTTGGGCACCACCCGGTCATAAACGTTGAGTACGAACAGCGGCATCGCCAAGGCAAATAGATTCACCGCGACCGAGCCCAGCACGATATCGCGGTAAAGCTTACGGTTTTCCCGGATCACTCCCCAGAACCAGTGCTGATCGCGCTGTTTCTTTACGCCAGGCTCTGATGCATGATCCGCCCTGAACTTGGGCCGCACGTAAATTGCTTCACCGCTGTAGCCGGCGTGCAGCTCATCGAGAGAGATTTCAACCGCTGCATCGGAAAGCTCGGGGAAAATCACCTGAGCCTTCTGGTTTTTCATATCCAGCGCCAGCAGCACGCAGGCCCGGCCCGGCTCCAGGAGCAAAACGGCGGGAAGGAGCGCAGGGTTGAGTGCCGACAAACGACTCTTCACGATACGCGCAGTCAATCCCGCGCGTGTTGCCGCCCGGCCGAATACAGAAGGTATCAGCCTGCCCTCTTCCAGGGGCAGGCCGGCGATCAATGCTTCACTGGACACTTCATGCTGATGAAACGTGGCAATGGCTTTGAGACACTCCAAAAGCTCATCACTAACTTTCTGCTTGCCACCGGGCAAGGAACTGGAAATTTCCAGCTTGCTTTGCGTCACGAAGACCTCATTACATTAGCAACCGTGTACGTGAAATACCGCCGCGGAACGCTCTCACCTAAAGCCTGTACGAGCAGCGTCAGTTGACCGCGCCGCGAATACCAATAACAGAGCGGCTCGGTCATAGTATCGACAGGCTAGTCGTTTAATTAATAGCCAGCCGTAAAATCTTCCAGCGTGAACCCCTGGGGCCCATCGTTGGCACAGACCTGCCCGGGCGCCATCGACGGGGCTTCATAACCAAGTTCAGCAAGGCTTGGAACGTCATCTCGCGCCACTTGCAGGGTTTGCATCAACTGCCCCATGGCCGCCAGCGTACGCGCTTCGGCCAGGGTACGATCAAACTCGGCATTGGCATAGGCACGGCTGGCTTCAAAATACTCGTTCTCGCTATCCAGAACGTCCAAAAGCGTGCGCTGACCGATATCGAACTGCTGTTGATAGGCCCCCCGCACCCGATCGATCGACTGGCGGTGATCATTCAAGTAGCTGAGCTGTTCGGTTATCCGCTGAGTATCGTTATAGGCGATCTGGGTGGTCTGGCGAACGTTGGTACAGGCAACTTCGCGCTGATTGATGGCCTGCTCGATACGCGTGGCAGCAGCCTCAAACGCCGCGCGGTCGCTACCCCCGCGGTACAGGTTCATGCTGGCGACCAGTTGAATGCTGTGCTCATCACTGCGCCCCGCCAGGGAGTTATCCTGATTGTTGGTACCGGTACGGCCTTGAATATCCAGACGGGGCATGTAGGACGCCCGAGCGCCATTTTGCTCGGCGCGCTGCACTTCGATGTTCTCCATCGCGGCATAAAAATCCGGATTACCCTGAAAGGCCATTTCCACGGCTGCATTCACGCTAGGCGGCAGTTGACTGGTCAATGAAGGCGCTGGCGCCATGTTCTGCGCGGGCAGGACACCCACGATACGTTGATAGCGTGCGGTAACGTCGTGAAGGTTGGAGGCCTCCGACATCAGGTTGGACTCGGCAAGCGCGAGACGCCCGCTGATCTGCTCAAGATCCACTCCACGCCCAGCCCCCGAGCGGGCTCGCTCCTCGATTTGCGAAAATACCCGCTGATGCTGGCGATAGTTGTCTTGTGCCAGGCGAACCAGCTCACGATAACGCAGCACATCCAGATAGGTACGGAAGGCTTCCAGGGCAGTGTCTTCACTGGCGCCCAACAGCTGAAAATAGGCAATCAGGCGCGTATGATCCAGACGCTGCACTTCACTGCGCGTGGCAAAACCGTCGAACACCATTTGCGTCAGGGTCAGCTCGGCAAAATCGCTGCTGTAACTGCCCTGCCCGTCGTTCTGCTGATCCTGAAGCCCCACCCCACCTCTTACATCGATAGTAGGCAGGTAGTTGCCCTTGGCCGCCCTCACATCGCTACCCGATGCAGAGAAATTGGCCCAGGCGGCATTAACGTCAGGGTTACTGACGATGGTTTGCTGAATAACACTGGGAAGATCAGTAGTACCCGGTGCATAGAGGCTGGCGGGCAGAGACTGAGCCGAGGCGGAAAACGGCAGACAGGCAAGGGTGGCGAATGTCAGCGGCTTAATGGCAGTGTTCAAGAAAGTCTTTTTTAATTTTACTTTCACTTTACGGTTCATCAAGAGAGATCCCAGTTGCATAAAATAATTAGCTAGCAAAGGAGCCGCTACTTACACCACCCCGTTGCACTTGCATGAGGCTCATATGCTTGGCGCTTTCATTAAGCGAATAAACCACATAGCTGGAATACTTAAAATTTTATAAGCGATTTAACTATTCTAGCCGATGAAAACGACCTCGCAAGAAAGCGTATCAAACAAAAGTTACGCAGGATTTACAAGATACAAACAAAAATAAACATAGCGCTTACTCCACCCGCTGAGGCTTGGGCTGAAGCTGTTGAACGCCTAGCCCTGTCAAGATCAAGACGAGGCCTAGAAAGGTTGAGAACAATATCGGCTCTCCAACGACAAAATGAAGCAGCATCAGCGAAACAGGCGGCGATAGAAAAATCAGGTTCGAGACCTTGGCCGTTCGCGATACCTTATGCACCGCGAGCTGCCATAAGATGAAGGCAATGCCCATTTCGAACAGACCGACATAGACGCCGGCTGCGAAAGCTTTCCAGCTATGCCATTCAAGCCCCGGGCCAATCAGCAATAAAACTGTCAGGACCGGTAGACCGACCGTAAAATTCTGCCACTGCCCCACCAGCGGCTGACGCGTATCACGCGCGTTCAAAAGCCAATAAAGCGCCCACAGAAGCGTGGAGGAGAGCGCCAGTGCCACACCCACGGGGTCGGCAAACGTAACGTTCAGCACCGCACCGCGTGTAGCGATTATCCAAACCCCGGCGTAGGCCACCAAGCCGGCAATGATGTCCATACGGGTCAAGCGTTGGCCGAGCAGGGGAACGGCGAGAAACGCCATGGCCAACGCCCAGGTGTAGTTCAGCGCCATTGCCTCTTGGCCCGGCAAGCGGTCATACGCGGCAAACAGCACCAGATAGTAGGCCACCGGATTCATCACTCCGGCCCAGAGTGCCGTCTTCCATCCTTGGCTCAACGCTTGTCTCATGTTGCCCTGGCGGATTACCAATCCGCCCATCAACATCCAGGAAACCAGGGCGGCCAGCCACATCAGTTCAAGCGGGCTCATGTAGCTCAACCCCACCTTGAAGGCGGTAGCGACAGTTGACCACAAGCCTACCGCTCCTATCCCGTACAAGATGGCCTGACGGTCCTGACTCATCGGTCAACGTGCCCCAGGTCACGCTCGGGAGCGATCAGGTCTCGAACGCGCTGTTTCAGCACCTTGCTATCTGGAAAACCACCATCCCGCTTGCGCTCCCAAATCAGCGTTTCGTCACACCAGATTTCAAAGGTGCCGCCGTGCGATGGCGCCAGCGCGACTTCATCCAGACTCTCCTTGAAGGTTGAAAGCAGCTCCTGGGCATACCAGGCACTGCGCAGAAGCCATTGGCACTGTGTGCAGTAGCGAATCTGAATTCGTGACACGTTTGGATTCCTTATTTCTATAATGTGGCATTCTATTGACGCATTTTGTCACCCAAGGACCGTTACCGCCAAGGAGCCCCGATGGCCAAACAAGACGTTTCCCAGTCTCGCCTTTTTGAATGGCTGACCGGAGATGAAGATAGTCGCTTATGCGCTGATATTCCTGAAGATGCCTGCGCGGAACAGCCGCGCAACTTTTTTCTTCACCTATGGGCCTCGTTGGGCAACAAGCTGGCTGACGAGCTTTCCAGTGCTCGCCTGGTCCTGCCCTGGCTGATGGGAATCATGGGGGCGCCGGTATGGATGGTTGGCTTTCTGGTTCCCATTCGCGAAGCAGGTGCCCTGCTGCCCCAGGTATTTGTAGCAGGGTTCATTCGCCTCAAGCCAAAGCGCAAGGGGGTGTGGGTAACAGGGGCGCTGCTGCAGGCGTTTGCCGCCTTCGCCTTGGCCGGACTTGCATTGGCGGGCAGCGGCAGTCTAGGCGGTGCGGCAGTGCTGGTGATATTGGTACTGCTGTCCCTGGCACGGGGGCTCTCCTCCATCGCCAGCAAGGATGTGATGGGCAAGACCATTGCCAAGCGCAAGCGCGGTACCCTCATGGGCTGGAGCGGCAGCGTGGCGGGCGGCGCCACCCTGGTGGCGGGCGGCGTACTGATGCTGCTGGGCGATCAGCCGGGGAACCTGGCGTTGGCGGTACTGCTTGGCATTGCCGGCTTTAGCTGGCTGCTCAACGCACTCAGCGCTGCTCGTATCAGGGAGGTTCCTGGCGCGGTGGAAGGCGGTGAAAATGCCTGGGGCAGCATCAAGCTCGGGCTTTCGCTCCTCAAGGAGGACCGCAATTTCCTGCACTTCAACATCGCCCGTGCGCTGCTACTTTCAAGCGCCTTGGCACTACCCTATATTGCGCTGCTCGGTCAGCAGCAAAGCGGCTCCGACCTGGGCGGTCTCGGCCTTCTGGTGGTGGTTTCCGGAGTCGCCGCCATGATAGCGAGCCCTATATGGGGAAAATTGGCCGATCAGTCTAGCCGCCAGGTGATGCGCAATGCCGCCACCGGCACCATATTGTGCTGCGTGCTGGGCGCCAGTTTTGCCTGGCTGCCCGGCGAGTGGACACAAAGCGTCTGGCCCTATGCGCTGGTGTATGGGCTACTGGTCATCGTGCATCACGGCGTTCGCCTGGGGCGTAAAACCTACGTGGTCGATATGGCTACACAGGATAACCGGGCACTTTATGTAGCGCTCTCCAATACCATCACGGGTATCTTGATGCTGTTTGTAGGAGGCGTGATGGGCGGGCTGGCCCAGCTGCTTGGAAGCGCTGCACTCCTGCTGCTTTTGGCTGTAACGGCTGCTGGTGCCTGGTTTAGCGCCCACAAGCTTCCTGAAGTGGAATGACGATCTTGATTGCAAAGCGTCGCAACGCTCGCCATCATGGGCGTTAGATGGCAGCCATGTGCCGAGGTGCTGCTATTTTAGGTGTGATAAGTGATTTGAAATGCCGCTTAGCTCCAGCGCTGATGGACAGCGCCATGGCTACGGAAGAACCAAGGCAAATAGGAATCCTTAGATGAAACGATCTCCCCTGATCAGTCCTGAACTACTCGAACGCATCGTTGACGCTTCTGAAGACGGCATTGTGGTTGCCGAACAGGAGGGTGATGAAAACATCCTCATCTATGTCAACAAAGGGTTTGAGCGTCTTACCGGCTATAGCGCAGACGAAATTCTCTACCGTGACTGCCGGTTTCTGCAAAATGATGACCGCGACCAAGAAGCATTGGATGCCATTCGTCAGGCCCTCAAGGACGTACGGCCGTGCCGCGAAGTGTTGCGCAACTATCGCAAGGATGGCTCCATGTTCTGGAACGAGCTCTCCATGACGCCGGTTTTCGATGAATCCGACAACCTGATGTATTTTATCGGGGTACAGAAGGATGTCACCGATCGTGTAGAAGCGCAGCTGGCGCTTGCCGAACTCCAGAACAGCGATGAGGCGAAACGCAAGGCCCACATTCAATAAGATTACCAAAAGGCCTTGACCTTCAACCCGACCAGCGGTATATAGCGGCTAGGCGCTAGTACAGCGTTTGGCGCTTCCTCTCATCGAGAAGCCGTTGTGATGCCGGCTCGCCGGCTTGGGTTGGAGGGCATACCATGAGCCGTGACCCCTTGAATCGTGAAAACTACTCGTCTGATAGCCTGGAAGCCGACGAGTTCGACAACCTCGACGCTGTCAATGACGACCAGTTTGGCAAGCATAAACCCAGCAAGGCCGATACGTTGCGCGCTCGGCGTCAGGTAGAAGCCTGGCTTGAAGAGCGGCGTCTTCAGCGAGCCATCGAAGATGACTGGGACGTCTGATTCGTCCTCCTGCGCCTGATCGTGGTTTTGTCTGACGGGGGCAGCGACCTTGCCTGTCCCCAGCATCTGGCATCCCTATAGTTCAAGTCTTTCGCTCCACGACACTACACACTGTACCTCGAGGCCGTGGCGCCTGGTCTCCCCTTCTGGCCTTTCCAGGCGTAGCGCACTATCATTTGAGCCCTACTCCAGCACACTGCTGTCGTTATTCATCAACCTAACGGATTTCCATGGCGCAATACGTATTCACCATGAATCGGGTTGGCAAAGTTGTGCCGCCCAAGAAACAAATTCTCAAGGATATCTCGCTCTCGTTCTTCCCGGGTGCCAAGATCGGCGTACTGGGCTTGAACGGAGCGGGTAAATCCACACTGCTGCGTATCATGGCCGGTGTCGATAAAGAGTTTGAAGGTGAAGCTCGTCCGATGCCGGGTATCAACGTGGGTTACCTTCCCCAGGAGCCGCAGCTCGACGACGAAAAGAACGTTCGCGATACCGTCGAAGAGGCGCTGGGCGCCATCAAGGAAGCCCAGCAGAAGCTCGATGCGGTTTACGCAGCCTATGCCGAGCCCGATGCCGACTTCGACGCCTTGGCAAGCGAGCAGGCCCGGCTCGAGAACATCATCGAAGCGGCCGATGCGCATAATATCGAGCGCAAACTCGAAGTGGCAGCAGAAGCGCTGCGCTTGCCGCCCTGGGAGGCGAAAGTCGGCAACCTTTCCGGCGGTGAGCGCCGGCGTGTAGCGCTTTGCCGGCTACTGCTTTCAAGCCCCGATATGCTGCTGCTCGACGAGCCTACCAACCACCTGGACGCCGAATCGGTTGCCTGGCTTGAGCGCTTCTTGCACGACTACAGCGGTACCGTGGTAGCCATTACCCACGACCGTTACTTCCTGGATAACGTCGCCGGCTGGATTCTGGAGCTCGACCGTGGCCAGGGTATCCCGTTTGAAGGCAACTACTCCCAGTGGCTGGAGCAGAAAGAGCAGCGCCTGACCCAGGAGGCCAAGCAGGAAGCCTCGCGTCAGAAGGCCATCAAGCAGGAGCTTGAGTGGGTACGCAGCAATGCCAAGGGTCGTCAGGCCAAGAGCAAGGCGCGTCTCAATCGCTTTGAAGAGATGCAGTCCGGCGATTTCCAGAAGCGCAACGAAACCAATGAGATCTACATTCCGCCTGGCCCGCGCCTGGGCGACAAGGTGATCGAATTCCACAACGTCACCAAACGTTTTGATGACAAGCTGCTATATCAGGACCTCTCCTTCACCATTCCGCCCGGTGCGATCGTCGGCATCGTGGGCGGCAACGGGGCGGGTAAATCAACGCTGTTCAAGCTGGTCACGGGTAAAGAGCAGCCTGATGAGGGTAACGTGGTCATCGGTGATACCGTGGATATCGCCTATGTCGAGCAGCTGCGTGATGCGCTGGATGACAAGCAGACCGTGTGGCAGGCGGTTTCTGGCGAGCAGGACATCCTCAACATCAACGGCTACGAAGTCTCCTCGCGTGCCTATGTAGGCCGCTTCAACTTCAAGGGCAACGATCAACAGAAGCGCCTGGACGAACTCTCTGGTGGTGAGCGCGGCCGTCTGCAGCTGGCCCAGACCCTAAAACAGGGTGCCAACGTGCTGCTGCTGGATGAGCCCTCGAATGACCTGGATATCGAGACCTTGCGTGCACTGGAAGAAGCCCTGCTGGCGTTCCCCGGCTGTGCCATGGTGATTTCTCACGACCGCTGGTTCCTTGATCGGATCGCCACGCATATCCTGGCATTCGAAGGCGACTCGGAAGTAGTCTTCTTCGATGGCAACTACACCGAATACGAAGAGGATCATAAAAAGCGGGTCGGCAACGATACTCCCAAGCGGATGAAGTACAAGCGTATCGACGCTTGAGGTTAGCCTCCCAGCATGCAAAAAGCCCCTTTCGGGGCTTTTTGTTTGTTTACCTGACGTGGCGCTCCTTACGTGACACAACGTCTCGCTAGCGGCGCCTGCCGGTGAACAGCGAGACCACAAACAGGATCAAGAAAAGCACAAACAGGATCTGGGCAATCGTGGACGCGACGCCGGCAATTCCTGAAAACCCCAGCACGCCTGCAACGATTGCAATAATCAAAAATAGCATCGCATTGCCTAGCATCGTCTTTCTCCTTCTCCTTGGTGACGCTTTTTCATTCAAAAGCGTACGTTACCTTACGCAAGATCTGCTTCGACACACTTCAGCTTTGGCGATAAGCCGCTATTCGTCAAGAAAATGAAGCCAACTTTGCGCGCCGCTTGCAACGTGTCGCGTTATCCATTACCCAGCGTGACGCTAAAGCGGCTTGCAGCAACCAAGGGCCAGTCAGCAAAGTGACAGACGTAGTGCTAGAGATAGTACTAGAGTCAGTACTAGAGATAGCGCTAGAGATAGTAGGCGCCCTTGGTCAACCCTTGCGCGATGAAGCGCATGATCCACTTGACCGGGGCAATAAAACGCATCCCGCCTGACTCAATGGCCAAATGCGCCTGATGCGCCTCGTCAGACGCCATTTGCCGCAGCAAGGCGTGGGAGCGTTGATCACCTGCGATCAGCTGCTTTTGCTGGTCTTGGTAATGCTTGCCGGCAAGCTCTCGCGTAGCGCCTATCATGCCCAGGCTGAGACGATCGCTGGCAAGGCCCGAAGCGGCTCCTACCCCGAACGCCGAGGCATAGAACAGCGGCGTGAAGTAGCTGGTACGGCTGTTCAATTGCCTGAGCCGAGCATCGCACCAGGCCATATGATCAAACGCTTCCGAGGCGGACTGCTCCATCTGCCCGCGCGCGTGGGGCAACGCCGCGGTGGCGCTCTGCCCCTGGTAGAGCCCTTGATTGGCAACGCCGATGAGATGATTGACCCGCATCAGTCCCGCCGTGTGGCGTCTTTGATGACCATCAAACGCCATCTCCTCGAGCTTGCTGGCCGGGTCGTTACGCTGGGGCTTGGCCGCATGAGGGACCAGCGAGCGCAACGCGGCATCGAACTGCTGAATCATGCAATCAGACCGGCTAAGTTGGCGCTTCATGGCGTACTCCACATGACGACTAACAAGAGGATAGCGAACATCGTGAATCGGATAGTCAACAGCAACCTATCCAGCAGGCCAGGTAAAGGCCCGACCGCCGAGCAGGTGCATGTGAATATGGTAGACCGTCTGCCCGCCTTTTTCGTTGCAATTCATCACGACCCGATAACCATCGTCGGCAAAGCCTTGTTGCCTGGCAAGCTGTGCGGCGGTGAACTGCAGACGGCCGATCAAGGCAAGCTCCCCCTCTTCGATATCGTTGAGGGTGGCAATATGCTTTTTGGGAATGATCAACTGGTGCGTAGGTGCCGTCGGGCTGATGTCGTTGAAGGCCAGTACATGGTCATCTTCATAGACGATATCCGCCGGGATTTCACGATTGATGATCTTGCAGAATAGACACTCCATACCTACTCCTAGTTATCGATACGTTGAACGGCGCTTGAAGAGCGCGTAGCGCCTCAGCGAAAGCGGCGCTGCGCCAGCAGGTGGCGCACCAGTGGCGCCAGTATAAGCTCCATGGCAAGCGACATGCGCGCCCCGGGAACCACAAGGGTATGCGGCCGTGTCATGAAGGCGTCCTTGATCATGGCCAAGAGCCAGGGAAAATCCACGGTCGAAGGGTCGCGAAAACGAATGACCACGAACGACTCGGCATCGGTAGGAATATCCTGCACCTCGAAAGGGTTCGAAGTATCCACCGTGGGCACACGCTGAAAATTGATATGCGTGCGCGAGAACTGCGGCTGGATATAGCGCACGTAGTCATTCATGCGGCCAAGGATCGTGTCGATCACCGCCTCCTGCGAATAACCGCGCAGCTTGGTATCGCGGTCAATCTTCTGGATCCACTCAAGATTCATGGTGGGCGCCACCCCCACCAGCAGATCGACATGCCGGGCAATGTCATACTCTTCGGTGACAAGGCCACCATGAAGCCCCTCATAGAACAGCAGATCAGTACCGCACGGCAGCGACTGCCACTCTGTGAAGGTACCAATGCGGTAGCCCGCTTCGATCTTCTGCTTGTCTTCGGCGTGAATGTAGTGCCGGAACGTGCCGGTGCCGTGCTCCCCGTACTCGTTGAACAGTCCTTCGAGCCGGTCCAGCAGGTTGGCCTCGACAGCAAAATGGGAAAGCTCGTCCTTGCGCTCGGGCTCCTCGCGAAAGATCCGGTGAAGATCATCGCGGGTATAGCGGTGAAAGGCGTCGCCATCCACTACCGCGGCATGCACGTCTTCACGCAGAAACATTCGCTCGAAGCTGCGCCGCACGGTGGTGGTACCCGCGCCGGAAGAACCCGTCACGGCAATGATCGGATACTCTCGCGACATCAAGCGCCCCTCGCGTTGGAAAGCGCCTGGCGCACTGGCTCAGGCACAGTGACAGGCTTGCCCGTTGTCAGATCGATGAGCAACTGATTCACTCGGGCGGTGGCCACCACACGCTCGCCATCACGCTGCACAAGGCGCTGATACACGGTCAGCGCCTTGCCCATGGGTGCCGGCACGGCCGTCTCGATGATCAGCGCATCCGGAAAGCGGGCTTCGCTCTGATACTGCACGGCCAGATCCGCCACGATGCTCGGATAGCCTGCCATATCCCACTCGGCAAGTCCCAGGGCCGCAAAGGCCTGCACCCGCGCCTCGTGCAGAAGCGATACCAGCGCGTCATGGCCCAGGTGTCGGCCGTAGTTCATGTCGGTTACCCGCACCGTCAGGGGGTGACGATGAATAATCGCTTCAGCGGGGAAATCCAGCTTTACACGTTCCATGCCTGTTTCCTTTCGGTTATGCGGGCAGCGCACCGACAACGCCCTGTTATGTGACGTTATCTGCTTAGGTGACGTTATCTATACCTGCTGCTCGCGGGCAATCGCCCGATAAGCGATATCGCGGCGGTACTCCGCGCCTTTCCAGTCGATGGCGCTGACGCCCTTGTATGCCTGCTGCTGCGCCTCGCGCACGCTTTCACCCAGCGCCGTGACGCACAGCACGCGCCCGCCGGCGGTCGTGATATCGCCTGCCTCGGTGCGTGCAGTACCAGCGTGAAATACCTTGCTGTACTGCTCGGCATCGCTCAGGCCATGAATGACATCACCCTTGGCGTAGCTGCCGGGATAGCCGCCTGCCGCCATCACCACGCCCACGGCAGCGCGCGGGTCCCACTGGCACGCCTTGCCTGCCAGCTGTCCTTTCGCTCCTGCCAGGCACAGCTCGGCCAGGTCAGACGTCAGGCGCATCATGATCGGCTGAGTCTCAGGGTCACCAAAGCGACAGTTATACTCGATCACCTTGGGCTGGCCGGTGCTGTCGATCATCAGCCCGGCATACAAAAATCCGGTGTAGGGATTACCTTCAACAGCCATGCCCTTCACGGTCGGCACGATGACCTCCTGCATGATGCGGGCATCGATTTCAGGGGTCACGACCGGGGCCGGCGAATAGGCGCCCATGCCGCCGGTATTGGGGCCGGTATCGCCGTCATAAGCGCGCTTGTGATCCTGGCTGGTGGCCATCGGCACAATGCTTTCTCCGTCCACCATGACGATAAAGCTGGCCTCTTCGCCATCGAGAAACTCTTCGATCACCACGCGAGCGCCCGCATCGCCAAAGGCATTGGCTTCGAGCATATCGCGAATGGCCGCCTCGGCCTCGGCTTCGCTCATGGCGACAATCACGCCCTTGCCAGCCGCCAGGCCGTCGGCCTTGATGACGATGGGGGCGCCAACCTGCTTTAGGTAGTCAAGCGCAGGCTCGACCGCGGTAAACGTCTGATAGGCCGCCGTGGGGATCTTGTGGCGCGCCAGAAAATCCTTGGTGAACGACTTGGAGCCTTCCAGCTGGGCGGCGGCCTGGGTAGGGCCGAAGATGGCAAGTCCGGCGGCCTGAAAGCGATCCACCACGCCCTCCACCAGCGGGGCCTCGGGGCCGACCACGGTCAGGCCGATATTTTCCTCGCGGGCAAAAGCTTCAAGCCCGGCCAGGTCGGTTGCCGCAATATCAATGTTGGTCAGCTTGTCTTCCGTGGCCGTACCGGCGTTGCCCGGTGCGACGAACACCTGCTCGACACTGCTTGATTGCGCCAGTTTCCACGCCAGGGCATGCTCGCGGCCGCCGCCACCTATCATCAAAACCTTCATGTTCTTCCTTCTCGAACGGGAGAGCGATTATGTGCCGTATTATGCCACAAGGCGGTCTTGCATGGTGTCAGGAGGTTTTATCCTCGTCCTCACCCTCGCGCTCCTGGGGCGCATGATTCAACGTCTTCTGCCAGAAGCGCAGGTTCTCTTCTGCCAGCTCGCGCATGAACTCCATGGGGGTATGACGCATGGCCTGCTGCCACTGAGTCTGCAGGCGCTTCTGCTGCTCGAGCATCAGTTGAGTCCCCTGCTCCAGATAACGCGCCAAAGGCAGGGGAGACGACATGTCATATACCCGGATCAGCTGGGCCAGCAGGTCGTTGGAAAAGACTTCTGCTTCATTGTCGGATTGCTCCTGCTCGATAATGATGGAAAGCAGAATCGTGCGCGTCAGGTCCTCGCCACTCTTTGCGTCTTCCACGCGGAAGGCTTCTTCTTCAATAATCAAATGCCGCAGATCTTCAAGCGTTACATAACGGCTCTGCTGGGTATCGTACAACCTGCGGTTGGCATATTTGCGAATTACGCGCACTGCGTATCTCCTTGGACGCGATAGGGCCACTCCCCCAATGCTATCATTGTGCCTGCACCACGCGCCCATGCAAGCCATGTAACCAGATTAGTGCGCCAATTCCTTGACCAATAGATACCGATTATGAACTTGATTTTGCTTCATCCCGGCGAACTCGATCAGCAGGGCCAGGCACGTATCAGCGACCCGCGACGGCTTGCCCACCTTCGCGAGGTTCATCGCGCCACACCTGGAGACCGGCTGACCGTGGGCGTTCAGGGTGGCCAGATGGGCAAGGCGCAGCTTACCGAGCTTACCCACGAACTCGCCGTCTTCACGCTTGATCCCCTTACTCAGGCGCCGCCGCCAGCGCTTCCCGTTCACCTGGTACTCGCGCTCCCCCGCCCGCGCATGCTGGCGCGAACGCTTGAGCATGTTACCGCACTCGGGGTGAAGGAGATCACGCTACTGCACACCAAGCGTGTCGAAAAGAGCTACTGGCAGTCGCCGGAGCTACTACCGGAAAAAATCCATCAGCATCTGATACTGGGCCTGGAACAAGCGCGCGATACGCAGCTACCAAACGTTACACTCTGCAAGGGGTTCAGGCCATTTATCGACGAGCAATTGCCGGATTTGCTTGGCGGACGACGCGGACTGGTGGCACATCCAGGCATGCCGATGGCGTGCCCGCGCAACATCAGCGAAAAGACGCTTTTGCTGGTCGGCCCGGAAGGCGGGTTCATTCCCTGGGAAGTTGAAAAGCTGCTGGAAGCGGGGTGCGAGGGCATGCATATGGGCCCACGTATCCTGCGGGTTGAAACCGCCGTGACGGCACTGCTGTCACGGCTGTTCTAGTAACCTTGCGTATACTGGATCAGGACTGGCTGTCTTCAGGGTCCTGACGAACGATAGTGGCGTCGTCGCCGCAGTTGGGTTCCTGCAAGAAAGTATTGCGTACATCCAGGAGCCCCAGATGGCTGATGGTGCGACGCCCCAGAAGCATCGGGTAGAGCATTTTTTCGCGGTCGCGCAGGCTGAACTGCTCTTCATAGATGGTATCGCCCATGCAGACCTCCATCAGCACGACAGGGCGCTCGTCGCGCCCACCTGCGCCGCGCACGGCCTGTTCACGGTACAGTGGGCGCTCCAGGCTATCGCTGAACTCCTCGCCGCTGATCTGGTCTTCGAGCTTCAGGCGAAAACGTACCCACTCTTCGCCCTCTTTCTCGAAGATCTCGATATCCCGCGCATCCAGTGATGAGGTCAGCGCCCCGCTGTCGAGCTTGGCCTTGACCATGATGCCAGGCTCGATAGTGGCATTTTCAATCCAGCCGAATACATCGTCATCGCTGGCCATTGCACCGGTAACCAGCGTACTTGCCAATATGGCGCCTGACAGCGTTTTACCTGTAAATCCCATAGCATCATCCTTGGTGAAATAAGAGATCAATTGTTGGCTCAGCGAGCCTGACGTAACCGCTCGAGTAGTGACTGGGTGGCGAAGGCATCCGGCGTCAATCCCTGGTCGCGTTGGTAAGCACGAAGCCCCTCTCGCGTGTTAGGTCCCATGACACCATCTGCACCACCTACCGAGTACCCCGCCTCGTTCAAGCGCTGCTGAAGCTCCTTGACGTCATCCCGGGTCAGCATGGCTTCATCCCGTGGCCACGCCTGCTGAATGCCCTCGCGCCCGGCGATTTTATCGGCCAGGGTAGCCACGGCCAGTGCATAGCTGGTGGCGTTGTTGTAGCGCAGAATCGCGCGGAAATTGGGACCTGTCAGAAAAGCCGGCCCATTGGCGCCAGCGGGAACCACGATGGCGGCGCTTTCAAAACCAGGAAGCTCTCCGCCCTTCTGGGCACGTACACCCTGGCTTGCCCACTCGGCACTGCTGCGCCGCTCAGTCTGGGTGTAATCAAAGGAGGCCGGCAGCACCACCTCGACTCCCCAAGGCTGCCCGGCCTGCCACCCGGCCTTTGCCAGGTAGTTGGCCGTCGAAGCCATGACATCAGGAATACTGCCCCAGATATCACGGTGCCCATCACCATCGCCATCGACCGCATAGGCTTCGAAACTGCTGGGAATGAACTGGGTGTGTCCCATGGCACCCGCCCAGGAACCTTTCATGCGCTCGGCGGAGATATCCCCCTGGTCGATGATACGCAGCGCCGCCAGCAGCTCACCGCGGGCAAATTCGTGGCGCCGGCCATCGTAGGCTAGCGTCGCGAGCGCTTCGATGGTTGAAAAATCGCCGAAATTGCTGCCGTAGTTACTCTCGATTCCCCAGATGGCCACGATGATTTCAGCCGGCACGCCAAAGCGCTGCTGCATCTCAAGCGCCGTTTGCCGATGCTCGGCTAGCCGCTCACGCCCGGTATTGATGCGCGTATCGGAAGCGGCCGAGTCCAGGTATTCCCAGATAGGCCGCACGAATTCAGGCTGATAGCGGTCAAGTTCGATGACACGGTCGCGGTAACGTACGCCATCCAGCGCCGAGGCAAGCGTTGCCTCGCTGATTCCTTGCGCGGCGGCGAAACGTCGAAAGTCGCTGACCCACTGGGCAAAATTGGCATAGCGCAGCTGTTGGGCACCGCGGGCATCCACTTCACTCATCAATTGAGGGCTTGCATAAGCGCTACCACCCAGCAGCAGCGACGCCAGGCCGGCAGCAAGCGCTGCATGGCGCAGCCGTCGGGACAGCAATAAATCGGTCATTGGAGGCATAGCATCTTTCCTTGGGCAATCCTTGGCAAGGCTGATAATGGCTCAGAAAATAACCAGATACCAGAGCTTGCCGAAAATCGCCCCCGTTTCGTGCCGCCTATTCGTCAGTTTCTTCAAGCTCGCCCTGCGGGATTATCCAACGCTGCCACTCTTCCGGCATGACGTGGGGCTTGGCAAACTGTGCCGGCGCACTTCTCCAGGGCTGATGTCGCTCCACGCCATGGGGAAGCGACTCCAAGGCGGGCAGCCAATAGGCTACGTAGAGCCCCTTGGGATCGTAGTAGCTCGCCTGCTTGAGCACGTTGAAATAGCGCCCTTGGCGCGGGTCGCGTCCAATACCCGCAATATAGCGCCAGTTACCCCAATTGCAGGCCACATCGTAATCGATCAAGCAGTGTTCGAACCACCAGGCGCCCAGACGCCAGTCCACCTTCAGATCCTTGACCAGAAAGCTTGCCACGTTCTGCCGCGCCCGATTGGAAATCCAGCCGGTCTGGCGCAGCTCGATCATCGCGGCATCCACAAACGGCACGCCGGTTCTACCCTCGCGCCACAGATTGAACGCCTGGCACGGTTCGGGAAGCGCTTGGCTGCCGAACAGCTTCGCCCCTTCAACCCGGGCTACCAGGTGAAAGTATTCACGCCAGAGAAGCTCGAAAATGATCAGCTGGCTGGATTCGTCGCTACCGTGCGCCTGCTCCCAGGCAATCACCTTATCGCGTACCTGGCGCGCTGACAGACAGCCGCGGGCAAGCCAGGCGGAGAGCCGGGTCGAGAAGTCCGCACCGAGTAGCCCGTTGCGGGTCTTCTTGTACTTGGCAGGACCATTCTGGCGGCAGATATAGTGCTGTATACGCTCGTGGGCAGCGTTCTCGCCCCCCACATATATCATGCCCTGACGCTCATCGGGCTGCCACTGGGCCGTCTGGGCGCAGACGGCTTTCAGAGGAGGAAACCCACGCGGGGCTTCCGGCCAGGCAGGCAAGGTGAAGGGCGCCGCGGTGGCTTGGGGAATGATGCTGTTCTTTTCAACGCACCGGCGGAAGGCCGAGAAGCTTTCCGGCAGCGCTTCAAGCGCAAAAGGCAGCTCATCGCTATCCAGCAGGCAGCCACTCTCCAGAGTCTTCAACGTCGTCGTAGGAGGCAAGTCGCGCGATACGGCTTCCATGTGCCGCTTTTCTTCAATTCCTGCGGGGCTTGCCACGCGCACTTCGCGGGCCTTCAACGAGGCCGCCACCTGAACGACCACGACAGCAGGGTCGCCAATACGCACCAGCAGGTCGCTGCCAAGCTGCAGCAGTTCGCAACGCAGCTCCATCAGGCTCTGCCACAGAAAGCGCAGCCGGGCGGGACCTATCCGGGGGGTGGGTTCGTCTTCGATGGCGGGCTCGAGCCACTGACGGTTCAATACATAAAGACACAGAAGTTGATCGGGTCTTGATGAGAAGCGAAGTAAGGGGTTATCGGCGACACGCAAATCGTCTTGCAGCCAGACAATATCGATCGTGCTGTTCATGGTCTTGCCTCCTCGGCATGCGTTGCTGGCTGGGTCCTTCGTGGCCGCGCCTACTGCAGTAGCGCTCGGACTCCAGCAGCACGCTTATCGTCTGACGAAGATAAGCGCTGGTAGTAACCGCATACTGAATGTATTGGGTAAAACGGGTAGCGCCTGCGTCGAGAGTGCGTGGCGCTCATAAAACGTAGACATCATAACTTATACAGTACAATTATTGTACATAAACATAACGACAAGTTTTAACGCTTGGCCTTTTTTTAGGCGCAAAAAAAAAGCCACCTTGAAGGTGGCTTTGTGTATTTTTTCTTTACGGCTCACTATCTGCCGCTGTTTTAAAGCGTTCGCTCAATTAATCCGGGTCCGTCGCACGCGGCTGGCGCTTGGCATTTTCCTGGGTTTCCAGGCCGCTCTTGAGCTCATGAGTCAGGGGGTCGTAATTGGGCCGCAGCTCATCCTTGACCGTACCACTCCAGAGTCGCGACCCCACGAAGTAACCTGCCCGACCAATGACATGGGCAGCTACCGGCGCGGTCATCAGAATGAACAAGATGATGGCAAACGAGCGGGCCACCACACCAACCTCGGAAAAATGCATCGCGGCCGCCAGCATGATCAGGATAACGCCCAGGGCAGCCGCCTTGGTGGTCGCGTGCATGCGGGTCAACAAATCAGGCAGGCGCAGCAGCCCCACCGCTGCCAGCAGCATGAACAAGGAGCCGGTCAGCAGAAGCGCTCCTTTGATGGCTTCAATCATCCCTCGGCCCTCCCCGTTCCAGAAAGCGTGCAAAGCCAATAGCGGCCAGAAAGCCCATCAGGGCAATCACGATGGCCGCATCCAGAAAACTCGCCACCCCCGACTGAATGGCGTACACCCCGACCAGCCCGACCACGGTAGTGGAGAACAGTTCGAGCGCCACCACCCGGTCAGGCAGGCTGGGCCCGCGCACGACACGCACGAAGGCAAGTATGAGCGCCAGACCCATGATGACCTGGCTGATCAATAAGACCGTATCCATTAGCGAAACAACTCCAGGGCTCGGTGCTCCATCTCTTTGAGGTTGCGGCGCAACTCCTCCTCGTCATCCAGGAACATGGCGTGGATATACAGCACCTTGCGGTCGTCGGAAACGTCCAGGCTCAGTGTGCCGGGTGTCAGCGAAATCAGGTTGGCCACCAGGGTAATTTCCATCTCCGTGCGGGCAGAAAGCGGCATGGCAATCACGCCGGGCTGCATGTGCCATGGTGGCGTCACGATATCGAACGCCACGCGCAGGTTGGCCTGCACAAGCTCTTTCAGGAAAAACCCCAGAAAACGAATGATCCGCGGTATGCGTGCCGGATAGCCTTCAAGCGCACTTACCTGGGGCTCGATGAGCACCAGGGCGATATAGCCAAACACCATGCCCACGAGCAGGTTCAGGCCGCTGAAGTCGCCGCTCAGCAGCACCCACGCCAACCCCAGCAGCAGGTTCCAGATAGCCCCTGTCATGGTGTCTCCTCCCCGGCAGCCGTGCCGGTCTCAGGCTGGAATTCGTTCGCCTCCAGCAGGGATTCCTGCGCGTTGGCGGCCACGCCCAGCACTGCTTCAATGTACCCCTCAGGCTCAAACAGCTGATCACCGATGGTATTCATCACCAGCATGATCGGCTCGGCAAAGATACCGATCAATACGGAGAACAGTGCCAGCACCACCACCGGCAGGTACATCATCCACAGGCTGGGTTTGATCAGCCGTCCATCGTCGCCGCTGGGCGTGGTGGCTACCGGTACGTGGTTCTGCTCGGGCAGGGCTTTCCAGAACACTTCGTTCCAGATCTTGACCATGGAGTAGAGCGTCATCAGGCCTACCGCCAGCGCAATACCGGTCACCACATACGCTTCGGCCTCGATGCCGGCACGCACGATCACGAACTTGGCAAAAAAGCCCGACAGCGGCGGCACACCGGCCAGCGAAAAGGCCGAGATAAAGAAAGCCACCGCAAGCCAGGGGCGCTCCTTGTAGAGCCCGCCCATCTTCTTCAGCTGATAGGTGCCCTGCAGGCGATGGGTAATCCCGCTGATCAGAAACAGGTTCGTCTTGACCACGATGTTGTGCATGATGGCAAACACACCGCCGGCAATCGCCAGCGGCGTGTATAGCGCCAGGCCCAGAATCATGTAGCCGATCTGGCTGACGATGTGAAACGAGAGAATCCGCCGAAACTCGTACTGCGCCGCCGCCCCCAGCACACCGGTCACCATGGTCAGCACCGCGCCCCACAGCATGATGTCCTGCAGGTAGCCCATGGTCTGATCGAAAATCAGCGTAAAGACCCGAAACAGGGCATAGACCCCGACCTTGGTCAGAAGACCCGCAAACAGGGCAGACACCGCAACCGGCGGCGTGTGATAGGAAGCCGGCAGCCAGAAGAACAGCGGAAACGCTGCCGCCTTGATGCCAAAGGCCACCATGAACATCACCGCCAGTACTTCGACCATGCCCGCGTGTTCGACCATGTCGATACGCAGCGCGATATCGGCCATGTTCAGCGTGCCAACCGTGCCGTAAAGCAGACCTACCGCGGAGAGGAAGATCACCGACGCCAGCAGGTTCAGCGTCACGTACTTGATCGCGCCTTCCATCTGCGCCCGCTCACCGCCTAGAATCAGCAGCGCAAAGGAGGCCACCAGCATGACCTCGAACCATACGTAGAGGTTGAAGATATCGCCGGTCAAAAAAGCGCCTGCCACGCCGGCAAGCAGCAGGTGCATCAGCGGATAGTAGCCAAACTTTTCATGCCCGCGCCCGGTGGTGGCCAGCGAATAGATGCCCATGGCCAGACCGATGATGCCGGTCATCAGAATCATCACCGCGCTCAGCATATCGGCAATCAACGTGATGCCGAACGGAGCAGGCCAACTGCCCATCTGCATGGTGATGTAGCCGTCGGAAAGCGTGGCCACAAACAGCCACAGGCTCGCGATCAGAAGCGCAATATTGCCGGCGACGGCGACGAACCGCTGCATCGGGCGCGAGCGCCAGAACAGCAGGGAAACGGCCCCGGAAAGCAGGGGCAAGAGGATGGGAAGAGCAACTTCAGGCCTCACGTATCGGTATCCTTCATCTTGTCCAGATCATCGGCCTTGACCACTTCGTAGGCACGGCGGATCAGCACCACGGCAAACGCCAGCACCCCGAAGGCGATCACGATGGCGGTCAGCACGACTGCCTGGGGCAGCGGATCGGCCACCTCGCCGACGGGTTGCAACATGCCTTCCGGAATCAGTGGAGGTGCGCCGCGCGTCATCCCCGCCGTCGTGAATATCAGCAGATTGGCGGCATTGGAAAGCAGCAGCAGCCCGATGACCAGCTTGACGATGGAGCGCCGCAACATCATGAAGATGGCAGTTGCATACAAAAGCCCGATGGCCAGCGCCATTAGCGGTTCCATAGGTTTTCTCCCGTTAACTCAAGGCTCATCCTTGTCGACCTCCATCAGCGCCATGACCATGCCGATCACCGATCCCAGCACCGCAAGGTAGACACCGATATCGAAGATCAAGGGCGTCGAGGCCTTGAAGTCAATCACCGGAATCGTCCACCACTGGGCGGTCAGAAACGGCTGGTCCATGAACCAGGCAGGCACCACCGACACCATGCCCAGCAGCAGCCCCACGCCAATCAAGTCACGCGGGTCGACCATGCGCAGCACTTGCTTGGTGGCGCGCACGCCAAAGGCCAACAGGTAAAGCGTGAAGCCCCCCGCTGCAACCAGCCCGGCGATAAATCCGCCACCTGGCTCATCGTGTCCTCTGAGCAGCAGAAACACGGAAAACATCAATTGCAGCGGCATCAAAAAGCGTGCCGCGGTATTGAGAATGATCGTCCCTGACTTAACCATCGTACGGCTCCTGCGTGTCTGACTTGCTGCCCTCGGCCGTCTTTGGACTTTCCGTTGCATGACGCAGCTTGAGCATGGCGATGACGCCAATCGCGGCCAGTGCCAGCACGAACATTTCGCCCAAGGTATCCAGCGCCCGGTAGTCCACCAGGATCACATTGACGATATTGCGCCCGTAGGCCAGCGGCGCACTGTTTTCGACCATGTAGGTAGAAATGGACTCGAACTGATCGATACTCCAGGCCGTCATGATCAGCAAAAAGATCAAGATACCCATCATTGCGGCCACCGAACCATCGCGGATGCGCTCGAGGCTGGTCGAGAGATGCGAAAAGCGCGGCAGCCTGAACAGCACCAGTACCAGCAGGATGACCGTCAGGGTTTCTACCAGTAGTTGGGTAATCCCCAAATCCGGTGCGCTGAACAGAACGAATACCAGCGCGATGGAGAAGCCCATGATGCCCACCGACACCACCGCCCCCAGGCGCGAACGGGTCAAGGTGGCAAATAGCGCACTCATGGTCATGGTGCCCACCACGATCACCTCGTGAAAGCGCACATCGAGATCGAAGGCCAGCAGCGGTGAATGGCGCAGCAGAATCGAGTTGCCGATCAGCGCAATCAGCACGACCAGCATGATCAGGATATAGTTGCGCATATAGCCGTTTTGAAGAATTCGGGTCTGCCATTCGGAGAACGCCACGATGCCATTCAACAGCCCCTCATAGCCTGCCTCTGGGCCACGACGCATGACCGGCGCCAGCAGCGAAAGCCGTGCGCGTGCATCGTCCCAGTACTTGAAGAGCAAAAAGCCCAGCGCCAGGCTTGCCACCGACATGATCAGCGCCAGATTGACGCCATACCAGAGCGACAGGGTGATTTCCATGGGCTCGCCGGACACGGCACCTGCCGCCGAGGTCAGCAGCGCATTCACTCCAAGCACTCCTGGTGCAATGCCAAACGCGATGGAACCAAGGCTCAGGAGCGCCGGACCAATCAGCATGCTCAGCGGCGCCTCATGGGGGGCCTTGGGGGTCTGGTGGCGCGTACCGTAGAAGGGTCGCAGGGCAATAATGGCCGCCACTGCAATGGTCATTACCGCACCAAGAAAGGCAAAGATGACCAGCAGGCTCCGGTAGTCCGCCGCCCCCAGCGCCGCTTCGAACTTCAGCTCCTTGCCGATAAAACCAAACAGGGGCGGCACACCCGCCAGCGAGAGCGCCGCTGCCAGAGCAATCATGGCGGTTACCGGCATCAGCGGTCTAAGCCCACCCATGGCGGTGACATCCTTGGTGCCCGTTTCGTGATCCAGATTGCCGGCCACCATGAACAGCGCCCCTTTATACATGGAGTGGGCAAGCAGAAAGGTGACAAACGCAGTCATGGCATATTCGGTACCAATCCCCAGCAGCATGGTGAGCGTACCCAACGCCATGATGGTCGAGTACGCCAGCAGCTTCTTGACATTGGTATGGTGAATGGCGAGGAAAGCGCCTATCAGCAGCGTGGTCGCTCCCACCACCGACAGCACACCTATCCATAGCGGCGTGCCGCCGAGTTCCGGCTGAAGCCGGGCGAGCAGATAGATACCCGCTTTTACCATGGTGGCAGAGTGTAGATAAGCCGACACCGGCGTCGGCGCGGCCATGGCATTGGGAAGCCAGAAGTGAAACGGAAACTGGGCCGACTTGGTAAAGGCGCCAAGCAGCAGGCAGACCAGCATCGGGGTATACAAGGCATGCTCGCGCAGGTCAGTTTCCATGGCCCGAATATCGGCAAGCGACCAGGCGTCGCTGGCCACACCCAGCATCACCAGCCCTGCCATCAGGGCAAGGCCGCCGGCGAAGGTGACAAACAGTCCCTGGCGGGCAGACTTGCGTGCCTGCAGGTCCGCGTGATTGAAACCGATCAGCAGATAGGAGGTGATGCTGGTCAGTTCCCAGAAAATGAACAGCGTGACCAGACCATCCGCCATCACCAGCCCCAGCATGGAGGCCATGAACGCCATCAGCGCCATATAAAAGCGCCCGATATCGTGGTGGTCCTTCAAATAACCGCCGGCATACACCAGCACACAGGTGCCGATGACCGTGATCAGCAGACCAAATAGCAGCGATAGACCATCCAGCAAAAAGGTAAGACTGATACCCAGCGAGGGCACCCACTGCCACTCCAGAAGCACAGGCCCGTTATCGATGACCATGGGCGCCTGGGAAAACAGCCAGGCAGCGATCAGAGCGGGAAAGAGAGCCAGCACCAGACTCGTGCGACCTGCAAACCTGCGATGTAGCATGGGGGCCAGCGCAGCCAGTACAAACCCCATCAAGACGGTGAATTGCATCTAGCGATATCTCCTGAGTAACAGTCCCACGCTGGGCGGGTCCTTGTGGCGTACAGGGGCCTATGCGGGTAAGCGGCTAACCTCATCCCTGTCAGCGGCTGGTTGATCAACCTTTTACATTCAAGCATCTCAAAGCACTTCTGTTCCTGGCGAGCAGAAGCGCTTTTCATCAGCGGACTAAACGTTAAGTAAAGGTGATCTAAAGTCGTAGACTCTATAACAGACATACGCCCGTTGCCAGACAACCTTTAAACAAAATCAAATAGATAGCGTGCTTATTTTATATATCATCAGCACGGGATTCGGCCACTTCAAGAGCGCGGCAACCACCCGGCAAGCTCGTTATTGATCACGTCCATCAAGGCATCTATATGATCGTCACGATCATTCAAGCACGGAATATAGCTGAACGTTTCTCCACCAGCAGCCATGAAGCTGTCATGAATTTCCTCCTTGATCTCCTCGAGCGTTTCAACACAATCGGCGGAAAACGCAGGCGACATGATGGCGATGTGCTTATGCCCCTGCCTGGCAAGCGTCGCTACGTGTTCAACGGTTTGTGGACCGACCCACTTTTCAGGTCCAAACTGAGACTGAAATGCCGTATCGATCTCTTCCATGTCAAAACCTAGCGCCTCGCGCAGCAGGCGCGTAGTTTTCTGGCACTGGCAGTGGTAGGGATCGCCTTCCAGCAGGTAGCGCTCCGGTACACCATGATAGCTTGCTACCAGCTTGGTGGGCCGCGTCTCAAGCTGGCGGTATACGTCGGTGACCGAATTGGCGAGCGCCTTTATATACGAGGGCTGATCAAAATAGGCAGGCACCGTGCGAATCGAGGGTTGCCACTTCATCGTCATCAGGGCACGAAACGCCTCATCATTCGCCGTCGCCGTCGTGGGCGAGCCATACTGAGGATAGAGCGGAAAGAAGACAATGCGCTCGCAGCCTTTCTCCTTCATGCGCTTGAGCACGCTTTTGGTCGAAGGGTTGCCATAGCGCATGCAGAAATCGACGTCGACACTATCGCCGTACAGTGCTTTCAACCGCTCGGTGAGCTTTTCGGTCTGGGCGCGGGTAATGGTCAACAGCGGACTTTCGTCTTTTTCGGTGTTCCAGATTCCCTTGTACGCCCTGCCCGACGAGAAAGGCCGCTTGGTCAAGATGATCAGCTGCAAAAGCGGCTGCCACTTCCAGCTTGCGTAATCGACCACCCGCTTGTCGGACAGAAACTCGCTCAGATAACGGCGCATGGACCAATAGTCGGTAGCATCGGGCGTGCCTAGATTGGCCACCACCACACCTACCTTGGCGCGCGGCACGCCTGGATGGTCACCAGGGGCATGGGCCAGACGGCCTTCGCCCGGTTGAACCAGTTTAACGCTATCGGTCATTACGCTTACTCCAACAAGACGGCTTTATAAGGGAAATCCTACCACTTTTCCGCAAAGTCGCGGCATAAAGTTATACTATCAACACCATTTGTATAACATCGGCCAAACACATGTCCAAGCTATCTCCCCTTCACGCTAGCGCCCCTGTGACCCTTTATCATGACGGCCACTGCCCCTTCTGCCAGTGGGAGGTGGCGTGGTTACAAAAGCACCGCCATCGTGAGCGCATCAGGCTTGTGGATATTCAGGAAGAAGGATTTAACGCGGCAGCTACCAACCGCACGTTCGAGGAGCTGATGGGTCAGCTGCATCTAAAGGACAGCAATGGAAACTGGTACATAGAGATGGATGCCAGCCGGGCCCTGTATGCAGTTCTAGGCTACCGGCGGCTGGTAAGACTTTCCTGCTTACCGGGCCTGCAAGGCGTGATGAATGCAGGCTACCGTTTCTTTGCCCGTCGCCGAATTCGACTTGGGCGGTGGTGGGTTAAACGTCGCAGCAGCGACGGCTGGTGAGTGGACAAGCATACCGCTTGGGGATGCTTACGCTTCTTTCTTGAACCATGCCCTGGTAATCAGAATACCAGCGGCATGCGCGAGGTCAGCGGTTCGCTGTAGTGAGCATCGCGGCCGACCATTTCGTCATGGGGCACGTGCTGCACCAGGTAAGCCCGGTGAATGCCCGCGCGCTTGAGCTCCAGATAGATATCATCGAGCGAGCGAAACATGATGGGCTTGCTACGCTGAGTAAGCATATGCCGCTTGCCTTCCACATCTTCCAGTTCAAGCTGATAAAAACCGCTACCCGAATGCGTAATAACGCGAATTTCGAAATTGTCGTGGCTATCGACGAACTGCTTCAGCGCTTTCAGTTCCATGGTTCCCTCCTGTTATTGAATCAATCAACAGGGCACAGCATGACCATGCCCTATTACATTCCTGTTACCTTACCTTGGCACTACTTACTCAAGACGGCAACTTTTCAGGAGGGTTCCTGACCACTAACGCAACAAAAGGGTCGGATTATTGATATTCGGAAGGGTCTATCGCCTTGCCCAATGAGTTGCGGTCAATCCAGTTGCCGCCCTTGGTTTCCTTGTAGCGAAATACCACCCTGTCGCCTACCGCCACCGGAAGCTCGGCATCTTCTGTCTGGTAGCTATACTTCTCGCCTTCCACAACCAGAAAGTAGCGATACAGGTCGGGCATGCCCAGCCACTCCTTGAAGGGCCCTTCCCGCTCCAGTTCCTGAAGTTCACCGCGCCCTTCAAGCTTGGGAAGACGCTGACGATTACCACGCCGAAAACCACCTGCCATGTAGTACTCCCGTTGTTTCGATATTCTCTATTTCGCCAAGGTGCTGCCAACAGCCCTCGGCCCTTGCATCAATCGCCGAAGGCCTCACCGTAACTATCGGGGGCAAGGTCTTCAAAGCGGGTATATTTGCCGATGAACGCCATATGCACCGTGCCGATAGGCCCGTTACGCTGCTTGCCGATGATCAGTTCGGCCAAGCCCTGGTTGTCGGGGTTATCCCGGTTATAGACCTCGTCCCGGTAGACGAAGGCGATGACGTCCGCATCCTGCTCGATGGCGCCGGATTCACGCAAGTCCGACATGACGGGACGCTTGTTGGGACGCTGCTCAAGCGAGCGGTTGAGCTGCGAAAGCGCGACTACCGGACAATTGAACTCTTTTGCCAAACCTTTCAGCGAGCGCGAAATTTCCGAAATCTCGCCGGTACGGTTTTCCGCAAAGCCCGGGATCTGCATCAACTGCAGGTAGTCGATCATGATCAGCGCCATGTTGCCGTGCTCGCGCACCACGCGGCGCAGCCGCGAACGCATTTCGTTGGGCGAAAGTGCGGCGGTGTCATCGATGAACAGCTGCTTGTCTTTCAACAGATTGACCGCCGAGGTGAGACGCGGCCAATCCTCGTCTTCGAGCTGTCCCGAGCGCACGCGGGTCTGGTCGATACGTCCAAGCGATGACAGCACCCTGAGCATCAGCGATTCGGCCGGCATCTCCATGGAGAACACCATGACAGGCTTGTCGCTTGAAATGACGGCGTGCTCCACCAGGTTCATGGCGAAGGTGGTCTTGCCCATGGAGGGGCGTCCGGCAATGATCACCAGATCCGAGGGTTGCAAACCCGAGGTCATCTCATCGAGGTCCCGAAACCCCGTCGAAAGGCCGGTCATCTCGCCTTTCAGATTGAACAGCTCGTCGATGCGGTCGACGGCCTTGGTCAGTAGATCGCTCATGCCGATAGGCCCACCTGTCTTGGGGCGCTCTTCGGCAATCTGGAACACTAGCCGCTCGGCTTCGTTGAGCAGCTCATCGGCAGGTCGGCCCTGGGGGGCAAAGGCACCTTCAGCAATCTGATTGGCAGCCCGAATGAGCTTTCGAAGCGTTGCCCGCTCGCGCACGATATCGGCATAGGCGCGAATGTTGCTCGCCGACGGCGTATTGCGGGCAAGCTCGGCAAGAAAGGACAAGCCACCCACGGTATCCAGATGATCCCGGGCCTCGAGTGCCTCGGACAGCGTGATGACGTCCAGCGGCTGACCCGACTCTGCCAGGTGAATCATGACGTTGAACACCAGCCGGTGCTCATAACGATAGAAATCGTCTGCCACCAGACGCTCGGAGACGCTGTCCCACGCCTGGTTATCCAGCATCAGCCCGCCAAGCACCGACTGCTCCGCCTCCAGCGAATGCGGCGGCAGCTTGATCGCTGCCGTTTCCTGATCAGCAGAAGGCTGGTCCATCGCGAGCTCCTTTCAATAGTGCAGCATAGCCGATAAGGCCACTATCTTAATCGGCCAGCGCGCGCCTAACTAGCGGCTGACCATCCCGATGTACGACATGTCTAAACACCCTGCCTCCGGCCAGACGAGGCGCTTGGACATGACTCGACAATACAAAGGATACACAACAGAAATAACAAAGGGCGCGGGATAACCCCGCGCCCTTTTAGGCGTCAATAGCCGAAGCAGAGGTTACTCTGCGACAACTACCACGCGTACAACGGCGTCCACTTCTGCATGCAGGTGGAGGTCGATGTCGTATTCGCCAGTTTGACGAATCGGGCCTTGCGGCATGCGCACTTCGCTCTTGGCAACGTCGATGCCGGCAGAGGAAATAGCGTCGGCCAGGTCGCGCGGACCGATAGAGCCAAACAGCTTGCCTTCGTCGCCAGCCTTGGACACCAGAGACAGCTCGATGTCGTTCAGCTGTTCAGCGCGCGCCTGGGCTTCCGCCTTGCGCTCAGCGGCTTGAGCTTCGAGCTCGGCACGCTGTGTTTCAAACGCTTCAACGTTTTCCTTGGTAGCCGGTACGGCCAAGCCGTAAGGTACCAGGTAGTTACGTCCATAACCGGGCTTGACAGTGACCTTGTCACCCAGGCCGCCCAGCTTACCAATGTTGTCGAGCAGAATGACTTCCATCTCGTAAACCTCTTGTCAGTTGCCGCGGGCAAGGCGTGCGCGAATGTTCGCGAATGTATCAATCAGCCCCAACAGCAGCACAATGAGAATCGTGGGCCAGGTCATGATCAGCAGCACATAAAATGCCACCAGCCACAGCCCGTTCATCCCCTTTAATCCAATAAACCCGTGCACCAACGCAACGCCAGCCACCAGTAGCGGAATCCAGCCAAGCACTGCCAGCGAATGGGCCCCAAGCATCATGCCTGCCACGCAAAGTGCTGCCAGTATGGCAAGCTCTTTCGGGGCCAGGCGCAACGCATGGAACTCTTCACGAAAGCCGCCCGGATTATACAATCCGGCCTGCCAGCTTCGTGCCAGCGCCAAGCATGCAATAGCCGCGACCAGCACCACAAGCCCCGTGACGCCGCCTACCACGATGGTAGCCAGCATCTGGGTATCGTAACCCTGGCTTGCCAGCTCCGTGAGCATGCGGTCAACGTCCGATGAACCTTGACGCAGTTGCTCGAGCATCAGCTCCGTACCGCCAGGCGGGCTAAAAATGCCTAGCTGGATCATGGCTGCGGCCACCAGGGTGCCCACAATCATGGATTCGCTCCAGCGCATCCTTTCACGCAGGATGACCGCCATCAGCGTTACCAGCAGTACGCTGGTAAGCGGAATCACGTCTCCCTGCGACCACCAGAAACCTGCCGGTAGTGCGGCTGCAATAATGACCGGAAGCGCAGGCGCGAAGCCCTTGCGCAGCGTCACCAAGGCAGCGATGGCCGCTCCCAGCCAGAACAGCCATGGCACCAGCGTTGCCAGTGCTGCCCCGCCTGCGGCGTAAGGCAGCCCTCGCATCAGCCATCTTGCCAGTGCCAGCATCACGTGAGGCGCTTACTGGTGGCTATCGGAGTAGGGCAGCAGCGCCAGGTAGCGCGAGCGCTTGATAGCAGTCGCCAGCTGACGCTGGTAGCGTGCTTTGGTACCGGTGATACGGCTTGGAACAATCTTGCCGGTTTCGGTAATGTAAGCTTTCAGAGTGTCCAGATCTTTATAGTCGATCTGCTTGACGCCTTCGGCAGTGAAGCGGCAAAACTTACGGCGACGGAAAAAACGTGCCATGGATTAGCTCCTTAAAACGTGCAGTGGATAGAATCAGGCAGTTTCGACTTCTGAATCTGAGTCAGATTCAGCATCGGCACGCGACTTGTCTTCGCGGCGCGGACGCTTCTCTTCTGCCGGTTTCATCATCGGGGAAGCTTCGGTAACCGCTTCCTTGCAGCGAACAACCAGGCTGCGGATGATGGCATCGTTGAAGCGGAAGATGTTCTCGATTTCTTCGAGCGTCTCGCCAGTACATTCAACGTTCATCAGCACGTAGTGAGCTTTGTGGATCTTGTTGATCGGGTAAGCCAGGTGACGACGGCCCCAATCTTCCAAGCGATGCACAGTGCCACCGTTTTCGGTAACAATGCTGGTGTAGCGCTCGACCATAGCCGGCACTTGCTCGCTCTGATCCGGGTGGACCATAAACACGATTTCGTAATGACGCATGGGATCTCCTTGCGGTTTGGCAGCTTCCGATGTGTGCCCTGGCCAACAGGCAGAGGCGACGACAGGGAAGCAAGGAGTTAGCTGAAATGCACCCAAGGCCGCACCAAGGCAACCGGGGCATCAAGCAGAACTGGTATTCAGGCAGGGTATGAGACCTGCACCCGTCTGCATACAAACGGGCGCAGGTATTCTAGTGGGCAAGCGGTCAACTTGCAAGCTGGCGCTGGCGTACCGCTTCGAACAGGCAGATGCCGGTTGCCACCGATACGTTCAAGCTTGATACCTGCCCGGCCATCGGCAGCTTGGCCAGGTTATCGCACGCCTCGCGAGTCAGCCGCCGCATTCCCTTGCCTTCGGCCCCCATGACAAGCGCGGTAGGGCCGGTCATGTCGATCTCGTAGACGCTTGCCTCGGCCTCGCCCGCCGTGCCGGTAATCCATACGCCGGCGTCCTTGAGCTTGGCAAGCGTGCGCGCGAGGTTGGTGACCTGATAGACCGGCACCACTTCTGCGGCACCGCAGGCTACCTTGCGCACCGTGGCGTTGAGCGGCGCCGCCTTGTCCTTGGCAACGATCACCCCATGCGCCCCCGCCGCATCGGCGCTGCGCAGGCAGGCCCCGAAGTTATGCACGTCGGTCACTCCATCCAGTACCAGAAACAGCGGCGGCGTCGACGCCTGCCAGGCGCGCAGCTTAAGCCACAGCGACTCCTCCCCTTCCGGGGTCAGCGGCGGGCAAAACGCCACCACGCCCTGGTGGGCAGCCCCCTGGGTCAGCTGATCCAGAACATCACGTGGCTGCTCCTTGATACGCGCGCCGCGTGCCTGCGCCTGGGCAACCACCTCTGCCAGACGGTTGCCCGCCCCCTGCTGCACCCAAAGCTCGCGCGGAGTTTCGCCGCGCTCAAGCAGACTCTGCAGGGCATGCATGCCATACACCTGGTCCAATCCACCGGGGGTGCGTAACGTCTGCGCCCCCCGTCGAGATGCTGACTTCATGCTCAGCTTCTCCTCGGCGATGACTGCCGGGTGCGCCGCGGACCGCGACGCGTCGGCGGCTTGTCCTGCTTGGGCGCGGAACCGCTCTTGGCGGCATCAGGCTTGGGCGTATCGCTCCCTTCGTTACTGCGGCGTTTGCGCGGCTGACGGCGCGGGCGCGGCTTGTCGTCGGTCAGACTGAAATCGATCTTGCGATCATCCATGTCCACGCGAGCGACCTGAACCGTGAGGCCGTCACCCAGGCGATAGGTAGTGCCGGTCCGCTCACCTTTCAGGCGATGCTTTTCCGCCTCGTAGTGATAGTAATCCGACGGCAGCGACGTTACGTGCACCAGACCTTCCACGAAGAAGGCATCCAGGCGCACGAACAGGCCGAACTGTGTCACCGAGGCGATGGTGCCATCGAAGGTTTCGCCCAGCTTGTCCGACATGAACTCGCACTTGAGCCAACTCTCGACATCACGGGTGGCCTCGTCGGCACGCCGCTCGGTCATGGAGCAGTGCTCGCCCAGCTCGAGCATCTGCTCGAAGGTATACGGACACCACTTGCTCGGCGGCTCGACCGGCGCGCCTTCGACCCGCACGACGGTACTGGTCTGGCGCGGCCCACGAATGACCGAGCGAATAGCCCGGTGAACCAACAGGTCCGGGTAGCGGCGGATCGGCGACGTGAAGTGCGCATAGGCCTGGTAGGCCAGGCCGAAGTGGCCTTCATTTTGCGGCGAGTACACGGCCTGATTCATGGAACGCAGCATGACGGTCTGGATGATGTCGGCATCCGGACGACCGGCAATCGCCTCGCGCAGTGCCTGGTAGTCCTGGGGCGTAGGCAGATCGCCACCGCCCACGGAAAGCCCCAGCTCGTTCAGGAACAGGCGCAGCTTGTCCAGGCGCTCCGGAGTGGGCCGCTCGTGAATACGGTAAAGCGCCGGCAGGTCGTGCTTGTCCAGAAAACGCGCTGTGGCCACGTTGGCGGCCAGCATGCACTCCTCGATCATCTTGTGCGCGTCGTTGCGCGTGCGCGGCACGATCTTCTCGATCTTGCGCTCGTCGTTGAAGATGATCGCCGTTTCGGTCGTATCGAAATCGATTGCACCGCGCTCGTCGCGCGCTTCGCGCAGCAGTTTATACAGTTCGTGCAGGTTCTGCAGCGGCTTGACCAGCTCGCGGTGCTCTTCACGCAGTGAAGCCCCCTCTTCGCTCTCCTCGTCGAGCATCGCCGCCACCTTGTTGTAGGTCAGGCGGGCGTGGGAGTTCATCACGGCTTCATAGAACGAGTAACGGCTGATGGCACCGGTCTTGGAGATGTTCATCTCGCACACCATGACCAGCCGGTCCACGTGCGGGTTCAGCGAGCACAGGCCGTTGGATAGAAGCTCCGGCAGCATGGGAACGACCTGGCCCGGGAAGTACACCGAGTTGCCCCGTGTACGCGCCTCGTCATCCAGCGCCGTGCCCGGACGCACGTAGTGGGACACATCAGCGATCGCGACCAGCAGTTTCCAGCTACCCGATTTCGTTTTCCACGCGCAGACAGCGTCATCGAAGTCCTTGGCAGACTCGTCATCGATGGTTACCAGCGGGGTGTCGCGCAGATCGACACGGTGCTGCTTGTCTTTCTCGAGCACTTCGGCAGAAATACCGGATATCTGATCGAGCACCTCCGGCGGGAACTCGGCAGGAATATCGTAACTGCGGATCGCGATATCGATCTCCATGCCGGGATCCATGCGCTCACCCAGCACCTCGATCACCTCACCCACCGGCTGAACCCGCGTGGCGGGTTGCTGCACGATTCTGGCCGAAATCACCTGGCCATCCTTCGCGCCAGCGCAGGCGCTGTGCGGGATGATGATTTCCTGGGTGATACGTGGATTTTCCGGAATCAGAATACCGAACTCGGGCGTGTTGCTGCGATATACGCCAACCATTGTCTGCGTATTGTGGGCAATCACCTCGGCAATGGTAGCCTCATCGCGCCCGCGGCGGTCGGTCCCACTGACCCGCACCAGCACATGATCGCCATGAAAGACACGCCGCATCTGGCGCGGCGGCAGCACGAGATCGGGCTTCTTGCCGTCATCACGCTGCAGAAAGCCGAAGCCGTCACGATGGCCAAGCACCTTGCCCTTGATCAGATCAAGCTTGTCGATCAGTGCATAGGCACCACGACGGTCGCGCAGCACCTGGCCATCACGCTCCATGGCGGCAAGGCGACGCCTGATCGCCTCATGGTGGTCCTCGTCTTCGAGACCCAGCATGCGGCTCATGTTTTCATGGGTGATGGGTTTGCCGTAGCTTTCAAGCGCCGCCAACAGATATTCGCGGCTGGGCGCCGGGTTGTCGTATTTGTGTGCTTCGCGTTCAGCGTGCGGATCATCACTTAACGTCCAGTACTTCATGCAATCAACTTCCTTGATGGCGCTTTCGGGAGGCAGTGAAAAAGCGCAAACGCCGAGCGTTGCGAGCGAGGGGCTTCAGCTTTCATATGGCTGAAAAATTCAACGTTTTGTTTGGTCATGGATGCAGTATAGCGCCGCATGTTCCATGACCCAACCACCTTGAACGGCAATTGTGCTGTTTTAGGTGAGAAAATTAGTTTTCAGGGCTTGCATTTAATCGGGACACGCGTATCATACGCGCCACTTGCCCAGATGGCGGAATTGGTAGACGCGCTAGCTTCAGGTGCTAGTGTCCGTATGGACGTGGAGGTTCAAGTCCTCTTCTGGGCACCATCTCGTATCGTGTCATCTCATTGGCGACACGAAGTGGTGTCAAAGCAAGTAGATGTTTGTATTCGCCCAGGTGGCGGAATTGGTAGACGCGCTAGCTTCAGGTGCTAGTGTCCGTATGGACGTGGAGGTTCAAGTCCTCTCCTGGGCACCATACGAATACAAACAGATGTAAATGATGCGCCCAGGTGGCGGAATTGGTAGACGCGCTAGCTTCAGGTGCTAGTGTCCGTATGGACGTGGAGGTTCAAGTCCTCTCCTGGGCACCATCAAGGTGACCGTCCGCATCATCGATATACTCTTTTCTCGCACTACTTGCCTACTTGTTTCATTTCCCCTCGTAACTATCTGCATCCTCTCTTTTGCTTCCTGTTCGCTTTATCATTTCAATGTTCATCTGATGTTATCAGCCAAAAAGCGAGCGCCGATATCATCCTGAATGACGTGCATGTCGATCCGTATTACACCGCAACCTGTTGCAGAAAGGTATCCAAAGGCATGAATAACCAGTGCGCTTGCCACCGTCAGGATTACTTGACCTGATAGCGCACATCGATGGTATAGACCCGGCTCTGCCAGCTAATATCGGCAGGCGCGCTGGGAAACGGCATGGCGCGCTCCACCAGACGAGCACCCGCCTGATCGAATTCCCGCACACGAGACAACCCAACCACTTCGTGATTCAGCACATTGCCATTGCGGTCCAGGGTGAACTCGACGGTAACCACCCCCTCCATGCGCCTGGCTCCCATCACTCTAGGTGTTTGCTTGTTCTCGAGCAGGTGCTGGCGAACCCGTAAATCGTAGCGATTATCCACATCCGCACTATCAGCCTGGGCAATGCCGGTTTCTTCCAGAGCAGCGCCTTGCGTCGAAGCCCCCTCTTCACCCCCGTGCCCCACCACCGTCTCGATCCTCTCCTCCTCTACCGGCGTATTGTCGACGGCTTCGCGGCGGGGATGAGGCTGCTCGACAGGCTCAATTTTCGGAGGTGGCACTTCTTTTTCGATTGGGTCGGGCACATCGGTCACTACCGGATCAGGCGCCTCCCGGGGCGCGGGCTCACTCTTCTCTACCACCTGCCGTTGCTGCTCGACTGGCGACGCCACGTCAGTTTCTACGGGTGGCTCGGGTTCGGGCGAAGGCTCCTCGGCGATTTCCTGGAAAGCTTCTTCAGGCACCGCGACCGGCGCCGGGGGTGAAGGTACTTCCTTTTGAACGACTTCAGGCTGGATAGCGGCACTACTTTGCTGCGCCCCCGCCATGGCGGCCTGCAGCCCCACGCTAATGGCAGTGCTCTGCGAAGCCTTGGTTGCCGCCACGGAATCGGTATCGAGCTGCCACCAGACGATGCCACCCACCACATGAAAAAGACAGGATAGCCCTGCGTAGAATCCAATACGATGCGATATCAACCGTGGCATCACCAACCGTCTCCAGAGCGCTGCAAGGCCAGATTGGCCACTTCCAGATCCAGCTTTTGCAAGATGGAAAAAAGGGCGACCACTCTCTCCATTGGCGCTTCCCGGTCGCTTTGCACGACGATCTCCAACTGCTCACCATGCGCGTTTTTGAGCACCTCCAACTGCTCATACAATCTGTCGTTACCGTCAATTTCCTGATCGTTCAAACGCCATGCAGGCCCTTCTGACCTGACCGCCAGAATAGCCAGGTGCTTATTTCCTGCGGCCAGGCTCGTCGACTCATTCGCTGAAGGCAAATCGATCTCCATGACCTGCAAAGGCACATTGATCATTAACATCATGAAAGCAATGAGGACGAAAATAACGTCGATCATGGGGGTCATGATATCCTGCAGCGCTACGCTCTGCCCTTCATCGTCCAGCTCAATCATTGCGCTTCTGGCTCCAGCTGCAGGCTATGCGAGATGTAATTCATGACCTCGGTTGCTTCAGCAAGATGTCGCCGAACATACGATCCGATAAGCGCATGAAAAAGCACACATACTACCGCAATGACCATGCCGGCAGCCGTCGTGGACAGCGCCTGCCACAAGCCATCCGCCACGATGGAAGGCTCGACAGGCCCATCACTCAAGCCGATGTCGTAAAAAGAGCGCATGAGACCTACGATCGTGCCCAACAAACCCAGCATGGGTGCCAGGGCCGCAATGGTTACCAAACCGGACATCCGCCTTCTCAGAAGGTTGGCATACCTCATGAGTGTTATCTTGACGGCCTCATCGCGCAGCTGTTTGCTACTTGATTGATGCTGCCTCAACTCTTCGATCGCCCCCTGATAGCCCAGCTCATTTTTCTCGAGGATACTGATCGCCGTGGCAGGGCGACGACGTTTCAATGCTACCGACACATCCTTATAGCGCTGCCTGTCCAGCCCGCGTTTTCTAAAAATGTAAAAACAGCGCTCCATGATCAATGCCAAAGCCGCCATGGAACAGAGCGCCAGGGGGATAAACGTCAAAACGACCCATATATCAGCTTGCATAACCCGTTAAACCCTCTTGACGATCCAGTTCGATCATTTGATTTTCAAAACCTTTGAGACGCTTATAAACTGATATGAGCTCGACAATGCTTGCCCAGCTGAAGACAAGGTAATGCAGAGCGCCTTCCACCTTGTTGAAGGCTCTGAGAATCTGCTGTAGAACACCTAGCGTGATAGCGCCCGACACGATAGTGGGTGCCAGGACGATATAGGGGACCAGTGTGGATAACTGCAGATAGGAGTGCTTCATCAGATCAAAATAAAGATAGTGGCGATACATGGTTAAGTAGTTGGAGCGCACGGAGCGAAAAAGCTGCCTGATGGATTCAGGCTGAGCTCTTTGTATATTATCCTCACCAAAGACGAGCTCCTTTCTCAAGGCAGCTTCCGTTTTCTGATTATTGAACTCCAGACCAGGAAGCTTTATACCCACCAGGGCCATCAGCAGCGTTCCGATGATGGCGGAAATGATAGCGACATAGATGAGCACATGATCAACCTCACCTAATACAGGAACTACCTTTACCTGTTTGCTCAACTCCCAAAGCAGAGGTTGAAAAGCAATCAGCGTCAGCACCGACCTCAACAAGAAGGTGCCCAAGCCCTGCACGAGTTGGGCGAAACGCATCGTATCTTCCTGTATACGCTGCGACGCCCCTTCGATATGACGCACCTTTTCCCAACTGCTCATGTAGTAATCGTGCATTGCGCAACGCCAGCGAAATACATAATGGCGAACAAAGAAGTCGAGCAGAATGGCCACCGCCACGAAAACGGCGGCCACTTTGCCGAAGGTAAGCATATGCAGCAGCAGATCAGTTGTTTCTACAGCGTCAGGTTCCGTCAGGGCCTGCTGGATCGTATCGTAGAAATTGCCGAACCATTCATTGATCTTAACGTCCAGATGCACCTGGTAATAAGTCGCCGACAAGATGGCAGCCGCTCCCAACCAGGACCAGATCGACCACTGCCTATTCAAAAAGAAACACCGAAACATATCTAAAAACCTAGTTGGTAACAGGAAGACCCACGAAGATCGACTGATGCGCCATCGGCAGCAAGGTATCGATGACACTGGATAGAGCATCCTTGGAAATGGATGCACCAAGCTCATCGAAGGAGTTCAGGTAACGGGGAGAAGCATAAGCCTCATAGCTGAGTGCCAGGCGGCGAAGCCAGGTATTGGGATCGTCAAGACGAACACGCTCTGCGTAATGAACGTCGTCGATGAGTTGATCGAAGTTTTCGTTTTCTATCCAGTCAGCCAGGCTCTCCATTACGTCTTCATGGGCAGCCAGCATGGATGACACCTTATCAGGCCCTGTTTCGAACCGGGTTTCAGCCCTGACTTTATTATCTCTATCCAGGGTTACTTCAAATCTCAATGTATAAACACCGCCTAACTCATGGCGCAGCTTTCGCTTCAAGGCTCTTTTGATTATCGGGTTTAACGTGGATACCAAAAAGGCACGCTCCGGCGTCCATTGATAGCTGTGCTCGGATTTGATCTTGACGAGGGCTCTTTGCTCATCGAACATTTCAGACGTTAAATACGCATCATCATCGGAAATGCTGTTATAGAAAGATGACAAGGTACGCTCCCGATGAACAGAAGAGACATAAGGCAGGATGTTCGCCAGCACCTCTTCCTCGCTCAGCTCGCCGACGAGAAACACGGTGACCGGCTGCTGCTGCAGCTCGCTGATGGCCGATACGATGTCATCCGCCGTTAACGCCTCGACGTCACTGGCAGTAGGGTACAAGCCGTCGGATACGCTGAAGAACTCTTCCTCCAGCATGCTGACATGGCTTGTTTCATTGATCTGGTCGAGAAGCTGTCGTCTTACATCTGCGATGTCATCGCCATCAAACCGCCAGTAATTCTGGCGGGACACATAACTTCTGAATGCGTTATTGAGCCCATCACGCGCTGCGATAGTGGCAATATCCAGCTCGTTTTGCTTGTGAGACCATGACCAGTCAACGGCATTTTTCTGCTCCCAGGTTTCAAACCGGGTATAGGTAGAAATATCCAGATCCGCCTGTTCCCAGATCTGCACCGCCAACCGAGAAAGCCAGGGCGATAATTGATCATTAACATATCCCGCCGATGAAAGTGCTTTTATATAGATATCGTCGTTGGGAGTAGGCCTGTCGAGCCAAACGACTCTGTCACCATTTTCCAGCTGCCATTCAGTAACGCTCTCCTGGTCATGGGAGAAAGTGTGGCTAACCGGGTCAGCGGTATTGATCTCCATCATGGACCAGTCCACGTCGGAGGCAATTCCTGAAGCATCCACGGATTCTGAGTCATCAGAAGAAGGAGGTAGGGACTCGCGCCCTGCCCTTTCCACTACAGGAAGAGTAGACTGGGATAGTGCTTCTGCCAGTGCCCTCACCTCTTGCACATCGGGCAGCTCAGCCTGCAGTTCACCCGGCACTTGGTAGAACAGGAACTGATCGGGCGAAGACAGCAGGTCATGTAAGCGCGCGTTCAGCTCTTCCAGCGTCATCGCGTCGATCCACTCCATAAGACGCGCTGATTTATCACTATAATTTTCTTCGACCGACTCCTTGAGTACCGCTTCGGTGAGCTTGTCTTCCCACTGAGCGAAATTACGCTGAGCAACCAGTTCCAGGTTTCTCTGAACGACCTGACGTGCAGCGTCTTTCAAGGTTTCAAACGCATCTTCCTGAAACCCGTCACGGCCAAGCCTTTCGATTTCGCTCAATACCGCTTCGAGTCCGTTCTCATAATCTGTTGTCTTGGCTGAAATGGCCGTGATCAGACGCTCGTTATTCGACGACCTCAATGTCGACACCATATTGAAATCACTCGATACCGCCAAAGGCGTATTTCTTGTTTCACTGAACAGCAGCTTTCTGATGAAGTAATTTTGTAAACGCGCGTACTGTCCCTCCAACGTGTCATAGGGAGCTACCGGCGATCTGAAACCATACGTTACCTCTGAGCTGGTACCCTGTTCGTCCTGCACCTTACCAATCACCAGGCCTGACGCGAGCGGCAGCTCGACATATTCACGCGCAGGAGGCTCGATGAAAGCTTCCTGACCGAAAGATGTCTGTATGCCTTCAATGACCTCGTCTGTATCGATATATCCCGATACGACCAGCGTCATGTTGCTCGGTACATAAAACCGCTTATAGAAAGCCTCGACCTGTTCGGCCGTGATGGCTTGTATATCGTCCAGCGCGCCCATGGTGGGGCGATCCACGTAGCGTGAACCGTTGCGCACAATCGCTTTTTTAGCATCGTTGACACGCGAAGCCACGCTTTGGCCACGGCGCATTTCTTCAAAAATCACTTCACGTTCGACACTCCAATCGTCGTCTGTCATCCGCGCGCCAAACGCCAGGTCGTTGAGCAGGGCAATGGATTCACGTATATCCAGTGCATCGTCCGGGCGTGTTCGGATCATGAACTGCGTTTGTGTCTGGCGAGTAACGGCGTTGATCTGCTTACCCGTTTCCCACCCAATGCCATCCAGAAGCGCCAGAACGTCCCTCTCATGGGCCCTATTCGAGCGAAACACCATATGCTCGACAATATGCGCCATGCCACGCTGCTCATCGTCCACAGAGCCTGCATTAACGATCAAGCGTAAGTTGAAGGGATCCTCCGGATCCCCGCTGTTATACATGACATAGTTAAAACCGTTATCCAGCCTCCCATGCTTGATGGACTCATCCCACGCAAGCTCCTGCGCGCAAACCACACCATGAAAAAAACCCATGCCGAAAATCAGTGCAGATGAGTACAGCCTACTTACGCCCTGATCGCGCCCTCTGCAAAACATTGCATCCGCCTTATGTAGAAAGAACCAACTTTCGAAAGTCGTTAATTGTTTTACCGTTTTATTCCTGCCTCAGTGCATGCATTGCGCTGAGTCACGTGCTCGCTTTACCCACTCGAGCGAGAAAGCGACGCGCCCAAAAAGAATAATCGTTTTCATTACCTAATGTAAATGATCATGATTTTTATTAAGCTTCGCATGCCAGCATGCTATGCTGCGCTTCTAAATATTAAATAAACTGTATATATATCAAGGGAGTCGGACGCGAATGAGAAAAGCTGCTTTGGGGTGCACTTTTCTATCGGCAATCAGCTCAAGCGCTGCGATGGGTAATCAGAAGGTAGACCTGGGGGAAATCGAAATTACCGAACAGGCTTCGATATATTCGAATATCGAACGTGTCAGTCCGGCCTACGAAAGCTTTGATCCTATCGATACCGGTATTTCCGTCATGAGCGGTCAGGCAGTCGAAAACAGGCGCTCGGGAGGGATCGATACCACTGAACTGTTGCGCCCTCTTCCCTTTGTTCAGATGGATGCAAACCTGGACGATGCGACGAAAGAAAGCATACAGTCACTCAGGCCCAGGGATTTTTCTATTTCAGGGGGCAACTACTACGATAACAACATCAGTATCGACGGTATTTCGGCAACCTCCATACACGATGTGACGGCAGCCTCAGGCGAAAACGACTGGAACAACGTCTACACGCAAACCTCCCAAACGTTTTACCTGGACCCTACGCTTATCGGCAACGTTGAAGTGTTCGATTCCAACGTTTCAGCCCGGTATGGCGACTTCATTGGCGGGGTGGTCAATTATGAAATTCGCGACCCCAAAGACAGCTTTGCCTTCAATATCACGACCGGTTTTCAGAACGACAGCCTGGTCAAATACCATGCGCCGGCACCCGATGAAGACGAGCAACCGGCTCCGCCTGCCGACTTCACGAAATACCAGACCTCGGTCACCGTCGACCTTCCGGTCACCGACAGGCTTTTCCTGCTGGCCGCCTACTCGCGGGCGGAATCCAGGGTTCAGTACGAAAAAGACGCTGACCTTGGTTCTTTGACGCACGATAGCGGGGACGTCTCACAGAACTTCCTGCTCAAGGGCCGCTATGACTATAGCGATGACCTGACGTTCGAAGCACAGATAGCTCATAGTCCCTATGAGAGTGAACGTGACCTGCCCAACACGCACGATGGTCTGACGACCAGCGAGTCAAGCGGAACGCAGGGGTACTTTGCCGCCTCGGGTTTTTTCAAGGCGACCAGCTGGAAAAGCAAGCTCTCCTTGATGCACAACGATTCAAGCCGCAGAGCCAATAACAGGCGCATTGCCTGGCGTGGGGAGACGGTTGACTGGTGCTACACGAGCCGCAACTGCCTCGAAGGCGGCGTCGGTAACCTTGACCAGACCCAGACGGACTACACATGGAAGACGGATTTTTCTACCTACCTTCAAAATGGAACGCTCAACTACGGCAGCGAATTCAACTACACCGATGCTGAAAAAAGCCGTGATGAAGAAGCCCGGTACTACTACTTATCTCGCACCGCCGGTAGTGACGGATTCGACTGCGCGCCGGGCGACCCAGCATGTAACGGCCTGAGTGCCGCCTCGAGAGATTTGGTCTACCAACCTTTTGATGCCAATGTCAGCGTCTATAATCATTCGCTCTGGGGTGAATATCTGACCACCTTCGGGAACGTCGACATACGTGCAGGGGCGCGTTACTCCTACGACGATTTCCTTGGCAATCACAACCTGGCGCCTCGTTTGACCGGCACCTGGCAGTTCATGCCCGAGACCTTCTTGACACTCGGCGCCAACCGTTATTACGGCAGAAACATGATCGGGTACGCAATCAATGAGCAGGTGCCTGTTCATACCTGTTATGAACGCCCACTACAAAATGCCGCTGATAACGGTTATGGCGGAATGCCGGGGCAGTGGGATACCTGTGCATTTCAGCCCAGCATCACCAACTATTCGACCTCTGATCTTGATACGCCTTATAGCGATGAACTCACCGCCTCCCTGACGTTTCAGACGCCGCTTAACGGCCACCTACGCCCCAAGGTCGTTTACCGTGAAAACCGCGACCAGTTCTCCCGTAGTGAAAAGCTGACCGACGCTAACGGCACGGATTACTACACGATGGCCAACGACGGTGAAACCGACTATCTGGGCTATGCTCTCGAGTGGTCGGGCAACTACAAGAGCCACTTCTTCAACGCTAACGTCGCCTGGTCAGAGACGCAGACAAATGGTGCCGTGGACTATACGTACGAAGCCGACGATAAAAACGAACTGGTCTACTATAACAACAGGATCATGACCATGGCCGAGTTACGCGAACACGATGCACGCCAGAATTTCGCCGCCCCGCTCAAGGCCTCTCTGAACTGGTCGACGGATTGGCTTTCCGGCGATCTAATCACCGATGCCAGCTTGAACTACCGAGGCAAATACGAGTATCTAACCGACTCACGGAAAAATCATACGGATGACGTAGGTAACACGTATGATATCTATGAGCAAACCAATATTGCCTCGTTAACTACTGTCGATACCAACATCAAATACTATTTCTTGAATCGAAACACGCACAATGCTTCGATAGACGTTAGAATCAAGAATATTTTCGACAGAGTAACAGGCAGTACCAGCAACTATCAGATCGGGCGCTCTTTTTGGCTCGGCTTGAATTACGCATTCAACTAACGAAGCGCATGATCATTCAGCAAGGCGAGCATATCCTCGAGTGATTGCGATATTCTCTCCAGGCGCATGCTCGCTATTGATCTTTTGCAGCGGGGCTACTGAAACCGCCCCGGACGTTTCGAGACGTCCTCGAGCGCCCAGCCTTGGGTGCGCAGCTCTCCTTCCAGCACGGCCTCGAGCTCCGGCGAAAGGTCCGGGAAAAAGTTGAGACCGGTGCGCGCCTCGATCTCATCGATCGTGACCAGGTAGTCTGCCAGCGGCTCGTTGCCGCGCACATCCTGGGGCATGATGAACGCCAGCGCCAGCGGGGCGTCCTCATGCGGGGCAACGATGATCTTGTAAAACGCCTCGGGCACTTCCACGAACCCTACCCGGTTGAACACGTTGTCCATGAAGTGTTCGGGAAATATCGGTCCGGTAATCACCTGCAGGCGATCAAATCGCGGCGCAAAATGATCCATGACCGACTGTTCCAGGCGCTGCCAGAGCTGGCGATTCAGGTTGGGGCGCTGAGGGGACATGTTGCTCATCAAGAACGTATCGAGCTGGGCACGGCGCCCGTGTACGGCGGCAATGGCGTAATTGGGCGCCATGTGCCCCCGGTCATAGCCGCTGCCCGAATAGCTATCGGTTGAGATCGGCCAGAGTGTGCGCCAGTCGGCTTGAAAATTGGGCCGCGGACCGATACGGGTATCGTCAGGTACAGCTTCAAGTTGATAGCTGACCCAGAGCGGATTGACGCGTACATCCGACCAGCCCACCAGGTAGCCATCGTTGCGCAGTACGCGGTGAAAGGTGGTGGGATGAAAGCCGTCCCAGGTAGGCACCCCCATCCAGGTATAGGCATCCTGATACTGACGCTCCTGAAATTCCCAAAGCCCGGCCCCGGCCACCACAAACAGCATGGCAATACCCAAGCGCCGCCCTTGCCGACGCAAGCGCAGAAGCGATCTTCCCACGTTCCCACTCCCTACTTTTTTTAATTTCTTGTCTATTGCTCATGACACGCCGCCATGCTCTAGACGGCGTTTACTTCAGAACTACCAACCCAGCGAAAACATGGTTTCAAGGTCGTGGCGTGAGTGTACCTGCATGGCGTTCAGGGTTTCGGTATCGCTGATGCCTTCGACCGCATTGAGACGCTCGGTCACGAGTTCCGCCAGGCTTTCAAAATCTCGAGTGCGGGCGATGGCTACCAGATCGTAGCGTCCGCAGGTGGAGTACACTTCGCTGATGCCTTCCACGTCCGCTAGACGCTCGGCCACCGCTTTGACCTGGCCTTTGTCGGTATTGATCAAGATAACTGCGTTCTGCATGGCGACCTCACTAAAGGTAAGTGATCCAAAAATACGCAGGGAGTATAACAGGACTGATTGAATCCGCAGCTCACGCACGCCCGCTAGCGCGCGGCGTGGTGCGGTAGCGGTCAGCCAAGGGATCGTATTAAGCTGAATGCTGTCAGACAGCAGTGGCTATCGCTTGAGTAGCATCATTGGCTTCTCAATGATCAGCCAGTCAGAATGAAGAGACACAAATCAGAGATGGCTTACCATCCGTCCACCGTGACCTTACGCGCTATCAAGATGGATAAACGCAAGCCTCAGGAGAAACCATGGCCAATCAGAGCCGTCGACAGTTCTTACGCAGCAGCACGCTGGCCCTGGCCGCCCTGCCATTGGGTATGGGTATTCTTTCCAGAACGGCCTTTGCCCAGACGCTGCCGCGCCTTGATCCAGACGCCCCCAGCGCCCAGGCGCTCAATTATGTAGAGAATGCCAGTGATGCCAGCGACCACCCGGCTTATGAAGCGGGCGAGCGCTGCGATAACTGCATGTTCTATACCGAGCGTACCCAGGGCTGCCAGCTGTTTCCCGAATATAGCGTCGAGCCCGGCGGTTGGTGCCAATCCTGGGTGGCAATGGGCTAAGCCCCCCTGACATTTCAGGGATGCTCCTTGCCTTCCTCCTCGACCGGCCAGCGGTAGCGGTGGGTAACGCGCCCTTCATCCAGCGAAATCAAGTGAACGGGGAACCCCCACAGCTCGTGAAGATGGCGAATCACGGGATAGACGCTTCTCGCCAGCGGGCGGCGGCTATCCTGAACGTGATGCAGCGTCAGCGAGCGGTCCCCGCGAATTGCCGCCTCCACTACCTGCACGTTGGGCTCCTTTACCGAGAGCGCATACTGGATGGAGAGCGCATCGCGCAACCGCCGGTACCCCTGTTCATCATGAATAGCCGCCACTTCAAGGGTTTCGGAGTGATCATCATCCACGATCAGAAATAGCTTGAGGTCGCGCATTACCTTGGGTGATAGAAACTGCTGGATGAACGACTCATCCTTGAAGTTGCGCATGGCGAATTCGAGCGTCGCGCGCCAGGGCGTACCGGCAATATCCGGAAACCATTGGCAGTCCTCTTCAGTAGGTGCCTCACAGATGCGCCGGATATCCCGAAAGATGGCAAACCCCAGCGCGTAAGGATTGATGCCATTGTAGTAGGGGCTATCGAAATCGGGCTGGTTGATGACCGCCGCGTGAGACTGCAGAAACTCCAGCATCAAGCCTTCGTCCACATTGCCCTCGTCATACAGCCGGTTCATCAGCGTGTAGTGCCAGAAACAGGCCCAGCCCTCGTTCATTACCTGGGTCTGGCGCTGCGGATAGAAGTACTGCGCCAGCTTGCGCACGATACGCACGATTTCGCGCTGCCAGGGCGCCAGCAGCGGTGCATTCTTTTCAATGAAATAGAGCAGGTTTTCCTGAGGCTCCGGCGGATAGATGCCACCTTCATGCAGCCCCAGCGGGTCCTCGTCGCGGTGCAAACTGCCAGGCAGCGGCGAAGCGTTGGAGGGTGGCTCGGGAATCGTTCGCCACAGCGTGTTTACCTGAGTTTGCAGGTACGCTTCGCGCTCCTGCTGGCGCTTGGCCTCCTCTTCAGCCGAGATGGGCGAAGGCCGTTTATAGCGATCGACCCCGTAGTTCTGAAGGGCATGACAAGCATCCAGCAGTTGTTCGACGGCGTGTACCCCATGACGCTCCTCGCACTGGGCAATGTACTGCCGCGCAAACACCAGGTAGTCGACGATCGAATCGGCATCGGTCCAGGCACGAAACAGGTAGTTACCCTTGAAAAACGAGTTGTGGCCATAGCAGGCATGCGCCATGACCAGTACCTGCATCATCAGGGTGTTCTCTTCCATCAGATAGGCGATACAGGGGTTGGAGTTGATCACGAGCTCGTAGGCCAGGCCCATCTGGCCGCGCCTGTAGGCCTGCTCGACAGCCAGGAACTGCTTGCCGAACGACCAGTGATGATAGCCCACCGGCATGCCGACGCTGGCGTAGGCATCCATCATCTGCTCGGTGGTGATCACCTCGATCTGGTTGGGGTAGGTGTCCAGCCGGTACTCGTCGGCAAGCGCTGCCAGCTTGTCGTTGAAATGCTCAAGAATGGTGAAATTCCAGTCAGACCCCGTGGCTATGGGTTGTCGAGACTCGGTCATGGCACACTCCTCTCGCAATAGCCGCTAGTCGGCTTGACTCAAGCGACGCTTGAACAGCTCGCGAAAAACGCAATAGATATCGCTGGCTTCGACAATCTGGCGCATGGCAAAGCGCTCGGGAAAATGGCCTGCTACGCTTTCGTACTCGTGCCACAACGACTGATGATCGTGGGGCGTGATCTCCACGTAGGCGTAGTATTGAAGCTGCGGCATCAGCTGCTTGATGAGCATGTCGCGGCAGGTGTGGGAGTCATCGTCCCAGTTATCCCCGTCCGAGGCCTGGGCCACGTAGAGATTCCACTTCTCCGGCGGGTAGCGCGCCTGGATAATCGTGTTGACCAGTTTCAAGGCACTGGACACGATCGTGCCGCCGGTTTCACGAGAGTAGAAGAACTCCTCCTCGCTGACTTCCCGGGCGGCCGTGTGGTGGCGCACGAACACCAGCTCCACCTTCTCGTAATGCTTCTCCAGAAACATGTAGAGCAGCAGGAAAAAGCGCTTGGCGATATCCTTGTGGTTCTGCGTCATGGAACCGGACACATCCATCACGCAGAACATGACCGCCTGGCTCGAAGGCTGCGGCTGGGCGCTTAGCTGGTGGTAACGCAGATCGTAGGTATCGATGAAGGGCACCGCTTCGATGCGTTTTTCAAGGCGCTCGATCTCCGCTTTCAGCTCGACGATACGCGCGGGGTTGCGCAGCACCGGGTCCTTGCGCTCCTCGTCTTCCAGCGCCTTTTGAGCCTCCAGCAGCGCGCGCTTGATCGGCGCACGCATGGCAATACGCCGAGCGTAGGCCTCACGCATGGAGCGGGTAATGCTGATGCGCGCCGGCACGCCATCACGCGAAAGCCCCGCGCGTACCATCCTGACCTCCTCCAGCGACTTGAGCGGCTTGCGCTGCAGGTGGGGAAGCTCCAGGCCGTCGAACACGAATTCCAGAAACTCTTCACGAGTCAGAGTGAAGGCAAATTCGTCGTTACCTTCCCCCTGGTTGGAAGCCCCACCCTCGCCGGCGCCATTCCCGCCGCCCTGGCCGCCGGGCCGGCGAATCCTGTCGCCCTGCACAAACTCCTTGTTGCCCGGCGAGACGATACTGCGCGCCCCGCCAGGGCCATGCTGAAACACCGGCTCGGAAATATCCTTGGTCGGAATGGAGATTTTCTCGCCGCGCTCCATATCGGTAATCGAGCGGCGGTTGACCGCTTCTTCCACCGAACGCTTGATATGCTTGCGGTAACGCTCCAGAAAGCGCTGCCGGTTGACCGCGCTCTTGTGCTTGGCGTTGGGTCTTCGATCGATAAAGTAGGTCATGCGACCTCCTCAAGCCCGGAAGGTAGATGCAGCTATTGGGACTTGCGTACGCGCAGATACCACTCGGAAAGTAGCCGCACCTGCTTTTCGGTATAGCCGCGTTCCACCATGCGAGCCACGAAGTCCTCGTGCTTTTTCTGGTCCGACTTCGAGGCCTTGGCATTGAACGAAATGACCGGCAAGAGTTCTTCGGTGTTGGCAAACATCTTGTGCTCGATCACGCCCTTGAGCTTTTCATAGGACTGCCAGCTGGGGTTCATGCCGTTGTTCTGGGCGCGGGCGCGAAGCACAAAATTCACCACCTCGTGACGAAAGTCCTTCGGATTGGAAATACCCGCGGGCTTCTCGATCTTCTCAAGCTCTTCATTGAGCGACTGGCGGTTCAGAAGCTCTCCGGTTTCCGGGTCACGGTACTCCTGATCCTGGATCCAGAAATCCGCATAGGTGACGTAGCGGTCAAAGATGTTCTGACCATACTCGCTGTAGGACTCGAGGTAGGCGGTCTGGATCTCCTTGCCGATGAAGGCTACATAGCGCGGTGCCAGGAACTCCTTGATGAAGCCCAGATAGCGCTCGAACACGTCAGACGGCAGCTGTTCGCGCTCCAGCGCCTGCTCCAGCACGTAGAGCAGATGCACCGGGTTGGCGGCCACTTCCAGGCTGTCGAAGTTGAATACCTTGGAGAGGATCTTGAACGCAAAGCGCGTCGAGAGGCCCTGCATGCCTTCATCCACCCCGGCGGCGTCACGATACTCCTGAATCGACTTGGCGCGCGGGTCGGTGTCCTTCAGGTTCTCGCCGTCATACACGCGCATCTTGGAGTAGATGCTGGAGTTTTCGGGCACCTTCAAGCGCGAGAGCACCGAGAACTGCGCCAGCATGCGCAGCGTATCCGGCGCGCAGGGGGCGGCGTTGAGCGAGGAGTCCTCCAGCAGCTTCTGGTAGATCTTGACCTCTTCGGACACCCGCAGGCAGTACGGCACCTTGACGATATATACCCGGTCAAGAAAGGCCTCGTTGTTGCGGTTATTGCGAAATGCCTGCCACTCGGACTCATTGGAGTGGGCCAGGATCACGCCATCAAACGGAATCGCCCCCATGCCCTCGGTCGGGTTGTAGTTGCCCTCCTGGGTGGCCGTGAGCAGCGGATGCAGCACCTTGATGGGCGCCTTGAACATCTCCACGAACTCCATCAACCCCTGGTTGGCACGGCACAGCCCGCCGGAGAAGCTGTAGGCGTCCGGGTCGTCCTGGGAGTAGAGTTCGAGCTTTCGGATATCTACCTTGCCCACCAGCGAGGAGATATCCTGGTTGTTCTCGTCGCCAGGTTCGGTCTTGGAAATCGCGATCTGGTTGAGCCGCGAGGGGTAAAGACGCACCACGCGAAACTGCGAGACATCCCCACCGTACTCCTTCAACCGCTTGGCTGCCCAAGGCGACATCACGCTCTTGATATAGCGCGGGGCGATGCCGTACTCATGTTCGAGAAGCTCGCCATCCTCTTCCGGCGAGAACAGCCCAAGGGGGGATTCATATACCGGCGATCCCTTGATTGCATAGAAAGGAATACGCTCCATGAGCAGTTTCAGACGCTCAGCAAGCGATGACTTGCCGCCGCCCACCGGCCCGAGCAGATAGAGAATCTGCTTGCGCTCCTCAAGACCCTGAGCGGCATGGCGAAAATAGGCCACGATCTGCTCGATAGCCTCCTCCATGCCGTGGAACTCGGCAAATGCCGGGTAGCGACGGATCACCTTGTTGGAGAAGATACGTGAAAGGCGCGGGTCCTTTGCCGTATCGATGACGTTGGGCTCGCCGATGGCCTCAAGCATGCGCTCGGCGGCGCTGGCATACACTCCGGGGTCACGCTTGCAGAGCGCCAGATACTCCTCAAGGCTCATGTCTTCTTGCTGAACGCGGGCAAAACGGTCTTGAACGTGATCAAAGATGCTCATGGAACTCTCCTTTGGCACAGCCCAGGCCACCGCCCTTTCAATCATCCACCGTGCGATGTGCCTAATGCAGGGTCGTTTTATCAGCGTAGTCATCAATGCAGAAAGCGAGAGTAAAACCTTCAACGCTAAATGCGCGGTACCGCTGCCAACGTATATGCAGAACTCGAAAATTGGAGCATCTTGTGAACATGATGCTGGAACACGAGGGACGCCTCATGTTCGAATGCAGCTGATACGGATGCAGATACGCTGAATGACTCAACGGCGAGCTGCGGCCCGCCCTTTTCACACCAGACCCGCCTGCAAACCAGGAGAGATAAACTCATGCCGATTCGTCGTGCCCTGATCACCGCACTACTGCCGCTGCTTGCCGCCACTGCTGCTCAGGCCCAGCAGGGAGCGTCCAATGTCGAGACTCAACGCTTTCAGGATTGGGAGGTAGAGTGCCCCACCGGCGCCGGCCAGCAGGGCTGCATCATGAGCCAGATGGTCAACAACCCCGACAGCAACGAACCCCTGATGCGCGCCATGGTCGGCTACCCGCCCCAGGCTCAGGGTAATGCGGTAATCGCCTTCATGCTGCCGCTGGGAGTAAATCTGGCGCCGGGTATGCAGCTTCAGGTGGATAACAACGAGCCGGTTGGCTTCCCCTACCAGTTCTGCCACGAGCAGGGCTGCCGCGCCGACCTGCCGCTGGAGCCGAGCATGCTGCAACAGCTGCGCAGCGGCAATAGCGCTACCGTCAGCGCCATCGCCCCGGACGGCCAGCGCCTCGATCTCAATCTGTCGCTGATGGGCTTTACCAGCGCCAGCCAAGAGATCACGCCCTGAACTCATACCGCCGCCCCAGGGCGGCGGTATGGGCCATCGGCGCTAGGCCATGGCCTCGCGAATATCGGCCATCAGCTGGTCGAGTAGCTCCACGGTAGTGTTCCAGGCGCACACGAAACGCGCCCCGCCCGCGCCGATAAAGGTGTAGAAGGTCCAGCCCTTGGCCTTGAGCGCGTTGATGGCATGGGACGGGAGTTCGACAAACACGCTGTTGGCCTGGGTCGGGAACATCAAGGAGACACCAGGCAGCGCCTGCAGCCCTTTGGAAAGATAATCGGCCATGGCGTTGGCGTGCTGTGCATTGGTCAGCCAGGCGCCGCTTTCCAGCAGGCCGAGCCAAGGCGCGGAAATATAGCGCATCTTGGAAGCCAGCTGGCCTGCCTGCTTACAGCGGTAGGAGAAGTCTTCGGCAAGTTCGCGATTGAAGAACAGGATGGCTTCACCCATCGCCAGCCCGTTCTTGGTGCCCGAGAAGCACAGCGCGTCCACGCCCACTTGCCAGGTCAGCTCCGCTGGCGTGGCATCAAGCCCGGCGCAGGCGTTGGCAAATCGGGCGCCGTCCATGTGCAGGCGCAGGTCGTGCTTGTCGGCGATGGCGCGAATCGCCAGCAGCTCTTCGCGGGTATATACCGTGCCCACTTCGGTGGCCTGGGTAAGCGAGACGACCTTGGGCTTTGGGTAGTGAATGTCGCGGCGCTTGGTGACCAGCGCTTCGATACCTTCAGGGGTCAGCTTGCCGTTCGCCCCGGGCGACGTCAAAAGCTTGGCACCGTTGGAAAAGAACTCCGGCCCGCCGCACTCGTCGGTTTCGATATGCGCAAGCTCATGACAGATCACGCTGTGGTAGCTGCGCCCCATTGCCGAAAGCGCCAGTGAGTTGGCAGCGGTGCCGTTGAACACGAAAAAAACGTCGCAGTCATAGTCGAACATTTCCCGAAAACGGTTCGCGGCCCGCTCGGTCCAGCGGTCGTTGCCATAGGCCAGGTCGTCTGCCTGATTCGCTTCCATCAAGTACTGCATGGCTTCCGGGCAGATACCCGAGGTGTTGTCACTGGCTAGAAATCGCGGGGTACACTCCGAAGTCATGGCGCTGGTCCTTTTTGACGGACGCTGTCTTTCTGACACGTCTTTTACTGACATTGTCTTTTTACTGACATCGTCTTTAAGTGACATAGTTACGGCGCCAGCTGGGTGCCACTAGCGCCTTGAACACCACCCCATGCTTGACAGGGTGATGGGTCTGTCAGTCTATCGTCATTTACGAACAAGCGTCACCTGCGGTTATCAACGACTTAAAGCGTGGCAGCCAGGCGCATGCCCTGATCGATGGCTCGCTTGGCATCCAGCTCCGCCGCCTCGTCGGCGCCGCCAATGACGTGCACCCGCTTGTCGGCAGCGTCAAGCGGCGCGATCAGATCGCGCACGGATTCCTGGCCCGCACAGACCACGATGCTATCCACCTCGAGCACCTGCACTTGACCATCGCGCCGAATATGCAGCCCCGCATCGTCCACCTTCAGATACTCACAGCCGGTCAGCGTCTTGACGCCGCGCGCCTTCAGCGAGGCGCGGTGCACCCAGCCCGTGGTCTTGCCCAGATACTTGCCCGCCTTGGAGCTCTTGCGTTGAAGCATGACGATCTCCCGCGATACCGCCGGGGCCAGGGGCGCCTTCAAGCCGCCGGGCTCGCTGACCGACAGATCCACCCCCCACTCCTTGCACCAGGTATCGACATCCAGCGCCGGATGCTCCTCGTGAGCCAGCAGCTCGGAGACGTCAAAACCGATGCCGCCGGCGCCAATCACGGCCACCCGCCGGCCCACGCGGCTCGGGTTCTCGATGGCTTCGGCGTAGCTGATCACGCGCTCGTGCTCGGCACCGGGCAGCGTCAAGGTGCGTGGGCGCACGCCGCTTGCCATCACGATGTCATCGAACTCCGCCAACGCCTCTACAGTGGCGCGGGTGTTCAGGCGCACCTCGACGGCGTACTTTTCCAGCATGACGCGGTAGTAGCGCAGGGTCTCGTTGAACTCCTCCTTGCCGGGGATTCGGCGGGCATAGTTGAACTGCCCCCCCAACTCGGCACGCTGCTCGAACAGCACCACGTGATGCCCTCGGCGGGCCGCCGTAACCGCGGTGGCAAGACCCGCCGGCCCGCCGCCCACCACCGCCACGCGCTTGGACGCCGCGGCAGGCTCGATGACCAGCTCGGTTTCGTGGCAAGCGCGGGGGTTGACCAAACAAGAAGTCAGCTTGCCGGCAAAGGTGTGATCCAGACACGCCTGGTTACAGGCAATACAGGTATTGATTTCATCGGCACGCCCCTCCTTGGCCTTTTCGACCCAGGCCGGGTCGGCCAGAAACGGCCGGGCCATGGAGACCATGTCGGCGTGGCCGTCGGCCAGTACCGCCTCGGCCACGCTTGGCATGTTGATCCGGTTGGTGGTCACCAGCGGAATCGAGAGCGCGGCTTTCACCCGGCGACTCACTTCGGTGAAGGCCGCTCGCGGCACGCTGGTCACGATGGTCGGCACCCGCGCTTCATGCCAGCCGATGCCGGTATTGATCAGGTTGGCGCCAGCCGCTTCCACGGCCTGGCCAAGCGCGACGATTTCCTCATGGGTACTGCCCTCCTCCACCAGGTCGATCATCGAGAGGCGGAAGATCACCAGGAATCGCTCGCCCACGGCCTCGCGAACGCGCTTGACGATCTCCACGGGAAAGCGAATACGGTTCTCGAAGCTGCCGCCCCACTCATCCGTGCGCCGGTTGGTGCGCTGGCAGATGAACTGGTTGATCAGGTAGCCTTCCGAGCCCATGATTTCCACACCATCGTAGCCCGCCTTCTGGGCAAGCACGGCGCAGCGCACGTAGTCATCGATCTGCTGCTCGACCTCGTCGCCTTGCAATTCACGCGGTGTGAACGGGTTGATCGGCGCCTGAATGGCCGAAGGCGCTACCAACGCCGGCGAGTAGGCGTAGCGTCCGGCGTGTAGAATCTGCATGCACAGATGCCCGCCTTCGGCGTGAACCGCTTCGACGACCTCGCGGTGCTCGGGTAGATGCGAATCATCGGTCAGCGCATGGGCACCCTGGAATACCGCGCCTTCTGGATTGGGCGCAATGCCCCCGGTCACGATCAAGCTCACCCCGGCCCGCGCGCGCTCGGCATAAAAGGCCGCCAGCCTTGCAAAGCCGTCTGGCGCTTCTTCAAGGTTGGTATGCATGGAGCCCATCAGCAGGCGATTGGGCAGTGTCAGGTGACCAACGGTCATCGGCTGAAAAAGAGACGGGTAAGCGGGCGCACGGGTCATCACGGTTCTCCTTGGCGTTATTCAAACAAGCGTATGACATCCTTGTCACCGCGTACAGTCTTCGCTTGCGACACGCGATAAAGCACGTAACATTATCCGGCTAACGACAAGGAAAACTGTGATGCCGCTGATCTACTTTCTACCGCCGCTTGCCACCGTCTTGATCTGGTCGGGCAACATGACCATCAACCAACTGAGCGTCGGCGCCATTGCGCCGAGCAGCATCGCCTTTCTGCGCTGGCTGCTGGCGCTTCTGGTCATGACGCCGTTCGTTCTTCCGGCGGTCATTCGCCATCGCCAGGAGATCGCCCGGAACGGGTACAAGCTCGCGGCCCTCGGGCTTCTGGGCATGGGGCTATGGCAAGGCCTTGCCTATGTGGCCGCGGAAACCACCACGGCGACCAACATGGGCATTCTGGCCGCCATGGTACCGCTTCTGACCGTTCTGATGAGCGCGTTGATCCTGCGCGAGCCGCCTACGCTTGGTGGCGTGATAGGCGGCGTGCTGGCATTTATCGGCGTGACTGTACTGCTGGGCCGCGGCAATCCCCTTTCGCTTCTGAACCTGGAGGTGGCACGAGGCGACGCGCTGATGGTGGTCGCCGCCAGCTGCTACGCGCTATACGGTGTCATGCTCAAGCGCTGGAAAATGAACTTGCCGCCCTGGGTGATGCTCTATGCTCAGGTATGTTGTGCGGTGCTGTTTCTGCTGCCGCCCTACCTGATGGGCCCCATGACCCCGGTCGATAGCCAGAACATCGGGCTGATCGTGTATGCGGGCATTCCTGCCTCGGTCATTACCACCTATCTATGGATGCGTGCCGTGCGTCAGATCGGCGCCAACCAGGCGAGCATCTTCATCAACTTGATGCCGCTGTTCAGTGCGCTGATTGCCATGGTGATGCTGGGCGAGCAGGTGGCGAGCTTTCACTTTACCGGCGGCCTGCTGATTCTGGCCGGCGTCATCATGGCACAGACCCTGACGCGCCCGCTGGTACAAGGCGTAGCAGCAAATAAGCCAGGCCGCGCCTAGCCATCTTGTACTAAGCTGTTTTCTTTTTATTCTGGAACCCCCTGACATGTCCTTAGAAGAACTGCATCTAAATCTGCGCAACCTGACGAGCGATGATTACGATCAGCTCAAGACATTGATGGACGCTGTCTATCACGATATCGGCGGTGCCTGGCCCCGGCACACTATCGACAAGCTGATCCAGGAGTTTCCCGACGGCCAGATCGCCATTGAAGACGACGGCCATCTAGTTGGCGTGGCGCTCACGGTGCAGGTGGACTACGACGAATTTTCCAACCCGCACAAGTATGACGATCTGATCGGCCACCGCGAGATCATCCTCAACAACGAGGAGGGCGATGCGATGTACGGGCTGGATGTGCTGATCCACCCGGACTACCGCGGCTATCGCCTGGGCCGACGCCTCTACGAAGCGCGCAAGGAGCTTTGCCGTTCGCACAATCTGCGCGCCATCCTGGCCGGCGGACGCATTCCCGAGTACTACCAGCACGCCGACGAACTGACCCCGGCCCAGTACATCGACAAGGTCTCGCGCAAGGAGATCTACGACCCGATTCTGTCGTTTCAGCTGGCCAACGACTTCCAGGTCAAGCGCCTGCTGCGCAAGTACCTGCCCGAAGACGAACAGTCCCGGGGCTACGCGACGCTGCTCGAGTGGAACAACATCCTTTTCGAGCCTGCCGAGAACGTGCTGGACACACGCCCCACCCAGGTGCGGGTGGGCGCCGTCCAGTGGCAGATGCGCGAGTTTTCCTCGGTCGAAGCCGCGCTCCAGCAGATCGAATACTTCGTGGACGCCCTATCGGATTATCAAAGCGACTTTGCCGTCTTTCCGGAGCTGTTCACCACCCCCCTGATGGGCTTGCAGGACCGCACCGCCCAGCAGGACCAGCGGGGCTCCATCCGCTTTCTGGCAAGCTTTACCGAGCGTTTCAAGGCCGAGCTTTCGCGCATGGCGGTGTCCTACAACATCAACATCGTGGGCGGTTCGATGATCGAAGTGGGCGAGGATGACCGGCTCTACAACGTGTCCTATCTCTTCCATCGCGACGGCGACATCGACAAGCAGGCCAAGCTGCATATCACTCCGCAGGAGCGCCGCGACTGGGTGATCGAGGGGGGCGACAATCTGCAGGTATTCGATACCGACGCCGGGCGCGTGGGCATTCTGATCTGCTACGACGTGGAGTTCCCGGAACTTGGCCGGCTGCTGGCCGACCAGGACATGGACATCCTCTTCGTACCCTTCTGGACCGACACCAAGAACGGCTACCTGCGGGTGCGCCATTGCGGCCAGGCCCGCGCCATCGAGAACGAATGCTACGTGGTCCTGTGCGGGAGTGTGGGCAACCTGCCCTCGATCGAGAGCCTGGATATCCAGTACGCCCAGTCGGCGGTGTTTACGCCGTCGGATTTTGCCTTCCCCCACGACGCGGTGCTGGCGGAAACCACGCCCAATACCGAGATGATCTTCTTCTCGGACCTGGACCTGACGCGCCTGACCATCGTGCGCGCCGAAGGCTCGGTGACCAACCTGAAGGACCGCCGCAAGGATCTGTTCGACCTGCGCTGGCGCGACTGGTCGCTGAAGTCCGGTGCCAATCTGGACGAGTAAGGCATAAAAGCGCTTTTTTACCCATACAAGAACGCCGCCCGTTGGGCGGCGTTTGCGTATCCATTCAAGGCATCATTCATCAGGCCAGAGCAGATGGGCGGGCACACGCCCTCTTGCATCGAAAACAACACCTTCATCGCGCAGCTTCTGGTACTGGCGTGATGCGCCCCCGTGATCGGCAAGCTTGAGGCTTGCCGAGATCACCCGATGCCAGGGAAGCGTATGGCCCGAAGGCAGATGGCGCATGGCCGAGCCCACCGAGCGTGGAGTCGCGCCTTCGGTCATGGCGGCAATGCGCCCATAGGTCGTTACCCGCCCTGCCGGAATCTGATCGACAATGGTGTAGATCTGCTCGAGCAATTCAGGGCGTGCCATGGTCAACTCTCTGTTATAGCGCCTCAACCAACCGGTCGATGGCCTGGAAAGCCTCTTTCAGCGCCGCGTCGCGCATGGCCTCACCCATGTTCAGGCCTTCGGCGTAGACAGCGTCGACATCGGTAACGCCCATCAAGCCTAGCATGCTTTTGAGATGCGGCGTCTGGCTATCCATGCCGGTATCGGCATAGATGCCGCCCCGCGCACCCAGAATGATCGCTCGCTTGCCTTCCACCAGCCCCTGCGGGCCATTTTCGGTATAGCGGAAGGTTTCGCCGGCACGCAGCACGCGGTCGAACCAGGCCTTGAGCTGTGAAGGCACCCCAAAATTGTACATGGGTACGGCGATGACCAGTACATCGTTGGCGCGCAGCTCGGCCAGACGCTCATCCGAACGCGCGGCCAAGGCCTGCTGCTCTTCGCTGCGCTCGTCCGCCGGAGTCTGCCAGGCACCGAGTTCGGCGATATCCAGATGAGGCAGCGCGTTGGCGACCACATCGTGCTTAGTCACTTCCACCCCTTCGCGCTCGGCGGCACGGGTTTGAAAATGCTGGGCCAGCGCCGTGGACTGGCCGTTTTCACCCAGGATGGAAGCGGTGACCAACAAAGCACGCGTAGTCATTGAAAACTCCTGATTCATAATGGAAAGATGAATATTTGTCGCTATTCTACGATGCTTTCAGTGAATCAAAAGCGCATTGATTTGCGATTTTCATTCGACAAAATCGAATCTTTATTAAGCTCTTATAAAAAAAAACCCCGCCATCAGGGCGGGGTTTCAAGCAGACACGTTGGCGGCTATTTCTTTCTGGGCCACGCCTTGGGGTCGACCCGGTTGGCCAGTTTAGGGAACTTGCTCGGATCGAAGGTCGGCTCCTTGCCGGCCTTCAGCTGCTTTTCGTAATCGCGAAACAGCGCAAAGGCAATCGGCGACAGCATCAGGATGGCCACCAGGTTGATGATCGCCATCATGCCCATGGAAAGATCGGCAAAGTTCCAGATCGCGCCCAGGCTTGCCACCGACCCCACCATGATCATGGTAAGCACCGCCAGCCGGTAGATAAGCACCGCCACCGGTGCACGTCGGCCAGCCAGGTACTCGATGTTGGATTCACCATAGGAGTAGTTGGCAATCAGCGAGGTAAAGGCAAACAGCAGGATGGCAATCGCCACGAACATCGCCCCCCAGTCGCCCACATGGCTTGAAAGGGCCAGCTGGGTAAGCTGGATGCCGTTGTTCTCTTCACCCGCCAGCAGTTCCGGGCCCGCCATGATGATGATGGCAGCCGTCGCTGTGCAGATCACCAGCGTATCCAGAAACACGCCCAGCATCTGGATGAAGCCCTGAGCTGCCGGGTGATCCGGACGCGTACTGGCGGTTGCCGCCGCGTTGGGCGCTGACCCCATGCCCGCCTCGTTCGAGAACAGGCCGCGCTGAATACCGTTCATGATGGCCTGGGAAATCGCATAACCCACGGCCCCGCCGGCGGCCTGCTCAAGGCCAAAGGCGCTCTTCACGATGGTCATGATGGCCGCCGGGAAATCACCGATATTGAGCGCCACCACGACCAGTGCAAGCACCAGATAAAGCAGCGCCATCAGCGGTACGATAAGCTCGGCCACCTTGGCGATGGACTTCAAGCCACCAAAGATGATCGGTGTTACCACCACGACCAGGACTAACCCCATGGCCCAGGTGGGAACGGCAAATGCCTGCTCCATGGCCTGGGCGATGGAGTTGGCCTGAACGCTGTTGAACGCCAATCCAAAGGCGATGATCAGGCAGATCGAAAACAGCACCGCCATCCAGCGCAGCCCGAGCCCGCGCTCGATATAGCGTGCCGGGCCGCCGCGAAAGGTGTTGTCGCCGTGGTCGGTCTTGTACGCCTGGGCCAGGGTGGACTCGATGAAGCTGGTGGCCATGCCCACCATGGCCGTCATCCACATCCAGAAGATCGCCCCCGGGCCGCCGAAGTAGATGGCCACTGCCACCCCGGCCAGGTTGCCGGTACCCACCCGAGCCGCCAGGCTTGTCGAGAGCGCCTGAAACGAGGAGATGCCTTCGCCGGCATCGCGCGAGGAGCGCAGCAGCTTGAACATATGCCCAAAATAACGCACCTGGATGCCGCCGGTCATGATCGTGAAATAGAGCCCTGCCCCGATCAGCAGGTAAATCAGCACGCTGCCCCACAGCAGGCCGTTGCTGCGGTCAACGGCCGCCGTCAACAGCTCTGGAATCGTAAAATCCATACCACATACCCTTTTTAACTTGTCGAAGGCGCTTCATTCTTCATGCCTTCACTCAAATGGCAAGAAAATTGGCGTATTTATTCTGATGTTCCAGCAAGTAGCTGCTAGATATCGGCATTTACTAATTTACCCTAACCTACCATGGAAGATAACGGTATATTTCAGTGGCGGTCTTCGCAGCCATTCAGCGTGGCCAGTATACGCCGCGGCCCGCCCTGCTCACGATGCTCGCCAAGCCACACGCCCTGCCAGGTCCCCAGCGCCATACGCCCATCGCGTACGGCAAGGGTTATCTGGGTACCAAGCAGGCTGGCCGCCACATGGGCAGGCATGTCGTCCGGCCCTTCAAGGGTATGGCGAAAGTAACCGAGCCCTTCCGGCACCAGCCGGCGCATGAAGGCATCGAGATCATGGCGCACATCCGGGTCGCTGTTTTCGTTGAGCGTCAGCGACGCCGAGGTATGCATCAGTTGAAGATGCAGCATGCCGATACGGCAATCGTCCAGGCACGGCAGCGCACGGCCCACCTGATCGGTGATCAGATGAAAGCCGCGAGCCAGTTCGGGTAGATGGATTTCCTGCTGATGCCACATACAACACTCCTTTGCCCTTTCTGCGCTAAAAGCACGTCATCTGCATGTCCATTCTGCAAGGTCCTCTTCACCATAGCCCAACCTTGGCGTTCTATCGTCGATCAAGGTGACGCCGAGCAAGTCGTTCAGGGCAGGGGCTGCGGTGGCACGCGCGCGGCGATCTTGCTCTCCAGGTAATGGATGAAGGCGCGCAGCCGGGCAGGCACATGGCGGCGCTGCTCGAACACGGCATAGAAATCGGCCCGAACGCCCTGCCAGCCAGGCATCAAGGGGCAAAGCGCACCGCTGGCCAGATGCTCGTTCACGTCCCACCAGGAGCGCAGCATGATGCCGTGCCCGTCCAGGGCCAGCTGAGTGATCACTTCGCCGTCGTTGCTGGCCAGGTGCCCGCTGACCTTGACCGACTGCACCTCACTTGGTCTGGCGATGCGCTCGAAGCGCCAGAGAGGGAAATCGGTATCGTTCTCCCGCACCACCAGGCATGCCTGGTGGGCCAGGTCCGCTGGCGTGGCAAGCGGTGGCATACGCGCCGTATAGTCAGGCGCTGCGCACAAGACCCGCCGATTGGCCAGCAGTGGCCGGGCAATCAGGCGCGAATCCGGCGGCTTGCCAACGCGAATGCCAATATCGAAACCATGATCGTTCAGGTTGAGCGGAAAATTGGTCAGCTCGAGCCAGCCTTCGACGCCTGGGTTCGCCGCACAGAAGGCGGAAAGTAGCGGCGCGACATGCCGTCGGCCAAAGCCGAACGTGGCATTCACCCGCAGTCTGCCGCCAAGTGCCTGCTGTCGGGCGTCTCCCAGTGAATTTTCAAGCTCTAGAAGCTCGTCGAGAATCAGCCCCCCGCGCGCCAGATAGCGCTCGCCTTCGGCGGTCAGTGTCAGCCGCCGCGTGGTGCGGGCGGCAAGCTCTACCCCGAGGCGGCCTTCCAGCTGTTTGAGCCGCTTGCTGACCGCAGAGAGCGAAAGCCCAAGCTCCCGCGCCGTGGCTGTCAGGCTGCCCGCGCGGGCCAGCTGTTGAAAAAACGCCAGATCATCAAGCGTCGACATGGATTCTCCACTTTCGGGCAACAATAGCTTGCATACTAACCCGATTATCTTTACCGCCACAGCCGCTAGACTGTTTGCAGCAGGTCTATCAAAGCGTTTTCCAAACGCCTACTCAACAACCGACAGGAGTTCCCATGGCTCATCGTATTGCGGTCATCGCCGGCGACGGCATCGGTCAGGAAGTCATGCCCGAGGGTCTGCGTGTACTGAAGGCTGCTGCCCAGCGCTTTGCCATCGACCTCGAGTTCACCACATTCGATTTCGGCAACTGTGACTACTACCTGGAGCACGGCAAGATGATGCCGGACGACTGGTTCGAGCAGCTCAAAGACTTCGATGCCCTGTTCTACGGCGCCGTTGGCTGGCCCGAGAAGGTGCCCGACCATATTTCACTGTGGGGTTCGCTGATCCAGTTTCGACGCTGCTTCGATCAGTACGTCAACCTGCGCCCTTGCAAGCTGATGCCGGGCATCAAGAGCCCGCTGGCCGGCCGCCAACCAGGCGACATCGACTTTTATGTGGTGCGTGAAAACACCGAGGGCGAGTACTCGAGCATCGGCGGCAAGATGTTCGAAGGTACCGAGCGCGAAGTCGTCATTCAGGAAACCGTGATGAGCCGCACCGGTGTCGACCGCGTGCTTAAATACGCTTTCGATCTGGCCAAGACCCGCCCGCGCAAGAAGCTGACCTCGGCTACCAAGTCCAACGGCATCTCGATCACCATGCCTTACTGGGACGAGCGTGTGCAGGAGATGGCCAAGCAGTATCCGGATATCGACGTCGACAAGTTCCATATCGATATCCTGACCGCCAACTTCGTGCTCCATCCGGACTGGTTCGACGTGGTGGTAGGCAGCAACCTGTTCGGCGATATTCTCTCCGACCTTGGCCCTGCCTGCACCGGCACTATCGGCATTGCGCCGTCGGCCAACATCAATCCGGAAGGCAAGTTCCCCAGCCTGTTCGAACCCGTTCACGGCAGCGCCCCGGATATTGCAGGCAAGGGCATCGCCAACCCCATTGGCCAGATCTGGTCGGGTGCCATGATGCTGGAGCACCTGGGCTACAAGGAGGCGGGCGACGCGATGGTCAGCGCCATCGAGGCGATACTCGCCGAGGGCGATTCAAGCGTGCTGACCGGCGACATCGGCGGTCAGGGCACGACCAGGACACTGGGCGAAGCGATTGCCAAGCGCCTTGGTGAATAAACACATAAAAGCGTCAGGCATGAAAAAAGCCACCCCGACGGGTGGCTTTCATGCAAGCGCTGTCAACGTGCCAGCTTGGCGGTAATACCGGCCACGTGCTCACCCTGAAAACGCGCCAGTTTCAGCTCACGTTCGCTGGGCTGACGAGAACCGTCACCGCCGGCAAGCGTGGCCGCGCCGTAGGGGTTGCCACCGCTCACCTCGGAAATATCGAACTGCTCTTCGATGCCGTAGCCGATGGGTACGATCACCATGCCGTGGTGGGCAAGCGTCGTCCAGGTGGAAGTCACCGTCATCTCCTCGCCGCCGCCGGTACCGGTGGAGGTAAATACACTGCCTACCTTGCCGCGCAGCGTACCATTGGCCCAGAGCCCACCGGTCTGGTCCAGAAAGGTGCGCATCTGGCCGGCCATGTTGCCAAAGCGAGTCGGCGTACCGAAGATGATGGCGTCATAGTCGGCAAGCTCTTGGGGCGTGGCTTCCGACGTGTCGTAATCCTGCTTGCCGCCGGCATTCTTGAATGCCTCATCGGGCATGGTCTCCGGTACCCGCTTGACGGTTACCTCCACGCCGTCCACCCGTCTTGCGCCCTCGGCGACGGCCTTGGCCAGGGTATCAACGTGGCCATACATGGAATAGTAAAGTACCAGTACCTTTGACATTGCTCACTCCTTTGGACGTTGCGTTCGGCCTGTATTACCAACCAGTTACTACTAACCTGCATGCAGGCTAGTGCCTTTAACCATAGCCCAATATAAACGTCATAAAAGCGAATGTTTTCATCTACTCGCTTCGATTTCCTGCATGGCTTTGTGCTTGCGAAGATGCCTGCGACTGACTAGATTTTAATCTTTGCTATCAAGTCTCCACGACAAGGAAGTAGCCCCATGACCATTTTCGAAGCTCTGCGCAAGGATCACGACCTGCAACGCGACCTGATGGCCCGCCTGGTCGAAACCCACGGCGACAGTGAAGAGCGCGACACGCTCTACCAGCAGATCAAGCATGAACTTCAACACCACGCCGCCGCCGAGGAGCGTGCGTTCTACATTCCGCTGATGGAGATGGACCTTACCCAGGAAAAGGCCCGCCACAGCGTAGCCGAGCATCATGAAATCGACGAGCTGATCGAGCAGTTGGACAGCACCGATTACAGCGCATCCAACTGGTTGACCTATGCCAAGCAACTGCAGCACCTGGTGACCCACCATCTGGATGAAGAAGAGCAGGAGGTGTTCCAGCTGGCCGGGCGTGGGTTGAAAAACCCGCAGAAAACCGCTCTTGCCGACGAGTACGAACAAGAGATGCAGCGCCTGCGCGCCGGCTAAGCATTTGCCTTGTTCGCTTTCCGACGCCCGCACTCTTGCGGGCGTCTTGCGCTCGGCGCTTACACGAACCCCCTCTTCTTTTTCATAACGTCGACGCTGGCGCTTGCCCTGCGCCGAGGGCATGCTAAACATGACCTCGAATCACCCACCAATAACAAGAGGCCTACATGCTGGATTACTGGCTCGACTGGACGCTCAACGAGCGCCTGCCTTCACAAAAGCGGGGCCGATTCGCCAGCGGCACTTATCAGCTGCACGCCCCGGGTATCATGGAGCTCTTGCCCGATACGCAAGCACCTGATGCCCACGCCTGCGTGTTTTCGGCGGCCATTCACGGCAATGAAACGGCCCCGGTCGAGCTGCTGGGCAGTTGGCTGAGTGCGCTGGAAGCGGGCATCACTACCCTGGGCGCACCAGTGCTGGTGATCCTTGGCAATATTCCTGCCTTGCGCGCCCAAAGGCGTTTCATCGAGACCAATCTCAACCGCCTGTTCACGCGTGGAATCGCCGAACCGGGTGCCGAGCCTGCGCGGGCTCGGGAACTGATGAGCGCGGTAGACGACTTCTTTGCCGCACATACCGAGTTACCCAGGCTGCATTACGACCTGCATACCGCCATTCGCGCCAGCCTCTATCCGCGTTTTGTGGTCGAGCCATTTGCCGATACCCGCATCGCGCCACATCAGTGGCAGTGGCTGGCGGCCGCCGACATGCAGGCGGTACTCCACCAGCACCAGGCAAGCTGGACGTTTTCGCACTACAGCAAGCACTACCACCAGGCCCAGGCATTTACCTTCGAACTTGGCCGGGTCGCGCCCTTCGGAGAAAACGACATGGCCGCCCTGGTACCCATGCAGGCACTGCTCGATGCGCTGGGCGAAGGTAGAAAGCCGGCGCAGAAAGCGCCGGATGAGATGACGTTTTTTCAGGTACACCATGAACTGATGCGCCAGGCGGAAGATTTTTCGCTCTGCTTCGCCGCCGACACGCCCAATTTCAGCCGTTTCGAACCGGGTACGCGCCTGGCCCATGACAGCGTGGCAGGCGACTTCATTGTGGGCGATACTCCCTTGCACGTCGTGTTTCCCAATGCAGACGTCGCCCTGGGGGCACGGGCGGCTCTTCTGGTTTCACCTACCGAACCACCAATCAAACCTTGAAAGACCATAATAAGCATTAAATAACAACAACCTAGAGGCCATTCAAGACCAGCTGACGCACTGCATTCGCCAAGGTCGTGCATTTATCGCATAACGAAAGCACGCAATTTTCGCTGGGCCTGATAGAATCGCCACTTTTTCGCGCCAGCCGCCACCTAGCCCAACGCGTCAAACGCGTTGCTATCGCGGCAATTTTGTACTGGAGCCTATGTTTATGGCCGCTACTCCCCTTGAAGTGCGTAATATCAAAAAGCGCTTTGGCGATACGGAAGTCTTGAAAGGCCTCTCACTGGAAGCACAAAAGGGTGACGTGATCACTCTGATTGGCGCTTCAGGGTCTGGTAAAAGCACCTTTCTACGCTGCATGAACCTGCTCGAGCAGCCCGATGATGGCGAGATCATTCTTCACGGCGACGCCATTCGCTTCAAGCATACCCGTCACGGTCGTGAGCCGGCCGACTGGAAGCAGGTCGTGCAGATGCGTGCCAAGCTGTCGATGGTGTTTCAGAACTTCAATCTCTGGGCGCACATGACCCTGCTTCAGAACATCATCGAAGCGCCTATTCATGTGCTGGGCAAATCCAGAAAAGAAGCCACCGACCATGCCCATGCACTATTGGAGCGCGTTGGCCTGAGTGCCCGCGCCAACGCTTATCCCGCCCAGATGTCCGGCGGGCAGCAGCAGCGCGGCGCCATTGCCCGAGCGCTGGCCATGGACCCTGAAGTCATGCTGTTTGACGAGCCCACCTCGGCGCTGGACCCGGAGCTGGTCGGCGATGTGCTGAAAGTCATGCGCGACCTGGCCAACGAAGGGCGAACCATGGTCGTCGTCACCCATGAAATGAGCTTCGCACGGGATGTGTCAAGCAAGGTGATCTACCTGCATCAAGGACTGGTAGAAGAAGCCGGTTCCCCGGATGACGTGCTGGGCAATCCACAGTCGCCGCGACTCAAACAGTTTCTTACCCCCAACTACTGATCTGCGAGGCTACCATGCTGGATTTGCAAGGGTACGGCCCCCGCTTGATCGAAGGCGCCGGGGTCACCGTTCAACTGGCCGTGCTGTCGCTGTTGCTGGCCATCGTGCTGGGGCTTTTTACCGCCACGGCCAAGATGTCGCGCCACTGGCTGCTGCATCGGGTTGCGACCGTTTACACCACGCTGATTCGCGGCGTGCCGGATCTGGTGCTGATGATGCTGCTGTTCTACGGTGGGCAGATCGGCGTCAACGCCATCAGCGACATTCTCTATGACCATTACGACATCGATATCTATATCAATTTCAATGCCTTTGCTGCCGGCGTGCTGACCATCGGATTCATTTTCGGCGCCTACATGGGCGAGACGTTTCGCGGCGCGTTCATGGCCGTGGACAACGGCCAGATCGAAGCGGGCAAGGCCTATGGCATGAGCAGTGCGCTGGTATTTCGGCGCATCCGTTTCCCGCAGATGATGCGCCACGCCTTGCCGGGGCTTTCCAATAACTGGATGGTACTGCTCAAGACCACTGCCCTGGTCTCGGTCATCGGCCTGACCGACATGGTTCGCGTGGCGGCCGAAGCCTCCCGCGCGACCCACGAACCCTTCGTGTTTCTAATTCCCGTAGCGGTTGCCTATTTGCTGATCGCCAGTGTGTCCGAGTGGATCTTCGCCAGGCTGCAAAAACGCTACGACATCGGATTCGGGGAGCATTGACATGCCTGATATTTCCGCCTGGTTCAATGACCTTCTTTCCGGCAACCTGATCTTCACCCCTACCACCCTGGGCTATTACTGGGATGGTCTGGTTACCACGACCCAGCTGGTATTTCTTTCGCTGGTGATTGGCCTGGTGCTGGCTGTGCCGCTGGCCATCTTGCGCAGCTCGAAGCGTAAATGGATCAGCCTGCCGGTGTATCTCTATACCTACGTGTTTCGCGGCACGCCGTTGCTCGTTCAGCTCTACATCATCTATTACGGCGTGGTGTTCTTTGACGGCATCCAGGAAAGCGTTTTCTGGCCCATCTTCCGCGAGGCGTTCTACCCTGCGCTGATCGCCTTTACCCTGAATACCGCCGCCTACACCACCGAGATCTTCCGGGGTGCAATCAAGGCAACGGCCAAGGGGGAAATCGAGGCGGCACGCGCCTACGGCATGTCCCAGAGCCTGATGATGCGGCGTATCATCATTCCCAGCGCCTTTCGTCGTGCCCTGCCTGCCTACGGCAATGAAGTGATCTTCATGCTTCACGCCAGCGCCATTGCAAGCGTTGTCACGCTGATGGACTTGACCGGCGCCGCCCGCTACGTCTATTCGCGCTTCTACACCCCGTTCGAACCCTTTTTGTTCGTGGCGCTGATCTATCTCTGCCTGACGTTTGCCATCCTGTTCTTCTTCCGCTTCCTGGAGAAGAAACTGCTCGCCCACTTGAAGCCCCAGACCCCGTGAGCCGACGGGCCTGGCAGCGAACGTCGAACAAACGTTGGTTCGCATGATGTTTTTCTCTTTTCGCCAGTCCGAAGCTGGGGTACGTTAAAGAAGATCACATCATGTGAACCTGTTTTACCATGGAGTTCAATAATGAAAAAACTGCTATCGGTTTCATTGATCGGTCTGGCTGTTGCGGCAGCCTCCTCCGCTCAGGCGCGCGACTACGACCACGTGCGTATCGGTGTGGACGTACCTTACGTGCCAATGGAGTACCGCACCGCTGAAGGCGACCTGACCGGTTTCGACATCGACCTGGGCAACGCCATGTGCGAAGAGATCGGCGTGACCTGCGAGTGGATCGAGCAGGAGTGGGACGGCATCATCCCGGGGCTTCTCTCACGCAACTACGACGCCGTCATGTCCTCCATGACCATCAACGACGAGCGTCGCCAGCAGGTGCTGTTCTCCGAGCCCTACATCACCATGCCGTCGGCCTGGTTCGCGGCAAGCGACCTGGATATCGACGAAGCCAACGAAGAAACCCTTGAAGGCCTGACCATCGGCGTTCAGCGCGGTACGCTCCAGGACAACTACGTTACCGACAACTATGGCCGCGTAGCCGATATCAGCCGCTACTCCACTGCCGACGACATGGTGCTGGACATGGACGCCCAGCGTCTGGATATCGTGTTCCTCGACTTCCCGATCGGCCAGTCCACGCTGATCGAAAACGAAAACGGTGATTACGTGATCGTGGGTGAGCAGATCACCGAGCCCAAGGAGTATTTCGGCGACGGCTTCGGTATCGCCTTCCGCCAGCGTGATCAGGCGCTTGCCGATAAATTCAACGACGCCCTGGCAACGCTGAAAGAAGACGGCACCTACGACGAAATCTACACTCGCTACTTCGGCGACGAGTAAGCCTCCCCTCCCCGGCACCGCCGGGGAGCCTCCACTCTCCCTTCGCCATCCTGCCACTGCCGTCTCTTCACCTTTTACCGTCCGCTTTTCCCTTACTTGCCATCAAGGCGAGCAAATTCAGTGAACTAGCCGTGCTACTATCGGTCTTCTTAAGCGAGCTAGTGACCGACACGGAGGTTTTATGGCTGACACATCGTCGCTCTTGCGACCCTCTTCCCACTGGACGGGATGGGGACAATGGCTGGCACTCATTACCATGACCGTGGATCACCTGACCCGCTATGTACTGCCAGCTGGCTGGGAGCTGGGATGGGCAGGCTCCTCCATCGGACGTATCGCGTTTCCGCTGTTTGCCGCCATGGTGGCATGGCACGGGCTGTTCAATACGCGTAACCCGCTGCGCTATGCCCGGCGTATCCTGATTATCGGCCTGGTCGCGCAAGTTCCCTACATGCTGATGCCGCGCGCCTCGGATGCGCTGATTTTCAATGTCTGCTTTACGCTGGCAAGCGGCCTGGCGCTGGGTACGCTGGTGCGCCAGGGCTGGCAGCATTACCAGCAGCAAACCCTGGGGCTTGGCTGGCTGATGCTCGGCACCACGGTAGGCGTCACGCTCTGGTATCTACTGGGCTTCTGGGTGGAGTATGGCCACAATGGCCTGCTGCTGATTCCGCTGCTCATGTTTGCCATGCACGCTCTCAGTCAGGCCGGGCCACATTTTCAATCCCGCCTGTGGGCAGGCCTTGCCGCCTTCCCGGTCCTCTGGATTGCCGGGCAGATGAATGCTTCGGACATGGCGAAATCGTTTACCGTTGCCACCTGCATCGCGGTATTGATCCTGGCCGCCGGTGCAGCCCGGCAGGTTACCGCCGTGCCGCTCGTCATGCCGCGCAGGCTGTGGCTCGCCTGGTACCCAGGGCACTTCGCCCTGATCGCCGTCTGGCTGCTGATAAGCGGGCGTATCGCCTTCGGCTGGTAGCCTGAAATCCCGAAAAGCACGCCTGAAAAAGCCGCCTCATGGGCGGCTTTGGCGTTACAGCAAGGGCTCGAAACTCCACTGCACCGCTGGCGCATCGGGTAGTAGCGCCTGGCAGGCGCGAACCTTCTCCAGAAGCTCTATGTGGGTAGCGGCTACCACGTTGACGTGGGCAAGCTTGCGCCCGGGCCGCTCGGCCTTGTCGTAGCGGTGCAGGTGGGTATGGGCAAGCCCCAGCATGGCGGCGTTATCGCCCTCCTGACCAATCACGTTGACCATGCAGGTAGGGGCAATCGCCTGGGTACTGCCCAGCGGCAAGCCCTGCACGGCACGCAGATGGTTCTCGAACTGGCTGGTGACCGCGCCATCCATCGTCCAGTGGCCAGAGTTGTGCACGCGGGGGGCCATCTCATTGGCCAGGAGGCTGCCGTCGCGGGTCTGAAACAGCTCGAGCGCCAGCACGCCGACATAGTCGAGTTCATCGAGCAGGGCACGAATGTAGGTATCCGCGGTCTGCTGCACCTGGGCATCCAGGTCCGGCAAGGGCGCCACCGAGTAGCGCAGAATGCCGCCCACGTGCTGGTTTTCCGCCATGGGGTAGAACACCACTTCACCGTCACGGCCGCGCACGGCAATCATCGATACTTCACGTACGAAATCGACAAACGCCTCGACGATCAACTGCGTATGGCCAATGCTCTGCCACGCGTCAGCGGCCTCTTCCGGTGCTTTCAGTACCGCCTGCCCCTTGCCGTCATAGCCCTCGGTGACGGACTTCGCCACGACCGGGCAGCCAAGGTCGCGGGCGGCAGCTTCGAGCTCATCAGCGCTCTCTACCACGCGATAGGCAGGCGTGGGGATACCCAGGCGGTCAAACAAGGCTTTCTCTTCCACCCGGTTCTGGCATACCTGGATCGCGCGGCTGCCGGGGTATACCGGCTTGTGCTTCTCGATCTCCTGGACCAGCGCTACCGGCAGGTGCTCGAATTCATAAGTGATCACGTCCACCTTGGTCAGAAACGCGGCCAGGTGCTGATTGTCCGGGTCGACGATGACCTCGCCGACGCCCGCACTCGGATTGCCGGTGGTGTCCAGAAAGGTGAAACGATTGCCCAGCGGGTAGCCCGCCAGGGCCAGCATGCGGCCCAGCTGGCCCGCGCCTAGAACGCCAATGTTCATCGGGTATCTCCTTACTCTGCATCCGGCGCAGGGCGCGGATCCGGATTATCCAGCACCAGCTGGGTCTGCTCGGTACGGAAGGCTTCGACCGCGTCGCGCACGGCGCTGTCCTGCAGGCCCACGATCTGAGCGGCCAGAAGCCCCGCATTGGTGGCCCCCGCCTTGCCGATCGCCAGCGTGCCCACCGCAATGCCGCCCGGCATCTGGGCGATGGAAAGCAGTGAGTCCAGGCCCTTCAGCGCCTTGGACTCCACCGGCACGCCCAGCACCGGCAAAGGCGTCTGCGACGCCACCATGCCCGGCAGGTGAGCCGCACCGCCGGCACCAGCCACGATCACCTGAAGGCCACGCTCGGCCGCACTCTTGGCATAGTCGAACAGCAGATCCGGCGTCCGGTGGGCAGACACCACGCGCGTTTCATAGCCAACGCCTAAACGCTCCAGCATGGCGACCGCATGTTCCATGACCGGCCAATCGGATTTGGAGCCCATGATGACGCCCACCTTGGGCGCGCTATTCGACGACATGCCATTTCTCCTCGGCCAGGGGCCTTGCAAGACGATAAAGGTGCCGCGCACGGAACACGCAGCGCACGCTAAAAGGAAGGCGCATAGTTTACCAGAGCCCGGCGGCAAGCGGCGGCCCCAAATGTCGCGAAATTTTCATCAAATTAAATATTGAAAAGCACCTGCGTTGGCGGCATTGTGTAGGTGTCATTTCAGACTGATGGAGTCACATGAGTACGGCATACGCAACTGCTCACGCAGAAACGCTGGATCCTCCGCGAAGCAGCCCTGACCTCGATGTCAGGGATCTAGAGAAACGCACGCGCCTGATGCGCATCATTACGCGTTTGATTGCAGTATCCGACCTGGGCAGCCGGGAAATCGCCCGCCAGGCAGGTCTTCCAGTACAGAAGATCAGCGACCTGCTCGCCGGCAGGCTTGAGCACCTGGACATTGATGAACTCAATGTTCTGCGTCGCACGTTAGAACTGGAGGCGCCATAGCAGCAGCCTCCTTGACCAAACAGACAAACGCCTCGCACATGCGAGGCGTTTTTTATGGTGTCGATTGACCAGCAGCGGGCTAGACTTCGCGCTGCTCGAACTCCTCAGCGGCCTGAATCGCCTCTTTCTCGGAGGTATGCTCGGAAACCACCACTTCGTTTTCCGGCTGCGACACATCCACGACCTGCCAGCCGGTAATGGTTTCTTTCAAGTCGGACACATCAAACACAGGGTCGATACGGGCTTGTCGGGTAGACATTCTACTCTCCTTGGGCGTTACGACGATGAACGTACTACCAGCGTAGAAGACAAGAGCGCCAAGGGAAAAGATGCAACGCCGTTTTTGATTAATGGCAAGTCCGTATCATGGCATCGCTATAACGACACCGCCCAGTGCAGCCACCACGACCACCGCCCAGGCAGGAAGCTTCCATACGCTCAGCAGCAGAAAGCCCGTCAGTGCCAGGGCGAATTCGAAAGGCCCGATCACCGCGCTCGTCCATACCGGCTGATAGAGCGCTGCCCCCAGAATGCCCACCACTGCCGCATTGGCGCCGCGCATCAGAGCCTGGGCACTGCCCCACTGACGAAAACGGTTCCAGAAGGGCAGTACGCCGACCAGCAGCAGAAATCCTGGAACAAAGATGGCCAGAAGTGCCACCGAGGCGCCCGCCAGCGGGTGGATACCCGGCACCAGCGCACCGAGGTACGCAGCAAAGGTGAACAGCGGCCCCGGCACCGCCTGCGCCGCCCCGTAACCGGTCAGAAACGCATCCGGCGCGACCCACCCCGATTGCACCACCTCGGCTTCAAGCAGCGGCAACACTACATGGCCGCCACCGAATACCAGCGCACCGGAGCGGTAGAACGCATCGATGATATCCAGCCAGGCAGTGCTTCCCGCCAGCAGGGGCAGCAGAGTCAACAGCCCGCCAAACAGGCCCAGCGCCGTGGCACCTGCCGCAGGCGACACCCGCACGTGAAGCGTTGCCTCGTCAGGGGCTGGCGCGGCTTCGCGGCACATCACCAACCCCGCCAGGCCACCAAGCGCGATGGCACTCACCTGCCCCAGCGGCCCGCCTGTCCCCACCACCGTCAATACCGCCAGCAGCGCAACAGCGGCGCGGGGTTTATCCGGGCACAGGCTATTTGCCATGCCCCACACCGCATGGGCCACGATAGCCACCGCCGCCACTTTCAAACCGTGAATGATGCCAGTGGCAAGAGGCCCATCCAGTAGCGATGCACCCAGGGCAAACAGCCCCAGCCCGAGGGCGGAAGGCAAGGTAAAGGCAAACCACGCAGCGGCCGCCCCCCACGGCCCCGCGCGCAACAGCCCGATGGCAAAACCCACCTGGCTGCTGGCTGGCCCCGGCAGAAATTGGCACAGCGCCACCAGATCCGCATAGGCCGCCTCGGAAAGCCAGCGGCGACGCTCCACGAACTCGGTGCGAAAGTAGCCCAGATGCGCCACCGGCCCGCCAAAGGACGTCAGCCCCAGCAACAGGAATGCCCGAAAGACTTCACCGACAGAGGCGCGGGCGGCCGTTTGTTGGGACATGACACCGGCTCCTTGAGAGAAAAAGCCAAGCCTAGCCGTCACGTTTGACGCGGTGATGACAGTAGATCGGTATGGCGCTAACCCTGAGAAATCCCCTACATCGCCCACTCCCGGCAGCGCTCGCCGCGCTGCTCCCGCGGGTGCGCCTGTCGGCTTACCACGCGCTACAGTTTGCACCACGTTAAACGTCAGCAACAACCGTAGCGCGCGGTAACGTTTTGCGAGGCACGAGCAAATAAGGCACCCGCGGATGGCGCCTGCCAAGGCGCCTTGATGGCAGCACCCAAACCGGGTTTTGCGCCCCACCGCCAACCCCGGCAGCGCTCGCCGCGCTGCTCCCGCGGGTGCGCCTGGCGGCTTACCACGCGCTACGGTTTGCACCACGTTAAACGTCAGCAACAACAGTAGCGCGCGGTAACGTTTTGCGAGGCACGAGCAAATAAGGCACCCGCGAATGGCGCCAGCCAAGGCGCCTTGAGGGCGGCACCCAACCCGGCTTTTGCGCCCGACCCCAACCCCGGCAGCGCTCGCCGCGCTGCTTCCGCGGGTGCGCCTGGCGGCTTACCACGCGCTACGGTTTGCACCACATCATGCCTATGCCACATCCCGTAGCGCGTGGTAACGAATCTTGCGAGGCACGAGCAAATGAGGCACCCGCGGATGGCGCCTGCCAAGGCGCCTTGATGGCGGCACCCAACCCGGCTTTTGCGCCCCACCGCCAACCCCGGCAGCGCTTGCCGCGCTGCTCCCGCGGGTGCGCCTGTCGGCTTACCACGCGCTACGGTTTGCACCACATCATGCCTATGCCACATCCCGTAGCGCGTGGTAACGAATCTTGCGAGGCACGAGCAAATAAGGCACCCGCGGATGGCGCCTGTCAAGGCGCCTTGATGGCGGCACCCAAACCGGCTTTTGCGCCCTACCCCAACCCCGGCAGCGCTTGCCGCGCTGCTCCCGCGGGTGCGCCTGGCGGTTTACCACGCGCTACGGTATGGGCCAGCGTCGGGGCGTGGCCTCTTATTCGCTTTGGTCGGTCACCGCGCCGGTACTGGCCGAGCTTACCAATCTTGCGTACTTGGCCAGCACGCCGCGGGTGTAGCGCGGGGCCGGGCGTTGCCAGGCGGCCTGGCGACGCATCAGCTCGTCGTCGGGCACGTGCAGTTCGATGGTGTCGGCTTCGGCGTCAATGGTGATGCGGTCGCCGTTTTCCACCAGCGCCAGCGGACCACCGTCGAACGCTTCCGGCGATACGTGGCCGACCACAAAGCCGTGGCTGCCGCCGGAGAAGCGGCCGTCAGTGATCAATGCCACGTCGTTGCCGAGGCCACGCCCCATGATGGCCGAGGTCGGCGTCAACATCTCCCGCATGCCGGGACCACCCTTGGGGCCTTCGTAGCGGATGACGATGACATCGCCGGCCACCACGGTGCCGTCGTTGATACGTGCCTGGGCCTCTTCTTCAGAGCCGAACACCCGGGCGGTGCCGGAAAAGCGCGTTCCTTCCTTGCCGGTGATCTTGGCGACCGCGCCCTCAGGGGCCAGGTTACCGTACAGAATGCGCAGGTGGCTCTGCGCCTTGATGGGCCGGTCCAGCGGCGCGATGATGTTCTGATCATCCGGATACCCTTCGACACCGGCCAGGTTCTCCGCCAGGGTCTTGCCCGTGACCGTCAGGCAATCGCCATGCAGCAGGCCCGCCTCGAGCAGGGTCTTCATCAGCGGCTGGATACCGCCGATGGCCACCAGCTCGCTCATCATGTAATGGCCACTCGGGCGCAGGTCCGCCACCACCGGCACGCGCCTGCCGATCTCGGTGAAGTCGGAAAGCGAAAGCTCGACACCGATGGTGCGCGCCATGCCGATCAGGTGCAGCACCGCATTGGTCGAGCCGCCAAGGGCGATGATGACGGTGATCGCGTTCTCGAACGCCTGGCGGGTCATGATATCCGAGGGCTTGATATCCGCGGCCAGCAGTTCGAGCACCGCCTCGCCCGCCGCCCTGCAGTCATCACGCTTTTCCTGGGAGATGGCGTTCTGCGCGGAGCTGCCCGGCAGGCTCATGCCGAGTGCCTCGATGGCCGAAGCCATGGTGTTGGCGGTGTACATGCCGCCGCAAGAGCCGGGGCCGGGAATCGCGGTTTCCTCGATCTGCTTGAGTTCGATCAGGTCCATGTCGCCGCGCGAATGCGCGCCCATGGCCTCGAATACCGAGACGATATCGGTGTGGCCCTTGCCCGGCATGATGGTGCCGCCATACACGAACACACTGGGGCGGTTCAAACGCGCCAGCCCCATCACGCAGCCCGGCATGTTCTTGTCGCAGCCGCCGATGGCGACCAGGCCATCGAAGCCTTCGCAGCCCGCCACGGTTTCGATGGAGTCCGCAATCACCTCGCGCGAGACCAGTGAATACTTCATGCCTTCGGTGCCGTTGGCGATGCCGTCACTGATGGTGATGGTGTTGAAGATCACGCCTTTGCCACCGGCGGCGTCCGCGCCGTCCCGGGCCAGCTCGGCAAGCTCGCCGATATGGCTGTTGCACGGTGTCACCATGCTCCAGGTCGAGGCAACGCCTACCTGGGGTTTGTTGAAATCGGCATCGGTAAAGCCCACGGCGCGCAGCATGGCGCGGCTGGCGGCCTTGCCGGCACCATCGACCACTTGGGCGGAGTGGCGGCGGGTAGTATCAGCAGGCTCGGTCATCGGAAATCTCTCTCAACGCTGTGCAAAGTATCCCCTAGCTTGGGGGGTTAATCTCTGGCTCGCAACACGTCCAACCCAAGATATTGTTCGTTCAGGCTATTCAGGCGGTCATTACACTAAAAAAGGGTTTTTTCTAGAGACAAAAAGCAAAAACATACTTAGACTTCGCGGCTTGTTCAAATACTCGCATGGAGCCAGGAATGGAAAAGCAGGAACTGTTGCGTGATCTGATCGAGCCGATCTACCGCGCCAAATTTTGGATGCAGCTCATTGGCGTGATGCTGATTATCGGTGGGATCCTCTCGGCGCTGAGCATCGTCGGCATCATCGTGGCCTGGGTGCCCATCTGGGCGGGCGTGGTATTGATGCAGGCGGCCAAGGCAGCCGACAAAGTCTTCCAGAGCGGCGATGAGCGAGAAATGAAATTCGCGCTGAGCAAGATCAAGACATACTTCACCATCTTTGGAGTCATGACACTGCTCTATATCCTTTTCTTTGTGGGCATGCTTCTGTTCGGCGCCGCCAGTTTCGGCACGCTCATGTCGTCCTACTAAATACGTTAGTTGGCCGGTCATGCTTGCCCATCAACGGCTATCGCTCTGCGATAGCCGTTTTTAGTGGCAGGTAGCTCGTGGCACCGTTCTACTGAGCGCATGTGCTTTTGCCTTCATCATGAACGCTCGGCATGAAGGCGCGACCTATGGCACCATATCCTGCCCGTCTCGCCCCCTGCGCTGCTTTCAGCGATGAAGGAACCCTGCCATGCCGCTCTCGACCACACCGCCCCTTACTCCCGGATTCATGGTGGTGCACGCCAACCGCCTGGAAGACCTGCGGGGGCTTGCGGTGGAGTGGATGCGCCTGCACCCGCTGGGCCCGCTCGAGAACGAGACCATCCTGGTGCAGAGCAACGGCATCGGCCAGTGGCTGAAGCTGGCCCTGGCGGAAGACCCGGCACAGGGCGGGGCCGGCATTGCCGCTGCGCTCGACGTCACCCTGCCCGCGCGCTTTCTCTGGCAGGCCTACCGCACGGTGCTGACCGAGCTTACCGGCGACAGCGGCGCGGTGCCGGAAACCTCGCCGTTCGATAAATCGCGCCTGGTATGGCGTTTGCTGCGCCTGCTGCCGGACCTGGCCACGCAGCCCGTGTTCGCGCCGCTTGCCCGCTTTCTGGAAACCGACCGCGACCAGCGCAAGCATTACCAGCTGGCCGAGCGCCTGGCGGACCTGTTCGACCAGTACCAGGTATACCGCGCCGACTGGCTGGACGCCTGGGCGATGGGCCGCGACGTGTTGATCAGCGCCCGCGGCGAAACCCGCCCGCTCGAGGAACACCAGCGCTGGCAACCCGCCCTGTGGCGCGCTCTGCGCGATGATGTCGCCGCCACCCAGGGCGAGGCGGGCCTGAACAGCAGCCGCGCCCAGGTGCACAGCCGCTTTCTGGCGGTGGCCGGGCAGCTCGAAGACGGCGGCTGCCCCCATGGCCTGCCCCGGCGGTTGATCATCTTCGGTATCTCGTCGCTTCCCCAGCAGACGCTGGAAGCGCTGGCCGCACTTTCGCGCTGCTGCCAGATCGTGCTGTGCGTGCACAACCCCTGCCAGTACTACTGGGCAGATATCATCGAACACAAGGACCTGCTGCGCGCCCACCGCTACCGCCAGCGGCGCAAGGCCGGCATGCCAGACGCCCTGGACGTACTTGGCGACGGCGACGTGGACAGCGCCCTGCACCTGCACGCCCAGCCGCTGCTGGCCGCCTGGGGCAAGCAGGGCCGCGACTACCTGCGCCTGCTCGACGAGCACGACGACGCCGGCAACTACCAGACCCTGTTCGAACAGCAGGCGCTGCGCATCGACATGTTCGAGCCGTTCACCACGGTTGATCACAGTTGCCTGCTCAGCCAGCTCCAGGACGACATTCGCGAGCTGCGCCCGGTGGCGGAAACGCAATCCACCTGGCCGGCGGTAGACGTAGAGCAGGACGACTCCATCGTCTTTCACATCGCCCACGGCCCCCAGCGCGAAGTGGAGATTCTGCACGACCAGCTGCTGGCCGCGTTCAGCGCTGACCCGGAACTGCGCCCGCGGGACATCATCGTCATGGTGCCGGATATCGACCGCTACGCGCCGCATATCGAAGCGGTGTTCGGCCAGTACCGCTTGAACGCTCACCGTGCCAGCACCGGGCGTGATGACCCGCGCTACATCCCCTATACGCTCTCGGATCAAGCCAGCCGCCACCGCCTGCCGCTGATGATCGCGCTCGAGAAGCTGCTGCGCCTGCCGGAGCTGCGCCTTTCGGTGAGTGACCTGCTGGACCTTCTCGACGTGCCCGCCCTGCGCGAGCGCTTCGGCATCGAAGAGAGCGACTTGCCCACGCTCAACCGCTGGATCGAGGGGGCGGGTATCCGCTGGGGGCTCAACGCCGAACAGCGCACCCGGCTGGATCTCCCCAAGGGCCTGAGCCAGAACACCTGGGCCTTTGGCCTGCGCCGACTGCTTCTGGGTTACACCGTGGGGGTGGCCGGGGCGTGGCAGGGCATCGAGCCCTTCGATGATATCGGTGGGCTCGAAGCCTCGCTTGCCGGGCCGCTGGCCACGCTGCTTGAACGCCTGGAAGCGACTTGGGAAACGTTCTGCCAGCCCGCCACTGCCGCCGAGTGGGTGGCAAGGCTTCGCACGCTTCTGGAAACCTTCTTCTTGACCGACGACGCCCAGGAGAGCGTCATGCTCACCAAGCTCGAAAGCGCGCTTCAGCAGGTACTGGAAAGCACCGAAGAAGCCGGGCTCGATGAGCCACTGCCGCTTTCCATGGTACGCGAGCACTGGCTTTCACAGATCGACGAGCACAGCCTTTCCCAGCGTTTTCTGGCCGGTGCGGTCAACTTCGCCACCCTCATGCCCATGCGTGCGATTCCGTTCAAGCGAGTGTGCCTTTTAGGCATGAACGACGGCGAGTACCCGCGCTCCCAGCCGCCGCTGGATTTCGATCTGATGGGCGGCGACTACCGCCCCGGCGACCGCTCGCGCCGCGAGGACGACCGCTACCTGTTCCTGGAAGCACTGCTCTCCGCCCGCCACCAGCTCTATATCAGCTGGGTGGGCCGCAGCCAGATCGACAACAACCCCATGCCGCCCTCGGTGCTGGTGGGCCAGCTGCGCGATCACCTGGCCGCCGGTTGGCAGAGCCAGGGCGAGACACCGCTTCTGGAGGCGCTGACCACCGAGCACCCGCTGCAACCGTTCAGCCCGCGCTACTTCGAAGGGCAGGCCCGCTCCCCCGCCGAGGCGCGGCTGTTCACCTACGCGCACGAGTGGCACGCGCTGCACACCCCGCCTGCCCCGCAGGATACCCAGACCAGCGCCCTGCCCACCTTCGAGCAGGACATTCCACTCACGCTCGCCCAACTGGGCGGTTTTCTGCGCGAGCCGGTCAAGGCGTTCTTCAATAACCGCCTGGGGGTCTACTTTGAGCAGGAAGCGCTTGCCCAGCTGGATGTCGAGCCGTTCATCCTCGACGGCTTGCAGCACTGGCAGTTGCAGGACCAACTGATTGCCGCCCAGCGCCAGGCAGTGGATAACGGTGAGCCACGGGAAGACGCCATGTACGCCGCCCTCGAGCGCATCAAGGGCCAGGGGGTGCTGGCGGTAGGCGCCTTTGGCGAGCGCATGCGCGAGGCGCTGGCCGAACCCATGGAAGCGCTGTTCTTCGAGTACCAGAAGGCGCTCAACGAGTGGCCCCACCGCGCCGATACCCCGCTGGCAGTGGCGTTCAGCGCCCACGGCCTGGAGGTGGCGGATTGGGTCAACGAGATTCGCACGGATGAAGAGGGCAACCGCTGCAGGCTGCTGCTGCTCAGCAGCAGCCTGATCAGCCAGGGGCGCGGGCGCGGCCAGTACCGCTGGCAACACCTGTTGCGCCCCTGGGTAGTACACCTGGCCGCCAATACGCAGACGCCCATGACCACCCAGCTGCTTTCCAAGGCGGGCCACGTGCACCTGGCCCCGCTGGACGCCGACACGGCACGCACGCATCTGAACGACCTGCTGGCGTGCTGGCAGGCGGGCATGGAAAGCCCGCTGCCGCTCGCCCCCCAGGCAGCATTCGCCTGGCTGGGCAAGGAAGGCAGTGCGGAGAGTATCGAAGACGGTGCTGAACAGGATATCGAGGAGAGCGATGCCTACCGCGCGGCGGCCAGCGCCTACGAAGGCGACCGCTATCGCACCGGCGAAGTGCAGCAAAGCGCCTATCTGGCGCGCCAGTGGCCGAGTTTCAAGGCGCTTTACAACGCCTGCGCCCAGGGCCACGGCTTTGCCACGCTGGTTGAAACGCTCTACGCCCCGCTCTACCGCGCCATCAAGGAGTAGCGGCGCGGCAACGGCTCAACGGTGGTGGCCGTTGAGCGCCAGCACCCGCTTGGCCAGCGAGATCATTTCCGGGTCGCCGGTGTTCTTTTCCGGCACGTCGGAAAGCTTGATCACCGGCAGCCAGCCCTGCCCTTCGGGGCGGGCATCGACCATCTTGATCACCATGTTCATCGGGTCCACCCCCACATCGTTGGTGAAGTTGGTGCCGATGCCAAAGGCCATGCCGATCTGGTCCTGGCAGAACGTCTGGATACGCTCGACCTTCTCCGGGGTCAGCGCATCCGAGAAGATGATCGTCTTGCTCAGCGGGTTCACACCCAGGCGCTGGTAGTGGCTGATGGTTTGCGCCGCGAAGTCGATGGGGTCGCCGCTGTCGTGGCGCACGCCGTCAAACAGCTTGGCGAACTTCTTGTCGAAGCTGTCGAAGAAGGCTTTCGAAGTGAAGGTATCGGTCAGCGCAATGCCCAGATCCCCCCGGTATACGTCCACCCAGTTCTCCAGCGCCAGGCTGTTGGCCATCTTGAAGCCGAAGCGCGCGCCGTGGAACATGAACCACTCGTGGGCGTGGGTGCCGATCGGCTTGACGCCGTGGCGCATGGCCAGCAGCACGTTGCTGGTACCGGTGAACGACTCGCCGCCGTGGTGGCGAAGCGCGCCCACCACGCGGTCGTGCACGTCGAACGAGAAGCGCCGCCGGGTGCCGAACTCGGCAATCTTCAGGCCCATCTGGCGGTAGTGCTCGATCTTTTCCTGGGTACGCTGCTCGATCAGCGCATGGCTATCCTGTGATACCGTAATGCCGCGCAGGCGATACCAGAGCTCGCTGATCAACGACATCAGCGGTACTTCCCACAAGATGGTGCGATACCACGGGCCTTCGATCATCACCGAGAGATCCGTCCCCTCCTGCTCGATCACCACTTCGCTCGAGTCGTAGCGAAAGCCCGCCAGAAAATCGAGATAAGTGGGGTCAAGATACGGACAGGTGATCTCGAGATAGCGCTTCTCGTCTGCGCTCAGGCGCAGCGTCTGCATGTTGTCGACTTCACGACGCAACGCCGCGCCAAAGCCTTCCGGGAACTCATGCTCGCCGCGATTGATGAAAGCGTAACGTACATGCGCGTACGGAAAGCGTTTGATCACGGCATTCTGCATCGTGATCTTGTAGAAGTCGTTATCCAGAAGCGAGGTCAGCATGGAGTCTCATCGTCAGCGTGAACGTAAAGCCGCGGTAGTGTAAACGGGTCGCCTCTATCATGGCGAGCCGACAAGATTAGCAGCTGGCGGCACTATCTCCCAGCCCGCCCGCCGCTCAAGCCGCGCCATGGGCCCTTTTTTGCGCCGCTTTTGCTCCCTACTGGCCATCGCGATATAGTGCCCGCTACCGCCCCTTCCTCGCCAGGGGCGCTCTGTTTTGCGCCTGCCGTGGAGATCAGCGATGAGCCAGCCTGCCCCGCTCAACCCCTTGAGCCTGCCTCTTCACGGCAGCCGCCTGATCGAAGCCAGCGCCGGTACCGGCAAGACCTTCACCATCGCGCTGTTATACGTGCGCCTGGTGCTGGGCGCACGCCACCCGGAAGACGACGCCGCGTTCATCCGCCCGCTGACCCCGCCGGAGATTCTGGTGGTCACCTTCACCAACGCGGCTACCCAGGAGCTTCGCGAGCGGATTCGCAACCGCCTAGTGGAAGCCGCAGAGGTCTTTCGTGAAGACCAGGCCCTTGCCGACTCCCCGAGCGACCCTTTGCTTCTCGAGCTGCGCAGTGAGTATTCACCCTCGGCCTGGCCCGCCTGCGCACGGCGCCTGGCGCTTGCCGCCGAGTGGATGGACGAGGCGGCGGTGTCCACCATTCACAGCTGGTGTTACCGCATGCTGCGCGAGCACGCGTTCGATAGCGGCAGCCTCTTCTCGCTGAACCTGGAGAACGATCAGCGCGAGCTTGAGCAGGACGTGGTGCGCGACTACTGGCGCACCTTCTACTACGCCCTGGAAAGCGACGCGCTGGAGAGCATTGTGGGCTACTGGCCCTCTCCGGATGCCCTGCACGCAAGCCTTCAGCGCCTGTTGCCCGAGTGCGACGCCCTGGGCGAGCCGCGCCCTGAGCCTGCGCAAACGCTTGCGACCTGCCAGGCCGCCCGCGCCGCCAAGCTTGAAGCACTCAAGGCCCCCTGGGCCAGCTGGCTGGATGAGCTGGTACCAGCCCTTGAAGACGCCGCAAAGCGCAAGGCCTTCAAGGGCCAGAGCTTCAATGCCAAGAGCCGCGCCAACTGGCTGGGAGCGCTCAAAGAGTGGAGTGAAGGCAGCAGTGATCGCCCGGCCCTTACCGACGCCGCCTGGAAGCGCATGACCCCGGAGGGCATGGTAGAAATCTGGAAAGAGGGCGCACCGCCCTGCCCGGCGGCCTGGGAGGCGCTGGCCGCGCTTCCCGGCGAGCTCAACGCCCTGCCCGAGCCGCGCAACGATCTTCTGATTCACGCCGTGCAGTGGTGCCGCGCCCGGCTGGAGCGCGAGCAGGAGCGCCGCGCCGAAATGGGCCCGAACGATTTGTTGACCCACTTGGACCGCGCCCTGCAAGGCCCGAACCGGGAAGCGTTGGCCGCGCAGATCCTGCGCCAGTTTCCGGTCGCGCTGATCGACGAGTTCCAGGACACCGACCCGATCCAGTACCGAATCTTCAACGCCGTGTATGACGCTGCAAAGCCGCGCCGCGACAGCGCCATCCTGCTGATTGGCGACCCCAAGCAGGCCATCTACGCCTTCCGCGGCGCGGATATCTTCACCTACCTGAAGGCCCGCCAGGACACCGAAGGCCGCCACGTTACCCTGGGCACTAACTTCCGTTCGAGCAAGGCCATGGTAGAAGCGGTCAACCACTGCTTTCACTACGCCGACCAGCACGACGCCGGCGCCTTTCTGTTTCGCGATGCCGCCGGCCACAACCCGCTGCCCTTTCTGCCCGTCAAGGCCAAGGGCCGCCGCGAACAGCTGGTGTGGAACGGCGCACCGCTGCCCGCCATGACGCTGTGGGAACTCGCAAGCGACGAGCCGCTTTCCAAGACCACCTATCAGCTGGAAATGGCCGAACGCTGCGCCTCACACATGGCCGAGCTGCTTAACGCCGGGCGCCAGCAGGAAGCCGGCTTTGCCCTCGATGGCGACCTCACCCCGCTCAAGCCCTCGGACATGGCGGTGCTGGTCAACGGCCTGCAGGAAGCCCGCGCCATTCGCCTGGCGCTGGAGAGCCGCGGCGTGAAAAGCGTGTACCTCTCGGATAACGACAAGGTATTCAGCTCGCCTGTTGCCCAGCAGCTGGAAACCTGCCTGCGCGCCTGCGCCGAGCCCCAGGCAAGCTCACGCCAGGCGGAAGCCAAGCTGCGCGCCGCCCTTGCCACGCCGCTTCTCGGCCTGACGCTTGCAGAGCTTGACCACCTGAACCAGAGCGAGCTTGCCTGGGAAGCGCGGGTCGAGCAGTTCAGCCGCTACCACCGCCTGTGGCAGCGCCAGGGGGTGCTGCCGCTGGTGCGCCGGCTGATGGTCGATTTTGCCATTGCCGAGCGGTTGCTGGGCGAGTTTGCCGAGGGTGAGCGCTTGCTTACCGACCTGCTGCACCTGGGCGAGCTGCTTCAGCAGGCGAGCCAGGAGCTTGACGGCGAACACGCCCTGATCCGTTTTCTGACGGAAGCCATTGCGGAGCCTGAAAGCCACGGCGACAGCCACAAGCTGCGCCTGGAAAGCGACGCCGACCTGGTCAAGGTGGTCACCATCCACAAATCCAAGGGGCTTGAGTACCCGCTGGTATTTCTGCCCTTCATCGCCAATCACCGCCCCACGAAAGAGAGCGACGTGCCGCTGCGCTGGCACGACGGCGAAGGCAACCTGCAGTTGAGCCTCGGCGCCGACGAGCACACCCTGGCCACCGCCGACCGCGAACGCCTGGGCGAAGACTTGCGCAAGCTGTACGTGGCGCTTACCCGTGCCCGCCACGCCACCTGGCTTGGCCTGGCCCCGCTGAAGGACGGCGAAGGCAGTGCACTGGGCTACCTGTTGAATGGCGGCAAGGCCATTGCCCCCGCCGAGCTGGGCAAGGCGCTGGAAGCGCTGGTGGATGACAGCGAGATTGCCCTGGTGCCCGTGCCTCAGGCCACCGCCCAACGCTTCACGCCAGAGGCGCAACACACAACGCTGGGCCAGGCGCGCACGCCCAGCCGCCCGGCCCGCGAGCAGTGGTGGATTGCCAGCTACTCGGCGCTACGCACCTCCGGCGAGGTGTCCGGCACATTAATGGCGCCTTCCCCCCCCACGCCAGAGCCCACCACGCCCCAGGAAGCCACCACCTTCGAAGTGCTGGACGAACCCCAGGACCTGCTGTTCGATGCGCCGTTTGCCCCGCAGGCCGGTCTTGACACCGCTCAGGCACAAAGCGCCCCTGTAGAGGAAGCCGCTCACCTGCACCGCTTTCCGCGTGGCCCCGGCCCCGGCACCTTTCTGCATGGGCTTTTAGAGTGGGCGGGAAAGCTCGGGTTCAAGCAAGCCCTGGAAGACGCCCCGGCCCGCGAAGACGCCTTGCGCCGCCGCCTGCAGCTGCGCGGCTGGCAGGCGTGGTATGAAACACTGGAGAGCTGGCTTTCAGGGCTTCTACACGCCCCGCTGCCGCTGCCCGGCCAGCAACGCGTGGCATTGAATCAGTTGAGCGGCTACCAGGTGGAGCTGGAGTTCTGGTTTGCCGCCCATCAGGTCGATACCCAGGCGCTGGACGCCTTGGTGAGCAAGCACTTACTCCCCGGCACCCCCCGGCCCGCGCTGGATGCCGACACGCTGAACGGCATGCTCAAGGGCTTTATCGATCTGGCCTTCGAATTCGAAGGGCGCTTCTACGTGCTGGACTGGAAATCCAACTACCTGGGCGGCGACGATAGCGCCTACACCTTGGATGCGCTCAGCACCGCACTGCTGGAAAAACGCTACGACCTGCAGGCTGCGCTCTATCTGCTGGCGCTTCACCGCCTGCTCAAGGCCCGCCTGCCGGACTACGACCCGTACCGCCACCTGGGCGGCTCGCTCACGGTGTTTCTGCGCGGCAGCCGCACCGCCCAGCGCGGCGTGCATGCAGAGCCCGCCCCGGTGGCACTGATCGAAGCGCTGGACGCCCTTTTTGCCGGCACCGCCCGCCAGGAGGCAACCGCATGAACGATGGCTACACCCTGGACCTGTTTGGCGATGACACGCTGGAAACACCCGCCAGCCCCCCGGCTCCCGCCCCCGCGCCTCAACCGCACCCGGCGCTTGCCAGCCAAGAAGCGCTGATGGCGCTATTCGAGCGCTGGGTAGCGAGGGGCTGGCTGCGCGACCTGGACCGGGCGCTGGCCAGCTTCTTCGCCCGTGAGGCCAGCAACACCCCACCGCTGCTGCTGCTCGCCGTGGCCCTTGCCAGCCACCAGCTTGGCCGTGGCCACGTGTGCCTGGATTTGCGCGCCACCCTCGACTCGCCGGACTTCGCCCTTTCGCTGCCGCCGGAAGGCGACGACCTGAGCGACCCGCCGCCGCTGCCAAGCCAGGTGCTCGAAACGCTGACGATCATGCAGTGGCAGGCCGCGCTCGACCACCCTACGCTGGTGTGCGGCGGCCACGGCAACACCCCGCTGGTGTGCGTCAGCAGCCCGCACACCACGCGGCTTTACCTGCGCCGCTACTGGCAGTTCGAACAGACCCTGCATCAGGAGATCGCCACTCGCCTGACCGCGGCAGCGCGGGGTGCCCCAGGCCAGGTGCCACCCCAGAAAGCCCTGCTCAAACGCAGCCTGGATACACTGTTTCCGGCAACCAGCACCCTGGACTGGCAGAAAATCGCCTGCGCCCTGGCCGCCCGCAGCCACTTCGCGATCATCACCGGCGGCCCTGGCACCGGCAAGACCACCACCGTGGTGCGCCTGCTTGCACTTCTTCAGACCCTGCAACTGGCCAACGCCGGGCACGCGCTGCGCATCCGCCTGGCCGCACCCACCGGCAAGGCCGCCGCGCGGTTGAATGAATCCATCGCCGGGCAGGTGGGCAAGCTGCCCATGGGCGAGCTGGAAGCGCTGCTCGACGCGCGCAGCCAGGCGGGCGATGCCAGCACCATCACGATTCCCACCGAGGTCACCACTCTTCACCGCCTGCTGGGCGCCCGGCCGGATACCCGCCACTTCCGCCACCACCCCAATAACCCCTTGGCGCTGGACGTGCTGGTGATCGACGAAGCCTCCATGGTGGATATCGAACTGATGACTGCCGTGCTCAGCGCCCTGCCCGCCCACGCCAAGCTGGTGCTGCTGGGCGACAAGGACCAGCTGGCCTCGGTAGAAGCGGGTGCTGTGCTGGGCGACCTGTGCCGCCGAGCCGAGGCTGCCCACTACACGCCGGAAACCGCCCAGTGGCTGAGCGAGCTCACCGGCCAGCCCCTGCCGGACGGCCTGACGAACCACGCAGGCCAGGCGCTGGACCAGGCGATTACCATGCTGCGGGTCAGCCACCGCTTCGACGCCCAGAGCGGCATCGGCCAGCTGGCCCAGGCGATCAACCAGCCGCTGAGCCGTGACCTAAACGAGCGTGACAAGCAGAGCGCCGTGCAGGGCGCGCTGCGCCACGGCTATGCCGACCTGCACCACCTGATCTTGAGCAGCGAAGACGACACCGCCCTGGAGCGCCTGGTCATCACCGGCTCCCCCGAGCGCTTTCCCAACGCTGGTAAAGGCCGTGTGGATAAGCGCAGCGGCATAGAACTCGCCCCGCCTACCGGCTACCGCCACTACCTCACCGCCCTCAGAAACCAGCGCCCGGATTCAGGGGTGGCGTTCGAGGACAACCGCGAGCCCTACAACGCCTGGGCTCAGCAGGTGCTGAACGCCTACGGCCACTTCCAACTGCTGTGCGCGCTGCGTAAAGGCCCCTGGGGCGTGGAAGGCCTGAACCTGCGCATCGCCCGGGTGCTGCGCCGCGAAAGGCTTTTAAGCGCCAGCGATATGGAGCTTGAAAAAGGCTGGTTTGAGGGCCGCCCGGTGCTGGTCACGCAAAACGACTACAGCCTGGGGCTGATGAACGGCGATATCGGCATTACACTCGCGGTGCCCGACCCGCGCGCACCGGGAAGAACCTTGTTGAGAGTCGCCTTTCCCAACAGCGACCCGGAAAAACCCATCCGCTGGGTATTGCCCTCGCGCCTGCACGCGGTAGAAACCGTGTTCGCGATGACGGTGCACAAATCCCAGGGCTCGGAGTTTCTGCACACGGCGCTGCTGCTGCCCGCTACCATCAACCCGATTCTGACGCGGGAGTTGGTGTATACCGGCATCACCCGCGCTCGGGAGTGGCTGACCGTGGCGGAAGCCAAACGCGGTATCTTGAATGAGGCGGTGGTAAGGGAAGTGATGCGGGCTTGATCGCTACCCGCCCCTTGCTAAAACATGGAATGCTGACGTTTCGAGAGCCGCGTTTAACTATCATGGAACGCCCCCACTCGGCGTATCAATGCAAAGGAGTTGCACATGAAGCACCACGAAAAGGCCGGCCACATCGGGCGCAAGGGCCTTTCCAAACTGGCCAGGTTTGGCCGCTACGAAGTCGCTATTCTGCTGGGCCTGGCGGTACTTTCCGGCGGAATCTGGGCCTTCGTCGAGCTGGCCAGTGAAGTGATCGAGGGCGGCACCCAGAGCCTGGACGAGCGCTTGCTGCTCGCCCTTCGCAACCCGGCGGATCTTAACGACCCGATTGGCCCGGGCTGGCTCGAGGAAATGGGCCGGGACTTTACCGCTTTGGGCGGCGTGGGCGTGCTGGTGCTCATCACGGTGGGCGCGCTTGGCTACATGTTACTCGCCAGACACTACCGCGCCGCACTCTTTGCCCTGGTGGCGGTGCCCGGCGGCATACTGCTCAGCACCCTGATGAAGATGGGCTTCGACCGCGCTCGCCCGGATCTCGTCTCGCACGAAGCGATGGTCTACACCGCCAGCTTCCCCAGCGGTCACTCCATGATGTCCGCCGTGACCTACCTCACCCTGGCCGCCCTGCTCATTCGCGTACAGCCCTCGCTGTGGTTGAAGGCATACCTCCTGGCACTGGCAATACTGATGACCCTGCTCGTCGGCGTGAGCCGCGTTTATCTCGGCGTCCACTGGCCCACCGACGTGCTGGCCGGCTGGACCGCCGGCGCAAGCTGGGCCGCCTTGTGCTGGGTCGTGATGCACTGGATGGAACAGCGGGGGCAGATTGAGGAGGAAGAGGGTGAGGCGGGCGACGGATAAACCAATGTTGAGGGCGAGGTAGGGTACGAACGGTGCGTTATCACGGTTGGCGACGTTGCCGACCCGATGGAGCAGAGTAAAACCTGGGCGTGTATTCTTGCCGATACCCGAGGCCCCGAATTCACGCCTTTAGAGCCTTTCGCCCAGTATGGCAACGGTGGTTTTGGCTATCGTGATGACAGCGGACGCGTGATCATCGCCCCGGTGACTAACGCCACTTCGGATCATCTCGTTCATCTGGCCTTCTTCACGAACTGATACCGGTCATAACCTTGCTCGGCATTAAACTTTTTCACGGACCCGGCAGGCGTCGCCATGTTCTGCCATAGTGAAAGATCACCCCGTACTCAAGGAGAGAGCACATGACCCGTACCGCACGCGTGGAACCGATCAGCGACGATCAGGGCGATGCCATCATCGTTTCAGGATGGCGTGTCATGGATGTGACTGACCTGGACGCCCCCAGGGAAATCTCGCGCCACGACCAGGAGCCCGAGGCAATTGAAGCGGCGCGCCGCTTCGAGGCCGAGACGTCCAGCGAGCCCGGCTCCGACCCGGACGACACTCAGGATTACGACGGCTCGCAGATGGATGTGGGCAAGCACGACGAATAGCCTTTTTCAGCCGGTTTGATATCAAAAAGGGCATGGCGCCGTTGAAGCACCATGCCCTTTTCGCGTTCATGTAAAGGCTGTCTAATCCATTACATTGATACTTGGCGACTCACCGCCTACCTGGCGATAGTGTTCGGCATTCACCAGTTCGACAAACTGCTTGCCGTTTTTCACGTGGCGAACATGAATCTCACTGCCCTTGGTATAACGGTGGCCGATATTGATCGTGTAGGACTTGAACGCCCAGCTGATAAAGCCAGTAAAGAACAGGGCGCTATCCAGATCGCGCCATTTCACGCCCCGCACACCCTTTTGCCAGGGGAAAACACCTTCATGAAGCCAGATACCCGCGTCATCGATATAGAGCGTTGTGGTACGCACATAGATGATCTGATAGATAAAGCTCACAATCCCTGCCAGTAGCGCCACCCAGCTCAGCCAAGGCTGTTGTACCATCCCCGAAACAACAAGCCCCGCCAACGCGACCAGAATACCTATTACAAAAGGCTTGAAATAGGCCAACCAAGAAAGCTTATAAATATGGGAAGTATCGTTATCGTCTTGCATGCCCTTTCCTGTCTGCATTAGCGGTATCTTGATCATTTTACCTTAATGCATAGGGCTAAGTCCTATTCGGAATAGTGATGATGCTAGTTTGCTTTCCACCATTTCAATATCTGCGGCTCAACCTGCCCCGTGGCCAGCAGTTGCCCACTGCGCGCAAACTCTGCCCACAGCCCGCGCAGGCGCTTGCCGTGTTCGAGCAGCGTAGCTTCGTCCACGTGCTTGACCAGGTCGGCATACTGCCAGCTTCCGGGCTCGCCCAGCAGCAGCGGAAGTTCGATTGTATGGGCGGCGCCGAACGGGTAGCGGCGCTTGCCCCACTCCAGCCGGTAAACGTAGGCATTGCCGCCAGCACGCGTGTGGCGCCGGGCGAACCGGAGCGCATCGCGCTTGTAGACCTTGTGCGTGGTAGCGGCCACCATGGCCCGAGTGGCCGCCTCGCCCATCAAGGGCCAACCGCGCAGGCGCATCAAATTGGGCGACATCACCAGAAACAGCGCGGTTTCTTCCGCGGTGTAGCCGATGAATACGTCAAAATTCGGCGCCGCCCGGCGCCAAGCGGCATCTACCTCGGCTTCCACAGGCAATGGATAGTGGCCGTACTGTGTGCCAAACGGCATGGCAGATCTCAGCCCGAAGCCCTGAGCGGCGTTGACCACCTGTTCCTGCACGCGCAGCACTTCATCCAGCGGCGCCTCGTCGTTCAAGGCGGCGGCCTTTTGGCCCATTCTGGCGTTCATCTTTGCCCGGCCCCGGCTGATGCCCAGCGGTGCGCTTTGAATGATGACGCGCTGGAAAAGCCCTTGCGTGCCTTCGGCAATCATCAAGTGCGCTGCCGCATCGCCCCCGGCGGAATGACCGAACAGCGTGACATTACCAGGGTCGCCGCCCATGGCGGCAATATTGGTGTTGATCCAGCGCAGCGCCGAGATAAGGTCCAGCAGGCCCAGGTTCGCCGGGCGGTCGGCGTAGCCGCCGAGAAACCCGAGCAAACCTAGCCGGTAATTCACGGCCACCACGATCACATCCTGTTCGAGCGCCAGCGGGCGCACGTCGAACACCGCAAGATCCGCCGCGCCAAACACGTAGGAGCCGCCGTGAATCCACACCATTACCGGGCGTGGCTTTGTGGCGGGGCTATCCGGAACGGTAACCGAGAGATGCAGTTCACCTTCGCAGTAGGCCGCTTCCTTAGGGGTAACGCCCAAGGCCGCATCCAGCTCGGGAATGGTGTTTTGCGGCAAGGCTGGCGACCACTCGGTGGCGTGAATGGGCACAGTGGCGGGCGGCTCATCTTCTGGAGCGCAGAAGCGCTTGGCGCGGGCGTAGCGAATACCCGTGGCGCGAATCACGCCGCGATCCCGCCAGCCGATGATTTCACCCGCGAGGGTAGTGAAGCGTGGAGCATCCTGCTCAATTGGCTCGGCGTGGGGCATGAGGGTCCTTGAGGTTTAAAAATTCTCGCTACTGGGAAGCGTATATCGTCACGAGCTGTAGCCGCTCCTGCCAACAGTATGAGTCTGCGCGCCCATCACGGCACCAGCCACTGCCCTGCCCAATTATCTGCCCGCTTGAATACTGCGCGCCGGTGCTGCCGGCCCAGGTGCAGCGCCTCTATCGCTTTAACCTCGAACCACAGCACCGCAAAGGCATTTTGGGCCGGGGTCTTGGTGTAGGCCAGCGCCTCTGCAATCGGCTCGCCCGGGGCGGAGCCGCTGCTGTAAGCGGCGCGGGCGTGTTCGGGTATTTGCTGCCAGCGCGCGCTCGCCTCTTCGCCGCTCAGCAGGGTGACGTCGGCTTCAAGGCGCAGTTGCAGCTTTTGCTCGGCGTCCCACACGTGCAGTGCGGCCACGGGGTGGGCGCGCAGGGCGGCAATCTTGTGGGAGTGAATATCCGTGTAGGTGGCAAGTGTTGCGGCCTGCGGGTCGGCTTCGCGCAGAACCACCGTGCGGGCCTGGGGCATGCCGTTTTCGCTGACCGTGGCCAGGGTGGGTTGACGGGCCGGCGCGTGGCGGTCGTTGACGCCCTGGGTCAGGCACGCCCAGAGGTGGTTGTAGAGCAGCGGCAGCGCTTCTGCCCACGGGTGCTCGCTTGTCGCCATGGAGTACCTTTGCAGTGAAAATTTAGCGGGTTTCTCATGCGTGTGCGGTTATTGACAGCATGTGCTGGAACGGCTCGATGCGGCTTACTGGCGTACCCCTTCATCTCACTACAAAGCGGCCGTCTCGTCTAGGCATTGGGGCCGCCTTCCAGAATGAACGAATGAAGCTCGATATCGGTGCGAAACTCCCAGCCCAGGCGCTTCCAGAAGCGCTTGCCGGCCTCGTTGTCCACCAGCAGCATCAGGTGCGATTTCTGAATGCCCTCTTCTCTCAGCGCATTCATGCAGCGGCGGACCAGCTCAGCGCCAACACCCTGTTTACGGCACGCCGCCGCGACTGCCAGATGCTGAACAAAACCGCGATGGCCGTCATGCCCCGCCATGATAGTGCCCACCACTTCGCCCTGCAGCTCGGCGACAAAGCTCAGGCCGGGGTTGCGCTTCAGGTAACGGTCGATGCCTTCGCGGGAATCCGCATCGCGCAGCCGCACGCCTTCGGTGTTGCGCCAAAGGGTGGCGGCGGCGGTGTAGTCATCGATGGTCATGGGGCGGTAGTGCATTGACGGGTTCTCGTTCGTTGATTGAGTGCGTTCGCGCCTAGAAATTGATACCCAGCCGCAAGGCCTGAAGACCATCGAGTCTCACGCTTACCTCATCAGAAAAGACCGGATGCCCTTCGATTCCCAGGTTGAGTGCGGCCTGCGAGCCCCGGTAGGTCACGTTCAGCGTCACCTCCGTCGAGGTACTCACCGGCGCCCACAGCCCGTAGTCGACGCTTTCTACACTCACCGCAGAAAGGCCGCGGTTATCGAGCTCTTGCTGCACTTCCTGCTTCACGGCGTGGCCGTAGTAGACATAGATACCTGCATAACCCAACGCCAGCACCACGATCAATGACAATAGCTTACCCATGAACGTCCTCACATTATCGCCGTTCATTCAACGGCCAGAGCGTGATAATGCCAATGGCGAATCCAGGGCACAAGCAGAACCCGTGGCCGGGCACCCGGTGCTCTTGCCCTCAAGAGCGATCAGCGATTGGCACGCCGCCAGGCATCAATGGAACGAGCATAGCCCGGCGGCAGGTTGGCGGGTAACGCATCGACAGGGAACGTCTCGATTCGGGTGTGTTCGTGGCTGACTTGTGGATTAAAGCTCCCGACCAGACCACAGCCATAAGTCACGATGAACACGTGCTTGCCGGGAATCACCTCGAACAGGTAGCTGTCGATGATGCCAAGCGCTTCGACCTCGATATCCAGCTCTTCCTGAAACTCCCTGACCATGCACTCGGCGGCGTCCTCGCCTATTTCGATACGCCCGCCGGGCAACTCCCACTCGTTGCGATCATTGAGCGCCAGCACTACCTCACTTGAAGGCAACAGCAGCACGCCTTTAATGGAGACTGGAAACATGGTTTTTCATCCCCTCGATCAGTTGACCCTGATGGATATGACACAGCACCAGGCTTGGCTCGGTGCCATCAGCCGCCACGATCAGTTCGCCCTCGGCATTCCAGCCTCCGCTGTTGCCGCAGGTTTGCCAGCCACCGGTGATGGAGAGGTGGTTGGAAAGCAGCACCGGCACTTGATGACGCTGTGCCATGCTAGCCAACAGCTTGGCATCCGCTTCGTAACCCGCCTCGGATATCAGGGCACTGGCGATATACACCTGTGCCTGCTGGGCAACCGCGGTCTCGATATGGGCGGGGTTGGCGAAGTCGGCACACACCGCCAGCGCAATGCGCATGTCGTTGACGGTAAATAGATAGTGTTGAGTACCCGATGAGCAGTAGACGTCCTCGCCTTCGTGCAGGTACTGCTTGGCGTAAAACTCGCGCTCGCCACTGGGGAAGCAGATAACAGCACCGATGTGCGGTTTGCTATCTTCGTTGTGCAACGGGCAGCCAGCAATCACCACGATGTTGTGTTGGACGGCGGCGCTAGACAGGGTGTTGAACACGTCTGACGTCTTGGGCATCGCGAGTTCTTCCAGTAGCGCAAGCTCGTATCCGGTTAGCGAAAGCTCGGGAAAGACGACTACATCGGCGCCGTCTTTGGCCACACGCTCGATATAAGCAAGGTGGGTGGCCAGATTTTCGCTGACGGCGCCTTTTGCCACGGGGAGTTGCGCCAAGCCAATCGTGATACTGCTACTGTTCATTCAATCCTCGCTGTCATCTAAAGAAAGGCCTGACTGCCAGCACACGAGCCTAACTGACATCAGCTTTTTGCTCCAACGGCAAACAGGTCTCGTGCGTCGGTTATGCCGGCAAGCTCAACAATTGCGCAATTATGTACAAGCGCAGGATAGCCGTGCTGATTTAAGCTAGCGGCGTGACGAACCAGGAGCGCGCGGGATGCCTAACGCCAGCCGATTTCAATTCATCAAGAGCCAGCACGTGAAAAGTCTCACGGTGCTACACGCGGCAATGGAAGACTTTCGCTACGACCGCCACGCGCATGAGGAGTACGCCTTTGGCGTGACACTGGCCGGACGGCAGGATTTCTTCAGCGGCGGACAGTTTCACAGGAGCCTGCCGGGCAACGTGATCCTGTTCAATCCCGAGGACGTGCACGACGGTCAGCCCGGCGGCGAGCACACGCTGGATTATCTGATGCTGTATGTCGCTCCAGAACAGGTCAATTCACTGTTTGCCGATGTGCTGGGCCGAGAAATCGGCGCAGGCTTTCGCTCATCGAAGACGCTGATTCAGGATGCCAGATTGCGCGGGGCCATTCTGGAGCTGGCATGGATAGTCACCCATGACGTGGGTAGTTGTATCGATCAGGAGAACGCGCTTTACAAGGTGGTGGAGCGAACCGTGCAACTGGATGGCGCGTTTGAAGACGTACAACGCACAACACGGCCGGAGGCGCTGCTCGGCCGGGCGAAAGCCTACATTCACGCTCACCTGGAGCGGGATATGTCACTGGATGAGATCAGCCAGGCGGCGCATCTTTCCAAGTACCATTTCCTGCGCCTGTTTCGCCAGCATTACGGCATCACGCCCCACCAGTACGTGATCAATTGCCGTATCAATGCAGCGCGCGCGGCGCTGGCCGCGGGGGCTACCACTAACGAGGTGGCGCTACGCTTCGGCTTTGCCGATGCGAGCCACTTCAACCGCCGCTTCAAGCGTATCTACGCTGTGACGCCAAGCCAGTACCGGCGCGATATCGCCCGCTGATGCTCGCGCACGGCGCCATCTGCTGAATCGACCACTCCCCGAGGTTTCACCATGCTGGGAATCATCCTGTATGGGCTGGGTGTCATGTATACGCCCGGGCCCGTGAATCTACTCGGCCTGAACATGGGCATCAATGGCCAGGCCAAACGCTCCATTGGTTTTTGCCTTGGCGTGGGCAGCGCGATGCTGTTCTACCTGCTGGTGCTGGGGTTCGCCGGGGCGGCCTGGGTTGGCGGTCAGGCGCTGATGGTGCTCAGCGCGCTGGGCTGCGGCTATATTCTCTATCTCGCCTGGAAGATCGCCCGCGCCAGCGCAAAGCTCGAGACCGCTGAGGCGCCCACGCGGGTGTTCGGCTTTCGTGACGGGCTGATCATGCAACTGCTGAACCCCAAGGCGCCAGTGGCCGTGCTGCCCATCGTCACGCTGCAATTTCCGGCGGCGGGCATTCAGGGGGTGAGTCTGGTCGCCTGGGCCGTCGGTCTTGGCCTGCTTGCCGTCGGCGCGCCCGGCAGTTACATGGCGCTGGGCGCCCTGCTCGGTCAGCGCATCACGAACCCGCGCTGGGTGAAGCGCTTCAATATCGTGATGGCAGGACTTCTGGCAGCGGTGGCGGTGATGATCGGCTTCGAGCACGTGTGGCTGCCGCTTGCCAGGGCGGTGGGCATATAGTTTCCATCGCAAGGCTACCCTACACGTGTCGACTCAAAAGCAGGCACGATGGCCTGCTCTACTCCTTCACGCTACTGCACTTGCGCTTAACTGACCTGCGGTTCGCTCACTTCTTCGCGGCAGTTTCTAACGCTCCTTGAAAGCTCACGAACCAGCCCATGAACCTTGGCAACGGCCTCTTCACCGGTATTGGCCTGCTCGATACAGTCCACCAGCGCCGAGCCCACCACCACCGCGTCGCTGAAGCGGCCGATAGACGCGGCTTGTTCCGGTGTGCGAATACCGAAGCCGACGCCGATGGGGAGCTGGGTATGGCGTTTCAGATCGCCGACCGCGCGCTCGATACTCTCCGGGGTGGCCGCACCGGCGCCGGTGACGCCCGCCACCGAGACGTAGTAGATGAACCCGGAAGCGTTGGCCAGCACCGTGGGCAGGCGTTTGGCGTCGGTAGTGGGCGTGGCCAGGCGGATGAAGTCGATACCGTGGCGGGCGGCGGGCTGGCAGATCTCGTCGTCGTGCTCCGGGGGCAGGTCGACGACGATCAACCCGTCCACGCCGGCTTGCGCGGCGTCTTCCAGAAAGCGCTCGACGCCGTAGCAAAATATCGGGTTGTAGTAGCCCATCAGCACGATGGGGGTGGTGGCGTACTCTTCACGAAAGCGGCGCACCATTTCAAGCGTTTTGGCCTGGGTCTGGCCGCCTTCCAGCGCGCGCAGGGCGGCTTTCTGGATGGCCGGGCCGTCGGCCATGGGGTCGCTGAAGGGCATGCCCAGTTCGATGATATCGACCCCCGCGTCCGGCAGGCCGTTCAGAATACGCTGTGACGTGGCCATATCCGGGTCCCCGGCGGTGACATAGCTCACAAGGCCAGGGCGGTTTTCGGCCTTGAGCGCGGCGAAGCGTGAGGCAAGACGCGAATCGGTTTTCATGGCGGGCTCCTTGTGTACGCTCATTGGAATTTTTCACCCAGATAGTGGGCCACGCTCATCATGTCCTTGTCGCCGCGGCCGCTCAGGTTGACCACCATCAGGTGATCGTGGGGGAGTTTGGGCGCACGTTTGGCGACTTCGGCCAGGGCGTGGGCAGTTTCGAGCGCCGGGATGATGCCCTCCTCGCGACAGCAGATCTGAAACGCCTCGAGCGCTTCCTCGTCGGTGGCCGACACGTACTCGACGCGGCCCTGCTCGTGAAGCCAGGCGTGCTCGGGTCCGATGCCGGGGTAGTCGAGCCCAGCGGAAATCGAGTGGGCGTCGATAATCTGACCATCTTCGTTCTGCAGCAGGTACGTACGGTTGCCGTGGAGTACGCCAGGGGCGCCGCCATTGAGGCTCGCCGCGTGCTTGCCGGTACTCACGCCCTTGCCGCCGGCTTCCACGCCCACCATCTGCACGCTTTCATCCTCAAGAAACGGATGAAAAAGCCCCATGGCGTTGGAGCCACCGCCGATGCAGGCGACCAGCGAATCCGGCAGGCGCCCTTCTTTCTCCTGCATCTGACGGCGGGTTTCATGACCGATCACTGCCTGGAAGTCGCGCACCATGGCCGGGTACGGATGAGGGCCTGCCACGGTGCCGATGATGTAGAAGGTGTCATCGATATTGGTCACCCAGTCGCGCAGCGCCTCGTTCATGGCGTCCTTCAGCGTACCGGTGCCGGAGGTGACCGGAATCACCTTCGCGCCCAGAAGCTTCATGCGGAACACGTTGGGCTGCTGGCGCTCGATGTCGGTGGTGCCCATGTAGATCACGCACTCAAGACCAAAGCGCGCCGCCACGGTGGCGGTGGCCACGCCGTGCATGCCCGCGCCGGTTTCGGCAATGATGCGCTTCTTGCCCATCCGTTTGGCCAGCAGTACCTGGCCGATGCAGTTGTTGATCTTGTGCGCGCCGGTGTGATTGAGCTCCTCGCGCTTCAAGTAGATCTTCGCGCCGCCGAAGTGCTCGGTGAGCCGCTCGGCAAAATACAAGGGACTCGGCCGGCCCACGTAATCGGTTTGAAAGTAGGCGAGCTCTTGCTGAAATTCCGGATCATGTTTGGCCGCGGCGTACTCGTCGCGTAGCTCATTGATCAGCGGCATCAGCGTTTCTGCGACGAAGCGGCCACCGAAGCTGCCAAACATGCCATTGCCATCGGGCAGGCTGGCCGACGGATTGAAGGGTTTGTTCATCACGACCTCGACGACGAGTGGGTACGATTTCAATGGCTTCAACGTAACGCAGGCAGGCGGGGATAAAAATCGATAAGATGTCAGCTATCCATGAGTTTTAATCAACTATTGCGAGGCTTCCATGCAGAACAGTTTGCCGCCCTTGAGCGCCCTGCGCGCGTTCGAGGCCACCGCCAGGCTTGGCAGCGTCACCGCCGCTGCCAACGAGCTTGCCGTGACCCATGGCGCGGTCAGCCGCCAGCTCAAGAGCCTGGACGAGCACTTCGATACGCCGCTGTTCATCAAGGCAGGCCGAGGCCTTGTGCTGTCACGCCACGGCGAGACGCTGCAGCGTGGCCTTGGCGAGGCGTTCGAGCGCCTGCGCAATAGTTGCGCCGCGCTCAAGCGTGAAGTGGAAGGCGCGCCTTTTACCCTGGCCTGCCCGGGGAGCCTTCTGGCGCGCTGGCTGATACCGCGGCTTGACCGCCTGCACCAGGCGCTGCCCGAGCTTAACGTACAGGTAGTGGTCAGCGATAGCGAGCAGCCCGGCAAACAGGCAGGCATCAGCGCCACCCTCGCCTTCATCGAGCCGCCCTGGCCCGAGGAGGGTGAAGTGATCGAACTGATGGTGGAGGAGATCTGCGCGGTGGCAAGCGCTGATCTGGCTGCCGGTTTCGATCCGGAAAGGCCCGACACGCTGTTCAACGGCGCCCTTTTGTACACCGCCTCGCGCCCCCAGGCGTGGCCGGCCTGGGCGCGCGCCCAAGGGCTTTGCGAGACGCAGCTCGAGAAGGCGCTGGCCCGGGGCCAGGGGTTTGACCACCTTTACTACCTGATGGAAGCGGCGGTGGCGGGGCTCGGGGTCGCGATCGCGCCCCGGCTGCTGGTGGAGGATGACCTGAAGAGCGGGCGGCTGGTCGCGCCCTGGGGGAGTATCCAGACCCCTGCCCGGCTCTGTTTATGGCTACCCAGCGGGGCCAGCCCGCATGCTGGAAAGCGCCTGGCCGAATGGCTCGGACAGGCTCTGAATGAAGCGGTGCGTTAGCGCGCGCGCCGCCAGTCGGCCAGTGCCTGGATATCCGCAGGCGTGGTACGGCAACATCCCCCGATGCCGGAAGCGCCTGCGGCCAACCACTGCTCGGCCCCTTGAACCAGGCCGGACGGGCCGCCGTGGTCACAGGCCGCCGGATGCCAGGTCTTGCTCACCGGATCGTACTGCTCGCCGGAATTGGGGTAGACCAGCACCGGCAGGTCGCAGGCGCGCTTGATCGCGGCAATCAGCGACTCGATATGCGCAAGGGCCGTGCAGTTTACGCCGATGGCCGCCACGCCCGGGCAGTTGGCCAGGGCCTTCGCGCACGCCTCGATCGGCGTGCCGTCGCTGATGTGCTCACCATCCTTCGCCGAGAAGGTGATCCAGGCCTGGGCGCCGGGGTGCTCGGCCAATAAATCGGTGATCGCCAGCGCCTCGTCGAGCGACGGCAGGGTTTCCACCGCCAGCAGGTCGGCACCTGATTCGAGCAGCAGCTCGAACCGCTCGCGGTGGAAATCGACCAGCCCGGCACGATCCAGGTCATAGCCGCCGCGGTACTCGCTGCCATCGGCAAGATAAGCGCCGTAAGGGCCGACCGAGGCGGCCACCAACGGCTTGGGTCGATCACTCTGCCCCTGCCATACCGCCTCACGGGCTTCGATAGCCAGCGTGACCGACAATCGAATCAGCTCGCGCGCCTGGCTGGCCGTCATGCCCGCCTGCATGAAACCGGCAATGGTTGCCTGGTAGCTGGCGGTGATGGCGCAGTCAGCGCCGGCCTCGAAGTAGGCCTGGTGCACCTGGCGAATCTTTTCCGGCGCCTCGGCAAGTAAGCGCGCCGACCAGAGGCTGTCGTTGAGATCGCAGCCCAGGGTTTCGAGCTCGGTGGCCAGCGCCCCGTCGATCACCATGAAGGGCACGTCACGCAGCAGTTGGGTAATGGGATTGTCGTGCTGGCTCATGGGGTGGTCTCCGCGTGGGTGAACTTGGCACTATTGGCGCGCCTTGCCGCCTTGCGCCGGTGTAGAAAGTGCACGAGATAACAGAGCACGATGAAGGGCACGCCGAAGTAGAGCGCTACGCGCTGATGCGGGTCGAAGGCAATACCGATGCAGGCGGCAAGGCACGCCGCGAAGGCAATCAGCGGCACGAAGGGATACCCCGGCGTGCGGTAGACCAGATCCTCGAGCCGCCCGCCTTCACGCAGGTACTGGCGGCGGAAGTTGAACTGGCTCAGCGCGATCGCCATCCACACGATCACCACCGCAAGCCCGGAGATCGATACCAGCACCAGATACACGGTCTCCGGCGCGTAGACGCTCGAGAACAGCGCCCCGAAGCCGCCTATCATGCTCAGAAGCAGCGCGTTCATGGGAATGCCGCGCTTGTTGAGCCGGCCAAGGGATTTGGGCAGCGTACCCTGATCCGACAGCGTCCAGAGCATGCGTGCCGAGGCGTAGAGCCCGGAGTTGGCCGCCGATAAAAGCGCGGTAATGATCACGAAGTTCATGATGTCCGCCGCCCCCGGCACGCCGATGCGCTGGAAGACCGCGACGAACGGACTCTGGCTGAGGCCCGCCTCGGTGTGGGGCAGGAGCGCGGCGATCACGATCATGGTGCCGACGAAGAACAGAATCAGCCGCCAGAGCGTGGCGCGAATGGCCTTCGGCACGTTGCGCGCCGGGTCCACGGCTTCGCCGGCGGCGATACCGATCAGCTCGGTGCCGGAAAACGCGAACATCACCGCCAGCAGCGTCATGCCGATGGTCAGAAGGCTTGGCGGCATCGCGCCTTCGCCCCACAGCGCGGAAAGGCCGGGGGATGCCACGGCGGCGCCGGTGTCGTCCTGAAGCGGCACGAAGCCGATGATCGCCGCCGCGCCGATCAGCACGAACACCACCACGGCCAGCACCTTGATCAGGGAGAGCCAGAATTCGGATTCAGCAAAGAAGCGCGAGGTGAAGGCGTTCACACCAAACACGATGGCGGCGAACAGCGCGCTCCAGTACCAGCCGGGAATGTCGGGAAACCAGCGCCCCATGAACACCGCCGCCGCGGTGAACTCCGAGCCCAGCGCCACCGTCCAGGTGAGCCAGTACATCCAGGCCACCATGTAGCCGGTGCCGGGGCCGATGTAGCGCGTGGCGTGGGCGCTGAAGGCGCCGGAATCCGGCATGTGCACGGCCAGCTCCCCCAGGCACATCATCACAAGCCAGGCAACGATACCGCCCACCAGATACGCCAGCACCGCGCCCAGGGGGCCGGCCTGCTGTACGGTATAGCCGGAACTCAGAAAAAGCCCCGTCCCGATGACGCCCCCAAGGGATAACATCACCAGATGGCGGGTCTGCATACTGCGCTTGAAGTGCGCGCCCTCTTGTCGGCTATCCTGCCGCTTGGATGAACTACTTGCCCGATCACTCATGGTGACAACCTTCTATTGACGTGACGCGTCTATGTCGGCTCGTAAGCCTGACCTGAAAAAGGGCGCCATTTTAATGTATTCAAAAGGTATAAAAAAATTATTTTATAGCTTAATTTTGAATATGATATCCAAGATGATGCCGGGGGAAGCGTGGCTGAACAGCAGAATTGCCAAAAAAGCGCCCCGTGGGGCGCTCATCGCGTTTAAAAGGAGGTCCACTGCTCCGTGTCGTGCGGGCTGCCCAGCACGTGGGTCTTCTCGGGCCTGGCGGCCGGGCGGCGCTGTGGCGTAGGCAATGCGGCTGAATGCTGACCAGCCTTTGCACCTTTGAAAAATGACACTTCCTTGAGCAACGCTGCTGCCTGAAGCTGCAGTGAACGCCCTGCCGCGCTGGATTCCTCGACCAGGCTGGCATTCTCCTGGGTGACGCTGTCCATCTGCGATATGGCCGTATTGACCTGCTCGATACCCTGCGACTGTTCTCGGCTGGCCGTGGCGATCTCGCCTACCAGGGTCGAGACCCGCTGCACGCCGCCAACAATATCCTCGAGCGCCTTGCCCGCTCGGTTGACCAGCTCCGAGCCGGTGTCCACCTGAACGATACTGTCTTCGACCAGTTTTTTTATGTCCTTGGCAGCATCGGCACTGCGCCCGGCCAGGTTACGCACTTCGTTGGCCACTACCGCAAACCCGCGGCCCTGTTCGCCGGCGCGGGCAGCCTCGACCGAGGCATTCAGCGCCAGCAAGTTGGTCTGGAAGGCAATTTCATCGATCAGCCCGACGATACCGGCAATCTTGCGGCTTGAGGTATTGATACGCTCCATCGCTTCAACGGCTTGCCCGGCGATTTCTCCGCCTTCGTTGGCCTGCTGGCTGACATTACTCACCAGCTTGTCGGCTTCGACTGCGTTCTCTGCGTTCTGGCGCACGGTGGAAGTAATTTCATCCATCGATGCGGCCGTCTCTTCGATACTCGCCGCCTGCTGCTGAGTGCGGCTGCTCAAATCTTCGGTTCCCTGGGCAATATCGTCGGCGGCGCCATTGACGGCTTCTGCATTGCTGCGTACGGACATCACCACGCCTGAAAACTTGGCTTCCATGGTTTTCAAGGCTTGCAGCATGTCACCGAACTCATCCTGGCAGGTAACGTCGATATCGTTATCAAGTCGGCCTTCTGCCATTTCATTGGCGAGTTTCTGTGCCTTGCCGAGCGGCGTCATGATGCCGCGAACCAGCCATATGGCGAGCAGAGTGCTGGCAATGACGGCAATCGCCATGACGATCAGGATAACGTTGCGTGTCCAGAGATAATTATCCGTCGATTGCTGGTTGGCGGCAGCAGCCTGAACGTTATTACGTTCGGTAAGGTCTGTAATGGCCCCCAGCACTCCTGTATATGCCGTACTCAGTTGCGTGGTCGCGATCGCGCGTGCGCTATCAAAATCCCCTCTCAGCATGGCGGCGTTAACGTCGCTGATTCCTGCACGCAACTCGGCCAGCGAGGCAATGAACGTGTTCGCGATGGCACGTTCGTCTTCCGAGGATATCCGCTGCGGAAAGTAGTCGGCCCAGGCGTCGTCGATAATGGCGTCGTTTTTGGCGATAGCTTGCTGAGCGGCTACGGCAGAAGCAGGATTTTGATCCCGTTGTTCCATCATTATGGTGACCCGATTGCTAAGCAAGGCCTGGCCCACCTCGTTGAGCGCGATCAACGTCAGCACGTTACTTTCATAAATCTCGGTCATGGCATCGTCAGTCTTCTTGAGACTATAAAGGCCTACCGCTCCAACACAAATCAACATCAACACACACGTCCCCAAGCTCAGTATCAGTCGCTGTTTGACGCTTCGGTTCACGAACAACATAGGAGTAGACATCTCGCAAGAGCCCGCTGCGCAAGGCGTTGGGGCAGGAAGGGGGAGGATAGGGTGGCTATTATCATGCAGGCTCGGCCTGAATGGCGATCTGCCGTTTCGATGATTGCCGTATTGATCTATCGGCCGGGATCGATGAGAGTTGAGTGGGCTCAAAAAATACTCAAGCGAGTTGCACCTGACGTCGGCCCGAAGCCGTGGCGACGCCTTCACCGGTTGACGATGGGTATCATCTGTTCACAGAAATGACAGGCTCAATGTTCGGCAGTTGCCTGAATGCTCCCCCTCATCTCCATCCTCTTCTCCAGGCCTTCCCAGCCATATGCTTTAACCAAGGCCTCGAGCCTGGGCGGGCGGTAGTCGCGATTCTGCTGGTAGCGCTCCTTGACACTCTGGTGGATCAGGGTCGGTTTGGCCTCATTGACCAGCGAGCGGTGCAGTTTGGATCTTAACCGATATAGGTGTCGGCGAGACTCGTGCAGCTCGCCCCGGCTTGCATCGGTCAGGTTTTCGTGAAGGTACGGCTCTAGGGCAAGTCCTGCGGCATTGGCTTCCCTGAGCATCCACTCAAGCGGTGCATCGGAGGCCTGATTACCGTTCTCGTCAGGTTCCTTGCCACCACCGATATCGCTGTGCACTCCTGAAAACCATACCTGCTTCAAATCCACGCCCTCGCGAGACTCCCACAGGGTGGGCTCGAAGTCCTTGCGCATCTCGTCGATGGCCAGCGCGTGGCGGGCGGTGGCGATATTGCTGCCCATCTTGGTGTCGTAGAACTCATTTTTATTGTTGAACAGCCCACCCAACAGGCTCAGCGGTATACCGAGCGCGCCCACGGTGTCCCATACGCCGATAAAGTGAATGCGCCGCGATGGGTGGCAGTAGCTATCCCGAAACGCCTTGGCGGCCTCGCCGCCAGGGCGGTGCTTGTCAGCGCCATCCTTGTAGATGTCCCAGGCTTGGGTAATCCGCCCGGCCTCGGCGCGTTTGAGAATGCCGCAGTTGTTGATGAGTCCGCTCAATGCCCGCACGTTGTAGGCGCCGCGGCTGAACCCGAAGAGGTAAATATCGTCACCCGGCGTGTAGTTGTGCACGATGTAGCGGTAGCCATCGATGATGTTCTTTTCGATACCGGCGCCGGTCAACGCGCCGCTGATCCGGTTGCGATACGAACCGATCCCCCACCCGTAGGAGACGTGCTGGCGCGTTTTTCCCGCAAAGGGTGAAATGGCCCGCGCCAGTTTCAACACGTTGGTGGGGTAATCCTCGTCCAGATTCTCTTCCGGCTGATTCCAGGTACCGTCCGCGCAAATGATGAGATTGGCCACGTTGTCTCTCCTTGACGCCCGGACGAGTGCGCATCACCAGTGTCGACGCTCGCCTACTGATTCGAGGCCATGAGCGTACCGCCGGCGGCCATGAACAGGCCACCGGTCGCCCGGTTGAACCGCTTGTAGCGGCGCGGGCTCTGGAACCAGCGGCTGATGCTGGCACCCAGTCCCGCATAGGTCGACATCAGCGTGAAGTCGATCAAAAGCCAGGTCAACGCAAGTATCATGAACTGCATAAGCTGCGGCTGGCTCACGTCGATGAAGTTGGGAAATAGCGCGGCGAAGAAAAGAAGATCCTTGGGGTTGCTGATGCCCACGGTAAAACCACGCTGAAAGCGCTTGTTGGCGGGCATTGGCGGCGCCTGCTCCGCCGACGGCGAAGCAACCTCGAGACTCGTCGTATCGCGCCAGGCGCTGATGCCCAGATAGATCAGATACGCCCCGCCCACCAGCTTCAAAATAGCGAAGGCGGTTTCGGAGGTCGCGAGCACCGCCCCCAAGCCCAATGAGGAAATCATCATCAGCACCAGAGACGCCGCCACGCCCCCCAGCACCGTGGCCGTGGCCTGCTTTCGGCCGAATTTCAGTCCGTGGCTGGTGCACAAAAGCGCCACTGGCCCGGGGAAGATGATCAGGGCGAAAATGACGCCTACGTAGGTCAACCAGGTCAACGCGTCCACACGATACTCCTTGTCTGAATAATCCAGCCTTCGCCTTTCAGCGTGGGCGTGGGCCTTTCACCAATGCAGAAAAGCCTCTTATTCAAACACAGGACTGGTCCCGTGTGGTTTTAAAAAACGTTGGTCAGGCGCAAGCGGCGCGGCTTGCCGCGCCGCGCGTCCATCAGGGCCTCAGTGACACGAAGTTGAGCCCGGTCGTCTTCGTAGCGGTGTCGATGGCGGCTTTGGGGTCGTCGATGCCGACTTCCACCATGCCCACCTGAGGCAGATCGATCAGGCCCGCCTCGATCATGCGCCAGACCGAGAGCACCGTTTCAGGCCGGTACATGCGCGAGCCGCGGATCGTCAGCCGGCGGCGCAGTACCTCACCATAGGGAACCGGGATGTCCTGGCGTACGCCGCCCATCAGCACCAGGGTACCGCTATCCCTGAGGGCCGTAAAACCGGCCAGCAGCGGGTTGGCGCTCTCGGCATCGCCCATGGTGTCGATTACCACGTGCACCGCGCCCGCCACCGCGATGATCGCGGCGGCGTCCTGCTCGACATCATTGGTCAGTTGAACAGGCACGACGCGCGGGTCGAGCGTGGCCAGCTTCTCGAGTGCGGCTTCGTTACGTCCAAGCGCAATAACCCGCGAGGCGCCCTTCGCCAGGGCGACCAGCACCGCGGCCCCGCCCATCTGCCCGGTGGCGCCCAGAATCGCCACGATATCGCCCGGCTGCTGGCCGGACTGCACCACGCCCTCCCCGGCAATCCCGAGCCAGGTCAGAAACGCAAGCCTCCCCGGCTCCTCATAATGCTCCGCGCCGGGTAGCCGGGTAACGGCCTCTTTCGGCAGCAGCGCTTTTTGCGCCATGGTGCCGTGTCGCCACCGGGTGCGCATGGCCTCCACCACTTCGGTGCTTTCGCCACGCCCGCCGATCTCGCCAAGCCCCATGAGCACGTCTTCGGGGTGGTCGATATCCCCGGACTCCACCAGAGAGTCGAGCGCAACGACATCCCCGACCTCCACGTTGAACACATCATCGGCCTTTTCGCACACCACGCCAACGCCGCCGGCTCCCAGCACGAGCGGCACGGGCAGCGGGATGTCGGTACTGTCGACCATCGCCATCAGGTAGGCGGGCACGTGAACCGCCCGCACATCCACCACCACAGACCCGGGGCGGCATTCCGGGTCCGGGCGCTCGACACAGGCAAGCGGTGTCTGAAGGGTTTCCTTGTACCAGGCTTTCATCGGCAGTCACTCCTTTGTTTGAAAGTAACGCGGTTAAGAGAAATGCAGGTTGATGTGCTAAAAACAGCCACGGCACAAGGCTAAGACCTCGACTATAGTTGAGGTCAACAACTTTATTAATTGTTAAAATGCGCGCATCAAAAGCGCTTTGCCCCAGCATTGCTTCAGTAAACTCGAGGTATGAAGTCTCATGGCTACCGATCTATCCGTGGGAGACGTCGCCAAACGCAGCGGCGTGCGGGTGTCGACGCTTCACTTTTATGAGTCCAAGGGGTTGATTCAGTCCTGGCGCACCAGCGGCAATCAGCGCCGCTACCCGCGAAGCGTGCTGCGCCGCATTGCGGTGATTCGTATCGCCCAGCGCGCCGGTATTCCGCTGGCGATGACCAAAGAGCACCTGGATTCGATTCCGACCGATCGCCAGCTGAGCGCGGCGGATTGGCAAGCGATCACGGCCGCCTGGCGCGAGGAGATCGACCGGCGGGTGGAGAGCCTGATGCAGCTACGCAACCAGATGGATCGCTGCATTGGCTGTGGCTGCCTATCGCTTGCCGACTGCCCGCTGCGCAACCAGGACGATCACCTGGCCGAGGAAGGCCCCGGTGCCCGTCTGCTGGTCTCGTCGACCGACTGACGCGACGCCAGGCGCCAGACCGTCGTTTGGAAAGGCGTGAGAAACCGGGTAGGGTCATCGATCACCCGTTCAAGCTCGTCATGAGAAAAAGGGAGTTTTCATGAAACGTCACGCAACGCTTGCCCTACCCTTGAGTCTTTTCGCCGGCGCCCTTGTTGTCCAGACCGCCCAGGCCGATACCTCGGCGCTTTCGCAGCAGCTAAAGGATCTCGAATCGTTTCAGGTCATCGCCCATCGCGGTGCCAGCGGCCACGCGCCAGAGAGCAGCATGGCGGCACTGGAACTCGCCCACGCCTGGGGCGCGGACTACCTGGAGCTGGATATCCAGATGACGTCTGATGGCGAGCTGGTCGCCTTTCACGACGATACCCTCGAGCGTACCAGCAACGGCGAAGGCCATATCAACGATCACACGCTTGCCGAACTCAAGGATCTCGACGCCGGCAGCTGGTTCAACGACGCCCACCCGGAACTGGCCGATTCCGCCTTCGAAGGCGCTCACATTCTGACCCTCGAAGAGGTGTTCAACCGCTTCGGCACGGACGCCCGCTACTATCTGGAAACCAAGTCTCCCGACCTCAACCCGGGCGTGGAAGAGGGCCTGGTTCGCCGGCTGGAAGCCTATGACATGATCGAGACCGGCCGGGTGCTGATACAGTCCTTCGATCAGGAAAGCCTTTTGAAGATTCACGAGCTGAACCCGGACATTCCGCTGATTCAGCTGGTGTGGTACTCCCCAGGCGATGAAGATCCCGAGCGCCGGGAAGAGTGGACCGGCGTCACCCCGGGCCCGGAGCGCATCACCGACGAGGACTTCCAGGCCGTGGCCGACTACGCCGTGGGCCTTGGTACCAACGCCTACTACGAAGGCGAGGCGATGATCGACGAAGGCTTCGTTCGCCAGGCCCAACAAAACGATCTGGCGGTCCACGTCTATACGATCAACGACCCCGAGGAGATGCAGCAACTCATCGACTGGGGCGTGAACGGTTTGTTCACCGACTACCCGGACCGGCTGATCGAGCTGACCGAGTAACCTCCTCCCCGCCCGGCCCGCGCCGGGCGCCCAGAAACGTTTGCCTACAGCCGCTCGATGATCTGCTCGACCTGTCGGCGCGCCTCGCCCTGCAGGGTCTTGAGCGGCATCGGCAGGCTCGGGCTACTCACGACCCCCAACACTTCGGCCACGGTCGCGATGACGCGAAGGCTTCCGCCCTGCTCGCGGTAAAGCGCCCACAGCGGCTCGAGCTCGTTTGAAAGCCTCAGCGCCGTTTCACTATCGCCCGCCTGGGCGGCGCGGGTGATCGCCAATGCCCGCTGCGGAAAGAGCCCGCCGAGCACCGAGTACCAGGCCTGGCACCCGGCGCAGAGCCCGACCGCCGCAACCGGATCGCCGCTGATGCCGAGCGTAACGTCCTCCGGAATCAGCGCGCGAAGCCGTTCGATGCGCGCCCGGGCCTCTTCGATATCCCCGGCCACCGGCGGTATCTTGATCGACTTCACTTTTGAGAGCGCGGCGATGCGCCCGTGCAGCTCGTCGCTTAAGGAGAAATGCGTGGTGCCGGGGTTGTCGTAGACGCAAAGCGGCACGTCGAGGGCGTCGCACACCGCCTCGTAGTGGCCGAACACTTCGTCCTCGGTGAGCGTCTGGTAGGACACCGGCGCCAGCAGCACCCCGCTCGCGCCCGCTTTCTGGGCGTCTTCTGCCAGCTCGAGCACCGCGCGGGTGGAAAGCGCCCCGATACCGGCCACCACCGGCACGCCACCTGCGTTTTCCACCGCCAGGTGAATCACGCGGGCGCGCTCTTCGCGCGACAGGTACATGTAGTTGCCGGTCGAGCCCAGCACGCCAATGGAATCCACCCGTGCGGTGGCCAACCGCTGTACCAGGCCAACGAATTCGTCTTCGCGAATGCCCTGCTCGCTCATGGGCGTCAAGGGAAAGGCGCTGAGACCTGTGAACATGGGCAATGTCCTCTGTATGAAAGTGGGCGCTGCTCGCGTCGTCCTGAAACGCTGGCGAGCAGGTATCAGATACTCCATCGAACGGCAGCGCTCTACCCCTTTAGCCGCTCCTCGTGGGTTTTGACATAATCAGGATCGATCAACTTGCGCAGCTTCAGGCACAGGAAATAGACCAGCGACCCGGCGGCGAAGGCGATGGCAATGGGCACGATGATGACCAGCATGACGGTAAAAAACCCGAGCCCGTAAGACCGGGCGAGCGGGTCGGCGTAACCGATCATCAATACCAGGCTCAACAGTATCGAAGGGCCGACGATCAACGCCTGGGCCAGAAAGTAGCGATAGAAATAGCCGCGGCCGTATCGTTTGTAGACACCGTCGATGTCGACCTTGATCTCATTCCCCTCTTCGCTTTCGAGCTTGAGCAGTATGGCCTCGCGCTTTTTCTTCAACGCCAGTGGCGTCCCCTCAAACGTCTCATAAGACAGCTCGACCACGTGCGCCTCGAAGGGCTTCCCGACAAAGGGCATGAAGGTGTATTCCGTATCCAGTGGCCTGATGAACTCAAACTCGCCAATGCTGTGGAAATACAGAGTGGTTCTGCCGTTATAGGTGGCGTAGCTAACCGCCTGCTGCTCCATCACACCCCTGATCATCGTCACGTGAGCCGCCGTCTTGAGCCTTCGCCTGGTGCCTTCACGGATCATCCCCCGCGCGACATACCCCAGAAGCCCGGTCGTTGCCGCCGCGATCAAAAAGCCCACGATCTGAAAGCGGATCAAAAGCCCCAGCATGAGCACTAAAAGCGCGATGCCCATCAGCCCGAACACGGCGCCGACGATGGCCGTTACGTGAAGCCCCATACGCTTGTAAAGCGCCACCTGGCGAACGTGAAACCGCTCGTTGGGCGTCATGGTACGCTCACCGACCGTGCTTGCCTCGTGGATGGCGGCCTCGTCCTCTTTTAGCTTTTTAGTCACGGTCTCTTATTCCCTCTTCCTTTCTACCCTAGCCCTTGAGAATCTCTTCCGGCGTCAAACTCTGGGAATCAGGGTCCAGCCCCTTTCTCAGTTTCTTGTAGAGGTAGTCGAGCAACTCGTACATCAAGCCTCCCGCAATAATGGAGATCACCATGATTCCCAAGAGCGCCCAGAACGTGAAGAGCTCGAATTTCACGATGAAATAGAACGCGAGCCCGAGGCTCAGGAGCATGGGCGGGAGGCTGAGAAGATTGAAGCGTCTGGCCTGGCGTTTGAACACCTTTCGCCCGTACTTCTCAAAAGCGCCGTCGAGGTTGATCAGGTCGCTCGCGTTGTCCCGGTCTTTCAAATTGAAGAGCAGCGCCTCGTCGATTCCCTTATAGCGTTTGCCCAAATTCAGCGGTGGAGACATCCGTAGAAAGAGGGCGTGAGCCTCGATGACATGGCTATTCAACTTCTCGAGGAGGTCATACGAGCCTGGCGGGCCGTGCAGCAGCGCGTTGCCGATGTAATATTCGTTGACGTAGTTAACGACGCCCGCATTGCTGGGCACGCGCTTTTTGCGAATGGTCAGGATGCCCCGGATGATGGAAACCCGCGGGTCGAAGCGCACCCGGCGTTTATAGCCCAGCCAGAACATCCAGATACCGGCCATCATCGGAGCCAACGTCAAAAACGCGATGAGCGAAAACCCGATCCAATCGAGCGTTAGCGTATCCATGCTGAAGGCGATCGGAAGCCCCGCCCCCAGGCAAAACGTGATAACGCCGCTGCCCATCAAAAACCAGAAGAGGTAGCGATGCCCCGCCACGACTTTTTTCGCATAGGCGTATTCGTGATCGGTCATCAAGCGCTCGTCGATGATCGCGCCATGATAGGTCATTGAAAGCCCCTCCCCGGGCGCCGGATTGGATCGATCGAAGCTTGAAGGTAAAAGCCGGGATCAGCTCTTGAAGGGGCGGTGCTTTTCATACAAGAACTCGACGGAGTGCTCGAAGAGCTCCTGAATCTGCGTCCTGGCGGTGTCAGGGGTCACAAGATAGAAGTGTCGGATCAGCGCCTTGCGGCCCAGCAGATTGAAAACGCCTTTTTTAGCGACGATGGAAAGATCGAGAATGCCCTTGTCCGCCTCAACGGGAATGAAATGGTAGTGCGCGTGCTGGCCCTTGAGATCGCCCAGCAGGAACTCCAAACCTCCCCCGCTGCCCAGCTCCTCGAACATGTCGGCTTCGTGCTGGTAAGGGTACTGATCGATGATGTCGCTCGCTTTTTCGAAGCGGTCGGTGGTGAGCCGACGATGAACGAACTCACGATCATCGTTGTAGTGGGAGTAGATGATTTGAACCATCGAGCAGCCTGCGGGTGGATATAATTAAGACGCTCATTATATACCACTTGGCCCCGCAGGCTGACATGCCCTTACGGCTGGCCGCTACCGCCTGCCGCACCGTATACGTGCCCGGTGGTGAAGCTGGATTCCTGAGAGGCGAGCAGCACATACACGCCGGAAAGCTCCACAGGTTGGCCCGGACGCCCCATGGGCGTATCTTCGCCAAAGTTCTGCACGGCCTCATCAGGCTGGCCACCACTGGGTTGTAGCGGGGTCCAGAACGGCCCTGGTGCCACGGCGTTGACGCGAATACCCTGCTCCGCAACCTGCTTGGCAAGCGCCTTGGTAAACGCGATGATTGCCGCCTTGGTCATGGAGTAGTCGAGCAGGATCTTGGGTGGGTCGTAGGCCACGACCGACGACGTATTGATAATCGACGCACCAGCTTCGAGATGTGGCATGGCCGCCTGGGTAATCCAGTACATGGCGTACAGGTTGGTCTTCATGGTGGCATCGAAGTCATCGTGAGAGATCTCGGTGATCGACGGTTTCCACTGCTGGCGCGCGGCGTTGTTGACCAGGATATCCAGACCACCCAGCTGCTCTACTGCTGTTTCCACCAGTTCACGGCAGAACGCTTCATCGCGAATGTCACCGGGGATCGCCACCGCCGTGCGCCCTTCGGCTTCGATCAGCTCGATCACTTCGCGGGCATCGGACTCTTCGGCATCCAGATAGTTGATCGCCACGTCCGCCCCTTCGCGGGCGTAGGCGATGGCAGCGGCGCGTCCGATACCGGAGTCGCCGCCGGTGATCAGCGCCTTGCGGCCTTCCAGGCGCCCGCTTCCGCGGTAGCTCTCCTCGCCGTGATCCGGGCGCGGGTCCATTTCACTGGCAAGACCGGGCCATTCCTGGGGCTGATTGGGAAACGAGGGTGACGGATACTGTGTGGTAGGGTCCTGTTTCTCTGCCATGGAGCCTCCTGCTGCGCTGGCGTTGCTTGAATTACCTGAATTGCCTGATGCCTGCGAGGAGGATGACTGGGCAAACGCAGGTGCCGCCATTGCCGCAGCCATACCGGTCGCCAAGCCACCGACAACGCGACGACGTGTAGGATCAAACGTATTGATGGGTTTCACGTTAACCTCCCTGTTTAAACAGTGTTTGCAATGGCCCAAGCCGCTTCGGCGAAGACTGAGCATACGAGCCGAAACGAAGACTCTATTGACTTTAGTCGCAATCACTTCGATTACAAACCGGCCCAGACCAGCAGGAAATTAAATGGGGATAGAACGCAGGCCTGGTGCCATTGTGTCCCCAGATGCAATAACCCCCGGCCGCATGGGCCAGGGGCTGGAGAACGCATCCATCGTTGAAACTGATACAGGTTAAATTTTTTCATCCAACCACTTTTTGACACCCAGCTGTTCGCGCTTGTCGTCAGGCAGGTCATCACGAATCAGCTGCTCGCCTTTATGCAGCGCAGTGATCGGTGCCGAAGCGGAAAGCGCTGAATTGAGTATGTAGAGCACATCATCACCTTGCTGGGGATTGAACGTGGAGCTGTCCGGCGCACCGGTTAAATCAGCGTTGCTGCTTGAATCGCCATCCCACATGTAGTGATCAAGACTCAGGTTGGTGCGGGTAAAATTCGCCATTTGAAATCTCCGTCCATTCAGTCATAACCCTAACGACTCCATGCGCTAGCGGTACTGCGATGCGTGGCGTACAAACCGGTTTCTTCAAGAGCCTGTTGCTTCATGAACTTATGCCCTCGATAACCTTGCCCGCAACGCCAAGCCTCCTCTTAACCATAGCAAAAACACACAGATTGCAAGCATTGAGCCTCTTTTAGCGCATTAAATACCTGTTTCAAGTAGTTTTATAAAAGTTAAACATACAAATTAAATTAACCACTTGATTGGAGTTTTATACCTGCGGATATCGAAGGGCTGTTCTAGCCTGTAAGAAGTAGAAGAGCCAATGCGGCTTTGTAGCAAGTCGATATCATGAAAGCACAGGAGTAACGACATGAACCATGGAGCGGATGGAAAGCACAACGAAAGCGAAGAAAAACAGAAAGCCGAACAGGTAGTCGATAAAGATACGCCCAATAGCGACGACCCCACGACTCAAAAAGCATCGCCTAATGAGGAGCCGCGCCCTTTTCGACCCGATGAAAACGTCGACAATCAGAAAGACGAAGACGCCCGCTCGGAGCCTGGCCACAACACCTCCGGTGAAGCGGCTCCTTTTTCAGGCGCGCAAGTGGTCAAGGAAAAGCGCGCCCACAAGGATAATATCGACAGGAAATCAGATGAAGCAGACCCTCAGGGAAGCGAGTAGCTTACCTGGCGCTACTGCAAGGAGCGTAGATTCCATTCTGAAAGGCCATCGTTGACGGTGGCCTTTTGATGGCCCGCCCCTCAGGAGATAAAACGCGACGCAGCTTTCTGCGCGCAGCATATTTCTCACTCGCCTTGCGATGGTCGAGCTGGCTAGCATTTGTAAAAGCGCATAAGCACCAAAACATAACCCCCGGCCATCCGCTGGCCGGGGGTCTTTGGTATCTGCATCCTTACAGCAAGACTGGCTCCTTCCAGCCCGCGCATCCAAGCGCACTATCAACCTAACAGACAATGCAGCGCCGCGATGTAAGCCATCCGCACCACGTGTGTAAGAGATTGCTTACAAGAGGCTGTTTGTATGCACATCCGCCACCAGTGAATATCATCTGCATGACGGCGGGTTTACCTTCGCATCACGCTCGCTTTGTATTGAATCGCCTTTCTTGCGTACAATTGCGCGCCAACGAGCCCTTCTTCTGATACGCCACCCTGATGCGCCCTCCTTTTTGATGTTCTCCCTGACGCTGTGCTCAAGTACGAATCGGGTGCATCGGGCATGGTGGCATGGCGTCTCAACGGGTATTCACGATCGATATCTATGCAGCACCCTGACGGTGCAAGTGGTTGATATGAAAGAATCAAGCCCAGCGAATGCGGCCCGGCGCTTTTCTGTTGCGCCGATGATGGACTGGACTACCCGCGACTACCGGGCGTTTGTGCGTACGCTGACCAGGCGGACGCTGTTATATACCGAAATGGTGACCACCGGGGCGATCTTGCATGGTACGCCGCGGGAGCGGTTTTTAGGCTACAGCGCCGTGGAACATCCCATTGCACTGCAGCTGGGGGGCAGCGATGCCGGCGAGCTTGCGGAGTGCGCGGCGATTGCTGAGGCGTGGGGTTATGACGAGGTCAACCTGAACGTGGGCTGCCCAAGCGACCGGGTGCAGAACAACATGATCGGCGCCTGCCTGATGGGCTACCCGGAGAAGGTCGCCGAGGCGGTGCGCGCCATGCAGGCGACGGTTTCCATTCCGGTGACCGTCAAGTGCCGTATCGGCATCGATGACCAGGATGAAGACGCCGACCTTGCGCGCTTTATCGACATCGTGGCCGACGCGGGGTGCGAGATCTTTACCGTGCACGCTCGCAAGGCATGGCTCAAGGGGCTTTCCCCCAAGGAGAACCGCGATGTGCCGCCGCTCAACTACCCTCGCGTACACCGTTTGAAGCAGGACCGGCCTGAGCTGCATATCGGCATCAACGGCGGTATCAAGACGCTTGAGGAGTGTCAGGCGCAGCTTGAACACGTGGACAGCGTGATGGTGGGCCGCGAGGCGTATCAGAACCCCTGGCTGCTGGCCGGCGTGGATGCGCTGCTGTACGGCGAGCCCGGCCCGGCGGCTAGCCGCCTTGAGGCCGCCCGGGCATTTCGCCCTTATATTCAGCAGCGGCTGGATGAAGGCGCCAAGCTGAACCATATTACCCGCCACCTGCTCGGGCTTTTCCAGGGCTGCCCGGGCGGGCGGCGCTTCCGCCGGCACCTTTCCGAGCACGCTAACAAGGAAGGCGCCGGGCTGCGCCTTTATGACGATGCCCTGGGGCTGGTTCGCGAGCCGGAGCTTGAAGAGCATAGCGCTTGAAGTAGTGCTTGAAATAAAGCCTGATACAACAGAACAGCCCGCTATCTGGGAAGATAGCGGGCTGTCGATGCGGCGATCAGGCCATGGCGTTATACGTGCCTAGTTGCCGCGTACGCCCTGTTCGATGCGCTTGCCGATGTCCTGATCGACATTGCGCCAATACTCGAACGCGCGCTCAAGCACGGGCTCGGTCACGCCTGCCGAGAGGTGCCCCACCACGTTGGACACCAGACGCTCCCGCGCTGCGTCGTCCATCACATCACGCACCAGCGTACCGGGCTGGCTGAAATCGTCGTCATCTTCACGCAGGGTATAGGCAGTGCGAACCAGCTCGCCGCTGGTGGCCCATACGGCATCTTCCGGGAAGCGCTGGGGGTTGGCATGCGGGCCGCCCTTGCTGTTGGGCACGTATACCGGGTCGGTGGCGTTATGAATGCGCATGGCGCCGCCCTGGGTGTAGCTGTTTACCGGGCACCTGGGCGTATTCACCGGAATATGCTTGTAGTTGACGCCCAGGCGGGCACGGTGGGCGTCGGCGTAGGAGATGGAGCGCGCCAGCAGCATCTTGTCCGGTGAAAGCCCGGTGCCCGGCACCATGTTGTTGGGCTCGAAGGCCGCCTGGTTGATCTGGCTGTGGAAGTCAGTCGGGTTCTTGTCCAGGGTCAGCTTGCCCACTTCGATCAGCGGGTAGTCGTCGTGCGGCCACACCTTGGTCAGATCGAAAGGATTATAGCGGTAGGTCTTGGCATCGTCGAAGGGCATGATCTGCATGTGCAGCGTCCAGGAAGGGTAATCCCCCCGCTTGATCGCCTCGAACAGATCGCGACGATGGTAGTCCGCGTCGGTGCCAGCCATCTGGTCTGCCTGCTCCTGGGTCATGCACTTGATGCCCTGGTCGGTCTTGAAGTGGTACTTGACCCAGAAGCGCTCGCCTTCGTCGTTGACCCACATGTAAGTATGACTAGAGTAGCCGTTCATGTGACGCCAGGTGGCGGGTACGCCACGATCACCCATCAGCCAGGTCACCTGATGAGCGGATTCAGGTACCAGTGTCCAGAAATCCCACTGCATGTCGTGGTCGCGCAGGCCGTTGTCGGCGCGACGCTTCTGGGAGTGGATAAAGTGCTGGAACTTCATCGGGTCACGAACAAAGAACACGGGGGTATTGTTGCCCACCAGGTCGAAGTTGCCCTCTTCGGTATAGAACTTGATCGCAAAGCCACGCGGGTCACGCCAGGTATCGGGGCTGCCGCTTTCTCCGGCCACCGTTGAAAAACGAATAAGCACGTCGGTCTTGGTGCCCTTTTTCAGGAAGTTGGCTTTCGTATACTGGCTGACATCGTGGGTGACCTCGAAATGGCCAAAGGCACCGCTGCCTTTTGCGTGAGGCTGACGGTCGGGAATCATTTCCCGGTTGAAGGCCGCCATCTGTTCCATCAGGAAATGATCGTGCAGCACGATGGGGCCATCGGGCCCCACAGACAGCGAATGCTCGTCGCTTGAAACCGGAATGCCTGCGCCCGTTGTCGTATGATTTGAGTTACCGCTCGTCATTACCTTTCCTCCATGTCACGGCTGACGCGGTGCTCGGGCACCGCCATTACGTCATGTTCTAATCAGGGTTAGTGATTGTTTTTAATGTAAGCTAATCGATCTACCCCAAGGTATAGTCAATGGGCGACCATCGCGCCATCTCGTGCGCCGGATACCTTGGCTATCAAGCCGATAGGCGCTATGCATGACAGGCTCAATAGAGCGCATCCGGTGGCGGCGTCAGGCTCGATTGAAAGCTCTCGATGGCGGTTTCAGCTTCTTCGATCTCGTCAAAACGGGCGATGTGGTAAAGCGCTTCGCCTTCATTGGCCAGCGGCAGACGGCTCATGCCGATCACGATGCCATCGGCCATGGAGATGACTTCATCTTCCTGATTGCCGAACGGGTCGGCTACCTTTCCCAGCACTTCGCCCTTGGCGACACGAGCGCCCAACCTTACCTGAGGCCGCAGGATGCCATCGATGGGCGCCCGCGCCCAGCTGGAGCCGTTGGCAAGCTCTGCCGGGGCCTGCGCCCGGCGGCGCTGCTCACCTGTCAGCATGTCAAGGCGGCGCATCACGCGCAGCACGCCGCGTACGCCGGGGGCGATGGCCCACTCATCAAAGCGCAGCGCTTCGCCGGCTTCATAGGTCAGCACGGGAATACCGCGATTCTGTGCGTAATGACGCAGGCTGCCCTCGCGCAATTCGGCGTTGAGTATGACCGGCGCGCCGAAGGCATCTGCCATGCGTTCGGTTTCGCTGCCCGGGCTTAACTGGGCGCGAATCTGCGGCAGGTTGGTACGGTGAAGCGCGCCGGTGTGAAGGTCGATGATATGGGTGGCCTGATCGACGATCTGCTCACGAAACAGCGCCGCAATACGCCCGCCAAGTGAGCCGGTTTCACTGCCGGGAAAGCAGCGGTTAAGATCGCGCCTATCAGGCAGGTACCGGGTTTGCTGCAAAAAGCCGAATACATTGACTACAGGCACCGCAATCAGCGTGCCCCGCAGGCTCTTGATGGCTTTCGAGCGCAGCAGGCGACGCACGATCTCGACGCTGTTGATCTCATCACCATGAATGCCGCCGCACACCAGCATGACGGGCCCCTCTTTACGCCCGTGAACCACTTCCACCGTGATGTGCAGCGGCGTGTGGGTATAAAGACGCGCCACTGGCACGTCGACCTGGGCACGTTGGCCGGGTGATATGGTATGCCCGGCAAGTTGAAAAGGGGCTCGCGCCATCATGAGTATCCTTCTTTCAGCGTTGTGAGTTGGCACACATAAGGTGGTGATTGCGGCAAGCATTGCACGATGCGGCTTTGCCCTTGCGCAGGATCAAGAACATGCTGATTTGATAGCACAGGTCACGGGTTTAATCATCCATCCATACAGTTTTGAATGTAAAACCCGAGCGGTATCGGATAAAATATGGCCATCTTATGTCATTACTGGGGTTGCGTTTCCATGGCAAGAAGGACCAAAGCGGAAGCGGCTGCTACTCGTGAAGCGTTGTTGGATGCTGCCGAAGAGGTATTTTTTGCAAAGGGTGTTGCGCGCACGTCGCTTGAGCAAATTGCGCGGCATGCGGATCTTACCCGTGGCGCGGTGTATTGGCACTTCAAAAACAAGGGTGACCTGTTCATGGCGCTGGTGGAGCGCGTGCGCATGCCGTTCCAATCGCTGATGGAAGAAGTCAGCAGAGCCGATGAGGACATTTCGCCTCTGGAAGCCATCCGCCTTGCCTGCCACGCGGGTTTGGTTCGCCTCGAGCAACCGTCACACCAGCGTATTCTCTCCATACTGCTTCATCGCTGTGAGTTTTTCAGCGACATCAACCCCCTGGCCATGCAGGATGCGATTGGCGAAGAGTGCTACGGTGAGATGCTGCTGGTCTTTCAGGAAGCCGAGCAGCAGAAATTGCTGCGTCAAGACCTGACCCCGGAAGTTGCCACCCGCATGATGCAGTCCATGCTCGGCGGGCTTTTTCATGACTGGCTGCGCACCCCTGAGGCGTTTTCCATACGCCAGCGAGGCGGTGAGCTGATCGATACGCTGATACGCATCATGCATCGCTGACCACCTCGCTTAGCAGCACGCGCGCCTGTCTCGGCTATCTCTGCAGGCTTGAAAGCGCGCTGACACTGAAGAGCAGGCTTCGAATCAGGTGGAATACCCTTCATCGTGATGCTTATGACGAAGACGCAGCTTGTTCAACCGCACCCGGGTATCCATATAGGCCTGCTCGGTCACGCTGCGGTAGGCGCCCTCGTCTGCCAGATACTTCACCAGCACACGACGCTCCCCTTCCTGGGGGCAATCGCCCGCTTTGCAATGTAGCCGGACATGGCTATTGGGCTCCTTGTCGATCGTTGCCATGGCGATATCGTCACCCTCACTCTCAGCCACAATGACCGTGGCGCCCAACAGGCAGCGTCTTGTAAACGGCGGATAGCGGTGCAAGCCGCGATGCAGGCTATGGCAGATCATCGCCGCAATGGGCGAGGCAATGGCAAACGCCAGCCATACCACCAGCACGCCTACCGGCACACGCAACATGCCAAGCGGCAACCAGCGCAGAATGAAAAGCTCGGTAGCGAGTGATAAAGCGCCGGCAATCAATACCAGAAACGTCAGCGCAAGCGTTGCCGGCACCCCGGCAAAGCCCAGCGATACCAGCGTACTCCCCATATGATCATCACGCAGGCTGTCGTGTTCGAACAACTCGAGCGGCGCGATGCGGATCAGTACCAGCAGCCAGTAAAGCGCCAGCAGGGCAAGCAGAAACGTGAAGATGATGGTGGGAAACTGAATGGCAGTAGAGACAATCGGTTGCATGGCGTACTCTCCTCCGGGCGTGGGCCCGGTGCTGTCTTCGCCTGTGGTGTATTTGTTGGTCTTGGCACAAGCTGAAAACGATTGAACACTTAAAGCATAGCCCAAACTATTCTTTCCCGCTGTTGAAGACCTTGACGCGGATCACAGGCGCATAAAAAACGGGTGTCGCCCGAAGGCGACACCCGTTGGCTTTGCATCTGACGGTCAGTTAGACGCTGTTCTGCGGGCCACGGTCTGGCTGGTCATGCGCCAGCGCCTGGGCCTCATCGTGATCGCCGCCCTTTCTCTTGCGATGAATCCAGGCAGAGGTCGAAGCGATCATGGCGTAGAAGCTTGGAATGAACAGACTTCCCAGAATCGCGACCGACGCCATGCCCATCGCCACCGTGGTACCGATATGGTGGCTGCTGACATCGCTGGCCCCCGTGGCCAATGCCAGTGGCAAGGTACCAAAGATGAACGCAAGCGAGGTCATGACGATTGGGCGGAAACGCAGTTCTGCTGCGGTAATGGCCGCCTCACGGATCGACTTGCCCTGCTCCTTGCGCTGAAGCTCGGCAAACTCCACGATCAGAATCGCGTTTTTCGCCGCCAGGCCCACGACCACCAGCATACCGATCTGTACATACACGCTGGTATCCAGCCCGCGAAGCGCAATGCCTCCAACGCCACCCAGGAAGGCAAAGGGCGTGGCGGTCAGTACAGCAAGCGGTAGCGACCAGCTTTCGTACTGGGCAGCCAGAATCAGGAATACCATCAGGATACCGAACACGATGGCAAGCGTGGCGGTGTTCCCCAGGTTGGCTTCCTGAAACGCCGTGCCGGTCCAGCCCATGCCCCAGTTCGGGCCAAGGGTGTCCATGACCACCTGATCCATGGCTTCGATGGCCTGGGCCGAACTGTAGCCCGGCGCGGCGCCGCCCTGGAACTGCGCACCGGTATACACCCCAAACCGCGAAACCACCGACGGGCCGACCTGACGCTCGAGGGTCACGAACTCGGAAAGCGGTATCCGCTCGCCGTTGCCGCCGCGCACGTATACGCTGCTCACATCATCCGGCGTCTTGCGGAATTCATCTTCGTTTTGCAGGTATACCTGGAAGTTACGGTTCTGATAACTGAAGAAGTTGACGAAGCCGTTACCAAAGGTATTGGAAAGCGCAGAGTTGATGTTCTCCAGCGCCACACCATAACTCAGGGCTTTCTGCTGATCGATTTCAGCCCGGTACGAAGGCACGTTGACGTTGAAGGTCGAGAAGACCTGAGTCAATGCCGGGTGCTGGTTGGCCGCCCCCATGATCTTCAGCGAGGCTTCATAGAGCTCGCGCGGTGAAGCGCCGTCAAACGACTGCAGGTAACCAGTAAAGCCGCCGGTGGTGGAAAGCCCCATGATGGGCGGCACGTTGAAGGCCATGGCAGAGCCGCCATCGATACTCGCGCCAAGCTGCATGATCTGGCCCACCAGTCCATCAGCCGTCAGGTCGCGGTCTTCCCATGACACCATGTTGACGAAGATGATCCCGCGCGCCGTATTCACGGCACTTGCCAGAATATCGTAACCCGCGACCGCCGAGGAGTACTGCACACCGGGAATGTCCTCGATGGCCGCGCTTAGCTTCGCCATGTAGGTCTGGGTACGGTCCAGCGAGGCCGAGTCGGGCAGCGATACACTGACCAGCACGATCCCCTGGTCGGTTTCCGGCACCAGCGTCGAAGGCGTATTGGCATATAGCCAGTAGGAACCCGCGCCAACCGCTACGGTCAGTGCCAGCGCCAGTACCCAGAAGCGCACCAGCTTGACCACAAACCACATGTAGACGGCGGTGATGCCGGCAAACAGACGGTCGAACAGCCGCAGCGGAGTGGTAATGGCGCGTCTGAACGCCGACTGCTTGCTGTGGTGCAGGTTGTGCTTGATGAAGATGGCCGAAAGCGCCGGGGTAAACGTCAGGGCCATCAGCGCCGAGAGAGCCACCGAAATCGCCACGGTGATGGCAAACTGCTGATAGATCTGACCGGTGAATCCGCCCAGGAAGGCAACCGGCACGAAGACCGCCGCCATGATCAAGGAGGTCGCGATTACCGGGCCGCCCACCTCTTTCATGGCCCGTACGGTGGCTTCGCGAACCGATATGTCATCCTCTTCGCTGAGTACCCGCTCGACGTTTTCCACCACCAGTATCGCATCGTCCACCACGATACCGATGGAGAGCACCAGGGCAAACAGGGTCAGCAGGTTGATCGAGAAATCGAACAGGTAGAAGCCGGCAAAGGTACCGATGACCGAGACCGGCACGACCGACATGGCAATGACCGTAAAACGCCAGTTCTGCAGGAAGATGAACAGGATGACGGCAACGATCAGGAAAGCTTCGATAAAGGTATGCAGCACCGTCTCGACTGACGCATCGATAAACAGCGTGGTGTCGTAAGGCGTGACATACTCGAGCCCTGGCGGGAAGCGGCTGGCCAGATCGCTCATGGTGTCGCGCACCGCTTCCGCGGTCGAGAGCGCGTTGGCCCCCGGCTGCTGGTTGATGATGATCGGCGTCATGGTCGAGCCGTTCAGCCGCGCATCGATACCGTAGAACGATGCGCCAAGCTCGATGCGGGCAACGTCTTCAAGGCGTAGCGACGAGCCATCCGGATTGGTGCGCAGATAGATATTACGGAAATCGTCCGTATCGGAAAGCCGGCCACCCGCGGTAATGGTGTAGGTATAGGCGCGCGGCTCACCCTGCGGCGTGGCCGCGAGGTTACCGGCAGGAATCTCGGTATTCTGCACGCGAATCGCGCTGGCCACTTCGCTGGGTGTCAGGTCGTACTGTGCCAGCTTGTCCGGATCCATCCAGATGCGCATGGCGAACTCGCCACCACCCAGCACTTCGGCGTTACCCACCCCCGGCACCTGACGCAGTTCGTCGAGGATGTTCAGGGTGGCGTAGTTCTGCATGTAGACGTTGTTGTAATCGCCATTGGGCGACGTCAGGGCCACCAGCATCAAGATCGAGTCCGAGCGCAGCTCGACCGTGACGCCCTGGGACTGGACCTGCTCCGGCAGTTGGGAAAGCGCCCCCTGCACCCGGTTATTGACGTTGATGGTATTGATATCCCCATCAGTGCCGATGTTGAACGCCACACTCAGGCTCATGATGCCGTTATCGGCGCTGTTGGAGGTCATGTAGAGCATGTCCTCGACGCCGTTGATGGCCTCGGCCAGCGGCGCCGCTACCGTCTGCGCAACGGTTTCGGCATCCGCCCCCGGGAACTGGGCCTGCACGGATACCGTGGGCGGCACCACGCTTGGATACTGCTCGATCGGCAGTATCCGCATGGCCATGGTACCTATCAGCGTCAGGATGATCGCCAGCACCGTGGCGAAAATCGGACGACTGATAAAGAAGTTAGAGAAATTCATTATTGTGCACCCTCTTCCCCTTCACCCGGCGGCGTCTGACCGGCACCTTCGGTCATCTGAGACGCGGCCTCGGCTTCCTGCTGTTGCTCTTGCGCTTCGGCCTGCTCGACGCGCTCGACGATATCGTCGGCATTGCCATCGAAGGCCTGGGGGTCGATGGTCACGCCAGGCTCCAGGCCGGCGGGGTCGCCTACTACCACCCGGTCGCCCTCGTCGAGCCCATCGACGATAATCTGCCAGGGGCCGGCTACATCGCCTAGCTGCACGGTGCGCTCGCGCGCCTGGTCGTTTTCATCCAGCACGAACACCCGCGGGCCCATCAGCCCTTGGGTCACGGCAATTTCTGGCACGGCAAACACATTGAAACGCCGCAGGCCATCAAGCCTTACGCGAACAAACTGGCCGGGCAGGATTTCACCCTCAGGGTTATCGAAGGTGGCCGATGCCTGTACCGTGCTGGTACCGCTATCCACCCGTGAACCCAGAAAGTCCAGACGACCCTCGAGCTCGGCACCGCTGCCGCCTCCCTGGCCCGGCATGGTCAAGCGAGCGACGATATTGGAGGCACCGCCCTCCTCGCTGAGCTGGCGGCGCAGCTCGAAGGCGTCACGCTGAGGCAGTTGAAAGCGCACTTCCAGCGGGTCGAGCGGCGTAATGGTGGCAAGCTCGGTGCCGGAGGTGACAAAGTTGCCCACGTTGACCTGGCTCAAGCTGATCATGCCGGAAACCGGGGCGGTCATGTTGGCGTAACCCAGGTCCAGGTTGGCGCTGGTCAGCGCGGCTTCCGCCTGGGCAACGTTGGCCTGGGCCACGCGCTGCTCGGCCTGCGCCTGATCGTACTGCTGGCGGCTGACCGAGTTCTGGTTCAAGAGCTGTTCAAAGCGCTGGGCATCGCGCTGGGCGCGGGAGTATTCGGCGCGCGCGCTCTGCAGGTCCGCTTCACGCTGGTTGACCGTTGCCTGGTAAAGATCGGGCTCGATGGTATAGAGCGGGTCGCCCTCCTCCACCATCTGGCCAGGCTCGAAGTGACGCTCCTCGAGGTAGCCGTTGACCCGTGCCACCAGCGTGACTTCGCTATCACTGCGCAGTAATGAAGGGTAGGACTTGTTGAGCGGGATATCCTGGCGCGCCATTTCAGCGACTTCTACCTTGTGCGGGGGGGCCTCCTGCTGCCCGCCCTGGGGCTGCTCCGGCTCTTCCTGGCTACAGGCCGTCAACGCCAGCGCAGCAATCAGCGTGACTAGACTCGCTCGGCGTGAGTGAATCACCTTTCTCATACGTTGGTTTCCCTTGATCTTCTCGAAACGTTGGCTAACGGCGCTGTCATGCCGTCTAGCGTCGTTGTTTTTCCAAACGATGGCTTGGCGATGCAGCCTCGTGACCAGAGGCTGCATCATTGAAGGTGCTTAGGTGTCCGGAGTGGGCGGGGCACCAATGTTCATGCCACGCTGGTAGTCGTCTTCACCGCCATCGGGCAGGGTGAAGGTAACGTCTTCGCCGGTCAGCCAGCCGTTGACTTCCTCGATGGCCGGCACATCCAGCAGGCCCGCCTGCTGGCGCAGGGAAAGCAGGTTCACGACGTAGTCGTAGCGCGACTCGGCATAGTTGGCGATCGCGTTGTAGTAGTTCTGCTCGGCATTGAGCACATCGACGATGTTACGGGTGCCCACTTCATAGCCTGCCCGCGTGGCTTCCAGGGCACTTTGGGTCGAGACAATGGCCTGCTGGCGAGCTTCGACGGTTTCGACGTTGTTGCTGACCTGGGTGTAGAGCGAACGTACCTGTTGAATGGTTGTGCGGCGCTGGGATTCGAACTCGTACTGCGTGCTCTCCAGCTGATAAGTGCCTTGACGGATGCGGGCACTGGTGCTGCCGCCGGTATAAATAGGCAGGTTGGCCGAGATGCCTACCTGGCTCGACGAGTCGTGCCCGGTAAGGTAGTCGTTATCGCTATCGGCGTACTGGTAGTTGGCAAATGCCTGGAAGGTCGGCATCTGGCCGGCGCGGGCGATATCGACGCCCACTCGGGAGATTTCGATGCCGGCCTGCTGGGCCAGCACCTGCGGGTTGCGCTGGATTGCCTGCTCTACCCAGTAGTCGCGGGTACTGGGTGAAGGCAGCGCCACCGGCATGCTGTCGCCCAGGGATTCGATATTGGCGTAGCGCTGGCCGGTCAACTGCTCCAGCACTTCAAAGGCAACCTGAAGGTTGCTTTCCGCGGCAATACGATCCGCGCGTGACTGATCGAAGCTGGCACGCGCTTCTTCCACTTCGGTAATCGCAATCAAGCCTACTTCGAACTGCTCGCTGGCCTGCTCCAGCTGGCGGCCGATGGCACGCTCCTGGGCCTGACGGGCCTCCAGCACTTCATTGGCACGAAGAATATCGAAATAGGCGCTGGCCACGTCGATCAGCAGTTGCTGCTCGGTGGCGGCCAGAAGATACACTTGCTGGTCGATCTGGCGCTCGGCCTGGGTCACTTCCTGGCGGGTCACTGCGTTGAACAGCACCTGGGTCGCTTCCAGACTCAACGAGCCGCTGTTGAAGTTATCATCGCTTCCACCGCCGACGCCTGCCCCTGCATTGCCTGCACCGGTTGGCGGTACAGGTACGGCTCTGGCGCTTGTCTGGCTTTCGTACTGGCGATTGTGCACGACATTACCCGAGGCGTTGACCTGCGGCAGCAGCTGACCGCGCGCTACATCGCGCGCCGCTTCCACGCCTGAATACTGAGCGCGTGCGGCATTCAACGAAGCGTTGTTACCCAACGCATCGCGGGTAATGGTAACAAGGTCGGCTGCCTGAGCAGGCAGCGCAACAGACGCGGCAAGAACTGCCAGTAACAAGGGTCGTAAAGGGGCATTGACTGCCCAGTGTGCCAGTCGCATGGAAGTGCCTCTAGGTGTCAACGAAGGGGTGATGATGCTTGTAAGCCATTTTAGGATGAGTGGCATTATAAGTTACATTCATGTATGTATGCTAGACTTGAAGTATGCCTATTTGTATGTACAGCCACTTGTCAAGCTGCGCCCCCTAAACTTAGACCAAAGCAGGGTATGGGGAAGCACTCCCGCGTATTTTTTTATAACCATTCGCCATTCAAGCGCCTGGCCAGTTGCCTATCGTTGGGCTTGCATGACGTAAAGGCCTCGCGCGCTACGCTATCACGCGGGGCCAAACCGGCAAGCAGTAAAAGGGGAACGGCAGGTTGCGTAGCGCTGATGAAGGATCGCCAGCCCAGCGCTGCTTCTGCTCAAAGGTGGGCGTGGCGCTGTTTCAGGGCGCCGATATAGCGTTCGTAAACGTCTTGATAGACCGCTACCCGGCCCGGGTCGGGTTCGGCGTGAGACAGCGCATCCAGATGCACCAGGCGCTTGCACAGCGTTTCAAGCGTCACGCCTTGAGACCGCTGGTCACACCAGGCCGCCTGGATAGCCGCCCCCAGTGCCGCGGCATCGGTAATTTCCGGGCAGATCACTTCGGTGCCGGTAATATCGGCGACCATCTGCCGCCATACGGGGCTGTTGGCACCGCCGCCGATCAGGCGTATCTGGCTGGCCCCGGCGGTCAAATCTCCCAGCAGTTCAAGCCCGTAACGCAGCCCGAAGGTAGCCCCCTCGACCACGCTGCGGCACATGTTTGCCTGAGTGGTATTACGGCTGTTCATGCCCAGAAAATCCGCCGAGGCCTCGGGCAGCATGGGCACGCGCTCGCCGTTGAAGAACGGCAGCACGGTGATGCCTTCAGCCCCGACCGGCGCGTTGGCGACCTGCTCGCTAAACGCGTCCAGATCCAGGCCGAACAGCTCGCGTATCCGGGTGGTGGCCGAGGTCACGTTCATGGTACAGATCAGCGGCAGCCAACCGCCGGTGCTGGAGCAGAAATTCGCGACCATGGCGTTATCGCAGATAATCGGCGCCGGTGAATAGGCGCATACGGTGCCGGAGGTTCCCAGGCTCAGCGTCACCAGCCCCGGCGTGATGTTGCCCGTACCGATCGCTCCCAGCATGTTGTCGCCACCACCGGAGGACACCACCACGTCATTGGAAAGCCCCAGCTCGCGGGCCACCAGCGTTCGTACGACGCCTGCCGGCTCATGAGCGTCAAGCAGGCGTGGCAGCGCGCGCTCAGGGTCAAGCTCGGGGGCAATGTGCGAGAACACGTCAAGCTGCCAGCGGCGCGTGCGGGTATCGAAATAGCCAGTGCCCGAGGCATCGCCTGCTTCGGTAACACGCTCGCCGGTCAGCCAGAAATTGAGGTAGTCGTGGGGCAGCAGCACGCTGTCGATACGCCGGTAGGCGTCCGGTTGATGGTCGCGCAGCCAGGCAATCTTCGAGGCGGTGTAGCCGGTTTGCAGCACAAGGCCGAGCTTTTCCAGGCAGCCCTGCTCGCCACCCAACCGGGCCACCAGCTGGCCGTTCTGCGCGCTGGTTTCGGTATCGCACCAGAGCTTGGCGGGGTATACCGGCGCGCCGTCTGCATCCAGCGCCACCATGCCGTGCTGCTGCCCGGAAACGCCAATGCCGCGTACTTGGCTGGCACTTGCGCCGGCACGCGCCAGCGCGCTGAAAAATGCGCCTTTGAGCGCGGCCAGCCACTCGGCAGGCGCCTGCTCGCGCCGTCCGTTTTCACCTTCATCAAGCCGGTGCGGGCGGCTGGCCTCCCCTAGAATGATGCCCTGCTCTACATCGACCACTACCACCTTGGTGCTCTGCGTACCGCAATCCACCCCGATATACATCACTGCGTTCCTTTGGATGCCACAAGAGTTTCCAGCGTAGCCCGTGCGCCGTGACGATGCAGTGAATCCAGCGCCTCCAGATAAGCCTTGCGAAAGCGCGGCTGATCGGCCAGGTCACCAAACAGTTCGCGGTTATCGATAAACGCGCTCGGCTGGGCTCGATTATTGGCAGCCACGGCCATCAGCGAGGTTTTCAGGCGGTCTACAACCTCAATGGGCTCGCCCTGCTCGTCTGTCCCTTCGGCATAGCGCGCCCAGCTTGCCACCACCGCTGCGCTGTGCGTGATCTCACCATGATAGGCCAACCGATGGCGAATCACCGGCACCAGCCATTTGGGAATCCGGTCCGAGCTTTCCGCGCACAGCCGCGCCAGCGTATCCTTTATTTCCGGGTTGGCGAAGCGCTCGATCAGGGTCTGCTGGTAAGCCTCGAGGTCGACCCCAGGCACGGGGGAAAGCGTGGGCGCCCCTTCCTCACGCATGTAGCCGAGCAGAAACTCGACGAACAGTGCATCCTGGCACACCTCGTGGGCGTAGCGGTAACCGGCCAGATAGCCAAAATAGGCAAGCGCCTGATGGCTTGCATTCAGCAGGCGCAGCTTCATCAGCTCGTAGGGCTCTACGTCTTTCACCAGCTGTACGCCTACGCGTTCAAAGGGCGGGCGGCCGAGCGGAAAATGATCTTCCACTACCCACTGGGTAAACGGCTCGCACACCACGGGCCAGGCATCGTCCACACCGAACCGGCGGGCCAGCTCGTCGATATCCGCCTGCGTTGTCACGGGAGTGATGCGGTCCACCATGGCATTGGGAAACGCCACCTTGACCTCGACCCACTCGCCAAGCTCGCTATCCCGGGCGCGGGCATAGGCGGTGAACATTCGCCGGGCCACGTCGCCGTTGCCCTGAATGTTGTCGCAGGACATCACCGTAAAGGGCGCCACACCCCGCTCGCGACGGCGAACCAACGCTTCGACGATCAAACCAAAGCTGCTGGAAGGCCGGGTCGGGTTTGCCAGGTCTTCACGTACCTGTGGTTCATCAAGGTTGAACTCGCCACTCACCGGATGAACGTTGTAGCCGCCTTCGGTGACGGTGAGCGACACCACCCGAATCGCCGGATCGGCCATCTGCTCGATCACGGCCTCGCTATCGTCCGGTGCGAACAGATAACCCACCATGCTGCCGATGACCCGAGGCTCATACTCGCCGTCGGGGTGTTTCATCACCAGTGTGTAGAGGTAATCCTGAGCGGCGAGCGCCTGCTGCATGCGTTTGTCACCCGGCATGACGCCTACGCCGATAATTCCCCAGTCAAGTGCCTCGCCCTGGTTCATCAGCGCATCCAGGTACATGGCCTGATGCGCCCGGTGAAAGCCGCCCACGCCTACATGCACGATGCCGGGCGTCAGTGCGCTGCGCTCGTAAAGGGGAACGGCAATGGAAGGCGCAAGCTGGCCCACGGACTGGTTATTGAGTCGGGTCACGGGTGCTCTCCTGATAACGGTGGAGTTAAAAAGGCAGATCGACGGGTCAATCGGCTTTCTTCTTGTGAAGCCGTCAGTGGGCGGCGTTTTGCACGCTGGCAACCTGTGCACCGGCCTGCCACTCATCCACCAGCGCTTCCAGGCCGCGCATGTGTGCAAGGATGCGCCAGGCCCCTGCCTTGCGAAGGCGCTCGCCCTGCTCGGCATCCACGTGGCTGGCACCTATGAATCCGATGACACACATGCCCGCCGCGCGCGCCGCCATCACGCCGGCCACACTGTCTTCCACCACCAGGCAGTTGCCGGGCACCTGGCCCAGCCGGGAAGCCGCCAGTTGATAGAGCGCCGGGTCAGGCTTGGGCCTGGTGACCTCATCGGCGGTAAAGATGGGCACATCGCCAAACGCGTCGGCCAGCCGCGTATGGGCAAGCGAGGCCAGCACCCGGCGGCGTCGGCTGTTGGAAACCACCGCTTTATCAAGGCTGATGGCACGAATGGCCTGATCGGCTCCTTCCATCGCTTGAAGCTCCTGGGCCAACCGGCGTTCGATGGCGCTATCCATTTGCTCGGCGGCATCCGGTGGCAGCGTATGAATACTCGACCTTTCAAGGTGAGCCAGAATATTGGCGGTGGTCATCCCCAGCGCCTGACCAAGCGCCTCTTTGATGTTCAGGTCGGGCAACCAGCGGGAGAGATACTCAAGCAGCATGGTTTCGGCCAGCACTTCGCTGTCAACCAGCACGCCGTCGCAGTCAAAAATCAACGCCCTCATGCAGGCTCCCCGGCCGTGCCCGGCGCGCGGTTGTCATGACGGGTCACCCCGGCCAGCGGATGCTGGTGAAGACTTTCCAAGGCCCGGCCTTCGCCATCAAACAGGTGCGCGCGCTCGGGGGCGAAACCAAAGCGCACGGTGTCGTTGACGCGAAAGGCTACATCGCCATCGGCCATGATGGTGATGAGTTCATCGCCCATCTGAACGTAAAGCGAGGTCTGCCCGCCCAGGCGCTCCAGCACCTTGATGTCACCGCTCAGCGGCCCCTGCTCGTCCAGCACCAGGTGCTCCGGACGCAGGCCAATTTCGAGCGCCGTGTCCGCCGTCAGATGCATGCCTTCAACGGGCACGTGGCGCTCATCACCGCCGGGCAGGCCAATCGTTACGCCTTCCGGTGATATATCAACCAGCGTAACCGGAAGAAAGTTCATCCTGGGCGAGCCGATGAACCCGGCCACAAAGCGGTTGCGCGGATGATGATACAGCGCCATGGGCGAGCCCACCTGCTCGACCACGCCGTCGTGGAGCACGACGATCTTGTCGGCCATGGTCATCGCCTCGATCTGGTCGTGGGTAACGTAGATCATGGTGGCGTCCAACTCGTCGTGCAGGCGGGCAAGCTCGATGCGCATCTGCACGCGCAGCGCCGCGTCCAGGTTGGAGAGCGGCTCATCGAACAAGAAGATGCCCGGGTTGCGCACGATGGCGCGGCCAATCGCCACCCGCTGGCGCTGGCCGCCGGAGAGCGCCTTGGGCTTGCGGTCCAGAAGCGGCTCCAGTTGAAGAATCCTGGCCGCCTCCAGCACCTTGGCGCGGCGCTCGGCCTTGGGCACGCCGGCAAGCCGCATGCTGAACCCCATGTTGCCCTCGACCGTCATGTGCGGATAGAGCGCATAGCTTTGAAACACCATGGCAAGGCCACGGTCCGCCGGACCTACTTCGTTGATGCGCTGGCCGTCGATCAGAATGTCGCCGTCGGAGGCGCTTTCAAGCCCCGCGATCATGCGCATCAGGGTCGATTTACCACAGCCTGACGGGCCGACGAAGACCACGAATTCGCGGTCGTTCACGTCAAGGTCGATGCCCTTGATCACCTCGGTATCGCCAAAGCGTTTACTGATATTGCGCAGTTGCAGTGTTGCCATGAGCAAGATCCTTTACTTGACGGCACCGAAGGTCAGGCCGCGTACCATCTGTTTTTGGGTCATCCAGCCAAGCACCAGAATGGGCGCAATGGCCATGGTGGAAGCGGCGGAAAGCTTGGCCCAGAACAGCCCTTCGGGGCTTGAGAACGAGGCGATGTAGGCGGTCAGCGGGGCCGCTTTCGAGGTGGTCAGGTTGAGACTCCAGAACGCCTCGTTCCAGCTCAGAATCACCGATAAAAGCCCTGTTGAAGCGATGCCGGGCATTGTCAGTGGCAGCAGCAGGTAGAACACTTCCTGAAACGTCGAGGCCCCGTCCATGCGCCCCGCTTCGAGGATGTCCCTGGGCATATCCTTGAAAAAGGTATAAAGCATCCACACCACGATCGGCAGGTTCATCAACGTATAGATGAGGATCAGTCCGGTACGGGTATCCAGCAGGCCCACATCGCGAAAGATCAGGTAGATCGGCACCAGCACGCCGACCGGCGGCAGCATCTTGGTAGAAAGCATCCACAACAGCGTACCCTTGGTGCGCCGGGTGGGCAGAAAGGCCATGGCATAGGCGCAGGGAATCGCGATCAAAAGCGCCAGGAAGGTGGAGCCAAACGCCACCGCGACGCTGTTCAGCGCAAAGCGGGCGTAGCCCGAGCGCGCATTGACCGCCTGATAGCTTTCAAGGGTCGGCGAGAAGATGAAGCTTGGGTCGGCAATCGCCGCGGTTTCGGTCTTGAACCCGGTAAGCACCATCCACAGGATGGGAAAGAAGATTGTCAGCGCCACGGCCCAGCCCACCAGGGTCAGCAGAAGCTGTCTTGCCTGCTGCGATCTCAATGCGGGCGGTGCGGCATTAATGTGTCGAGTTGTCATTGTCATGCCCTCAAGCGTCCAGGTGCCGGGTCACTCTTCCAGGTTCCTGGCCACCATGCGGACCAGAAAAATCGCCACGATATTGGCCAGGATGATCGCCATTACCCCACCGGCTGAGGCGATACCCACATCAAAATCGAGCAGTGCCCGCATGTAGATCAGATAGGCCAAATTAGTGGTCGCAAGCCCAGGTCCACCCGAGGTGGTCACAAAAATTTCGGCAAAGATGGTCAGCAGAAAGATCATTTCGATCATGATCACGACACTGATCGCCCGCTTGAGATGGGGCAACGTGATAAAGAAGAAGATGGCGATAGGCCCGGCACCATCCATGCGCGCAGCCTCGACCTGATCTTCATCCAGCGACTGCATGGCGGTGAGCAAAATCAGCAGCGCAAAGGGCAGCCACTGCCATGCCACGATGATCACGATAGACGTGAGCGGCAGCGTGGAGAACCAGTCCATGGCGGGTAGCCCAAGCGTGTTGGCAAGCCAGGCCAGCACGCCGTTGGAGGGGTGCATCATCATGTTCTTCCACACCAGCGCACTGACGGTGGGCATGACGAAAAACGGTGAGATAGCCAGTACCCGAGCGATACCACGCCCGGCAAACTCCTGCTGAAACAGCACGGCCAGCAGAATGCCGCCGCCTACGGTAATCGCCAATACCCAGCCAACCAGCAGCAAGGTATTGCCCATCGCCTTCCAGAGGGCAGGATCCGTCAACAGATACTCGTAGTTTTCAGCGCCTGCAAAGCCGCTCATGCCGGGCATCAGCAGGTTGTAGTACTGGAAGGAGAACCAGATCGTCATGCCCAGCGGCACGACCATCCAGAGCAGTAGAAGCGTTACTGCCGGTGCTTGCAGCGATAGCGTTCTTAGCCCGCCGACCGTTCGGCCAGAAGCGCGAGTTCTAGTCATGGAATTACCTGCGCGAGAAAAACCAACGAGAAACCGTCACAACACGCCTACCCGCGTAACGGGTAGACGCTTTCCTTATCAGTCGTTGTAACCCGCTCGCTGCATGGTGCGCTCGGTGGCGCGCTGGGCACTGGTCAGCGCTTGCTCTACCGTGGTATCACCGGTCAGCGCCGCGGCAATGCTCTGCCCTACCTGAGTGCCAATTGCCTGAAACTCAGGAATATTGACAATCTGCACGCCGGTATAAGGATTCGGTTCTAGCGTGGAATCCGTGGGGTCGGCATTTTGAATCGCGCTCAGCACGAAATCAGCGAAAGGCGCGGCCTGGGTGTACTGCTCGTTGGCGTAGGTGGACTCGCGGGTGCCCGGCGGCACATTGGTCCAGCCCTGGGTTTCACCGACCAATTCGATGTACTCCTGGGATGTCGCCCAGGTGATAAACTGCTTGGCGGCGTCCTTGTGTTCGGAAGAGGCTGGAATCGCCAGCGCCCAGGTCCATAGCCAGTGCGAGCCCTTGGGCGTTTTTGCCACAGGTGCCGGGGCGAAGCCAAGGCTGTCGGCGACGCTGGACTCGCTGCCATCGTAAAGCGTTCCTGCCGCAGAGGTGGCGTCTACCCACATCGCACAGTTTCCGCGTGCGAAAAGCGCGAGGTTTTCATTGAAACCGTTGGAACTGGCGCCGGGTGGGCCGTAATTGCCCAGCAGGTCTACATAGAACTCGATGGCCTCCATCCAGGGCTCAGAAGTGAGTTCGGGGTTCCACTGTTCGTCAAACCAGCGGCCACCGTAGGTATTGACCAGGGTGGTGACGAAGGCCATGTTTTCACCCCAACCGGGTTTACCGCGCAGGCAGATACCCGCCACGCCTTCCTGTGCGCCATGCAGCTGTTCCGCCCAGTCGCGTACCTCGTTCCATGTCGGCTGTTCGGACATCTCAATGCCAGCTTCCTCGAAGAGATCCTTGCGGTAGTACATCATCGAGCTTTCGGCATAAAACGGCAGCGCGTAGGGTGTACCTTCAAGGCTTAGCCCATCGCGTACGGAGGTCAAGAGATCGTCCACGGCGTACTCGTCAGGCAGATCATCCAGAGGCTCAAGCCACTCGCGCTCGGCCCAGATCGGTGCTTCATAAGCGCCGATGGTCATCACATCGAACTGGCCGCCGCCGGTAGCAATATCGGTGGTCATGCGCTGGCGCAGCACGTTCTCCTCAAGCACTACCCAATCCAGGGTGATATCGGGATGCGCCTTCTCGAACGCATCGGTCAGGCTCTGCATGATCACCATGTCGTTGTTGTTGACGGTGGCGACGGTGATTTCGGTTTGCGCCTGGGCGTGGCTGGCCAGGGCAATGGCCGCCGCCAGGACGGTGACAGGCAAGTGACGCGCGCGTCGCATAGGGCTCTCCTTGTGGCAATGTTGAAATTATTGTTGCCTTGATCTTTTTGATCATCAATCGAGCAAATGATCGTACGGAAGACAAAAAAAAGCAAAGCGGCAAGGCTTAGACTTTACGCTTACAGCGACGGCAAGCCGTCATGTCGTCGGAAGTTGATCGACGATCCTTCGCGCTGCCGCCTCATCGGTAATCAACCCCTTGAGCCACCCACCCCTCAACGCGGCATGAATCGCCGGCGCCTTGTCGTTACCCCCGGCAATCGCCACCGTCAGGTGCTTGCCAAAATGCTCGAGCGGCAGGCTCGTTACGCGGCGGGTAATCGAGCAATCGATCACTTCGCCTCGGCTGTTCAATGGCCAGCCCAGCAGTTCCCCCACCGCTTCAAGGCCCAGGAGCTCTTCAAGCTCGCTTTCGCTGATGAAGTGATCCTGAAACAGCGTAGCCCGGCGATCGATTCGCCCTACGCCGATGAACGCCGCTTCCGACGCCTTGGCGACCTCGGCAATTGCCCGAAAAAGCCGCTGGTCCAGCAGTGCATTCTTTTCCGCCAAGGATTCAGCAACCACCGGCGCGGGCAGAAGAAACCGCTGGCCGCCTATCTTGTCAGCCAGCAGCATTACCGCATCATAACGGTTGGCCGAGCCGTCGCGAGCCACATTGCCCACCAGCGATACAAAACGGTGCTGGGGCCGCTCTGTGCGATCCAGCGCCTCCACCGCCGCCCGCACAGAGCGGCCGCTGCCCAGCGAAAGGGTCAGCGGAGCGTTTCGCTCGACCAGCCTGCCGATCCGCTCGGCGGCCGCAACACCCAGGTAATAGGCCGCGCTTTCAACGCCTTGAGAAGCGGCGGGCACCACATCGCAAAACGCAAGCCCGAAATGCTCTTCTAGCGTACGGCCCAGCGCCATGCAGGTGGAAATGGGATGATCGATATGTACCTTGATCATTCCTTCCTGACGTGCCAGGGCTAAAAGACGCTGTACGCCAGGCCGGGAAACGCCCAGTTGAGCGGCAATCTCGTCTTGAGTCAGGCCGCCCACATACGACATCCAGGCAGCTCGGGCCGCCTGATCCAGCTTTAGCTCGAATTTATCCATTGATCAGCCTTCCCTCTGTCTGTATTGATCTCGCCACGACCAGAAGCCGCCTATCCGCTACTATGCAAGTGTGCTTTTTACAGGAGTCAGTCCATGTACAAGCTTGCCTTTTTTGTCCCCATCGATGCTGCCGAAAGCGTCAAGGAAGCAGTGTTTGAAACCGGCGCCGGTCGCATCGGCAATTACGAAGCGTGCTGTTTTCAGACCCGCGGCACCGGCCAGTTTCGCCCTTTGGAAGGCGCCGACCCTCACATCGGCCACGTCGATACACTTACGCAGGTCGAAGAACTCAAGGTGGAACTTGTGTGCAGCGACGAGCGGATTCATGCTGCCATTGCAGCGCTCAAGCTTGCCCATCCTTATGAGGAGGTTGCCTACGATGTGTGGCAGTTGGCCGAGCTTTAAAGGCTAGGCGCTTCCAAAATAGCGTTCGCGATCTTCCGGCGTGATGGTGCTGGCGTGGAGCGGGAACTGGTTCTTGCCGCGATCGGCATAGAAGTGGCGCAGCGTGCGCTCGATGGTAGGAAAGGCCAGCGCATCCCAAGGGATGTCGTGCTCATCGAACAGCGCCACTTCCTGGCTTTCGACACCGGCGCTGAAACCGCTTACCAGCTCGGCCCGGAAAATCATGTACACCTGATTGATATGCGGCAGGTCGATCAGGGTATAAAGATCGCCCAGTACCACGTCGGCATGCGCCTCTTCCCGGGTTTCGCGCATGGCGGCCTGCTGGGTGGTCTCGGCGTTTTCCATGTACCCGGCGGGCAGGGTCCAGTAGCCTTTACGCGGCGCAATGGCCCGTTTGCAGAGCAGCACCTGGCTACCGCTTACCGGCAGTGTACCGGCAACGATGCGCGGGTTCTGGTAGTGGATAGTGCCACAGGCATCACACAGGTAGCGCGGCCGGTCATCACCTTCCGGGATGGCAAAACGTACTTTCTCACCGCACTGGCTGCAAAAATTCATGGTGTGTTCCTACGGCTGAGTGGCCAGGATAGCCACGCGCTTGACGCGCGCTACCCCTGCTGGGTACAAAGAGACAAAGTGACTGGATAGCTCATGTTAGAGAATCTGCGCCAAAAGCTGCAACTACTGACCCCGAAACGACTGGATCATTTCAAGATGGCGGAAGCGGCCGTGTTGATGCCGGTAGTGGATCGCGCCTCACCAACGCTACTGTTTACCCGCCGGGCGAGTCATCTGAATACCCACAGCGGCCAGGTCGCCTTTCCCGGCGGCAAACGTGAACCTGAAGATAAAGACCTTTACACCACCGCGCTGCGGGAAGCCGAAGAGGAAATCGCTCTCGACCCGAGGCTTGTCGAGCCACTGGGGAGGCTTTCGGATGTCATTTCGCTGCATGGTCTGAGGGTAACGCCCTGGGTAGGTATCATTCCCGCGGACTTGCCGCTGGTGGCCGACCCGGGCGAACTGGATGCCATCTTCGAGGTGCCGCTGAGCCATTTTCTGGATGATCAGCGTACGCATACCGATGTGATCACGGTCGATGGCGTAGCCCACTATGTACCCAGCTACCGCGTTGACGGTCACGTGATCTGGGGGCTTTCGGCCATGATGCTGGTCGAACTCCTGGCAGAAGGCTTTGGTATGCCCATTGATCTTTATCAGCAGCCGGCGGGAGTGCTCAAGCACTATCCCGAACGCAGAAGCCGGCCCCTCAATTCGCCTGACGTTCGCCAGGTAACTGCCAAGAGTATTCGCAAATGATGGCGTTTGATGCGTCAGCCGCACCGGCCTTATGCCAGACGGTCCAAATCGCAGTGGTAGACGCCCTGGTAGAGCAGGGCTGGTACGTGGGTCAGGGGGTCATCAACCCTGCGCTTTGCCACGCTCTGCACCGTGAGCTTTTGCACATGGCCGAGCATGATGCCCTTGCAGAAGCCGGGATCGGCCGAGGCCAACAGCACCACCTGCGCAAGGATATCCGTGGGGACGCCATTCATTGGCTCGATCGTGAAAGCGAAGCCCAGCGCCATTACCTGAGCGCCATGGGCGAGCTTCAGCAGGCACTCAACCAGGCGCTGTTTCTGGGGCTGTTCGAGTATGAGGCTCATTTCGCCCACTACCCGGCGGGCGCTTTCTATCAGCGTCATCTGGACAGCTTTCGTGGCCGCGCCAACCGGGTCATATCGACAGTGGGATACCTCAACCCTGACTGGCCGGCAGATGGCGGCGGTGAAATGGTGATCTATCATCCCGACGCCCCCCACCAGGAGGTGGCGCGGGTAATTCCCGAAGCGGGTACCTTCGCCTGCTTTCTTTCGGAAACCATTCCTCATGAAGTCCTGCCGACCCGCCGCTCAAGAGCCAGCATAGCGGGGTGGTTCCGGCGCAATGCCTCGCTTGGGGGCGTGCTGGACCCGGCGCGATAACCACCTGTATCCGGGGCTGGCCATCATCGACCGGCCCTTCCTGACCTCCTGATGGCCCTCATCAACATAACTTTCTAACAAAAGTTTTTTAATAAAACTGTTGAAAAGCCGAACATAGCGTCTACATTGATAAGTGTCTCGACACGCAGCAGTGTCGAACAGCAAAAAACTATCCCCGTAGTTTTTCGCAACCAGCTTTAAACTTCAGGACTTAAACTTCAGGAGTAGTAGTCAGCTGAAACACAAATGGATATTGTGTTGAAAGTAAAAGCTTCAAGGAGTGATATAGATCACGTGAAGCGTTACTCAACTTAAAGCCAGAATTCGATGTCTAGCTTTAAGATGTCAGTAACTCAGCTGCTATTAATTGATATAGGTATCGACGTAGACACGTTACACCTACATACAAGTGCAAGGAGCATGAGTAATGAAAACGATCAAATCTGCAGTTATTGGTACTCTGATGGTTCCGGCCTTCATGCTGGCAGCGGGTTCCGCTTCCGCTCAGGACACGGCCACAACGACGACTGCCGTTGAAGCTACGTACATGACTACCGCTCCGCAAGGTACCTTTTACGCTGACTCCCTCACCGGAAACAATGTACTGAGCACCGTTGAGGACGATGAGAACATTGGCACCATCAATGACTTGATCATTGATGAAGATGGCCAGATCCAGGCCGTTGTTGTTGGTGTAGGCGGCTTCTTGGGTATGGGTGAAAAAGATGTCGCCATCGAGTGGGATTCCCTTGAGCTTACACGCGATGACGATGGCGATGATTATGTAATCCGCGTCAACGCTTCACAAGAAGCGCTTGAAGAAGCTGAAGAGTTTGACCGCGATGCGCACCACAATAACTAATTCGTTATTGTAAGACGCAAAAGGCCCCGGCATATGCCGGGGCTTTTTAGTGGCTATATATTTTTTATTGGCTATATAAAGGTTCACGAATGATACGAACTTGACTCTATAAACAGCCGCCATAAAAAAATCGCCGCGTGGCTAACACGCGGCGATTTTTTGATAAAGCTTTAACCTTTCAGTTTGGCCGTCATGCTGATATCAGCATTGAGTACCTTTGAAACCGGGCAGTTGGCCTTGGCCGTTTCTGCCGCTTCCTGGAAGCTCGCTTCATCAGCACCATCAATATCAGCCACTACCTCCAGATGAATCTTGGAAATACTGAAACCTTGTGAATTCTGCTTGAGGGTCACGCTTGCATTGGTATCGATCGAATTCGCAGTGTATCCCTTGTCACCCAGAATCATCGACAGGGCCATTGAAAAACAGCTGGCGTGGGCTGCACCGATCAGCTCTTCGGGGTTGGTGCCCTTCTCGTCTTCGAAACGCTTCTTGAAAGAGTAATTGGCATCCAGAACGCCGCTTTCCGTCTTGACGGTGCCTTGACCGTCCTTGAGTCCACCTTCCCAACGTGCGCTAGCTTTACGATCCATGAGAACTCCTTGTGTCTAGATAGCTATTAGCCAGCTCGACCAGCCTGTTTCCTACGTGGTCTATCATGCAAGCCGACTGCCCTGATCAGCATAGTCGATTTTGCGTGCCCTGCCGAATCGATCACGTCAGACGCAGGCCAAGAAAGCGGACGATCGCTTGTGCAAGCGCTGCGCTTCACGATAGTCGGCCAGTTGCGATGAGTTCATCACCTATGCGCAGCGTACTGCCCTCTCCTCGATTCAGGGTCGCGTTCTGGCCGAAATAACCGCCCTTCAAAGACGGCTGAGTCTTGAGTGCCACCAGCGTCTTGAGCGGCTCTGCCGGGTCGAAGATGGCAGCCGTCTTTTGATCTACCGTGGTGATCTTGCAGCGCTTGCAGGGCTTGCGCAGGGCAAAGCCATACGCGCCGCTTCTGGCATCCAGGGTATGCCATCCATCTTCCGTCCACGCGCGCGGCGTCTCGACGACGATATTGGGGCGAAAACGCGCCATGGGTACCGGTTCGCTGCCGTTAGCCTCTAGCGCTGCATTCAGGGAATCCAAGGAGCCGGTGGAAGTGATCAAGAACGGGTAGCCGTCGGCAAAATGCGTATGCGCCTGATCACCTTCGAGAAACTCGGCTTCTACCGCTCGCTCGAACCGGGTGGCAAACCTGACCAGCTGCAACCCTTTCGCCTGCTCTCCAAGCGCGGCCTCAAGCCACTGCGTGACGGCGTTGCTCTCGGGCCAGGCCTTGCAGTGGTCGTTCCATACCTGAACGATGCGTAAATTGCCCTGGGGCTCTTTCAAAGGGACGGAAATGGGCGCGGTATCTGGATGAGAAAGCACCAGAGCATCGTCTGTCAACGCCACGCCTACCGTGGCCAGGGTGGGCAGCTGGCGTTGGGTAACAAATCGCTGCTGAGTATCGACCAGCATCCACCGACGGTCCCAGGCGAGGCCGGTTGGCGTCAACGCAGCTTCTGAAAGGCGGATACCCTGCAGAGATTTAACCGGATAGATATTGAGCTCGGCGATTCTCAGATCAGTATTTGCAGCAACGTTCACGGCAGCCTCGAAACAAGCGAAATGGATACTCTAAGCCAACCCGCCTGCTTCGCGCCAGCCACCTACCGGCAAGTTACAGCGTGCCGCCGCATTCGATGCGGTAGCCCAGATCAAGCACTCGTTCGTTGGTGGTTTCCCCCTGAAGGGTGGCCAGCAGCATTTTTGCCGCCGCCTCGCCAATCGCCTGGCGCGGCGTGATGACACTGGCAAGCCTTGGCGTCATGGCCTGTCCCACATCGTGGCCGTGAAAACCGGCGATGGCCATTCGGTCTGGCACATCCATTCCCTGGCGCTGACATTCGAAGTAAGCGCCTACCGCAACGTCATCGTTGGTACAGAAGATAGCGTCGGTATCGGGGTAGTCGTTCAGAATCTGCTTCAACAGCGCGGCACCTACGCTGTAGGAAGAGCGCTGGCGGCTATGCAGCGCCACCGGCGTCAGGCCGTGGGCTTCCATGGCCTGGCGGTAGCCCTGTTCACGCTGGCGAGTACGTTCATCCAGGCGCACCCCCAGATAGATCACCCGGCGGCGACCCAGGCGTATCATCTCGCTGACCATGTCAAAGGCGGCGCGCACGTTATCGTAGCCCACCGCCTGCTGCAGCGGCGCCTGATAGGTATCCATGATTTCCACCACGGGAATGCCTGCCGTTTCCAGCATGCGCAGGCTGCGCGGCGTGTGGTGATGGTCGGAAAGAATCACGCCATCCACATTGTAGGAGAGCAATGACGCCAGGCTACGCTCCTCGAGCTCCGGACTATAGCCGTAGTGAGCGAGCATCAGGTGATAGCCTGCTGGCTCCGTCAAGGCCTCGATACCGACGATCACATCGGCAAATACCTGGTTGGTGAGCGACGGCACCAGCACACCGATGGAGCGGCTGGTCGCCCGGGACAGCAGATCAGGCGCGCGGTTGGGGATATAACCGATGCTTTCTGCAACGCTGAAGATACGCTCCCTCAAGCCTTCCGACACACTTTCCGGGGTCCGCAAACAGCGGCTGACCGTCATCTTGGTGGCGCCAACCCGGTCAGCGATATCCTGTAGCGTTGGGCGTTTTTTCTTCAAGCAGTGATACTTCCTCTAAGGTAAGGGAGCGTGCGGGGGGCGCATGAGGCCGCCGCCAAGCGTAGCGGTAAAGTGCTCCACAATCTGCTCGGGTGAAAGCTCGATGGACACCGTGCAGGCCTCATCTTCGCCAGGCGGCTCCAGGTCGGCAAGCTGGCTTGCCAGCATGTTCTCGCCCTTGAAGAAGTGGCCTTCCCGCGTTTCCAGGCGTTCACGCAACAAATCACGACTGCCTTCCAGAAACAGGATTTCGAGCTTCGGGTCGCCTTTACGCAAGCAGTCGCGGTAGCGCTGCTTGAGTCCCGAGCAGGCAATGACCACACTTTCATCCTGCTGACGGTACTGCGCAAACAGATCCGCCAGGGCCTGAAGCCAGCCCTGCCGGTCATCGTCGTCAAGCGGCGTGCCGCTGGCCATTTTAGCCACGTTGGCCGGCGGGTGGTAATCATCGCCATCGATGAACCGAGTACCCAGCGCGGCGGCCACCTGTTTGCCGATCAGGGATTTTCCACATCCGGACGCCCCCATCACCAGGATACGATAAGAAGTAGACCTCATTGAACCATTTCTCCCGATGCGCGGCCTATTCGGCGGCTGTCATGAAAGTGTCATCAGCATGATGCCCAATAGGTAGCGGGCTTGAATATTGAAGAAGTATTGGCCCGGCAACCGGCCCTGTTACCGGTAACATCATGTAAAAAGGCTAACGACCTTGCCGGAGAGTGTCAAAGCAAAAGCACGCACCTACGACCAACGTCTAGGTCTGGTAAGCGTGTTCACTGCGCGCTACATTAGCCCATCGCATCCCTTATCGGAGTCGATATGCCCGCGTTAGAACCTTGCAGTGAGTTGGAACTGGATCATCAGCTCTGTTTTGCGCTGTACTCTACCTCACTGACAATGACAAAAATTTATAAACCGCTTCTCAAGGAGTTGGGGCTTACCTACCCGCAGTACCTGGCCATGCTGGTACTGTGGCAGCAAGATGGTATTACGGTAGGCGCGTTAAGCAAACGCCTGCTGACCGACCCTGGATCACTGACCCCGCTGCTGAAACGTCTTGAAGCCGACCAGTTGCTGGTTCGCCAGCGCAGCCGGCAAGATGAGCGTATCGTGGAGCTTTACTTGACCGACAAGGGACGGGAGCTGCGTGAGCAGGCCCGCCGCATTCCCAGCTGCGTTGTCAACGCCAGCGAGAAGTCGGTGGAGGCACTGACCCAGCTCAAGGAAGACCTCGTGCAACTGCGTAACAGCCTGCAAAAAAGCGGTTAACCGCTTAAAACACAGTGAAAGGCGTGTTCACTGAAATTAATATTGCGCGCAAAATAAAGCTTCGCTAAATTAAACTGCCAGACCTTGCTTCACCACAGAAAGGAAACTTGCCATGTCGATAGAAAACGTCGTTTACCGTGCCCACGCTACCGCAACCGGCGGCCGCGAAGGTAGCGCCAAGTCCTCAGACGGCGCGCTGGAGGTACAACTCAGCACGCCCAAGGAGCTTGGCGGCGCCGGCGGCAGCGGCACCAACCCGGAACAGCTCTTTGCCGCAGGTTACTCTGCGTGTTTTCTGGGCGCGCTGAAGCATGTCGCCAGCCAGGAGAAAGTGAAGCTCCCCCAGGATGCATCCATTGAAGGCAGCGTGGGCATTGGCGCGATTCCTGATGGCTTTGGCATCGAGGTCGAGCTTACGATCAATCTGCCGGGCCTTGAAAGGAGCGTCGCTCAGGCGCTGGTCGACAAGGCGCACGTGGTTTGCCCCTACTCTAACGCCACGCGTGGCAATATCGATGTGACGCTGACCCTGGCCTGATCACCGCCCCGTGTTCAGCGCTCGCGCCACCGCCGTGCTTGCATGCAGGGCGGTGGTGTCGTAGAGCGTCACATCCGTATGTGCCTGCTCTATCAGCAACGCGATTTCGGTACAGCCCAGAATGACCGCCTGGGCGCCCTGTGCATGCAGGCTGTCAACGATCTCAAGGTAACGCTTGCGAGAATCATCATTGATCACTCCCTGGCACAGCTCATCGAAAATGATCCGGTGAACTGACTCGCGTTCGACCTCGTCCGGCACCACGACGTCAATGCCGAAGTTTTCCTGCAGCCGTGCCTTGTAGAAGTCCTGCTCCATGGTAAAGCGCGTTCCCAGAAGGCCCACGCGAGTAACGCCATCCTGCTGAAGGCGTTCGGCTGTGGCGTCGGCGATATGCAAGAGCGGAATCCCGACAGCCCCTTCGATGGCCGGCGCCACTTTATGCATGGTGTTGGTTGCCAGCAGTAGAAAATCGGCGCCGGCGCGCTCTACCGAGCGTGCGGCATCCGCCAGCAGCTCGCCTGCCTTGTCCCAGTCTCCCTGCTGCTGGAGGGTCTCGATTTCTGCAAAGTCAACGCTGACCATGGCTATCTTGGCAGAATGAAAGCCGCCTAGCGCCTGCTTCACACCTTCATTGAGGGCGCGATAGTAACTCTGCGTCGACTCCCAGCTCATTCCGCCCAGTACGCCGATCACCTGCATGTTCATCTCCTTTTTCGTTGCCGGGAATCTTTATTAACGTGCTAATCACACACTACCCTTGTAGCAGCTTTTGACTACCCTCATAAAGCATCTACGTAGAAAATATCTGTAGCGCCTGAGCAGGATGTCATCTGCTCTGGGCGCTTGCCCAAGAACCGACAAGCGAGGCCATGATGAGCGATACGTCTTACACCCCACCGCGCGTTTGGAAATGGGAGCCCGGCAATGGTGGCAAGTTTGCCAATATCAACCGCCCTATTGCCGGCCCTACCCATGACAAGGCGCTGCCGGTAGGTAAACACCCGCTGCAGCTCTACTCTCTGGCAACGCCCAACGGTGTAAAAGTCACCGTGATGCTGGAAGAGCTTCTGGAAAAGGGCATTCAAGACGCTGAGTATGACGCCCATCTGATTCAGATTGGTGAAGGTGACCAGTTCGGCAGCGGGTTTGTCGACGTGAACCCCAACTCCAAGATTCCTGCGCTGATGGATCACAGCACCCAGCCGCCCCAGCGCGTGTTTGAATCCGGCGCCATCCTGCTCTATCTTGCCGAGAAGTTTTCCGCCTTTCTGCCAAGCGACCCGGCCAAGCGTACCGAGTGCCTCTCCTGGCTGTTCTGGCAGATGGGCAGCGCCCCGATACTGGGTGGCGGCTTCGGTCACTTCTACGCCTACGCGCCGGAGAAATATCAGTACCCGATTGACCGCTACACCATGGAAGTGAAGCGCCAGCTTGATGTGCTGGATCGTCATCTGGCGGATAACCGCTACATGGCCGGTGACGAGTACACCGTTGCCGACATGGCCATTCACCCCTGGTACGGCGCGCTGGTGAAAAACCGGGTGTACGAAGCGGCAGAGTTCCTGGAAGCCCATACCTACAAGAACGTACTGCGCTGGACAGAAGAACTCGATGCCCGCCCCGCCGTCAAACGTGGCCGGATGGTGAACCGTACGTTCGGCGAGCCAAGCGAACAGCTCCATGAGCGCCACGATGCCAGTGATTTCGAGCTGAAAACGCAGGACAAGCTGCAGTAGAGACTTTCAGCAGACAGAAGAACGGCCCCGTCGGGGCCGTTCTCGCAGCCAGCCTGTATGCCCCCGGGGTGATTAGTCCCGTCCCGCGCGGCGCACCCCTTCAAGGCTCGAGTCTGCAGGTGAGTCACTCTCCTTGACCACGCTAAGCGAGCCGTCGGTTTCCAGAATGACCGCATGCGCCTCACTTACATTGCCAAGACCGCTGCTGCGCAGGGCGGCGCGCACTTCGTCCTGGGTCACGCGCGCCTGACGCAAAGCACGGGTAAGCAGCTCACCGCGATAGAGCAGCATCAAGGGCTCGCCGGTGACCATCCGCTTTACCCAACGCTTGCGCACGCTCAGCCAGGTAATCGCAAACTGCAGAAAGATCAATAGCCCTAGAGCCAGCGCCCCTTCAGCAAGAGCAACGTCCTTGGAAAGCAGAATGGTGGCAAGGGTCGAGCCCAGCGCCACGGTCACAATCAAGTCAAACGCATTCATCTTGGAAAGCGTTCGATTGCCCGACAGGCGCAGAAAAATCACCAGGACAGCGTAGGCCAGCACCCCGACAATCAGCGTACGAAACAGATTTTCCCAACCGTTGAAAAACATAAACTCCCTGATACCCATGTAGCGGGCACACCGTGTGCCGCGCATTGAACGATAGCGCTCGCTACTGACAAGCTAGCGGCAATCCGGATGCTTCGCCAGCGCCGGGTATCAGGCGGTTACCTGCCTTGCTGCTCCCACCACTCGGCGTAGCTGCTGTTATGCGGCGCCATACCGGTTTCATCCGGAGCGTTATCGTCCCACCACACTGGCCCACGCTCGCCCAGCGCCTCCTTGGCGGCCTGCACATTGTCACGCGCCTGACGCAGGGCTTTTTCATCGTCTTGCCCTTTCGCGCTCTTTACCGCGCGGCGCGCGTCCATCAGATCATTGACATGGCGCTGCCTTTCCGCCTCGCTCAAGCGTGGGTCGGTACAGCGCCACAGACGATTCTTGGCAACGAAATAGCGCCCGTCAGGCGTATGCGGGAAGGCGTTGGCCATGCAGGTTACCCTGGTGGTGCCCGGTAACCGTAGAGGCGTTTGCCACGGCTACCGGGCCGGTTGACCTAGAAGCTTCTGGAGAGAGTAAGCGCGCCGTACTTGTCCTGTCGATCCTGGCCATCGAACTCACGCGTACGCTGAACCGCTGCGTAGGTGACCTGCCACTCGTCCCAGGCAAGCGCAAGACCGGCGGCCGCTTCGCCGACCCATTCCTTGCGATCCACGGAGTGGCTGCTGGAGAATACATTGCCATCCAGCGTCAGATTATGGGCCACGTAGTAGCCTTCGACGTTGGCAAACAGATACCACTGCCAGCCGGTGGTGCTCGTCATCCGGCCACGATTGCCAGGATTGGGGGTCAATGTAGGAATGCCGCTGGCATCATCGCCCCAGCGTACGCCGTAGCCGGCGCTTGCATAGGTATTGAAGTTGCCAAGAGCAACGCTGACACCAGGGCCATGCGCAAGACGCTTGCCGGCCAGTGGAAGGTCATGCCACCACTGACGGCGCATGGTCAGGTTCAGGATTGGCTCATCTTCCAGCTGGTGGCGCCAGCCACGCGGTCGATCACTTTCAGTGAACCGGTGCACTTCGCGCTGAATGCTATCCGCTTGTGACGAAGGGCCTACCAGGCCGACATCCAGATGCAGGTCGGTAGCCTGCTGCCAGTTGCCCACCGGCACATCTTCATAAAGTGACATGCCCAGATACACAAGCCCTGCATAGGGGCGGTCATCTTCAATCAGATCAGCGCGCTCGATATTATCGGGGGTGTAAATCTGGTGCACCAGCCGAAACGCGGCAGTATCGGCCTGGCCCATGACGCTGTTGGGCAGGGCAGTTGCCAGGCGCTGTGTCCAGTCATCGGGGGCAGGCTTGAAGGCCCAATTAAGCTCGAAACCGCTGGTAAAATGACCATCATCGCTGCTGGCCATGCCGTCATTTTCATGCTTGACCGTTATGACGTTGTCATCGGCGCTTGCCAGTGCAGGTAGTAGACACATCGCTGCCAGAAGGGGTAGCTGACGCCAGCGTAGCAGGCAGGATTCATGCATTTCTCGTTCCTTGAGGTAAGGGGCAATTGACATCAGCGCCTTGGGCGCCAACAAACATTGCTGATTGTATGTAAAAGTGCAAAAACATAGCAAGCAAACATTATGTTTTATCAAAAGGCGCCTGCAATTTCTTCCCGAAAAGCAGGCTTAACCTTTCTTGCTTAGCATAGTCGATCTTGTCAAAAACGAGGCTTATCGATCGCCCAGCAGCCACTGCGGAGTGATATCGTGCTGGCCGTTTTCATCGGTAATATAGATCGATCCATCGCTAATCATGACCGCCCAGTCGATTGCACGCGGCAGCCCCTGGGCAATCGTTGCCAGCGCTTCTTGAGGCAGAGCGGCCACGTGGACATTCTTGAGCGATGCAACGCCGGGCAGCACCTTGTTTTCCCATACGTCGATACGCCCATAGGCCAGCAGCGACACGCGCTCTGAGCGCCGCGAGCACCAGGTCAGCCGCTCGGCATCGGGAACGCCCACTTCGATCCAGTGCAGCACCCGGCCATCCAGGCTCTTTTCCCACAGTGCGGGTTCGTCCACATCGGAAAGCCCGCGCCCGAAGGCCAACGCCTCGCTGTACCACAGCACGTAGGCAATCAGCCGCGCGCTCATCCGCTCCTCGGTTTCCGAGGGGTGACGCGCCACGGTAAAACGCAGCGTCTCGTACACCCCGCGGTCCAGGTCGGTAAGGTTGATGTCTACTTTATAAGGGGTTGCACTCAAGGCCATGGATAGTTCCGTCGCGAATTTTAGGCCAGTTTACCTCATGCGCTGCCCGATGCGCGTCAGGCGATACGATAATCTGCCTGTAAAGCGCCATGCCGCACGGCGTTCACTTCACATAGAGGCTCCTTAAACCAAGGTCGGGTGTTTAACGCGGGTCGTCATGTCCTACTATGCTCGCAAGACCAATGTTACCGATAACATCGGCGCATGCACCGCCTAACAACCCTTATTCCGGAGCACGCTCATGGATGGATGGACGCAAACGATGTCGGCAGGCCCTCTGCTGGGCATCGCCGCCGCTGCAGTCTTGCTGCTGCTGATACTGATCATCAAATTCAAGGTTCACGCCTTTCTCGCCTTGATCGTGATCAGCTTGTTGACCGCCTTTGCAACCAATATTCCCTTTGCAGCCATCGTGCCTACCATGATCGAAAGCTTCGGTGGCACGCTGGGCGCGGTTGCTCTGCTGGTGGGCCTGGGAGCGATGCTGGGCAAGCTGGTCGAGCACTCCGGCGGCGCGCGCGTGCTGGCGGACAAGATGATCGAACTGTTCGGTGAAAGGCGCGCCCCATTTGCGCTGGGTATCGCTTCGCTGCTGATGGGCTTTCCCATCTTCTTCGATGCGGGCCTGATCGTCATGCTGCCGATCATCTTTGCCGTGGCGCGCCGCCTGGGCGGCCCCATCCTGCTGTACGCCATGCCGGCGGCCGCGGCGTTCTCGGTGATGCACGTATTCCTGCCTCCCCACCCAGGGCCAGTCACCGCCTCGGAGCTTTATGAGGCCAACCTGGGGCTCTTGATGCTCACCGGCGTGATCATCGCCTTTCCGATGTGGTGGGTGTCCGGTTACATGTGGGGTAAGTTCGTGGCCAAGCGCTACCCCTTCCCTCTGGAGAAGGGCCTGTTCGGCGAAGTAAAGGAAGAGGAGATTACCAATCCTCCCACCGTGGGTACGGTCATCTTCATGCTGACCCTGCCCTTGATACTGATCTTCATGAACACCGGGCTCGATTTTCTACGCTCGCTAGGCGCGGTGGACAGCGACCAGGGCTGGTTCCAGCTGATGCGTGCCATGGGCAGCACGCCGGTGGCGCTGCTTATTTCCACCCTGGTGGCCATGCTGGTACTGGGCCACCGCCGGGGCATGGGAGGCAATGCGCTCGAGAAGGTGCTGGATTCCGCCCTGGCGCCCATCTGTTCGGTGGTACTGATTACCGGTGCCGGCGGCATGTTCGGCGGTGTTCTGCGCGCCTCGGGCATTGGCGATGCGCTGTCAAACTCGCTTAGCGATCTGGGCCTGCCCATCATTTTCGCGGCCTATGTGATCGCCGTCATCATGCGCCTGGCCCAAGGCTCAGCTACCGTTGCCCTGGTCACTGCCGCAGGCCTGATGGCGCCGGCGGTGATTGGCGCAGACTTCAGCGCCATGCAGGTGGTGGCCATTACGGTTGCCACCGCAGCAGGTTCGGTATTTGCCGGTCATGTCAACGACTCGGGCTTCTGGCTGGTAGGTCGCCTGCTCGGCATGGACGTCAAGACCACCCTCAAGACCTGGACGGTACAGCAGGCCTTGGAATCCCTGGTGGGGTTTGTTTTCGCCTACCTTATCTTCATGCTGTTCTAGAGGCCTGTCATGACCCAGACACTGTTCAATATCCGTGACCGCCTGGCGCTGATCACCGGTTCGTCCCGAGGTCTTGGCAACGCCCTGGCCCGCGGCCTTGCCCACCAGGGGGCACGAGTGATTCTTCACGGCCGCGACCTGGCGCTTGTCAAGGAAGAGGCGCGCACCCTGGCCGAGGAAACCGGCACCCAGGTCGATGCAGCAAGCTTTGACGTGACCGACGCCAAGGCGACTCAGCAAGCGCTCGAGGCATTAATCGCCCAGCACGGCGTGCCGGACATCCTGGTCAACAACGCCGGACTTCAACGGCGCGCACCGTTCAATGAATTTACCCCGTCTGACTGGGACGCGCTGGTCGCGACCAACCTGTCGAGCCTGTTTTACGTCTCCCAGGTGGTCACCCGCGCCATGTCCGAACGCGGCTCGGGCAAGGTCGTCAACATCGGCTCGGTGCAATCCAGACTGGCTCGCGAAACCATCGCCCCCTACTCGGCCACCAAGGGCGGCGTTGCGCTGCTGACCCAGGGAATGGCCGCGGACCTGGCGCGCTTCAACATTCAGGTCAACTGCATCTCGCCGGGCTACTTCAAGACCGAGATGAATACCGCACTGTGGCAGGACCCGGCGTTCAACCAGTGGGTCGAAAAGCGTACCCCCGCGCAGCGCTGGGGTCATTTCGATGAGCTGGTCGGCACTCTGGTGTATCTGTGCTCCGACGCCTCAAGCTTCGTTTCGGGACAGAACATCTTCGTTGATGGCGGCATGACCTCGGTCGTCTAACAGCTCCAACAGGAAGCAGCGCTATGCAAGCATTAGTCATTCACGGCAAGCAGGATCTGCGCGAAGAGAGTCTCGTTCTCCCTGCGCTGGCGGCGGGAAAAGTCCGGCTGCGCATGGCCTTCGGCGGCATCTGCGGCTCGGACCTTCACTACTACCATGAGGGGGCCAACGGGGCCTTCGTGGTGCGCGAGCCGCTGATCCCCGGCCACGAGATGGCCGGGGTGGTCGAAGAAGACCCGAGCGGCAAACTGGCCCCGGGAACGCCGGTTACCCTCCACCCCGCCACCTTTGGCAAAAGCCAGCCAGGCATCGAGGGCAAGCCACATCTGTGGCCGGAAGGCGCCTATCTGGGGTCGGCTTCCACCTGGCCGCATACCCAGGGCGGCATGAGCGAGTACCTGGATGTCGACCCCGGTATGATAAGGATACTGCCCGCTTCCCTTCCGCTCAGGCGTGCCGCGCTGGCCGAGCCTCTGGCCGTTGGCCTGCATGGCATCGAGGTGGCCGGCGGCGTCGAGAACCAGCGGGTGCTGGTCTGCGGTGCTGGCCCCATCGGGCTGCTGGCGGCGGCAGCGGCACTCGCCAAGGGTGCTCTAGAGGTGAGCATTACCGATGTGCTGGAAGGACCGCTTTCCCGGGCGCGCGCACTTGGCGTGCAGCACACCTACCGTATCGGCGAAGATGAAGTACCGCAGGAATCCTTCGACGTGGTGCTGGAGTGCACCGGCGTGCCGGCCTCCATCAACGGCGCCATTCTGGCGGTTCGCCGGGCAGGCGTCATCGCCCAGATCGGCATGATGCCCGCTACCCCGCAGCCGCTTGCCCTGGCACCGCTGATTGCCAAGGAAGTTCAGCTACGCGGCTGCTTCCGCTTTCATGACGAAATCGATGACGCGATTGCGCTGCTGGCTGCAGATGCGCGCTTTGATGATGTCATCACCCACGTGCTGCCCGCCGCGGATGCCCAGAACGCCTTTGCCATTGCCAAGGATTCTGACATCTCCGGCAAGGTGCTGATCGAGCTCTGGCCGTAACGTTCCAGAGCACATAATAAAAGAAGCGGGCCGTGGGCCCGCTTCTCTTGATCAGCGCTTGCGTTTAAAAGTTGGCCTTGCGCTTCTCGACAAAGGCACTCATGCCCTCTTTCTGTTCTTCACCTGCAAAGCAGACGGCAAACAGCGCAGTTTCCAGCGCCAGAGCGCTGTCCAGATCCTGATCCATGCCGTCGTGAACCGCCTGCTTGGCGCCCCGAACCGACTGCGGACCGTTGCCCTTGAGCTGCCGGGTAAGCTCTTGCACATAATCTTCAAGCTCGGCCTGGGGCATGACACGATTGACCAGACCGATACGCAGCGCCTCCTCAGCATCGATCTTGCGCCCGGTGGTGACCAGGTCGATCGCCATGGCCGGCCCGACACGGCGCGGCAGGCGCTGGGTGCCGCCAAAGCCTGGGATCACGCCCAGCAACACTTCGGGCTGGCCGAACACCGCATTGGAGCTTGCTACCGCCCAGTCGCAGGCCAGCGCCAGTTCGCAGCCGCCGCCAAGGCAAAACCCGTTCACCAGCGCGACCACCGGCACCGGCAGCGTTTCCAGACGTTTGATGGTGCGCAGCGCCTGGCTTGCAAAGGCGCGCGCCTCTTCCGGGGTCTTGTCGCGCATCTCGGTGATATCGGCACCGGCCACGAAGGACTTCTCCCCGGCACCGGTAATCAGCACGGCACGCAGGTTGCTCTGGGCTTCAAGCTCGGTGAGATGCGACTCAAGCGCGACGAGCACTTCGCTGTTCAGCGCGTTAAGCGCCTTGGGACGGTTGATGGTCAACCGCACCACACCATCGTTATCCACCTTTTCAATCACTGCTTCGCTCATGTTGGCTCCTTGATTGTTATGCGAGGTTAGCGGGCGACCCTTTCCACCCTAGCGCAAACACTCAAGCCCTGCCTCGATTACCGACCGCTGGGCACGCCCGACGGGCAGCCACTGGGTAATGGCGAAGCGGGCGCTCTGCAGCTTGGCGATGTAGAAGGGATCACTGCTGCCCTGCTCGATGGCGGCCTGGGCACCGAGCGCAGCCAGGCCCATTTGCCAGGCGCAGAGCACATGACCTGTCAGGGTCAAAAAGGGCGTGGCGTAGCCCTGAACGGCATCGGGGCCGCGCTCCGGGTCGCTGCCTTCTGCCAGCACCTGCTGCTGAGCGGCGGTCAGATCCTCGAGCCCCGCCGCCAGCGCCTGCCCCAAAGGCGCCAGCTCAGCATGAGCCTGCAACGTTTCAACCGTGGCGGCCACCTCACTCAGCAAGCCGCCGAATGCCTCGCCCTGGTCGCGCTGCAGCTTGCGCCCTGCAAGGTCCAGCGCCTGAATACCGTTGGTGCCTTCATAAATCGGCGCGATGCGCGCATCGCGCAACAGCTGGGCCGCGCCCGTCTCTTCGACATAGCCCATGCCGCCATGCACCTGAATGCCCGTTGAGGCGATCTCCACCGCCTGATCGGTCGAGAAGCTCTTGACCACGGGAATCAGTACCTCGGCGCGAGCCTGGGCTGCCTGGCGGGCGCTCGGCTCGTCGCCATGGCGGGCAATATCCAGCTGAGCGGCGCAGTAGAGCGCCAGAGCGCGCAATGCATCGGTGCGCGCGCGCATGGAAAGCAGCATGCGGCGAACATCCAGATGCTCGCTGATCGGACACTCCTGCCCACCGCGAGCGGCGGGCAGGCGACCCTGCTGGCGGTCTCGGGCGTAGGCCAGGGCATGCTGGCAGGCGCGCTCGGCCACACCGATGCCCTGAATGCCTACCTTGTGGCGGGCTTCGTTCATCATGGTGAACATGTGGTTCAACCCACGGCCCTCTTCGCCCACCAGATAACCTACCGCTCCGCCCTGCTCGCCAAAGCTCAAGGTGCAAGTGGGCGAGCCATGGATCCCCATCTTGTGCTCGATGGCGGCGCAGACCACATCATTACGCTCGCCAAGCGAGCCGTCGGCGTTGACCAGGAACTTGGGCACCAGAAACAGCGAGATGCCCCTGTTGCCTTCGGGGGCATCGGGTTTGCGTGCGAGCACCAGGTGAATGATGTTCTCGGCGGCGTCGTGTTCGCCCCAGGTAATGTAGATCTTCTGGCCGCTGATGCGGTAGTGGTCGCCCTCCGGTACGGCTTTGGTGCGCACCTTGGAAAGGTCCGACCCCGCCTGGGGTTCGGTCAGGTTCATGGTGCCGGTCCAGCTGCCTTCCACCAGCTTGGGCAGGTAGACGGCCTTGAGTGCTTCGCTGCCGTGGTGGGCCAGCGCCTCGATAGCGCCGGCGGTCAGCATAGGGCATAGACCCAGCGCCATGTTGGCGCCGTGGAGCATTTCCTGAACGGCGCTGGCGACGACCTCGGGCAGGTTCTGGCCGCCAAGCGCCTCGGAGACGCCGATCCCGTTCCAGCCGCCCTCGACATAGGCCTGGTAGGCCGCAGCGAACCCCGCCGGAATCGTGACACTGCCATCGGGCTGGCGCCTGGCTCCTTCCCGGTCGCCGGTGGCATTCAGTGGCCCCCAGACATCACCGGCAAGCTTGGCCGCTTCATCCAGCACCGCCTCCACCACATCCGGGCTGATATCACTGAAATTGGGCAAGCTGAGCGAACGATGCCCGAGCAACTCTTCGAGCACAAAACGCAGATCGCGTACCGGCGCGGCGTAGTGGTTCATGGCAACCCCTTGATGAAGAATAAAACAATCGTTTGATAGTTCAGCACTGTACTCGATAGTAGTTTCTCACCCCTGGCCATACCATTAGCCCAACGTCTCAAGCCTTGGCTATTTACGCACTCCCACCTGCTCTACATCATCATAGTAGGTGATATGCGCTTCCTCTTCGGCAGGCGGGCCGACCACGGGCTCGGCCACCTCCACATCCGGCACCGCCTCGGAGAGATCCTCCAGGTGCTCGTGTTCGAGCGCCCCCTGAACAAGCTCTTCGGTAATCACCAGCTCCGCGCCGGCCGCCGTCATGGGCGTTGTAGCGGTAAACGGCGCCACCGGCATCGGCGCCGGACGAACGTGACGGCGCCAGGAGAAGAACAGCACGAACACAAGGCTAAGCCCACCAAACGACCAGAAGAGCCCCGCATCGCCTACGGCGGTCATCACCGGAGAAATCAGCAGCGGGCTGAGCGTGGCACCAATCGAGTTGATCAGCAAAAGCCCCTGACTCATTCGCACGAGCGCCCCTGCCGGTGCGCGGTCGGCGGCGTGGCTTACGGCTACCGGGTAGAGGGCAAAGACCCCTCCGCCCAGCAGGAACAGCAGCACTGCCAGCACTGGAGTGGAAAGCGGCAGCCACAGCATGGCGGCAGAAATCAGCACGCAGAATCCGCTGATGCCGATCAATACCATCTGGCGGTCATGGCGGTCGGACCAGCGGCCTATCGGGTATTGCAGCAGCATCGCGCCCAGAATCACCAGCGCCATCATCTGCCCCACCTGATTGACGCTCATGCCGATGCGCTGCAAGTAAAGCGGCAGCAAGCTGTAAGCCGCGGCCACCACCATGCCCGACCCCAGGCTGCCCATCACGCCTGTCGGTGTCAGCATGACAAGCCGGTACGGTGGAAGGGGTTCAGCGTGCTCGATCAAGGGCGAGACACGTGGAATCATCGCCATGGGCAGTACCGACAGCGAAGCCAGCATGCCGATGACCATGAACGGTGCGGTCATCCCCATCGCACTGGTCACGCCCAGCAGTAGTTGACCGATGACCCCGGCGGCGTAGAGGGAAATCATGTACAGCGCCAGCAGACGGCCACGAACCTTCTGCTCGCCTGCCGTCAGCAGCCAGCTCTCGATGACCAGGTAGACACCTACCGTTGCCCAGCCACCAATCAGGCGCAGCGCAAACCAGGCCCAGGGATCGAAGAACAGCCCCTGCAGCAGTACCGTGACCGCTACCAGCGAGGCGAAGCTTCCATAGGCGCGGATATGGCCGATGCGCAGCAGCAGCCGGTCGTTGAACACCGCCCCCAGCGCCAGGCCGATGAAATAGGCCGACGAAACGATCCCGATGATGGTGGCGGACTCCCCCGCCGCATCCAGGCGTACCGTGATCAGGGTGGCCAGAAAGCCGTTGCCGATCCCCAGAATGAACAGGCCCAACAGGGGCGCAAGCGCCATGGCCAATAGTTGCCGCGACATGAAAACCTCACCTTGCCTAACGAGTTGCCAAGAAGCTCCGTTTTCGCCTCCTGTACCGTAAGCAGGCAGTCAACGGGCGCGCAATTATTGCCTTGGATAGCATAAAGTCAACGCTTTTTCATACCATAGCGGGATAGATCAGTGTTTTTGTAGAATTACAGTGTCATCGCCAGGAAATTCGACTGTCAAATGATGCTTTTGCGCCCACCACGTGAAGGTCGCTTCACTGAAAAAGCACACGTGGGTCGGGTCGTTGATATAGTGCCAGCGAGCAAAGGCTTCCTTGGCGGTCACACGCTTGGTCATCACCCCAAGGTAGCCGCCGGCTTCGAGCTGACCAAGCAGCCGGGCAAGAACCTGTCCCGGCCGTGCCAGGTGTTCGACCACTTCAGTGGCGGTAATGAACGCATAGGAGGAGCGTAGTGCTTCCGGGTCGGGCGCATAGAAGACATCATAGATGGCCATGGGATGCCCCGCCTCTTCGAACATGATCGAAAGCGTTGGCCCCGGCCCTGCGCCAAAATCCAGGCCGCAGGCCCCGGCGGGCAGTTTCGCCACCAACGGGGTAAACAAACGCCCTAAAAAGGCCCGGTATCCCGTATCATGAGGGGAGTTCTGGTGCCGGTCATATTCGGCCTTCTCGAGGGCAGCGCTTAAATGCTGCTCCGGCGGCACGAACACCAGCAGGCACGTGCCACACTGGTAGTAATCACGACGACGATCCTGATGATAGTGAGTCACCGTCGTTGCATCGCATAGCGGGCAGCAGCGCATCGTCGTCTTCTCGGGTTTCGGGTTTTGAATTAAGGAAAGTAGCATGCTCACAGGACTGGATCATCTTGTTGTTACCGTGACGGATATAAGTCGCGCCGTTGACTTCTATTCACGCGTTCTGGGGCTCGACGTACGCTACCGTGATGCACAGCGGGTCGATTTGATGCTGGGCGATACCGCCCTCAGGCTTCACCAGACCGATACGGACATAGCGCCCATTTCCGCCACCCCCACACCGGGCAGCCTGGATCTGTGCCTACGCTGCCTGCTGCCCCTGGATGAGTTCCAGCAGCACCTGGACGCACTCGGCATCGAGGTAGAGCTGGGTCCGGTGGCCCGCCAGGGTGCCAACGGTGCCATCGAGTCTGTTTACCTGCGTGACCCTGATGGCAACCTGCTGGAAATCTGCCGGCCGGCGCGTTAGCAAAACCTTTCCGTCTAGATGAAAAGCACTGCCATGCGCGCTATCATAGCGCGCTCGAACGGTGTCCACAGGATACTTAGCTAAAAAAGCATGTAACAGGAGTCATCATGCGCGATAACGATACGTCTCTTGAAGGTGAAGTAATACATAACGAGACACATCAAGGCTCTCCCGCCAAAAAACCCGATACCACCATGGCCATGGTGAATTACGGCCTTTATCTGGCTAGCTTTCTGGTCGGTTTCACCATGTTTGTCGGCGTTATTATTGCCTACGTATATCGCGGCAAAGGCCCGGCCTGGCTTGATGAGCACTATCGCTATCAAATCCGCACGTTCTGGATAGGGTTCGTGTATGCGTGTATTTGCCTGTTTTTGACCCTGTTACTAATCGGTATTGTACTCTTTTTTGCACTCGCCGCCTGGATCATCATTCGCTGTGTCATCGGCTTCAAGGCGCTGCAGGAACAGCGCGCTCCCGCCAACGTGGATACCTGGCTGATTTAATCGATGGAACAACAGGCTTTCTCCAGACGTCGTTCATTCAATCGTGCCGGGGCTATCTCTTGGCTGTGGAAAACCCTCTCGGGTTGGCCGCTGCCAAGACTCTGGCGGTTTGCGTCTCTGGTAGGGGCTTTGGTCTATCGCTTCAGCAAACGCGAGCGCAAGGTGACGGACCTCAACCTTGCGGTTGTCTACCCAGGGCTCGACGCCAGCGAGCGCCGCGCCCTGGCCATGCAGAGTATGCGCCACTCCACTGCCACGATGATGGAGCTTGGCTACGCCTGGATGGCCAAACCCGAGCGTATCGAGGCCGGCATTGTCGAAGTATATGGCCGCGAGAAGCTGGACGGCGCCCGGGCGGAAGGACGGGGGGTGATTGTGCTGGCCCCGCATTTCGGCAACTGGGAAGTCCTCAACTTCTGGCTTTCCAGCCATTTCCCGTTTACCGCCATGTACGAGCCACCTAAGATTGCAGAGCTTGAGCCCATCATTCGCCATGGCCGCGAGCGCATGGGTGCGCAACTGGTGCCCACCAACCCACGCGGCGTCGCGGCACTTCTCAAGGCGCTCAAGCGCAGTGAAGCCATCGGCATCCTGCCCGACCAGGAGCCCGATTGGGGCAGCGGCGTCTTCGCCCCGTTCTACGGCCGAAACGCCTATACCGCCACCCTTCTACCCAAGCTGGTAGCGCGCACCCAGGCGCGAGTGGTGACAGGCGTTGCCCTGCGCCTGCCTGGCCGCGGCTTTGCGATTCACTTTCTGGATGCTGACGAGCGGGTCTACAGCGAAGATGAAGTGACGTCCGCCAGCGGTGTGAACGCCAGTGTCGAGGCCTCCATTGCCCTCGACCCGGCTCAGTACCAGTGGGAGTACAAGCGCTACCGCAAAGTCGTTGAAGAACAGCAGGGCCATCCCGAGGCCAACCGCTTTCGGCTTTACTGAGCGCTACTCATTGCTCTGACGAGCATACACATCGTCAAATCGCTCGATATCGTCTTCGCCTAGATAAGCTCCGGACTGGACTTCAATCAGCTCTAGCGGGATCTTGCCTGGGTTTTCAAGGCGGTGCAGCGTACCTATTGGGATATAAGTTGACTGGTTTTCGCTTACCAGAAAGCAGCGCTCATCTACCGTTACCCGCGCCGTGCCGCTGACGACCACCCAATGCTCAGCACGGTGGTGGTGGCGCTGCAGCGAGAGCCTGCCCCCCGGCTTGACGGTAATATGCTTGACCTGATGGCGTCCGCCGCTGTCAACTGCCTGGAAACTGCCCCAAGGGCGGTGCACCTCGGACGAGGAGCACGGCTCGCTTCGCCCGGCCTGGGTAAGCGTTGCCACCAGCTGTTTGACCTCTTGAGCCCGGTCACGGTGTGCCACCAGCACGCTGTCCGGCGTTTCCACTACGATCAGGTCAGCCACCCCCAGCGTAGCCACCAGCCGATGCTCAGCCATTATCAGCGAATTGGCGGTTGCTTTCAGCAGCGCATCGCCACGGATAACATTCCCCGCTTCATCTGGCGTGCCGATACTCCATAACGCATCGAAACTGCCGATATCGCTCCACTGGGCGTCCAATGAGATAACCGCAGCGTTTTTACAGTGCTCCATCACTGCGTAGTCGATAGAGTCTGACGCACACGCTGTAAAGGCCTGCTTATCTAGACGCAGGAAATCCAGGTCGCTCTGTGCCCGGGTCACTGCATCACGACAGGCTGAAAGCATCTGCGGCTGAAGACGCTCAAGCTGCTCAAGATAGCTCGAAGCACGCAGCAGGAACATGCCGCTGTTCCACAGCGTGTTGCCCTGCTCGATAAGCTTTGCGGCACACTGGCTATCCGGCTTCTCGATAAAAGCGGAAAGCTTATGTCCATGGCCCAGTGCTTCGCCGCAGGCAATGTAGCCATAGCCGGTTTCCGGACACGTGGGTACCACGCCAAATGTCACCAGATAGCCCTGCTCGGCCAGTGTAACGGCGCGATTGACGCTTTTTTGAAAAGCAGCCTCATCACCAATTGCATGATCAGCGGGCAATACCAGCAGCAGCGGGTCGTCGCCGGCCTCAAGTGCCAGTAGCGCCGCACAGGCAATCGCCGGGGCAGTATTACGTCCTTCAGGTTCCAGTACGATACGCGCCTGCTGCGCCTGCTCGCGCAATTGCTCGGCGACCAGAAAGCGGTGTGCCTGATGGGCCATGATAATGGGCGACGCGGTAGTCAAACCCTCGAGCCGACCAAGGGTCTGCTGCAGCAAGCTCAGAGAGGAGGTCAGTCGCAAGAACTGCTTGGGCATCTGCTCACGGGAGAGCGGCCATAGCCGTGTACCGCTACCTCCGCATAAAATTACCGGCTGGACCATGGTGTCTTCCTTATAGGCAAATCATCCGCACCAAACCCCTCCTTCAGCCAGTGACGAAGTTGGCTCATTCGGGCGGCGCGTTCCGGGTTGTCTAGATTAGGCAGCGTGCCATCCACGAACCCGTGGGCATAGAACGGCGCCAGCAGCGCCGGGTCGCCGCTGATGATATGCACGGGGACTGCGGCGCTTGCCTCATCACCGGTAATCAACGGGGCTGGCTGGTGGTCGCCCAGCATGATCATCAGGGTATTGTCGTCCACCACGCGTTCTGCCCAGCGTCCGGTCACCTTTACAGCGTAGTCGACTGACCAGGCATAGTGGTCGCGAATACGTTCGATATCCTGCCAAAGCACCTCCGGCGGGTCGCCAGCATCTTCCCACGGTGCGAAGATCCTGCCGTCACCAATCGACTCCCAGTCCTCTATTACCGGCAGAATGGGAGTCCAGGGCGCGTGGCTCGAAATCAACGCCATCTGCGCAAACACTGGTGCGTCACCGAGCAGATGGCGTTGGGTATAGTCGAGCGTGAACTGATCGGGCATGGTCACCCAGTTAAGGGGGGGGCCTGCGTAATCGATGTCCTTTGCCACCACGATATCATCGAAGCCGTAAGCCTCGCCTTCCGGCCAGGCCAGGGTAATGGCGGGCATGATACTCAGTGTACGCTGGCCGGTCGCCTTGAAATCATCGATCAGCGTGGGGCTCTGGGTACTCAGCATCAGCCGGTACCAGAGCTGGTTATCCACCCACCGTCCGCTGAGCAGCGTAGCGTGGGCAAGCCAGGACTGGCCGCCACGAATGGGCGCTTCCACAAGCCCCGACACTACATGAAGGCCGCGAGCATCCAGGCGCTGCTGCATGGTAGACAGCGTGGGCAGCAGTACGTCGCTATAACGTGGGTCGTTGATCGCCGATACCCCGTAGGACTCCACAAAGGTCAGCAGCACGTTACGCTCATCAAGCCCTGGTAGGGCCTGGGCCTTGAGCGGGGCGGTTTCAAGTTGTTCGGCAAATGCCAGGCGCGCACGGTGTGTGGTCACTATCTGCTGCCATTGAAAACGTGTTGCCTCGATCATCGGCAGTGCCGCCTGGGGCATAACGAGCCTGTTAGCCAATTGGCCGAGTGCCAGACAGGTGGCCAGTACCCCCAGACCAAGTGCCACGCCCCCCTTGATGCGATTCGCTGCTAACGTATGGCGTGGTGTCAGAAGGCGCACCAGCGCCCACAGGATACCCAACAGTAAAGCCGCGCCTGCCAGCATCGCGCAAATGGCCCATACTTGGCCTACATTACCTACAAGCAGATGAAATACGGAACGCATTAAAGGGGTGTCTAAATAAAGGTTTAGCGGCCTTCCAAACGCCATGTGGGTGGCTGCATCACCCACGTTGGCAACGGTCGCCAAGGCAACCCAGCTGACCAGGGCAACGCTCATCAGTCGGCGAAACGGCCCTACGGGCAATATCAGCATCAGTGGAACGATGATCCACGCTTCCCAGGCAACGAGGGGATGGCCAAAGGTGCCGAAACGCCACCAAAGGGGCGCGACCAGCAGCAGATTGAGTGCCAACGCACCTGACAATAATCGCAACATATCGCTCTCATTATTATTTCAACGAGTGGTAGCCAACATCGATTCTTGACCGCATTGAATGGCAGGCTTGGAGGGGCCGGCTGACGGCCCAGAAGTAAATACACAGTGTGCATCAAGTACTAAGCGTATAATATTTGTTCAAAAAAACACGCTTGAATTGGCGTTGGCTCACTCTCTAGATTTGGCATTGAAAGGAACTCGCCTATGCGGTTTACGAAGAACGGGAAATGGATATTACTGCTTGGCGGCCTTGCTGCGTTACCTGCCAGCGCTGATGACAGGCATTATGACGCCGTCATCGAGCAAGCCCGGATGCTTGCTGAAACAGCGTATCAGGCGCCTGATGAAAGGTTACCCGACGTCCTGAAAGAGCTGAGTTACGACACCTACCGGCAGATCCGCTTTGCTCCCGACCACGCCTATTGGCGTGATGAAAGCCCGTTCAATCTGCAGCTGTTTCATAGCGGTTTCTTGTTCAAGGCGCCAGTTACCCTCAATATCATTGATGACGACACCGTTTCCCGCCTGCCCTTTTCAACCGAAGATTTTCAATACGATGGTGATGCCCAGGCGCTGCTCGAGCAGGATTTGAGCGGCAGCGGCCATGCCGGTTTCCGGTTGCACTACCCGCTCAACACCAGCGAGTACGCCGACGAGTTCGCGGTCTTCCTTGGCGCCAGCTATTTTCGCCTGACGGGCAAGGACCAGGTCTTTGGACTCTCGACACGCGGGCTCGCCATCAACACGGCATCATCTGAAGAAGAGGAGTTTCCTGCCTTCCGCGAGTTCTGGCTCTACAAGCCAGATGCCAAGGCCGAGGAGATCGTTCTGCTTGCCCTGCTGGACAGCCCATCGCTGAGCGGCGCTTACCGCTTCACCCTGCGCCCGGGCGAGCAGACCGATGCCGAAGTGGAAGCCCAGCTGTTCGCGCGTGACGATATTGCCAAGCTGGGTGTTGCTCCGCTAACCAGCATGTACACCTTTGGCGAGGCGAGTCACGAACGCCAGGATGATTTCCGGCCCCAGGTGCACGATTCAGATGGCCTTCTGATGCATACTGGCGCCGATGAGTGGATCTGGCGCCCGCTCAGCAATCCTGATGCCCTGCGCGTTTCGAGTTTTCTGGACAGTAACCCGGGCGGGTTCGGGTTGATGCAGCGCGAGCGTGATTTCGACCGCTACCTGGACATGGAAGCGCAGTACCATCGCCGGCCAAGCCAGTGGGTCGCGCCTATCGAGCCCTGGGGGCCCGGCCATGTAGAGCTGGTGGAAATTCCCACCCAGGATGAAACCTTCGACAATATCGTGGCCTACTGGGTCGCCGACGAACCGCTCGAGGCCGGCAACACGCGCAAACTTCACTACCATACCTATACGCTGAACGATAACCCCGAGGAGCTGACGCTGGGCCGAGTAGTACGCACCCGCCATGGCGGGCTCTGGGGGCTTGGGCAAGCCAGCGAACACAACCCGCAGCGCCAGTTCGTCGTCGATTTTGAAGGCGGCGTACTCGGGGATATCCCCCCGGATGCGCCGGTAACGCTGGATATCAGCGCCCAAAGAAGCGAGATCCTGATCCCTCAGGTGACGGCACTTTCCGATAACGCCTGGCGAGCCAGCTTCCGCATTCCCGCCACGGGCGAACCCAGCGATATCCGTCTGCGTTTGATGTTGAACGGAGAGCCGATTAGCGAAACCTGGAACTACGTATGGTATCCCGATGCATAAGATCAGTGAAACGACCCCGTTGATTCCAGGCCTGGGGCTTCGCCGTGCCCTTCTGACCGTGCTGGTGGTACTGACCAGCCTGGCGGGCTGCGTGGCGCTCAATCGCGTGGTTTCCGGATTGGGTGTGGGCTGGCAGATCATGACCCTTGCGCTGTTTGCGCTGACGTTTACCTGGATCGCGCTGGCCTTCTGGGTTGCCATCTTTGGTTTTCTGGTAAGCGCTCTGCGACTGGACCCACTGAGCCTGCGCAAGCAAGTCGCCCTTTCTCCGGATGATCATACGCTTGAAGGCCGCACCGCCCTGGTCATGCCCATTTACGCAGAACCGCCCCTACCTACCATTGCAGGGCTTGAAGCCACCTGCCGCTCGCTTCTGGAGCAAGCCGGCGCGGTTCACCAGCATCTGGGAACACCGCTTGGCGAACACTTTGAAGTGTTCATCTTGAGCGATACTCAAGACCCTGAAAAAACCGAAATAGAAGCCGCCCACGTGGCCGCCCTGCAGCAGCGCCTGGCTGGTCAGCTTGCGGTGCACTACCGTCGCCGGGAGAACAACCTGGGCCGCAAGGCGGGCAATATCGCGGATTTCTGCCGCCGCTGGGGACAGCGTTACGACTATATGGTCGTGCTTGATGCCGACAGCCTGATGAGCGGCGCCACGCTCTTGAACCTGGTGCATCGCATGGAGCACCAGCCGGGCGTGGGGCTGATTCAGACCGTGCCCATTCCGGTTGGACAGCGCACCCTGTTTGGCCTGTTTACTCAGTTTGCCTCGGCGCTCTACAGCCCCATGCTGGCCGCCGGGCAGAGTTTCTGGCAAGGCGATGCGGCCAACTACTGGGGGCATAACGCCATCATTCGCACCCGTGCCTTCATGACCAGCGCCGGACTGCCCACTCTGCCTGGCAAGCCGCCGCTGGGTGGGGAGATTCTCAGCCACGACTTTGTCGAGGCGGCCCTGCTCAAACGCAGCGGGTGGCAGGTGTTGCTGGACACCACGGCGACAACCGCCGTATCACGACGCAACCCATACGCCAGTGCTTCACACAACAGCTTTGAAGCCATGCCCAGCAACATGCTCGACTTTGCCAAGCGTGACCGGCGCTGGCTGCAAGGCAATCTCCAGCATTTGCGCCTGCTCACCGGGGCTGGCTTGCATCCTGTCAGCCGCCTGCACTTTCTGTTCGGTGCATTTGCCTATCTGTCGTCACTGGTCTGGCTGGGCCTGCTGGTGTGCTCAAGTCTCCTGGTGGGCTACCACGCCATCGATGCACCGCCCACACAGGCCCTGCCCAAGTCGCTGTCGGCCGGGCTGCTTTCCATTACGCTGGGCATGCTGGTCGCGCCCAAGCTGCTTGGCCTGACACTGGCGTTTTTCCAGTCGCCCCATGCCTTTGGCGGGCGCGCAAAGCTGCTGGCAAGCGCCCTGCTGGAAATTCTCTTTGCCGCGTTGATTGCCCCGCTGATGATGGCCTGGCACAGCCTGTTCATCATCAACGTACTGCTGGGCCGTTCGATCGAATGGCAGACTCAGCCGCGCGGCGAGCGCTCATTGCCCTGGCAAGAGGTGTGGCAGCACGCTGGCTGGATGACTCTATGCGGTATCGCCTGGGCCGGCAGCGTCATGCTGTTTTCTGCTCCCGCCTTTGGCTGGTTGACGCCCGTCTGGCTGGGTCTGGTGGTAGCGGTACCGATCATCAAGTACTCCAGCAGCAGCACCTGGGGTGGCGTGGTCAACCGTCGCCTTGGGCTGCTGCAAACGCCGAGTACCAGCCTCAGCCCGGCGCTGCTGGACGATTTCAACGCGCTGATGGAGCGTCACAGTGAAACTCAACCGCTCAGGGCTGACAGCAACAGGCTGCTGACACCTCTGCCCTGCGAACTCATGGGTGACATGCCCAGCCAGTCGCTTACCCAGTTCGATGCAGTGCAAGCGGCGCCCGCAGCGAAGGAGCCTCATTGATGCAGCAGCCTCTTCTGCATCGGCTCGGCAGTGCAGGCGGGGTTGCCCGCTCGCTGCTGGTCTACTGGCGCCCCGGCAGGCAACGGAGCCTGCAGCGCCTTTACCGCCCCTTCATCGCGCCTGGCGATACCGCATTTGATGTAGGCGCCCATCTGGGTGATCGCAGCGCCGCCTTTCATGCACTGGGGGCGCGCGTGGTCGCGCTGGAGCCACAGCCCGAACTTGCCAAATGGTTTCGGCGGATTGTCCGCTACCCAACGGTCACCCTGTTGCCGCTGGCCGCCGGCGCCGCGCCCGGCGTGGCCGATATTGCCATCAGTACCCGCAACCCGACGCTGTCCACCCTGGCGCTTGATTGGCGCGACCAGATTGGCGAGCGCAACGAAAGCTTTCGCAAGGTCCGCTGGGAACGGCAGATACGCGTGCCCGTTACCACCCTGGATCAACTGATCGACGAATACGGTGAGCCCAGCTTTATCAAGATAGATGTCGAGGGCTACGAAGCCGAGGTGCTGGCAGGCCTCAGCCGGCCGGTAGCCGCCCTTTCGGTGGAGTTCGTGGCCGGGGCGCTCGATGTTGGCCACGCCTGCGTTGCCCAGTTAAACAGGCTGGGGGATTACCGCTTCAATGCCATTGCCGGCGAGCAGCGCGAGTTTCACTGGTCAACCTGGCAAACGCCCGAGGCCATCGGTGAGTGGTTCACTCGCCAGGCCGATGGCCTGGCCTCGGGTGATCTTTACGCCTGTCGGGCCGACCATCCGGCGGTGAGCCGTACAAGCGCTCGATAGCTCTTCAAGTGCTAACCTGACAGATTCCAAACGCTTATTTCAAGGGGCTGATTCGCATGATTCATGACTGGCAAACGCTGACCGCCCCCGCCCTGGCAGACCTTGCCGAGCGCGACCCGGTGGCCTTACTGGTACTGGGTGCCATCGAGCAGCACGGCACACATCTGCCGTTGGGCACCGATCTGATCATTGGTGAGGGGCTGATGAACGCTTTGCGTGACAAGCTTGACCCGGCGCTGGAAGTGGTTTGCCTGCCGACCATTGCCGTCGGCGCCAGCGATGAGCATGCAGGCTTTGGCGGAACGCTCAGCCTGCCGGCACCGCTGGCCATTGCCATGCTTGAAGCCTATGGCGAAAGCGTCGCGCGGGCGGGCATCCAGCGCCTGGTACTGATCAACAGCCACGGTGGCAACAAGGCCATCATGGACCTGGCGGCACTGACGCTTCGCAAACGCTTCAACATGCGGGTGGTCAAGGCGACTTACACCCGGCTACCGCCTCTGAAAGGCGCCATTGATGCAAGCGAGCTGCGTTACGGCCTACATGGCGGGCTGCTGGAAACCGCCATGATGCATTATCTGGCGCCCGCCCTGGTTGATCTGGAGGGCTACCAGAGCGCGCCGCTAGGCACCCTGCCTGATAACCCGCTGGTAGGCCCGGAAGGCGCCGCCGCCTTTGCCTGGCTTGCCGAGGACCTGAGCCAGCATGGCGTGGCAGGCGATGCCCGACAGGCAGATGCTGCGCTTGGCAAACGGCTGGTACATCACTACGCCGCCCAGCTGGCAGACGTCGTGGCGGAAACCGCCCGGCTGCCAGCCTTCACGGACAAGTAGTCAACTGGCCGCTCAGCGGCCGGTCTTTTCCAGCACGTCCCCCAGGAAGTGCCCAGCCCGGCTAGCCTTGGCACTCAGATAGCGGTGGTTCTGCTCGGTAACGCTGCCGTAGAGAGCCTGGCGCGATACCACATCGATACCGCCTTCGCGCAGGGCCGAAATCTTCAGCGGGTTGTTGGTCAACAGCTGCACCTGCGAGATATCCAGGGCGTTGAGCATATCCACCGCTACCGCGTACTGGCGCTCATCGTCGCCAAAGCCCAGCACCTGGTCGGCGTCCACGGTATCCAGGCCGCCGTCCTGCAGCGTGTAGGCGCGCAGCTTGTTGGCAAGGCCAATGCCGCGACCTTCCTGTGCCAGGTACAGCAGTACCCCGCCCCCCATGGCCTGAATATCCGCCACGGCATTGCGAAGCTGCTCGCCGCAGTCGCAGCGCAGGCTGCCGAACAAATCGCCGGTCAGACAGGCCGAGTGCATGCGAAGCGGCACCGCGCCCTGCATGTTCTCGGGCTGGCCAATCACTACCGCCACATGCTCGCGCAGGCCATCGGGCTCGCGAAACAGTACGAAGCGGCTTTCAGCCGCGTCTTCCAGGGGAATCCGCGCTTCGCTGACACGCTTGAGCATTCCCGGCGCGCCCGCCAGGCATTTCTCTGCCTCCTGAGCATCGATTTCAAGCAGCTTGCCCGAGGCGATCTCGTCGGCCACGGCTTGTGCAGCCCGTTCGCTGATGTCAGCGCACAGCGCTGCCGGAATCAACAGCGCTCGGCGCATCAAGGTAACTGCTCCACGCTCGCCGGGGCCTGCCGGCTTCAGGCCGCTCAGCAGTGAATGCGAGGGCCGGTGATTCCCCTGCATGACTGCCAGCGTCTGCAGGTCGCTTTCGCTGATGTTTTCCACCAGCGGCAGGCAAGCGGCGTCCGCGGTCAGCGACATGCCCATGGCTTCCAGCCGGTGGCGTGTGAGTATCAGTGATGGGCGCGTGCCTGCCAGTCTGGCCAGCGTATCGACCGAGTCACTGCCTTCCAGCGCCTGCACCAGAAGCCGCTGCTCGCCCGTATTGAGCACGATCGGCAACCCGCGGCGAATATCGAAAATAGCGCGTTCAATGTGATACATATAGGCCTCCTAATTGCCCGGTACAGCAGATAGAGTACGCTTGCGCTGAGCCAGGCTGCCCCGCAAGATAAGACGTCTTTTTCAACGTGGAGGCGTTATGCCTGACACCCCTGGTGAAAATGGTTCTACACGGCTGACGCTGGATAGCGCTTGGGAGCAGCTGCTGAGCCTGCGTCAGGGCAGCACCAGTGCGGCCTTCGAACACGACGCAACCGCTGAGGCGGTCGAGCTGATGGAGTGCCTGATGCCGCTGGCAAGCCGCCCGGCGTGGGTAATCGCCCAGCTTGGCCAGAGCCTCGATGGGCGCATTGCCACGCAAAGCGGTCATTCGCACTACATCAACGGTCCTGAAAGCCTGGTACACCTGCATCGCCTTCGCGCTCTGGCGGATGCCGTGGTGGTGGGCGCCGGCACTGCCAGCGCCGACGATCCCCAGCTCACGGTACGCCATGTCAGCGGCCCCCACCCGACACGGGTAGTGCTGGACCCACGCGGCCGTGTGCCCGCCGACCTCAAGCTGTTTCATGAAGACTCGGCCGCTACCCTGCACATCGTGGGGCCGGAGGTGTCGCCCGCGCCGGCGAGCGGGAGAGCCAGCCGCTGTGTACTGCCGCTCGACACCAATGGGCAGTTCGCGCCTGGCGATGTCATTGCCTTGCTCAACCAACGCGGCCTTGCGCGTATTCTGGTCGAGGGGGGTGGCGTTACGGTGTCCCAGTTCATCGAAGCGGGCGCCATTGATCGCCTGCACCTGCTGGTCGCGCCCCTGCTGATTGGTTCTGGCCGACCAGGGCTTGAAATGACGCCCATCGAGACGCTCGAGAGTGCGCTGCGCCCGTCCATGCGCCGATTCCGGTGCGGTGACGACACGCTGTTTGACGTGCTGCTGCGCGCCGCCGCCTTCGCCTGAAGGCTGGGCGCGGTGGCGCCGGTCAAGCGCTACCCAAATGCCCGGCAGGCTTGAAAGCAGTACCAGCACGCCATAGGCGAGCGAAATCGCCACCCCTTGGGCGGAAGGCAGCCCCACCAGCACCCAGGTGCCTGCCGCCGCCCCTTCACGCAGCCCCCAGCCCGCGACCGAGAGGGGCACCAGCATGGCCAATAGCAGTACTGGCGCCAGCGCCAGAAGATCGATGGCGGCGATTTCCACGCCAATCGCTCGCGCGGCGCATATCATTACCAGGCCATAGCTCACCACGATTGCCAGCGAAGACCCCAGCTGCAGATGCCATACGCCGGGGCTGAACAGTCCACGCTTGATATCGATGGCCATGGAGTGATACCACTTGGGCAGCTTGCGTGAAGGCAGGCGCGCAAGCCCCTGCCAGAGCACCACGCCCAGAAGTGTCAGCCCCCCCACTATCGAAAGGCTTACCTGCCAGCCCAGCACCGCATGCCAGAGCGGCGAGAGCAGCAGTGCAGCCAGGCTCAGCAATACCACTGCCACCTGTCCTGAGGTACGCTCGATGATTACCGCTCGCCAGGCGCTGCCACGCGAGCCCGCCTGGCGGGCATGGCGATGGGCACGCCCGGCATCGCCGAGAATGCCGCCGGGCAGCAGCTGGTTGACCAGCAGCGCCAGGTAGTACTCCCGCCAGGCGTAGGTGAAGCGCAGCGGCGCGCCCACCTGCCGGGCGGTAAACTGCCAGCGCCAAGCGCTCAGCATGACCTGAAACACGCTGATCAACAGCGCCAGTGCCATCCAGCCCGCCGATAGCCGCTCTACCTGTGCGATGACTTCCCGCGGCTCGACAAACAGCGCCACCGTCGCCAGCAAACCGGCGCTGATCAATAGCCGCTGTACCCAAGGCGAGCGTAGTACCGACTTGATGGTCATAGGGCTAAACCTCACCCGCTTGTGTATCGTCAGGCGATGAACCTGCACCGGGCAGCGCCAACAGATCGGCATGGCCCACCCAGATACCCACTTCGCCTTCAGCAATCGCACGCGCTCGCCGTTCACGCCACTGGGCAATCCGTGAGGCGGCCTCCGGGGCCTGCTCGGTTGCCGCTTCCGCCCAGCCTTCGATCAATGCCTGCATCAAGGCTCGGTGGTCCTGGTTACCGGCACCCAGCTGCCAGGGCGTGCTGGCCTGTTCGACGCGGTAGCCCGCCTCTTCCAGCGCCGCTACCAAGGCGTTATGGGCCTCGCCACCCAAGGCATCGCCCAGCCCCTTGTCACGCCGCTGGTGCGCCATGAACAGCGCCAGCAGCCAGTGATCCTCGTCATCGATCAGTGGCTCTCCCTCGGTATCGGTAAAGCCCCACTCACCGGTGACGCTCAGCGCCATCAGCAGCGCCTGCTGGTGATGCACGCAATGATCCACCAGCATGTCGATCCAGCGTTGAGAGACCAGATCGAGCAGCGCCGAGGCACTGACCAGGTCCGCGGTTTGCAGGGGCGCATGGTTCAAGGAATCAAGCGAGGCCTGCAGGGTTTGCACCGTTATCATCTTGTGGCCCGACGCCTCGATGCTTGCGCTCGCCTCGGCCAAAAGCTCGGCATCGTGATCGATCAGCGTCCAGTGCTGGGGCATGGGTAGCAACGGCGCCAGAAAGCGCAGGTTGCTGCCTCTGCCCGCCCCCAGGTCAACCAGCCTTGGCGCCGGGGTGCGCGCGCTCAGCCACTTGGCGGCGCTGCGCGGCAACTCCTTGCTTCGAAAATTGAAATCCACTGCTTCGCGCAGACTCAGCCAGTCCGCCGCAAACTGGCTGCCTGCGCTAAAGCTGGCTTGCGCCTCAGCCACCGGATGCGTCAGTGCAGCGGCAAAGGCTGCCCCGGCCGCTTGCCAGTCATTCAATGCCTCGCGGGTGGCCAGAGCACCGGTACGCAGCTCGGCGCGCAGTTCGGCATCGGTACAAAAGCGGCTGATTGCCCGTTCCAGGGCCACGACATCGCCGGGGGGAACTTTCAGGCCCGCACCTTCCGGCAGGGTTTCATCCAGCGCCCCTCCGGTCGTGGTAATCACCGGCAGGCCATGGGCCAGCGCCTCGGTGACCACCATGCCATAACCTTCGTACCAGGAAGGCAGCACCAGCGCATGGGCGTTCTGGTACGCCTGTATCAACGTGGCCTCGTCGCACTCGCCGTGCAGCAACACCTTCGCGTCGAGCCCGTTGGCGTCGATAAGCTGGCGAACCCGCTCTGCATACGCTGCATCCCGAGGGCTTCCGTAGCAGTCACACTGCCAGGCGCCGTGGGGAACGCCCGCGAGCGCACGCACCAGCAAATCCTGCCCCTTGCGCGGCACCAAGGTGGCCACGCACAGCAGGCGAATGGGCTCATTGAGCCCTGGCGCATCGCTTGCCGGTGCCGCCTCCACGCCCGGCTCCACCACGCTCACGAACGCCTTGAAGGGCATGGCGTATTCATCGGCCAGCACCTGCAGTCGGCGCTCGGTGAACCGGCTGGTCACGATGATGCGCGAAACGGCCGCCAGCGCCGCAAGCTCGCTTTCATGGAACTGGCGCTGCTCGGCTTCGCTCAGGCCCTGCTCGTCTCCCAAGGGGTGGTGAACCAGTGCAGTCATTTCCAGACGCTCGGCGTGCTCGGCAATGACGTCCGGCAAGGCGCCCATGGCCAGACCATCGATAATGACCCGAGCGGCCTCGGGCAGCGCCGCGAGTGCGCCCGCCAACTGCTCGGCCGCTTCGGCGTCTGCCGCAGGAAAGCAGCCTGCCAGGTTGATTACCTCGACAAGATGCCCCTGGCGGCGCAGCGCCTCTACCATGCGCGTATCGTAGATATACCCGCCGGTACGCTGCTCAAGCTCCCCGGCAACAATGAGGGTCAACGGCTCGCTCATAGATCGCCTTCATAGCTTGCCCAGGCAATATGCGATTCGTGGAGCTTGACCTCCATCCGAGTAATCCCCTGGGCGGTCTTGCCCATGGTGCCCTCGCCGATGGCGTCGGCCAGTCGACCAAAAATGACCCCCGCCATGAATTCTGTAGAAGTGTTCTTGCCTGCAAATTCGTCTTCGTCATCCAGGTTGCGGTAGTTCAGGTGCGAGAGCACGTCCTTGAGCGTTTCGCTTGCCAGGCCGATGTCGATCACCAGCCCATCCTCATCGAGCTCGGGGCGCTGGAAGGTCACGTCCACCACGTAGGTAGCGCCGTGGGTGCGCTGGGCGGGGCCGAAGATCTCCCCTTTGAAGCTGTGGGCAATCATGAAGTGGTCACGAACACATAAACGGTACATAGACGCTCCTGGCGTTGATTAATGAGAAGTGGGGTAATTGAGGCGGTGACACAGCACCGGGCTGCCTGCGGCAAAAAGCGCTGGGGCTAGCTCGGGTAGCGCGTCAAAATCGCTTTCGCTATTGACAAGGGCATCCAGGCGGCTGTCGGCCAGCAGGCGTAACGCCAGCGTCAAGCGGCGCTGGTAATCCCAGCGCGGGCGTAGCCTGGCGGGCAGCTGACCTACCTGGCTCGCCCGCAGGCTAAGGCGCTGGGAGTGAAATGCGCCGCCCAGTGGCAGGCTGACCTCGCCCTCACCAAACCAGCTCATCTCGATGACGCGGCCTTCGCTGCCTACCTGACTCAGAGCCTGGCGCAAACCTTCAGGGTGCCCGCTGGCATGGATCACACAGTCTTGATCGACAGGCGCCTTTTCCGGTCTACAAAAGGCAATTCCCAGATGCTCGGCGATTGCCTGACGCTCGGGGTCGATATCCACCAGTGTGGCCTGGACACCGGCTACCTGGGAACAGAGATAAGCCACCAGACAGCCCACGACCCCGGCGCCGATGATCGTGATGCGCTCGCCTACCATTGGCTCGGCATCCCACACGCCGTTGATCGCGGTTTCCATATTGGCCGCCAGCACGGCGCGCGCGGCGGGTACATTTTCTGGCACGGGCAGCACCATGGCGGCTGGCACCACGTAGCGGTCCTGATGGGGAAACAGGCAGAAAACGGTTTTATCCCGCAGATGCTCCGGCCCCTGCTCTACCCGGCCAACATTGCAGTAGCCGTACTTTACCGGCGCAGGAAACTGCCCCGCCTGAAACGGTGCTTGCATGCGCTCGAATTCACTTTCCGGCACACGCGCATTGAATACCAGGGATTCCGTGCCCCGGCTGATGCCGCTATACAACGCACGAACCAGAACCTCTTCATTGCCAACGGCGGTTAGCGTTTCACTTCTAAGCTCACCAACGCCTGGGTGAACGACCCAAAAGGCGGTGGCGGTATCGGTCGCCGACATGGCATTTCCCTATTTATTGGTGTTTTCATCCAATGAACCTGGTAGCACTGATGCGCCATACCACACGCTCATCCAGAATTTTTTTATGATGTTTCTTATAGCGTAGCGTAGAAATACCATTGGTCGATGAATGCAGGCGGCCAATTTCATTCGAAAAGGTCTGAAGCTTCTGGGTGACTTTTCAATGGCATCAAGGGGCTAGGGAATAAAATGGACGAACCGGGCATAATGTACAAAAATGGTACATATAAAAAAGTTTGCACTAATTAATTTACCGCGGGCAGCGCGGCCGCTTTGCGAGACACCATGCGTCGATTGTTTACCGCACGCCCCGTTCATGCGCTTCCTAATCGCATTTACACTGTCGTTGAGCTTCTTGTGGGCAGCGTGTTGCTGCTGACGCTGGGTAGTGTGTTTCCCCAGTTGATACCTCAAAGCGCCCACTGGGGGTTGGCTTATACGGCTTACGCACTGATTGGCCTGTTCGTTCTCATATGCTGGTCGCAGGGGTCCCTCGGCTGGGCAAACCGGATTACCCTGCTTCGTGCGGTGCTGGTTGCCCTGGTAGCGGGAGCACTGGCCTACGATAGCTTTGCCCAGGTCATCTGGCTTTGGCTGGGAGTGGCCACCGTGGCGCTACTGCTGGATGGCGTGGACGGCTGGGTGGCCAGGCGTACCAGAAGCTTCAGCTCCTTCGGTGCCCGTTTCGACATGGAGCTCGATGCACTTCTGATTCTGCTTCTATGTATCGGCCTGATTCGCCTGGAGTCGCTGGGCCTGTGGGTGCTGCTGATCGGCGTGATGCGCTATCTGTTCGTGGCGGCGGGCTGGTATTTCAGCTGGCTCTCACAGCCGCTTCATGCAAGTTTTCGGCGTAAGCTCGTCTGCGTATGGCAGGTGTCTGCGCTGCTGCTGGCCCTGACACCATTGACCCACCCCTTTCTGGCAAGCCTGCTGGCGCTCAGTGCGCTGGCGTCACTCGCCTACTCGTTTGGAATGGATAGCTGGTGGCTGTACAAGCAGTCTCGGCGCTAGGCGGCGCTCTGCGCATGGAGAAAACGGGATTCGCCATGGGCGCCTCGAGGCCCGGTGGCTGGTAAACTGCGCGAAACGATTGCTCCAGGACTGCACAATGACACGTACTCTTCACACAACTCCCACGTTTCAGCTGCGCCTGGCGCTGAATCGCGACGTGGTAATCGGCCCTGGCAAGGCCGATCTGCTGGAAAGGATCGACCAGACTGGCTCCATTTCAGCAGCAGGCCGCTCGCTGACGATGAGCTATAAAAAGGCCTGGCACCTGATCGAAACCATGAACCATCACTTCCCATCGCCGCTGGTGGCCACAAGCTCGGGCGGCAACGAGCGTGGTGGCGCTCATTTGACCGAGCTGGGGCAACAGGTGCTTGCCCATTATCGCGCCCTGGAAAAGCAGCTTAGTCCTGAACACTCCATGGATGCCCAGGCGCTACTTGCCCTGATGGATACCCGCTAGGCTTGCTCCTTTAGTCCGCTCTTTTTTTGCACACCAACCTTTCGGACCTTTTGTCACATGAGGGCTGTGTCATTTACGTTGAGCAGCCCCGTGCTTTTGTGTAGTCTCCGTTATATCCAAATGGAAATAGCGGAATAACGATGAACAATCACGTAATTCACGGCGCTATACTGGCCACCGCTTTGGTATGGCTACCGAACCTTGCCCAGGCGACGGAACGCCTTCACATTGCAGCCGCTGCGTCGCTCACCGATGCGCTGAACGAAGCCATTGATGTCTACGAAACCGAGCACGATGTCCAGGTAACTCCCGTTTACGCCTCTTCGTCCACCCTTGCCCGCCAGATCGCCAACGGCAGCCCTGCCGACCTTTTCCTTTCGGCCAACGTCGTGTGGATGGACTGGCTCGAGAATCAAGGCGTAAACGTTCAACAGCGCCTCGACCTGCTGCACAACCGCCTGGCGCTTGTGTCCGCCCGCGACACGCTGCCCGAGCACTTTACCCCCGGCAGCGGGGCCCCCGTGGTTTCCCTGCTTCAAGACCAGGAGCGCCTGTCGGTCGGCGACCCGGATCACGTACCGGCAGGCATCTATACCCAACAGGCGCTTGAAGCCCTGGGCGAATGGAGTGAACTCGCGCCACGACTTGCCCGCGGGAACGACGTCCGCGCCGCCCTCACCCTGGTAGAGCGCCAGGAAACCCCCGTGGGCGTGGTCTATCAGACCGATGCGCTGGCAAGCGGCGCGGTGCGCATACTGGGTCTGTTTCCGGCGGATAGCCATGCCCCCATCACCTACCCGATTGCCCTGATCGATGCCGAACAAAAAGAAGCTGCCGTGGCGCTCAGAGCCTGGCTTGCAAGTGAAGAAGCCTTGGCGATATTCACCCGCTACGGCTTTACTCCGGATGACTCAGCTCCGGATGAGTCAGTTGCGGATGAATCAGTTGCGGAAACTAAAGCTCCGTGAGTCTTTCACCCGCCGAGTGGGAAGCCATCCGCCTGAGCCTTTTGATCGGGCTGGCCGCGGTCGCCTGGATTCTGCCCTTGGGGATCGGCGTTGCCTGGCTGCTTGCCCGGCATGAGTTTCGCGGCAAGGCGGTGCTGGATGGACTGATTCATCTACCGCTGGTGCTGCCGCCGGTGGTAGTGGGCTATCTGCTGCTGGTAGCGCTGGGCCGGCAGGGCGTTATCGGAGCGTGGCTTTACTCGACGTTCGGGCTGTCGCTGCCGTTTACCTGGCAAGGGGCAGCGGTGGCCAGCGGCGTGATGGCCTTTCCGCTTCTGGTACGCGCGCTCAGGCTATCCCTTGAAGCGGTGGACCCAAAGCTTGAAGCCGCTGCCAGTACCTTGGGGGCAGGCCGCTGGCGGGTATTTACCACCATCACCCTGCCGCTGGCAGTGCCTGGACTTCTGACCGGCACCGTATTGGCTTTTGCCCGAGCGCTTTCGGAGTTTGGCGCCACGATCACCTTTGCCTCCAACATTCCCGGCGAAACCCGCACGCTTCCGCTGGCGCTTTATACGCTTATTCAATCGCCAGGCCAGGAGTCGGCCGCGGCACGCCTGTGCCTGATCGCCGTCGTGATTGCCCTGATCTCACTGGTGGCGTCCGAGTGGCTGGCACGGCGCACCCGACAACGTTTGCAGGAACGCGATGGCTGACGTGATGACCACCCCCCCCCGCCTGACGCTTGACATCGAACAGCCACAGGGAGATTTCAAGCTCGCCGTCAGGCTCGACTTGCCCGGCGATGGTGTCAGCGGCGTGTTCGGTGCTTCAGGCAGCGGCAAGACCAGCCTGTTGCGGGTGATTGCCGGGCTCGACCGCCCTCAACAGGGCCATATCAAGCTGGGCCAGCAGGTGCTGCTGGATACCCAGCGCGGCATCTTTACGCCTCCGCACCAGCGACGTATTGGCGTGGTATTCCAGGAAGCTCGGCTTTTTCCGCACTACTGTGTGCGCGGTAATCTGACCTACGGCATGCCCCACCCCGCGCCCGGGCGGCTTGCCGAAATCGTCGAGCTGCTGGGTATCGAGGCGCTGCTTACGCGCATGCCAGGCACGCTATCTGGCGGCGAGGCTCGGCGGGTTGCCATCGGCCGAGCACTGTTGAGCGAGCCGCAGCTATTGCTGATGGATGAGCCACTCACCGGGCTCGACGGCCCGCGCAAGGAGGAGCTTCTGCGCTATATCACACGGCTCACCCAGCAGGTGGATATCCCGGTGGTGTACGTCAGCCATGATGCCGAAGAGATCACCACCATTGCCGATCATCTGGTGGTGCTGAAAGCTGGCCGTGTCGAGGCAAGCGATGCGCTTCACACCCTGCTGCACCGCTTCGACCTGACCCATGGGCTTGGTGGCTTTGATGCCGCCTCGCTGCTCGAAGGCGAGGTCGTTGCGCACGACCACGCCTACGGTCTTACCTATCTGGCACTGGATGATGAGCATCGACTGACCCTCCCCGGCACTGCCGCGCCCATCGGCAGTCGTCTGCGTCTGCGTATCCTGGCCCGGGATATCGCGCTGGCGCTCACCCCGCCTCCCGGCACCAGCTACCGCAACCAGCTCGACGCCACCATCGTCGACACCGCCGTGCTTCCCGAGGCACCGCACACGGTAGAGCTGCGCCTGCGCATCGGAACGCGGTTTTTGCGTGCCCGGCTGACGCGTAAATCCTGGGACGACATGGGGTTGGCAAAAGGCATGAACATCACCGCGCTTATTCGCAGTGTGTCGTTCAATCCGCTTTAACCTTTTCCTTCAAGCGGTTGGGCATAACCGGCCTGTTGTCACGCTTGCTTACCGACATGACCCACTAGCGACATTGTTAGCCATGGCTATGTTACTTGGCATATATAAACTTTATTTTTTAATGACTTAGCGTTTTAAAATAAAAAAGCGTGCTAGGATTCCACGCCTCTAGAGGCGCCTCATATCCTTCGCCAGGCGCCGTCATGTCACCACGAGAATAGTTGCCCATGACGCCTTTTGCCCTGGTTTTTCTCGCGTTTTCCATGTCTGCCGATGCCTTCGCCGCCTCTATCAGTAAAGGGGCGGAATTGAAACGTCCGCGGTTTCGTCATGCCGTGGGCATTGGCCTGGTATTTGGTGTGATCGAAGCGATCACGCCAATGATTGGCTGGGTAGCGGGGGTAGCCTCCCAGCGTTTCGTGCAAGCCTGGGATCATTGGGTGGCCTTTGCGCTGCTGACGGCCATCGGCGCGCATATGATAAGCGCAGGCCTCAAGAAAGAGGAGACGATAGCGCATCGCAAGCAGACGCTCTGGCTGCTGGTACTCACCGCTACGGCCACCAGCATCGATGCCATGGCGGTAGGCGCGAGCCTCGCCTTCATCGATGCCGATATCATCGTCACGAGTCTCGCCATTGGCCTGGCGACCACCCTGATGGCCTCGGCCGGCACACTCCTGGGCCATAAGCTGGGCAAGTTCGTCGGCCACTGGGCGGAGCTGATCGGCGGCGTGGTGCTGATCGGCATCGGTTGCACGGTGCTGGCGGAACACACGGGGGTTTTTAGCTGAGGCGGGACTCAGGTCCGTCGATCGAGGAAAGCGCCATGTGCAAAAGCGGATAAGGCTTGCCCAGCCCGTCCACCGGCGAGCGGTCCCTCACCTCAAAGCCCAGATGGCGGTAGAACCCGAGCGCCAGCTCGTTTTGCTCGTTCACATCGACCTTGCGTACGCCCTGAACGTCAATGGCATGCTCGACCAACGCGGTGCCGATACCCTGGCCGCGTGCAGACGGGTCGATGAACAGCATTTCGAGCTTGTCGCCACCTACTCCGCTGAAGCCTTTGATTTCCCCGCCGGGCGCGCGTGCCACTTGCAACGTCAGGGTAGTGATGAACTGCTCGAAGATCAGCGGCTTGAGCATCAACAGATCCTCTTCGGCGAGAAAATCGTGGGTGGCGCGTACCGAGTCCTCCCAGAGCGCGATCAGCGCCGGGTAGTCCGCCTGCCTGGCCGTTTCTATTTCGATGTTGTCCGCCTTGATGGCTGCTTTGGAGGGCGGCTTCACTTCGATAAACCAGGCCGGGTGCATGGCGTCGAAGTCGGTACGAATATTGCTGGGCAGGTAGCTGGCGGAATCCAGCACTAACGGCTGGCCGCCTACGCGCTTGAACACTACCCAGTGCCAGAAGTGCTTGCCCGCTACTTGATGCGGTTTTATAGCTAAAAGCGCTAAATCCGGCAGGGTCTGCCAAGATTCAAACGGGATTTCCTGCGACGATGTGTTTACACCCGCCTGTGCCAGCATTTTCCGCACATAGTGAGTATCGGACCAAAGCGACTCATCCTCGGCGTGAATGCCCATCTCGTTGGCGATGGCTTTCATCTCGGGATAAGTCTTGCCCAGAATATTGGCGACCGAGGCGATGCCGCAGCCAGTGGTTTCTTCTTGAATGACGGGGTTAAGCACTTTTCTTTCTCTTTCTGGGAGAGTACTTGGGGAGATTACTTGGGAGAGTATCTGAGAGAGTAGCGAGATGATAGCCAGATCAAGGTTGGCAACGTCTTGCTACTTGTTCAAACGGATACCAGCCATTGCCAGTATTTCCTCGGTAGGCACATGTACCAGATCGGCGGCGGAACGGTTCGAGGCGCGAATTGCCTGCTCAGCGATAAAAGTGCCCGCGCGGTAGCCGATCCAGCGCCGCCCATCCTCGTGCTGGATCATCCACGGGTAGTAAGGCGCCGTGACGGGAAGTGCCAACAGCTCATCGACCCAGTCGCGGACATTATTCGGATATTCGCCCCAAGGTGCCGAGCGACCGCCCACGTCACGTTCGAACACCGTGGCCAAGCCTTCGCTGACCACGCCTTCCATAAAGGTCGTGCGCGGCTCGTCGCGGTAGATCACCCAGCCTCTGGCCAGATGATGCAGCTCGTGAAACAGCGTATAGCGAAGCTGTTCACGAGCAATACTGGCGATGCTCTCCTCCCGGTCAGGGTCTACCGTCCAGCCGACGCGAGTGGCGGAAATCGCAAGGCCCATTTCGCCGGTTTCGGGGATCACCAGCCTGCCGGTTTCGCAGGCAAGTTCGATATCTTTCGCCAACATGGGCAGATGCGCGTGCACCAGAGAGCCCGTGGCGGCGCAAACCGACTCGATGGCGTGGCGTGCCTCGTCCGAGAAGTGGCGTTGATCGCGGGTATCCAGAAACAGCGGTGTGATCATGAAAATTCTTTCAAGCCCTGTGACTAAGCGAAGTTCCATACGTTTTTAGGAGTGAAACTCCCCCAAGGGTCTTCGTCGTTGAAGGGGCCGACGTAAAGCACCTTGTCTTCGCGCACCACCCATTCCAGGCCGTGCTCGGGTTCCCAGTCACACTCAAGCTCCAGATGCACCACCGGCGTCTGTTTTTCCGGGCAGGGCACGATCAGCACCTGCGGTGTGACGAGCTTCAGTACGTCCCGCGGGGCAGCGAACTCGATCAACGGCTCACCCACCTCGCTCAAAAAAGCGTCGCAGTAATGCACCGTGGATCGACACAGATGCTCGACGACCTCATCACTTAACTGGTTTAGATGCACGGCGCAGCGCCTGGCGAATACGAGGTCAGCATCGGCTGCGAAAAGTGTGACGACCTGATCGAACAGGGCGCTGTACACCTTCCCTTCCAGGCCATCCTCGCCCTCAGTAAGGCGAATGTCCTCTTGCGACATGTGCTGCGTCATCTTCCACTCCCGTGCAAGTATTACCAGTAAATCTGTCTTATAAGGCGTCTTGTCGAACGCCATACATGCTAATAGAAAAGCGCGGTCAGGACTGCCCCTGCCGCGCTTGCCAATCACTTTTTCATCCGCTCTGGTTTGAACCTTAGCGATGCAAATCGAACCGGTCGTTCTCCATCACCTTGACCCAGCCAGACACGAACTTGTCGATCATGTGGCGCTCGCCGCCGTTGGCCGCGAACTCCTCGGCAATGGCACGCAGCTGCGAGTTGGAGCCGTAGACCAGATCCACCCGTGAAGCGGTCCATCTGGTTTCACCACTGTTGCGGTCACGGCCCACGAAGCGCTCTTCCTCGTCATCCATCGGCTCCCAGACGGTACCCATGTCGACGAGATTGACGAAGAAGTCGTTGGTCAGCTGGCCCAGGCGGTCGGTGAAGACGCCATCGGTATTGTCGTCACCGGCGTTGGCGCCAATGACCCGCAGGCCGCCCACCAGTGCCGCCATCTGGGGAGCGCTCAGGTTCAGCATGAACGCCCGGTCGATCATCAGGTGCTCGGCGGGGATGGAGGTGGACTGCGCCTGCATGTAGTTACGAAACGCATCGTGGCGAGGCTCGAGATACGCCTGGGTGCTTGTCTCGGTCATTTCCTGGGTGGCATCGGTACGCCCGGGCGTGAACGGCACCGTGAGCGTATGCCCGGCGGCGTTTGCAGCCATTTCCACGCCCACGCTGCCGGCCAGCACGATCAGGTCCGCCAGCGAGATGTTGGCCTCCGCGCTCGCCTTGATCGACTCGAGCTGTTCGAGCACCTGCGGCACGCCGGAGCGCACGTTGATGTCCCAGCCGGCTTGCGGCTCCAGACGAATACGTGCGCCGTTGGCGCCGCCGCGGTGATCGGTCTGGCGGTAGGTACACGCCGAGGCCCAGGCGGTGCCGACGAGCTGCCTGGCGCTCAGCCCCGTATCGGCGATCTGGCGTTTCAGCGTGGCGATCTGTTCGTCCGACACCAGAGGCCCTTCGTGCTCGGGCACCGGGTCCTGCCAGACGAGCATTTCCGCAGGCACCTGCGGGCCCAGGTAGCGCTCGCGCGGGCCCATGTCGCGGTGCAAAAGCTTGTACCAGGCGCGGGCGAACTCGTCGGCCAGCACGTCCGGGTTTTCGCGGTACTCCTTCGAGATTTTCAGGTAGTCCGGGTCGACGATCATCGCCATGTCGGCGGCGGTCATCACCGGCGGGTTCTTTCGGCCTTCCACGTGGGCATCCGGCACCCAGAAGCCGTCCTTCACTTCCACCGGCTGCCACTGGTTGGCGCCAGCGGGAGACTTCGTGACCTCCCACTCGTGAGAGAAGATGGTTTCGAGGTAGGTGTTGTCCCACTTGGTGGGCGTGGGCGTCCAGGCACCTTCGAGACCGGAGGTAATGGTGTACTCGCCAAGGCCGGTTTCGTGCTTGTTGGCCCAGCCCACGCCCTGCTCATGAAGTTTGGCCTCTTCCGGCGCGCCGCCCACGGCATCCGCCGGGCCGTTGCCGTGCATCTTGCCGAAGGTGTGCCCGCCCACGGTGAGTGCGACGGTTTCGCGGTCGTTCATGCCCATGCGGGCGAAGGTCTCGCGCACGTCCCTGGCGGACTTCGCCGCGTCCGGCACGCCGTTAGGGCCTTCGGGGTTGACGTAGATCAGCCCCATCTGCACGGCGGCAAGCGGGTTGTCGAGCAGGCGGTTATCCTCTTCGAAGCTGCCGGTGTAGCGCTCATCCTTGGTGCCCAGCCATTCGGCTTCCGGCCCCCAGTAGATGTCATCCTCCGGCGCCCAGATATCCGAGCGGCCAAAGCCGAACCCGAAGGTCTTGAAGCCCATGGTTTCCAGCGCCCGGTTGCCGGCGAGTACCAACAGATCCGCCCAGGAGAGCGACTCGCCATACTTTTTCTTGATCGGCCACAGAAGGCGGCGCGCCTTGTCCAGGTTGCCGTTGTCCGGCCAGCTGTTGAGCGGGGCGAAGCGCTGGGCGCCGGTACCGCCGCCGCCGCGGCCGTCGATCGCCCGGTAAGTGCCCGCCGCGTGCCAGGACATGCGGATGAAAAACGGGCCGTAGTGGCCCCAGTCCGCCGGCCACCAGGCCTGGGAGTCGGTCATCAGCGCATCCACATCGGCGCAGAGTTCATCCACATCGAGCTTCGCGAACGCATCGCCGTAGCGGAAACCTTCACCAAAGGGATTGGCGTCGGGGTGTTTCTGGTGCAGAACATTGAGATTGAGCTGGTCGGGCCACCAGTGCTCGTTACCCTGCAGGCGCGGCGTGGTACGCGCGCCCCACTCCTGGCGTTTAGGCGTTTGCTCGGACACGTTACTCTCCTCGACTAGATGATGGGGCTTACCCAAGTGTTCATGCCGATGGGTCTGGATTTTTCAGAAACCGTCAACACCGCCAGAGCTGCGGCAGAATGCACTGAAAGGCTTTGCAAGCCGTCATGTTAATGAAGGATTCGACCTTGAAACCATCCACTTACAGTGAAGGATTCAACAACGGGGGCGTCAAGGTGATCAATGTTAAGTAAGCCATTCGAAAACGGCCCACAAGGAATGCCGCACAACGGATCAGCGAAGGCCAATGCAGGCTATAAGCAAGACAAAAGCACTGGCCCCGCCATCATTCAACGGTTAGCGAGCATCTTTCTGATTTCGTCGTTCAGCTCCCGGAACACATGACGAGGGCTGACCTCATCAAGCATTTCGACAATTCGCTGGGTTTGCGCGGTCGTCAGCTCGCGGTTGCCGGTCAGGCTTTCAAGCTTGACCTTGACCACATGGTTGCGAATTTCCTCTTCCGAAGCATGGTTGGCCACCATGTCAGAAATCACCTTGCTGCCCTTGGCGAACTGGATGAAATCCTTGTTGAGCAACTCATAGGAGAGCTCACCCTTGCGGTTGGTATAGGCCTTCACGATCGCCTCATACTCGGCGCTATCCACGGTGGCAAGCTCTTCCTCGGTTTCCTCCTGAGCGCTTGCGTCTTCTTTCTCGCCGCTGAGCTTGACCTTGCCGCGCCGCGAATAGGGCATGCCCGAGGTCAGCTCCATGGCTTCCTGAAAGGCTTCAAGGGGAAACAGCGTCAGGTCGGTATGGTGGGAAGGATCAGGCTCTCCCGACTTGCGGTTGACGGTCGCCATGCCTGGCTGGTCAGTATCGTAGCGCATGATGACGACGCCCGAATGGCCGCCCCGCAATTTCTGACGGTAAGCGGCGGCTTCTATCGTGGACAGTTCCACCATGATGGTTCTGATCATGAACAATTCCTTTTCGAGAAGGTTATCCAACGCTGGCCTGCATGACTCAAGAACAGGCACAGCGTTCATTAACCTTAGCAGAACTATCGCAGACCGGGTTTCTCTGCCCTTACTGGCTTTCCAAACCCTTCAGCAGCTCGTCATGGAAGCGCTCCGGCGCCTGAATCTGCGGGGAGTGACCAAGCTCCGGGAACTCGACCAGCGTCGCCTGAGGGATGGCATCGCGCGCCTGCTCGCCCAATACCTCGTACCGGCCCAGCGTATCCTGCACCTCTTCCGGCGCCCGGTCTTTACCGATGGCGGTATTGTCCTGCTCGCCAATGAGCAGCAGCGTGGGCACCTGGAGCTCACCAAACTCGTGCACGACCGGCTGGGTGAAGACCATGTCCGAGGTCAGCGCCTGGTTCCAGGCAACGCGCTCGCCATCTTCACCGGCGTACATGCCCGCCAGCATCTCGACCCAGCGGTCGTACTCGGGCTCCCAGGTGTCGACGTAGTAGGTGGAGCGCTGGTAGTCGCGAATGCCGTCCGCAGTGGTCTCGAGCTCGCTCGCGTAACCATCATCGATACTTTGATACGGCACGCCCAGCGCTTTCCAGTCTTCCAGGCCAATCGGGTTGACCATGACCAGCAGCTCGGTCTGCTCCGGGTACATCAGCGCGAAGCGGGTAGCGAGCATGCCACCCATGGAGTGGCCCATCACGGTAGCGTTTTCGATGCCCAGCTCGTCGAGTAGCGAGTGTGTGTTGTGAGCAAGCTGATGGAAGCTGAACTGATAGTGCTCGGGCTTGGTGGATTTGCAGAAACCGATCTGATCCGGGGCGATGACGCGATAGCCGGCACCGGTCAGCGCCTTGATGGTGGCCTCCCAGGTGCCCGCGCAGAAGTTCTTGCCGTGCATCAGCACCACCGTACGGCCGTTGGCGCTGCCCTCTTCCGGTTGAACGTCCAGATAGGCCATCTGCATATCCTGGCCCTGGGATTCGAACTCGAAGCGCTCGACCGGGTAGGCGTAGTCGAAGCCGGAGAGTTCGCCGTCGAACGTGGGAGTATCGTCAGCAAAAACGCTGCCGGTCGTGCCTACTGCAAGGGCGGCGCCGATAGCGCTTGCCAGCAGCGCGCGGGGGAAGGTGGGGCTTGCCATTGGAAATATCCTCTCATCCATGAATGGGTTACACCGATGAGTATGGCAAGCCTGGAATGAATGCGCCTGGAACGCCCCGCCCCAAAACCCGGCAAAACGTCTTACTTCCTGAACGTATCGATATACAGCGCTTCTACTTTATCCCGCGCCCACGGCGTTTTACGCAGGAACTTCAGCGAGGATTTGATGGAGGGATCGTTGTAGAAACAGTTAATGCGAATTCGTTCGTACAAGCCTTCCCAGCCGTAATGCTCGATCAGGCGGGTCACGATCTTTTCAAGCGTCAAACCGTGCAAGGGGTTGTTGGGTTGCGCAAGGGTCATCAAGTCATTTCCGGTGTGTATGCCAAAGGGCCAATGGGATATTTTAACAGAGAAGCCTTCAGAGCTTACGAAAGTCGCCCATGGTCGAGCCTGCGCCGCTGCATTACCATTGAAACAGTTTCCATTACCTCCGGCAGGCATCCTCATGCGCACATTCTCCCGCAAGAAACAGATTCTAGGCCTTATCGGCTGGCTGGTACTGGCCTACCTTGCCGCCGCCATTGGCGCGGTGGCCTCCATCAACGCGGCGGCGTTTTACGAAAGCCTTCAGCAGCCCGCCTGGGCGCCGCCCACTTGGCTGTTCGGGCCGATGTGGACGACGCTCTACGGGCTGATGGGCATCGCCGCCTGGCTTGCCTGGCGCGAGCGCGGTGCGCGGCCGGCGTTAACCGTCTTCGTGGTGCAACTGGCGCTCAACGCGCTGTGGAGCTGGCTGTTCTTTGTCTGGAATCTGGGCGCTATTTCATTCATCGGCACAGTGGCGCTGTGGGTATTGATACTGGTGACGCTGGGAATGTTCTGGCGACTGAAGGTGTTGGCCGGGGTGTTGCTGGTGCCTTACTTGGCCTGGGTGAGCCTGGCCTGTGCGCTGACCTGGAGCGTCTGGCAGCTGAATCCACAAGTTTTCGGATAATTGCGCAGTTGTATTGATGTATTCATATGCTCGTTATTAGACAAGGGGTAAACAGCCCTCTTTCCCTTCTATCTCGTCAAGAACTAAAGAGGGCAAAATCAGGGCAGCTCTATCAACAAGCTAAAGCTGGCAACTCACAGCCATGGCCATAGCGCCTAACCGTTCATGACTCTGAATCGCCCCGGGTTTCGTAGACACTTCCAGGCCTTATACTAAAGGCATCTAGGAGGATCCATGAGCCGTCCCCGTTACACTGAAGAATTCAAAATCGAAGCCGTTAAGCAGATGGTAGAGCGTGGCCATCGCGTTGCCGAGGTCGCTGAGCGGTTAGGCGTGTACAGCGTACTTCGCCAGGGAGTCCGATTGAGGTACGCTTTATTCAAAAGCATGCGGGCCAATATCCGGTATGTCACTTGTGCCGCATGATGGTCGTGCACCCTAGCGGCTACTACGCATGGTGCAAAAAAGCTCTGTCTAATCGAGACCGGGAGGATCAGCGCCTTTTGGGACTGATCAAGCATGCGTGGCTTGAAAGCGGGGATGTATATGGCTATCGCAAGGTCTACCAGGATTTGCGTGAGGCTGGCGAAGCCTGCGGTAAGCACCGAGTGGTCCGCCTGGTGCGTAGAGAAGATTTACGCTCTCAGACCGGCTATCGACGACGCCCTGGCTACTATGGCGGTGGAAAACCGGCGGTTGTATCCCCTAACCATTTAGACCGTCAGTTTGAAGTAACAGCGCCAAATATTGCTTGGGTGACGGACATCACGTACATCCGCACTTACGAAGGCTGGCTTTACTTAGCGGTAGTTATCGACCTGTTTTCTCGTCAAGTGGTTGGCTGGTCGATGAAGTCACGTATGTACCACTGAGTTGGTACTGGATGCTTTGTTATCAGCAGTCTGGCGACGCAAGCCACAAGGAACGGTGATGGTGCATTCGGATAAAGGAAGCCAGTTTAGCAGTGGAGACTGGCAAAACTTTTTGAAAGCTAATCACCTGGTGGGCAGCATGAACCGACGGGTAACTGTTATGACAACGCCGTTGCTGAAAGCTTCTTTCAACTCCTCAAGCGAGAGCGAATCAAGCGATAGATGTATTCGACACGCGAAGCGGCTAGACGCGACGTGTTCAATTACATTGAAATGTTCTACAACCCAACGCGCCGACACGGCACAAGTGATAACTTGTCACCGGTGGAGTATGAAAGGCGTTACTTTAAGAGCCTAACGGGTGTCTAGAATATCCGGGGCGATTCACTCATCATTCGTTTGAATGGCGGAGGATATCTCTCACCTCCATTAATGCAAATCCCAATAGATTCAGGCCGCTCCATCGGTTTGGATTTTCAATATCGGGATGGTCAACGGCCAGGCCTACGCCCCAAATATTATCAACGGGGCTTGCTTCAACCAATACTCTATCGCCGGTGTTTAACAGAAACGTTTTGAGATCATGGTTCTGATCAAATTTTAAATAGTTGGCTTTAACTACGATATCAAATCGGTGCTCTATCCAAACTGACTCATCAAAGCTTCTGATCTCACGACCTAATGCCTTTGCCTTACCGGGATTAGATGCATGAATAATCTTTTCATGCGTCTCAGAGTCATTAAACAACCTCGCTTTCTCAGCCATCATAAAATGTTCGGCGGTCAAATACGTCACGCCATCAGTCTCAAAAGCCGATGTGTACCATTGACTAAAGCAGGTTTTAGAAACCTCAGCGCCCTTCCTCTGATGCCCCCAGAAAAACAAGTATTTAATATTATTACCGCCATTTACATACTTTTTAAGTGCTTCAATCGTTCTAATTCTCATCATAAAACCTGTTCTTTAAATTTTATCTATATAGTATATAGCTACCAACCATAGATTCACAAGACCACACTTGAACGAACTAAACCGTTTTAAACGCTATATCGTTCGAATTATTACTCATTTTCGCATGATAGTTTGAGCATTGAATGCAATACTTTATTTAACCAGAGACCTTGGAGCGATAATGGTTAACAAGGCCATGGCGAATTCTTATTACCTCATCTTTTCCGCGTGAAAGATAAAACGTTCGCTCAACACCATTCTCTTCAAATCTCGCACGACAAATCGTTGACGACTCAGTAAGCGCCGAACGCTTGGAGCGATACTTTTTTACTTCGCACTCATCAAAAGCGACATCCGTGATGACGGTTTCAGGATAGGGGTAAAATATCTCTGAAACAGACACAAGAAGTACTAGCACGAATAATATTGATTGGGCATGAACCTTGATGGGAACAGGGTTCACCGTATCATCCGGAATTTTAAACACCCACCAAAAACCAAAAACATATGCACCAATGATTATTGAAATGAAAACGTAAACAGCATAATCATGCGGTATCAGTAAAATAGGCAGTGTATCTGCTAAAGACATAGCAAAGCATACTGGCCAGATCGCCATCATAAGCAGGAACATCGCCATACTTTTAGCCTTACATGTAGCACCAAAGAGCGACACCAGTATCATTGAAGAGATTGCCCAGAAAAAAAACAATCCTACAGGTATACCAAAAGCTACCACTGCAATTAGAAAGGCAAGGTCTAATGGAAAAAACAACAGAGATATTATGTAGGCAGGAAAGCCTATAACAAGCAGAAAGGGCAATACAATAAGGGAGCGTAAAAGTAGCCGATTAACTGGCTTAGTGACATACTTGACCGGCCTCGCCACCGACATGTCTATATAGTTATTAGGTTGCTGGGCTGAATCATCCACATGCTTCTCCACCTACACATTCCTCGCTTGACTTGATCAGTTGTTTTGCTTCCTTGAGTAAAACATCGTATGCGCTCAGTATACATGAAGTTGTGATTTCAGCCATTTGAAATCATAAACCACATTCACGACCTACATTCGCATAAAGAATCAAATTACGAGAACCGCGCTTGATGGCAAAAGCATTGTGCTCAGATCATTTTGCACTTGCACGATAAAGGTTTTGCCGCCGTTATCGTACTGTTGGGTATATTTGGTTAAATCGCTAGCTTGAGTGGCCTGACCAAGACACCTTTCAAGCAGGGCTTTTGGAACGGCTCTTCCGTGAATTTTCCCACATGCCGTCCACTTGTGGACTCTTCAACACTGACTCCAACAAATGATACACGCAAGCATACTAGTTAAATACTTGGACATGGTACTCGCCTGCGAGGCCAAAGCATAAAAGCTATTTCAATCATACGGGACCTTATATTAAGCGCTACCTAACGCCATAGGTATCGAGCGCAGACGCGATTTGAGCCTCTTCAGTTGTTTCATTGGGATAAAGGAGATAACTCGGGGCAACGATGGGCGCGACCTCGGTGACACACACGACGAACACGCTGCGGATCGGGTAGCGCTCTCCCGCCATCGCTTCAAGCGGCTTTACCCAATGCGAATACTCTGAGGCTGAGCGCCTGATGTCGGTAGCTTCGCCCACGATCTTGAAACCCTTTTGCGCGAACACGTCCACAAGGCTCAGACATACCTGCGGATTGATCCGGATATTGCGGGCCGACTGCGGCGAGGCGATATTGGCAATAACGATGTGCTCGTCATCTGCCACCGCGAATATTTCCTTGGGCGAAACGTTCGGCTGGCCCTGTTCATCGCAGGTGGCCAACCAACAGAGCACGCTTTTTTGCATGGCTTCTTGGACATCATCAGTCAGCAGACGGAGCATAGTCTTGTATTGTCTCTTGTTTGTGTGCGGCTCGCACCGCTAATCGATGCTGCTTGGCATGACAGCTAATCACTGAAATGCCTTGTTAGAACTATATTACGAGTTCTGACGTTACACGCCAGCAGTAGTCATGCAGAGCTTTTCGCACTGCATTACCATTGAAGCCGTTTTTTCCACTTTAGCAGGCACTCATATGACGTGCACACTCTCCCGCAAGAAACAGATTCTGGGCCTTATCGGCTGGCTGGTACTGGCCTACCTTGCCGCCGCCATTGGCGCGGTGGCCTCCATCAACGCGGCGGCGTTTTACGAAAGCCTCCAGCAGCCCGCCTGGGCGCCGCCCACTTGGCTCTTCGGGCCGATGTGGACGACGCTCTACGGGCTGATGGGCATCGCCGCCTGGCTTGCCTGGCGCGAGCGCGGTGCGCGGCCGGCGTTAACCGTCTTCGTGGTGCAACTGGCGCTCAACGCGCTGTGGAGCTGGCTGTTTTTCGTCTGGAATTTGGGCGCCATTTCCTTCATCGCCACGTTGGTCCTATGGGTATTGATTCTGGTGACGCTCTTGATGTTCTGGCGGCTCAAGAGGTTGGCGGGCATTTTGCTCGTGCCCTATCTCGCCTGGGTGAGCCTTGCCTGCGCGCTGACCTGGAGCGTGTGGCAGCTCAATCCGCAGGTATTCGGGTAATGAGCGCCTGAGCGTGACGTTGGACGGAATAATCTCTAAACAGAGGTCGGCCACAGCTTCCTGAAGCACCCAACTGACCACTTCAACTATAAATAGGGGGATTATCACGCATGAGACTCAAGCAACGTACAGCTCTCATTACCGGCGGAGCCAGCGGAATCGGGTTAGCAACGGTCGAACGCTTTCTTTGCGAAGGCGCGAGCGTGGCACTGCTGGACCGGGATAGACATGCGCTGACCAGGGAATGCAATCGGCTCAAGCGCGAAAACGGCGCGACGGTGATAGGTCTAGAGGCTGATGTAGCTGACGCGACAGCCATCGATCATGCAGTCGCTCAGGTCGGCGATGCCTTGGGGCGGATCGATATTGTCATCAATGCCGCCGGGGTCAACGTTTTCTCAGATCCGCTCGAAACCGATGACGCCACCTGGCGGCGCTGCCTGTCGATCAATCTGGAAGGCGCATGGCGAGTCATTCAGGCCGCGCTACCCGGCATGCTGGCCCGCGAGTACGGCCATATCGTCAATATCGCCTCGGTTCACGGGCACAAGATTATCCCCGGCGCCTTCCCGTACCCGGTCGCCAAGCACGGCCTGATCGGCCTGACCCGCTCACTGGGCATCGAATATGCGGCGCGCGGTATCCGCGTCAATTCCATTTCACCCGGCCTGATTCGCACGCCGCCCGCTCAGGCCTGGCTGGACGGACTAACCGAAGCCGAACGCCAACACCAGGTGGACCTGCTGCCGTGCCGACGCATCGGTGAGGCCGAGGAGGTCGCCAACACGGCGCTGTTTCTCGCCAGCGACGAAGCACGCTTTATCAATGCCACCGATATCTTGATTGATGGTGGTCGCAGTCAGGTTTATCACTCGTGACGCGATTGCTGACTGGCAACCTTCGGCGGCGATGGAAATACGACATCGGCGGGGCTCGCGGTGCAGTTTGCCGTGCTCATAACGCTTGGATGGTTGGGGCGGTACCAGCCCGGAGATAAGTCGACTCGGGCCGTTGAATGATCAAGCGCCCCAAGCAAAGCATCTGACTGGCGTTAAAGTAAGCGCGTGAGTAGAAAGTTGTTGTCTACCGCCTATCCATGTACGACAATCCGTACAGTACAATATTACGTACAGGAGTATTATTATGGATGCTATTAGCTATACCGCCGCCAGAAGCCACTTGGCCAAGACCATGGAACAGGTGTGCGAGGATCATTCACCTGTCATCATCACGCGTAGCAAAGCGCCTTCGGTGGTCATGCTTTCGCTTGAAGATTTCGAAGCGCTACAGGAAACCGCTTATCTACTGCGTTCACCCAATAACGCACGCCGTTTGATGGACTCCATGGCCGAGCTGGAGCAAGGCGGCGGTCAGGAAAAGGAGCTGCTTGAGTGAAACTCGTTTTTGCCGAGAACGCCTGGGAAGACTACTTGTACTGGCAGAAAACCGATAAGAAGATTCTTGGCCGCATCAACAAGCTGATCAAGGAAATTCAACGGCAGCCCTTCGAGGGAGTGGGAAAACCCGAACCGCTCAAGCATGGCTTTGCGGGCTACTGGTCTCGGCGAATCAACGACGAACATCGGATCGTTTATAAGGTGGCGGTTGATTGGCTGCTGATTGCCCAACTTCGATATTATTATTGATTCGCTGCCGGGAGCACCCATATTATTCACTGAATTTCGGGGTTGCATAACGCCCGGCTTTGCGCCAATTTCTCCACCGCTAAGCGATGGAGAAACTGTCCGACAACAGCAGCTGGCTATGTATTTCCTGAAGCAAATAATACGGCGTTTCTTATGGCACCCATATATAACTTAAACACTTTAATATTTGAGGAAAGATCAGAAAAAGAAACATCTATAGCATTGTCATTATGATGAATAATGTTATTCCGCTTGTTAACTACAGTATTGATTAAATCCTTATTTTTATTAAATCCATCTTCTTTCGAAAGATCAATTCCTAAAAGCCGATAAGCTTTTAGAGTCTTGTATGGATTCGCAGACAGCCCATCAGAGATGTCCCTCTTGCTCGAGGGATAATCAGCATTCTCAAAAGCAAGGTCCTTATCTTTTGGGTCCCTAGATGCTTTCCAACAAATGAAGTTGTGAGGAATTCTGGCAATCCTTATTCTGCGATTGATTTCTTTCGCATATTCATAAGCCAAATCTTGAAGGTAAGCCTCTAAGTATGAACAAATATTTATCATGTATGACTTTACGAAAAAGTTAACGTTATCTGAGAAAAGATTATCTGGATTTTCAGATAAAACACGATCTTCAGATAGCTCTATAATTTCAAACAAATTGTCATATAGGCTTTGATATCTTCCGAACAGCTCATCAACTTTATCCTCCATTAATCGCAGTCTCCAAAAGCTCTGACCAGCTCTGTTTTCTTCTAAGAATAGATGATCTATTCTGTAATCCGCCAGAAAGCGTTCTTTTGAAATCGTCACTTTGACAAAGGGTTAAATAGGCACCTCTTATATTTTCTTTGTTTTCTTTCGCAATTTCAAAATCCAATCGCCCTACGGTTGGCATCAAAAGATCATAGTGAACTAGTCCCTTCCTTTTTCTTTCTGCTGCAGGATTGGTAAAGACGTTGTCGCCGAAAACTTCTATGCAATTTTTAAGAGCCTTATTAAAGCTCTCTCGATATTCACCTAGTGCATCGTCATCAAGTTCTGAATTTTGTTCCATATAGTCATCTAAGAAATCTTTGAGATTAGTATTAAAACCAGTTAGCTCCGGATCTTCAGAAAAGGCGAAAAAGCGCAGAACCTGCTCCTCCGATTCTAAACTATTCCTGTTAACATCAGAGTTTTCGGCTAGGCCGAACCTTGCGATAAAGGGAGTTTCCCCGAGCTCAACCAAAAGCTCATCCAGAGTACCTGGATATAGAGCATGCCGAATTTCTTGATCTGAAAGCTCTACAGCTCCTTGGTTTAGTCGTGAAAATATTTCCCGAACAAGGCTCTTTGGATTTTCCTTTCTTAGAATGATGCATCGTATCGTTGTAGTTTCTAACTCTGTCTGCAGTGCACCTAACTCAGAGAACTTTTTTCCCTCTAATTCTTTGAAGGTAGTCATACCCTCCAATGCAAATTCATCATTGAAAAACCGGGCTATCGTTGTGAGTCGCTGAACACCATCAATTACCATATGGCGTCCATCTTCATCTTCTGCGAAATAGCATGATGGGAGAGGTATCCTCATGAGGCATGACTCTATGAACCTTGAAGATCGTACCCAGCCATCTTTGTCCCATTTGTACTTTCTTTGAAAGTCTGGATCCAACTTCAACTTCGGCGGGGTTGACTGAATCCTGTTTACAAGCGTCTCAAATGGGTAGTCGATCGGATAGAGGTTTAGGGTTTTATCCTCAATATTTTCAGTCACTTGACTTCCTTATATTAAAATTTTCAATTCAATATACATAACAGTGATTATGCAGCGGCTACGAACAAATCTACCGCATTGATCTCAAATAAGGCAAAGCAAATTTTGGCAAAATATCCCCTTTTCGCGTGCTGACATGATTTGCAATTCTCAACAATACTGTATAAAAACACATTAACAGGACAGCAATGGCGCAACCACATGAAGCTGATGGACAGAGTCAGGTCTATCTTGCGGGTAAAGCGCTATAGCCTACGCGCCGAGAAAGCCTACTGCTATTGGATTCGCTTCTTCATCCATTTTCAGGGCATGCAGCATCCCATCATTATGACAGGGGTGAAGGTAAAGCAGTTTCTGGAGCATTTGGCGACAGAAAGGCACTTGGCAGCCGCCACACAGAATCAGACATTCAACGCGATCGTTTTTCTCTACCGCCACGTGCTGGGAAATGGGTTTGCGAAAATTAGAAGCCCACTAGGCTAATCGCTTCCTTGTGTGCGGCTATTAAAGCAACTTGCATCTCCCCCCGCCCCACCCTAGACTCCCCCAGACAACTGCTTGACGGGGTGCCGGTGAATCCGGCTGAGATGGCGCAGGGCGAGCTTAAAGCTTCCAAGCGCTGGTCCCGCTGAACCTGATCCGGCTAATGCGCTTGTTCAACAAGCGCGGGTACCGGCGTAGGGATCAAGCGATGGCGCCGGCTCGCTCTCTATGCACTTCATGCCTCCTCCGCGCCACTCCCTCGATCTTCTCGCCTGCCCTTCGGATCATCACCACCGGAGGATGTATGGGCTACTGCTTTACCGACCTGACCACCGCTTGCCAGGATGATTGGCGCGCTTACATCGAGCACGATTTCGTCCGCCAATTGGGAAGCGCCACGCTTCCTGAAGACGCCTTTCGCCACTACCTGAAGCAGGATTATCTGTTTCTGATCCACTTCGCCCGCGCCTACGCGTTGGCGGCCTACAAGAGTCCCACCCTTGCGGATTTGCGCCAGGCCCATGAGGGCATGAAAGCCATCGTGGATGTGGAGCTTGGGCTGCATATCGGCTTTTGTCGCGAGTGGGGCATTTCGGAAGAGGAACTGGCCGTGCTCCCTGAAGCTCGGGCGACGATGGCCTATACCCGCTACGTGCTGGATACCGGCAGCCGCGGTGATCTGCTCGATTTACACGTGGCGCTGGCACCGTGCCTGGTGGGCTACGGCGAGATCGCCAACTGGCTGAACGCCCAGAGTTCGACGGTGCGCGGTGGCGATAACCCGTTCGATGCGTGGATTGCCATGTACGAAGGCGAGGAGTTTCAAGCGGCGATGCGCACGGAGCTTGAGTGGCTGAATACGCGCCTGGCCGATGTCACCCCTGCGCGCTTTGCAGAGCTTGCCAAGATATTTCGCGATGCCACCCGCCTGGAGATCGACTTCTGGCAGATGGGCCTGGATCTGGCCGATTGATGCGCGGCATTGCTGCGTTTTCCGGTTTGCGGCTGGTATACACCGAAGGCACGCGGCCAGATATCCGCGTGCCGTTTCGTGAACTCCTGCTGTCGTCGATCAGTCACCGCTTACGCTAGAGCCTTTCAGCAAAATTAGATATTCTTTGGATCTCCTTTTCCTAAAGTGACTTCGTGATGAATAGAAAAACCTACCTGGCAGCGTCGATTGCGCTGATCAGCGCCGGTCTTTTGAGCGGCTGCGGCAACGATGGCGAAGCGCCTTCGAGCGTTTCGATGCTGGATTACATTCCGGCGGATTCTCCCTACTTCGTGGCCGCGCGGGAAACGCTGCCGGAGCAGGACGTGTTCGACTTCTACCAGCGCTCGATGATCTTCGACGGCGCCCTCGACGAAGAGCTCGACAAAATGCGCGAGATGCGCCAAGCGTCGGATGCCGACGAAGAGCGCGCGTTTCTGTCGCTGATCATCGCCATGGGCGAAGAGCTGCAGGGGGTCGAGACCTTGGACGACCTGCACGAACGGGGGCTCAATCTTTCGCCGAAAGCCGCCCTTTACGGCCTTGGCATGCTGCCGGTACTGCGTTTCGAACTCGAGGATGGCGCGGCGTTTCGTGAAACCCTCGAACGGGTGCTGACCAGAGCCGAGCTTCAGCCGCAGATGGCAACCACCGACGGCCTCGACTACTGGGTGCTGAACCCGCAGGGCGATCTCGCGGTTATCATGAGCATCGTCGACGAGCAGGCGCTATTGGCGCTGGTGCCGCGCGAGCCAAGCGACGAACTGCTTGCAATGGTAATGGGCAAGACACTGCCCGAGGACAGCCTCGAGGATTCCGGCGAGCTTGTCGAGATCGAGAGCCGCCACGGTTTCACACCCTACGGCACGGGCCAGATCCATACCGCCCGCGTGCTCGATGAGCTCGGCTCGCCCACTCACGCGGGTACGCGGGCGCTGATAGCAGCCATCGACGAAGAGCCGCTGGACCTCTCCTCCTGCCAGGCGGATATTGATCGGATCACCACTCGTTTGCCTGGCGTGGCCATGGGCACCCGTGCCTACGATCTGAGCGGGCGTTCGGAATTCAGCTTCATCATCGAAACCGACGACGAGATCGTTGGCAACCTGCGCCAGCTCGTCACTCCGGTACCAGGGCTTGGCGAGCAGAGCGGCCTGGCGAGCCTGGGGCTTGGCCTGAGCCTGCCGGCACTGCTGGAAACCGTTCAGCTCTACTCGCGCCAACTGCGTGAAAACCCCTTTGGCTGCGACGAGCTGCAGGCACTCAACCACTCCTGGGATGACGCAAGCGCCCTGTTGAGCAACCCCATGGCCATGATGATCGCGCCGTCGTTTTCGGGTATCAACGTGCGCCTGGACAGTCTCTACGCCGAGCGCGGCATGCCCGCCGTCACCGGGCTTCTTACACTGGCCTCGCCCAATCCGATGACCCTGTTGCAGACCGCCAGCGCCTTCTTGCCGGAACTTGGCGAGCTGGGGCTGGTACCCGGCGGCGAAGCCAAGCGGGTCAAAAGCTACCTGCTGCCGCCGGAAACGCCGGACGTCTACGCGGCGATGTCAGAGTCGGCCCTGGCGGTGGGCGTGGGCCTCGAGAATCCCTCACACGTGAAGGAGGGGCTACAGGCGGGCGAATCGAATCAGGACCTGCTAGCGTACGCCTATCTTTCCGGGGACCTCTACCACGCCCTTGCCGACATTGCCACCGTGGTGCCGGACGAGCAGTTTTCCGCGACGGATATCGAGACGTTCCGCCGCTATGGCGATCTCTACGAGCTGATGGAGTATTGGCTCAAGGTCGACGATGCGGGCCTGGAAATCGGTTTTTCCCTGGAAGTAACCGACGAGTGATCGATTGCCGGTAGGCTGAATACAAAACGCAAACAGGGGCCCGAAGGCCCCTGTTGTCGACGTGTTACGCTACGGTCGAAAGCTTACTTATCCAGGCTGTTCTTCACATCGCCTTTCGCTTTCTGGCCTTCGCCTTTTACTTGCTGGGCTTTGCCCTTGGCTTCTGTCTTGTCGCTGCCGGTTACCTTGCCAGCGGCTTCCTTGACTTTACCTGCGGCCTTGTTAGCGGCGCCTTTTGCTTTATCGTCGTTTCCACTCATGACATATACCTCTAATCCGTTAGTAGGGAACACGCTGCGGGTGACGATGTGGTGTCTTTTCCCTTGCAGCTGCATTATCAGAATAGTCTTTTTAAAAAAAGTTTCCTCAATTTGTGGCAGAAATTTTTGTGGGGGCCCAGCTATCTAGCAGTGCGTGCAGGCACGCCATGACTAGAAGCGTTGCCACCAACGCCACGCTCATGGAGGAAAAACGGTAAAGCGCGCTGTACACCAGGTCCTGGCTGGGGCCAAGCGACTGCCCAAACAGAATACCCAGCGTCGTCAGCCCACCAAAGCCGATGCCCGAGCCGCCGCCTTCCTTGATGTGTTCGCGGCCAAACAGCATGAGCCCCAGCCAGTAAAGCATGATGACCAGCAGAAAGTGATTGCTCTGGGTATACAGTAAAAGCTGCATGACCAGCGCCAGGTTACAGCCCAGCAGCGTGCCGATGGCGCGCTTGCGCGCCGACACCCGGGCACCGGCATACCCCATGGCAAACAGCACCAGAATGGTCGCCATCTGGGCTGAGAGCGAGCCCTGCAGATCGAACACTTGAAAGACGATAAACGAGAGCGTGGCAGTGATGCCGCCGATCAGTGTCTCGTGGCGTATCTGCGCCGGGGGCTTGGTGCCTCTTGGCGGAGGCTCGCGCGGCTCCGCGTCGGGGAACAGCGTATGCATCAGCATGGCGATGAACACGGCCAGCACGCTTGCCACGACGTTGGAGGTGATCAAGTCGCTTAAATCGACGCTTGGGTAGCTTGCGAAATGCAGCAGGATGCTCAGCGTCAGCACTCCGTTGGCCCCGAACAGGAACAGCGGCCCCTTGGCCATCAGGTTGAAACGCAACAGGAACAGGCAGAGTACCACCAGCGTCATCACCACCGGCATATGCTTCAAAAGCCCCACGACCAGGCTGACTTCCAGCGCATTGAACGAGACGTTGGCAAGAAACTGGCGAATGATGCTGCCATTCAGGATCGGCACCATGCCAAGTAGAAACATGGGAAACACGGTAAAGAAGACGCCGTAGTTCCAGCCCATCACCTGGCTGATGACAAACCCCAGCGTGCCACCCCCGGCCACGCGCAGGCACTGGCGCAGGCCGTTTTCGCTCAGCCCCGGGTGGGCGTGAGCCGTCGGCTCACGCCTGGCCTTAATAAACATAATGCAGCCAGCTGATCAGGTGGGTTTGCAGCCAGGCAAACGGGTGGGCCAGCAGGTGTTCGCCGGGCAGCAGTTGCACCGTGGCGCGGGCGCCGCTGGGGGGCGGCGTCGGCAGCGGCTCGTCAAGGGCGATATGAATGCGCAGGCGCTGGGCATCGCGCACCCAGCGGTCGGAGTTGGGAATATCCGCAAGCTGCCCGTCGGCAGCCAGCTGGCCTTCGCGTACCCCGGCATCAAAGGCGCTGACCCGCCCTTCAAAGATATGCCCGGGCCAGGCATCGAACACGACCGCCGCCTCGTCGCCCGGCTGCACGTGGCGCAGGCTCTTCTCACGGAAGTCAGCGATGATATCCACGCGCTGGCTGACCAGCGCAATCACCGGCTGGCCGGCCTGCACGTAGTCGCCGGCCTGCAGCTGAAGATTGGTGACCTGTCCGGCTTCCAGCGCGCGTACCTCAGTGCGGGCAACGTCAAGCCGGGCCTTGTCCAGGGCGATATCTGCCTGGCGCAGGCGCAGGTTGGTGTCGCCCTCTTCGCCCAGCTGTACTTCCAGGCTTTCGATCTTGGCGCGCGCGGAGGCCACTTCTGCCTGGGCGGTATGCTCTGCCGCTACCTGCTGATCGTACTGTTGACGAGAAATGCTCTGCCGGCCGATCAGCGCTTCGCCACGGCGGCGCTCGCCGGCGCGCTCTTCAGCAGTGGCCTGGGCCGATGCCAGCACAGCACGGGCGGCGGCTAGCTCGGCTTCCAGGCGGGTGTTTTCGCGCTGAGCCTGCTCACGCTCAAGCCGTGCCTGCGCCAGCGCAATCTCGAAGGGCTCGGCATCGAGGCGAAACAGCACGTCGCCTTTGGCGACCTGCTGGTGGTCGCGAACCACCACCTCGCTGACTGGCGCACTAAGTTCAGGAGCAATGCGCGCTACCGGGCGCATTACCCGTGCCTCCGGCGTCATGGGCATGAAGCTGTCGGCAACCAGAAAATAGACAAACACAAGGGCAAAAGCGGCCAGCGCTACTTTTACCCAGCGGGCAAAGCGTTGATCAGGGGACATGGGGATTCACTCGTTATCTCTCGTAGCTCTCAGGCCACGGGCGCTTATTATTGGCGCGGGTGCAATTGAATACTTTAGTCTAACAAACAATTAGCAAGCTAACAATAATCCTGCTGCCTTGCCGCTTCCTCCTTGCCCCTTGCCAGGCATAAAAAAACCCCAGGGCGCAGGCCCTGGGGTCATATAGCGCTGAACGCTTGGCGTGGCGTTAGAAGCGGTAGCGCAAGCCAACGCTCGCCGCGTCGAAATCGTAGGCCGACTTGTCCAGATAGCGCATGTAGTCCGCGCTGATGGACAGGTTGTTGGCCACGTCGACCTCGCCGCCCGCCCCGTAGGAGAAGCCGCTTTCCCGATCGAGGTCAAAATCCACCTCGGTCATACCCACCAGGCCGTACACGCGCGCGGTGGGGGTAATCGGTGCGATACCCTTGGCATAGGCGCCAATCAGGTAGTCGAGCTCGGCGCCGCCGTCAGAGCCGCCAGTACCCAGGTGACCTTCGAGCGCGAAATAATCGTTGAACTGCGCGCCACCGCGCAGGCGCAGGCCTACATCATCGCGCGATGAGCCGCGGTCCGGGTCCAGGCTCCAGAACATGGCATCACCCGCCACGTAACCTTCCGGATAGCCAAATGCCTGTTGAGCCTGTGCCGATACCGCGAATACGCTGGCGCCTACCAGCAGTGCCGCAGCGGAGAGTGATGATACAGTCATCTTCATAGCATTGAACCTCAGTTAAAAAACAGTGTTTCCTTACAAAAATCCATTGTGATCGATCCTTGGAAAGAACGCAACTGCTACTGCTGCCGAGACACGCTGAGCGCGACGATACCACTCACGACCATGGCGCCGCCTATCAGCTGGCCAAGGCTTAGCATCTGGCCCAGCACGAAGTAGCCTATCACCAGTGAGGCCACCGGCTCGATATTCATGACCGGCGCATTGCGGGCCATGTTCAAGCGCGGCACGAAGATGAACAGCGTCGAGAAGCCGGTCGCGTACAAGAGCGCCAGCAGGCCAAGGCCAATCCAGCCCTGGCTGTTATCCGGCAGGCTCATGCCGCCCGGCACTACACCCAGAACGCCACCTATCACCATGGCGAAGAACACGGTCTGCATGGTCAACAGGCTGCGCAGCGTGCTGCCCACCCGGGCCAGGCGGTGCTCGGTAATCCACAGCGCACAGGCGAACACGAACGCGGCGGTCAGCCCGAAGGCGATGCCGGCAAGCCATTCAGGCCCCATGGCCTCCGCGCTGGTCATCCAGGCCGGGATATCCAGCACGATCAATAACCCGATCAAGATGGTGCCCATGATCAGGCTGCTGCGCAGGGTTGGTCGCGGCCCGCCCAACGCCCAGCTCAACAGCGCCAGTTGAATGGGAAAGGTATTCACCAGCAGCAGCGCAATCACCACCGGCAGCCGCGCCACCGCCGAGTAGAGGCTCACACTTTGAATGGTGATCAAAAGACCCACCGCCAGCTGCCAGGGCCAGGCTCCCCGCGGCAGCCGCAGGCTTTTTTTCTGTGCCGTAACCAGTACGATGAGGATGATACAGGCCAACCCAGAACGGGTAAGTACGGCGAGCAGCAGCCCCGTGCCGTTATCGAACGCCAGCCGCGCCGAGACGTGATTGGCCGCAAACATGGTGCCCACGGTGAGCAGTAATGCAATGGCCAGATGGCGTGGCAGTGAACGGGAAATGGACGAATCGGACATAGGCACCAGGCGGCAAGTGGACGCAACAAACGGCTAACAGAGCCTGCATTGTACATAGAGGGCTAAACAAATACTGACGTGCATTAATGTCCCTTGCCGCTAGTTAAACTAAAGTACAAACTTAACCCCTACTTTCCTGGCAGATACTTTTCTATGAATGTACCGGTGCTGATCATCAATTGTGGTTCTTCCTCCATCAAGTATGCGCTGATCGATACTGACCCGGACGCGCCGCGCCTGGCCGGTATTGCCGAACGCCTGGGCAGCGTCGATGCTTGCCTGAAGGGGAAGACGAGTACCGGCAAGCGCTTTGAACAGGCACTGCCCAATGCCGACCACACCCAGGCGCTGAGCGCGATTCTCGAGCACCTGGAAGGCCGCACGCCCGGCGCCATCGGCCACCGCATCGTCCATGGCGGCGAGAAGTTCACCCAGGCCGCGTTGATCGATGAAAGCGTCGTCAGCGCCATCGAAGCCACCGCGGCGCTGGCGCCGCTGCATAACCCCGCCAACCTGGCCGGTATCGCCGCGACGCAGAAGGTATTTCCCGACCTTCCCCAGGTGGCGGTCTTCGACACCGCCTTTCATCAGAGCCTCTCGCCCACCGCGTACCGCTACGCCCTGCCGGAAAGTCTGTACGCCGAACACGGTATTCGCCGCTACGGGTTTCACGGCACCAGCCATGCCTTCGTCAGCCAGCGCGCCGCAACGCTCAGCGCACGCGGCGCGGGCGGCTGGCTGACCGCTCACTTGGGTAACGGCTGCTCCACCTGTGCGGTTTGGAACAACCAGAGTCAGGACACCAGCATGGGGCTTACCCCGCTCGAAGGCCTGGTGATGGGCACCCGCAGCGGCGACGTGGACCCGGGCCTGCACGCCCACCTGCATCGTCAGCTTGGCTGGTCGCTGGACAAGATCGACGATGTGCTCAACAAGCAGAGCGGGCTGCTTGGCCTATCGGGGCTGACCAACGACATGCGCGAAGTGGAAGAGGCCGCCGAACAGGGCCACGAAGGCGCCACGCTGGCGCTGGATGTTTTCTGCTACCGCATCGCCAAATCCCTGGCCGCCCTCTCCTGCGCCCTGCCTACCCTTGACGGGGTGATCTTCACCGGAGGCATCGGCGAAAACTCGCCCATCGTGCGCCGCCGGGTGATCGACCTCTTGCCCCATTTCGGCTTTGCCCTGAATGACATGCGCAACGATGCCATGATTCGCGGCCAGGAAGGCAAGCTGGATAGCGATAATCATGCAGGCCCCGAGGTGTGGGTCATCCCGACCGATGAAGAGGGCCGGATCGCCATGGAAACCCGCCGCTGCCTGGAGGACACCCAATGAGCGCGTCGACCCAGCCGCAAGCCATTCTCCTGGTGCCCACCAGCGTGGGCGCCGGGTTGACCTCAGCCTGCCTAGGCCTGATTCAGGCGCTGGATACCATCGGCCTAAAGGCAGGATTCCTGAAACCGTTCATGCAAAACGAGCTGAACGGGCCGGGGCTCGACCGCTCGACGGCGCTGGTGTCGCGCACCCTGAACCAGCGCCCGCCCTCGCCCATTTCTCAGGCCCGGCTGGAGCGCCTGCTGCGCGATGATCAGACCGATGAGCTGATGGAAAATGTGGTCGAGCTTTTCGATCAGGTAGTGCAGCAGGCCGAGCGCGACAGCCATGCGCTCGATCTGGTGGTGGTGGAAGGCGTGGTGCCTACCCAGCACACTACCTATGCTACCCAAACCAATGCCCAGCTGGCTCACGCCCTCAATGCGCGCATCATTCTGGTGGGCACTGGCGACCTGAACGAACCCCAGCGCCTGGCCGAAGAGCTGGACATGCACGCGCGAAGCTTTGGCGGTGTCAGTTCGGCGCGTACGTTGGGCGGCATTCTGATGCGCATGAAGAATCTGCCCTACGGCCAGGAGGACGACCTTTCCGCCGCGCCTGGCACCATCAAGCCCCAGCTTGAAGAGCCGGTGCTGGCGGAGCTGCGCCGCTACTCGCCGTCGCTTGCCACGGAAAGCTTTCACCTGATCGGTATCGTGCCGCAAAGCCGGACGCTGACCGCTCCGCGCACCCTGGACGTGGCCCGTGCGCTCAATGCCAAGCTGCTGAACGAAGGCGAAGCGGCCAGCCGGCGGGTACTTTCTACCAGCCTGTGTGCGCGCAGTGCGGCCAACGCGCTGCATATCTTCACGCCGGGCAGCCTGGTCGTGGCCTCCGGCGACCGGGACGATGTGGTGCTGGCCTCGGCACTCGCCACCATGAATGGCACCCAGCTGGCCGGCGTGCTGCTGACCAACGGCTTTCTGCCCAACGACAACATGATCGAGATGTGCCGGCCGGCGCTGCGCACCGGCCTGCCCGTGCTGGCGGTAGAAACCGACAGCCTGACCACCGCCCAGCACCTGAGCGAGCTGAACACCGAAATCCCCATCGACGACTTCGAGCGTGCCGAACAGGTCGCCCGCTACGTGGCGGCTCACATGGATCTCGAGTGGCTCAAGGCTACCCTGAGCCATAGCTACATGCGGCGTCTGTCGCCGTCGGCGTTTCGTCATCAGCTGGTCAAGCAGGCCCAGCAGGCGAACAAGCGCATCGTGCTGCCCGAAGGCGACGAGCCACGCACCGTGGAGGCGGCGATCATCTGCCAGCGCCGCGGCATTGCCAACTGCGTACTGCTGGGCAGCCGGGAAAGCATCGAGGAGATCGCCCGCAACCGGGGCCTCACGCTGCCTGATGACTTGACCATCATCGACCCGGAAAGCACCCGCGCGAACTATATCGCTCCTATGGTCGAGCGGCGGCGTGGCAAGCTCAATGAGCTGACCGCCGAAGCTCAGCTGCAGGACAACGTGGTGCTCGGCACCATGATGCTCCAGCTCGATGAGGTGGATGGCTTGGTGTCCGGCGCCATTCACACGACCGCCAATACCGTTCGTCCGGCGTTTCAACTGATCAAGACCGCCCCTGAATATAGCCAGGTATCGTCGATCTTCTTCATGCTGCTGCCCGAACAGGTGGTGGTATACGGCGACTGCGCGGTAAACCCGGACCCGGATGCCGACACCCTTGCCGAAATCGCTCTGCAAAGTGCCCGTTCCGCAGAAGCGTTTGGCATCGAGCCGCGGGTAGCCATGATCAGCTACTCCACCGGTGATTCCGGCACGGGTGCCGATGTGGATAAAGTGCGTGAAGCCACGCGCATTGCCAAGGAGCGCGCCCCGCATCTTCTGATCGACGGCCCGCTTCAGTACGATGCGGCGGCCATCGAGAGCGTGGGTAAGCAAAAAGCCCCGGACTCCCCCGTGGCAGGCCGTGCCACGGTATTCGTGTTCCCGGATCTCAATACCGGCAACACTACCTACAAGGCGGTGCAGCGCAGCGCTCGCGTGGTAAGTGTGGGCCCCATGCTGCAAGGCTTGAACAAGCCCGTGAACGATCTTTCCCGCGGCGCGCTGGTGGATGACATCGTCTACACCATCGCGCTGACCGCCATTCAGGCAAGCCAGCGGGAAGCGATGGCTGACGAGTAACGTTCAGGCAAGATTCAAGGCAAGAAAAAGCCCCGAACAGCCAAGCTGTCCGGGGCTTTTTGATTCAACCGCCTAGCGGTGTGAATCGATCAGGTCCACATCGGCACCATGGACTCCAGCACGATCACCAGGCTCATTGCCGTGATGGTGAGGATCGATACACCAAAGACGCGCTTGGCCCAGCGCACGTCGTCATCCAGGCGATAGCCGCAGATGGCAAGATACAGCCAGTAGCCGCCCATGGTCAGCGCGACACACAGGTAACCGGTACCCGCCTGGCTTGCAAGCACCAGGGCCAGCGACGCCGGAATGAACGCCACGATATAGCCCAGGATGTGATGCTTGGCCCGCTTGATGCCGTGCACTACCGGCAGCACCGGAATCGAGGCGCGCTGATAGTCGGCATAGCGGAAGATCGCAATCGCATAGGAGTGCGGCATCTGCCACAGGCAGAAGATCAGCAGCAGAACGATGGCACCGCTATCGAAGGTGCCGGTTACTGCGCAGTAACCCACCACCGGCGGCATGGCGCCGGAAAGGCTGCCTACCACCGTGCCGTACTCGGAGTGGCGCTTCATGTAGAGGCTATACACCCCGACATAAACGCCCCAGCCAATCACTGCCAGTGCCACGGTCAACCCGTTGGTACCCAACGCCAGGCAGACCACACCACTGATACCCAGCAGCGCAGACAGACCCAGTGCCTGAGTGATCGACACGCTGCCGCGTACCAGGGGACGATGGCGCGTACGCGCCATCAGTGCATCGATATCGCGGTCGATCACGTTGTTACACGCACAACCTGACGCGATGACCAGTGCAATCCCCAGCATGACCGAGGCGAACGTCACCAGGTCGAACTCACCATGCGCGGCGAGAAAGTAGCCGCCAAGGGCGGCAATCAGATTGCCGCCAATGATGCCTGGCTTGGTCAACTCAAGCAGATCGTGCCACCGGTTGGGCATGCGAGTTAGCCGATCATCATGTTGAGATGCAGATGCTGCATGATCCACAGCGAACCTCCTACCACCAGGGCGAGAATCGCCACCGTGAAGACGAAGGACAGCATGTTCCAACCCTCTTCAGTCTTGAAGTCCAGGTGCATGAACATGACCAGCTGAACCAGGATCTGCAAGATGGCCGTTACAACGATAATGCCCACGTTCACTGGCAGGCTGAACGAGCCCAGCATGACAGCGCCAAAGGGAATGACGGTCAGTACCAGCGACAGGATAAGGCCCGTGACGTAGGACTTTACCGATCCGTGACCGGACGGTTGGCTAGAAGAACTCATATCACAGCACTCCCATCAGGTAGACGAAGGAGAATACACAGATCCAGACGATATCCAGGAAGTGCCAGAACAGGCTCAAGCACAGGATACGCGGGCGTGTCTTGTCATTCAGACCTTTGGTGGACAGCTGGACCAGCATGACCAGAATCCAGATCATGCCGAAGGTCACGTGCAGACCGTGGGTACCTACCAGCGTGAAGAACGCCGACAGGAAGCCGCTGCGGTCCGGGCCGTAGCCTTCATGGATCAGGTGATGGAATTCATAGACCTCCATCCCCAGAAAGCACAGACCCAGCAGGAAGGTGACCACCAGCCACATCTTCACCTGGCCGACACGGTTGGCGTTCATCGCCAGCACGCCCATGCCGAAGGTGAAACTACTGATCAACAGGGCAAAGGTGCCGAAAAGAATCAGCGGCAGTTCAAAAATGTCCGCACCGGTCGGCCCGCCCGCCGTGCCCCTCATGAGCACGGCGTAGGTGGCGAACAGTGATCCGAAGATCACCAGATCGCTCATCAGGTAGACCCAGAAACCAAATACCTTGGTAGCACCGGCATCATGATGGTGTTCATGCTCATCGGCATGAGCATCGTGATGTAGCGTTTCAGTCGCCATTACGCTTGCGCCTCCACACGTTGTTGATGGGCACGCTCGATCCGCTCGACTTCGGCAGCCGGTACGTAGTAATCGATATCGTCATTGAATACACGACCCAGGAAGCTTACCAGCATGCCGACGGCGCCGAATGCCGCAAGCCACCAGATGTGCCATACCATGGCGAAACCAAAGATCAGCGCAAAGACACTGATGATCGGACCAGCCGTGGTGTTTTTCGGCATGTGGATATCGGTGTAGGGCGTATTCTCTGCCTGCTCGTTGCTGCGCTGCTTTTGCGTCCAGAAGCTGTCGATATCGCCAACCACCGGCAGGTGCGCAAAGTTGTAGAACGGTGCAGGTGAGGAGGTAGACCACTCGAGCGTACGGCCATCCCACGGGTCGCCCGTCACGTCTTCATAGGCCTTGCGGTTGCGAACACTCACGACGACCTGGATCAGGGTACATGCAATACCCGCTGCAATGATCAGCGCACCAATGAACGCGATGATCATGTACGGCTGCCACTCAGCATTCGGATAGGACTGCATGCGACGCACGGCACCGTAGAAGCTCAGGATGTACGGCGGAATGAACGCAACGTAGAAACCGATGAGCCAGCACCAGAAGGCCCGCTTGCCCCACTTCTCGTCCAGCACGAAGCCGAAGGCTTTCGGGAACCAGTAGGTCAGACCGGCCATCATGCCGAACACCACGCCGCCGATGATGACGTTGTGGAAGTGAGCGATGACGAACAGACTGTTGTGCAGTACAAAGTTGGCCGCCGGCAGGGCCAGCATGACACCGGTCATACCACCAATGGTGAAGGTGATGATGAAGCCAAGCGTCCACAGTACCGGTGACGTCAACTCCAGACGACCACGGAAGATGGTGAAGATCCAGTTGAAGACTTTCACACCGGTCGGGATCGCGATGATCATCGTCATGATGCCGAAGAAGGCGTTGACGTTGGCACCGGCGCCCATGGTGAAGAAGTGGTGCAGCCAGACGATGAACGACAGGACGGTAATGGCAATCGTTGCCCATACCATGGTGTGGTAACCGAACAGGCGCTTGCGGGCAAAGGTGGCAATGACTTCAGAGAATACACCGAAGGCCGGCAGGATCAGGATGTAGACCTCGGGGTGGCCCCACGCCCAGATCAGGTTGACGTACATCATGACGTTGCCGCCCATGTCGTTCGTGAAGAAGTTCATCCCCAGGTAACGATCAAGGGTCAACATGGCCACGGTAGCGGTCAGGATCGGGAAAGAGGCAATGATAATTACGTTGGAGCACAGGGCGGTCCAGGTAAAGATCGGCATGCGGAACAGGGTCATGCCCTTGGTGCGCATTTTCAAGATGGTGACGAAGAAGTTGATACCCGTCAGCGTGGTACCCACACCGGATATCTGCAATGCCCATATCCAGTAATCGACCCCTACCCCGGGACTGTACTCTATCCCCGACAATGGCGCATAGGCCAACCACCCGGTAGTTGCGAACTCACCGACAAACAGCGAGATGTTGATCAGCACCGCCGATACCGCGAACAGCCAGAAGCTCAGGTTGTTCAGGAACGGGAACGCAACGTCGCGCGCACCAATCTGCAGCGGCACGACCAGGTTCATCAGACCGATGACCATCGGCATGGCCACAAAGAAGATCATGATGACGCCGTGAGCGGTAAAGATCTGGTCGTAGTGGTCCGGTGGCAGAATACCCGCCGAGCCACCCGCCGCGATCGCCTGCTGGGTACGCATCATCAAGGCATCGGCAAAACCGCGCAGCAGCATGATGAGCGCCGCGATGAAATACATGATACCGAGCTTTTTATGGTCAACTGACGTGAACCACTCGTTCCACAGCCAGCCCCATTTACGGAAATAGGTCAGCGCACCCAACAGGGCAGCACCGCCTATGATCCCCACGATAGCCGATATGACTAGAATGGGTTCGTGGAGAGGAAAAGCCTCTAAGCTTAGTTTACCGAACACGGTTATTCTCCCGCCTCATTGCTGACGGCCTGGCCATCCTCGGCCTCGCCATCTGCTTGGTTGTCGGTCGTTTGATAGGCTTCATTGCTATCGACTGCGGGCGCGCGAGGCGCATCCTGAGTGTCGGTGTCAGGGTCGCTGCCGGTATGGAAGCTCGACACCAGGCGCTCATAGAACTCAGGTGTAACGTCGGAGAAGTACTCGACAGGGTGGAACGACGAACGCTCCGCCAGTTCGGAGTAACCCTCCGGGTAGGTCAGCGTATCGGGTGACTGCGCAACTTCAGCAACCCAGGCCTCGAAATCCGCTTCTGAAGTGACATGGGCGTCAAAGACCATGCCCGAGAAGCCAGCACCGCTATAGTTGGTCGAGCGACCACTGTAGGTACCGATTTCGTTGGACTCAAGATAAACGTCGTTGTCCATTCCCGCCATGGCGTAGATCTGGCTACCCAGCTGAGGAATGAAGAAGGAGTTCATGACAGACCCCGAGCTCACCCGGAAACGAACGGGCGTATCCACCGGGAAGGCGACTTCATTGACCGTTGCAATACCTTGCTCGGGATAAATGAACAGCCATTTCCAGTCGAGCGCCACGGCCTGGATCTCGAGCTCGGCCACTTCTTCGTTCTCGAGCGCGCGGTGAGGATCGAGATCGTGAGAGCTCTTCCAGGCGATCATGCCGAGGATAGCGACAATAACGACCGGAACCAGCCAGACGATCGCTTCGATCCAGTTGGAGTGCGCCCAATCGGGCAGGTATTCAGCCATCGTATTGCTACGGCGATAGTACCAGCCAAACACTATCGTCATGACAATAACGGGGATGACCACGATCAGCATCAGGCCAAAGGAACTCAGGATCAGTGAACGCTGCGTTTCACCAATCACGCCTTTCGGGTCCATCAAGGCCGAGCTACAGCCTGCGAGCAGCAAGCAAAGCGCAATGAGCACCAGAGTGCCTGTCCTGCGCCAGTAGGAAGGTTGTTGCATGGTGCGATCTCGTCAGAGTTGCGTTACAAAACTAGTCGCCACACAGCAAGCCAAACGATATGCCATATGCCAACTAACTATCACCCCATACTTTTCCCAGAACACGCTGCCAGCATGAACTGGCCTTGCTCCGGGAAAAATATGCGCTACCGGGTAGGAAGCAGGTAGCGGAATGAGCCAACATCCTAACATCTAAGGAGGCCAGTTCTAGCGGACGTATTTTCCTTTTAACCAAACAGTGAAGCAAAGCGACGATTTGACGCACCCAGGTGCGACCTAGCAGTGAGACATCGGGCAGGTTGAGGCAGGAGGCAAGCCGACCAGAAGCGTCTGTCCGGTAAAACGAGCGAGCAGCTCGGGCATATGCCCCTCATTAGTCACGATCGTATCGAAATCGTTCAATGACGCGAAGCAGGCCGGACGAACAACGCCGAACTTGCTCGCATCCACGACCAGGAAACGCTGCTGGGCCGAGGCAATGGCTGCCTGCTTGGGCGCGACCTCATGGAAATGGAAGCAGCTCACGCCACGCTCCCCATCGACCCCGGCGGCCGAGATAAATGCCTTGTTGATGCCGATTCGCTCGATGGCGCTCTCCACGTCATCGTTATCGAAGGACTGAGACGCACCGCAGTAGACCCCACCGAGAAGGACCAGCCGCACATTGGGCAAAGCGGCAACCGCCGAGGCGACATTGAGCGCATAGGTGACGATCGTCAGGTCGTCAAAACGACCAAGCTGGCTCACCAGGAGAATGAGCGTCGAGCCGCAGTCGATGAACAGCGTATCGCCTTCTTCAATGACGCTTGCTGCCCGCTCGCACAAGGCACGCTTCACCGCATGGTAACTGGCCTGCTGTTCATCGAGATCATACACCGGGGCGCCCGGGTAACGGGTCATCACCAATCGGCCACCAAACAGCGCCAGGGCCGAAGGCTGCGTTGAAAGGTCGCGGCGTATGGTCATTTCCGAAACACCGCATAAAATGGCGGCGTCGCGCAGATGCAGCGTACCGCCGCTGGCCAGCGTTTGCTCGATCAGATCCAGACGCTGGGCACTGCGGTCGTTCATGCAGGCTCTCCTTACTGGGCATTATTATGCATTTTTTAGCATGCTGCGTGAGCAGCCGCGCAATTACCACTTCTTTCAAGGGCAGTTTTTCAAGGGGCAATCCTCTTGCCTCATCTGACCCTGAACAACCGCATTTAAATAACGTTAGCCAGTATTGTTATAATTCGGCGTTAAAAAAATAACACGTAATGTTATAATTCTCACACTCACGCCAGCCCACACAATTCCAACTTGACACTAGATCGCGATCATTCCTTGAGGTTTACATGACTGCTCCAACCCGTATGCGTACTTTTTCTCTCGTCACCCTCAGTGCTGGCGTATTAATGGCGGGCACGACCCCGGCGCTGGCCAACGAGCCCGCGCCGCAGCCGCTCGATCGGCTATGGTCCTTTGCCAACGTCTCGGTCAACTACCTCGACTGGTCCAACGGCACCGAGCGCCGTACCGCCAGCAACGCGGCCAAGAGTGACTTTACCTACGTTGAGATCGAGGGTGGCGCAGGCTTCAGCTGGGGCGAGTTCTACGGATTCTTTGACTTCGAAAACCCGACCAACGATCAGTTCGATGAATCGAGCGGCGGCAAGGACAACTTCCGCACTGCCGGCAAGGTCACCTCGCACATCTACCTGGGCGACAGCCCGCTTTCACTCTACGCCCACGTGTACGATTTCCGCGACTACGGCTATGACAGCCGCGAGCAGGATCAGATCCTGGGCCTGGGGTATCGCGCCACGTTCGCCAACGGCCTGTGGTTCAAACCCTTCATTGGTGCTGCACGCGTGCAAAGCGATGCCTATACCGGCATGAACGGTTACATGGCCGGCTGGGTCGCGGGCTATGATTTTGCCGCCCTCGACCAGAACTTCAGCGTGACCAACTGGCACGAGCAGACCTTCGGCCGCGACGATGACTACCTGGAGCAGAACTATGTCGGCGACAAGGCAGGAAGCGTGGGCACCAACGGCGCGCTGAGCCTGTGGTGGCACCCGACCGATCTGATCACCACCGGCGTACAGTACCGCTACTCCGATAACAAGCTGGGTACGCCCAACGATTATCAGAATGCGATGATCTACTCCGTCAAGCTCAACTTACTCTAACCCGAGGCGCGCCTCGCGGACTCAAAGGATCCCCATATGACACTCCTTATGAGCTTGGTTGGCATGGTCACGCTGGTGATCATCGCCCTGATCTTCTCCTATGATCGCAAGTCGATCCGCCTGCGTACGGTACTGGGTGCCTTCGCCATCCAGGCGGGTATCGGCGCCTTCGTTCTCTACGTGCCGTTTGGCCAGGCGGTCTTGCAGACCATCTCCGCCGGGGTAAGCCAGGTACTGGTATACGCCAACGATGGCATCGGCTTTCTGTTTGGTGGACTGGCGGAAGTCGATAACGTCGGCTTCGTGTTTGCCATCAAGGTACTGCCGGTCATCATCTTCTTCTCTTCGCTGATTGCGGTGCTTTACTACCTTGGCATCATGCAATGGGTCATCCGCATCCTGGGTGGCGCGCTGCAAAAGGCGCTGGGTACCTCGCGGACCGAATCGCTTTCCGCCACGGCCAACATCTTCGTGGGCCAGACCGAAGCGCCGCTGGTAGTACGCCCCTTCATTGCCCGCATGACCCCTTCCCAGCTGTTTGCGGTGATGTGTGGTGGCCTGGCCTCGGTGGCGGGTTCGGTGCTGGCGGGCTACGCGGCGCTGGGTATCCCGATGGAGTATCTGGTGGCAGCGTCCTTCATGGCCGCGCCCGGCGGACTGCTGTTCGCCAAGCTGATCATGCCGGAAACCCAGGACGCCACCGACAGCGACAGCATCTCCAAGGTGGATGAAGAGCTTCAGGAGCAAGAAGACAAACCCACCAACGTGCTCGACGCTGCGGCTTCAGGCGCAACGTCCGGCCTGATGCTGGCTGCCAACGTGGGTGCCATGCTGCTGGCCTTCATCGGTCTGATTGCCTTGATCAACGGTATTCTGGGCGGCGTGGGCGGCTGGTTCGGGTTCGATGCGCTGAGCCTCGAGATGATTCTTGGCTGGCTGTTTGCCCCGCTCGCCTTCATGCTCGGCGTGCCCTGGGCAGAGGCAACCCTTGCCGGCTCCTTCATCGGCCAGAAGCTGGTGGTCAACGAGTTCGTCGCGTTTATCAACCTCGCCCCCTATATCGACGGGGAACAGGTAGTGGCTGCGACGGGTCAATTGATGACGCCCCATACCATGGCCATCTTGTCATTCGCCCTGTGCGGCTTTGCCAATCTGTCCTCGATTGCCATTCTGCTGGGCGGCCTGGGCAGCATTGCACCCACGCGGCGTGCGGAAATCGCCCGCTTTGGCGTCAAGGCCGTGCTGGCCGGCACGCTGTCCAACCTGATGTCTGCGTCCATTGCCGGCTTTTTCATCGCGTTGAGCAGCGTTACCAGTTGATGCTGTCTGACGTCCCGGGCACTGCGCAGCCTTGCGCAGTGCCCGTTTATATTTCCTGACTTGCGAGAACTTCATGACCGCTGCTACCTCGATTGAACTTAACCAGGCTGCCCGCCAGGCGCTCTCTCTGATGGACTTGACCAGCCTGAACGACAGCGATACCGACGCGACCATCGAAGCGCTTTGCCAGCAGCTCAAGACACCTTACGGCAGCCCGGCCGCTGTCTGCGTCTATCCTCAGTTCATCGTTACCGCCCAGCGGGCGCTGACGGCCCACAAGCTCGATGAGCTGGTAAAGATCGCCACGGTCACCAACTTTCCGGCGGGCGGCAACGACATCATGAGCGCCGCTCGTGAAACCCGCGATGCAGTTGCCTCGGGCGCCCATGAGGTCGATGTGGTCTTCCCCTACCGCGCGCTCATCGCCGGCGACGAGGCCACCGGCCTCGAACTGGTCGAAATGTGCAAAGCCGCGTGCGCAGGCCAGGCGCTCTTAAAGGTCATCATCGAATCCGGCGAACTCGAGGACCCGGCGCTGATCAAACGCGCCAGCGAGCTTGCCATCGAAGGCGGCGCAGACTTCATCAAGACCTCCACCGGCAAGGTGACGACCAACGCCACCCTTGAAGCCGCCGAGATCATGCTCAATGCCATCAAGGCAAGCGGCAAGGACGTAGGCTTCAAGGCGGCAGGCGGCGTACGCACCTCCGAAGAGGCAGCAGACTATCTAGCGCTGGCCAATCGCATCATGGGCAGCGCCTGGGTGACCCCCGCGCACTTCCGCTTTGGTGCATCGAGCCTGCTTGCCAATCTATTGAACACCCTGGGTGGCGCGGAAAGCGCGGCCCCTCAAGGAGGCTACTGATATGCTCCCGCAAGAACTGATTCGTTTAAAACGTGACGGCCAGCCGTTGGCAGCCTCGGATATCAAGACATTCATCCAGGGCATTGCCGATGACCGCATCAGTGACGCCCAGATCGGCGCCTTCACCATGGCGGTCTTTCTAAACGGCATGAGCCGTGAAGAAGTGGTTGCGCTGACCACCGCCACCCGCGACTCCGGCCATGTCATGCAGTGGGACTCGCTCAACCTGCCAGGCCCGGTGGTGGACAAGCACTCGACAGGCGGCGTGGGCGATCTGGTGTCGCTGGTACTCGGGCCCTGGGTAGCGGCCTGCGGCGCGTTCGTTCCCATGATTTCAGGCCGAGGCCTTGGCCACACCGGCGGCACGCTGGACAAGCTCGAATCAATTCCCGGTTATGACCCCTACCCCGCCCCGGAGCGCTTTGGCGACGTGGTCAAGTCCACGGGCGTGGCGATCATCGGCCAGACCGGTAACCTGGCACCGGCAGACAAGCGCATCTACGGCGTGCGCGACGTGACTGCCACGGTCGAGTCGATCCCGCTGATCACCGCGTCCATTCTGGGCAAGAAGCTTGCCTCGGGCCTGGATGCGCTGGTCATGGACGTCAAGGTCGGCAGCGGTGCCTTCATGCCCACCACGGAAAAGTCCCACGAGCTTGCCAAGAGCATCGCCTCCGTTGCCACCCAGGCAGGCACGCCCACCACGGCGCTGCTCACCGACATGAGCCAGCCGCTGGCCCCGTGCGCGGGCAATGCCGTGGAAATCGTCGAGACTCTCGAACTTCTGCGCGGCGAGCGCCCGAACAGCCGCGTCATGCAGGTCACCCGTGAGCTTGCCGTGGAAATGCTGATGGCCGGCAAACTGGCCACCAGCCGTGACGACGCCCTGAGCCAGCTCGACAAAGCCCTCACCTCCGGTGCCGCCGCGGAAGTATTTGCCCGCATGGTACGCGAGCTGGGCGGCCCGAGTGATTTCATGGAGCGCTCGGACAGCTACCTTGCCAAGGCCAATGTGGTCAAACCCGTGTACGCCGAGCAGGCCGGTACCGTGCAGCGTATCGATACCCGCGCGGTCGGCATGAGTGTCGTGGAACTGGGCGGTGGCCGCCTGCGCAACGATGCCGACGTCGACCACAGCGTGGGCTTCAGCGCGATCGTCGAACTGGGCACTCAGGTGGACCGCCAGCAGCCGCTCGCCTACGTGCACGCCCGCAGCGAAGACGCCGCCGAGCGCGCCGCCCAGCAGTTGCGCGATGCGTTCACTCTCGGTGAAGGCGAGGCGAGCGTGGACGAGCTGCTCCAGAAAACCTATCGCGGTGAAGCACTTTAATCAGCCGACTGATGAAGAGGTAACTGCTATGAAACGTGCCATTGTGCTGGTACTCGACTCCTTCGGCATCGGCAGTGCCGCCGACGCCGCCGCCTTCGGCGATGAAGGCTCGGACACGCTGGGCCACATCGCGGCGGCCTGCGCGCGCGGCGAGGCGGATACCGCAGAACGCTCAGGTCCCCTGAAGCTGCCCAACATGGCCAGGCTCGGCCTGTTTCACGCCCACCGGGACAGCACCGGCGCGGTGGCCGAAGGCGTTACCCTGCCAGACGTGCTCGAAGGCGCCTATGCCCACGCGCAAGAAGTCTCCAGCGGCAAGGACACCCCCTCCGGCCATTGGGAAATCGCCGGCGTGCCGGTGCGCTTCGACTGGGGCTACTTCACCGACAAGACCGACAGCTTCCCCGCTGAACTGCTGGACAAGATCGTTCAGGAAGCGGACCTGCCCGGCGTGATCGGCAACTGCCACGCCTCGGGCACCGAGATCATCGCCCGGCTGGGTGACGAGCACGTAGCGACCGGCAAGCCGATCGTCTACACCTCGGCAGATTCGGTCTTCCAGATCGCCGCTCACGAAGAGCACTTCGGCCTCGAGCGCCTCTATGCGCTGTGCGAAACCGTGCGCGAGCTTTTAGAGCCTTACAACATCGGTCGGGTCATCGCCCGCCCGTTCGTGGGTGAGAACAGCACAAGCTTCGCGCGCACCGGCAATCGCCGCGACTACAGCATCGAGCCGCCGTCGCCTACCGTGCTGCAGAAGCTTCAGGAGGCTGGCGGTGAAGTCGTGTCGATTGGCAAGATTGCCGACATCTACGCCCACTGCGGTATCACCCACAAGGTCAAGGCCAGCGGCCATGACGCGCTGATGGACGCCACGCTGGGTGAAGTGGCACGCACCGCAGCCGACACCAGCGACCGGCCGACCATGATCATGACCAACTTCGTCGATTTCGACTCGGTCTACGGCCACCGCCGCGACGTGCCGGGCTATGCCGCCGCACTCGAGCATTTCGATGCTCGCCTGCCGGAGCTGCTCGCTGCACTGAACAACGACGATCTGCTGATTCTGACCGCGGATCACGGCTGCGACCCGAGCTGGGAAGGCACCGAGCACACCCGGGAGTATGTCCCCGTGATGGTCAGCGGTGCCGGATTCGCCCCAGGCGCCATGGGGGCGCGCGACACCTTTGCCGATATCGGCCAGACCCTGGCAGACTATTTCGACCTGCCTGCCATGGCCGATGGCGAAAGCTTTCTATCCCACGCGGCCTGATGGTGCCGTTGACTGTGTAAAAGGAACATTTTATGGCTACTCCGCATATCAGTGCTGAAAAGGGTGATTTCGCCGATACGGTGCTCATGCCCGGCGACCCACTGCGCGCCAAGTACATTGCCGACACCTACCTTGACGACGTACGCCAGGTCAACGACGTGCGCGGCATGCTGGGTTATACCGGCACTTACCAGGGCCGCCAGATCTCGGTCATGGGCCACGGCATGGGCATTCCATCCGTGTCGATCTATGCCAAGGAGCTGATTACCGATTACGGCGTCAAGTCGATCATTCGCGTGGGCTCCTGCGGCGCGGTACGCGATGACGTCAACGTGCGCGATGTGGTGATCGGCATGGGCGCGTGCACGGATTCCAAGGTGAACCGCATGCGTTTCAACGACCATGACTTTGCCGCGATTGCCGATTTCGAGCTGACAAGCCACGCCGTGGCCGCTGCCAAGGCACGCAACGTGCCCGTCAAGGTGGGCAACATCTTCTCGGCGGACCTGTTCTACAACCCGCAGGCCGACATGGCCGAACTGATGAAGCGTTACGGCATCGTAGGGGTCGAGATGGAAGCCGCCGGTCTTTACGGGGTGGCCGCCGAGTTTGGCGCCCGGGCGCTGACCATCTGCACCGTCTCGGACCATATTCTGAAGGGCGAAGCGCTCTCCAGCGCCGACCGCCAGACCACCTTCAACGACATGATGGTGATTGCGCTGGATACCGTGCTGCGCGATGACGCGGCCAGCGCCTGAGTGAATCACCTAAAGGAGTCACCTATGAGCCAGGCAGAGCCTGCATTGGTCGAGACACTGCTGAGCGCATTGGCCAACGCCTATGCGCCCTACTCCGACCACCCGGTCGCGGCGGTAATGGAAAGCCCGAACGGCCAGCAGTTCGTGGGCAGCAACGTGGAAGTTGCCCACTACAAGGGGCTGTGTGCGGAAGCCTCGGCGATCAGCGCCATGATCAGCGCCGGCCAGCGCGAGCTTGCCAAGGTGTATGTCATGGGCCCCGGCGAGCACCTGTGCACGCCCTGCGGCGACTGCCGTCAGCGTATTCGCGAGTTCGCCACGCCTGACACGCAGATCATGGTGCTCTCCCGCCAGGGCGAGGTCCTCAAGACCTACACCATGCAGACGCTGCTGCCGGATGCCTTCGGCCCGGAACAGCTGCCCAAGCACCAGGGCCAGCAATAGATAAGCCGCATGCTGGGTGCATGGTAATGCCTGCCGCCGTCTTTGACGGCGGCTTTTGTTTGCTCCGGCGTCCCCCGGGCGCCGCTGGCCTCCCCCTACGATTCCTCGTATCCTGTGCGCCACTTCCCTGCGCTTTCCCGGCGCCCATTGATCAAGGAGAACGCCATGGCGGCCCTACTGCCCAACGTCGACCCTAAAGGCCTGCTCGAATACTCGGTGGTGTACACCGACCGTTCGCTCAATCATATGTCGCAACAGTTTCAGCACGTGATGCGCGACATTTCCGCCACGCTCAAGGAGGTCTACAACGCGCATGCCGTGGTGATCGTGCCGGGCAGCGGCACCTTCGGCATGGAAGCAGTGGCGCGCCAGTTCGCCCTGGACCAGAACACCCTGGTGATTCGCAATGGCTGGTTCAGCTACCGCTGGACCCAGATCATCGATATGGGCCGGCTGACCGACCAGCACACGGTGCTCAAGGCGCGCCGCGTCGACCCGGCGGACCGCCAGTCACCCTTCGCCCCGGTGCCCGCCGAGGAAGCCGCCGCGCGTATCCGCGAGGAGAAGCCCGCCGTGGTGTTCGCCCCACAGGTGGAAACCTCGGCCGGCCTGCTGCTGCCGGATGACTATATCCGCACCGTGGCCCAGGCGACCCGCGAGGTTGGCGGCCTGTTCGTGCTGGACGCGATTGCCGCCGGTACGTTGTGGGTGGATATGCAGGATCTCGGTGTGGATGTGGTAGTCAGCGCCCCGCAGAAAGGCTGGAGCGGTTCGCCCTGCTGCGCCATGGTGATGCTCTCCGAGCGCGCCCTGGAGCGCCTGGAAAAAACCCAGAGCAACAGCTTCGCCTGCGATTTAGCCAAGTGGCACGCCATCATGCAGGCCTACGAGAACGGCGGTCATGCCTACCACGCCACCATGCCCACGGATGCGCTGCGCCAGTTGCGCGATATCATGCAGGAAACCCGCGATTACGGCTTCGAGAAGGTAAAAGAGGAGCAGCAAGCCATTGGCCGAGAAGTACGCGCCATGCTCAAGCGCCATGGGTTCGTCAGCGTGGCGGCGGAAGGCTTTGAAGCGCCCGGCGTGGTGGTCAGCTACACCGATGATGCGGGGCTTGTGGGCAAGTTTGCCCAGGCGGGCGTTCAAATCGCTGGCGGCGTGCCGCTGATGTGCGATGAGGGCGACGACTTCCAGACCTTCCGGATCGGCCTGTTCGGCCTGGACAAGCTGCACGAGACGAAGCGCAGCGTCGCCAATCTTGAGCAGGCGGTCAACGCGCTCGGTTGACGGCGCTTTGTGCTTGTTTGATCAACCGCCTGGCGCGCTTACCCCGCCCAGGCGGTTTTTCATGGTGGGCTCATGGAGACGGGCTTGCGGTGACGGACTCCTTGGCCGCTTCCTCACCGGGGATGTTATCGGCGACCTTTTCCACATCGACAATGCCCGAACGGCTCACCACGACCTTCCAGCGCGCCAGATAGGGGTGATCTTCGCTGCCCGTCTCACGCACGATAAGGTTGAACAGATGACGGCGCTCCACGCTTTCGCGCACTGCCTGGCCATCCTTGAGCCGGTAGATGTGATGCTTCTCCTTGCTCATCAGGCGGGTCAGGGTCAAAAGATCGATATGCAGCGTTTCCCGGGTATGCTCATAGCCGCTTAAAAACCGGGTCGGCAACATTCGCGAGCTGGAGCGGTAGTGCAGCACCATCTCTTCGCGCTGGGCCACCGTACGCCGCCGCATCTGCTGGATATCCTTGTCGAGCGCGGCATAGCGCTTGTAGTCGAACCATTCCAGCTGACGGCCCACCGTGGCATTGCGGGTAGGGTCGACGTACTGGCGCCGCCACTTGGGTCGTCCGCGGCGCAGCCAGCGCCACAGGGTATTGCGTAGATCATCCTTGAACACCTCGCGCAGGGCATAAAGCAGCGCCATGGCCAGCACGAACAGTGCGGTGATATCGCCCACCACTTCGCGCACGCGCAGCACGCCTAGCGTGACACATGCCATGACCACCGCGGTGGCCAGTGCCTTGACCGCTTTCTGCTCGCCGCTACCAAGTTCCAGCGACTCCTGCTTGAGGGTAATCGGATACTCGATCAGTCGGCGCAGCAAACGCATCTTGTTGGACATGCGAGTGGGGTCCGTCATGACCCGTTCGGCGTTGTACTGCTGCTCGCGACGGTACTCGTCTTCATGTTCACAGATGCTGATGAAGCGTCGCTTGATATCGCTGAAGTCACCGCCTCTGGGCATATGCGCCACCAGGGCAAGCAGCTGCTGTTCGGTAAACCAGGAGAGGTAATTATCGATGTTGGCAAAATACTTGTAGAGACGCTCATCGGCCGGCTGGTGACGGCGCATCCTTTTCAGGATGCTCTCGCTGAGATCGCACATCTCGTTTAGCTGTTCGCAAAGCGCCTGGCTGCTCTTGTGATTCTCATCCGACGCTTTCTGGCGCTCATCGCGCAGCTTGCGCTCGCCCATCAGGAGTTCCTGGGTCGTGCGCTCCATGGCGACGACGTACTGATAGGCGTAAAGGCTCAGGTTCAACCGGTAGGATTCACTGCCCAGCTGGTTGCGGCTGGCAAGGCGGCTATGCACCAGCGGCAGGTGGTAGGCATCGCTGTAGTAAGTCCGCGAGACGTTGATCGAGGCGTGATAAAATGCCTCTTCGGAAATGACATGGGCGTTCAAACCCAGCTCCGCCGGCATGAAAAGATAGACGTCAAGCCTATGCGATGTCTCTTCCTTGAGGCGCCGGGTAAGGCGCAGCTGGAAGCTGTTTTTGCGCTCGACGCTGATCACCTGCTCAATCTCCTGCTTTATTGCCTTCAACGATGATATACCATGGCACTCAATAGCATGGTGAGCCATTTAGCGCGGGGTTGGCCCGCCTCTTCGTTTCTGGAGCCTGGGAATGTCCATTGCCCGTTTTTCACCCTTCGAGCTGCTGCTGTTGAAAAGCCGTAGCCAAGTGGATACGGCAAAGCTGTTGCTGCTGGCCTGGGTGCTATGCCACCGCCAGCAGGTGTCCGAAGGTCAGCGGCGACGCCGCCTGGCCCAGGTATCCGTGCACTTTCGCCACGGCCACGAGCTGGCACCGGTGATGCAGATTGCCCAGCAGCAGGATCTTCAGGCGATCCAGCTGGCCGCCGAGGTGCTGCGTCGGGAGTGCTCCAGGGAGCACGGCCTTGGCGTGATGCACCAGGCCATTGCGGTCGCGACCGATACCGGCGAGCTGTCGCTGGCCAATCACTATATCCTGCGCTTTCTTGCCGACCTGTTCGATGTTCCTCCGGCGACACTGGCTACCCTGTTTCAGGAACTGACGGGCCGTGCCTTGACCGCTCCTGAAGACCCCAGCCGCGATGCCTACTGGCGGATACATGATGCCGAGCACTATGCCAAGTACGAGGCCGAGCAGGCTCGCCAGGCCGAAGCCGCCCGCCAACAGGCCCGGCAGGAACAGCAAAGAGCCGAGCAGGCCAGACAGCGCCAGCAGGAGGCCGATCAGGCCCGCGAGCAGGCTGAGCGTGAAAAGGCCCGTCAGCGCGAACAGCAGCATGAACGCGAACGCAGCCGGCGCCATCGGCAGTCACACCAGGAGAAGAAGCACAACCACGAGCAGCCCTACCGCGCCACACCGCCGGACCGCACCACGCGAGCGCTGGCCGTGTTGGGGCTGATGCCCGGCGCGAGCAAGCTGGAAGTGCGCAAGGCGTACCGGCGCATGGCGCAGATGCACCACCCGGACCGCTTTTATACTGAAAGCGAACACCGAATTGCGCTCGCTTCGGCACGTTTTCAGCGCATCAAGAGCGCCTATGATTACCTGATGCACACCTATCAATAAAAAACCGGCCTACTTCCATGCGCGACCTTTACCAACGCCTTGGCGTATCACCCGAGGCCAACGACGAAGAACTGAAACAAGCCGTGGCCCGCTGCCCCAATAGCGCGCTGCGCCAGGACGCCGAGGCCGTCTTTGGCGTGGCCAGCCATCGTCAGAGCTACCATCAAGCACTCGAGACCTTGAACGACATCGGCCAGCTGCGCGCGCGACTAGGCCTTACCCACGGCGCGCACTGGCAAGGCGATGTGGCCAACGACTTCTCCCGGCCACCGGATCAGGCGGTATCGCGGCATGATGAACTCGTCGACCGTGTCAGCCACGCCGTATCGCTCTACAACCGCGTGCGTGGACGGCGTGGCTTTTTGCTACTCATCGCCGCTTTCGGCACTGGAACGGGCATAGGGATTGCCGTGGGGTTCACGCTGAGCCGTGTCTTCGCCGCGTGATGCCGCCGGTGCCCGCTCGCGTTCATCGCGCCTTACCTCGGCCTCGGTAGGCCGCGGGGCCGGTTTGGGCGGCGGCGGGCTATGCTTGGATGCGTGCTGATCGTCGCCTTGCGCCGTGCCAAACCCGAGCTCGGTGCCCGCTTCAGGTGCCATGCGATCTTCTGAACGCGCCTCCATGCTGACGCTGAGACGCGGCACGCCAAGGTCGATGGCCTGCTCTTCCATGCGCTGCTTGAGCAGCAGGTTGAAGGCACGCGATACGTCCCACTGCATTTCCGGCGCCGTGCGAAAACGCATGCGCAGCACCGGGCAGCCCTCTTCAAACCCCTGCACACCCTGCATTTCCAGAGGCGACCAGATGTAGTGGCGCATCATCGGGTCCTTGCGCAGCTCCAGGGCCGTCTCCTGCATCAGGGTGATCGCATCATCGATTTTCATGTCGTAGGGAATGCGAATACGCATCAGGGCGATACCGAACTGGCGCGACATGTTGTGGATCGACTCGATCCGGCTGAAGGTAATGATATGCACGACGCCGTCCAGGTCGCGCAGGCGCACGGTGCGCAGCGTCAGCCCTTCGACCGTGCCCATGTGGTCATTGATGCGCACGAAGTCATCTACTGCCAGCGAGTCCTCGATCAGAATGAAGATGCCGGTAATCAAGTCCTGAACCAGGGTCTGGGCGCCGAAACCAATCGCCAGACCGATTACACCGGCACCCGCCAGCAGCGGCGTGACGTTGACCCCCAGATTCGCAAGCCCGACGATGAAGGCGATGATCAGGATAGCCACGAAGATCACGTTACGGATCATCGGCGTGATGGTCTGTGCACGCGCCTGATTGACCCGGCGCCCTCTGGCCCGCCCTGATGAGGTAAGCGCCCGCTGGATCGCCGTATCGGCAAAGATCCATACCAGCCACGCCAGCAGGATGGTGGCCCCCAGACTCACCAGGGCCTGGCCGATACGCGCGCTTGCCACTGCCTGCTGGCCCAGCCCGAAGAGCGAGCCGCCCCAAATCTGCATGAAGAGTTCGGCAAACACCATCCACGAACAGATGTGCGCCAGCACGAATCCGAAGCGCTCCAGACGTTTACGGTACTGGCTCTGGCGGCGGCGATGGCGGCGCTTGCCAAGCCGAACTTCCTGACGGCGCAGCAGGCCGGTGATGACCAGGGTGAGTACCAGCAGGCTGGCGGAAATGATCGAACGGGCCAAGGCCGTGCCCACATCGCCCACGGTAATGAAGATGGCCAGCAGCGAGCCACCTACCAGCAGAAGCGCCGGTACGTGCCAGAGTCCACCAAGACCGCGAATCATTTCCACCGCCGTGCTGGCGTCGCGGCGCTGCTTGTAGGGCCGGTTACAGATCAGCTGGCGTACCGGCCGCTTGAACTTGATGATGAACCGAGCCGAGAGCAGCGCGGCCAGCATGTTGGCCAGCACGGATACCAGACTTGCAAGCTCGCCACCCAGCAGCTCGACCAGGCGGGTCGAGTTGACCGCATCACCCAGCGCGATCAGCGCGCCAATCACGAAAAGTCCGCGCAGCGCCTGCTGCTGAAGCAGTTGGACGGCGGTGAATCGGTGGCCCCGGCTGAAGAAGGCAATGACCGTTTCAAATACCACCGAAAGCGCCCGCCCGCACAGGCAGATGTAAGCCACGACCAGTACCAGCGTGCGCCCTGCGCTATAGGAAAGCAGCTGCCCCACACCCAGGGTAATGAGGAAGGCCAGCACCCAGGGCAGCATGCGGCGCAGAAAGTGGGCAGCCAGCAGCCACGCCTTGGGGTCGCGGGGCAAATCCAGCGGCCAGTTGCGCCGCGTGGCCACCAGGCGCCCGAAGGCGATCATCACGACCAGCAGCGTGACCCATATCACCGCCAGCACGGCACCATCGGCCACGGCACGGATCACTTCGCCCTGGCTTGCCTCGTCGTTCAACGCGCGAAGGTCAGCTGCGCCCTGAACCAGCTGCCTGGACCACTCGTCAATGGGGGAATCCCCCGCCTGGGCATGCTCGCCGATATCGGTCAGCGTATCGGCAAGCGCCCCCAGCAGCCCCTGACGCACGACCGTCTCTTCTTCTGCAGCGTCGCTTGTGACCTGCAGCTCTCGCAGCGAGCTGAGCAGCTCAGTGCGCCGCTCCTCGTTTTCGAGCATACCGATGACATCGTCGAGCGAGCGTTGGAACTCGTCGCTGCTGACATCGGTCTCGTTACTGGTCTCTCCTCCGAGGCTTGGCAATGAAACGCCGGGCATTTGTGCCTGGGCCGGCGCCACGCAGACAACGAATGTCAGAATGAGGCCGATGACAGTGTTGATTATCCAGTGCTGTCGCACGCCTTGCTCCCGAAAATGGATGGGTAAATGATTCGCGGTATCGTCAGGATGGCAGAGGGCCCGCTGCGTTGACGAACCCGCTTCGTCTTCTTGCGTGACGGCCTTCTCGAGTGACTATGATAGGCTGATAGTTTAAACGTTCACCTCACAGGATGCCGAGATGACGCTGCAAGCTCCACCCAACCGGTTCAATAGCGATGGCAAGATACGCCACGTAGGCGTCGAGATTGAGTTTGCCGGTCTGCCACCACGCGACACGGCCCAGGTAGTGCGTGATCTGTTCGGCGGTGAGCTTAACGTGGTCAGCCCCCATCGACTACAGGTGGAAAGCACGCGCTGGGGCGAGTTCGGTATCGAGCTCGATACGCAGTACGCCCATCCGGATCAGGCGGTCCTCGATGACAGCCGCCACCAGGACAGCGAATGGGAGCGTCTCAAGCACGAGCGTCGGGTAGAGTTTCATCAGAAAACCCGCGAGCTGATCGGCGACATGGTGTCTGGCCTGGTGCCTACCGAGCTCATCTGCCCGCCCGTGCCCTGGAGCGAGCTCGAAGGCCTGGATACCATCTTCGATGCGCTGCGCGAGCAGGGCGCCAAGGGAACCGATGCAAGCCTTCTGTACGGGTTTGGCCTGCACCTCAATCTCGAGGTCGAGCGCCTGGATGTCGAGTACCTGCTGAGAATGCTGCGTGCCTACCTGCTGCTGGCCCATTGGCTGCGCGACGAGATCAAGGTGGATATCACCCGAGAAGTGCTTCCCCACGCCAACCCGTTTCACAAGGAGTATGCGCTCAAGGTTCTGGATAGCCGCTATGAGCCGGACCTGGACACGTTCATCGATGACTACCTTGCGTACAATCCGACCCGCAATCGTGAGCTTGATCTGCTGCCGCTGTTTGCCTATCTGCGCCCTGACCACACTCACGAGCTCCTGCACACCAAGCTTACCAAGCCACGCCCGACCTTTCACTACCGGCTGCCCAATGCGCAGCTTTCCCAGCCCGGCTGGGGGGCGGTTACCGAATGGAACCGATGGGTCGAAGTAGAGAAGCTGGCCGCCGATGACGTGGCGCTACGCGCCCGCTGCGACGAGTACATCGCCAGGCAGAACCAACCGCTGTGGAAGCGCCTGAAAGACAGGCTGATGTGCTGGAAGCGCCGGCGTTAGCATCGGCGCAGAACCGCCTGACGCTCAAGGCGCCCTCTCATCTTGAATACTCAAAGGGAATATATCTGAATGTCCCGGCCGCTCATTGGAATCACCACCTCGGATTATAAAAGCCAACTCGCCTGGTGGTTTGACTGGTTTGCCGTATGGCGCCACGGCGGCAAGCCGCTGCG
>NZ_JABYQT010000069.1 GCF_020075495.1 Vreelandella aquamarina
GCCGCGTTGTCACCGTCCGGGTCGTTGCCCTGGCTGGTCGCCACCGGCTGGCCGGCTTCGGCCGCGCCCTGGATGGCGTCATAAGTGCTGGTCACCTCGACGGTGGGCAGCAAGGCGCTGTCACCCACGGTGGCGGTGTTGTTAGCCGTTAGCCCTTGTGCGTCGGTCACGGTCACGTTCACCGCCGGCAGGTTGCCGCCGCCGTTGACGTGGGCCGC
>NZ_JABYQT010000070.1 GCF_020075495.1 Vreelandella aquamarina
GCCAGCCGGTGGCGACCAGCCAGGGTAACGACCCGGACGGCGACAACGCGGCACTGCGCTACAGCCTGACCGAGGGCAGCAATGCCGACGGCTACTACGCCATCGACGCGATCACCGGCACGGTCACTCTGACCGACGCGGGCGCGGCCCACGTCAACGGCGGCGGCAACCTGCCGGCGGTCAATGTCACGGTAACGGACGAAGACGGCC
>NZ_JABYQT010000071.1 GCF_020075495.1 Vreelandella aquamarina
AGGCGCTGTCACCCACGGTGGCGTCGCCACGTGCGGTCAGGCCGTCTTCGTCCGTTACCGTGACATTGACCGCCGGCAGGTTGCCGCCGCCGTTGACGTGGGCCGCACCTGCGTCGGTCAGAGTGACCGTGCCGGTGATCGCGTCGATGGCGTAGTAGCCGTCGGCGTTGCTGCCCTCGGTCAGGCTGTAGCGCAGCGCCGCGTTGTC
>NZ_JABYQT010000072.1 GCF_020075495.1 Vreelandella aquamarina
GCCGGCTTCGGCCGCGCCCTGGATGGCGTCATAAGTGCTGGTCACCTCGACGGTGGGCAGCAAGGCGCTGGCCTCCACGGGCGCGGTGTCGTTTGCCGTCAGACCTTGTGCGTCGGTCACGGTCACGCTCACCGCCGGCAGGTTGCCGCCGCCGTTGACGTGCGCCGCGCCCGCGTCGGTCAGGGTGACCGTGCCGGTGAT
>NZ_JABYQT010000073.1 GCF_020075495.1 Vreelandella aquamarina
TGCGCTACAGCCTGACCGAGGGCAGCAACGCCGACGGCTACTACGCCATCGACGCGATCACCGGCACGGTCACCCTGACCGACGCGGGCGCGGCCCACGTCAACGGCGGCGGCAACCTGCCGGCGGTGAACGTGACCGTGACCGACGCACAAGGGCTAACGGCTAACAACACCGCCACCGTGGGTGACAGCGCCTTGCTGC
>NZ_JABYQT010000074.1 GCF_020075495.1 Vreelandella aquamarina
TGTCAGCATGATATACATTGTTAAAGAGCGACTGCTATAAGCAGTGATAAACACACGTTTCTTTTCACCTTTAAAAGAAAAAGAAAGGTCTTTTCTCTTTTTTTAACGTGAAGGTGCATTTATCACTGTTCATCAACAGCACTTGATCAGGTAATTCATTGTGAGCGCTTGCCGCGAGGATGACGCATCGTTTAAGGAGG
>NZ_JABYQT010000007.1 GCF_020075495.1 Vreelandella aquamarina
AAGCTTCCCCTGTTACCGCTCGACTTGCATGTGTTAAGCCTGCCGCCAGCGTTCAATCTGAGCCATGATCAAACTCTTCAGTTTAAAATCATTGTGATCCTTACGTGCTGCCCGAAGGCAACAAAAGCGGATCAAACTTGGCTCAAGGTTCAAACGAATTCACTGTGATACTTAATAAAAAGATAAAAAGTATCGATGTGTCGCTTGCCTTGATAATTGGTGACTTGTCACCCTCATCGGCAAACGCCCACATGAATTACCTGATCAAATTGTTAAAGAGCTACCGAAGGGCGCTGCCGTTCGATGTGGTGCGTATTCTACGCAATTCTTTCGATGGGTCAACCACTTTTTGTATTTCTTTTAGGTTGCCAGTGCATCAAGGCGCGCCAGCAGGTCCTTTCGCCGCGACGCTGATACGAAAGCCTCAGCAATAGCGTTACGGTTAAGCTCAATGAAGGCATCTTCATCCCAGTCGAATGCCTTCGCGCAAGCCAGATGATTCGCCAGCAGCCCACCGCCGAAATAAGCAGGATCGTCCGAGCTGATGGTGATATTCAATCCCCTATCCAGCAGCGCGGGCAGAGGATGGTTGTTGAGCTCGTCAACGACCTTCAAACTGACGTTGGAGAGAGGACATACGGTCAGTACCGTTTGCTGCTCATGCAAGCGTTCCACTACCTCATCGCTTTCCAGGCATCGGATACCATGATCGATACGACATACACCGAGTAGCTCCAGCGCTTCTAAAATATAGGCTGCGGGTCCTTCTTCTCCCGCATGGGCCACTCGCGCCAGACCTATTTCCTTCGCTCGGTTGAACACCTCGACGAATTTAGAGGGCGGATGATCGCGTTCGGCGCTATCCAGACCGATGGCATCCAACTGGTCCCAGTAAGGTGCTGCTTCCTCCAGGACTTCCAATGCCTCCTTGGCCGGTCGGTCACGCAAGAAGGCCATGATCATGCCCACGCTTAGATCCAGCGAGCCTTCGGCTTCCTGTTTGGCACGCAACAGACCAGACATGACGACATCCAGCGCAACTCCGCGCTGGATATGCGCCTGGGGGTCAAAGTGCATATCAATATGCACCACCCCTTCACTACTTGCGCGCCTGAAGTAATCCATGGCCAGATCAAAAAAGTCCTGCTCATGGCAAAGAACACTCATACCCTGAAAGTAGAGATTCAGAAAACCTTGCAGATCATCAAACTGATAAGCTGCTTTTGCTTCATCGATGGATGCGTAAGGGAGCTGGATCCCATTACGCTCGGCCAATGCAAACATGAGCTCGGGTTCGAGCGAGCCCTCGATGTGCAAATGAAGCTCAGCCTTGGGAAGACGACGTAAAAAATCCTGCATAACTTATCCTTAGCACTTAGCATCAAGCGCATTAACGTTCTGAGCCTAGCTTACCGGCGCTTAGGTGCCAGTGATGTTTTACCTGCTGCGTCAGCAAACGTGAACCATGATGCACAAAAAAGATGGCGGTTCGTCCTTCGAGCCAATCCGAAAGCGCCCTGGCTACCTGCTCCGCCGTTGCGTGGTCGATAGCCGCAAACGGCTCGTCCAGGATGACTAGCGAGGGATCCATCAGTAGCAACCTGGCCAACGCAACTCGGCGCGCCTGCCCCCCTGAAAGCTGCTGGCCGCGCTCGCCGACAGGTGTTTCCAACTGCGCAGGTAGTGTCCTTACCCAATCATCAAGGGCCACCGCTTCAAGCACCTTCCATAGCGCCTCATCGCTGGCCTCGGCATTGCCAAGGCGCAGGTTATCTTCAAGCGATGCATCAAACAAATCTACCTGCTGAGTGAGCAGTGCAATACGTTGTGAACGCTGACTATCGATAACGGCCCAAGGCTCGCAGCCCCCTATTTCCACCTTCCCCTGGGACGCTTTCAGCCGTCCGGTCAATAGCGCGGCAAGCGTGCTTTTACCGGCACCGGAATGACCGGTAATCACGGCCTGCTCGCCAGGGCCAAGCGTGAATGAGATATCGCTTAGCGTCGATTCAGCGCTTGAGGAGTAGCAGTGCGTAACCTCTCGCATCATTATGCCTAGCGGCTGATCAGGCAGTTCCAACTGCTTTTCGGGCGCTTCCGTATCCAGCGCATTCAAGCGCTCGGCGGCTGCCACGCTGCCGCCCAGGCGAGCAAAGGCGATCGGTAGCTGCACAAATACCTCGTTGATACCCAAAACGATCAGCAACATCATTACCAGCACAGGGCCGGCAAGCGTACCCTCGGCAACCAGGATGCCACCAAACCATATTGCGCCCAGCAGCAAGAGCCCGGTTACCACGCCGATAACGCTATTACCCCAGGCGGTATACCGACCCAAGCGACGTTGATTGTCCAGTGAAGCTGCTTCATGAGTGGCCACCTGCTGGCGGTGCCAGACAGCGCTCTGGTAGGCGATCAGCTCAGCGGTTGCCTGCAACTGATCGATGACAAGCCGGCGCAACCTTTCTTGATCCGCCACCTGCCGATGGCTTTGTACAAAGCAGAGGCGCGCCATACCGTAGGTAAGGCCTATCCAGAGTACGAACAGCACGCCCGCAAGCCATGATGCCAAACCGGGCCACCAGATAGCCACAAACAGACCGACGCCGACGATTACCAGCAAACTGACCAGAGGCGGCATCAGCAGTCGTAGATACAGGTTGTCGAGGGCGTCGATATCAGAGGTCAAACGACCAAGCCAATCACTCATGCGGTGACGGCGAAGCGCCGCTTCATCCAGACGAGTCAGTGTACCGAATACGCGATAGCGCAGATCAGCCAGAAGGCGAAGCACCGTATCATGATTGTAAAGGCGCTCTATATAGCGGGCTACCGTTCGCAGAAGCGCGAAAAAGCGTATCCCGCCGCCAGGTACGTAAACATCAAGACGCGAAGGCAATCCAAGGGACAGGGCAATACCAGCCAAGGCACAAGCGGTAATGAACCATCCCGAAAGCCCGAGCAGCGATAGCCCAGCGGCCAGGGTAAGCCATATAAGCAGCGCCCCCGCTAGAAAACGCCGCCGCCGCTTGGTCATCAACACTATCCAGGGAAGAAGCGCCTGGCGCGTCCTGGAAAGCAATGATGGCTGAGCGGAAGAGCTACGCTTCATGGGCCACCTCCTCCAATTGCCCCTCGCGTACGCGAAAGTGGCGCTTGGCAACTTCGATGGCTCGAGGATGGTGGGTGGCCATGATCAGTGTACGCCCCTCGCCTACCCACTTGAGCAGCGCCTGGATGACCCGCTCTTCGGTATCGTTATCCAGGCTGGCGGTAGGCTCATCCAGCAGTATCAAGTCGGCATCGCTTAAGTAGATGCGTGCCAATGCCAGACGCTGAGCCTGTCCGCCGGACAGACCCAAACCGCGCTCACCAATCAGGGTATCCAGACCGCTTGGCAGGTGCGCCAGAAGCTCTCCCAGCCCGGCCTGCTCCAGCGCAACGAGCATTGCCGCTTCATCGGCCCTTGGATCAGCCAGCCGCAGGTTGTCTGCCAGGGTACCGTGCAGCAAGGCAGGCTGTTGATCCAGCCATGCATAGCGCGGTGCAGCGAGTTCCAGCTCCCCCTGGGAAGGGGTCAAGAATCCGGCAAACAGTGCCAGCAGTGTTGACTTACCGCTACCTGAAGGCCCACTGAGTGCAATGACGTCACCTTGATCAACCGTCAAGCTCACAGGTCCCAGCACTCGCCCACGACTTGAGTACTCGACGCATATATCCTTCAGGCGCGCCAGATGACTATTCTGGGAAGCCGCCAGGACACTCCCACGCTGCGTACTCGACTCATTAAGCACCGTGATCAGGCTTTCCGCCGCTCCCAAGGCCGTTGCGCGATCATGATAGTGTTGTGAAAGGGTTCTCAAGGGCTGAAAAAACTCCGGCGCGAGAAGCAAAACTGCAAGGCCTGAAAAAAGGGTCAGCGAAGCCGAAGGGCCATAATCGATATACCCAAGCAGCCCAAAGCCGACGTACATGGCGACCACGGCAATGGCCACCGAGGCAAAGAATTCGAGTACTGCAGAAGACAGAAACGCCAAGCGTAGAGTACGCATGCTCAAGCGCCGATAGTGGTCCGTTGCCCACCACACGTCGCGATGGGCACTTTCGGTTTTACCAAACAGCTGGAGCGTGGCCATTCCGCGAACGCGGTCGATAAAATGTGCGGAAAGCCGCGCCACGGCCGCAAACTGTTCCCGGTTGACACGCTCGGCTCCCATACCCACAAGTGCCATGAACAAGGGAATGATGGGCGCCGAGATCAGCAGAAAGATCGCCACTAGATAATCAAGCTTGACCACGATGCACAAGATGGCCAGTGGCAGTAGCGACACAATACGCAACTGGGTATAAAAGCGCGCAAAATACCCATCCAGCGCTTCGATATTCTCGACCGCCTGGGTCGCCAGCGCGCCACTTTGACGGTAAGCCAGCCATACAGGCCCCAGCGCCCAGAATTTATCCAGTACCTGTCGGCGAGCATATTGACGAATACGGAGGCTCGCTTCCAGACTGACCACCTCCTGCCCCCACTGGCAGACACCGCGTCCTGCCACGCATAGCGCCAACACACCAAGAAGATCGAGAAGTTGATAAGGGGTTTGTTGATGAACGACCAGTTGATCTACCAGCCACGCCACACCTACCACAATTGCTACCGTCTGCAGCCCAGCCAAAACGCCAAGAAAAGCGGCGAGATTTAATCGTCGCCGCTCTAGAGTTGCCAACGTTTTCAACCAGGAGCGAGCGGTTAACGGCTGCTCCGTCATCTTAACGCCTCAGACTCAGTGATAACCCTCTCCCACGCGCACCTTGCCGCGGAATACCCAATAAGTCCAGGCGGTGTATACAAGAACCACAGGAATGACAAACAGTACACCGATAAGCAGGAATAGCTGAGATTCAGGTGCTGAAGCCGCATCCCACAGGGTGTAGTTCGGCGGAACGATCATTGGCCACTGACTCACGATCAAGCCAAGATAAGTGGACACATAAATACCGATGGTGGCGATAAACGGATAGCTTTCACGGCGCTGCTTCACTGACTTGAACACCAGGAAGGCAAACAGCAGGGCCAACGCCGGGAAGATCCAGATCAAGCGAAGGTTACCGAACCAGCGCTCCCAGACAACCTCATTGACGAAAGGTGTCCAGATACTGATGATGGCAAACACGACCAGTACTATCGCCAGCAGGATGGGGGTGATCTTGTACGCCCAGTCCTGCACGTGACCTTCAGACTTGAGGATAAGCCAGGTAGAACCCAACAGCGCGTAGCCTGCCATCAGCCCAAGGCCAGTTACAATGGTAAACGGGGTCAACCAGTCAAACGCACCGCCGGTATAAACAAAGTTCTCGGTCTGGAAGCCCTGGATGTAGGCACCCACTACGACGCCTTGTGCAAAGGTTGCAATGGCCGATCCCCAGCTAAACGCGCGGTTCCACCAATGACGGTTGCGGCGAGACTTGAAGCGAAACTCAAATGCAATACCGCGAAAGATCAGGCCGGCCAGCATCAGGAAAACCCCTAGATAAAGCGCCGGTAGAAAGATCGAATAGACCAGCGGGAAAGCCGCCAGCAGGCCTGCGCCCCCCAGTACCAGCCAGGTTTCGTTTCCGTCCCATACCGGCGCGATGGAGTTCATCATCACATCACGTGAATCCTCGTCCGGGGCAAAGGGAAATAGAATCCCGAGCCCCAGGTCGAAACCATCCATCAAGACATACATGATGACACCGAAACCGATAATCCCCGCCCAAATAATCGATAGATCAAACATTTCCATGATTTAGCTCCTTACCGGGTCAACGTCGTCATCAAAGGGAGTATGGGCAGCAGATAACGGACGCTTGGGACGATCTGCGTCTGGGTCAGACTTATCTTGTGCATGCTCGGGCAGCATGCCATTGCGCACCACGCGGGTCAGGTAGTAGATGCCTGCATAGAAGACGATGGCATACACCAGCACATAACCAATCAACGTCGCCAAAGCCATCCAGCCGGTCAGCGAAGGCGTAACCCCTTCTGCATGCGTCATCACACCGTATACCAGCCAGGGCGCCCTGCCGGACTCGGTCACGATCCAACCAGCGAGAACGGCAATGAAAGGCAAGGAAATCATGCCTACCAGCGTCTTCAGAAAGGCGGTGCTTTCGTAGATACGCCCTCTGCGGCGAAGCAGTAGACCCGCAAATGCGGTGGCAATCATGACCAGACCAATGCCGACCATCACCCGGAAAGACCAGAAGACGAGCATGACAGGCGGCTGCTCCTCTGGAGGTGCTTCGTTGATACCTGGGATTTCACCGTCAAGCGAGTGCGTCAGAATAAGGCTCGCCAAGTTGGGAATACCGACCGCAAAACGGTTCTGCTGGGCTTCTTGATCCGGCAAGGCAAACAGCAGCAGCGGCACGTTGTTAGCAGTCTCCCAGTGTCCTTCCATCGCGGCGACCTTGGTAGGTTGATACTCGAGCGTATTCAGGCCGTGATAGTCGCCTACTACTGCCTGAAGAGGCGTCAAGAAGAGCAGCAGCCACAGGCACATGGAAAGTGCCCGGCGATTGGCTTCCGGGTCACGTCCACGCAGCAAAAACCAGGCACTCACCCCCGCCACGACGAACCCGCCAGTGACGAATGACGCCAACGCCATATGCGCAAAGCGGTAAGGGAACGAAGGGTTGAAGATCGCCTCGCGCCAGGAAATGACGTGGAAGCGATTGTCGATGAGTTCGACACCTGCCGGTGTCTGCATCCAACTGTTGGCCGACAATATCCAGAAAGCGGAAATAAACGTACCGACCGCTACCATGATGGCGGCCAGCAGGTGGATACCCTGAGGCACCTTGCCACGCCCGAACAGCAATACGCCCAGAAAGGCAGCTTCGAGGAAGAAGGCGGTCACCACTTCGTAACTGAGCAGCGGACCAATGAAATTGGAAGCCGCCAGCGAGAAGTTGCTCCAATTGGTACCAAACTGGAACGACATCACGATACCCGAAACCACCCCCATGCCGAATACCACGGCAAACACCTTGGTCCAGAAAAGCGCCAGGCGGTCCCAGGCAGGGTTCTGCGTCTTGAAGAAAAGACCATTCAATAACGCAATATAAGAGGCCAACCCGATCGTGAACACGGGAAAGATAGTGTGAAAGCAGACAACAAATGCGAATTGAATTCGCGACAGCATTAAGGGATCGAGTTCCATTACACGCTCCTAGGCCTGAATTGATACCCCAGTCATGGTTGGTACAAGCTTAGTCGCGCCACTTGGGCACCGCATTTTAGTTATAAGTACTAAGCCTATTCTTTACTTATATTGCCATCTTACTGCTTTGCCTCTCACTATACATCGGCCTAATTTTGCCAAAGCGTGTCGTATTGACACACATCAAAAAACACTGATTTGTCAGCTCAAGACCACGATACTGACCATGTATCCGGTATAAGCGATAAACAGGGTAAAAAGGACGCCTCCTTCCAGGCGATTGATACGCCGCGGCCGACCACGCCAGGAAAAGGCAAACAGGATCATCAGCAAGGTCATGCAGGTCATGATGCTCCAGTCACGCACCAGCACTTCGCGCCCCGCTTCAATAGGCGTGATGACGCCGGCAAGCCCCACTACGGCCAGACTGTTGAACAGGTTCGATCCCACCACGTTACCCAGCACCATATCGTGCTCTCCACGGCGTAGCGCACTGATGGATGACGCAAGCTCGGGTAATGATGTTCCCACGGCCACGACGGTCAATCCGATGACCAGATCACTGACGCCAAAGCGCTGGGCGATCTCTACCGCTCCCCAGACAAGCAGACGCGAACTGGCGACCAGCAATACCAGGCCAATCAGTGTCCACATGATGGCCTTGCCGCGCGACATCGGTTTACTGCCCAGCGCATCCGCCACGTCGTCAAGCAATGGGTCGCTTGACTGCTTTTTCGAACGAACAATACTGACAACGATGAACACGGCCAGCGCAACCAGCAGGACGGCGGCTTCCCAGCGTGATACCCATCCATCCCACAGCATGACACCGGTAATCAGTGTCACCAGAACCAGCAGTGGCATTTCTTTGCGAATTACGCTCGAGTGCACGGCGAGTGGTGCCATCAAGGCCACAAAACCCAGCACCAGGCCGATATTGGCAATATTGGATCCGTAGGCGTTGCCCACTGCCAACCCTGGATTGCCCTGTAGCGCTGCCAGTACCGACACCATCATTTCCGGCGCGGAGGTACCAAAGCCGATCACCAGCATGCCGATCAGCAAGGGGGACAGGCCAAGCCAATGCGAGGTTGCCGCGGCGCCATCGATGAATTTCTCAGCGCTCCAGATCAGCATTACCAGCCCTATCACCACACCAACCAGGGGAAGCAACATTTCATTTCCTTATTGAAAGAATATTAGGCACTATCGCGGCTGCATCCTTGACCAACCGAGTGTGTCGGTCAAGCACTGGTATAGACTAGTATCAAAGTATCAAATAATTGACAGTCAAATTGTCCGCCACCTATTTATTTTATTGGTGTCACTGTACATCCAAGTGAGAGAGTCGCATTTGCCCGACTACCGTTTAATGAAACGCCGCAGACTCCCGGTCAATACCCCACTGGTGGATCGTTCTCCGCCCGAGGTTCGCGCCCAGCGCAGGCGCTTGCGTGCCTGCCATGAATGTGACTGGGTGTCGGCTCTACCGCCACTGGCCTCAGGCGAGAAAGCAAGCTGTCCACGCTGTGCCCACGTACTGGTCAAGCGCCATCGCTACCCTGCCCAGCGCAGTATGGCTCTGGCCATCTCGGCGCTGATCGCTCTGCTGGTCGCCATCTCGTTCCCATTTGTCAGTTTCAGCGTCAGCGGCGTGGGCAACCGTATAGAGCTTGCCCAGACGGCGACGACCCTGATTGCGTTTCATCAGCCGCTGGTAGGCATCATTGTCATCATGACGATTGCCGTTCTACCCGCGGTATATCTCCTCAGCGTCATCTGGCTGCAGTTTGGTCTGCTCAGCGGCAAACCACTATCGTTCAGTCGGGATATTGCCCGCTCGCTGGCGCACTTGACGCCCTGGATGATGGCCGACGTCTTCATCATCGGCGCGCTGGTCAGCCTGATCAAAATTGCCGGTATGGCAGATATCGAGCTGGGTGTATCGTTTTGGGGGTTTTGCGTCTTTGCCGTTCTGCTACTCATGACCACCCAGTCCATCGATGCCGACTGGATGTGGTTTTCACTGGAAGGCGAACCACTGGCACCGGAAGGCACGCAGACCGGAGCAACCGCCGCCAGTCAGCGCCTGACTGGCTGCCCGACCTGCGGGTTGATCAATGCGCTGCCCCCGGGTCAGAAATCGCGCTGTGTACGCTGTCATGAGAAGCTCCATCCCCGGTTGCCGCACAGCCTCCAGCGCACCTGGGCGCTGCTGGGGGCGGCCACCATCATGTACATACCGGCCAATGTCTACCCGATCATGACCACGACAAGCCTTGGCCACAGCGGCTCATCCACCATCATTGGTGGCGTGGTCGAACTCATGCAGATGGGCTCCTGGCCGGTTGCCGCCGTCATCTTCGTTGCCAGCGTCATCGTGCCGGTAGGCAAGCTTTTGGCACTTTCCTGGTTATGTATCGCCGTGCAGCGCAGCAGGCGCCCCAATACCATCAGCCGTACCAAACTGTATCGCATTACCGAATTCATCGGCCGCTGGTCGATGGTCGATGTCTTCGTGGTAGCCATCCTGGTGGCGCTGATTCGCGCCGGCGCCTTGATGTCCATCACCCCCGGCCCGGCAGCCCTCGCGTTTGGCTCAGTGGTAGTACTCACCATGCTGGCAGCCATGACCTTCGACCCGCGCCTGATATGGGATGCGCCGAAACCCTCTTCAACCCCTTCTGCTCATAGCCACCCAGGGAGTCATTAATGGGTAACGAAACCCCTACTGTCAGCGAACAGGATCCAGATCTCAACAAGGCCAGGCCATCCCGCCAGACCCGGCTTTCCCCTATCTGGATCGTGCCCATCGTGGCTATCATCATCGGGTTATGGCTGGTGTATGACAACTACACCAGCCGCGGTACGACGATCACCCTGACCATGAACAACGCCGAAGGCATCGAAGCCGGCAACACTTTGATCAGAAGCCGAAACGTGGAAATCGGTCTTGTCCAGAGCGTACAGCTCTCCGACGACCTGAGCCATGCCGTGATCACCGCGCGCATCCAGCCCCAGGCGGACTCCATGCTGCGCGAAGATAGCCGTTTCTGGGTAGTCAAGCCACGTATCGGCCGCGAAGGCATCAGCGGGCTGGGCACCGTGCTATCAGGTGCGTACATACAGCTTGAACCGGGAAGCTCCGAACAGCAGCGGCGTGAATTTCCGGTCAGCGATGTACCACCGGTAGCCACAGCGGGCATGGCAGGCTTGAACATCAGCCTGGTCAGCCAACTGGGCAATTCACTGCGCGTAGGCGACCCGGTATCGTATCAGGGCTATACCGTAGGGCGCGTTGAAGAAACCAGCTTTGATCCCGAATCACGCACCATGCACCATCAGGTATTCATTGAAGAGCCCTATGCCCAGTTGGTGACCGACAGTACCCGCTTCTGGACCGCAAGCGGCGTGGACTTTCGCCTCGACGCCAACGGATTCCGGGTCAACGTGGAATCCTTCGAGGCTCTTCTGGGTGGTGGCGTGACGTTTGGCGTGCCAGAAGACCTGCCTATGGGGCGCCCAGTGGAAACCGGGGCACTCTTCAACCTTTACGCCGATGAAGACGATGCCCGTGAAGGCACGTTCAACCGCTACCTTGAATATGTGCTGCTGGTCGACGATACGGTACGAGGTCTTTCGCGGGGCGCGCCCGTCGAGTTTCGTGGCGTGCGCATGGGAACCGTGGCCGCCGTGCCCTGGAACTTCACCGCACCGCAGCCTGATTCGCGTGCACGCTTTGCCATACCTGTGCTGATCCGCATCGAGCCACAGCGGTTGGGCATCGAAAATAGCGATATCGACCTGGACGAGTGGGATGCACGCTTCAAGCGCATGTTTGCGCTGGGTCTTCGCGCTTCACTCAAGAACGGCAACCTGCTGACCGGCGCGCTCTTCGTCGACCTAAACTTCCAGCGTGACGTCGAAGAGCAGTACGTCGCTGAAACCTTCTCAGACCGCACCGTGTTCCCCACCATGGCTGGTGGCTTTGCCCAGATACAAGCGCAGGTAACGGATCTTCTGGACAAGCTCAACGCACTCGAAGTAGAACCCCTGCTCGCTGGCCTGGACCGCAATCTTCAGGCATCCGAAAGTGTATTGAACGAGGTTCGCGAGGTCAGCACGTCGCTCAATCAACTGCTGAGCGATCCAGAAACCCAGGCCGTGGGCGGCAACCTCAACGCCACACTCGAAGAACTGCGCACGACGCTGCAGGGTGTTTCGCCCTCGTCACCGGCCTATCAGGACCTGACCTCAGCCATCGAGCGCCTGGATCGATTGATGCGCGATCTCCAGCCGCTGACTCGTACTCTGAACGAGAACCCGCGGGCGCTGCTGTTTGATAATCTAGATACCCAAGACCCCATACCGCGTGCACCGCGCCAGTAAGGATGATGACATGCGCCTATTACCCTTGAAGCTCGTTACCCTGCTCGGTTTCTGTCTGGCCCTCAGCGCCTGTGCTAGCAGCGTAACGCCGCCCGCTCGCTACATGCTGCCTGACAGCCAACTGGTCAATACGCCGAGCAACCCGCAGGGCACGCTGCAGGTACGTGCTCCGAGGATTGCCCACTACCTGGATGTCGATGGCATTATCATGCAGCTTGACGACATCACCCTCAACGAGGCACGTGAGCACCAGTGGGCCGAAAGCCTGGGCCGACAGCTGTCGCGCAGGCTTCGCAGCCAGCTCTCCCGCGAGCTGCCCACGATTCGGGTGGTACGTGAAGACGGCGGGCAACCACAGGCGCTTACGCTACGCTTGGATATCGACCAGTTCCAGGGCCGCCATGACGGCATGGCAGTAGCGAGCGGCCAGTGGCAGTTGCGCTCAGCTGACGATGAGCTTCTCGCCCTGGAAAGTTTTTCAGCCCAGACCGCACTGGATAGCGATGGCTACCCTGCCCTGGTACGCGCCCTGAGTGCCAGTTGGGACAAGGTAGCCCTGCAGATTGCCGAGCAAGTGCGCCAGGGCAATTACTTCACTGCCCGCCCCTGAACTGACTGGGCAAGCCCTGCCTGATCATTTGCTACGAGAATGCCCGCGAAGTCACATCTTCATGTTACACTGCGGGCATATCTTGAGTGCCGATATTGCGTTGTAACCACTGCCCAATGCCCGCCTCTTCCATACTGGCCATGCCAACCCATGGCCCTTGATGGCTAATCCACGATCATCGCGACCTGGCGAATTATCTGGCAAACTTCGCTGCGCGACGATCATCATCCTCGCCTTTTGTAAAAATGACGCCTAATGCAACGCTTCAGTGAAGCGGTTTGCCCTGTTAGGCGATTGCGGAGAACGCATGAGCTTTTCTGAACTTGGTTTGCACGACGATCTACTACGCGCGGTAACAGCGCAGGGCTACACCAAGCCTACCCCTATTCAATTGAAGGCCATTCCGGTCGTTCTGGAAGGCCGCGACCTGCTGGCGAGCGCTCAGACCGGCACGGGCAAGACAGCAGGCTTTACCCTTCCCATGCTGCAGCGCCTTTCCAATGGCAAGCGCCCGGCAAAGCGCCAGGTGCGCGCCTTGGTACTGACCCCGACGCGTGAACTTGCCGCCCAGGTAGGTGAAAGCGTCTCCACCTATGGCCAGCATCTGGCATTGCGCTCTCACATCATATTCGGCGGTGTCGGTCAGCAGCCGCAGGTCGATGCCTTGAAAGCGGGGCTGGATGTGCTGATTGCCACGCCAGGGCGCCTTCTGGATCTGCAACAGCAAGGTCACGTAGATCTGTCCGCCGTGGAGATTCTGGTGCTGGATGAAGCCGACCGCATGCTGGATATGGGCTTTATCCATGACATCAAGCGCGTGCTGCGCCTGGTGCCCAAACAGCGCCAGAACCTGTTGTTCTCGGCCACTTTCTCCAATGAAATCCAGGCGCTGGCACAGCAACTGTTGAACAACCCCGCGTTGATCGAAGTGGCGCCGCGCAACACCACGGCGGAAAAGATCGAACAAGCCGTCTACCGCGTTGATCGCGACAAGAAACGCGAGCTGCTGGCACATCTTATTCAGCGTCACGGTTGGTTCCAGGTGCTGGTGTTTACGCGCACCAAGCATGGTGCCAACCGGCTTGCCGAACAGCTCACCAAGCAGGACATTCCCGCCATGGCGATTCATGGCAACAAGAGCCAAGGCGCGCGTACACGGGCACTGGGCGCCTTCAAGAGCGGTGATCTGCAGGTACTGGTAGCCACCGACATCGCCGCGCGCGGGCTGGATATCAGCGAGCTCCCTCATGTAGTCAACTTCGACCTGCCCAATGTGGCAGAAGATTACGTGCATCGCATCGGGCGTACCGGCCGTGCCGGCAGCAATGGTGAAGCGGTTTCATTGGTCTGCGTCGATGAGCACGGCTTGCTTGGCAATATCGAACGACTGATCAAGCAGAGCCTGCCCAAGCGTATCGAGCCGGGCTTCGAGCCCGACCCCAATGCCAAACCCGAACCCATCGAAAATGGACGCCGTCAGCAGCGCCACCCCCAGGCGCGGCGCAAGCCCACCAGCGATGCAGCAAAACCTGGCGGTGAGCGCCGCCGCCGCGCGCGCCGCTAGCCCGTCGGCAAGGAATATGCGATGGTTACCCCCCTTCGCATATTCCGATGCGCCACAGCCTACATTTTCAGGGAGCGATCATGTCCTCGTCTCAATATATTGCCGAGTACCGTCAATGGCTTACTTTTCAGCGACAAGAGCAGCTGAGCCGTGAGCATCAAGGGGTTGCGCAACGTCTAGAAGATGCCCGAGCTTCTTCGAAACAGGTCGTTCAGGCCTATCGCAGCATGGCAGAAAAGGCCTCTACCGAGGGCGCCTGTTACCGCACGCTTTTCTTGCGTGAACGCGACAATAACCAGGTACTGCCCTGCGAAGGCTGGCTTTTCATCCGCCGAGTGCTGAGCGAGGATAACAGCACCCGCGTGCGCGCTACCTTGCTCGAAACCTTTTCGCTGGAAGATGGCATCATGGCGCCAGGCGACAAACCGGCCCAGAAAGTGACGCTGGAAATCTTCGACAAGCTGGACATCAACAAGGGCATGCGCACCAGCGTTCGCGTTGATTGCCTTGAAACACCTCAGGACTACCACTTCATCACGCTCCTTGACGCCGTGCGCGGTGATCTACGTCCTCACTTGAAGTAAACCCCCATGTTTTCCCGGCGTTCTATTACATTCATTCTATTGATGGTAGCGGTGGGGCTGAATCTACGCCCCGCTCTCTCCTCTGTTGCCCCACTACTTGTCCGCCTTCAGGAAACCGCCGGCCTTTCACCGGCCGCTGCCGGTGTGCTGACGACGCTTCCGGTCCTGTTTCTAGGACTGAGTGCGCCGCTGGCGCCACTGCTGGCTCAGCGTCTGGGCAGTGAACGAGCGCTGAGCGCAGCGCTATTGCTGCTGGCAGCCGGGCTGATTCTGCGCGGCCTGCCGCTGCCCGGTGTTCTGTTTATCGGCTCGGCCATGGCGGGTGGCGCCATCGGCATCAGCGGCACTCTGCTGCCAGCCCTGGTAAAACGCGAACTACCCGAAAGCGCTGACCTGCTGACCGGCCTTTACACCATGGCGCTTTGTCTGGGTGGCGCGCTGGGGGCCGGGCTGAGCGTTCCCCTTACCCTGTGGCTGGGAAGCTGGCAGGCCAGCCTGATGAGCTGGTCGCTGCTCGCACTTCTGGCCCTGATGCTGTGGCACTTCCAGATGCCCAATACTCGCGTACCGCATACCCAGCAGGCACCCACCGGTCTTTTTCGGCTACTGAGCAAGCCGCTTACCTGGCAGGTCATGCTGTTCATGGGCATTCAATCCTCCATGGCTTACATCGTGTTTGGCTGGCTGCCCAGCCTGCTGCTGGATCGTGGCTATGACGAGGCCAGCGCCGGCTGGATCATGGCGGTCTCGATCATGTGCCAACTCGTCTCGGCGTTAGGTGCTCCGTGGCTTGCGAGGATGGGTAAGGATCAGCGTCCAGCACTTTTACTGGTACTGCTGAGTACTGCTATCGGCCTATGGATGTTGCTGGTAGCGCCGGTGGCATGGAAATGGCCAGGGACCGCTCTTCTGGGTCTTGGCCAGGGCGGAAGCTTCAGTCTGGCGCTGAGCTTGCTGGTCCTGCGCACCTCGAACTCGCGCCTGGCAGGCCAGCTTTCGGGCCTGGTACAGGGCGGCGGCTACGTTATCGCAGCGCTGGGGCCGTTTGGCGTAGGGTTGCTGCTCCAGGTTGGCGTGCATGCCGATTATATCGCCTGGCTACTGATCGCGCTGGTGGGTGTCTGCTGCGGTCTGGCACTGATGGCCGGGCGCAATCATCGGCTGGATGATCAGAACGGATCCCTGCAAGTACACCGCTACTAGCCTTTTACTTTCAACACAAGCCAGGTAACTCTTCGATGAGTACGCTCACCTTCCTAGCTAACGCAGCTCCTGCCAATGAACGACTGCTGATCATCTACACCGGCGGCACCATCGGCATGCTGCCTGCCGACGGCGGCCTCACGCCCGGCGGAGACTTTGCTGAACGTATCGCATCGGCGCTTGAGGGGTTGCCGGTCGCGCAGCAGCAGGCTCTGCCCGCGTATGATGTGATCAGCTACTCTCGATTGATCGACTCAAGCGCCGCCACGGCGCTCGAGTGGCAGACGCTTGGCCGAGAAATCGCCTCGCGCTTGAATGACTATCGAGGCTTTGTGATCATTCACGGCACCGATACGCTCAGTTGGACAGCATCAAGTCTTGCCTATCAGTTGCAAGGGCTGGATCGCCCGGTGGTATTGACCGGCGCCATGCTGCCACTCGAGGCGCCGGGCAGCGACGCGCTGGATAACTTGCACGGTGCATTGCGCTTTGCTGCCACTGATGGGCTTCAGGAAGTGGCGATCTACTTTGCCAACCGGTTGATGCGCGGCGTGCGTTCGATCAAGCAGCACAGCGAGGCGCCTGACGCCTTTGCCACGCCCAGCTATCCACTGCTGGGCGAGCGCGTCGGTAATGATTTTGTCTACTACCCAAGCCAAGGGCTTGGCTTTCAACAGCGTGGCGCGCCGCGCTTTGAACTGCCGGACTATCAAGGCCTGCATCAGGGTGAAGTAGTGCGGATTGCACTCTGGCCCGGCATGGCCGCCTGGCAGCTGGAAGCCTGGTTGAGCGATTCACGCGTAAGAGGAGCGGTGCTCCAGCTGTGGGGAGCCGGCAACCTGCCAAGCGACCCTGCCCTGCTAAGCGTACTGGCCAGCGCCAGCGGTGAAGGCAAACTGCTGGCCGCAATCAGCCTGTGCCCGGTGGGCAGTGTGCGCATGGGCACTTACGCTGCCAGCCACGGACTTGCTGATGCGGGCGTTCTCTCGGGTAATGCCATGACACCGGAAGCCACCTATACCAAGCTGGTGCATCTGCTGGCCCTGCCAGGTACTAACGAGCATCAGCGCCAGCGCTTTCTGACACCATTGGTGGGCGAGCGCTGAAGGTGGCGCATTTTCAGGATTACGCTATGGTTAACAAGGGTAACCAATTGAAGGAGCGTATGTTTATGGAAAAGCCGGTGCATTTTTTCAGTGATCTGTTCGAGCAGCTGGGCCTGCCTTCGGATTCGGAATCTATCGAACTCTTTATCAAGCGTCATCGTCCGTTGCCTGAAGATGTCGCCCTTGCCGATGCGCCATGCTGGAATGAAGGCCAGGCTGAATTCCTTCGCGAAGCCATCGAAGAAGATGCGGACTGGGCTGAGCTGGTCGATCATCTGGACGTTGCGATGCATCAGGACAACTGATGCGTTCAGCGTTTGGGCGCCGCCTGCGTGCGGCGCTTGAACCAGGCACCCACCAACAGCAGTACCGTCAGAGCCAGAAGCGGCAACAGTACGTCGAACTGAAGCGCATTCTCCTCCTCGATCGCCTCCAGTGCCCCATATATGGCGCTACTGTACACTCCCCACTTCACTGCAAGTCCCAGCGCCGCCGCCAGCAAAAATACCGGCAGCGGTATGCGGCTCAAGCCGGCCGCAAAGTTGATCACGGCATGTGGAAAGCCAGGCAGGACACGCAGTGCACACTGAGTCAACAGATCACTTCTGGCTTGCAGTGTCTGCATGACGCGACGTGTCAATCCTGTTGGCTGCCAGCGAGCGCTGGTGCGCGCAGCCAGCTGATAGCCACCCAGTGCGCCGACCACGCTGCCCAAGGTCAACATGGCCGTTGCCATCAAAGGCGGGTAGAAAGGCGCAATCAGCCACAATCCGATACTGCCAGGCAACCCCACTGCCAGAGTCAGCGCCATGGCGACTACCAAGGCCACGATGATCGCCGGATGATGGGTAAAAGGCGCCACGCGCTGTTTCAACGCCATCACATCCGGTGAGTACCAGGCCCAGGCACCCACCAGTAATACGACCGTGAGACTTCCTGCCAACCACTTCCAGTAGCGGCTTGGTCTACCCATTGAGGCGCGCCTCGACGCGCTCCAGAATCTGTCGGCTGACTTTGCCCACCAGAGGTTTGGCCGCTTTATTGACGGCTTTCTCCATCAAGCGATTACGGATGTCATAGCTAAGCGTCAGCGATACTTCGGTACCCTCGGGAACCTCACGAAGGTGATAACGCCCTTGGTTCTTGACCCCGCTCAGTGACTCCCAGGCAAGCACGTGAGGGGGCGTTATTTCGGTCACGGCCACCTCGAAATCCCAGTCCATGCCGACGGCCCGCACATGCCACCTGTAGTGGTCATTACCCAATGCATCGATCGAGCGAATGAGATCCGAATAATCGGCAAAGTCTTCCACTCGGCGCAGCAGCTCAAACACGTCTGCAGGCGGAGCGTTGATAATTTCACTGTGTTCTATCGTGGCCATGATTCCCTCTAACCGCTCTGAAATATGAGCTTAGCATGTTGTTGACCGCTGGTAATGAAACCCGAGACAGCACCCTGTAGGACTATGACTGGTCAGATGCGTTCTGTTTGCGTAAACTCCGCCCTCCCGGACCGGACCCCGGCACTTTGTGCAGCCCGCTTGCACGAAAAATTCTCCGACTGATGAGTATCCAGCATGTCCAACACTTCTTCTACCACTCCCACTGCTCTTGCTACCGTGGTCATCTACTCCGGTGGCATGGACTCCTATACAGTGCTGCACCGCGCCCTGCGTGAAGGGCTGAACGTTCATGCCCTGTCTTTCAATTATGGGCAGCGTCATGCCCGTGAACTGGAGGTAGCGACCCAGGTTTGCCAGCAGCTGGGCGTTCCCCATCAGGTGGTCGATATTCGCGCCATCCATGGTTTGATCGACAGCTCCGCCCTGACCGATGCGACGCAAGCTATGCCCGATGGCGACTACGCCGATGATAATTTGCGCGCCACCGTGGTGCCAAACCGCAACATGATTCTGCTTTCGCTGGCAATTGCCAAGGCGGTCAACATTGGTGCAGGACGCGTGGATTATGGCGCCCATGGCGGCGACCACGTTCTTTACCCGGACTGCCGGCCTGAATTTGTCGATGCCATGAATCAGGTAGCCGGCATCGCCAACTTCGACCCCATCGTCCTGCACGCCCCGTACCTCAAGGCCACCAAGGCCGAGATTCTGCGCGATGGATTGGCCATGGGGCTTGATTATCGCCATACCTGGACCTGCTATGAAGGCCGCGCGCTCGCCTGCGGCAAGTGTGGCAGCTGCCGCGAGCGCCTGGAGGCGTTTGCGGCCAATAATGCTACCGACCCGCTGGCTTACGCTTCAACGGACCAGGTGAACGGCTGATGTATCACGTCAAAGAAGCGTTCTACACACTGCAAGGCGAAGGCGCTCAGGCCGGGCGAGCGAGCGTCTTCTGCCGCTTTACCGGTTGCAATCTATGGTCAGGCCGCGAGGTGGATCGCGCCTTGGCCAAGTGCACCTTCTGCGATACGGATTTCATTGGCACTGACGGCATCAATGGCGGGCGTTTTGCAAGCGCCGCCGAACTCGCAGCGCACCTTCAGGCGCTATGGCCGACAAGCGCCAGAAACGCCACACCCTATGTGGTGTTTACCGGTGGCGAGCCGTTGCTTCAACTGGACAAGGCACTGATCGACACGCTACACGATGCCGGATTTGAAGTAGCCGTTGAAACCAACGGCACCCTGCTGCCCCCGCCTGGAATCGACTGGCTATGTGTCAGCCCCAAGGGCCGAAACACGCTCGCGATTACCCAAGGTGATGAATTGAAACTTGTCTATCCCCAGACCGATGCACCGCCCGAGCAGTTCAGCGAGCTTGCCTTCACGCACTTCTTTCTGCAGCCCATGGATGTGGGCTTTCTGGCGCAGCAAACCGATAATGTAGCCAGTACCACCGCATATTGCATGGCCAACCCGCAGTGGCGCCTCTCTCTTCAAACGCACAAGATCGCAGGGTTTGACTAATGGCCTTATTCGTAAATCAGTTGACCCATATCGATGTGACGCTCTGGTGTGCCGAACGCGGACTGGTAGGCTGCAGCTGGCAGGTAGATGCGCTTCTGGAAGGCGCCCTGGGTGAAGACGGCATGCTGTTCGATTTCGGCGAAGTCAAACCCTGGATCAAGCGCACCCTGGATGGCGGCCTGGACCACACCTTGCTGGTACCTGCCAGGGCACCTGGCATCCACATCAGCGAGTGTGATGAAGGTGTGTGCATTCGCACGACAACCCCCTACGTGATGGAAGTACGCGGTCCTGCAGAGGCGTTCAGCCTGCTTCCCTGGGAAACCATTACCCTTGAACAGGTTGAAAGCCATCTGAGTGGCGAGCTGACCGACCAGCGCCCCGCCAACGTAGACCGGGTTACGCTCACGTTGAGCGAGGAGGCGATTGATGGCGCGGCTTACGGCTATACGCACGGATTGAAACGCCATCAAGGTAACTGCCAGCGCATCGCCCATGGCCACCGTTCACGCCTGGCGATATGGCAATCTGGCCAGCGCCAGCCAGCGCTTGAAGCGCGCTGGGCAGCCTGGCTGGATAACCGTTACCTGCTCGAACAGGCAGATATCCAAGACCAGAAGGACGAAACGCTGACCTGCTGCTACCAGGCTGCTCAGGGCAAGTTCTCGATTCGCCTTCCCTCAAGCCGCTGCGCTGTACTTCCTGGCCCGACCACGGTTGAAAACATCGCTATCTGGCTGGCCCGCAGCGTAGCACGGGATACCGGGCAGACGACCCGTGTGCAGGCATTTGAAGGTATCAACAAGGGGGCGTTTGCTGAATCTGCTCCATGAACGATTCAAACCTCATCGCCAAGCAGAGCACAGGTTGTCGCGCGGGGTGCGGCGCCTGCTGCATTGCGCCCTCCATCAGCTCCGCGATCCCCGGCATGCCAGATGGCAAACCCGCCGGGGTTCGCTGCGTGCAGCTGGACGACCACAACCTGTGCAAGCTATTCGGCACCCCGGAAAGGCCCGCCGTGTGCGGGCACTTTCAGTTCGAGCCCAGCGTGTGCGGCCAGCATCGAGACCAGGCGCTCGCCACACTGGCCTGGCTTGAGGCGGCTACCCTCTAGCGCCTCTTGCACCCTTTGCAGTTTACCCCTCGATATCTACCGGCTGAGCCAGACGGCGGTCCAGAAGACTCGCCCAGCGCACCAGCACCGGCGCATCGCTATGACTCACATCGCCCAGCAAATGACGAAAAGCCTCCTTGGCCTTTGGGTCGGCGGGTTCGATATGGGTAAGCCAGAACTCGAGCGCTGCCAGTTCATGGTGGCGATTGCCATGCTCGCGAGCCTGCATTATCGCCATCTCGCCCAGAGAGCGGACTTCCTCGTCTGGCCGGCCCAGCCGCTGACGCACCTTGGCAAGTAGCGTTGCCAGTTCAGGCAAAAACAGCGTTGTACGTTCTCGGGCAATGACCAGGCAGTGATCGATGTAACCCTCCGCGGTATCCAACTCACCAAGCGCCATGCAGGCATCGATATACCATAAGGAAGGCCGCTGGTAACGGTCACGTCCCTTCAGCTCGCTCATCTGCTCGAGGCTTTCGCGCAGGCGAACTAGTCCGCCCGGGTCGCCTGCCAACGCATTTTGCCAACCCATTACCGCTTGTGCGGATATCTGCCAAAGCTGGAGGTCCGGCGTACCACTGATGGCGGCCGCACACTCGGCCTGGCGCGCTGCCAGATGCACATGCCCCACCTGGCGATACAGGGCGGCGGCAAACATGTGGGCCATAGCGAGCGTACCGGGATGCCCGATCTGCTCCGCCAGCCGCAGTGCTGCCGATACCTGGCGCTCTGCACGCTGGTAATCACCACGCAGGCACAGCGCCCAGCCCTGAAAGCAGGCGGCAGTAACCTGAGGATGATCGGAAAACGGCAGCCACTCGATCATCATCTGGGCATTGAGCGGGTCGAGTTCATCCAGGTGGTCGTGGGCCTGCTGAATACGCCCGGCCCAGTATTCGCACTGGGCGCGAGCATAGTCGGCGAGCCTTCGATAACGCGGGTCTTCCAGACGCTCGGCGATATCGGCCAGGGTCGAGGCCAGCGCGAAAGCGTCCGCATGGGCATAGCGCTGGCTACGCCCGACCCAAAGCCCCCATTTGACCAGAAACACCTGCTCCAGCTCTTCAGGGTCATCAAGACTATCGCGACCCGATTCGCGCAGAAGCTCCCGTGCGCGCACGAAGCTTTCGTGAGCAATAGGCGACCCATGACCTTCAAGGGCGAACGCTGCCTGACCACGCACAGTCAGTAGACTGACCTCACGCTCGATCTCGTGCTCGACGTGGCGCAGGCTGGCAAGCCCCGAATCGGCCATGCGCAGCGCCGTTCGGTTGGCGCTTACCTTGAGCGCCTCCCGCGCCGAGAGTTCGAAATAGCGCGCGCCACGGGCATAGTGGCCGCTACGTCGCAGGTGAGCGGCAAAGTCGCCCGGATGACGACTGATCCACATCGGAAAGCGCTCTTCGATCAGCGTGACTACCTGCTGGTGAAGCTTCACGCGCACATCGCGTGGGCACGACAGGTAGGCCGCTTCCTGAAGCAGTTGGTGAATGAACTGGTACTCCTGCTCACCCACCTCCTTTTGTACCGGCTCGATGATCTCTAGCTGGCGCATGTGTTCGATGGCCTGCGCCAGCCGCGGCGCATCGCAGCCACTGCATTCCAGCAGAAAATCCAGCCGGAAACGTTTACCCAGCACCGCCGCCACGTGAGCGATAGGACGGTCGGCCTCCAACTGGTCGATCCGACTGGCCAGTAGACCGAGCAGGCCCTTAGGCAACTCGTCGAACTGAACGCTGCGCCCTTCTCGCCGATCCATATCCAGACGCCGGCAAATCTCCTGCATGTAAAGCGGAACGCCGTCGCAACGCTCGATGATCTGGTTGCGCAGCCGAGGACTCAAGTGAATGCGATACCGCCGCGACAGCTGGGACAGCAGTCGTGAAGATTGCAGAACATCCAGCCGCCCCAGAGTGATCTGCTGGTCCCAGTGAAGCTTGACAGGAAGACCTTCGCGGCCGTGATGACTGGCCACCAGCAGGAAGGCCGTGTTGATGGGCAAGCGTGCCTGCAGCCCGGCAAGCACCTTGCAGGAGGGTTCATCGAGCCACTGCAGGTCATCGATCATCAGCGCCAGCGTACGCTCCCGGGTCTGGTGATCGACCAGGCGATGCAGCAACTGCACGACAAGCTCCACTGCCTCACCATTCTGGGCCAGCTGGGTGATTTCATGGACATCCCGAACGCCCAGCGCCTCTTCGAGCAGGTGCTGACGCTCCTCCTCCAGTGGCATCAATCCAAGGCTTGCCTGCAAGGCGTGCAAACTTTCAAGGGTCGGCGTTGCCTCCAGGTACCAGGCCACCAGGCTGCGGGCAATACCGTAAGGCTCGAGCACGGACAGCCGCGTGACTGGCTGCCAGCAGATGGACGCATCACGGCTCAGCTCAAGCTGGCGAAAACCCACCATGAGCGCGGATTTCCCCATACCCGATGCGCCGCGCACCAGCACACTCTGGCGCAACCCGATGCCCGCCCGAGCCAGAGCATCGCGCAGCGTGCGCAATGAGGTTTCGCGGCCCACCAGGCTCGGTGGCAGTGCATCACGACCGCCTTCATTGTGGCCCAGCACCAACGCACGTAGACGCACACGGCCATCGCTGGCCACCAGTCGCGATACCAGGCGCGGCTGCAGGTCAAGTGCGGGGGGCATATGCTGGCTGGCTTCCTGAGAAATGACCAGCTCACTGCCTTCCGCCGCACTCATCAGCTCGAGTGCTACCTGGGTTACCTGGCCTAGTGGGTCTGCCAGCTGGCGTTCGGCCAGATACACCACCCGCCCGCTGTTCAAACCAGCTGCCAGCTCGAAGGTAGGCGGCTCATTCTCGCCCTCCCAATGGCGTGCCGATTCTTGAGGCAGCGCCTGCTGGCAGTGCTCGTAAAGGGCTACCAGTTCTGCCAACTGATGGGCCGGGCCATGAGTGCCGAAACAGGCAAGCCCGAGCCCGCCGGTAGCGCCGGGTAACCAGAACCCGCCCAGATGATGGCACTGCTGCTCCAGCCAGCGCAGCAATTCAAGCTGCAGCGCCAAGCAGTTGCGCGTGGCAGAACGCTCCTGCCACTCCCCCTTGAGACGTAGCCGAATCGCCATCACGGAGAGCTGGCGAAGCTCGATCTCGTCATCGCGCAGCGGCTTGCTGTCGGCAGCCAGCACGCGCGAAAACGCACCCTGCGGACTCATGGCGCGCGGATCGTGGGCGCCATCGGACCAGTAGCTTGCCAGTTGCAGAAAGCTGGGTTCCGGCTGCTGACCCGACAGTGCCAACAGCTGTAGAAAAGCGTTGTACTGTTCGTGTGCCGCTGCGATCTGGTTCTGCTCGGCAAGCTGGCGCACCAGGCGCTCATGAAACGGCGCATAGCCGGAAAAGCGGCTGACCAGCCCTTCAAGCAGAGCATCAGGCGCGTCATCCAGTGTCTCCAGCGCCTGCTCGGCAAAGCGGATCACGCGCTGGCGCCACTCGTTGCGCACCTGTACCAGCCAGCGCTGATACTCGCTGCAGCTCGCCAGTTGAAGCTCTTCGACCAGATCACCCTGATAGCAGGCCAGCACGGCCTCCAGCGTGTCCAGATCCCGAGGACCTTCGAGCAGCTGCTGGAGTTCGTGGAGATCAACCTGCCAGGTAGGCGGCAACTGAAATGCAATGGTCTGGCGCGAAACGTTGAGAACCTGATCGGCCTGACTACCCAGCGAATGGCGCAGGCAGTGCAGCGCATGGCGCAGGTTGGTCCTGCCGGACGATAGCCCCTGGTCTGGCCACAGGAGTTCAGCCAGCGTCGAGCGGTTGACCGGCTGTCGGTGCAGCAGCAAATACACCAGCAGCGCCTTGACCTTGTCATAGCTGAAGTGGGTCAGCACATCATCGCCCCTGGTAAGCGAGAAATGGCCAAAGAGGGCTAGCTGATCAGACTCACAAGCATCGCGCATGATACATATCCTGCCTGGGCGAGCGGCGCTTAAGCAGGCACACCGCTATGAAAACGAAAATCCGTATCGGGTGACGTTATCAGCTCTGCTTCGCAGGCGACAAAAAAAGCGATTCTTTCATCGATCGACTCCCTGGTCTGCTGACGGGCAAGCAGTAGATAGTCTTCGAAATGACGCCCCTCGGACTTCACCAGCGTGCGATAGAACCTGGCCAGTTCTTCATCCAGGTAGGGAATCAGCCGTGCAAAACGCTCGCAGCTGCGCGCTTCGATCAGCCCGCCGATGATCAGCACATCGACCAGGCGTTCGGGGTCGTTGCTGCGCAGATGGCGCCGCAGGCCTTCGGCATAGCGCGAGGCAGTCAGGTGACGATAGGCTACCCCACGCTTTTCCATCAGCCCCACTACCTGCTCGAAATGCAAAAGCTCCTCGCGAGCGAGCTGGGACATCTTGCTCAGCAGCAGCGGCTGGTCGACATAGCGATATAGAAGGCTCATGGCAGTGGACGCGGCCTTCTTTTCGCACTGGGCATGATCGATCAAGAGTATTTCAGGATTATCCAACGCCCACTGGAGCCAGCTATTCGGCGTTGGACAGGCAAGAAACTCACTCAGGCTCTCTGGCAGCAGGTCATCTGCTCTGAGTTCGTGTCCTGCCGTTTTCAGTTCAGCTAATGGTAGTGGCATCACAATATTCCGAGCGCTTTTATCACAATGGTACGAATCACTAACGCCTCAGGCGCTCTTTGTCGGGGCTCTGCGATCAACCCATATGGCCGCCAACGCTGATCATTATCATTTTTTATCATGCCCAACGCTAATCTGATATAGATAGCTCGAATGGCTTGCGTCGCGACGTCAAGCGGCACATACGTGGTAGTTCGAGCAGTCAGCCCTGATGCCATGGTAACGCGGAGTTACGCCAATCACATCCCATCGGCCGGTTCCCTGTCGGCTTGCCCTGACGTTTATACCAAAAAATAGTTAGCTTGATAGCCATGTCGGTCAAAAATCTGCTGAATGACTTAGTATCCTTGGTCCAGATGCTTGCCTCTAAACTCGCAGCGCCTGCCCCCGCAAAAGCGCTTGATAGAAGAGTTAGCAGAAAGTACAACAGGCCCGCCGGTGCCTTCTTCTTAACATTGTCGACAGTTTCCCGTAGAATCCCCGCCATCCAACCAGACGCTGTTTGTCAAGCGTATGTCATGTGTCCGAGCGCACGCTCAAACACCGTGTAATCGTGCGTTCGCCACCATAAAGCAGATGAGAGGGCCCCAACGTGCTTGAAGCATATCGCCAACATGTCGAGGAACGCGCCGCCGAAGGCGTACCCGCCAAGCCTTTAAACGCCGAGCAAGTTGCCGCCTTGATTGAGCTTTTGAAAAATCCTCCGGCTGGCGAAGAAGAGTTCATTCTTGAACTGATCACCAATCGCGTTCCGCCCGGTGTCGATGAAGCCGCCTACGTCAAGGCCGGCTTTCTTACCGCTATCGCCAAGGGTGAAGCATCCTCACCGCTGATCGACAAGATTCATGCAGTCAAGCTTCTGGGTACCATGCAGGGCGGCTACAACATCGTCTCCATGGTCGAGCTGCTGGATAACGAAGAGCTTGCTCGCGAAGCCGGCGAACAGCTCAAGCACACCCTGCTGATGTTCGACGCCTTTCACGATGTCGAAGAGCGTGCCAAGAATGGCAACAGCGTGGCAAAAGACGTGCTTCAATCCTGGGCCGACGCCGAATGGTTCTTGTCCAAGCCTGCGCTGGAAGAGAAGATTACCCTGACGGTCTTCAAGGTTCCGGGCGAAACCAACACTGACGATCTTTCTCCGGCGCCGGATGCCTGGTCGCGTCCGGATATTCCGCTGCATGCCAACGCCATGCTCAAGAATGAGCGTGACGGTATCACTCCCGAAGTGCCCGGCACCACTGGCCCGCTCAAGCAGATCGAAGACGTCAAGGCCAAGGGCTTCCCGGTTGCCTATGTCGGCGACGTGGTCGGTACCGGCTCTTCGCGCAAGTCCGCCACCAACTCGGTGCTGTGGTTCTTTGGTGACGATATTCCTTACGTGCCCAACAAGCGTGCCGGCGGCTTCTGCTTTGGCGGCAAGATCGCCCCGATCTTCTTCAACACCATGGAAGACTCTGGCGCACTGCCGATCGAGCTTGACGTTTCCAAGCTGGAAATGGGCGACGTCATCGACGTCTATCCCTACGCTGGCAAGGTATGCAAGCACGGCACTGACGAGGTCATCACCACCTTCGAACTCAAGACCCAGCTTATCCTGGACGAAGTGCGCGCCGGTGGCCGTATTCCCCTGATCATTGGCCGCGGCCTGACCGGCAAGGCGCGAGAGTCGCTGGGTCTCGAGCCTTCTGACGTCTTCCGCCTGCCCGATCAGCCCAAGGATACCGGCCGTGGCTTCACCCTGGCGCAGAAGATGGTCGGCAAGGCCTGTGGCATGGAAGGCGTTCGTCCCGGCATGTACTGCGAGCCCAAGATGACCACTGTCGGCTCCCAGGATACCACCGGTCCGATGACCCGTGACGAGCTGAAGGACCTGGCTTGCCTCGGTTTCCAGGCGGACCTGGTCATGCAGTCGTTCTGCCATACGGCTGCCTATCCAAAGCCGGTAGACGTGGATACGCACCATACCCTGCCCGACTTCATCATGAACCGTGGTGGCGTTTCCCTGCGCCCGGGCGACGGCATCATCCACAGCTGGCTGAACCGCATGCTGCTGCCTGATACCGTAGGTACCGGTGGCGATTCTCATACCCGTTTCCCGCTGGGCATCTCCTTCCCGGCTGGCTCTGGCCTGGTGGCCTTTGCGGCCGCCACAGGCGTCATGCCGCTGGATATGCCGGAATCGGTGCTGGTGCGCTTCAAGGGCAAGCGCCAACCGGGCGTCACCCTGCGCGACCTGGTCCACGCCATCCCGCTTTACGGCATCAAGCAGGGCCTTCTCACCGTCGACAAGGCCAACAAGAAGAATGCGTTCTCCGGCCGGGTACTGGAAATCGAAGGGCTTGAAGACCTCACCGTCGAGCAGGCGTTCGAGCTGTCCGACGCCTCTGCCGAGCGCTCCGCTGCCGGCTGCACCATTACGCTTTCCGAAGAGAGCGTTACCGAGTACCTGAAGTCCAACATCACCCTGCTGAAGTGGATGATGGCCAACGGCTACGGCGACGAGCGCACCATCAGCCGCCGTATCGAGGGCATGGAAGCATGGCTTGCCAATCCGAGCCTGATGCGTGCCGATGCCGACGCCGAGTACGCCGAAGTGATCGAGATTGACCTGGCCGAGATCAAGGAGCCGGTACTCTGCGCCCCTAATGATCCAGACGACGCACGTCTGTTGTCGGATGTGGCCGGCGAGAAGATCGATGAAGTGTTTATCGGCTCGTGCATGACCAACATTGGTCATTTCCGCGCAGCGGGCAAACTGCTTGAAAAGCAGCCTGCAGGCAGCCTCAAGACTCGCCTGTGGCTGGCACCGCCGACCAAGATGGATCAGCACCAGTTGACCGAAGAAGGCTACTACGGCATCTATGGTCGTGCCGGTGCGCGTATGGAAATGCCGGGATGTTCACTGTGCATGGGTAACCAGGCGCGCGTTGCAGCAAAAAGCACCGTGGTGTCTACGTCTACACGTAACTTCCCGAACCGCCTGGGCGATGGTGCCAATGTGTATCTGGCCTCTGCGGAGCTGGCGGCCGTCGCTGCCGTAGAAGGCCGCCTGCCGAGCGTGGAAGAGTACCAGCGCTACATGGGCGAATTTGACGCCATGGCCGGAGAGATCTATCGTTACATGAACTTCCACGAAATTGAGGAGTATCAGAAAATCGCCTCAAACGTGATCCCGGTTGCCCAAGAAGCGTAACCACCCTATCGCCGATGCTCGCACCATCGCAGAAGGGATGAACGTTCATAGCTTCTGAGTCGATGACCGAACGCCCCGCACTTCTAAAGTCGCGGGGCGTTTTTATTGCGGCGTTTTCATGCTCACTTGCGAACACCCTGGGTTGCTGCCACTCTGTTATCTCATCCTCATGATTTAAAAGACAATGCAGCCCCTGACTCACCTTGGCTCTGCCTTACTTAGAACGCTGCGCGATCATCTGCGACCCTTGATCGCCTATCACCTGTTTTTCACGCTGCTGGCATCTGCACTGATACTCCCGCTGATCGGCTGGGCAACCCAGAGCTTTCTCGCCCAGTTAAGACGCACCGTAGTGACCAACGACGAGCTGATCAGCCTGATGTTCAGTCCGCTTGGGCTAATCAGCATGCTGGTCGTGCTGGGCTTTACCTTTCTGATCCTCTACTGGCAGCAGGCAGGCATGCTGCTGGTCGCCGTGCGTCCCAAAAGCAATCACTACCGTCTCGCCTTTGAAGCACTATGGCTCAGTTTCCGGCGTCTTCCGGCGCTGGCGGGGCTGGTGGTCATGCAGGTTGGCGCGCACCTTCTGCTGCTGGCCCCCTTCATGGCGGGACTTGCCTGGCTCTACAACCTATGGCTTGGCGGGCTGGACCCTTACTACCTGCAGCGCGTCAAGCCGCCGGTACTCTGGTACTTCATTGCCTGCGCCCTACCCCTGGTGCTGGTCTGGATGGGCTTGGCGGCGAGGCTCTATCTGCGCTGGCTGCTGGCGCTTCCTCTAGTGGCACTCGAAAACACAGGCCCGCTGAGTGCCCTGAAGCGTAGTGTCAATCTGACTCGTGGCTGGCGCCGTTCGATTGGTGCGGCCGTGCTCATCGTACTGCTGATGATCATAGCGCTGCCGATTCTGACCACTCTGGCTTTCGATAGCCTGGTCACCCCGCTTCTGGGATGGCTGCCCGAGCACAATGCCATGTTGATTCCGGTCATGTTCGCCTACCTGACCGGCTACCTGCTGCTGACCCTCGCAATCACGTTTATCGGCATCGTGGCCAACGCGCTGCTTTCGGCGTGCCTGTATCTGCAACTGGCACATAAGGAAATGCGCCCCGCCCCGCCACCCACGAGCGTCACCCCCGGGCGGTTTGCCTGGGCGGTCGAGCTTGGCGTACTGCTGTTTGCCGGGCTCCAGGCCTGGTGGATACTCAACAGCTTCGAGCTGCGCGATGACGTCGAGGTGATTGCTCACCGAGGAAGCTCCATGGTGGCGCCGGAAAATACGCTCTCGGCCGTCAAACAGGCCCTACTGGACAGGGCTGACTACGTCGAGCTGGACGTGCGGCTTACTGCCGACCAAGAGGTGATGATCTATCATGACCGCAGCCTGACTCGATTGACCGGCGATAACCGCGAGTTCAATGAGCTGACGCGCGAAGAACTGGCTGGATATGACATCGGCAGCTGGTTTGGCGATGCCTTTCAGGGAGAACCCATTGCAGGGCTGGATGAAGTGCTCGAGCGGGTGCGTGGTCACGCAGGCTTGATGATTGACATGAAGGCTTCGTCAGATTCAGAGCAAGCGCTGGCCGATGCAGTGATCCGTCAGTTGCGCCGCGAGACCGATGCTCGCTACGCCTGCTGGGCTGCAAGCCGCCGTACGGCAACGGCTTACACACAGTGCGGCTTTCCAGATGCGCTGGCCGAGATGCGCGTGGCCACCATGTCACCGAGGCTGGTCAACTATATCAAGATTCACGCGCCCGAGCTTCGCGTCACGCTTCTCGCCCAGCTCATCTTGCCCGGCACGCTGGACCGCAGCAGCTTTGATGCGCTGGGATTGCGCCATAACCGTATCACCGAGAAGGAGGTTCGCCTGGCTGCGGCTTACGGCTACGAGATACACGCCTGGACGGTCAATGATCGTGCGCGCATGTCTACCCTGATCGACCTTGGCGTACACGCCATCATTACCGACTATCCCGATCGTTTGCGCGAGCTGATCGAGGAGCGCCATGAACTCAGTGATGGCGCCTTGCTGCTGGTCAAGCTGCGTAACTGGCTACGCCAATGAATGTAAAACAAGGCGCCGTATCACAAGATGATACGGCGCCTGCCTCGCCGTCGAGGCCAATTGAATGGCAACGACAGCCTATTCGCCCATGACGACGCCTTCACGGCGCGGGTCGGCGCCTCCAAACAGCGTACCATCCTCGAGTACGCGTATGGCCTGCAGGCCGCTGGTCAGTTCGCGCTCGCTGACCGTATGGCCATAGGCTTCGAGAGCCTCCTTGATGGCTTCCGGGAAGCGCCCCTCTTCAAGATAGACATCGCCTCCGGTGGTAATTGCATGCGGCAGGTTCAATGCCTCCTGAGCACTCATTCCCCAATCGCGCATCGCTACCAAAGTGCGCGCGGTGTAGTGAATGATCGCCGCGCCACCCGGCGAACCCAGGCTCGCGATCAGCTCACCCGTATCCTGATCGAACACCAGTGTCGGACTCATGCTCGAACGCGGGCGTTTACCCGGCTCGACACGGTTGGCCACGGGCACGCCGTCGATCTCAGGGGTGAACGAGAAATCAGTCAGCTCGTTGTTGAGCATATAGCCGCCGGGAAGCCCGGTGCCGCCATCAGCCATGATGCGTGAACCAAACGCCTGTTCGATGGAAGTGGTCATGGCCACGGCATTGCCTTCAGCATCAATGATACTGATATGGCTGGTGCCATACTCAGGCTGATCCGGCTGCGATGCCCAGGTAACGTCAAGCTCGCCCGGGTTACCGGGCTGGGCGTTGTCGCCCATGCTGGCATCGCCGATCAGCTCACTGCGCCGGGCCAGGTAAGCCGGTGCCAGCATCGAGGTCCAGTCACCACCGGGGGCGTCCACGAAATCGGGGTCAGCAATATAGCGGCCGCGATCGGCAAAGGCCAAGCGCGAGGCTTCCAGGAACTGATGCAGCCAGCCACTGCTTGATACGCCGTTGTCCAGGGGCGCTTCCAGCAGAGGCTGCTGATCCAGAATACCGAGTATCTGCATTACCGTGATATGCCCCGATGAAGGCGGCGGGAAACCACATACGTCCCACTGCTGCCAGGGCGTGCAGATCGGCTCGCGTTCGACGGCTTGGTAACCACTGATATCGTCGACGGTCATGCTGCCCGGACGCGTTGCATGCCCCTGCACACGGCTGGCGATATCGTCGGCCAGCTCACCTTCATAAAAGGCCTGGCTGCCTTGCGACGCAATGCGGCGCAGCACTTCTGCCAATGCCGGATTCTTGAGCGTCTCGCCCACTGCCAGCGGCTCGCCCTCGGCATCGAAGTAGAATTTTCCTGCCAGCGGATCACTGGCGAGCGCTTGGTCACTTGCGAGACTGGTATGCAGGCGCTGGCTGATCTCGAACCCCTCTTCGGCCAGCGTAATCGCCGGTACGAAAAGCTCCGACCAATCCAGCTTGCCGTGTTCGCGATGAGCCTGCTCCAGCATGCGCACCGTGCCGGGCACGCCCACGGAAAGCCCGCTTGCTACCGCCTCCATGAACGTCAGCGGCTCGCCGTCTTCCATGAACAGCTCGCCGGTGGCGCCGGCGGGTGCGGTTTCACGCCCATCGTAGGCTTGTACATCAGCGCCATCGTAGTGCAGCAAGAAAGCCCCGCCGCCAATGCCGCTTGATTGTGGTTCCACCAGAGTGAGCACCATCTGCACGGCAATGGCTGCGTCAACGGCGTTGCCGCCGGCCTTGAGCACCTGATACCCCGCGTCGGTAGCCAGCGGGTTCGCCGCCGCGACGGCAAACGACTCCGTGGCCCAACCCGGCTTCTCTTCGTAGCCTGAGCCAACTTCCGGGGTAACAGAGGGCGCTTCATAGCTGAAACCAAAGCTGTAAAGCGGCACCAGTAATAGTCCAGATAGCGTCAAACTCGCTCTTGCTGGGGACATCACAACATCCTCTTGGGTGATCAAAACATCAAGGCCGCAGCCAAAACCACAGCGTAGCCTATAAAACACAAGTGCCCGGCACAATGGCCGGGCACAATTAACCAACTTGTCGATAGCGATCAGCTGATGGTTTCACCCGCCAGCATGAACCAGGTTTCAAGCACCGCATCGGGATTCAGCGATACCGAGTCGATTCCCTGCTCCATCAACCACTTGGCAAGATCCGGGTGATCCGAAGGTCCCTGCCCGCAGATGCCGACATACTTGCCCTGGGCCTTGCAAGCCTGGATGGCCATGGCCAGCAGTTTCTTCACCGCCCCATTACGTTCATCGAACAGGTGCGCCACGATTCCCGAGTCGCGATCGAGTCCCAAAGTGAGCTGGGTCAAATCGTTCGACCCGATAGAGAAACCGTCGAAGTACTCGAGAAACTCCTCGGCCAGCAGGGCATTGGCCGGCAGCTCGCACATCATGATGATTTTCAATCCACTCTCGCCGCCACGGGCAAGGCCGTTGTCAGCCAGCAGGTCGACGACCTGGCTTGCCTCTTCGGTGGTGCGCACGAATGGCACCATGATCTCGACGTTATCCAGGCCCATTTCGTCGCGCACGTACTTGAGCGCTCGGCACTCGAGCTCGAAACATGGCCGGAAGGCATCAGAGATGTAGCGCGACGCACCGCGAAAGCCCAGCATGGGGTTCTCTTCACCCGGCTCGTAGAGCTTGCCGCCGATCAGGTTTTCATACTCGTTGGACTTGAAGTCGGATAGCCGCACGATGACCCGCTGGGGGTAAAACGCCGCCGCAAGCGTCGAGATACCTTCTACCAGCTTGTCGACATAGAAACTGACCGGGTCGGTGTAACCCGCCGTACGCAGATCGATCACCTGCTGCAGATCCGTCGGCAGCGTGGCGTAATCCAGAAGCGCCTTGGGATGCACACCGATCATGCGGTTGATGATGAACTCGAGACGGGCAAGCCCCACCCCGGCGTTGGGAAGACCTGCAAACCCGAAGGCGCGATCCGGATTGCCCACGTTCATCATGATCTTGAAGGGAATGTCAGGCATGGCATCGACGCTTGATACCTTGCAGTCGAAATCCAGCAGGCCTTCGTAGACATGGCCGGTATCACCTTCGGCACAGGATACGGTCACGTCGATACCGTCTCGAAGTTGCTGGGTGGCATCACCACAGCCGACCACTGCCGGAATGCCCAGCTCGCGGGCGATGATCGCCGCATGGCAGGTGCGTCCGCCGCGATTGGTCACGATCGCCGAGGCGCGCTTCATGATCGGCTCCCAGTCCGGGTCGGTCATGTCGGTAACCAGAATGTCACCGTCATGAATCTTGTCCATATCGTCTGGACTCATGACCACTTTTACCGCACCGCGTCCGATGCGCTGACCAATCGCCCGCCCGGTAATCAAGGTGCGCCCCTTTTCGCGCAGCTGGAAACGCTCCAGCTTGCCGCCCTCCTGCTGGGAAACCACCGTTTCCGGACGAGCCTGAACGATGTAGAGCTTGCCATCGTCACCATCCAGCGCCCACTCGATATCCATGGGGCGCTCATAATGCTGCTCGATGATCACCGCCTGGCGGGCAAGATCCATCACCTGCTGGTCGTTGATACAGAAGCGGCTGCGCTCGGCAAGGGGCACATCAACGGTTTCCACGGACCTGCCCGCGCTGGCGTCCTGGCCGTAGACCATCTTGATCAGCTTGGACCCAAGGTTGCGCCGCAGCACCGCCGGGCGCCCTGCCGCCAGGGTGGATTTATGCACGTAGAACTCGTCGGGGTTGACCGCGCCCTGCACCACCGTTTCACCAAGCCCCCAGGAGGCGGTCACGAATACCGCATCACGATAGCCCGATTCGGTGTCGAGCGTGAACATGACGCCCGAGGCGCCGGTTTCCGAGCGCACCATCTTCTGCACGCCGGCCGAGAGTGCCACGTTCTCGTGAGCGTAGCCGCGGTGAACGCGGTAGGAAATGGCACGATCATTGAACAGCGAGGCAAATACTTCGTGGACCGCGTGCTTGATATTTTCGAAACCTTCGATATTGAGAAAGGTTTCCTGCTGGCCGGCAAAGGAGGCATCCGGAAGGTCTTCCGCAGTCGCTGAGCTGCGTACCGCCACTTTCAGCTGCGGGTGTTGTTGCTGAAGCTGCTCGTAGGCATTTCGCAGCGCCTGTTCAAATTTGGGCGGCAGCGGCGTATCGATGACCCATTGGCGGATATTGCGACCGGCTTCGGCAAGCGCCTTGACGTCATCGACATCCAGACGCGCCAGGGTATCGTTGATCCGCTCGTTGAGCCCTTCATGGGAGAGAAATTCACGATAGGCATGCGCCGTGGTCGCAAACCCGCCAGGAACGGTGACACCCGCATCGGCCAGGTTGGAGATCATTTCGCCCAGCGAGGCGTTCTTGCCACCTACGCGCTCGACGTCTGCCATGCCCAGCTGATCGAACCACAGAATGTACTCTTCCACGCAACCCCCTCGCGTAACACGTTGATGCAGTCGGTTAAACCGCCAACCATTGATCGTGTCACCCTATCACTGCCGTGCCTTATTCGCCATTGGTCTAATAGCGAAGGGAGTGGAGGATTTTTACAACATTCGAGGATTATGGGCTGATCTTGTAGTCTTGGCGGCATGAAGGCCTGAGGCGGGCCATGGCGAGACGTTGTGCTTGATCAACGCGCCGCTCACAATAGATCACCACTCTTACCTGCGGATCTGGTTATGAAACGGACAGCTTTTTTTATTTCAGATGGCACCGGCATTACCGCCGAGAGCCTGGGGCGCAGCCTGCTGGCCCAGTTCAGCGGCGTCGAGATCGACATGCTGACCAAGCCTTACATCGACACGCTCGAGAAAGCCCAGGCGCTTGCCAGGATCATCGAATCCACCGCCGTTCGCGATGGGCAGCAGCCCATCATCATCGACACGATCGTCGATCAACAGATTCGCGATGAGATACGCAAGGCGCCGGGCTTCAAGGTGGATATCTTTTCCACTTTCCTCGAACCGCTCGAGCAGGAGCTGGCCACGCGCTCCTCCTACAGCGTAGGCAGAACCCACTCGATCGGCAGCGATGACGTGTACATGGACCGTATCCATTCGGTGCATTTTGCCCTCGACAACGATGACGGCGCACGTACTCACCAGTACGACAAGGCCGACATCATTCTGGTAGGCGTTTCACGCTGCGGCAAGACCCCGACGTCGCTGTATCTGGCGCTTCAGTTTGGCATTCGCGCCGCCAACTACCCCTTGACCGAAGACGACCTGGACGAAGATGGCACGCTGAAGCTCCCCAAGGCACTCGCCCCCCACCGTCGCAAACTGTTTGGACTGACCATCGATGCGCGCAGGCTATCCGCCATTCGCAACGAACGCCGCCCCAACAGCCGCTACAGCTCGATGGATCAATGCCTGCAGGAAGTGGAACAGGCCGAGGCGCTTTACCGCATCATGCACATACCGTTTATCGATACGACACGCTTCTCTGTCGAGGAAATCTCGACGCGCATGATTGCTGAAACGGGCCTGGCGAGGCGCTTCTCGCCCCGCTAGGTGGCGAGGTTACATGCCTTTGGGGGCAAAGATCCCCGGCGCATTGCGCCAATAGCCCTTGTAGTCCATGCCAAATCCGAACACGTAGCGGTCGACAACTTCCAGACTGCAGTAGTCGGCCTTGAGTCCCGGCACCGCCTTGCGGTCGTGCTGCTTGTCCACCAGCACGGCCGTGGTCACGCTGGCCGCCTTGGCTTCTTCGCAGTACGCCAGGATAGCGGCCAGGGTCGAACCTTCATCCAGAATGTCATCGACGATGACCACATGGCGCCCGGCCATGGGAATTTCCGGCGATACCCGCCAGAACAGCTCACCACCGCGCAGTTCGTTGCGATAGCGCGTGGCGTGCAGGTAATCGACTTCCAGCGGAAAACCCAGGCGCGTCAGCAGATGGCCGGTAGTGATCAACCCGCCATTCATGACGCAATAAAACACCGGCAGCTTGTCGCCGAGATCCTGGGTAATGGCTTCAGCCATGCGGTCCAAGGCCCGCTCGACCTGCTCCTGGGAAATCAGGCAGTCAGCGTTATCCATCAACTGGCGCATGGAATCCAACGACTCGAGGGCCTCTTTATCCATCTTGGACATGGGGTTACTCCGAAAAACGTAGCGGTATAAAAAAGAAAGGTCGGCAGGATCAGCTTTCGGCCAGGGCTTCAAGTCTTGCGTGGGTACGACGCCAGCGGCCCAGCGCACCAAGCGCATCGAGATCCGGCCGGGCGCGCCCGTAGCGCAGCCTGGTGGCGCGCTTGTTGCTGATTCCCTGGCAGGCCTTGAGTACTTCAAGCGCCGCAGGGCGGTCGTTGCATACCAACAGCATATCGCAGCCAGCGGCGAGCGCGGCTTGGGCCCGGGCGGCGGGGTCGCCCGCTTCGTGCGCCCCTGCCATGCTCAAGTCGTCTGAAAAGATGCATCCCTTGAAGCCCAAGGATTCGCGCAGCATGCCAAGCCAGCTGCGGGAAAAGCCAGCAGGTCGGGCATCGAAGGCGGGATAGATCACATGCGCCGGCATGACACCGTCTAGCTGGGGGGCAAGTTCAGTGAAGGGAACGAGATCGCGCAGCTTGATCTCCTCCATGGAGCGCTCGTCGACCGGCAGCGCTACATGGGAGTCAGCGGCAACGCCACCATGACCTGGGAAGTGCTTGCCGATAGCGGCCATGCCCGCCTGGTGCAAGCCGTCGATAAACGCCGCCCCAAGCGTTGCGACGTGCTGCGGTTCGCTGCCGAAGCTGCGGTCACCAATGACGCTTGAAATACCGCTTTCCACATCAAGCACCGGCGCAAAGCTGATATCCAGTCCGCACGCCGCCATCTCCATGCCCAGCAGCCAGCCCGCGTCGGTGGCAAGCGCAATCCCCGCCTCGGGGTCCTGTACAAAACGCTCACCGATACGCGCCATTGCCGGCAGGCGGGTCAGGCCTTTTCTGATGCGCTGGACGCGACCGCCCTCCTGGTCAACCGCCAGTAGAAGATCTCCGCGTACACGCCGGATGTCGCTGCACAGCTTGCGTACTTGGCTGGCGTCTTCGACATTGCGCCCAAACAAGATGACGCCCCCGACAGCAGGCTCGAGCAGCAGACGCTTTTCAGCGTCAGTCAATTGCGGTCCTTCCAGGTCGAGCATGACCGGGCCAATAGGTTGCGTCATTATCAAGAATCCAACAAAAGGGGGGCCGATTTTAGACGATCACCGCAGAGAGTCAAAAAACCTGGCGCAACGTTAACAGCCACTGCCATGGAGCCACACCGGCGTACCGGGTACGGCGCGCTGGAAAAGGTACAGCAGGTCAGAATTACGCAGGCGAATACAGCCGTGGGAGGCTGGCGTACCCATGGGTTGATCCGGCGGCGTACCGTGGAGATAGATATAACGACGCTGGGAGTCCACCTGACCGCCGCGATTGATGCCCTTTTCCAGCCCGCAGAGCCACAGAATGCGTGTTAATATCCAGTCACGCTCGGGGTTTGCCTCACCCAGCGCTTCAGTGAACACTTCCCCGGTCCAGCGGCGGCCGCGAAACACGGCATCAACCGGATGACCATCGCCAATGGCAGCCCGAATGTAATGCCAACCATGCGGGGTCTGCCCACTTCCCTCCTGCTGGCCGACGCCGGCTTTACCCGTGGACACCGCGCACTCGAAAAGCATGTCGCGCCCCTGCCACCAGCGCAGTTGCTGACAGTCGGTATCGATCTCGATCCAGCCTTCATCAGCAGGCGGCAGCTCAGCCAGCACGGGTGTTGGCATGCAACTCCCCTTCAATTTCAGGTGGCAACGGAGCATTCATTGCGGCCACGACCACCGGACGCAGGCGGCGCACCAGATCACGAACGGTGACCTGCTCGTGGTAATCCTTGGCCGCAATGTCACGCAAGGCGTCGAGTCCTGAGAGGGTAAAGATGACCGTTCCCAGCACAAAGTGCAGCCGCCAGAAGCGCTCGGCATCCGGAAGCTCAGGGGTTGCCCGGCGCACCAGTTCGGTAAAGCGGGCGAAGACATCACCATATTGCGCCTGGATGTGGCGACGCAAATGCCCCTGGGCCTGACTGTAGGCCAGTCCAAGCAGACGCATGAACACTTTCAGGCTATTACGCTCGGCCGGCACCGCCAGCACCGTGGTCGCCATGGTTTCCAAAAGCTCTTCCAGAGGAATGACACCATCGGCGTAGCGCGCCTCGAGTTCATCCAACGCGCTATGAAAACGCTGGGTAAAAGGATCCAGGTAACGGGAGAAAACCGCCTGGATCAGCGCCTTCTTGGAGCCGAAGTGGTAGTTCACGGCCGCCAGGTTCACTCGCGCCTTGCTGGTGATGTTGCGCAGCGACGTTTCAGCAAAACCACGCTCTGCAAACAGCACTTCGGCAGTATCCAGAATGCGTGACACCGTATCAGATTGTGCCATTGAGGCCTCCGGAGAAACGAGTGTTTAAAACAAGGCAAAATAGTATGCCATAACCCCCGCCGGCTCAATGCTGCTTGAAGCAGCGTTCCAGAAATGTCACGACGCATCCTTCAGATGATTCAAACGCGCTCTAACCCACTGGTATTACCCCAGAAACAGGGCGCGTTATCCATGTACTGGACAGAGGAACATACTGTATACTTAAACACATACTGATCTAGCAGGCAGATACCGACTGTCTTTTCATCATTTTTGGAGTTTGGTATGTCGCGGCCACTCACAGCACGTCAACAGAATGTCTTTGATTTCATCGTTAAAACCATGGGTGAGTTCGGCTATCCGCCTACCCGTGCCGAAATTGCCAAGGCTCTTGGCTTCCGCTCGCCCAATGCCGCAGAAGAGCACCTGCGGGCGCTTGAGCGCAAAGGCGTGATTCGCATCATTCGCAATACTTCTCGCGGAATACGCCTGCCCAATCAGGAGATGACAGAACCAGCCGATTCATTGGCCTCTGCGCCTGCCAACAATGAGTTGCCGTCCGTTGGCCTACCGGTCATTGGTGAAGTCGCCGCGGGAAGCCCTATTCTTGCCGCCGAGCACATCGACCGCTACTGTCCGTTACCGGCAGAGTACTTCACGCCCAAGGCTGACTACCTGCTGCGTGTACGTGGGCTCTCCATGAAGGATGTGGGAATTCTGGAGGGCGACCTGCTTGCCGTGCACCGCACCGAGCGCGTGCGTGATGGGCAGATCGTGGTGGCCCGCCTGGAAGACGAAGTCACCGTCAAACGCTTCAAGCGTCAGGGCCACCAGGTGACGCTGCTGGCAGAAAACGCTGATTTTGCACCTATCGAGATCGACCTGCGCACCCAGGCGCTGGATATCGAAGGCGTGGGCGTGGGGGTCATTCGCGGGGGCAATGGCCAGGCGCTTGGCTGACCAGACGCCCCATCGACGTCTGGCAACTGCGGATAAAAAAGCGGGTGACCACTCATTGGCCAACCGCTTTTTTTATATCCCCAGAACGCCGTCGAGGCGCCTTTGGTACCTAGCTGAACACGACCGTCTTGTTGCCATAGATCAGTACGCGATCTTCCAGGTGCCAGCGCAACCCGCGTGCCAGCACCGCCTTCTCTACATCGCGCCCGAAACGCACCAGATCAGTGGGGGTGTGGCAGTGGCTTACCCGATGAATGTCCTGCTCGATGATCGGACCGGCATCCAGCTCTTCGGTCACGTAGTGGCAGGTGGCGCCAATCAGCTTTACGCCTCGCTCATAGGCCTGATGATAGGGCTTGGCGCCGGCAAACGAAGGCAGGAAGCTGTGGTGGATATTGATCACCTGACCGGCATAGCGCTGGCAAAGCGATGGCGGCAGGATCTGCATATAGCGAGCCAGCACCACACAATCCGCGCGAGCCATGTCGATATGCTCCTGCACGGCGTCAAACGATGCCTGCTTGTTGTCCGGGTCAACCGGCACGTGGTGGTAAGGAATGCCGTACCATTCGGCAATCGAGCGCATGTCTTCATGATTGGAGATGACGCTGACGATATCGCAATCAAGCTCCCCTGACTGCCAACGGTAGAGTAGATCCACCAGGCAGTGCGATTCCCGCGATACCATCAGTACCACGCGGCGGCGCTGCTGGGTATCCACCAGCGACCACTCCATGCTGAACTCCGCGGCAATGGGCTCGAATGCGTGGCGCAGCGTTTCTGCAGACATGCCAAGCGAATCGGCCTGGATTTCATAGCGCATGAAAAAACGCCCGGTCTGCAGGTCCGAGTGCTGGCTGGCCTCGGTAATGGAGCCACCCTGCTGGGCGATGAAGCTGGATACACGGGCAACAATACCTACCTGATCGGGGCAGGAAACGACTAAACGATAATAGTGAGACATGACAGATGCTCTTGACTTATTGCAACGGTGCTGCAGGCAGCGAACGCCTGATCACACCGTCGTAGAATAGAGCGCCTAGTGTACCGGAACCGCTTACGCGAAGCACCGTTATCCAACGTTAGGGTCATTGTTAGCGGCTCCTGCCTTCCGTATAGTTGAGGAACTACTTTTTAGGCTTTTCATGACTGATGCATCCACCACGCGTTCAACTTCGTCCCCGCCGTCGCCCACCTCTGCGCATACTGCCGCTGGGCGGGTGCGGTGAAATTGGTATGAATCTAACGCTGTATGGATATGACGATCACTGGATCGCTGTCGATTGCGGCATGATGATTCGCCAGGATCTACCCGACTCTCCCATTCAAGTGCCTAACCCGGATACGCCCGAAACGCTGGGCATCAAACCACAGGCACTATTCATTACCCATGGCCACGAAGACCATATCGGTGCGGTCGCCTGGCTATGGCCGAAATGGAACTGCTCCGTTTACGCCACCCCGCTGGCCGCGGGTTTACTGCGCATGAAATTTGCAGAACACCAGTTGAGCAGTGCCGCAATACAGGTCATCGAGCCGGGTGAGGCCATGGAGAGTGCGCCTTTTTCGCTGCGCTTTCTGCCGTTGACGCATTCGATCCCGGAAAGCTGTGCGCTGATGATGCTGATTGGCGACTACCGCGTTCTGCATACCGGTGACTGGAAGCTCGACCCCGAGCCCATGATTGGTGCACCGTTCGATGCCACACACTTTCAGGCGCTTGCCCCGATCGATCTGGTGGTGGGTGATTCAACCAATGCACCGGTTCCCGGGCATTCGGGCAGTGAAGGCGATGTAGCGCGTGCGCTTGCCAGAACGCTCGGCCAGTGCAAGGGCCGCGTGGTGGTTTCATGCTTTGCCAGCAATCTGGCGCGGGTGCTGGCAATTGGCCAGGCCGCTCAGCAAAACGGTCGAAGAATCAGCCTCATGGGGCGCTCCATGGAGCGCATGGTGGCCATCGCTCGCGGGCTTGGTTACATGGACGAGCTGCCGCCGCTGGTCCCGCCCCACGACCTGGGTTACTTGCCACCGGATGAAGTGGTGATCATCGCAACCGGCAGCCAAGGAGAGCCGCGCGCTGCCCTTCAGCGTCTCGCCCAGGGCCGGCATCCGTTTATCGACCTGGAAGCGGGTGATAACGTCATCTTCTCGGCCAAGACCATTCCCGGCAATGAGCGGCCCATCGAGCAGCTCAAGCGGCGCTTTGAGCAGCTGGGCGTGAATGTGTTTGACGAGGTCAACCATCCAGAACTCCACGCCACCGGCCACCCCGCCCAGGAAGAACTCATCAAGTTCTATCAGTGGGTAAGGCCCAGGCACCTGCTTCCGGTGCATGGCGAAGCCCGCCATCAGCAGTCGCATCAGGAGATCGCCGAAGGGCTCGGTATCAATGCGCCGCTGACACCGGTCAACGGCGACATGCTGGCACTGGACAACGAGGGTCTGCGCTGGGAAGCGCGTCATCCCCAGCCCCCCTTCATCGTCGATCAGAATAGCGTGGTGCCCCATCCGGGTCTGGAAGACACAAGGAGCAAGGCCCGGCGCGGCAGCCTGTACCTCGCCCTCCCCGTTGCCGCCAGCGAAACCGGCTGGTGGCGCATCGGGCGCCTGATGCTGGATAGCAGCAGTGCAAGCCCGGTGGATGAAGACAGCTTCAGTGAATGGCTGGATGATCAGCTAGACACTATCGAAGCCGAGACCCTGGCTGATCTTCGCTTTGCACTGCAGCCACGCCTGGTGCACTGGCTCGCCGAGCATATGCAGCATATGCCCGACGTTCATTTGCAGATCATGGCAGCCGAGGCGCCGAGCCCCTGAACAGGGGCAAGAAAGCATCTTGTCGCGGCTGGGACATAAGCGAGGTGACTGGCTAGGCCCAGCGTGCCGCATCGTCAAGATCCGTTGCACGCTCTTTTACCCAGTACTCGCCCTGCGCTGAATGCTCCTTTTTCCAGAAAGGGGCCTTTGTCTTCAGGAAATCCATGATGAAGTCACACGCTTCAAACGCCTCACGCCGATGAGCACTGGCGACCAGCACCCGGACGATGGGATCACCAGGCGCGAGATACCCCACTCGGTGCACGATATATATGGCCTGAAGCGACCAGCGCTGCCAGGCCTGCTCTCCGATATCTTCAAGCGTCCGCTCGGTCATGCCAGGATAGTGTTCGAGAGTCAGCCCCGTGACGTCGGGTGTCTCGTTGAAATCGCGAACCAGTCCCGTAAAGCATACCAGCGCGCCGATATCGGTACGTTGTGCCAGCGTCTGCTCATAGCCATCCGCCAGGGAAAACGCGTCCTCTTGGATACTCACCTGAATATTCATGGCTCAGCCCCCGGTTACGGGTGGAAAAAAGGCCACTTCGTCTTCATCGGTGATACGCGCCGTATCGTTGGCCATTACCTGATTGATCGCGCATAGCGTGCGTTGATCGGAGAGTACGTTAAAGCGCTTGTCCTGCTGACTCAGCGCTGCTTTCAGGCCAGCGACATCCCGGCTCGGCAACGTCTCGAGATCCAGCACAGTGTCACTTGCTCCAACGCGTTCGCGAAGCTCGGCGAGGAACTTGACGCGCACACAGGGCGAGGGGCAGCGTTCACCCAGGGTCACTTTACCCGCACTGCCTTCGCCGGTCACGATAGGCGCTGCCGGCACAGGCTCACGCTGATAATCCCCACGCATGCCGCCCTGCTTGCTCTCCAGCTGCACCGCTTCGATACGCATCTCCTTGTCGACGGCCTTGCACATATCGTAAAGCGTCAGGCAAGCCACCGACACGGCCGTCAGCGCCTCCATCTCGACACCGGTGCGGCCATTCAGGCGGCACAGTGCAGACACCCTGACGCAACCACCTGCATGGTCGATGTCGAACTCGACGGCCACCTTGGAAAGCGCCAGTGCGTGACAGAGCGGAATCAACTCATGGGTTCGCTTGGCCGCCTGAATTCCTGCAATGCGCGCCGTGGCGATTACATCGCCCTTGGGAAGCTTGCCATCGCTCAACAGTTTGAGCGTTTCGGGCTGCATCATGATGCGCCCGGAGGCCACGGCTTCACGGCGAGTTTCGCGCTTGTCGCCAACATCGACCATATTAGCCTCGCCACGCGTATTGAGGTGGGTTAGCTGCATGTTGTCACCTTTCATTTAAAACCACTCGGTCGGGCTGAGCCCCAACCCATGAAATTACCCAGCGGGCAATTGCTTCGATGTCATTGAGATCGAGCCGCTTCACATGAGAAGCAAGCTCGATCAAAGAGTCCTGTTCAAGCGCCACCGCCTGGAGCTGGGCGTCATCAAGCAGCGAGGCGTCTCCCACACCCTCTCGATAGAGGGCAAGCTTGGGGATAGGCCAGGCCTTGAAGCCTTCGACGATCACCAGGTCCGGCTGGTGATGCGCCATCATGGAGAGCAGCGCGTCCAGATCCGGTTCGTTCTGACCGGGCGTCTCCTGCATCAAGGCAAACCGCTCGCTTGAAGCGATCAGCATCGGAGAGGCCCCTGCACTACGTAGTTTGTAGCTGTCCTTGCCGGGCGTGTCCACGTCGAAGCTGTGGTGGGCGTGCTTGATAACCCCTACGTCAAGCCCGGCATTTCGCAGGCACGGCAGCAGCTGGGTCAACAACGTGGTTTTCCCGGTACCGCTCCACGCCGCGATGCCCAGCACGGGAAACGCGGTAGCTGGCTGACTCATCATATAGCGCTCCTGGCGATGTCAGTCGTGTTGGCGGTGGTCACTGCGCGGGCTATTCGCCCTCTTTTTCGCGCGGCAGTACCCAGTTTAAAACAATACCGACCAGCGCGGCCAAACTAACGCCCTGAAGGGTGAACTGCCCGCCCCCGAACTGCATGCCACCGATCCCGAAGACCAGAATCAACGAGACCACCACCAGGTTGCGCGGAGCGGTAAGCGACTGCCCGGCTCTGACCAGCGTATTCATGCCCACTACCGCAATGGAGCCGAACAGCAGGGTCATGATTCCGCCCATCACGGGCCCGGGAATGGTCTGTAACAGCGCCCCCAGTTTGGCGACAAAGGCCAGCACAATGGCGAGGAGCGCGGCTGTAATCATGTAATTGGGGTTGAACGCGCGGGTCAAGGTGACAGCGCCTGTCACCTCCGAATAGGTAGTATTGGGCGGGCCACCGAACAGAGCGGCGGTAGTCGTTGCCAGTCCATCACCCAGCAGCGTACGGTGCAGCCCTGGCTTTTCAAGATAATTGCGCCGCGTGACCGAACCGATCGCCACCATATCACCAATGTGCTCGACGGCTGGCGCAATCGCCACCGGAATCATGAACAAGATGGCGGCCCAGTGAAAGCTGGGTGCGGTAAAGCTTGGAAGCGCCAGCCACGCGGCTTCATGTACAGGGGTAAAATCCACAACCCCCATGATCAGTGACAGCGCGTAACCGGTCACGATGCCCCCCATGATCGGAATCAGGCGCAGCAGGCCTCGGCCGAACACGGCCAGCACCAAGGTCACCAGAAGGCTTGCCATGGAGAGAAAGATCGCCTGCCCATAGCCAATAGTGTCACTGGTTTCACCGGTGGCCATGCTGACCGCTACCGGTGCCAGCGCCAGACCAATCACCATGATGACCGGCCCCACCACAACGGCCGGCAACAGGCGATTGAGCCAGCCGGTGCCACGCAGACGCACCGCCTGGGAAATGAGCACGTAGACCAGCCCCGAAGCCATCAACCCTCCCATGGTGGCCGGGATACCAAAGTTTGCAATGGACCCTTGAATCGGTGCGATAAAGGCAAACGAGGAGGCCAGAAATACCGGCACCGTCTTGCGGGTGACGGCATGAAATACCAGTGTTCCCACCCCGGCGGTAAACAGTGCAACGCTTGGGTCCAGCCCGGTCAGCAATGGCACCAGTACGAGCGCGCCAAAAGCGACAAACAGCATTTGCGCACCGGTCAGCAGCACTTTCGGCCATGAACCGGGCTGGCTGGCAGCATCATTCATCACACAACTCCTGAAGATTTGTTGTTCATATGGAAGGGGCAAAAAAATGCCCCTGACGCCGGGGCGTAAGGGGCATTTTCAACCAGTGCGCTTAGCGGGTACCGAAGATCTTGTCGCCGGCATCGCCAAGGCCCGGCACGATATAACCGTTCTCGTCGAGACGGTCATCGATCGAGGCGGTATAGATCTCGACGTCGGGATAGGCATCCTGCACCCGCTTGATGCCTTCAGGCGCTGCCACCAGAACGATCACTTTCATGGACTCGCAGCCGCGCTCGCGCAGCATATCGAGCGTTGCCACCATGGAACCGCCGGTCGCCAGCATCGGGTCGATCACGATGGCCATGCGCTCTTCGATATCGTTGGCAAACTTGGAAAAGTAAGGTACCGGCTGAAACGTTTCTTCGTCGCGATAGAGGCCGACAACGCTGACCCGTGCACTGGGGATAAGATCGGTAACACCTTCGAGCATCCCAAGGCCCGCGCGCAGGATGGGCACGACCGTCACTTTCTTGCCTTTCAGGCGGCGCGTGGCGATAGGCTCACCGTTCCAACCCTGAATTTCGTGGTCCTCAAGCTCCAGACCTTTGGTTGCTTCATAGGTGAGAAGCTTGGCTACTTCGCCTGCCAGTTCACGAAAGCTCTTGGTGCTCAAATCCACTTCGCGCATCAGTCCCAGCTTATGCTGAACAAGGGGATGATTAATGGCGTAGACACTCATGGGGCTTCCTCACTGCAGGGGATATCAGGATGACAGCATGCGCTGCCATCAACAGGCATACAAAATTGCGCGCCATTCTACCCGCATCTGACCAGCAGGTTAAGCGCTTTCCGGCAGTTGCCACTCAATTGGCGTACGCCCCTGCTCCTTCAGAAACTGATTTGCCCGGGAAAACTGATGATTGCCGAAAAATCCCCGGTGAGCCGAGAGGGGTGAGGGGTGCGGAGATTCCAGCACCAGGTGGCGCGTTTGATCGATCAGCGCCTTTTTCTGACGCGCATGGCTGCCCCACAGCAGAAAGACGCTGGGCGCCGCGTGCCGACTGACCGTTTCGATGGCCCGGTCGGTAAACGTCTCCCACCCCTTGCCCCGGTGAGAGGCCGCGTTCCCCTGCTCCACGGTCAACGCGGTATTCAAGAGCAGCACGCCCTGTTCGGCCCAGCTTGTCAGGCTGCCGTGAGCCACTGGCTGGAAACCGACATCCTCTTCGAGTTCCTTGTAGATATTGGCAAGCGACGGGGGCACTCGCACCCCCGCCTGAACGGAAAAACTCAATCCATGCGCCTGATGCGGGCCGTGGTAAGGGTCCTGGCCCAGGATAACGACTTTCACTTCACTCAGCGGTGTCAGCTCGAAGGCGCGAAACCAGTTGGAGGAGTGAGGATAGATGACTTTTCTGGCCGCTTTTTCCTCGGCCAAAAACTGCTTGAGCGCCTTCATGTAATCGGCGTCAAACTCATTCCCGAGCCATTGGCTCCAGTCGTTGGTCAGCGGATTAGTCATAATTCCTTTTAACTTGGTCGACGAGTGGCTCAACGTAGGCAATTCCCATATCCCAGGGAAACTGGATCCAGCACTGCTGAGCCACTTCAGTGAGATACTGATCTACCAGAGGACGACCCTCCGGTTTAGCATAGATCGTCACGAAATGCGCTTTAGGCAACATTTCACGCACCGCACGCGCGGTCTTGCCAGTATCGACCAGGTCATCCACCAGCAGCCAGCCTTCGCCATCATGCTCGACGCCCTTCATGACATCGAGGCCACCCTGCTCCATGTGATCGTAGCTCTTGATGCATACGGTATCAATCAGGCGGATGTTGAGTTCGCGAGCGATCAGGGCAGCGGGAATCAGCCCGCCACGGGTAATCGCCACAATGCCCTTGAAGTCACGCTCGATCATCTGATGACAAAGCTGGCGCACGTCACGGTGCAGCTGATCCCAGGAAATCGTGAAATGTTGATGATAGCGTTCGCTGCTCATGAGTGGCGTTACTCGTCTTCGTTGAAAGAACATACCGCGAATACGCTAAACCCTGCATCGCGAATTTTTTGAGAGCCGCCCAGTTCAGGCAGATCAATGATGGTTGCGGTTTCCACAACCTGCCCACCGCAACGCTGAATCAGGTTGGCCGCGGCCAGCATGGTGCCGCCGGTGGCGATCAGGTCATCCATCAGAAGAATACGGTCATCCTTCTGAAAGGCGTCCGCATGAAGCTCGACTTCAGAGTGGCCGTACTCCAGCGTATAGGTTTCACTGACGGTCTTGAAGGGCAGTTTGCCTTTCTTGCGTACGGGCACGAAGCTGCAACCCAGTTCATAAGCCAGCGGCGCACCGATAATGAAGCCGCGGGCATCGATCGCCGCGATGGCATCCAGATTCATTTCCTGATAGCGGTGCACGAAGCTGTCAATCAGCTTGCGAAACGCCGCGCTGTTTTGCAACAGCGGGGTAATATCGCGAAAGTTGACGCCCTGTTCGGGCCAGTCAGGAACGGTGCGAATAACCGACTTGATGTAGTCGCCGTAGATGCTCATCGCGTCTCTCATAGATTGGTAAGAATAGCTTGGTAAAAATAGCCCGGGCGTTTAGCCCAGGAACAGGAACTTCACAGCAAACAACAGCGCCAGGATCACGACCGCCGGGTTCAGGTCGCCAAAGCGGCCCGATAGCGTCTTGATACCCACAAAGCTGATGAACCCAAGGGCGATACCGTCGGCAATCGAGAAGGTAAGCGGCATGGCAAGCGCTGCAATCAACACCGGGGCGGCATCGGTCGGGTCATCCCAATTGGCGTGGGCAAGGCTGCCGGCCATCAGTACCGCGACATATAAAAGTGCCCCCGCCGTGGCATAGGCAGGAATCGAGCCGGCCAGCGGCGCAAAGAACAGGCTGACCAAGAACAGAACGCCGACCACCACCGCCGTGAGCCCCGTGCGGCCGCCGGAAGCAATTCCCGCCGTTGATTCAATGTAGCTCGTGGTCGTCGATGTACCCAGCGCGGCACCCGCCATGGAAGCGGTGCTGTCTGCCATCATGGCGCGCCCGATACGCGGGAGCTTGCCATCCTTGTCCAGCAGCTTGCCGCGGTGGGCAACGCCTACCAAGGTGCCCGAGGTGTCAAACAGATCCACGAACAAAAAGGCAAAGATGACGCTGAGCATGGCGACGTCCAGCGCGCCCATCAAGTCCATTGCCATGAAGGTAGGCGCGATCGACGGCGGCATCGACATGATGCCGGCATACTGGTTATGACCCAGCAGCATGGCCACGATGGTGATGCCTAGAATGCCGATCAGGACCGCGCCCTTGACTCGCAGATAGGCAAGCGCGGTAATCACGAAAAAGCCCAGCAGCGCATAGAGCGGCGCGGGCTCGGAAAGGTCGCCCATGGCGACGAGCGTGGCCGGATTGGCGACCACGATACCCGCGTTCTTGAGCGCGATCATGGCAAGAAACAGGCCGATACCTGCCGCAATACCGAGACGCAACGACATCGGGATCGAGTTGATGATCCACTCGCGGATCTTGAAGATACTCAGCAGGAAAAACGTCAGGCCCGAGAAGAAGACGGCCCCCAGCGCCGCCTCCCAGCTATACCCCATGCCGAGCACCACGCCATAGGTAAAGAAGGCATTCAGCCCCATGCCCGGCGCCTGGGCAATGGGATAATTGGCCCATATCCCCATCACGAAACAGCCAATGGCCGCGGCCACGCAGGTCGCAACAAACACCGCGCCATAATCCATGCCCGCTTCCGAAAGGATGCTCGGATTCACGAAAATGATGTAGGCCATGGTCAAGAAGGTAGTGATTCCGGCCACCACCTCGGTCTTCACATTCGTGTTCAGCTCGGTCAGCTTGAAATAGTTGTCCAGAAATTTCATGTAGGTTTTTATCCTTCGCGCAAACGCAGAATGCGTTCCCTTGGAGCGAGAAAAGCCGCACATATTACCGAAAGGCACTGCGGGATGCGAGCGCCGGACGCGCAGCCGGTTACGGCGAAACGTCTTTCGCCAATCACTAGGCTAGCAATCTTCAGGCCAGACACTGCCGGATCTGCTGGCTAGCCGTCATCAACCGTTTATAACCGCTTGGCAAGTACCCGCTCGACGGTCTCGACGATGACTTGGGTCTGAGGATCGATTTCAATATTGACCTCGTCGCCAGGTACGCGCTCGCTCAGGACGGTGCGGCTCAGCGTCTCGGGAATCAGGTTGACGCTAAACTCGATCCCGCTGTCATCGGTACTGCGGCGCACATCCCCCACCGTCAGGCTGATACCATCCACCCCGATGTACCCCTTTTCGAAGACAAACCGACCAATGGTATCGGGCAGAGAAAACCAGAGCCGGCGATTGTTGGGCGCCTCTTCGATGGCCACCACTGGCGCCATGCAGATGATGTGGCCGGACATGGAGTGCCCGCCGATTTCATCACCGAAACGCGCGGCACGCTCTATGTTGACACGATCACCTTTTACAACTGCACCAAGGTTGGTCAGCCGAAGCGTCTCGCGCATCAAGTCAAAGCTGACGTTATCTCCCTCGATTGCGGTGACGGTCAGACAGACCCCGTTATGCGCCACCGAGGCGCCAATTTCCAGTCCCTCGCGCATGTCAGGCGACAAAGCCACCACGTGGGTTCGAAATTCTTCAAGCTCATGCACCTCGATGACGACGGCGGTGCCCTGCACGATCCCGGTAAACATAATCCCCCCTTGCTGCGCTAGCCTAAAGGCGCTTATTCAAACATGAATCCATAAAGGTGCAAGTGTACGCCGATAGCTTTACCGTTGCGCCCACGACGCAACGGCAATATCTGCCCCGTTCGGCCACGCCGCCCTGGCAGCCGTATCGAACTCAAGAGCAAAATGAACCGCAGCACGGCGCATGATCACGCTTTTCACCTGAGCATAGGCATTCCTGCATGAAAAAATCCGGTTTCAATTGACAACCCAGAACGTGCTCTTTAGACTTTCGGCCCATGTAATGACGCCGATTTGTACCCAGATTGCGGGCGTCCACCAGGCCTCTGGCCTGGTGAAGTGCAGCTAAAAGGGTGTGTCCAGCGTTGATGGCCACCCGTAAGGGTGGCCTTTTTTTATTCCCCGCCCCCGCACCTGCTTCCCCGTACTCCGTCTAAGGCCTCCCATTAAGGCAGACGCCATGATTGAACTCAGCAACGTTAGTAAAACCTACGGCAGCGGCGATAGCGCCGTACATGCTCTCAAAGATGTCGATTTACGCGTGCCCAAGGGCACTATCCACGGCGTTATCGGCCTTTCCGGTGCCGGCAAATCCACCCTGATTCGCTGCGTCAACCTCCTGGAACGCCCGACCCAGGGCAGCGTGATGGTCGATGGCCAGGAGATGACGCGCCTAAACGGCAGCGCCCTGAACCAGGCACGTCACCGCATCGGCATGATCTTTCAGCATTTCAACCTGCTGACCACGCGTAATGTCTTCGATAACGTCGCCCTCCCCCTTGAGCTGATGGGAGAAAAACGCAGCGTCATCAAAGACCGCGTACTGCCCTTGCTCAAGATGGTAGGTCTGGCGGACAAGGCACAACAGTACCCCGCGCAACTGTCCGGCGGCCAGAAACAGCGCGTAGCCATTGCTCGCGCCCTGGCCAGCAAACCCGGCGTTTTGCTCTGCGATGAGGCAACGTCTGCCCTTGACCCGCAAACGACCGGCGCGATTCTCGAGCTTCTACGCGACATCAACCAGCAGCTCGGCATTACCATCTTGCTGATCACCCACGAAATGGAGGTGGTCAAGTCGATCTGTCACCGGGTCAGCCTGATCTCCAACGGCGAACTGGTCGAAGATGCCGAGGTGGGAGAGTTCTTCACCGCCCCAACCACCCAGCTGGGCCGAGAATTTCTCAACGACTTCCTGCAGCTCACGCCGCCCAAGGAGCTGCTGGAGCGGCTTGAAGGCGCACCAGGGCCCAGCACTCACCCAGTCGTGCGGCTCACGTTTTCAGGCGATGCCGTTTCTACCCCGCTCATTTCGCGTCTGGCACGCGACTGCAACGTCGACGTCAGCATTCTGCAAGCCAAGGTGGAATCCATCCAGGACCGTACGCTGGGGCTCATGATTGCCGAATTACTGGGGTCAGAGACACAAACCCGGGAGGCCATGGACTATCTTCAATCCCACCAACTACACGTAGAGGTACTGGGTCATGTCCAGCGCACTAGTTAACCTTATTCTTCAGGCCACGCTGGATACGCTGTATATGGTGGCGATTTCCGGCGTGATCTCGACACTGGTCGGGCTTCCTTTGGGCATTCTGCTTTATACCACGCGACCACGCCAAATCCTGGCGCAGCCGGTGCTTAACCAGGTGCTGGGCATCATTACCAACGTGGGCCGCTCGATTCCCTTCATCATCTTGATGGTGGCGATCATTCCTTTCACACGAATGCTGGTCGGCACGTCGATCGGCATTAACGCAGCATCAGTCCCTCTAACCATTGCCGCCATTCCTTTCGTGGCAAGACTGATCGAAGGAGCCCTCAACGAAGTATCGCCAGGGCTGATCGAATCGGCGCAATCAATGGGCGCCACTCCTTGGCAGATCATTTGCAAGGTGCTCGTGCCCGAGGCACGCGGGGGCATCATCACCGGTTTGACCATTACACTGGTCACCCTCGTGAGCTATTCTGCCATGGCAGGCGCAGTAGGCGGCGGAGGCCTTGGGGACCTGGGAATTCGCTACGGCTACAACCGCTTCAACCCGACCATCATGCTGATAACCGTTGTGATTCTGGTTGTCATGGTGCAGGGCTTTCAAAGCCTGGGCGACTATCTGGTGCGCAAGAGCGATCGCAAGTGATGATAGTACGCGGCTACACAGATCTATAATAAAAATGCATTAGAATTATATTTTTTATTCCACTACTATCGATGCAAGTGATACAAACCAACAGGAGACGTCCATGCAAAAACTCGTAATCGGCACACTTACCGCCCTGGCCCTGGCAGTCAACGTTGCCAATGCAGAAACCCGTACCATCAAGATGGGCACCGTTGCCGGCCCCGAAACCGAAGTGATGGAAGTCGCTGCGCGCATTGCCAAGGAAGAGTTCGATTTGAATGTCGAAATTATCGAATTCACTGACTATGTAACGCCCAATGCCGCACTTGCCGATGGCAGCCTGGATGCCAATGCCTATCAGCACGCCCCTTACCTGAACTCGATGGTCAATGATCGCGGGTATGATCTGGCGATTGCGGGCTACACCTTCGTGTACCCGATTGGCGCCTACTCCGAGAAGTTCGACAGCATTGACGACCTGCCCGATGGCGCCCAGATCGCCCTGCCCAACGACCCCTCCAATGAAGGTCGTGCACTGATTCTGATGCATAACGAAGGCCTGATCACTCTGAACGATCCGGAGAATCTGGAAGCCACGCCGATCGATATCGCAGAAAACCCGCGCAAGTTCCGCTTCCGTGAAATCGAAGCGGCGCAGCTTCCGCGCGTACTGCCGGATGTGGACATGGCCTTTATCAATAACACCTTTGCCCAGCCAGCGGGCCTGAGCCTGGATGATGCGCTTATCAAGGAAGGCCCCGAATCGCCTTACGTGAACCTGATCGCCGTACGCGGTGGCGATGAAGAGCGTGAAGACATTCGCCAACTGGTAGATGCTTATCAGCGCGACGAAGTTGCGGCGAAAGCTGAAGAGCTGTTCAAGGGCGCAGCGGTTCCCGGTTGGACCGAATAACGTTCCAGCCACTTACTTGCACTGGTTAACAGGTCGGCCTTGGCGCCGACCTGTTGCGTTAGGAAGAGATTACGATGTCATCGACTGATTACACGCTGCTGAATCGTCAATTGGAAGCACTTCTCGATACACGGGACTGGCTCACCAACAGCGCCCAGACCTGCGCCTTCATTCACCAGGAAGTTGCTGACTTGAACTGGGCCGGCTTTTACCTTCAGCGCGAGCCCGAGGTACTGGGCCTTGGCCCGTTTCAGGGCAAGCCCGCCTGCCACCCCATTCCTTTCAGCAAAGGCGTCTGCGGTGCAGCTGCTCGCCATCAGCGCACGCAACGAGTGGATGATGTGCATCAGGTGGCCGATCATATCGCTTGTGATGCCAACTCGCGCTCGGAGCTTGTAATACCCATCGTGGTCGATGGGTATCTGTGGGGCGTTCTAGACCTGGACAGCCCGTTACCGGCGCGTTTCACGGCGGAAGATCAGGCCGGTATAGAAGCACTGGTCGCCACGTTTCAGCGCCGAACCGACCTGTCGAGAGATACCTGACTGCCTAGTGGTAGGTATGCAGATGGATGGTGCAAAAGGCACGAAAGATGACATCGCTCATGGAAAGCTCGCCACTACGCCGAGCTTTGCGCAAGGTCTGATCAAGTATTTCTTCTGCCTTGTGATGACTCAGGCCCAGCTCTTGAGCGGTTTGATAATAGTCATCCAGCTCGGCGCTTTCGATATCACTGCTGACCGGGCGCACGCTTGCCTGCGGCTTCAAGCCTGCGCCAATATTGCTTAACGCCGTGAACCAGCTGGGCAGTATTACGTTGAGGTACATAGTTTCATCCTTGAAGTATGCTCACGAGCAGAGTAGCCCATGTGGCTAAGAAAACCAGTACAACTTTTCTTTCAAAAAAGCTTGTGCAGATATTATACATGAGATAGTCTGAAGTTGTCAGCGGCAGGGAGCTGCTTAAAGGAACTATCGCTCAGGATGAGCGGCCACATGCCAGGATGGCAGGAAGCCCCATAAAAAAACGCCCCTTCGCCGGGGCGTTTTTTTATGGGTGTTTGTTTCATGAGCGTGTGTCGGCCACTGCATTGGAGACTTTGCCTGTGACCGAGTAACGACACAGAAACGAAAAAGCCCCATGCATTGCATGGGGCTTGATCTGGTAGGACCAGGCGGATTTGAACCGCCGACCTCCACGATGTCAACGTGGCGCTCTAACCAACTGAGCTATGGTCCTGAAACTGGATTGCCGATGGTAGGACCAGGCGGATTTGAACCGCCGACCTCCACGATGTCAACGTGGCGCTCTAACCAACTGAGCTATGGTCCTGCTGGGCAACGGATGCGTATTCTACTGATATATCCCCATATTGCAAGTAACTTTTTTCTCGCTGACTACCAGATTTACACGCTATACATCGATAAAATCACGACTCATGTAATGTGCTTAACTTTTGCAAATTCCGATGATCCACTCTTGCCACCCTACTCTCGGGGAGATAGACCATGCTTGCCCTTCTGATCACGTGTCTGGCATCGCTATTGCTGGTCGCCACGCTGGTTGCGCGGCTTCCCCTGCGCTGGTGGTGGATTCGATGCTTCGAATTTCCTCGCGTGCAGATGGCATTTCTCTCTCTTGCGTGCGGTGTAATCGGCTTTTGTTTGCTTGACCCCGGCGTGTGGCGCTCTGCAACGTGGCTCATGGTACTGATCACTCTGGCAATACAGTGTCGCTACATCCTTCCCTGGACTCGCCTGTGGCGCGTCCAGGTATGCAAGGCGGCTGCCGATGCGCCCGAAGATCAGCGGGTAACTCTTTTGATCGCCAACGTGCTGACGCCTAACCGGCACCATGAAGGCCTGATTGCCATGATCCACCAGCACCAGCCGGATATCATTCTGACGCTGGAATCCGATCAGTGGTGGCAGGATCAGCTGGATCCCGAACTCGAGGAAAGCTGGCATTACAGCGTGAAAGTGCCGCTGGACAACCTGTACGGCATGCACCTGTATTCCCGATTGCCGCTAGAGGATACAGCGGTCAAATGGCTGATTCAGGATGATATTCCATCCATCCATACCCGAGTAAGGCTTGAGAGCGGCGACACCATCAGGCTTTATGCAGTACACCCTAGACCCCCCGCCCCATCCGAAAGCGAAAAATCGCTATGGCGAGACGCAGAACTTCTATGGGTGGGTCAGGAAGTTCACGAAAACCCCGGCCCAACCCTGGTGGCCGGCGACCTGAACGATGTGGCGTGGTCGATCACCACACGGCTTTTTTGTCGCATCAGCGGGATGCTGGACCCACGGCGCGGCAGGGGCATGTTCAGCACCTTCCACGCCAAGAATCCCCTGCTACGCTGGCCGCTCGATCATATTTTCGTCACTCGCCACTTTACGCTGGTCGACATAAAGCGACTCGATGCCTTTGGCTCGGATCATTTCCCTATTCTGGCTTCCTTCTGCTACCGCCCTGATCGTGAGCATGAGCAAGCAACGCCCACCGCTACCAATGAAGAGCGTGAGGAAGCCCGACAGACCATTCATGAAGGCAAGACCGAAAAGCAGCAAACCTGACCGGCTTATTCCGGCACCCCGCCCTGAGTCAGCACCTTGGGGTCCAGCAGGCGTTCGAGAGTCTGCCGGTCCAGGTCGGTTTCCTCTTCGGCAACATCGATGATCGGACGTCCGGCCTGATAAGCCTTTTTAGCCACCGCCGCGGCTGCGTTATAGCCAATCACGCTGTTGAGGGCGGTTACCAGTATCGGGTTGCGCGCCAATGGCTCCTGCAGGTTGTTTTCGCGCACCTTGAAGGTGGCGATCGCCCTGTCTGCCAGCAACCTCGCGGTATTGCTCATCAACGTGATGGATGTCAGAAGATTGGTGGCGACCAGCGGCAGCATGACGTTGAGCTGAAAATTGCCACTTTGTCCCGCCACGGTGATGGCGGCATCCAGGCCAATGACCTGAGCCGACGCCTGTGCGGCTGATTCGGGTATGACCGGATTGACCTTGCCCGGCATGATCGAACTACCTGGCTGAAGCGCTTCGAGCTCGATTTCGCCAAGCCCTGCCAATGGTCCTGAGTTCATCCAGCGCAAGTCATTGGCAATTTTCATGATGACGCAGGCGAGGCCTTTCAATTGGCCGGAAAGCTCGACCGCAGCATCCTGGGAGGACAGGCTGGCAAAGAAGCTGTCGTTAGGCGCAAAGTTCAGCCCGGTCTGGTCACTCAGCTCTTTGGCCATCTGCTCTGCAAAACCTTCGGGTGCGTTGATGCCGGTGCCGACAGCCGTTCCCCCTTGTGCCAGGCGACACAGCCTTTGCATGGCACTGTCGAAGCGCTCGATGGCCTGACCCAGCTGGCTTGACCAGGCGCCCAGCTCCTGATCCATACGCAATGGCATGGCGTCCATCAGGTGAGTGCGTCCGGTTTTTACCACGTCCTTGAGCTCATCGGCTCGCCGGTCGATGCAGTCCTGCAGATGCACAAGCGCCGGACGCAGCGACCCGCTAACCGCGATAGCTGCCGAGACATGAATGGCGGTTGGAATGACGTCGTTGCTCGACTGCCCCATGTTGACATGGTCGTTGGGCGTCACCTCCACACCTTCTCGGCTGGCAAGCGTGGCCACTACCTCATTGACGTTCATGTTGGTCGAGGTGCCAGACCCTGTCTGAAAAACGTCAATGGGAAACTGCTCGTCATGCTCGCCATCGATGACCGCTTGAGCAGCCTTTTGAATCGCATTGGCGCGAGCTTCATCGAGCAACCCAAGCTGCTGGTTGGCGCGTGCAGCGGCCAGCTTGATGCGCGCCACCGCCTGGACGAAGGCAGTGGGCATTGGCGTATGCGATACGGGAAAATTATTGATGGCGCGCTGGGTCTGCGCGCCATAAAGCGCTGATGCCGGCACCTCAAGCTCGCCCATGCTGTCGCGTTCAATGCGAGTATCCATGTGTTTCGCTCCTCATATAGCCGTCTGATTGATCGAAAAAAGCAGTCGCCAAGAGATTCTTGCAGGGGTTGGCAACTATTCAAGCTAGCCGTTCTCCTGGCTCTGGTAAAACGGTGTTCAATCATAATCTTCAGACACTGCCTGATAGACGTGCCATCAACAGCATGGAAGATCAACAGAAGGTAGCCAAAGACCGGACTGAGCGTGTGGAAGGCGACGTGGGCAAAGTCGCAGCGCTGCAGCAGTATTTTCAAAAGAGGCAAAAACTCACCGAAGAAAGCATCAAAAGACGCAGCCGGCAGTCCGCCAGATGCGTAAAGACGCCTGATCCGCAACATCTGCTGCACCCCCTTCATACCTCTTCGAAGGTACTCGCGGGCTTTTACCAGCTCAACGCTGCCTTGACGAAAGGAATGGTGAGTTTTCGCTTGGCTGAAAGAGATGCCTGGTCGAGCGTTTCGATCGCCCGGCAAAGCTCGCCAAGCTCACGCGGGCCGCGATGCAGTATATAGCGCCCCACGTCATCCGGCAGTTGCAGCCCTCTCACGTGGGCACGCAGCTTAAGCGCGGCCAGACGTGCCTCATCATCCAGGGGGTTCAGGTGAAAGGTTACCCCCCAGCTCAATCGTGACGCGAGGTCCGGCAAGGCGATATCGAGCTGGCGAGGTGGCGCATTCGAGGCAATCACCAGTTGCTTGCCGGCATCACGCAGCCGATTGAAGGCGTGAAACAGCGCTTCCTCCCAGCGCTTGCGGCCCACTACATACTCCAGGTCATCAATGGCGACCAGATCGAGTCGCTCGATATCTTCAAGCATCAGCGGCGGGAAATGACCAAGGTCGGCAAGCGGCAGATAGAGCGCCCGCCTGTCGGCATCGGAAGCGGCGTGACATGCCGCTTGAAGCAAGTGGCTACGGCCGCTTCCCGGCGCGCCCCACAAGTAGATGAACGGTTCTGAATGAGGCTTGAGCTGATGGGTCAGGTGTTCGACCAGTGATGCATTAGCCCCTGAAGCGTAATAGTTATCGAAGGTTGCATCATCGCGCAACCCTACTCCTAACGGCAGCTGTGCCGGCATTCGGCTCATGATGATTCCCTTTCGTCGTGACGACCTAGCCCATCATGGTGGTTTAAAGACGGTAATGAGCGCGGCTCGGCTCTGTAGAGCGTGCTCTGCTTGTAACGATCGTTCAACTCCCGAAGAAGTACCATGAAAACAGCCGCGGCGGGTAGCGCTAACAGCACCCCGGTAAACCCGAAGACGTTACCCCCTGCCAGCACGGCAAAGATAACCGCTACCGGATGCAGGCCGATCTTATCACCCAGAAGTTTGGGCTGCAGTATGACACTTTCTGCGACCTGGCCGATACTAAATACCACGACCACCCCGAGCACTGCCCACCACGTACCGAATTGAAATAGCGCAACAATCAGGGCAACGGCAATCCCCACGATGAAACCCAGGAAGGGAACGAAGCTGACGACACCTGAAACGAATCCAATCAAGAGCCCGAAGTTGAGCCCCATCAGCGTCAGCCCCGTGGCGTAGATTCCCCCCAGGCACAGCATGACCAGCAACTGCCCGCGCAGAAACGATGCCAGCACTTCATCACAGCGCCGGGCCAGGCGAAATACATCGCTCGCCCACTGGCGTGGCACCAGACTTGCGATGTTGCTCAACATCCGATTCCAGTCGAGCAACAGATAGAACGTCACTACGGGAATCAGCGCGATATAGGTAATCCAGGTCATGAATGCCATTCCCGAGCGCCCAATATGACCAAGCGCCTGAGCCAGGTAGCTGCCTGCATCGCGCCAGTTTTCCACCAGCACTTCACGCACATTGGAAATCTCGGCACGTAGATCGTAGCCGGTCCACTCCTGGATCTGGGGTGCCAGAACAGTTTCTACCCAGGCGAAGATACCGGGTACGGCGTCACCCAACTGCTTGATCTGTTGTACCACCAGCGGTATGAAGATCAGCAGACTGGCACTCAGCACAATCAGCAACACAAGAAACACAAGGCTTACGGCAAGTGGCCGTTTCATGCCCAGACGCTGAAAATAGTTAGTCAGCGGGTCAGCCAGATAGGCCAGCACCATACTTGCCACAAACGGCATGAGCACCGAGTTGAGCAGATAGATCAATCCAGCCACTACCAACAGCAGCACCAACCCCAACCATGTGTTTCGCATTGTCTGACTCTCCTTCCTGGATCCATCAATCGCGGCTTACGTGCTGAATAGTAACAAAAATCGCGCCCATGAAGACCTCAACTGCATACCAGCGATGCGGCTTGCGCTACTGGGTGGTACAATTCGCTGCAGTTATTGCCCGGCACTGGCCAACGCGCCAGCACTACCCGTACTGCTATAGGCTTCACAGGAACCGTCATGACCGAGACTTCCACTTCTCCGGCTACTCCTTCACTCAGCTACAAGGATGCCGGTGTCGATATTGATGCTGGGAATGCCCTGGTTGACCGCATCAAACACGTTGCCAAGCGCACCACGCGCCCTGAGGTAATGGGCGGCCTGGGCGGCTTTGGCGCACTGTGCGAACTACCGGCAGGCTACAAGCAACCTGTACTGGTATCGGGCACCGATGGCGTGGGTACCAAGCTGCGCCTGGCCATGAATCTTGGCAGGCACGACACCATTGGTATCGACCTGGTGGCCATGTGTGTCAACGACTTGATCGTTGCCGGCGCCGAGCCGCTTCTGTTCCTAGACTACTATGCCACGGGCAAGCTGGATGTGGATATTGCCGCTGACGTGGTCACCGGTATCGGTGCAGGCTGCGAGCTTGCCGGTTGCGCGCTGGTAGGTGGCGAAACAGCGGAAATGCCGGGCATGTATGAAGGCAGCGATTATGACCTGGCAGGCTTTTGTGTCGGTGTCGTGGAAAAGTCCGACATCCTCGATGGCAGCAAGGTTGGCAAGGGTGATGTGCTGCTCGGGCTCGCCTCCTCTGGCCCGCACTCCAACGGCTATTCGCTGATTCGCAAGATTCTCGAGGTAAGCAATGCCTCTCTGGATACCCAGGTAGGCGATGCATCGCTTGGCGATGCGCTGATGGCGCCGACGCGAATCTATGTCAAATCGCTGCTCTCGCTGATGCGGGATACCTCGCTTTCGGTCCATGCGCTTTCCCATATTACCGGCGGCGGTCTGCTTGAAAACATCCCCCGCGTCTTGCCGGACCATCTCGCAGCGCATATCGACATCGGCACCTGGCAGCGCCCTGGCGTATTTGATTGGCTCAAAACGCAAGGTAATGTCAACGAAACCGAAATGCATCGTGTACTGAACTGCGGCATTGGCATGGTCGTGGTGGTTCCAGCGGCAGAAGCCGAGCAGAGCATGGCCCATCTTCAGGCACAGGGTGAAACAGTCTACCGCATCGGCCATGTCATCGAGCGCCAGGATGAAGCGGTAGTGCTGGAGAATCTGCCGGCATGAGCAGTACCGATTACCCAAGCGATACGATGACCGACATGACGCCGGAACCCGTTGGCGCCCGTCGCGTGGTGGTGCTGATTTCAGGTAGCGGCAGCAACCTGCAAGCGCTGATCGATGCCCAGACCCATGATCGGCTCGGCGGCGAGATTGTAGCGGTCATCTCCAATGAACATGACGCCTACGGCTTGAAACGCGCCCACGAAGCAGGCATCGAGGCCGTTGCCCTGCCGCACCGAGAATACGACAGCCGCGATGCCTATGATGGTGCGCTGATCAAGGTCATCGAGCGTCATGAACCCGACCTGATCGTCCTGGCGGGTTTCATGCGCATTCTGACGCCGCGTTTTGTACAGCGTTTTCTAGGGCGCATGCTCAATATCCACCCATCACTTCTTCCCGCGTACCAGGGCTTGAATACGCATACCCGCGCACTGGCAGACGGTGTCGCAAGCCATGGCTGTAGCGTGCACTTCGTTACCGAAGAGCTGGATGGCGGCCCGGTAGTGCTTCAGGCAGAGCTGGCCGTGACGGAAGAGGACACCGCCGAAACACTGAAAGAGAAGGTACACGCCCGCGAGCACCTGATCTATCCGATCGCGGTTCAGTGGTTCCTGCAAGGCCGCCTGCAGTTCAGTCCCGAAGGCGCCAAGATGGATGGACATCTACTGCCCCCCCACGGCATGCGCCTTTCTCATGAAGACGCTGCCGAAGAGCTCGACGAAGAAACCGACACATAGTCTGCTCCTTAGCGTTCGAGTAGCTCTGTACCAAAAAGCCTTGCGGAAAACCGCAAGGCTTTTTTGCAACATGAAGCGCGGTATCAGGTACGCGGCAAGGTGACGCCGCGCTGCCCCATGTATTTGCCGCCTCGATCCTTGTAGGACGTTTCGCACACTTCGTCGGATTCCAGAAACAGCATCTGTGCCACACCCTCATGGGCGTAAATCTTGGCGGGCAGATTGGTGGTATTGGAAAACTCGAGCGTCACGTGGCCTTCCCACTCGGGCTCAAGCGGCGTCACATTGACGATGATACCGCAGCGCGCGTAGGTGGATTTACCCAGACAGATAGTCAGTACATTGCGCGGAATACGAAAGTACTCGACGGTTCGCGCCAGGGCAAAGGAGTTGGGCGGAATGATGCACACATCACCTTTCACATCCACGAAACTCTTGGCGTCAAACGCCTTGGGGTCGACGATGGCCGAGTGGATATTGGTGAATACCTTGAACTCGTCGGCGCAGCGCACATCGTAGCCATAGCTCGAGGTGCCGTAGGAAATGACTCGCTGATCATTGACATAGCGAACCTGTTCCGCCTCGAACGGCTCGATCATGGCGTCGCCTTGCGCCATGCGACGAATCCACTTATCAGATTTGATGCTCATGCGTTACTTCTACTCGCTGAAAGAAATGGTGGGGCCATCATTTGCACTGGCACTCACTGATTGGGCAACCTGACGGGCAATCTCGGCAAAGGTCTGACTGATGTTACTATCGGGTTCTGACACAACGCTCGGCTTGCCCGAATCCGCAAGTTCACGAATCGAAAGCGTCAGTGGCAGGCGGCCAAGCACGGCTGTCTGATACTCCTGAGCAATCCGGTCGCCTCCGCCGGTACCGAAAATGGCGGCTTCATGGCCGCACTTTTCACAGTGATAAAGGCTCATGTTCTCGACCACGCCCAGCACCGGCACATTGACCTTGCGGAACATTTCGATCCCCTTGCGCGCATCCAGCAGCGCAATATCCTGGGGAGTGGTAACGATGACCGCGCCGGATACCGGCACTTTCTGCGCCAGCGTCAGTTGGATATCTCCGGTGCCGGGCGGCATGTCGATCAGCAGGAAATCAAGGTTATCCCACTGCGTCTGGGTGAGCATCTGCTGAAAGGCTCCCACGACCATCGGCCCGCGCCAGACCATTGCTTCACGGGTATTGACCATGAACGCCATGGACATGGCTTGAAGACCGTGAGCCTTCAGTGGCAAGAACTTGTTGTCACCCGTTGCTTGCGGGCGCACACCTTCTTCGACCCCAAGCATCTGAGCTTGACTAGGGCCGTAAATATCAGCATCGAGCACACCGACCCGGTAACCCAGCGCCGATAGCGCCAGCGCCAGATTTACCGTGACTGTCGATTTGCCCACCCCACCTTTGCCCGATGCCACTGCGACAATATGCTTGACGCCGTCCATTTAGTCGCACTCCTCTTGTAGGTAGATCGTTCGATTGAGCCAAATGATACTCGCTGAGCGCGTTTTCATAAACTAACAAACCAAAAAGCGGATGCTGGTCACCCAGCATCCGCTTGAACGATTGCCCAAGGCGGTAAAGAACGCCTTACTGAGCGCTACCCTGTTGCTGGCTTGCGTCAGCATCATTGGCCGCTTCCTGATTCCGCTGATTCTGCGCGGAACCGCTATCATCAGAGGCTTCACCTTCAGGCGTCGCATCCTCCTGCTCGCCGGCAAGGGTCGGCACGTCGCCGCTTTCTACATCATCGACACTACCCAGGCGCTGATCAAGTGAAGAGAGCTCTTCACGCCATTCGCGCAGCTGTGTCTCCAGCCGCGACAGCTGCACCTGGCGCGCCTCGATATCGCTTTCGACACTAGCCACTTCATCACGGCCAATATCCAGCGCCGTCATCAGGTCATCCATTTCGCTTCGCACCTGACTCAAGCTTTCGTCCTCCTGCTCACGAAGCTCGACCAAGGAATCGACTTCGGTCTGCAGTTCATCACGCTCACTGGTGATCGACTCGCGCTGGCTTTGCATATCATCGAGCTCGTCCTGCGCTGTCGAAATTTGCTCCTGCAGACGGCTGAGCTGATCATTGGCCTGGCTGATCTGGTCCTCGAGCTCGGATAACTCTTCTTCGGCGTTTCCTAGCGCGTCGATAGCTTCCTGGCGCTGCTCTTCAGCCTGTTGACGCGCCGTCTCGGCTTCCTGACGGGCCTCGTCGGCACTTTCGCGTGAATCTTCGATCTGCTGAAGCGTGGCTTGCGCTTCGTCGCGAGTGGTGACGATCTGATCGCGCTCGTCACGCAGGGACTGCATGCCACTTTCAGCGCTTTCGAGTTCCTGGGTGAGCGAATCGACTTCCTGCTGGAGCGTACTACGCTCGCTCTCCAATGCGTCCAGGCGCTCCTGAGTAGAGACGGCATCGCTCTGCGCGCTTTCAAGCGCGCTGGCTGCTTCGTTACGCTGTTCTTCCAGGGACGCTATTTCAGCCTGCAGATCAGCTACGCTGGTTTCGGCTTGATCGATCTCCTGAATGCGGCGGCTATAGCGTCGATTATCCTGTTCGACACTTGCCAGCTGGGCTTCCAGCGTCTCGATACGATCTTTATGGGTATTGGCGTTGGATTGCGCCATGATGGCCCAGATAACCGCAATAGCCGTAATACCCGCCATTGCCCTGACACGGTTATCCTTGAACAAGCTTTTAGTGCCCAACCGACTGGTCGGTGTGGGGTGGTCCGGGCGGTTTGCTTCTGACATTCTGCGTCCCTCTTTTATAGGCTACCGATACCAGCAGCGATGATCGTGCGCTTACCCTGTGCGTTCCTTACTAGCATATACAGCAACTGGCATCTAGCCAGTCCATTAGCGAATTCAACGTATTAACGCCAAACCCACTTATCAATGTAGATCATTTTCTCGATCAGGCTCGCTTGGCTGTCTGCCTTCAAACCAGGATAGCCGCGAGTGCAGCGATACCACGCCCCCCACGATCACAAGCGCAGGTGACTGAACCTGCCCGGCCGTCAAGGCATCGGGCAAGCAGGCCAGGGTTCCAAGGTGAGTTTGCTGAGCGGTAGTGGTTCCCTGCTCGATGACGGCAAGCGGCGTATCGCAAGCCAAGCCATGCGCTTTCAGCTTGTCGCTGATCACCTCGACGCTGTTCAGACCCATGTAGAACACCAACGTTTGCCCGCCCCGGGCCAATGACACCCAGTCAAGCGCCTGTTCGTCGGCTGCTACATGGCCGGTAACAAAATGCACTTCCTGCGCGTGATCACGATGGGTCAGGGGAATACCGGCATAGGCGGCGCACCCTGAGGCAGCGGTAATTCCCGGCACCACCTCGACCGCGATGCCATCCGCCATCAGCGCTTCGAGCTCTTCACCCCCACGTCCAAAGATAAAAGGGTCGCCGCCCTTGAGCCTGACAACCTGCTTGCCTTGCTTGGCCCATTTCACCAAGGAGTGATTGATCTCAGCCTGAGGAACGCTATGAATCGAGCGAGCCTTGCCGACATAGAATCGCCGCACGCTCTTGGGCACCAGCGCAAGGATTTCCTTGCTGACCAAGCGGTCATACAGCACGATATCGGCCTGCTGTAACCGTTTATAGGCCTTCAATGTCAATAACTCCGCATCACCAGGCCCGGCTCCTATCAGGCTGACTAAACCGTACATTCCATTCCCCTGAATAATCGTACATGCATTCATCTGTAAACAGATGTTAATTCGAGTATCTTATTAATTGAACAAATTGGCTTAAAAAGCTACACAAAAAAACATAGTGTCTAAACTTGATATAATTAAATAGGCTTAGCAATTTCATTCTCTGCTTTTTATAATTTAATAAAATATTTAAATGCCAATTTATTATTAAAAATATGTTCATTTGTCAGCAAAAGCTTACAAGCCAATTACGTAAATAGGGCTAGTCTTCACAGTTATCTTTTGGCATTCGTTTGGAGCTTCACGCATGTCCGTGAAAGACAGCCCCCTACCCTTGAGCGCAGACGGTTTGATACCGCGATTACCTGGCGTCGTTTTCCAGTTCTTTCGTTCGCTCGACGGTCATATGCACTTCCCCTATCTGGAAGGAGGAGGAAGCGCACTTGCCCATATCGATCGCGAACAGCTGGCGCTCGATGCAGGTGGACTGCTTGAACATATAACAGGCAGTGAATATCCCAAGGTGATGTCATCCATCGAGCGCTCGGCACGCTGGATGCTGCCGCTGACCACACGTTTCAAGCTGCCGATGACCGACGCCCGCTCACACTGGATAGCCGTTTCCGCCAATCCCGAACCCATGCCGGATGGCGTGCTGTGGACAGGCTTGATGATGGATATCACCGAGCAGGTCATCGAAGAGCAACGACTGCGCAAGCTATGCGATACCGATGCGCTTACCGGCCTGCCCAACCGTCGCAAGCTGATGCTGCATCTGACCCACCTGGCTTCCTTGAGCACCCGTCATGGCACACCGCTTTCCATCATGATGGTCGATATCGACCACTTCAAGCTGCTGAATGACCGCTGGGGGCATTTACAAGGTGATGAGGTACTCAAGCAGTTAGCAAGAGAAATGGAAAAGCTTCTGCGTCGTGAAGACATGGTAGCCCGCCTCGGCGGTGAAGAGTTTATGGTCGTGTTGCCGCTGACGTCGCTGCAGCAATGCCATAAACTTGCCGACCGACTACGGCTGCTTGTTTCCCAGCACGATTTTGGCGTCGGGGCCGGCGAAGTAACACTCAGTATTGGTGTGGCCGAGTACCGATGCGGCGAACCCTTGATGCACTTCATGGAACGTACGGACCAGGCGCTTTATAGCGCCAAGGATGTCGGTCGGGACTGCGTCTGCTTGCTTCCCTGACTATATATTGCTTGAAGCGGCCAGAGTGGCGGATTGTCGAGCACGATGGCATCATGAAGCAGTCATGAAGTCTTTCGCGTCATGGCACTGCCAACGCGCTGCTATCACCTCAGCGTATTGGCACGATCAATGCAGCCAGGATAGCACCCAACTGCTTTGCCGGTGAGGTAGAGCGACCCTGCATGGTCGTCTCTTACGAGGCCTGCTGCATCCAAACGATTCCATTCTTGACGCCAGAACCAACGAGGTAGCCGAGTACATGTTTGAGCATATAGAGCGAGTCCCTGGAGATGCCATTCTCGGGCTGATCGAAGCTTTCAAGAAAGATACCAACCCACAGAAAGTGGATCTAGGCGTGGGTGTTTACCGCGACGCCAAGGGTAATACGCCGATCATGCGCGCCGTCAAAGAAGCCGAAGCTCGCCTGCTCAAGAATGAAAGCACCAAGACCTACATTGGCTCGCATGGCGCCCCGGCCTATGGGCATGTCGTGCTTCCCATGGTACTGGGTGCCGACTCTCCCGTTCTTGCGGCTAACCGCGCAAGCGCCACACAGTCACCCGGCGGTACTGGCGCACTGCGTCTGGCAGCAGATTTCATTGCAACGCAACTGCCAGGCAAGGGTATCTGGGTAAGCGATCCTACCTGGCCAAACCACCACGGGATCTTTACCTCGGCGGGTATCAAGCTTCACAAGTACCCGTATGTGGACGCCGATAACCGTCTGGATTTCTCAGGCATGCTCAATGCATTGAAGCAGATCCCCGAAGGCGACGTGGTCGTGCTTCACGCCTGCTGCCATAATCCGACAGGCTTCGATCTTTCCCAGGCGCAGTGGCAAGAGGTGCTCGAGGTATTGCGCGACCGTCAGCTGCTGCCGCTGGTCGATTTTGCTTATCAGGGGTTTGGTGAAGGCCTCGATGAAGACGCTTACGGCGTACGTCTTCTGGCTGAAAAGCTGGATGAGGTCATCATCACCAGCTCCTGCTCCAAGAACTTCGGTATCTACTGTGAGCGTACGGGCTGTTTGATCACCGTTGCCAAGGACGCCGAGCAGATGGAGAACGTACGCTCACAAGTGGCCATCGTGGCTCGTGAAAACTACTCCAACCCGCCAGCTCACGGTGGTGCCATCGTCAGCGAAATCCTTGGTGATGCTGAACTTACCGCCATGTGGCGCGAAGAGCTGACCGAGATGCGTGACCGAATCAATACCCTACGCCGCGATTTCGTTGAAGCCTTGAAGCCTTATGGACTCGATCAGAAATACGCCTGCGTGGCCGAACAGCGTGGCATGTTCTCCTATACAGGCCTGACACCTGAACAGGTTGACCGCCTGCGTGATGAGTTTGGCATTTATATGGTGCGCTCGGGCCGTGCCAACGTGGCGGGCTTCTCGCATGAAAACCTGCCCTACCTGGCCAAGGCGATTGCCGCGGTCAACGCATAAGCAATACCCCGCATGACGACTTGACGCCCAGGCCTTGCCTGGGCGTTTTGCCTGGCAAGAAGCCATCTTGGGAACAGGGTCAATGTTGTGTACAATTGCGCGCTTGCCGCCAGAGCCTGGGGCGCCCGTGCGGCGTTCCTTTCAGCCAGGAACCTGACCGATCAGTCAACCTCATTGACCTCGGCTCAGCTGCAACATCAACTTACCTGGCTGACGACATTTCCAGCAAACGAGGCCTTCCATGGCGGCTGCCAGCACACACTATCCCTGGTACAAGAAAGAAGATACCGACGCGTTCTTCGCCCTCTTTCAGAACAATATTGCCAATTTCATCGTGATTGCGATCACCATGCTGGGCATGGATTTTCCTGCATCGATCGTCTTCGGGCAGGTGCTGCCCGGCGCGGCCGTGGCCGTCATGGCTGGCAATTTCTACTATGCCTGGAGTGCAGCGCGCCTTGCCCGCAGGGAGAACCGCACCGATGTCACCGCCCTCTCCTACGGTATTTCCACACCGGTCATGTTCGTCTTCCTGTTCGGCGTACTGCTACCCGCCAAGCAGCTGACCGGCGATACCGAGCTCGCCTGGAAGATCGCAGTAGCTGCCTGCTTTATCAGCGGTGCCATTGAAGTCGCCATCAGTGTGATTGGTCGCTGGGTGCAGTACCACCTCCCCCGTGCTGCCATGCTGGGGGCGGTGGCCGGCGTTGCACTGACCTTTATCGCCGGTGAAATGCTGTTCAAGACCCTGGAAGTGCCGGTAATCGGCCTGCTGGTACTGGGAATCATCATCGTCGGACTGGTTGCTCGCGTCAGCATGCCATTCAAGCTGCCGACTTCGCTGTTCGCCATCGTGATCGGCACGGCCATGGCGTACCTGATTGATGATGCAGGCAGCGAACGCTTCAGCGATGCCTTTACTCATCTGGGCTTCTATCCGCTGTTGCCAAACCTGGCCTGGCTTGAAGGGCTCGGACTGCTGTTTACCGGCATGCTGGCGGTACTGACGGTCGTTCTTCCCATCACGCTCTACAATGCGATCGAGACGATGAACAACGTGGAAGCCATGGAAGCCGCTGGCGACAAGTACGATGTGCGCGAGTGTCAGGCCGTAGACGGCGTGGGCACCATGGTGGGTTCCCTGTTTGGTGGCGTCTTCCCCACTACCGTCTACATCGCTACGGTAGGTGCCAAATGGATGGGAGCCGGGCGCGGTTACAGCCTCTTGAACGGCGCAGTCTACGCCCTGGCCACCATGACTGGCTTGATTGCTGCGCTGGCCGCGATCATTCCGGTATCGGTGGTGGCCCCCATTCTGGTATTTGTCGGTATGTCGATGATTGCAACCGCCTTTCAGGCCAACGACACGCGCTACTACCCCGCCGTGGCGCTCGCCATGCTGCCTTACTTCGCCAACTACCTGATGACGCGTTTCAACCGGGGCGCCGGTGAGGTGGTCAGCGATATCTCGAGTGCCATTGTAGTGATGGGCCAGGGTGCGATGTTCATGGCCATCCTGCTGGGCGCCATGACGGTGTCAGTGATCGACCATCAATTCAAGCGTGCCGCCGTGTTTGCAGGCATAGCCGCCGGCTTTTCCTTTATCGGGTTGATGCATGCGCCCAAGCTCGCTTTCAATGCCGCCCCCGAATTCGTCATGGGCTATCTGGCCATGGCACTGCTGTTCGTTTACTTTTCCTTTCAGGAAACGCCTCGCCCTCGCTGATCGCGTTGACTCAAGCGCTATATCCCGCCTGACGTTCAGGGCGGGATAATATGCGCCTCAAGACGATCCAGGCAAATAGCCCCGCCAGCAGATTGCCCAGCGCCGCTCCGGCGGCCAATCCAAGCCAGCCGGCAAGTTGCGCGCCTGCCCACAGGCAGGGCAAATAGAAGACGAACAGCCGCGCGCTGGAAAGCAGCATGGCGCGCAGCGGCCAGCCAAGTGCATTGCCGGCAGACACCACCAGCATGCACACGCCAAGGGCTGCATAGCTTGGCAGCAGAAAGCGGACAAGCAGGGTCAGTTCGCTCTGAACGTTCGGCGTTCCCGCCAACGCCATGGCAAGCCAGGGCGCGCATAGCGCAAGCAACACGCCAAGCGTCAGTTGCCATGCAAGGGCCACCTTGAGCGCCAGGCGCATGAGTTGCTGGATCTGCCCCCAATCACCGGCGCCATAGCAGCGACCCAGCCAGGGCGGAAGTGACATGGTCATGGCCAGTATCACCATCAGCGAAAGCGTTTCCAGTCGGCTGGCCAGCCCCCAGGCTGCCACTTGGGTATCCCCAAGACCCGCCACTACCGAAATGGTCAGCATACTGGCCAGCGGTGGCATCAGCTGGCTGACCATGGCCGGGGCGGCGATCCCCATGTAAGGCCTCCAGGACCGCCGAGCCTCTTCCCAGATCCCGGCTCGTGCAACCCACTGCTTGCGAATCAACTTCTGAGTAGTGATCACAAGCCCGAGCGTAAACGCAATACAGCTGGCCCACGCCGCACCGGGCAAGCCCCAGCCCTCCCATGAGCCCACCCCAAAGATCAGTAACGGATCGAGCACCAAATTCGCAACGCTGCTGAGCACCATCATCTTGCCGGGCAGTCGCGTATTACCGTAGGCGCGAAATACGCTATACATGAAATAAAGCAGTGCACCCAGCCATGCAGATAGAAGCTGTGGCCCCCAGTAGATACGGATATAGGCAAGTGCCGTAGTGTCAGCGCCCAGCTGGCGAAAAACAGGCGCATGAAATAGCCACAACCCTATGCAGATAACGCCGATGATCCCCCCCCCGGCAAGCAGCACCAGGCAGCTCAACCGTTTGGCCCGATCATGCTCATTACCACCCAGGGCACGTGAAATAAGCGCAGCGATGGCAATGCCCATGCCTACCTGAATGCCGATGATGAGAAACGAAAGCGGAAAGGTAAACGACTGTGCGGCTAGAGGGGCCGTGCCCAAACGAGCGATGAACGCACTATCGACAAGCTGAAAACCCAATAGCGCCAATACGCCAATGGCCATCGGCCACGTCTGGCGCCATAGGGTTATGGCCAACTCGCGCTGCTGCAGGGTGCTGCTCAAACTAGTCACTCCTTTCAAAAGGTAGGGCTATAAACGAAAAACGCCACCACCCGGCAAGGGCGGTGGCGTTTCAAGCATACACGCTTACTGACGAATGCCTTCAAACGTCACGTAGAGCTCCAACTCATGCATTGGCTCGGGGAAATCGCTCATGTCGATGCCGAAATCGCTCAGCGTCAACATGGTCTTGCCTTCAAACCCGGCGCGGTAGCTACCCCAGGGGTCATCGCCTTCACCCAGCAGAGTGACCGGCATTTCGATTTCACGGGTTTCACCGTGCAGCGTCAGATCACCGGTGAGAACACCTTCGTTATCGCCGGTCGACTCGAAACCAGTAGAGGAAAAGGTAGCGGTGGGATACTCGCTGGCATTCAGGAAATCGTCACTCAGAATATGGCGATCACGCTCGGCATGGTTGGAATCCAGGCTGTCGACCTGTACTTCGAACTCGACCGAAGAAGCGTCAAGATCATTTTCATCGTAGGTGAACTGGCCGTCAAACTCCTTGAAGCTACCCAGCAGGTAGGACATACCAAGGTGGCTGATCTTGAACTGAACGAACGCATGCTGGCCTTCGGTATCTACCTGATAGTCGGCTGCCTGCGCTTGGCTCAAAGGTACCAGTAGCGCAGCGGCAACAGCAGATGCACATGCAGTCTTTTTCAACATTTTTCAATATCTCCTTACTTTCCGTAGTAGGCACTGCGAGTATAGCGTGCTCGCAGCGTTCGAAAACCCGTTTCATTCCACGCTCATGTTGCAAGCGCAAGATTGCCTTTCCGCGGCAGGCTGACTTTTACCTCTGTTTGAGGCGATACCAGGGATTGATCATGCGGATCAGCGTATCGTGCTTATCGACCCAGTGGTGCTTGAAAGCCGCCAGCGCATGCCCTGCGGCCAGAATGACCAGAGCCAGGGCGCTGTACCAGTGAATGTCACCGGCAATGCTGGCCTGGTTGGGCAGGCCATGCACCAGGGCTGGCACGTCAAACCAGCCAAATACACTGATACCGCGCCCGTTTGCCGTGGAAATCAGATAGCCGCTGCCCAAGACCAGCAGCAATATCATGTAAAGCGCAATATGCCCAAGGTGTGCGGCCAGCTTTTCCAGACGGCTTCCTTCACCGACCGGCGTCGGCTGGAGCAGTCGCCAGAGCACTCTTGCGGCGGTGGCCATCAGCAGCAGGATACCAATCGAACGGTGAATCCAGGGGCCGAAGTTATACCAGCTATCGTAATAGCCAAGCCCTGTCATCCACCAACCCAATGCAAACAGGCCGATCACGGTGAAAGCACTCAACCAATGAAAAACGATACTGACCGCTCCCCAGCGCCTGTGCGTGTTACGCCACATCTTTCTTGTTCCTTATTGATCGAGCTGCCTGAAGGGGCAAGGCTGAAGTACAGCATACGCCTTTAACATAAGCTAACCCCTTGACTTATCAGCAGAGCATACTGGCAAATTCGGTGCGTGACTGCTGAAAAAAGCTAAACACTCCATTCGTAAAAACCACTGGATAACGGGCTAACGAGTTACATTGCCATTTTAAGCCTGGATTGTAGTTCGCCTATATAATTCAAAAAAACGAACGAAAAATGCAATTTTAATCAATTTTATTATTCATTTTGCGCGCTTAATATTAGCGCATGCCTCAACGGCACGTCGTAATGACATCATCTGAATTCAAGCATTGACGAGAAACTTAACCATGAAAAAAGCTGCTTTTATCGCCACTATCGCCCTGACGCTGACCTCTACTGCCGCGCTGGCTGAGCAAGGCTCAGGTGAGCTGAACGAAATCGTCCACGCCAGCTCCGCTGCAGGTTACAGCACCGATGATCTGTACATGACCCCGGCTGACCTGCCACTGGTCAATGGCGATGCCGCCAAGAACCAGATTGCCATCCCGAATTCTGAGGCGCATCACGCAACTGACAGCAACGACGAGATTGCCCAGTCAGACCTGCCCCATCGCAACGCTTCCTGAAACAGGAGGCCGATGGCTGACAATGGCGCAAGCGTGAGCCCTGGATGCAAAAAAACCCACCGTAAGGTGGGTTTTTTCGTTATGGATAGCGATGTATTGCGACGTCAATCGGTAACCAGCGCATCCAGTCCGCGCGCCAGGTCCTGCTGTATGTCCTGCAGGCTTTCCAGCCCCACGGCTACGCGAATCAGCCCCGGGGCGATGCCAGCCGCCTCTTTTTGCGCGTCCGAGAGACGGCCATGGGTCGTGGTCGCCGGATGAGTAATCGTGGTCTTCACATCGCCCAGGTTACCGGTAATGGACAGCAGCCGCGTGGCGTCGATCACTCGCCAGGCACCTTCCTGGCCGTTGATCACTTCAAACCCCAGTACGGCACCAAAGCCCTTCTGCTGGCGGTTAGCAAGCGCATGCTGAGGATGCGTTTCAAGGCCGCTGTAGTGCACCTTGCTTACCGCTGGATGCTGTTCAAGCCAGCGCGCCAGCGCCAGTGCGTTCTCACAGTGGGCCTTCATGCGCAGTGAAAGAGTCTCGAGACCCTTGGTGAATATCCAGGCGTTGAACGGGCTCATGCAGGGCCCACAGGTGCGTACTACACCAAAGATCTCTTCCAGCAGCTCGTGCTTGCCAACCACCGCTCCACCAATGGCCCGGCCCTGACCATCCAGATACTTGGTAGCCGAATGGATCACCAGATCGGCACCCAGCGCCAGCGGCTGTTGAAGCGCAGGTGTCAGAAAGCAGTTATCGATCACCAGCAGCGCATCGTGCTTTTGGGCAAGTGCGGCAAGCGCACCGATATCGGCAACTTCGGAAAGCGGGTTGGACGGCGTCTCGGCAAACAGCAAGCGCGTACGGGGCGTCATCGCCGCTTCCCAGGCGTTTAGATCCGAGAGCTCGACATAGCGCGTGGTAATACCGAACTTGCCCAGATACTTGTCGAACAGACTGACCGTCGACCCAAACAGCGAGCGCGACGCCACGATTTCATCGCCGGCCGACAACAGCGCAAGCGCAGTGGAAAGAATGGCCGACATGCCCGAGCTTGTGGCTACGCATCGCTCGCCGCCTTCAAGCGCGGCAAGTCGGCGCTCGAAGGTATGCACCGTGGGATTGGTAAAGCGTGAGTAGACGTTGCCCGGCTCCTTGCCGCCAAACTTGCGCGCCGCCTCGGCGGCGCTTTCATACACAAAGCTTGAAGTGGGAAAGATTGGCTCTGAATGCTCCTGCTCGAAGGTACGCTGGTGGCCCGCCCGAATTGCCAGCGTCTCAAGCGACCACTCATTGTGTTGGCTGTCGTCCTGCATGGGCGTTACCCTTTAGTCAATTAACGTCAAGACCGGCTCAATCGTCGAGGTCATCGTCCTGGTTATGCATGTCCACCAGCGCATGATCACCTGCACTGTGATCCTTGGCTGAGTCACTGCGGCTGGCCTCCAGTACCGCCAGATAAGCCTCGTCGATATCACCGGTCACATAGTCGCCGTCAAACACGGAACAGTCGAAGGCTTCCATTTCCGGATTGACCTCACGGCAGGCGCTCTTGAGGTCTTCAAGATCCTGGTAGAAGATGCGATCTGCACCAATCAGCTCACCCACCTCCTCTTCCGTACGTCCATGAGCGATCAGCTCCACCGCGGCAGGCATATCGATGCCGTATACATTCGGGTAACGCACCGGCGGCGCGGCTGAAGCAAAATAGACCTTGCGGGCGCCGGCATCGCGCGCCATCTGAATGATCTGCTTGCAGGTCGTTCCACGCACGATGGAGTCATCGACCAGCAGCACGTTCTTGCCCTTGAATTCCACATCGATGGCATTGAGCTTCTGGCGCACCGATTTTTTCCGCTGGGTCTGGCCCGGCATGATGAAGGTTCGGCCGATATAGCGGTTTTTCATGAACCCTTCGCGGTAGGTCACGCCAAGGTGCTGAGCCATTTCGAGTGCCGAGGTGCGCGAAGTATCGGGAATGGGAATCACCACATCGATATCGTGATCCGGCCATTCGCTGAGAATACGGTCACCGAGTTTGCGACCCATCTGCATCCGCGTGCCGTATACATAGGCGCCATCCAGAATGGAGTCAGGGCGCGCCAGATACACGTGCTCGAAAATGCACGAACGCAGCTGCGGACGATCGGCACATACCTGAGTGTGGAACTGGCCCTGCATGTCGACAAAAATCGCCTCGCCAGGGCCGAGGTCCCGCTCGAGCTCAAAACCGCCCACGTCGAGCGCCACCGACTCGGATGCGATCATCACTTCCTGGCCGCTATCGGTCTGGCGCGTACCGAACACCACCGGACGAATGCCGTGAGGATCGCGAAAGGCCACCATGCCAAAACCGTTGATGATCGCGACCGCCGCGTAGCCGCCTTTGCAGCGCCGGTGCACTCTACGAACGGCATCGAAGATGTCTTCCGCTTCCAGGTGCAGCCCTTGCTTGCCAAGCTCATGGGCAAACACGTTGAGCAGCACTTCGGAATCGGAGCTGGTATTGATATGGCGAAGGTCGGTCGAGAACAGCTCCTGCTTCAACTGCTCGGAGTTGGTCAGGTTGCCGTTATGCGCCAGCGCAATACCGTAGGGGGAGTTGACGTAAAACGGCTGTGATTCCGCTTCGCTGGAGGAGCCAGCCGTCGGGTAACGTACGTGACCAATGCCCAGGTTGCCCTTGAGACGAGCCATGTGACGGGTATGGAAGACATCGCGCACCAGTCCGTTGCTCTTGCGCAGTAGGAAGCGTCCTTCGCTCCAGGTCATCATGCCGGCAGCGTCCTGGCCCCGATGCTGAAGTACGGTCAGGGCATCGTAGATTCCCTGATTTACCGCCTGCTTGGCCAGAAGGCCTACTATACCGCACATTCAAGTTACCTCGCTTTAGTGCCATGGCTTGTCAAGGCAAGCCCGTACGTTCCTGAAACTCGTTTCTAAACTATCCATACGCGCCCGCCTCTTGGCATGGCAGCGCCGGACGAACACTACTGGCCATTCACAGGCTCGGGCGTGAAACCTTCTCGCGTTCGAAGTTCCGGCAGGGGAATATCGCGCAGCGATGCAGGCGCCTCAGGCAACTCACGCTCCCACTGATCGAGCTGACTGACGGCCCAGTCGCGCAATTCAATGAAGGTGGGACGAAGCGCAGCCTGCTGCCAGGCCTGAAGCTCGGCAAGCGGGGTCAACGTGATCAACACCGTTGCTACCAACAGGATCACCGCCCCCCGCGCAAGCCCGAATGCCGCCCCTGCGAAGCGGTTCAAAAGCCCCATGCCAACCCATACCACGGCAGCGTGTACCAAGCGAATGACGATGCCGCAGAGCAGAATCACGGCAAAGATCACCAGTGCAAAGGCGAGCACCAGGCGAGCATCGAAGCTCTCGATGAAGCCACTCATCATCTCGGCCACCGGTTCGGCCAGTACCCGGGCCACCATCAGCGCTACTACCCATGCCCCCAGGCCTAGCGCTTCTCTGACAAATCCACGCACGAAACCTGACAGCATCGAAAGCGCCAGTACGGCCAGAAAGACCGCATCTATCCACGTCAAGGCCATCGTTTAATCTCTTACCCGCACTAACAGGCCCTGCACGTTGGCTCGCTGCTTGATGAGCGCCATGGCAGCTTCGCCATCTTCAGATGAGGCGTAAGGTCCGACCAATACCGTGGTCAGGTTGTTATCACGCTGACGCGTGAAGATGCTGAACCCTTCATCGGTGAGCTGGTTGCCCAGGCGTTCGGCATTGGCGGCATCCCCAAAACTGCCTACCTGAACCGCCCACTCGCCCTGCTTTGTCGATGACGGGCCCGACGCGTTCGAGGAAGAAGCGCTCCCTTGGCTGCTGCCTTGGGCGTTGTCACTGGAAGCTACCAGCTCCGCAATGGGATCATCTCGAGTCGGCGTGTTGCTTGGCGGTGCATTGGGCTCCTGGGAAGGCGTGGTATCACTTGGCGGGTCGATCTGATTCGTCTGCGGCAATGACGGCGAGGCATCGATGGGCGTATTGACCGCCTCGTTGGTGCTTACGCCATTCGATGAAGGCGTGCCGATCGTCGAAGGCATTTCCGGTATCGCCACGTCACGGCGTGCCGTGTCGATAGGCTGCTCGATGATGAACGTCGGCTGAGGCCGCTCCTCGCGAGGCGCCGGATCACTCATTAGCCAAGGTACAAAAATCGCCAGTAGGGCAAGCAGGATTACGATACCGCTGATGCGCTCTGTTCTACCGTATTTCATGATCATCTCCCTCTAGCGAGCTTATGCCCTAAGCGCGATACCTGATAAAACTACTGGGCCTGTGGCAAGGGCCGGGTCAAAAGGGCAGCAACGGTCACGAAGGACCCGAACGCCAGAACACGATCCTGAGGGGCCAACTGGGATGCCAGGATATCCGCCCCCGCCTGTGGCGAGTCTGCACAGCCATAGACGCGCCCGCCATGGGACTCGATGCGCTTGGCAAGCTCGCTCGCCTTGCGCCCCCGCTCGCCTTCCAGTGTCACGCACACCCAGTCCGTAACACGCGGAGCAAGCGCTGCAATAACGCCATCGGCGTCCTTGTCATCGAGCATGCCCATCAGCGCCCACTGCCGGCCGCCCTCAGGTGGCGCCAAAAGCCGTTGCGCCAGGTAAGCGGCGGCATGCGGGTTATGACCAACATCCAGGCACCACTGCCCGATCCACTGCATCCTGCCTGGCAGCGTCACCTGCTTTAGCGCGCTCTGGGTAATACCGGGCTTCAGCGCAAGGCCCGTCAGTGCCAGCGCTTGCAGCGCCGTTGCCGCATTATCCACAGGTAGCCCGGGATCAGGAAGCGCATCGAGCGAAACGGTATCGCCCTCTACAGTCAACCCGTGCCAGCACCAGGGCTGCCCTGGAACGCCGTCAGAACTGTGACTGAATGCTAGCCCCAGGCGGTATACAGGGGCCGCCATGCCAATGGCCGTTTCGGCCACGCTGCTGGGCATGGTTTGGCTCCCCAGTATCGCGGGACGCAAAGGACGGAAGATGCCGGCCTTTTCAAGCCCGATCTTGGCAATATCGGTGCCCAGAAAGCTGGCATGGTCCTGGGCAATCGTGGTGACCACGGCAACATCGGCATCGATGATATTGACCGCGTCAAGACGCCCGCCCAGGCCAACCTCCAGCACGGCAAGATCAAGGTCTGCCTGTGCCAGACACCAGAGGGCACAGAGAGTGCCAGCCTCAAAGTAGGTCAGGCTGACTTCCGGCGCCTGCAGCCGCGCCCGCTCGACCCGCTCGAAACCGTCAACGAGCGGCTCATCGTCGATCTCCCGACCGCCAATCCTGACCCGTTCGTTATACCGCAGAAGGTGCGGCGATGAATAAGCCCCTACGCGCACCTCGTGGGCAAGGGCGATTGCCTCTGCCATGGCAACGGTCGACCCCTTGCCGTTGGTACCCGCCACGATCACGACATGCTTGGCGATGGGGCTCTCAAGAAGCCCCATGCGCTCAGCGACTGTCGAGACACGCTCTAGCCCCATATCGATCCCGACCGGGTGCAGGGTTTCCAGATGCTGAAGCCATTCGGCAAGGGATTTAGACATTGCGCTGGGTATCATCGCTCTTGTCGATCGACTCCTGCCCAGTATCATCGCGAAGGCCATCGGCATCGGCGGCAATAGAGGCTTCATCGACCATCGATTCGGTCACTTCGCCGGTTTCAGCCAGCTCTTCAACGCCTGCCAGCGCATCGTGATGCGTAAGCTTGCGCAGTACGCCGCCTATGCGGGTACGCATTTCATGACGATGCACGATCATGTCCACCGTGCCATGCTCCAGTAGAAACTCGCTGCGTTGAAAGCCTTCAGGCAGCGTTTCACGCACGGTCTGTTCGATGACCCGTGGCCCCGCGAAGCCGATCAGCGCATTGGGTTCGGCAATGTTCAGATCGCCCAGCATGGCAAGCGAGGCGGATACGCCTCCAAACACCGGATCGGTCAGCACGGAGATATAGGGCACGCCCGCCTGCTTGAGTTTCTCAAGCGCAGCCGAGGTCTTGGCCATCTGCATCAACGAGAACAGCGCTTCCTGCATGCGGGCGCCACCAGACGCGGCAAAGCACACCAACGGAATGCCTTCGTCAAGCGCAATGGTCGCTGCGCGAACGAATTTTTCGCCGACCACCGCCCCCATGGACCCTCCCATGAAGGTGAACTCGAAGGCCACGGCGACCACCGGCAGGCCATCCAGTTCGCCACGCATGGCGAGCAGCGCGTCGTTTTCACCGGTATCCTTCTGGGCCGCTGCCAGGCGATCCTTGTACTTCTTGGAATCACGGAACTTGAGACGATCAACGGGCTCAAGGTCCGCGGCAATCTCTTCACGCCCGTTTTTATCCAGGAACCAGTCCAAGCGTTTACGTGCGGTCAGGCGCAAGTGGTGGTCACATTTAGGACACACGCTGTTGTGCTTCTCTAGCTCCGGAAGATAGAGAACGGCTTCACACTTGGGACATTTACGCCAGAGGCCGTCGGGAACGCTTGCGCGACGGTCTTTACGCTGGATACGCCCCATGGAGGGCACTATCTTGTCTAACCAGCTCATATCAAAAAGGCTTCCGTTTACGTCAATGCCAGCTAACGCCTGGCTTGATGAGTGTCGTCAAATCAATGCAATCGAGACGATGTGGGCCAGCGTCAGGCGTCCATTGCAGTACGCATTTCTGCAAGCACGCTTTTAAGCTGCCCCGCGATAATTTCGGGTGTTTCGGTATTCTCGGCAATACGGTTAACCAGCGCGCTGCCTACAATCACCCCATCGGCCACTTTAGCCACTTCAGCCGCGCTCACGCCATCACGAATACCGAAACCGACACACAGCGGCAAGTCGGTCATCTCGCGAAGCGGCTCCAGGCGCTGAGCGACTTCTGCGGCATTCAGCGTGGCCGCGCCGGTGACCCCTTTAAGCGATACATAATAAAGGTAGCCTTCACCGTGGGCGCATATTGTAGCGGCTCGCGCAGGAGAAGTGGTAGGCGCGACAAGGAAAATCGCCGCCAAATTGCGCACTTTTAGCAGCGGGCCAAACTCATCGGCCTCTTCTGGCGGCATATCCACCACCAATACGCCATCCACACCGGCCGTGGCTGCCTTGTCGGCAAAGACCTCGTAGCCGATTCGCTCGATCGGGTTCAAGTAACCCATCAACACCACCGGGGTCTTGGTGTCGGCTTGGCGAAACTCGGCAACCATGTCCAGCAGATCCACCAGTCGCGTGCCCTGCTTGAGCGCGCGCTCGCAGGCTTTCTGAATCACCGGGCCATCCGCCATGGGGTCGGAAAAGGGTACGCCAAGCTCGATGATGTCTGCACCCGCCTCGACAAGCGCATGCATGAAGCCGACGGTATAGTGAGGCGCCGGGTCACCTGCGGTTATGTAAGGGATCAAGGCCTTGCGACCTTGCTGCTTAAGTTCACTGAAACGCTGATCAATACGGTTCATGTCGATCCTTGGAAGCTGCCCTTAAAATTCGATACCGTCAATCTTGGCGACCGTCATGATGTCCTTGTCACCACGTCCGGAAAGATTGACCACGATGTGCTGGTCTGGCTGCATGGTGGTTGCCAGCACCTTGGCATGCGCCAGGGCATGAGCAGATTCCAACGCGGGCATGATGCCCTCCATCTGGGTCAGCTCGCGAAACGCTTCCAGCACTTCCTTATCGTTTGCAGCCACGTACTTGACCCGGCCAACATCTTTCCAGAGCGAATGCTCGGGGCCGACACCGGGGTAATCAAGACCGGCGGAAATAGAATGGGTATCGGACACCTGCCCCGCTTCGTCGGACATCAGGTAGGTGCGGTTGCCATGCAGTACGCCGCGCGGCGCATTCGATGCAAGCGGGGCAGCATGCCGGCCGGTCTCGATGCCGTCACCCCCCGCCTCGACACCGTACATGGCGACCGCGTCGTCCTCGATAAACGGGTAGAACAGGCCAATGGCGTTGGAACCACCGCCCACGCAGGCCACGAGCGCATCGGGCAGGCGACCGATCTGCTCGAGAGACTGCTGGCGCGCTTCGCGACCGACCACCGCATTGAAGTCTCGCACCAGCTGCGGATAGGGATGCGGCCCTGCTACCGTACCGATGATATAGAAGGTGTTATCGACGTTGGTTACCCAGTCACGCAGCGCTTCGTTCATGGCATCTTTCAAGGTGCGCGTTCCCGACTCGACCGGGATGACCCGCGCACCGAGCAAACGCATGCGGTAGACGTTGAGCTTTTGACGCTGCACGTCCTCTGCGCCCATGTAGACATCGCACTCGAGCCCCAGACGCGCGGCGACGGTGGCCGTGGCAACCCCGTGCTGGCCGGCGCCAGTTTCAGCAATCACGCGTGGCTTGCCGGTCTTCTTGGCGAGAAGCGCCTGGCCAATCGTGTTGTTGACCTTGTGCGCGCCGGTATGATTCAAGTCTTCGCGCTTTAACCAGATCTGCGCACCACCCAGCGTTCTGGACCAGCGCTCGGCGTGGTACAAAGGCGATGGACGGCCAACATAGTGGGCCAGATCCCGATCAAACTCCGCCTGGAAGGCTGGATCGTCTCGCAGGCTCAAGTAGGTCTGTTCAAGATCTTCAAGCGCGTAGCTCAGGGTTTCCGACACGAACCGACCGCCATAGGGCCCGTAGTGCCCCCGGGCATCGGGCATGCGGGTCAGCTCGCCAAACCGCGTGTCGGGTGCAGAATCATGCGTACCAGTTGCCGAGACAGTCACAGAGATACCTCACAGATTGCCAGCGCAGGCAAATATTGAAAAACCGGAGTGCACAGTCGCAAAGAGCAACTGCGCGGCGTGCTTAGCGAGCGTCGACTAACGCTACTTGATTGACGAACATGGCCATTTTCTCGATGTCCTTGCCCTCGGCCGTGGACTCGATCCCTCCTGAAACATCAACCGCAAAGGGCGCTACCTGGGCAACGGCAGCGGCTATATTGTCTGGCGTGAGCCCTCCGGCGAGAATAACAGGTTTTGCCAGATCCGCGGGGATTCTCGACCAGTCAAAGACCTCCCCTGTGCCGCCCGGCGTTCCTGGCCGGTAGGCGTCCAACAGCAATGCCTTGGCACTGCTGTACTGAGCGGCCAAGCGGTGCAGGTCGATACCATCACGCATGCGCAGCGCCTTTATCCAGGGGCGATCAAACTGCTCACAAAATGCCGCCGACTCTTCGCCGTGAAACTGGATCAGATCGAGATACGGCAAGCATGCCCTTATCAGCTCCGCTGGCTGGTCAACGAACAGCCCCACTCGAGTAACAAAAGAAGGCACACGCTCAGAGAGCGACGCCAGCTGGTCAAGAGTAATGGCGCGCCTGCTTTTGGGCCACATGACAAACCCCAGGGCATCGACTCCCAGCGAAACCGCCTGCGTAATATCATCGGCCCGCGTAAAACCACAAAACTTGATCCGGGTCCGCTGGGGCTTGGCGTTGAGTATCATCAATCCTCCTGGGCGGTGCCGGGGGTTTTCTTGACAAAGGTCAGGTTGCGGCGCGCCGTCACCCTGGGGGTCTCGGGGAGCACCCGTTCGCCTGTCCATTCGCCGGTAAATGCGAGCAGGTTCGGCCCCAGCGGCTCCTTGGGCAGCTCGAAACGCTCGTCATAAAGCGAATCGACAAAATGCAGGCCACAGGCTGGCGCCGTCACATCTCCTTTCTTACGATTCTTGAGAGCCAGTAATCGTTCAATATAACCTTCATCCTGGGCGCCACGTCCAACGCTGACCAGAGCACCGGCGATATTGCGGATCATGTGGTGCAAGAACGCGTTGCCCTGTATGTCGATCACGACCAGTGGCCCAAACCGCTTGACCTCGACAAAGTGCATCTGACGCCAGGGCGTTTTCGATTGGCAACCGGCAGCGCGGAAACTCGAAAAATCGTGCTCCCCTACCAGTGCCTGAGCCGCACGGTGCATGGCTTCGGCATCCAGCGGGTCGCGGCACCATGTCACGTTGGTGCGTTCGAGTACCGGGCGGCTAATCTGGTTGAGCAGCAGATAGCGGTAGCGGCGCCCGAGCGCACTCAGGCGCGAGTGGAAGTCGTCAGAAACCGGCTTGACCCAGCGCACCGCGATATCGCGAGGCAGATTGGTATTGGCTCCAAAAATCCATGCTTTTTCGGTTCGCTCGGCGGGTGGGTCAAAGTGAATGACCTGGCGTGTGGCATGAACTCCCGAGTCGGTACGTCCACTGGCATGAATTTGAACCGGCGCGCCTGCTACCTTGGCCAAGGCATCTTCAACTGCCCCCTGTACAGAAGCAGCATGCTTTAAGCGCTGAAAGCCACAAAAGCGGGAGCCATCGTATTCGATGCCCATCGCCAGACGGCCTTTCAACGGTATTTTTTCATCAAAGTGGTAGAACAGGGTCATCAAGCCACGTCATCAAGAGTTTGAAAGGTTAGCTATTATCCCGACCCTGAGGCGCGAATGCCACCTCTTCGATCTCCCAGCCCGGCGATGCGAGTGGATGGCCCGACGCCAGCGAAGACGTCAATACAACGGGTGCTGTTTGCTCTTCCACTGGTTTGAGTTCGCGATAACGCGGCCCTGCCAGCCCCGCAGCCTGGCTCTTTGAATAATCATCGCTCTGCCCCGCCGCCTGCACCATCGGTGAAAATGGTGGTGCCATGGAAAGGCGTGTATCGCCAATAGCTTGATCATCCTGCGTCTGCCTTTGCGAGCTATTCGAAGCAGGTTCCATCTTCGTGCCATCTGCACAAGATAACGGTATATTGGTGAGAGGTGGTTGCATCGCCTTGTGCCGGGTCGCCTCTCCAGCATCAAAAGGCTTCACTCCGGGGGAAGTGGCGTTCTGCCACTCATCGTCACCTTCGCGCCGCTTGCGAAGCCATAGCAGCCCAAGCAGCAACAGCCCAAGCGCCAGACTTATCAGCGGCCACTGATAGCGCTCCAACCCAGTCAAGAGTTCGTGACCAGGTGCGGCGTGCTGAGTGTGCAGGCGGGTATCGGCGAGCCCGGCACTGGCAGTCGCTGCGGCGCCGGGTAACGCAGGCTGGGACTCGTCGATACGCTGTCTCAACGAATCGATACTTTCATGCAGCTCCTCAAGGGACAGACGTAGCTGCTCACGCTCCGCTTCGGCGTACTGCAGCCTGGCTTGGCTCTCTTCCAGACGTGCAGCAAGCTCGGCAATGGCGCCAGGTGGCTCTGGCGCATCACTCAAGCCAGAGGCAGTTGACGGCGCATTTTCATCCGATGCGTCAGTGGCTCGATTTGCACCACCCTCATCTGGCTGGACTGGCGGCGGCGCGGCTGTCGGAACGTCTGGATAGTGCCCTGTTCTCACCATGACCTGCACCGCATCAGCGGCTTGCGCGCGCGAGCGCGCTTGCGCCTGCTCGATGCCGGGAACATTCAAGACTTGGCCGGCCTGCAGGCGATTGATATCGCCACTGGGGAAAACGACTGGATTGGCCTGTACCAGCGCGAGCATCATTTGCTGTACGCTGGCCTCGGCGGGCCTGGTACGCTCAGCAATGCTCCAGAGAGTATCGCCCGCCTGAACGAGCGTCATGCCTGAAGCAGCTTCGGGTTCTTCTGCGTTACCCTGCAAAGCGCCGTGGTGTTCTGGCACTTCATGCCGGGGGCTGTTGCCTTGTCCGTACCCGGGCGGGTCCAGCAATAGCGTCACCGGATGCATCAAGTGCCCTTCTGGATACTCGATATCCAGCAGCAGATCCATCCAGGAGGATGTAACAGGCTGGGCGGAGTGGATCGCGATATACCGCCTGCCCTGCGCCTCTTTCAGCTCCACCCGCACGCTGTCAGTGGCAGGTATCCATTCGAGTCCTTGCCTCTCGAACGCGCCTTGATCCGCCAGCGATACGTGAATCTCATCTAGTGGGTAAGCGCTCGCGTCATTGAGCGTTATCGTCGCGCTAAGCGGTGCCTGCATGGCAGAGGTAACCGAAGCACTGCCCGGCTCGAGTCCGTGGGCTGAAAAGCTGGCAGCAGCCAGTGCAAACGCGCCTGACATGTTAAGCGCCACCGACGGCGGCAATGGTTGTTTAAACACGGTTGGGTAAGCTCCCTGCTTTTCGGCGCATCTCACGGCCCTGACTCAAGCCAACTATAATTAACACACCTGCAGGACAAATTCATGCAGCTACTCAGAAGGTCACTTGCCACTGATACCCTCTGAGCGGGCACTCGAACGACAAACGGGGAGCTTCTAAGCTCCCCGTTGCCTGGCCTGCGGGTCTAGGATACCCGAAAGTGCCTTACTGCTCGCGCAGGATCTTCAGCATGCGCTTGAGCGGTTCTGCCGCCCCCCACAACAGCTGGTCACCCACGCTGAAGGCCGAAAGATACTCACCGCCCATGTTGAGCTTGCGCAGGCGGCCCACCGGAATGTTCAAGGTGCCGGTAGCAGCGGCAGGCGTCAAACCGGCAACAGTGGCCTCCTTGTCGTTGGGGATCAGCTTGACCCACTCGTTGTGGCTGGCAATACGCTCCTCGATCTCATCAAGCGGCACATCCTGCTTCAGCTTGATGGTAAAGGCTTGACTGTGCGAGCGCATGGCGCCAATGCGAACACAAAGACCGTCGATAGGCACCGGCTTGTCGCCACGACCCAGGATCTTGTTGGTTTCCACGAAACCTTTCCACTCTTCCCGGCTCTGGCCGTTGTCGAGCTTGGTATCGATCCAGGGCAGCAGGCTGCCGGCCAGCGGTGCAGTAAAGTTCTCGATCGAAAAGTCGTCGCCGCGCATGGCAGCAGTCACCTTGCGGTCAATCTCCAGAATGGCGCTGGAAGGATCCGCCAGCTCGCCGCTTACGCTGTCGCGCAGCTGACCCATCTGATTGAGCAGTTCGCGCATGTGCTTGGCACCCGAGCCGGACGCCGCCTGGTAGGTCATGGAGGTCATCCATTCGACCATGTCGGCCTCGAACAGCCCCCCCAGACCCATCAGCATCAGGCTGACGGTGCAGTTGCCGCCCACAAAGGTTCTTGCGCCCTTGGCCAGCTGTGCGTCGATCACCTTGCGGTTGACCGGGTCAAGCACGATGGTGGCATCGTCTTCCATGCGCAGCGTACTGGCAGCATCGATCCAGTAGCCCTGCCAGCCGTTCTTGCGTAGATCGGCATACACCTGCTTGGTGTAATCACCGCCCTGGCAGGTCACGATGACATCCAGCGCCTTGAGCTCCTCGAGGGCGAACGCATCCTTTAATGGAGGCACATCGACGCCGATGTCGGGACCAGGCTGGCCCACCTGAGAGGTGGTGAAGAACACAGGTTCGATGCCGTTGAAATCACCATCTTCCTGCATGCGCTGCATCAGCACGGAGCCAACCATGCCACGCCATCCCACGAAACCGACTTTCAACATGTGAAGTCCTCCTGAAAAGAGTGAGGTCATTATTATACACAACCGCTATATAAAGAGCAGACACGACACCGGCCACCTTTCAGGTGGCCGTGTCAAGACGCCTGGAGCGTCAACGCGCTTGCTGATCTTGATGTACGTTACTGGCGTGCAAACGCCGCCAGCACGGCATCGCCCATTTCCACGGTAGATACGCGGCGCGTCCCCTCAGAGGCAATGTCGGCGGTGCGCAGGCCATCATCAAGCACGCAGCCCACGGCGGCCTCGATACGCTCGGCCATGGCTGTCTCGTTGAGCGAGTAACGCAGCATCATGGCCACCGAGAGCATCATCGCCAGCGGGTTGGCGATATTCTGCCCGGCAATGTCCGGCGCACTGCCGTGGCAGGGCTCGTACATGCCCTGGCCGGACTCATTCAGCGAGGCTGAAGGCAGCATGCCGATGGAGCCGGTCAGCATGGCGGCAGCATCCGAAAGAATATCGCCGAACATGTTGCCGGTCACCACGACATCGAACTGCTTCGGTGCACGCACCAGCTGCATGGCGGCGTTATCCACGTACATGTGCGAAAGCTCGACATCCGGGTACTCCGGCGCCAGCCGCTCCATGACTTCGCGCCACAGGATGGTCACTTCCAGCACGTTGGCCTTGTCCACCGAGCAGAGCCTGCCGCCGCGCTTTTGAGCCATTTCAAACGCCACGCGGCCGATACGCTCAATCTCGCTTTCCGAATAGATATAGGTATTGAAGCCGACGCGTTCGCCGTTGCGCTCTTCAATTCCCCGCGGCTGGCCAAAATAGATGCCACCGGTCAGCTCGCGCACGATCATGATATCCAGGCCAGCCACCAGCTCGGGCTTGAGACTCGAGGCACTCGCCAGCTGCGGGTAAAGCATGGCCGGACGCAGGTTGCCGAACAGGCCGAGGTTCTTGCGCAGGCCCAGAAGGCCCTTTTCAGGGCGCTTGGAAAGATCGTCGATCTTGTCCCACTTCGGCCCGCCTACCGCCCCCAGCAAGATAGCGCTGGCGGCCTTGGCCTTTTCAAGCGTTTCAGCGGGCAGCGGTTCGCCGTGAACGTCGTAAGCAGAGCCGCCGACCAGCGCTTCCTCGATGTCGATATCCAGGCCCGCTTCCTGGCAGGCTTTCAGCAGGCGTGCCGCCTGGGCGGCGATTTCAGGGCCGATACCATCGCCCGGCAGCAGTAATACCTTGTGCGTCATGCTTTTTCCTTAACGTTGAACGGGGCTGCAAGCGTCATGCGGGCTGGCGAAACAGCCAGGGGCGGGCTTGCTTGTGCTTCTGCTCGAAGGCGCGAATGGCGTCTTCATCCTGTAGCGTGATGCCGATATCGTCCAGGCCATTGAGCAGGCAGTGCTTGCGAAAGGCGTCTACCTCGAATGCCAGCGCCTTGCCGTCAGGCGTTATCACGCGCTGGTTTTCAAGGTCGATCTCGAGCCGGTAGCCTTCGCTGGCTTCAACGCCGGCAAACAGCTGGTCTACTTCCTCTTCGCTCAAGGTGATCAGCAAGATGCCGTTCTTGAACGCATTATTGTAGAAGATATCCGCAAAGCTCGGAGCGATCACCACCCTGAAGCCGAAGTCTTCAAGCGCCCAGGGGGCATGCTCACGGGAGCTTCCGCAGCCGAAGTTGCGCCGCGCCAGCAATACCTCAGCGCCTTTATAGCGCGGCTGATTCAAGACAAAATCCGGGTTCAGCGGACGGTTGGAGCAGTCCTGCCCCGGCTGCCCTTCATCCAGGTAGCGCAGCTCGTCAAACAGGTTGACGCCAAAGCCGGTGCGCTTGATCGATTTCAGAAACTGCTTCGGGATGATCAAATCGGTATCGACGTTGGCGCGGTCAAGCGGCGCCACCACGCCGTCAAAACGGGTAAACTTTTTCATGGTTCAGGCCTCCTGGGCATGGGTAGCGTCGTTGGCGGGCAGGCTGCGAACGTCGACGAAGTGACCGGCAATCGCCGCCGCTGCGGCCATGGCCGGGCTGACCAGGTGCGTGCGCCCGCCATAACCCTGGCGGCCTTCGAAATTGCGGTTGGACGTAGACGCGCAGTGCTCACCGGCGCCCAGCTTGTCGGCGTTCATGGCCAGGCACATGGAACAGCCCGGCTCGCGCCACTCGAAACCGGCGTCGATAAAGATCTTGTCCAGCCCTTCGGCTTCCGCCTGACGCTTCACCAGGCCAGACCCCGGCACCACCATGGCAAGCTTGATGGAGTCCGCTACCTTGTTGCCCCGGGCCACCTTGGCTGCTTCACGCAGGTCTTCAATGCGAGAATTGGTGCAGGAGCCGATAAAGACCTTATCGAGCTTGATATCGGTAATCTTCTGGTTGGGCTGCAGCCCCATGTACTCAAGCGCCCGGGTATGGCTGCGCTGTACGGTTTCATCCTGCGCGGCCTTGGGGTCCGGCACCTGCCCTGAAATACCGGTGACCATCTCGGGGCTCGTTCCCCAGCTTACCTGGGGCTCGATCTCTTCGGCTTTCAGCGTAACCACTTTATCGAACGCGGCATCAGGATCGGATACCAGCTCACGCCAGTCGGCAACGGCGGCTTCCCACTGCTCGGCGGTGGGTGCAAAGGGGCGCTTGGCAAGATACTCGATGGTGGTATCGTCCACGGCAATCAGGCCTACCCGGGCGCCGGCTTCAATGGCCATGTTGCACACCGTCATGCGGCCTTCCATGGAGAGCGAGGCGATGGCACTGCCGGCAAACTCGATGGCATACCCCGTACCGCCGGCGGTGCCGATCTCGCCAATGATCGCCAGCACCACATCCTTGGCGGTTACCCCAAGGCCAAGCTCGCCTTCTACACGCACCTGCATGTTCTTCATCTTCTGGGCCAGCAGGCACTGGGTGGCCAGTACGTGCTCCACTTCGGACGTGCCGATGCCGTGAGCCAGGGCGCCAAAGGCGCCGTGAGTGGCCGTATGCGAGTCGCCACAGACCACGGTCATGCCAGGCAGGGTCGCGCCCTGCTCCGGCCCGACCACGTGTACGATGCCCTGGCGCGGGTCGTTGATCCTGAACTCCTCGATACCGTACTCGACGCAGTTGTCATCCAGAGTCTGCACCTGGATCAGTGACACCGGGTCCTTGATACCGCTGTTGCCTTCGGCGCGCTCTTTCAGCGTGGTCGGCACGTTGTGGTCCGGCGTCGCCAGGTTGGCATCCAGACGCCACGGCTTGCGCTTGGCCAGGCGAAGCCCTTCAAAGGCCTGGGGTGAGGTCACTTCATGCAGCAATTGGCGGTCGATATAGATCAGCGCGGTACCATCATCGCGCTGCTTCACCAAGTGCTGGTTCCAGAGTTTGTCGTAGAGGGTTTGACCTGACATATGGCTCTCCCGGGCAGCGCCCTGCTAGTTTTTTGCGCCGACGTCTTCGCGTCAGTGATGGTGCGAGTGTTGCGCGAGTCCTGCATAAAAGCAATTCATGTTATTTATAGATACAATTCCATACAGGAATAACAGCTATCTCATCACTCACTGTGGAAACCTCATGGATACACAGAGCCTGCAAGCCTTCCTGGCCGTTGCCGAAACCCAAAGCTTCTCCCGCGCCGCCGAGCAGCTCTACCTGACCCAGCCTGCGGTCAGCAAACGTATTGCCACGCTTGAATCCCAGGTGAACACACGCCTGTTTGATCGAATTGGCCGGCGCATATCGCTTACCGAAGCAGGGCGCCTGCTGCTGCCTCAGGCCAAGCGCATACTCATGGCGATGGAAGACAGCCGTCGGGCGCTGGCCAATCTTTCCGGGCAGGTGGGTGGGCGGCTGACCCTGGCCACCAGCCACCATATCGGCCTGCACCGACTGCCGCCGATTCTAAAGCACTACACCCAGCGCCACCCGGAAGTCGAGCTGGATCTTCACTTTCTGGACTCGGAGTTTGCCTATCAGGGCGTGCAGGACGGTACGCTGGAAATGGCGCTGGTGACGCTGGCACCCCACCCCATCGAGCAGTTGCACGTGGTGAAGCTGTGGCATGACCGGCTATGTTTCGTATGTGCCCCAGACCATCCCTTGGCCCATGCGCCAGCATTGACGCTTGACGCCTTGTGCCAGTACAAGTGTGTACTACCCGGCGCCATGACATTTACCCGTACGCTGATCGAGGCACGCTTTACCCAGGCGGGCCTTGCGCTGCCGGTCAGCATGGCCACCAACTATCTGGAGACGCTGAAAATGATGTGCAGCGTCGGACTCGGCTGGAGCCTGCTGCCCGACGGCATGGTGGATGACGAACTAGTGGAACTCAGCGTCGATACCGCGCCGATTCATCGCCCCCTGGGTTATCTGGTACATACCAACCGAACGCTTTCCAATGCGGCCCGAACCATGATCGAGGCGCTGGAAAGCACCAGGGAAACATGAAAAGAATCAACCCAGCTTTTCCAGGTACTCCTTCAAGACGTGCGCGTGGGTGTACTGCTTGTCCTTTGCGCCGTATAGCAGAACCAGGTTCTTTTGGCTGACCTCTTTCAGGTGCTCTCTTGCCTTTTCCTTGTGGTCGCTCAGCTCGCTCAGGTACTTCTTGCGAAAATCGCTCCACTTGTCCGGGTCGTGGCCGAACCACTCGCGCAGTTCGTCACTTGGCGCCAGGTCTTTCCAGTGGCCATTCAGATCAGCCTCCTCTTTTGACACACCCCTCGGCCATAGCCTGTCCACGAGGGCGTGGTAACCCTGAGGGGCATTCTCTTCGTAAATACGGTGCAGCTTGATATTCACAGCGCTTCTCCTTTAGCGTTATTGATGGCTTGCAGCCGCTGGTTTCCAGCTGGCAACGGGCGCGGGAGACTGGCCACCATGATACTTGAACGACCAACGTCATCCTGCAGGTGTACCTGCGAGGCCTGCCTTCACTTTCACTCCCTGCGCTTTACGCTCTTGAATAGACCCTCGACACTCGACGCCACGAACATGGCCTCTTCAAGGGCCAGCGATGAAAACAGGAACGCTTGAAGCGTAAAGGCGCCTTCTGCTCGCAGGTCGATGGCGACCACGTCGCTGCCACCACTATCTCCAATTCCGATGAAGCCCGGCAGATAGGTCTGTATCTGATAACCTTCATTGGCGCTCAATACGGTATCGATGGGCCATAGCCGCAGGTACTCGGGATAGACGTCGAACTCACCTTCGCCGCCGTTGCTTGTGCGTAAAAAGTCCAGATAGTCTGTGGGCAGCTCGACGCCCGCCCACTCGAGGAGCCGGGCGATAGCGGCATCATCGGCGCCCGGTTCGCCTTGCCAATCGGCATCAGGGTTATCCGTATAGTGATGTATATTCATGGTGACTCAGCCTGCTGAATGGGCGCTTTTCATGACGAGACACCAAGGTATCAACTCCCACTTCTCGTGCAAAGCCTGGGCTCTTTACCTCTCCTGCTGGCCTTTCATCCCTGCTGGCCTTTCATCACCAATCCTATTAGCCTGCTAATTCCAGGTGAAAGGATCCGGCATGGAAAAGAGCACTTCCCGGCAGCGTGCGGCCGGCGTATCAGCACTACTTGGACTGGCCACTCAAATCGTCGGATTCACGGGCTGGGCGCAGACGACCCAGCTCGTCAGCTATCTGCTGTGGGGAGCAGTGGCATTGCTCTGGCCAGATATACCCAGGCGCTCACGGGTACAGGCGGGCGTATTGGTGGCGGTCGGCGTGCTGATGCTTCTGGTGGCGCGGTGGGTGTATGGCGCTACTATCGATTGGCCACGAGTGCTGGAAGGTAACGTATTCGTCGTGGCGATGCTGATCGGCGTGAGTTTTATCTCGCTGATCGGCAGGCAGGGCAATTCGTCTGGCGGGGGCAAGCGACAGACCGGCAGTGGCGGTAGCCTGCGCACTTGGCTTGGCGTACATTTTCTTGGCGCCATCTTGAATCTCTCCACCATTTTCATGGTGGGCGACCGTATCGCCCGGCGCGCTCCCTTGACCACGCCACACTATCTGGCGCTCAACCGCGGTCTTTCCAGCGCTGCCCTATGGTCGCCGTTTTTCGCCTCGATGGGCCTGGTCATCGCCCTCGCCCCGGAAGTCCGCTACCTGAATATCGCGCTAGTCGGGTTTCCCATCGCCATGCTGTCAGGCGTCATTACCACGCTGGAGCTTCGTCGCCGGTTCGATCTCACCGAGGTGGATGGTTTTTCGCTCTCGCCCAGGAGCCTACTGATGCCCTTGGGCATGGCCGCAGGCGTCATGCTGTTTCACTTCTGGCTCACGCCGTCGCTTTCCATCATCAGTATCATCACCTTTCTATTACCCGGTGTAGCGGTCATGGCCAACCTTCGTCACGGACCTGTGTTCACGATAAAACGCCTTCGACAGCACACCGTCAACCGACTGCCCGCCATGCGCGGCGAATTTTCGCTGTTTCTGGCAGCGGGGCTTTTGACCATCGGGCTCTCGACGCTGGTCAGCGCGGCGGCAGGAAAGGAGTGGACGCTTTTCGAGGATTTCGGTATCGGGCAGGGGCTTTTAAGCTTCGCGGGCATCGTGACGAGCGCCTTGCTGGGGCTTCATCCGATCATCGGCATTTCGGTCCTGGCCTCCATGCTTGATCTGGCGGCCAGCGAACAGACACTCTTTGCCTTCGTGGCCTTGAGTGCCTGGTCGGTGGGTACAAGCGTTGGCCCGTTGTCGGGTATCAACCTGTCACTTCAAGGGCGCTACGGGGTGAGCAGCTACCAGATGATGCGTGATAACCTACTCTATGCAGGCATCATGAGCCTGCTTTCGCTGGGCGCGATTGCAGGCATCGGATTCATCCAGCCCTAGTTTTCAATGACCCTGTTGACCACTCGGTAGAAGTAACGGTGCCCACACTGGTGGCAAGGCTCCAGACGTGCCACATTCGACAAGCTCACCTGGGCGTCGCAGTGTACGCAGGCCATCAAGCCGGGGGCAGCCATTTCGCCTTCACAGTAGTCTGCCCGGGCCGCTTCGAGGTCTTCATCAAAACGTTCGCGCTCGACCACGCTGCGGTCGGCGATGGATAGAAGTGATTCCACTACGCGACGCGAAAGGCCGGATACATCGATTCCGAGCCAGGTAGCTACCTGCATGCCGGTATCGGCGAGGTAGTGGCGCATGTCCTTCAGGTCGCGTTCTACCCAGGCGCGCAGCAGGGCCAGCTCGTCCTTGGTGTACTCTTCAAGCTCAGCTTCAAAAGCAACTGCGTCGTCTAGATCCTTTTGCAGATTGTCCCAGGTCAACTCGTTTGCACCATCCTGCATGCGTTCCAGCAGGCGTTCGTAGCCCTCGCGCAAGCGGTGGTCGTTATGCTGTTCACTCATCAAGCCTCTCCTTTTGTCGACGCAGGTATTTCCTATCATCAGCTTGCCGTTCAAGGATACTCCTTCATAGGATACAATCGGCACTACTTATCTGACAGCCGTCATCTACCATTCACCCTGCGCCCGCATTGGGCGAATACGCCAAGGCATTAAAAAAACCGATGGACGCACATTACAGCCCTCGTGAAATTGAACGTGACGCACAGCAGTACTGGGATAAACATCAGTGCTTCAAGGCAGTGGAAGACGCAAATCGCGAGAAGTTTTACTGCCTATCCATGTTCCCCTACCCCAGCGGCAAGCTGCATATGGGCCATGTGCGTAACTATACTATCGGTGACGTTGTCTCCCGTTTCCAGCGCATGCAGGGTAAAAATGTCATGCAGCCCATGGGATGGGACGCCTTTGGCATGCCGGCGGAGAACGCCGCCATCCAGAATCAGGTACCGCCTGCCGAGTGGACCTACCAGAACATCGATTACATGCGCAACCAGTTGAAGGCCCTGGGCTTTGCCTACGACTGGAGCCGTGAATTCGCCACCTGCGATACCAGCTACTACCGCTGGGAGCAGTGGTTCTTCACCAAGCTCATCGAAAAAGGCATGGTCTACAAGAAGATGTCCACGGTGAACTGGGACCCGGTAGATCAGACCGTCCTTGCCAACGAACAGGTCATCGACGGCCGCGGCTGGCGCTCCGGCGCGCTGGTCGAGCGCAAGGAAATCCCGCTGTGGTTCCTGAAGATTACCGACTATGCCGAAGAGCTGCTGGCGGACCTCGACAAGGTGGAGTGGCCCGAGCAGGTCAAGACCATGCAGCGCAACTGGATCGGCAAATCCCGCGGCGTGGAACTCACCTTCGATATCGAAGCCGCCGATGGCAGCGAAGCCGAGCCGCTTTCGGTCTACACCACGCGTCCGGACACCCTGCTGGGCGTGACGTATGTGGCGGTGGCCGCAGGCCATCCACTTGCCAGGCAGGCCGCCGAGCAGAACAGCGAGCTTGCCGCGTTCTGTGAAGAGTGCGCCAAGGGCGGCACCTCGGAAGCGGAAATGGCCACCAAGGAAAAACTGGGCATGGCCACCGGGCACATGGCGGTTCACCCGCTGACCGGCGATAAAGTACCGGTTTATGTAGCCAACTTCGTCTTGATGGAGTTCGGTACCGGCGCCGTCATGGCCGTGCCTGCCCACGATCAGCGCGACTGGGAGTTCGCGACCAAGTACGGCGTGAGCATCAAGCCCGTGATTGCCGATGAAAACGGCCAGACGCCTGATCTATCCGAGGCCGCCTATACCGAGCACGGCACGCTGATCAACTCCGGGGAGTTCGACGGCCTGGATTTCGAGGCGGCCTTTGATGCCATCGCCGCCAAGCTTGCCGCCATGGGCCGTGGCGAGGTCAAGACCAACTTCCGCCTGCGCGACTGGGGCGTGGCCCGCCAGCGCTACTGGGGCGCCCCGATTCCGGTCAAGTACGGCCCTGAAGGCCAGACCGTACCGTTGAGTGACGAGGAGTTGCCGGTCGCGCTTCCCATGGAAGTCACCGTGGACGCCTCGGGCTCACCGCTCAAGAAGATGCCTGAGTTTTCCGAGCTGGGCGATGGCTGGGTACGCGAAACCGACACCTTCGATACCTTCATGGAGTCGTCCTGGTACTTCGCCCGCTTCTGCTGTGCCGATAATGCTGACGCCATGCTCGATGAGCGCGCCAATTACTGGCTGCCGGTAGACCTGTACATCGGCGGTATCGAGCACGCCATTTTGCACCTGCTCTATGCGCGCTTCTTCCACAAGCTGATGCGCGATTTCGGCCTGGTCGACTCGGACGAGCCCTTCCAGCAGTTGCTGACCCAGGGCATGGTGATCGCAGAAACCTTCTACCGTACCCTGGATAATGGCGGCAAGGAGTGGTTCAACCCGGCGGATGTGGACGTCCAGCGTGACGAGAAAGGTCGTCCGATCAGCGCCATTCTGATCAGCGATGGCAAGCCGGTCGAGATGGGCGGCATCGAGAAGATGTCCAAGTCGAAGAACAACGGCGTCGATCCGCAGTCGATGATCGACAAGTTCGGCGCCGACACGGTTCGCCTGTTCATGATGTTCGCCGCCCCGCCTGAGCAGTCGCTCGAGTGGTCGGATTCGGGCGTTGAAGGTGCCCATCGATTCCTAAAGCGCATCTGGCGTCAGGTCAGCGAGCATCTCGAGGCAGGCACGCCGGGCGAGCTGAGCGTCAATGCACTTGACGACGACCAGAAAGCGCTGCGCCGTAAAACCCACGAAACGATCAAGAAAGCCAGCGATGACATCGGTCGCCGTACTACCTTCAATACCGCGATCGCTGCCGTCATGGAACTCTCCAATGCGATCGGCAAGTTCGAGGATACCTCCGAACTGGGCCTGGCGGTCAGCCGTGAAGCACTGGAAGCCTGCGTACTGCTGCTGTCACCCATTACCCCCCACTTGTGCCACCAGCTGTGGCAAAACCTGGGCCATGATCAGCCGGCCATTGAAGCTCGCTGGCCGACCGTTGACGAGACGGCGCTGACCCGTGACAGCATCGAACTGGTAGTTCAGGTAAACGGTAAATTGCGCGCGCGCCTGGAAGCTCCGGCGAGTGCGGATAAAGCGGCCATCGAGAAGCTGGCGATGGAAAACGAGAACGTCCAGCGCCACCTGGAAGGTAAAACGGTGCGTAAAGTCATCGTTGTGCCCGGCAAGCTGGTAAACATCGTGGTAAGCGGATGAACCGACGCACATTCTTGGCCACCAGCATCGCCGCCTCGGCGGCGATGCTATTGAGCGGCTGCGGCTTTCGATTGCGGGGCAGCGAATCCATGCCGGATTTGCCCGCACTGGCACTGGAAGGCGATAACACCAGCACCACGGCGTTGCAGTTGCGTGCGCGCCTGGAGCAAATGGGTACTCAGGTGACGTCAGGTGCTCAGTGGCGCGTCACGCTGGGCACGCCGGTTCTGCAGCAGCGGCGTATCGGCAGTGATAGTCGTGCCAGCAGGGAACATGAACTGACCCTCGGCACGACGCTGTCCGTACAGCAGCGAGATAGCAACGCCTATGCGCTCAACAATGCACGCGTTGCTGTCAGCACGCGCATACGGGTCAATGACGACGATTTGCTCAATCGCGAAACGCTCTTCCAGGAAGCCGAGCAATCGCTGGCCCGTCAGCTGGCACAGCGTATCCTTGAGCGCCTGGCCAACACGAAGGGGCTCGAGTGAAGGTCTTTGCCGACCAGCTGCCATCCGCCCTTGCCAAGAAACTGCCCAAGGCCGTGATAGTGGCGGGCGATGAGCCGCTTCAACATCGGGATGCCTGTGACGCGGTACGCGCAGCCGCGCGGCAAGCAGGCATCGAAGAGCGCGAAGTGCTGGATGTCGATGCCAACTTTGCCTGGGGGCGCCTGCTCGAAGCCGCCAGCAATCTCTCGCTCTTTGCTACCAGCAAGCTGATGGAAGTGCGTCTTGGTACCCACAAGCTTGGCCAGGAAGGCAGCAAGGCACTGGCCCAGTATGCGGACATGCTGGACACAAGCGATGATATTCTGCTGATCAGCATGGGCAAGCTGGATGGCAAGCAGCAAAAAAGCGCCTGGTTCAAGGCGCTGGATAAGCATGGCCTGTTTGTGCCGGTGTGGCCGGTGGACAATTCCCGCCTGGGTTACTGGCTGCGCGATAGGGCTGCTCTGCATGGCCTGCAGATAGACCTTGAAGCGGCACGCCTTCTGGGTGAGCGCACCGAAGGCAACCTGCTTTCCGCCGACCAGGAGCTGCAAAAGCTCTCCCTGATTCACCCTCAGGGCACGCGCTTGAACGTTGAAAGTATCGCGCAAGGTGTCGAAGACAGCTCGCGGTTTGATGTCTTCAACCTCGCGGATGCGTGCCTGAAGGGCGAACCTGGGCGCGTGTCGCGCATCATTCACGGGCTACGGAGCGAAGGCGTCGAAGCCCCTATCGTGCTCTGGGCATTAAGTCGCGAACTGCGTACCCTGCTGTCGCTGCACCAGCACCTTGACCAGGGCCAAAGCTTCGAGCACGCCTGCAAGACACAAAAGCCGATGATCTTCGATAAGCGCCGTCCGGCCTATCAGAAAGCCATCAAGCGACTTCCCATGAAACGCCTGCATAAGCTCCTGCTGATGTCACAACGACTCGACCTCGCCATCAAGGGCGCCAGTGCCGTTCCCCTGTGGCCCGGCCTGCATGACCTGGCGATGACCATGGCAGGTGGCAAGGGAATTCTTGCAGAAACGCCCTGGACCTACCGTATTAGTGCAAATAATTAGCATCTTGCACAATTGACTTAAAACCCGGACGTTTTATTTCTATACTCCTGAGTCGAGCAATATAATGCTTGGCTACCCCGACTAGTCTATAAGGAAGAAGACGATGAAGACATTGCGCGCCTACCTCTCTACGCTGTTGATTGCCGCCCTGGTGATTACCAGCCTGCCGGTGGCGGCAGCCCCTGCGGCTCCTCAGTCGATGGACCTCGTATCCACCCAGTCCGCGCTGGCCAATGACCGCGCTGGCGCCGACCGTGAGCGCATCAACGAGATTCTGGCCCGTGCCGATGTACAGGAGCAACTGCTCAAGCAAGGGGTGGATCTGGACGAGGTAGATGCCCGCGTCGCTGCCCTCAGCGACGCCGAAGCGCAGCAGATGGCCCAGCAGCTGGAGCAACTGCCTGCGGGCGCCGGCGGTGTGGTCGGTGCACTGTTTGCCGTATTCATTATCCTGCTGATCACCGATATTCTCGGCCTGACCGATGTCTATCCGTTTACCCGCTAAACCAGGTCATGAAAACTAAGGCAGGTCATGAAAAAACTGCTTTCTAACGCCCGCTTTGCGGGCGTTTTCGCGCTTGCCCTGCTGCTTTCGGCCTGCGCCCGCAATCCGGTACTGCTGGGTAGCACCTACGAAACCCTTGCACCCCTGGTAGAAAACCGTGACGTGCCGTTTTTCGCCCAGAGCGAGTATCAGTGCGGTCCAGCGACACTTGCCATGGTGCTCAACTATCAGGGTGTCGATACCAGCGTCGATGAACTGATCCCCCAGGTCTTCCTGCCAGGCCGTGAGGGCAGCGTCCAGCCGGAAATGCTCGCCACGGTGCGCCGACATCACAAGCTGGCCTACCCGATTCGCGGCACCATGGACGCACTGCTGAAACACCTGGCGGCTGGCGACCCGGTGGTCGTCATGCAGAATCTTTCCCTGCCTGTCTACCCCATGTGGCACTATGCAGTAGCCATTGGGTTTGATTTGCCGAACGAGACCCTCGTCTTGCGCAGCGGCGAGCGTAGGCGCCATACGCTCGCTTTCAGCCGTTTTGACGCCACCTGGGCACGCAGCGACCGCTGGGGGTTCATCGTCGCTGACCCAGGAACGCTGCCGGAAGGTATCAGCGTGCGCAACGCACTCGAGGCCATCAGCGCCTACGAAGAGGTTCACGGCCCACAAGCCGCATTGAGCAGTTGGCAGGCCCTGGTGCAGCGCTACCCCGATAGCGCCATGGGCCAGTTTGCGCTAGGCAATGCGCTGTATGCCGATCAGCAGCCAAGCGAAGCCATCGCGGCCTTTCGCGCCGCCACGCAGCAAGACAGCCAAATGGGGGCCGCCTGGCTGAACCTGGGCATGGTATTGCTGCAAGAGGACAGGCTTGATGAAGCGCGCAATGCGTTGATCGAGGCCGCCGCCATTGAAGGGAGCTGGCAAGCGCGGGCTCAAGGGGTACTGGAAGAGATGTAATGCCGAGGCAAGCGCGTCAAACCATCCGCGCCTGCTCTCTCAATACCAAGGGATCTATCAATTACCAAGGGATCTATCAATTACCAAGGGCTCTATCAATACCAAAGGGGCCATCTGGCCCCTTTGCGCTTTACACAGACCATGAAGCCAGCCTAGAAGACTCGATTCAAGCCATTCTGAGCCGCTACTCGGTAAGCTTCGGCCATGGTCGGGTAGTTGAACGTGGTATTCACGAAGTACTTGAGCGTATTCGCCTCCCCCGGCTGCTGCATGATCGCCTGGCCGATGTGCAAAATCTCGGAGGCCTGATCGCCAAAGCAGTGAATACCCAGTATTTCCAGCGTATCCTGATGAAACAGAATCTTGAGCATTCCGACGACATCGCCGGTGATCTGCGCCCGGGCGGTATCCTTGAAGAATGCCTTGCCCACTTCGTAAGGCACCTTGGCTTCGGTCAGCTCACGTTCATTGGGGCCAAACGAGCTGATTTCGGGAATGGTATAGATGCCGGTAGGCACATCACTGACAAATCGGTACTCCTTGTCGAGCAGCTCATTGCAGGAGTTGAGGCCCTGGTCATAAGCCGCACTGGCAAGACTGGGCCAGCCGATGACATCGCCTGCGGCGTAGATATGCGGAATCGATGTACGGTAATGTTCGTCCACACTCAGCTGGCCGCGGCCGTTGGCTTCGAGTCCGATATTCTCAAGGCCCAGGCTATCGGTATTACCGGTGCGCCCATTGGCCCACAGGAAAGCATCGGCGCGGATCTTCTTGCCCGACTTGAGATGTACCACCACGCCTGACTCATCGCCTTCAACGCTTGCATAATCTTCGTTATGACGAATCAGCACGCCATGCTTGCGCAGATGGTAGGAGAGCGCGTCGCTGATTTCATCGTCCAGAAACGAGAGCAGGCTGTCGCGGTTGTTGATCAGATCGACCTTGAGGCCCAGCCCCGAGAATATCGAGGCATACTCGCACCCGATTACCCCAGCACCGAAGATCACCAGTGTTCTTGGCGTATGCGCAAGGCTCAAGATGGTATCCGAGCAGTAGATACGCGGATGACGAAAATTGATATCGGCCGGGCGGTAGGGTCGCGAACCGGTCGCAATGACGATTTTCTTGGCGACCAACTCCTCCATGCCCTCGTGATGGTCTCGTACCAGCACCGTATGCTCATCCTTGAAACGAGCGATACCGTGAAACAGGTCGATTCGATTACGCGCGTAGAAAGTGGTACGCATCTCTACCTGTTTATCGATGGTGCCGCGGGAGCGCTCCATGACCTTGGGAAAAGAAAACCAGCGGGGTTCACCAATGTCGCGGAACATGCGGTTGGTGTTGAACGCCATGATCTGTTTGACCTGGTGACGCAAGGCCTTGGAAGGAATCGTCCCCCAGTGCGTGCAGTTACCGCCAACCTGCGCCTGCTTTTCAATGATCGCCACACGCATACCGTGCTTGGCTGCATTAATGGCCGCACTTTCACCGGCAGGGCCGGTACCAATAACCACCACATCGTAATTGTGAACCGCCATACTCGCTGCGTCTCCCCTGTTCCCAAAAAATAGGCGCAGCGGATCTCTCGGCTGCGCCTCGTTATTTCCAGTACCGGCTAGCGGCGAGTAGCTTCGTAGCCCAGATCAGCGCCGCGGCTCTCGTCGCTACGCCGACGTACACCGCCGCGTTTACGATTCTCTTCTTCGCAGACGTCATCTTTACCGCCACAGATATCGCAGCCATCTTTCATGCCGATCTGATTCAAGCCGCCACAGGAGCCGGCGATGGGCTTGCGCCCCATCAACACACCCACTGCCATTGCGCACATGATCAACGCCATGAATCCTAGAACCAGTAGCCAGATTGCCATATGAACCTCCCAGCATTGCCATTGAAGCCTTATCTGCGGACAACCGTTCGGCCAAATAGTGCCCGGCGAGTGTCTGCCATGTATGCATTATACCTTACCCGCGGCTCACTTATCATCGCTGCCCGCTTTTTGAGACGCCATAGCGGCTGCCTATTGGCCGCACCTATGGAACCACTTCTGGCAATCTCCGCACTGCGTTTTAAACAGGATTCTTCAAACAGGGTTTAAATAAAAAGGGCCAGCCCTGCGGCCAGCCCCCTTTGCACTCGAGAGTACGCTGCTGTTTGAATCATCAACCGCCGAAATCATCCAGCATGATGTTTTCGGGCTCGACACCCAGATCAAGCAGCAGTTTGATGACCGAGGCGTTCATCATGGGCGGCCCGCACATGTAGTACTCACAATCTTCAGGCGCCGGATGGTCCTTCAGGTAGTTTTCATACAGCACGTTATGGATGAACCCGGTCGGGCCTTCCCAGTTATCTTCCGGCTGCGGATCGGAAAGAGCCAGATGCCATTCGAAGTTCGGGAACTCTTCAGCAAGCTTGTCGTACTCTTCGTTGTAGAACGTTTCACGCCAGGAGCGTGCACCGTACCAGAAGGACATCTTGCGGTCAGACTTCAGGCGCTTGAGCTGGTCGAAGATATGACTGCGCATCGGCGCCATGCCGGCACCACCGCCGATAAAGACCATTTCCGCGTCGGTGTCCTTGGCAAAGAATTCACCAAACGGCCCCATCACGGTTACCTTGTCACCCGGCTTCAGGCTGAAGACGTAGGTAGACATCAGGCCAGGCGGGTGGCTGCTGCCCGGAGGCGGCGTGGCGATACGGATGTTGAACTTGAGAAGCCCCTTTTCCTCAGGGTAGTTCGCCATGGAGTACGCGCGAATCACTTCCTCGTTGTTCTTGTGGGAAACATCGAACAGCCCGAATTTTTCCCAATCGCCACGATACTCTTCCTCGATATCGAAGTCGGAGAACTTGATATCGTAAGGCGGCGCGACCAGCTGAACGTAACCACCGGCACGGAAGGCCACTTCCTCGCCTTCAGGCAGCTTGAGGTTCAGCTCCTTGATAAAGGTGGCCACGTTGGGGTTGGCCGTGACTTCGGTTTCCCACTTCTTGACGCCAAACACTTCTTCAGGCACTTCGATCTTCATGTCCTGCTTGACCGGTACCTGACAGGAAAGACGCCAGCCCTCTTTCTTTTCACGCATGGTGAAGTGTGACTCTTCGGTCGGCAGAATGGAGCCGCCGCCCTCTTCCACACGGCATTTGCACTGGGCGCATGAACCGCCGCCGCCGCACGCCGAGGAGAGGAAAATACCGTTTGCCGCCAGCGTATTCAAAAGCTTGCCGCCGGCCTGAGTCTTCAGGGTGTGTTCAGGGTCGTGATTGACTTCAATGGTCACGTCCCCGCTGCTCACTAGTTTGCTACGCGCTGCCAGGATAATCGCCGTCAAGCTGATGACGATGATCGTGAACATGACAACACCGAGCAAGATGATAGTTGTATCAACCATATCGGCTTCCTATTGCTAAGGTTTCCTGTAACCCGGCGGCACTCTGCCGCCAGGTAAAACCGGCCCCGATTAGAGCTGAATGCCCGAGAAAGACATGAAGCCCAGCGACATCAGACCTACGGTGATGAACGTGATACCCAGACCCTGCAGGCCGCCTGGTACATCGCTGTATTTCAGCTTTTCACGAATGCCTGCCAGTGCCGTGATGGCCAGCGCCCAGCCAACGCCGGAGCCGAAGCCGTAGATGGCCGCTTCACCGAAGTTGTAGTTACGCTCGACCATGAACAGCACACCACCCAGGATGGCGCAGTTTACCGTGATAAGCGGCAGGAATACGCCCAACGCGTTATACAGCGCGGGTACGTACTTATCCAGGAACATTTCAAGGATCTGTACCAGGGCCGCGATGACGCCGATATAGCTCAGAAGCCCCAGAAAGGAGAGGTCGATGTTTTCAGCACCGCTGATACCGGTCCAGGAGAGCGCCCCTTCCGCGAGCAGAAACTTGAATACCAGGTTATTGACGGGGACCGAAATGGTCAGTACGACGATAACCGCGATACCCAGGCCAAAGGCAGAAGACACCTTTTTTGATACCGCAAGAAAGGTACACATGCCAAGGAAGAAGGCCAGTGCCAGGTTCTCGACAAAGACCGAAGCAACGAAAAGGCTTAAATAGTGTTCCATGTTACACGGCCTCCTGTGGCTTGGAATTTTCCTTCATCTTGAACTCGGTTTCTTCTACCTGCTCGGGGTTGACTGAGCGCAGCACCCAGATCAGCAGCCCGATAATGAAGAACGCAGAAGGCGGCAGCAGCAGCAGACCATTAGGTACATACCAGCCACCGTTTTGAACCGTCGGCAGAATGGTGAAGCCAAACACGCTACCCGCGCCCAGCAGCTCGCGGAAGAAGCCGACTACCATCAGTACGAAACCGTAGCCCAGTCCGTTACCGATACCGTCCAGAAACGACATGCCCGGCGTGTTGGACATGGCAAAGCCTTCAGCGCGGCCCATGACGATACAGTTGGTAATGATCAGACCAACGAAGACCGAGAGCTGCTTGGACATTTCGTAAGCATAGGCCTTGAGAATCTGATCCACCACGATAACCAGCGATGCAATGATGGTCATCTGCACGATGATACGGATCGCGGAAGGGATGTGGTTACGAATCAGCGATACGAAGAAGCTAGAGAGCGACGTTACAAAGATAACGGCCAGCGCCATTACCAACGACACGCTCATGCTGGTGGTTACTGCCAGCGCCGAACAAATCCCCAGAATCTGAAGTGCAATCGGGTTGTTCTGGAAGATTGGCGCTGTTAAAACGCTTTTTGCATTGACGTCCGCCATGATTAAGCCCCCTCACCGTCTTCGAAGTCAGTATCGGTGTTTTCGGCATCCTCAGGCTCGGTACCCTCGCGGAATTTCGCAAGGTAAGGACCAAAGCCTTCTTCGCTCAGCCAGAACTGCAGCATATTGGTCACACCATTACTGGTGAGCGTTGCACCGGATAACGCGTCCACTTCATATTCGTTGCTCGCGCCGCCCTTGGTCAGGTGGATCGCCGGTGAGAGGTCGCCCTCTTCATCGTAGATCTCCTTGCCTTCCCACTGTGCCTGCCAGCGCGGGTTGTTGACCTCGGCGCCCAGGCCCGGCGTCTCGCTGTGATCGTAGTATGTGATACTCACGATCGTGTTGCCGTCACCTTCGATCGATAGAAAGCCCATCATGCGGCCCCACAGGCCTTGACCACGAATCGGCAGAACGATCTGGTCCGGGTTTTCTTCATCGCCTACCAGATAGACGGTGGCGTAGTTCTCCACACGCGAAAGGCCTGCGATATCACGATCACCCGAAAGGGTACGGCCCGTTGCCGGGTCACGTGCCGCTTCGAAACCATCGAAGGTCTCCGGGTCGAACTCATCGGTGTAATCACCGGTTTCAAGCTCGACCACGCGCGCGGTGATCTGCTCACGGAACGCTTCTTCCACATCCATGCCCGGCTCATACAGACGCGCCACGTTGAGGATGTTGGTCTTGCGATCCAGTTCCTGATTGAGCTGCTGCGTGGGACGCAGTGCGACAGCGGCCGTCGAAACGATCACCGAACACACGATACACAGCGCAAACGCCACAATCAGTATCTTCTTGATGGAGTTATTACCTTGTGCCATTAGGCAGTCTCCTCGGCCGGTACGCCAGTACGCTTGATGCGGCGCTTGATATTGGCCTGGACGAAGAAATGGTCAATCAGCGGTGCAAACAGGTTGGCGAACAGGATGGCCAGCATGATGCCTTCCGGGAAAGCCGGATTGACCACGCGAATCAGTACCGTCAATACACCGATCAATGCGCCAAAGATCAAGCGGCCCTGGTTGGTCATGGAAGCAGATACCGGGTCGGTCGCCATGAAGACCATACCGAACGCAAAACCACCGATCACGAAGTGCCAGTACCACGGCATGTCGAACATGGGGTTGGTGTCAGAGCCAATCAGGTTGAAAAGCGTACTGGTCAGCACCATACCCAAAAAGACGCCCAGCATGATTCTAAACGAGGCGATTCGGGTATAGAGCAGCACTAGCGCACCCGCCAGGATGGCAAGCGTTGACACCTCGCCTACCGACCCCGGTACGTAGCCAAGGAAAGCGTCCCACCAGCTGTAGGTATTGGTGAGCGTATCCATGCCGTCCTGGAAGGCCATGGACAGCGCGGTCGCGCCGGTATAACCATCAGCTGCCACCCAGATTGCGTCGCCGGAGATCTGCGCCGGATAGGCAAAGTAGAGGAAGGCACGGCCGGTCAGCGCCGGGTTGAGGAAGTTCTTGCCGGTACCGCCAAAGATTTCCTTGCCGATCACCACGCCGAAAGTAATACCAAGCGCTACCTGCCAAAGCGGAATGGTCGCCGGAAGAATCAGCGCGTAGAGCACCGACGTGACGAAGAAGCCTTCGTTGACTTCATGACCGCGCTTGATGGCGAACAGAACTTCCCAGAAGCCGCCGACCGCAAAGGTCACCAGGTAGATAGGCAGGAAGTAGACAGCGCCCAACGCGAAGTTGGCCCACAGGCTGCCCGGATCATGGCCTGCGGCAATCGCCAGGAAAAGCGTTTCGCGCCAGCCACCCAAGGCCGCATAGCCGGCATCGATGGCAACGTTGGCCTGCCAGCCTGCATTCCACATGCCAAAGAACATGGCCGGGAAGGTGCAGAGCCAGACAGTGATCATGATGCGCTTGAGGTCGATACCATCACGCACGTGCGCCGTGGTCTTGGCAACGCTGGGCGGCGAGTAGAAGATGGTGTCTACCGCTTCGTAGAGCGGATAGAACTTTTCGTACTTGCCACCTTTATGAAAGTGCGGCTCGAGACTATCGAGTGTTTGTCGAATACCCATCATCAGGCCTCTTTCTCGATCATGGTGAGATTGTCACGCAGGATGGGGCCATACTCGTACTTGCCGGGACAAACGTACGTGCAAAGCGCCAGGTCCTCTTCGTCTAACTCAAGACACCCAAGTTGCATGGCAACTTCAATGTCGCCCACGATCAGCGAACGCAGCAGCTGCGTTGGCATGATATCCAGTGGCATGACCGTCTCGTACGAACCAACCGGTACCATGGCACGCTCGGAGCCATTGGTCGACGTGGTGGGTGCGTAGTTGCGCAGTCCCTTGATGCGGGAAAGATAGATCCCTAGAACCGAATGACGATCGGCGCCGAGAGACAGCCAACCCAGCAAGGCACGCTTGTTGCCTTCCTCGAGCAGGCTGATCTGGTTGCTGAAACGGCCGAGGTACGACAGCTGACCTTCTGCGGTAAAGCCCGAGAAGACGGAACCGGAAATAACGCGAGTGTCTTCTGGTTTGATGACTTCGCCGGCCAGGAGTTCCTCGGTGCTAGCACCCAGGCGGGTACGCACAAGACGAGGCTTCTCGGCACGCGGGCCGCCGATGGCGACGATGCGTTCGGTTTTCAGCTGGCCTTCTGCAAACATCTTGCCAAAGGCCATCACATCCTGATAACCGATGTGCCAGACTTTTCTGTGCAACGCCACCGGCGAGAGGTAGTGAATATGCGTACCCACAAGGCCCGCCGGGTGTGGACCTGCAAAGCTTTCGGCCCTTACGCCGTCGATATCCGCGCCAGGAATCTTCGCATCAGCCCCCGTGCACAGAAAAACGTTGCCCTCGGTCAGGCGTGTTAGCACCTTGAGGCCGTCTTCAAACGCTTGGGTATCTTCATTGATGATAACGGCGGGGTCGGCACTCAGCGGGTGCGTATCCATCGCCGTCACGAAAATATCGGCAGGCTTGCTGTCAATGGCAGGCGTTCGTGAGAAAGGACGCGTGCGCAGTGCCGTCCAGAGTCCTGTTTCAACCAGTTGGTCGACTACCAGCTGACGATCAAGTTGCGCTAAAGAAGAGCGATCATGGGAAGCGAATGTCATCGCCTCTTCATTTTCATCGACTTTAATGACAACAGACAGCAGACGACGCTTTTCGCCACGGTTTATTGCGACTACTTCACCGCTGGCAGGCGCGGTAAAACGCACCCCTTCCACTTTCTTGTCGGTAAAAAGTAGCTGGCCCAGTTTGACCTTATCCCCTTCCTGAACTTCCATGGTTGGCTTCATGCCAACGTAGTCAGTGCCCAGGATTGCCACGTAACGCACAGGCTGCGCATCTTCAATACGCTGCTCGGGCGCTCCCGTGATGGGGAGATCCAGGCCTTTTTTGACTTCGATCATAGTCTCGCCCAGTTGATGGATCGGATATACGAAGGTAAGGGGTTCGAATGCTTATTTTCTGCCCAGTGAATTCTTATTTTCTGTCAGATTGTTACCAGTCAGGCCCAAGCACCGCTTGAACCACCCCGAAAAATCTTCCGCATTATAAAGATAAGCGCGGCCAATGACCACATCCCTGATACCCTCAAAAAGTGTTATGCGGCCAACAATTGCAGTTGATTTTCCAATTAAAAACGCCACCCGAAGGTGGCGTTGAGAAAATGCGAAGCGTTGGCGAAAGCCGTTTGACCGGCGATTCACCCACTTATAGGCATCAACCGCGGTGTGGCAGCTTGAGAAACTCCACGTTCGACATCTGCTGCAGGATACGAATTACCTGACAGCTGTAGCCAAATTCATTGTCGTACCATACGTACACGACTACATGATTGTCATTGGCCAGCGTTGCCTTGGCATCGACGATACCTGCGTGACGATTGCCGACGAAATCCGATGACACGACTTCGGCAGAATCCACGAAGTCGATCTGCTTCTGGTATGCCGAGTCGATGGACATGCGACGCAGATAGTCGTTGAGCGACGCGGCATCGGCAGGCTTGTCCAGCGTCAGGTTCAAGATGGCCATGGAGACATTGGGGGTAGGCACACGGATGGCGTTGCCGGTCAGCTTGCCTTCAAGCTCGGGCAAGGCCTTGGCCGCCGCTTTCGCCGCGCCGGTTTCGGTCAATACCATGTTGAGCGCCGCGCTGCGGCCACGACGATCACCCTTGTGATAGTTATCGATCAGATTCTGGTCGTTGGTGTAGGCGTGAACGGTTTCCACGTGGCCATTGGCAACGCCGTACTCGTCGTTGAGCACCTTGAGCACCGGCACGATGGCATTGGTGGTGCAGGAGGCCGCCGAGACGATGCGGTCGTTTTCATCGAGCGTGGCGTGATTTATGCCATATACGATATTCTTGATATCGCCCTTGCCGGGAGCGGTCAGCAGGGCCTTGGCAGCTCCCTTGCACTCCAGGTGCTGACCCAGCCCCGCTTCGTCGCGCCAGATACCGGTATTATCGACGATCACGGCGTTGTCGATACCGTAGGCGGTGTAATCGATCTCGCTGGGCGAATCGGCGTAGATCACCTGAACCACGTTACCGTTGACGGTCAGCGTGCGCGCCTCGGCATCGACCGAAATCGTGCCTTCGAACGGGCCGTGCACGGAGTCACGGCGCAGCAAGCTGGCACGCTTTTCCAGATCCTTGGCCACATCGCCCCGGCCACGCACCACAATGGCACGCAGGCGCAACAGGTTGCCGCCACCGGCCTTCTCGACCAGCACGCGCGCCAGCAGGCGGCCGATACGGCCAAAGCCGTACAGCACCACATCCTGAGGCTCGCCCTTGCTCGCGCCGGGCTGATAACCCTCGATGATATCCTTGAGCTCGCGGCGCAAAAACGCATCAAGGTCGCCAGCCCCCTGCTTTTTGAACGTGACCGCAAGCTTGCCGACATCCACGTGAGCAGGCCCCAGGTTGAGCGTGCTCATGGCCTCGACGATGGGAAAGGTATCCTCGACCGACAGCTCGGTGCCTTCGATCTTGCGCACGAAGCGATGGTCCTTGATGATACGAATGACCGATTGATTGATCAGCGAGCGCCCAAACATGGTGGCCACAACGTTGTTCTGACGATACAGGCGCCCGACCAGCGGGATCATCTGCTCTGCCAGGGCTTGATTGTTCTGCCATTCCTGAAAAACGGTCTCGGAAGCTTGCTGACTCACGTGCGGCCTCATGGGGTTGGTAAAATCCAATGTATTATCCCGGCCTTACCAATAAGCCGCAATGAATGGATGGTCGCACGCCATGTAGGGGTATTACAGAAAATGGCGTTTGACTACAAACTCAAAATGGGCTCTGGTGGAAACCGCAGCGGGCAGGTCTCTAACTGAAACGGGTCATCGTGTATGATCATTACTCCGTTTCAGCGCAAAACGATACCTGACTATGCCATCATTCTCTCTGCTCGAACCGCCCCAGCCGCAAGGGACACGCGACACGCTCTATTGGACAGCGCCACCGGGCAGTGCGTCTGCACTGGCGCTTTCCCAGGTAGCCTCGAGCGCCCCTTTGCTGGTGATCACCCCAAGCACCGCCAGCGCCCAGCGCCTGGAACAGGACCTGGCGTTTTACAGCGATGTTCCGGTGCTGCCCTTTCCTGACTGGGAAACCCTGCCCTACGACAGCTTTTCGCCACACCAGGACATCGTCTCGGCGCGTCTGCGCACGTTGCGCCTGCTTCAGGACGGTGTGCGCGGCATCGTTCTGGTACCGATCAATACGTTGATGCAGCGCCTGCCGCCCGTCTCGTATATTGCCGGACGCGTGATGTCGCTCAAGGCTGGCGCCAAGCTCGACCGGGAAACGTTCAGGGAATCATTGAGCCGCGCCGGGTATCGCGCGGTTGAAACCGTTTATGAGCCCGGCGAGTACGCCATGCGCGGCGCCTTGATCGACCTGTTTGCCATGGGCATGGACGAGCCGATCCGCATCGATCTATTCGACGACGAGATCGACACGCTTCGACACTTCGACCCCGGCAGCCAGCGCTCAACCGACAAGGTAGGAACCGTCGAGCTGCTGCCTGCTCATGAGTACTCGCTGAGCCGCAGCGCCATTGCCTGCTTTCGCGAGCAGTTTGAAACCCTGTTCGACGTCGACCCACGCCAATGCCCGCTGTACAACGATGCGCTCAAGGCTATCCCCTCGCCCGGACTCGAACACTATCTGCCGCTGTTTTTCGATGAAACCGCTTCGCTTTTCGATCACCTGACCGATGACACCCGTGTCGCCCTGCTGCCCGGCGTCTTCGACGCCGCCGAACAGCACTGGCGCTCCATCGAGTCGCGTTATGCCAACCTGGGGGTCGACCCGACCCGCCCGCTTCTGCCCCCGCATCGAGCGTTCTTTCCGGTAAGCGATGTGTTCTCGGCCATCAAGGCACGCCCTCGTATCGAGCTGACCAACCATTCCGAGCAGCGACACGCCCTGACGCCCAATGCCCAGGCGCTGCCGCCACTGGCGATCAATGCCCGGGCGAAGGAGCCCCTGGCGGAGCTTGCTGGCTTTCTTGAGAAGCAGCCTGAGCTTCGCGTGCTGTTTGTGGCCGAGTCCCGCGGACGGCGTGAAGCGCTCGAGGAAATACTCGCGCCACTGACCCGCGCCCTGCCCCACGTGGAGAGCTTCCAGGCCTTTCTGGCGGGCCCGCATGCCCATGCGATTACCGAAAGCCTGGTGGATAGCGGCCTGTGGCTGACCGACCCCAACATTGCGGTCATCAGCGAAACCGAACTGTTTGGCGAAGTGGTGCGCCAGAGCCGGCGGCGCGAAAAGGCCACCGACGACAACGAACTGGCGGTGCGCCACCTCTCGGAGCTTCGAGAAGGCGCGCCTGTCGTTCATCAGGCCCATGGCGTCGGCCGCTATCTGGGGCTCGAGACACTGTCGGCAGGCGGCCAGGCCAACGAGTTTCTTGCGCTCTCCTACGCCGATGGCGCCAAGCTTTATGTACCGGTAGACAGCCTGCATCTGATCTCTCGCTACAGCGGGGCGGACGATGAACTGGCGCCGCTGCACAAGCTGGGCTCGGACCAGTGGGAAAAAGCCAGACGCAAGGCGGCCGAGAAGATTCGCGACACGGCGGCGGAGCTGCTGGATGTTTACGCTCGACGCGAAGCCCAGCAAGGCGTGGTCTACGACGCTCCAGGGGATGAATACGTGCGTTTTGCCGCCAGCTTTCCCTTTGAAGAAACCCCCGACCAGCAGGCTGCTATCGAAGCCGTGATCGAGGACATGGTTTCTCCACAGCCGATGGACCGTGTCGTGTGCGGCGATGTCGGGTTCGGCAAGACAGAAGTGGCCATGCGCGCCGCCTTCCTGGCCGTTCAGTCGGGCCGACAGGTAGTCGTGCTGGTGCCTACCACGCTGCTTGCCCGCCAGCATTTCGAGAACTTCCGCGACCGCTTCGCTGACACGGCGGTCAATATTCGGCTTATCTCACGCTTTACCGCAGGCAAGGAGATGACGCAGACCCTGGAAAGCATCAAGAGCGGCCAGACCGATATCGTGATCGGTACGCACAAGCTGCTGTCCAAAAGCGTCGAGCTGCCCAAGATGGGGCTTCTGATCATCGATGAAGAGCACCGCTTCGGTGTTGCCCAGAAAGAGAAGCTCAAGACGCTTCGTGCCGAAGTAGATATCCTGACGCTGACGGCGACCCCCATCCCGCGCACGCTCAACATGGCGATGAGCGGCATTCGAGATCTGTCGATCATTGCAACGCCGCCGGCCAGACGCCTGTCGGTGAAGACCTTCGTCCAGCAGCGCGACAACAGCATCATCAAGGAAGCCCTGCTGCGCGAGATACTTCGCGGTGGTCAGGTCTACTTTCTGCACAACGAAGTCAAGAGCATCGAGAATGCCGCCGAGCAGATCCGCGAACTGGTACCCGAAGCCAGAGTGGCGGTCGCCCATGGCCAGTTGCCCGAGCGAAGCCTTGAGCGAATCATGTCCGATTTCTATCACCGGCGCTTCAACGTGCTGGTATGCTCGACCATCATTGAAACCGGCATCGATGTGCCCAGCGCCAACACCATCTTGATCGAGCGCGCCGACAAGTTCGGCCTGGCCCAGCTTCATCAGTTGCGCGGGCGCGTCGGGCGCAGCCACCATCAGGCCTATGCCTATCTGCTGACACCGCCGCCCAAGGCCATGACGCGTGATGCGGTCAAGCGCCTGGAGGCCATCAGCGCGTCCGACGATCTGGGCGCCGGCTTTACCCTGGCAAGCCACGACATGGAGATTCGCGGGGCAGGTGAACTCTTGGGCGATGAACAAAGCGGCCAGATGGAAACCATTGGCTACACGCTCTATATGGAAATGCTCGACCGCGCCGTGAAGGCCATTCGTGCCGGCAAGACGCCTAACATCGACGCCCCCTTCAACACCGGCGTGGAAATCAGCCTAAACCTACCGGCATTGATACCTGACGACTATATTCATGATGTGCAACAGCGTCTGGTGATGTATAAGCGCATTGCCAATACGCAAAGCGAAGGTGAGCTCAAGGAGCTGCAGGTCGAGCTGATCGACCGTTTTGGCCTGCTGCCCCAGCCGCTGAAGAATCTGGTGCGCCAGACCCGCCTGCGCCAACGCGCCGAGCAGTTGGGCATCAGTCGGATCGAAGCAGGCGAAAGCCGTGGCAGGGTGCTGTTCGGGAGTTCGACTCAGGTCGATCCACTTACTCTGGTGACCCTGATCCAGACCTCGCCACAGCACTATCGCCTGGATGGCTCGGATACCCTTCGCCTTGAATTTGCAATGGAAACCGTTGAACAGCGTTTTGAACGCATAGAGTCGCTTTTAAGTACCCTTAATCAAAAAGTAGCGGCGGCGTGAACCTTGGGGCAAACTGGCATCAGGCAACCTCCCCGTTTGCTCGTTTACGCGTACTAGCAGTGCATCAACTCATTAGGAATGATCATGAACACTCGTCAAAAATTCACCCTTTGGGGTCCGACCAGCCTGGCAGTCTTGCTGGCTGCCTCCCTCACCGGCCCGGTTTACGCGCAGCAAGAGCCCGAACAGGCAGAGAGCGCGCCGATCGTGTCCGACGAAGCGCTGGCGGGTGCTGAGCAGGCAGTGGCACAGGAGCAGCGTGAGCTTCCCCGCGGGCATTTTCGGCTACCTGAGCAGGGCGATATCATCGGTGAGTACTACACCGTCATCGTCGAGGATCCTGAAGAAACCCTGATCGATATCGCTCGTCGCCATAATATTGGCTACGAGGAAATGCGCATGGCCAATCCCGATATCAGCATGTGGGTTCCGGGTGAAGGCACGGAAGTCGTGATTCCGGCTCGCTACATCCTGCCGCCCGCCCCGCGCGAAGGTATCGTGGTCAACCTGTCCGAACTGCGCATGTACTACTACCCCGCTGACAAGCCCGGCATCGTCGAGACCTACCCGGTAAGCGTTGGCCGTGAAGAGTTCGCAACACCGGTTGGCATCACCCGCACCACCGTCAAGGTCAAGGATCCTGCCTGGGCACCGCCCGCCTCCATGCGCCGTGAAGCGGCCGAGCGTGGCGAACCGGCGCCTGCCGTCGTTCCCCCTGGCCCGGATAACCCCCTGGGCGAGCATGCCATTCTGCTGGCCATGCCGAGCTATCTGATTCATGGCACCAACCGCCCTGACGGCGTAGGCATGCGTGCCAGCCGTGGCTGTATTCGCATGTACCCCGAAGACATCAAGTCGCTGTACGAGCGCCTGCCCAGCGGCACGAAGGTCAACTTGATGGACGCCCCGTTCAAGGCTGGCTGGGCCGCAGACGGCACTCTGTTCGTGCAGTCATACCCGCAGCTTGAAGAGAACCAGGGAGACTTCGAGCCGCTGATCAATGCCATCGAGCGCGTAGACGAGCTGACGGAAGACCAGGTAGAAGTGGACTACGAACAGGTGAAACGCGCGCTGGAAGCGTCTGACGGCCATTTCGTGGCCTTGTACGGCCCTCAGGCACAAGCGCCGGTGGAAGAGACGCCTGCTGAATTCAGAGGCTTATTCGAGGAAGTTGAGCTTAGCCAGACACAGGCTACAGAAGAAGACGCCTGAAGGCGCTCTCTTCACCCATAAAAAAACCCCGCCAGATGGCGGGGTTTTTTACATCTTCAGCGAACCGCGAAGCTAGATAGCTTACAGCGGCCCAGGCAGAATTACTTCTGCATGGAACGCTGGAACTGACGGTTCATTTCTTCACGGCCTTGCTCAGACATCTGCAGGGCAGCTTGCGCGTCGCGCTGAGCTTGGTTAGCAGTGTTCAGAGCTTGTGAAGCCATGCTGCGTGCTTCTGCGGCGTCAGCCTGTGCAGATTCAGCAGTCATGCGAACTTCTTCCAGAGCGCTGGTAGAAGCACAGCCAGCCAGGATTGCCAGAGAAGCGGCAGCGGCGGTCATTTTCAGAGTAGTCTTCAGAGTCATAATGTTCTCCTTGAGTCTTCCTTGGGTACAACGTTAATGGTAAGACAAAGTCAGGCTAAGTGCTTAATGCTACTTTGTCTACCTGCGGTGCAGGTTCCTTACAATGACCTGTGCATCAGCACGTAAGTCAAACGCTGTTTTATAATAGACCACAACGCTTGTCTATAGCCACTTGTACAAAACCTCGTACTTCCTTCAACAACATAAGACTAGCGGATCACGACGCGAGTGCCAACATCTACAAGCTCTGCAACTCGCTCAATTTGTTCATTTGTCACTGCCACGCACCCTTGGGTCCAGTGGTAGCGGCCATGAATGTCGGGATCACTGCTTCCGATGCCATGAATTCCGATTGCCCCACCCAGTGCCGTCTCTTGCGGTGGGTGGCCGTAACGGCGGTAGTAATCAAAATAGGCCTCGTAATCGCCTTGCGAGTAGATGCCTTTTTCCAACGCCATTCGCGCATGGGCTGGCGTAGGATAATCGATACCGAGGAAAATATGCCACCGACTTTGGTAATTAAATCGGTTGATGCGAAACTCTCCCAGCGGGGTGACGTTATCCCCTCGTACGCGCTGCGTCTTGGCCCCCGAGCGGCCCAACGAAACAGGGCCATAGTGCTCCAGCAGCGCATTGCCGCGATAGACGCTGAGCGTTGACTGCTGATCATCGATCAACAGCCATAGCTCGCTGCTGTAGCGGGGAATATGCGCCCGTGAAAGCAGCGTTTCCACCAGATCCGGAGGCTGAGTATCAACGGTGATGCTCGAGGTGGCAGCGCTGGCAACCGCTGGCCAGCCTAGTGCCAGCGCTAGAAAACGGCGGCGGTTCAATGGCATGAAAGAGCCCTCAAAACGGGCCAGCGCGCAGCTGACCAACTTAGCATTTCTGGAGGCTGTTATACCCTATAAACACCGCCGCTGTCAGTGATACTGCTCAACTATTTGACGTCTGGCCTCACGCAGCCGTGTCAATCCAGCATCATTCAACGCAACGCTAGATATCTGCAAACTCTTGCATATTGGTCACCAGCTTGCGCACCTGGGCTTCGTGCCCTTCTGCCAGCGAATTGAAGAACGTGGCTTCCGGCTCGATTCTTGCCCGAAGCGCGCGGTGCTCATAAAGAGCCTGAAGTCTTGTGTGCGTCTCGACCGCTACCTGGATGATTTCATCCACCGATCCGGCTACGGATTTCTCGGCCAGTTGCTCAAGCTCAGGCGGTTCAGGAAACTCGCTTGACTCATCGAACCACGTCTCAAGCACTTCTGAATGATCCGTGCCATCGTGAAAGAGGTCATCAAGGCCTTTCTGCATCTTGATTTCCTCACTGGCCAGATACGTCAGCGCCATCTGCACACGCTCGCTATCCGCCTTGTCTGCCGCATCACTGTATTGCTGGGCCATGCGCTTGTGAAAGCCTTCTGCCCAAGCAATGAGATCCTTGACCGTGTTGTAACGCATCCTTGTCTCCTCTCCACTTGTCAGTCATAGAGTTTGACCACCTTCACGCTGGTGGCCATCTCTTTGATATTGAAAGTACAGTGTAGTTCAGTCGCGATATTTCCGACGCTACCACTCCAGGCTGGTTTCCCGGAGCGCAGCTGTTTCGCGCTTGGCGGCGTCAAGACAGGCCAGCAGTTGAGTACCCACATCTACCTGCCCCCCTACGGCGATCATGGCGGGATTGGCAGGCGCACGCCGGGCAGCGCCTTCACTACCATGTAGCTGCTCTAGTCGGCTGACCAGCCAGCCAAGCCAGCTATTCGATGCGTTCATTACATCACGCAAGCGCTGAAGCTCGGCAAGCTGCGGGCCGTCGTCTGCAAGCAGGCGACGCCAGGCATGATTTTCCAACCTTGCATGCTCGGTCACTTCTTTGAGCAGCGAGTTCAGCGCCAGCTCGAATAGCGCAAGCGCACCCTCCTCGAGCGCCATCTGACGAGCCTGGGCATGCTCGTCATCACCTTTAGCCATGCCGACCAGCAATTCGACCTGATAAAGGAGCTGATTGGTACGCGCACGCGGACTCATTTACGCTTGTCTTCCACGTGCCATTTACCTGCCTCATAGGTGGCCTTCCACCCGGTCGCCTTGCCCTCTTCATCAGTCATCACGTATTGCTCTTTATTCTTGCGCGAGTAGCGAATCTGCGCCGGCCGGCCATCCGGGTCTTCGCTGGGTGCATCCAGGATGAAGTGGTATTTCTCCGGCAGTTCATCGCGGTGAGCCTTGAGTTCCTTGACCAGCGGCGGTCGCGTTTCACGATTCTTGGGGAATTTACTGGCCGCGAGAAACAGTCCGCTCGCCCCATCACGCAGCACGTAGTGGTCATCCACCTTCTGGCAGGCCAGCTCCGGCATCGGGATCGGGTCCATCTTCGGTGGTGCCACCTCGCCGCTTCTCAACAGCTTGCGAGTATTCTTGCAGTCGCTGTTGGTACAGCCGAAATACTTGCCAAAGCGCCCGGACTTGAGCTGCATTTCAGAGCCACACTTGTCGCACTCGATGACCGGGCCGTCGTATCCCTTGATCTTGAACTTGCCCTGCTCGATTTCATAACCATCGCAATCCGGGCTGTTGCCACAGATGTGCAGCTTACGGGTCTCATCGATCAGGTAGTTGTCCATGGCCGTGCCGCATTTGGCACACCGACGCTTGGCGCGCAGGGCATTGGTTTCGGCCTCATCGCCGGCATCGGCGGCCACGGCTTCCTCGCCAGGAATGAGATCGATGGTGGTCTTGCAGCGCTCCTTGGGAGGCAGGTTATAGCCGCTGCAGCCCAGGAATACACCGGTCGAGGCGGTACGAATCTGCATCTTGCGCCCGCACGAAGGGCAATCGATATCCGTGGGCACCGGCTGGTTGGGCCGCATGCCGTCGTCACTTTCCGCTTTCGCAAGCTCTTCACGAAACTCGCCGTAGAAGGCATCCAGCAGCGCCTGCCAGTTGCGCTCGCCTTCGGCCACCTCATCCAGGCTGTCTTCCATGCGTGCGGTAAACGAGAAGTCCATCAGATCCGGGAACGACTCCTTCAACCGCTCGGTGACGATATCGCCCAGCTTTTCCGCGTAGAAACGGCGGTTTTCCAGCTTTACGTAGCCGCGATCCTGAATCGTGGAAATGATCGAGGCGTAGGTGGAAGGCCGGCCGATGCCCTGCTTCTCGAGCTCCTTGACCAGGCTGGCCTCGGTATAGCGTGCCGGTGGCTTGGTGAAGTGCTGCTGCGGGTCGAGCGACTCAAGCGCCATGGGCGTGCCCTTGGGCAGATCCGGCAGCGTCTGGTCTTCGTTCTTGCCACTGGGCTTCATCACCCGTGTGTAACCATCGAACTTGAGCACGCGGCCTTTCGCACGCAGGTCATAGCCATCCACTTCAACGCTCAGCGTACTGGACAGATACTCGGCGGGGGTCATCTGACATGCCACGAACTGGCGCCAGATCAGCTCGTACAAGCGCTCAGCATCGCGCTCCATGCCGACAAGGTCGGTTGCCTTGCGCTCGACGCTTGACGGGCGGATGGCCTCGTGTGCCTCCTGCGCGCTCTCCTTGCTGCTGAAGCGATTGGGCGTTTCCGGCAGATAGCGCTCGCCGTACTCGTTGCCGATGAACTCACGAACGCTCTCGACCGCATCCTTGGAGAGATTGGTCGAGTCCGTACGCATATAGGTGATGTAGCCAGCTTCATAAAGGCGCTGGGCCATGGTCATGGTTTTCTTGACCGAGAAGCCCAGACGACCACTCGCGGCCTGTTGCAGTGTCGACGTGATGAAAGGCGCCGTCGGCTTGGAGCTGGTCGGCTTGTCTTCGCGTGAAGTGATGGAGAGCTTGGCCTTGCGCAGCGCCTCGATACTGGCCATGGTTTCTTTTTCGGAGGTAGGCCGGTAGGGCTTGCCATCCTGCCTTGCCAGGGCGAAGCGCACCAGCTCGCCGTCCGGTGATACCAGGTCGGCATGCACATCCCAGAACTCTTCGGGAATGAAGGCACGGATATCGCGCTCGCGCTCGACGATAAGACGCACCGCCACAGATTGCACACGGCCGGCGGAAAGTCCTCGCGCAATCTTTGCCCACAGCAGCGGGGAAAGCATGAAACCTACGACCCGGTCGAGAAAGCGCCGTGCCTGCTGCGCTTCCACACGGGGAATATTCAATGCGCCCGGCGCCTTGAACGCATCCTGAATGGCGTTTTTGGTGATCTCGTTGAATACCACGCGCTTGTAGCGACTATCATCACCACCAATGGTCTCGCGAAGGTGCCAGGCAATGGCCTCCCCTTCACGGTCCAGATCCGTTGCCAGATAGACGGCGTCGGCCTTTTCAGCGAGCTTCTTTAATTCGGCCACCACCTTCTCTTTGCCGGGCAGCACCTCGTAGTGTGCTTCCCACCCATTGTTCGGATCGATCCCCATGCGTCGGATGAGCTGTTCCTGGCTCTTGCGCTTTTTATACTCAGCCTTCTCTTCCGCTGACATCTTGCGTGTTGCCGCGGCTTGGCGAGCGCGCTCCTTGGGATCGGAAGCTGCCTTGCCCGAGCCGCTGGTCGGCAGGTCACGGATGTGACCCACGCTCGACTTGACGATGAAATCGTTGCCGAGATACTTATTGATCGTCTTCGCTTTAGCCGGCGATTCGACGATGACCAGTGACTTGCCCATAGTGCTCCACTTATCTATTGCTTAGGCTGACCAGCCCGCGCCTGAATACGGTACCGCACAGTGTGACGATAAACGGCCTGACCCGTGACCAGCACAATCATACGGATGAAAAAATGCGCCTACCCTACCCCAGCCCTTGGCCAAGCGCCAGTAGCAAGCGAACGGTAAATAACAAACCTTACTTTTTATACCAGAGTAGCTAGACACTAGACCGCTGCCCGAAGAACGGCAACCCACCATTGCTTCATAAGCAAAACGCCCCTGCCAAAGGGCAGGGGCGTGATCAGATCAAAAGCGCTCAACGTTTACGCGGTGATTTACGTTGAGCAAGGTCCGCCGTTGATTTTTTTGAATCGCCACTCGACCCATCTTTCTTTATCGCGGATGGCGATGGTGACGGCGCGGGGCTCTTCTCACCCTCGCTGGCTGGCGCCTCGCCATGCTTGATCACCGCCTCGGCTACGACGGGATTATCGACCTTGGCTTTCGTGACCGCTGCCCTGGGTTTGGTGGGTGCCGCTTTTTTCGCGGCAGGCTTGCCTTGAGAGGCCTTGCTGGAAGAAGCCTTCGGCGCCGGCGCCTTGGGTGCTGCCTCCTTGGGCCGAGCCTCGTCGAATAGCGCCTTCACTTGTACAAAACGCTCGGCGGCGTGTTCTGAAAGCTCACCGCTTGCGGCAAACACGTGCTCGAGATTCTGGATATGCCCATCGATATCACTGTTACCTTGTCCGGCCAACAGCTCAGGCAGCGTCTTCAACGCCTGCTCGCGATCCAGCTTCAGGATGGAGAACTGCTCACGCACCAGACGCTTGAACTCGCAAAGCTCGATACCGTTTTCAAGCTTGGCTCGTGACGCCCTCAAACGCTTGAAGTTGCGCTCATCCGTCGCCGGCGCCCCACCCATGACGTAGATCAAGGAGCGCATGATGGCTTCCTGCGGGCCGCCCTGGGCAATCTGCTCACGCAGCTCGGCCTGACGCCGCGCCAGAAAACGGCGGTGCTCGGGCTCAGCACCGGGGCGGCGGCGATGCACGTGCGCATCACCGTATAACCCTACCGCTGCCTGAAGCTGCGGCTGGCCATAGATATCCAGAAACAGACGCTCGGTACTTCTGTCGCGCAGATCACGCATGGCATTCAGAGACGCAATGATCTGATCAGAGCCCATGGTTTCCAGCGTCTTGAACAAGTTATCAGACCCTACCTGTCGACGGTTCTTGCGCACCGCTTCGGCCATGACCGGTAGCGGTACTGACAAGGGGTTGCGATCAGACAGCAGCTTGTAGCCCAGGCGAATGGGGTGCATGCGGCGAATGAAGCGGGCCGCTTCCGGCGTCATTACCGCCTGCAGCCAGGGCTGTACATAAAGCCGGTAAAGCCCCAGATTGATTTCCGAAAGACGTGCCACGGTGGCAAACCGGCGATCATCGTCCGGGTCGTGGTGTACTTGCTGGTCCAGCTCTTCGAAGTTGCGCGGGGTAAACTCGAGCAGATAGTCACGCTCATAGAGACTGGCATCGCTGCCTGCCGGTGGCTTGGTGGCCGTCGTCTCATAGAGCCCTGGCGGCAACACGTCGATGTAATCCATGTTGGCGGTGAACTCGGAGTGCTCCTTGCGCGATACGCTGCCCGAGACAAAGATTCCCAGATGCCCGGTGGTATCGTGCATGCAGTAAACAATCGTCTGGTCGTTGGCAATGATGTCGTCGGTATCTTCATAAAGATCGCGAATCCAGCCAAGTGCCTGCGGCGGCGGGGTGATATCGTCCCCCCGCGAGCAGAACACCACGACAGGTGAGCGCAGGTTGCGCAGATCGATACGCCGCCCGTCTCGGGTCACCAGTTGCGCCGTCGAAAGGCGATTGCCCACGAACAGGTTATCGACGATGTACTGTATCTCTTCACCACCCAGTACCACATGCCCGCCCCACCAGCGTTCGAAATCCAGGTAGCGCTGGCTTTCGGTATCTATGTTGGCATAGAGGTGATACTGCTTCTTCCAGTAGGTATTGGCCGGGTTCAGGCGTTCGAAGTTCTGCACAAGCCAGGCGCCGTCAAACAGGCCATTGCCCATGTCGCTGGTGAACGCCGTTACCCAGCTTCCCCCGGTCATCCCACCGGTATAGCGCATGGGTGCCTTGCCACGCTCGCCTGCCCAGTAGGAAAGCGGCGCGCCGGCAATCAGGATGGGGCCAAAGAGGTCGGGCTCGAGCGAGGCGGCCATCATCAGCTGCCAACCCGCCTGGCAGTTGCCCACCACCATGGGCTTTTCACTGATGTCGGGATGACGTTCGATGACATGACGCAAAAAGGCGACTTCGGCCTCGACGACATCTTCGACCGTCTGGCCCGGCTCGGGAAACGGCAAGAAGCCGATAAAGTAACAGGGGTGGCCCGCCTTCAAGGCCACGCCCAGCTCGCTATCGGGCTTGAAGCCGCCAATGCCGGGACCATGGCCGGCACGCGGGTCAACCACCACGAAGGGGCGTTTCTTGGCATCGATGACGGTGCCTGCTGGCGGTAGTACACGCAGCAGTTCGTAATTGGTAGGCTGAGGCAGCGTTCGGCCATCGAGCAGCACTTCGGTTTCAAACCCCAGCACGTTTGGCTTGGTCTGCTCCATGTGCTCAAGGTACTGATTGCCGCGCTCGCGCATGACGTCCCAGTAAAGTACGCTGCGCTCGACGCTATCGCGCCAGTAGTCGGTCGCCGCGCGTCCAATCCCGAACGGGTCCATCAGTGAGGTCAAGACATCACTGCCCAGCCGAGCAGAGGGCTCGTCTGGTGTCTTGGTCCAGGCGTTCAGCAATGGATTAGCGACGAGCAGAGAATGGGCAAGAAAATTCATAGCGTCTCCCAAGGGTGAATGCACAGGCGATCAACCCAACAGCCATAATGCTGCGATGCAATATAGTCTAGGCCACTCCTTGCTCAGCGTCGATAAATAGCACTCTGTTTTTTTACCGGATCAACACACGTCGGCACAGCAGGCACAGACAGCCAAACAGTGATAGCATTTTCACAGGCTTTCGTGGCTTATAGTACCGCCTGCACTCCTCATGAACGCAGGCCGATTTCCAGAGGTTGTCATGTCATCTCCCAAGCTGCTTAACCGGCTGACCTTCCGCCAGCTGCAGGTCTTCCAGGCCGTACATCGCCAGCGCTCCTATTCGCGCGCGGCCGAACAGCTAGGATTGACCCAGCCTGCGGTCAGCGCACAGATTCGCCAGCTTGAACAGGCGCTCGGACAGCCGCTGTTCAAATACGCCGGCAAGACGCTGCACGTGCTGCCGGCGGCGAATACACTGGCGCTTTCGACTCAGGAGATATTTGGCCAGCTATCACGCCTGCAGATGAATCTTTCGGATATCAAAGGCAAGATTTCCGGCGAACTGAACCTGGCCGCCGTTTCATCGGCGCAGTACATCGTGCCGTACATTCTGGCGCGATTTCGCGCCCGTTACCCAGACATCCAGGTACGCCTGAAAGTATGCAACCGCAGCCAGGCACTCGAGCGGCTGGCACAGCAGCAGGATGACCTGGTGATCATGGCCATGGTGCCGGAAGACGATCGGCTGGAGGTGATGCCGATCATCGACAACGAGCTTGTGGCGGTCGTATGGCCCGAGCACCCCCTTCTGGAGATGCAGGCAGCCACCCTCGCCGACTTCGCCCGCCACTACGTGCTGATGCGTGAGCCCGGCTCGGGCGTACGCAGCGCCCTTGAGCAACTGGCGGCTTTACAGAAAATCGCGCTTTCGCATCGCATAGAACTAGGTACCAATGAAGCCATCAAGCAGGGCGTCATGGCGCAGCTGGGTGTTGCCGTACTGCCTCGACTGGCAGTGCGCCTGGAACTCGAGCAGGGGTTATTGACCGAGCTTTCACTGGCGGATTTTCCCCTACGTCGTGCCTGGTGCACGGTGTATCGCCGCGAACGCTTTCCCACTCCGGTAGCGGAACTCTTCTTGCGGTTTGTGCGCGACCATCTGGCGCAGTTTCAGCACCATTTCAAGGCCCCATCAAGCCCACTGCCCAGCCATGGCGTTGCCTGTTTACCCATGACCCCCTAGTCAAGGTGGCGGTGTCCTGTTAATCGACAGATATGTTACATTACGCCCTACTACCTACGTATGAATTGGCAACGTATCAATCGGCATGACTTGAGGGGCAAGCGCTTAGTTTTTTGTGATAAGCCCTGCCTGCCGCACAGTAGAGAGGCTCTATTCCCATGAGCAACAACCCCACGCAGCGTGTGCCCAGCGGCCAGAAATTTCGCAATGAACATGGCACGACGGCGATCAAGGACGGCATGAAGGTGCGTGCCGCGCAGGCCGAAGCGCCCTCCCTTGAACGCAAGCCCAAATGGCTACGCGCCCAGATTCCCGGCGGCGAGCGCTTCGAAGCGGTCAAGCGCAACGTTGCCACGCATCGACTGAGCACCGTGTGCGCCGAGTCGCACTGCCCCAACATGGGCGAGTGCTGGAGCAACGGCACGGCCACCATCATGTTGATGGGCTCGGTATGTACCCGCGCCTGCCGGTTCTGCGCGGTGGATACAGGCAATCCCAAGGGCTGGCTGGATCTGGAAGAGCCGGAAAACACCGCTAAGTCCGTCGAGCTGATGGGGCTTCGCTATATCGTGCTGACCTCCGTGGATCGCGACGACCTGGACGATGGTGGCGCCTCCCACTACGCCAGCTGCATCCAGGCCATCAAGGCACGCACTCCCGATGTGGTCGTCGAAGCCCTGACCCCGGACTTCGACGGTGAGCTTGGCGCCATCGAGCGCGTGGTCGATTCCGGCCTGGAGGTCTTTGCCCAGAACGTCGAAACCGTGGAGCGTCTGACCAGCCGGGTACGCGACCCGCGGGCAGGATATCGCAAGACCCTGAACGTGCTGGCCCACGCCAAGAAGCATCGCCCGGATGTGATTACCAAGACCAGCATCATGCTCGGCCTTGGCGAGACTGACGAAGAGATCCTGCAGACGTTTGACGATCTGCGCGACATTGGCGTGGATATCGTGACCCTGGGCCAGTATCTGCGTCCGACGAAAAACCATTTGCCCGTCGAGCGCTGGGTAAGCCCCGAGGAATTCGACCGGTATCGTGAAATAGGCCTGGAGAAAGGTTTCATGGAAGTGCCGTCAGGTCCGCTCGTACGTTCGAGCTACCGCGCCGACCGGGTTTTCGAGAAGAACAATCTGGGCCTTGCATCCCCCGCCAAGGTGCCTGGACAGGAGCCCGATCCCAACATCATTCCCGCCCTCAACGTCGGTTAGCCGTTCGTCGCCGACAAAAAAGCCGCCGCAGCCTGAGCTGCGGCGGCTTTTCAATGTGACCGCTATGGGTCGATGACGACAAGTGTCCGCTTCAGCTCGGCTGCCAGTGCGCGCGCCAGCTGATCACCGACCGAATGGTCAACGGGAAGCGCCACCAGATCGGCCAGACGGGTCACCGCCATGCCGGCATAGCCGCAGGGATTGATGCGCTGAAACGCCGCCAGGTCATTATCCACATTGAGAGCGACCCCGTGATAGCTTGCCCCGCGCCGAATGCGCAGACCCAGCGAGGCAATCTTGGCCTCGCCCAGCACGCTCTTGACGTAGACACCTGGGGCATCAGCTCGCGCGTGCGCCTTGATGCCGTAGTCGGCCAGCAGTGCAATGACGGCGTTTTCAAGCGCCGATACCAGATCACGCACCCCGATCCTGCTACGCCTTACGTCCAATAGCGGATAAAGCACCACCTGGCCCGGGCCGTGGTAGGTTACCTGGCCGCCCCGGTCGGTTTGCACCACGGGGATATCGCCAGGCATCAGCAGATGCTCGGGCTTGCCCGCCTGCCCCTGGGTGAACACCGGGTCGTGTTCGACCAGCCAGAACTGATCAGGCGTATCGCTGTCGCGGGTATCGGTCAGCGAGCGCATCGACTCCCAAACCGGCAGATAGGCTCGTCTTCCCAGGCGGTGCAGCTCGATAGACGGCGAGGAACCCATCTAGACCACCATGTGCACGCGGCCGGTTGCCTTCAACTCTTCAAACAGCTGGCTGATCTGTGCTTCGCTGGTGGCGCGAATGGAAATACGTACCGACTGAAAACGGCCGGTGCGGCTTTCGACCACTTCCATTGTCGATTCATCGAAATCGGGTGCATGGCGTACCACGACCTGGCATACGCAGGCGGGAAAATCCTCAGCCGCGTCCCCGACTACTTTCAAGGGATAGTCGCAAGGATAGGTAATCTTGGGCGCCTCGGCCGTCGTGGGGTCGCGCATGTCGCGAAATGTCTTCTGGGGACCCTTTTTCATCATGTACCTTCTAGTTGACGTGAACCTGGCCCGGGTAGTGGCCCGGGCCGGGCCGATTAATCGGTAAAGTTGGCAATCAAGCCGCTGAAGAAGCGCCGAACCTGATCGAAAAGACGCTTGAACAGGCCGCCCTCTTCAACGTTTTCAAGCGCAACAAGATCGCGCTCGCCGACCATTTCTTCACCTAGATAGACTTCCAGCGTACCGACATCATCGCCTACGGCAATGGGCGCCTGCAGTTCGGAGTTGAGATTCAGACGCGCGCGCAATTCTTCGTTACGGTTGCGCGGCAAGGTCATGTAGACCTCTTCGTCAACGCCGACGCGCAGCTCGTTGATATCGCCACCCCAGATACGCGGTGTCGAAAGCACGGCTCCACGCTCATAAAGCTTCATGGTTTCATAGAAGCGGAATCCATAGCTCAGAAGCTTCTGGGCTTCCTGAGCGCGCGCTTCCTCGGAGCTGGTACCCATTACCACGGAAATGAGCCGCATGCCGTCACGCTCGGCAGACGATACCAGGCAGTAACCTGCGGCTTCAGTCCAGCCGGTCTTCAGGCCATCAACGGAAGGGTCGCGCCACAGCAGGCGGTTACGGTTGGGTTGGTCGATGCCGCCGTAAGAGAAGTGCCGCTGGGAATAGACAGCGTAGTGCTCAGGGTAGTCATTGATGATGTGGCGCGAAAGCCGTGCCAGGTCATGAGCAGTCGAGTAGTGATTGTCGCCGGGTAGACCCGTGGCGTTCTCGAAGTGGGTATTGACCATGCCCAGACGCGCCGCATGCTGATTCATCAGGTCCGCAAACGGGCCTTCACCACCGGCCAGGTGCTCGGCCATGGCCACGCTCGCATCGTTGCCGGAAACGATGATGATCCCGTGCAGCAGGTCATCCACCGCGACCTGATTGCCGACCTCGATGAACATCTTGGAGCCACCGGTACGCCAGGCGTTTTCACTGACATTGACCATATCTTCGGGCTTGATGGTACCGCGGTCGAGCTCGCGCTCTACCAGATAAGCCGTCATCAGCTTGGTAAGACTGGCCGGCGGCAGGCGCTCATCGGAGTTGTGCTCGGCCAGGATACGCCCGCTGTTGGCATCCATCAGAATCCAGGAGCTGGCCGCTATCTGTGGCGCCGCCGGGATAATGGTCTGCGGTTGGGGCTGAGGCTGCGGCTGGGGTAACTCCTGAGCCGCCGCAGGCAGCGCTACCGCCGTGATGGCCGCAAACAGGCAAAGTTGGGCAGAGCGGCGAACCGACATAAATACATTCATCACTAACATCTCGCTTACAAGAAAACGGCGCCAGGCACCAAGAGTATAAAAAGTGGATTATCTCACGATAAAGACTTGAGGAAAGCCTGCTTGGCGAAGCTCTTCGCGCGCTCGTGTCTCCTGGGCGGGACCGACCGGCCCCACCTGGACACGATGTACGTTGGCATCACTCATCACACGCACTCCAAGCGGCAGTTCGCCTTGAAGACGCTGCTGGAGCTGCTGCGCGCCCTCAGCACTGCCCAAAGCAGCAATCTGCAGGTAGAAGGCGCCCTCCGCCGGTGTTTCGGTATCTGCTGCCGGTGACGAGGCAGGTACAGGCGCTGCCTCGGGTGCGGCAACGCGACGGGGCTGCTCACCCGGTGGCGAAGCCTCGGGTGGCCTTGAAGAAGCCGCCGGCGTGGAGCTTGATGCGCCCCTATCGCCCGCCAGCCAGCGCTCCGGGTCCACCGCTTCGACCTTTACCCGCCCGGTGCCGTTGTCCAGTATCCCCAGGCGCGCGGCAGCGGCATAGGAGAGATCGATTTCACGGTCACTATGAAAGGGGCCGCGATCGTTGACGCGAACGATGACCGATTGACCACTGTCCAGGCTGGTAACCCGCGCAAAGGTAGGCAGTGGAAGCGAACGGTGAGCGGCCGACATCTTGTACATGTCGTAAATCTCACCGTTGGAGGTGGCATAGCCGTGAAATTTTTCACCATACCAGGAGGCCGTGCCCTGCTTGGCATAGCCTCGGGAGTCGGGCATGACGTGGTAGGTCTTCCCCCACACTTCATAGGTAGAACGGTTACCCGCCCGTGAAGGCTCCTCGATGCGCGGCTCGGCATCCGGCACCATGGACACATCCGGTGGCTCTACCGGATAGGCATCGCCATTCATGGCATAGCGCCCGCCACTGGTCGTACTGGCGCTGCTGGCCGCAGGCTTGGATGGCTGCGCCTGGGAAGGCGCCTCCACACGCTGGGTCTTGCTGCTGGCGCACCCGCTGATCAAGGCCGCCAGGGCTATTGCACCGCCTAATCGCCACGTCGCTGTCTGCCGCATGTTCATCCCTGCTCCTCGACCTGTTCGACCTGTTGCTCGATGGCCTCGGCAAGCTCTGCTACCGCCATGGCGTACAGGTGACTATGGTTGTAGCGCGTAATCACATAAAAATTGTTTTCGCCCAGGCGATAGCGTGTGTGCTCTTCATCCATTTCAAACGCCAGCGGCACAACGCGCAGGGTGTCATCGAGCGATTCTTGAGGCTCGATGCCCACGGCCTTGACGTCAGCAACGGTGATACTGGGTGCCGACGTCTGATTGAACACGAGCGCCTCGGGAAGCTCCTCAGGCCCGGTTGCTTCGTGATAGACGGCACCGCCGCGCTGCCAGCCGTGTTCGGCAAAGTAGTTGGCGACACTTCCGATGGCATCGACCGAGTTTTCCCATAGGTCACGATGCCCATCGCCATCGAAATCGACCGCGTACGCCTGATAGCTTGTGGGAATGAACTGCGGATAGCCCATGGCACCGGCATAGGAGCCGTAGAGCTCGGCAGGGTCTACCTCCTGCTCGTAGGCGATCTCGAGAAAGGCTGCCAGTTCGCCCCGAAAGAAGTCGCCTCGGCTGGGGTGATAAAAGGCAAGGGTCGACAGGGAGTCGAGCACGCGATGCTGGCCCTTGTGACGGCCATAGTAGGTCTCGACGCCAATGATGGCGGTAACCACACTGCCCGGCACACCGTAGACCTCTTCCGCCCGCGCCAGCGTATCGGCATGTACCTGCATGAACGCAGCGCCCTCTTCGATGCGCTGACGGGTCAAGAATATATCGCGATACTCGAACCAGCGCAGGCGACGCTCTGCCGCGCCGTCCATGGCATCCAGCACGCCCTGGGAGTAGTTGGCCTCGGCAAATGCATGGCGCAGCCACGCCTCGGGTACTCCCTGGGCAGCCACTTCGTCAATCAGTTGCTGAACCCCCTCGTTTTCCTGCAGGTTTACCGGCTCATGTGCTTGTTCAGCCATCGCCTGAATCGAACATACCAGTAGCACGGCACCCAGACCGCCGCCGGCACTTTTTCGGGCCCTGTTCATCAACTCACCACTCCCTTTGAAAACGCAACGCCCTATTTTTCCATCAACGCGGTAACAGCCGACGATGGGCATGAATGGACATGAGAATACCGAACCCGGCCAGCAAGGTCACGCTGGAGGTGCCGCCATAACTCACCAGCGGTAGTGGCACCCCTACTACCGGGAGAATGCCGCTGACCATGCCCACGTTGACAAATACATAAATGAAGAAGGTAAGAATAATGCTGCCGGCGAACAGCCGCCCAAATGTATCCTGTGAAGAGGCGGCAAGCCACATTCCTCGCCCGACGATCATCAGATAGAGCGCGAGCAGCACCAGCATGCCGACCAGCCCGAACTCCTCGCCCAGCACCGCGATGATGAAATCGGTATGCCGCTCGGGCAGAAACTCGAGCTGGGACTGGGTGCCATCCAGCCAGCCTTTTCCCCACAGCCCGCCACTGCCGATGGCCGTGGTCGATTGAATGATGTTCCAGCCCGAGCCCAGAGGATCGCTTTCAGGATCCAGAAACGTCAGCACCCGCTGACGCTGGTAGTTGTGCATGTTCATCCATAAAAGCGGCACACAAGCGCTCAGCAGCGCAACGACAAACCCGATGAGACGCCACGACAGCCCCGCAAGCAGCACCACGATAACGGCGGCACTGGCCACCAGAAGCGAGGTGCCCAGGTCGGGCTGAATGGCCGTCAGCACGACCGGCACACCAATGATGACGGCGCATACCACGATATCGCGCAAGCGAGGCGGCAACTGGCACTGGTTCAGGTAGGCTGCCACCATCAGCGGTACTGCCAGCTTCATCATTTCAGAAGGCTGGAAACGAATCACGCCAGGGATTTCCAGCCAGCGCTTGGCCCCCATTCCGATGTCACCGGCGATTTCCACCGCCAGCAGCATGATGACACCAATACCATAGGCAAATGGTGCCCAGCGCAGGAACGTCGTAGGCGAAAGTTGCGCCAGAAACACCATGACCACCAGAGCAATACCAAATCGCATGGCCTGTGCGATAACCGACTCGATACGCTGGCCCGACGCGCTATACAGCACCAGCAGCCCGCCCGCCATCAGCACGATCAACAGCGCCAATAGCCAGGGATCAACATGAATACGCTCCCAGATGCTTCTGCGTCGCGCGATACCGCTATCGGGCGGGCGAACGGGATGGCGGCGCAAAGGGCGGGTCAGGGTCTGCCAGGCCATAGGTCAGTTACCCTCCACGTTGGCATTGTCTTCTTCCAGAACTTCGCGTATTTCGTCGGCCTCGGGGGCATCATCCTTCAACAGCCAGGCATCGGTCATCGCGCGCGCCAGGTGAGCGGCATGCGTACTCCCGCCGCCGGCATTCTCAACGATGACCGATACGGCAATCTGCGGGTCTTCGATCGGAGCAAACGCCATGAACAGCGCATGATCGCGCAGGCGCTCGGCCAGCTCCTCTGCGTTATAGCGCTGGTCCTGCCCAAGCGAAAACACCTGAGCGGTGCCCGACTTCCCGCCCATGCGGTACTCAAGCCCTACCCCGGTTCGCCGTGCCGTGCCTTCGCTGCCGCTGATCACCTTTTCCATTCCGCTGAAGACCCGGTCCCACCAGGCGTCATTTTCCAGGTGAATGTCGTCAAGGGTACCAGGAAGATCATGCGGTACCGGCTCGTCACCGATCTGCAGCGCCAGACGCGGTTTTACCCAGTGGCCACGATTGGCAAGCGTTGCCGTGGCGCTGGCCAGCTGCAAGGGTGTCACCTGCCAATACCCCTGGCCGATACCCACCGACAAGGTCTCGCCTGGGTACCACGCCTGATTGAAACGCTCACGCTTCCACTCCCGCGAGGGCATCAAGCCGCTGCTTTCACCCTGCACATCGTGGGCAACGCGCTGACCAAAGCCAAAACCACTCATTCGCTCATCGAGCTTGTCGATACCCAGGTCGTGGGCCAGGGTGTAGTAATAGGTGTTGTTGGATACCGCCAACGAGCGCTCCAGGTCCACTCGCCCATGCCCCCAGCGTAGCCAGTTACGGTAGCGGCGTGAATCATTGGGCAGCTGGTAATAGCCGGGATCGTTGATCGTGCTATCCGGTGTAATCACCCCTTCGGCAAGTCCAGCAAGGGCAAGAAACGGCTTGATGGTGGAGCCCGGCGGATAGTGGCCGCGGATCGAGCGGTTGAACAGCGGAAGATCAAGGTCCTCCTGCAGCCCGCGATAGGAGGCCACATCGATGCCGGTCACGAACTGGTTGCTGTCGAACCCTGGTGTCGACACCATGGCCAGAATTTCGCCTGTGGCTGGTGCAATGGCCACGATCGAACCACGCCGACCATCCATCAGCTCATAAGCCAGGGTCTGCAACGACTTGTCGATAGTCAGCATAAGGTTCTGACCGGGCACAGGATCGGTGCGGCCAAGCTCTCGCAACACGCGCCCGCGGGCATTGGTTTCAACCTTGCGAAGCCCCGCCTCCCCGTGCAGCTCCTCTTCATAGAAGCGCTCGACGCCGGTCTTGCCGATAAAGTGGGTGCCTGCATAACGCCCGGCATCCAGGTGCTGAAGCTCTTCGGCGTTGATTCGTCCAACATAGCCAAGGGTATGAGCCATGACGTTGGAGTCCGGGTAGTAACGCAGGAGTTGCGCCTCGACCTCGACGCCGGGCAGACGGTGGCGGTTCACCGCGAGCCGGGCAATCTGCTCTTCACTCAGGTCGCTCATCAGAAGCGCCGGCTGAAAAGGCCGCTGACGCTGGCGCGAGCGTACATTGAACGCCTCGATGTCCTCTTCCGGAAGCTCGAGAAGCTCCACCAGCAGCGCCAAAGTGTCATCGAGATCATCGACGCGCTCACGCACCAGCGTCAGATTGTAGGTAGGCCGGTTTTCGGCAAGCAGCACACCGTTGCGGTCATAGATCAAGCCACGGTTGGGCGGTAATGGTTCGACGCGAACGCGGTTTTTCTCTGACCGCGTGGTATAGATGTCGTGTTTGACGATCTGCAGATAACCAAGCCGCCCAACCAGCAGGCAGGCCAGGACGATGACGACCAGAACCGCAAGCAGCGCTCTGACACGGAAAATACGCAGCTCTTGTTCAGAATTTTTTAACGTGTCACGGCGCTGGCGCATGGCAACAGGGAACTCTCAAATCAGACAATTGGCGCAACGGCGGCTCGAACACGGCAATCGTTACCCGCCCTAGCGGTGATAAGGGTGGCCAACCAGCAGTGTCCAGGCACGATAAAGCTGCTCGGCGAGCATGATACGCACCAGCGGATGGGGAAGCGTCAACGCAGAGAGGGACCACGCCTTGTCGGCCATGGCAGACAGCGAAGGCTCCAGGCCATCCGGGCCGCCTACCAGCAGGACAATATCGCGGCCTTCCATCCGCCAGGCATCGGCCTCCTGGGCAAGCTGCTCGGTCGTCCAGGCCTTGCCCTTTACTTCAAGCGCCACGATGTATTCATCACCGCGCAGCTTGTCGCGAATGCGCTGCGCCTCCTGGGCACGTGCCTTCACGATATCTGCATTCTTGCCGCGCTGACCAAGGGGGATCTCTTCTATTTCCAGGCTGAAATCCCGAGGGAGCCGTTTACGATAGGTTTCAATGCCCTCTTCCACCCACGCGGGCATCTTCGTGCCTACCGCCAACAGCCTGATCCTCATGACATGCGGACCCGCTCTTCGAATTGTTCGAACGATTCATCGCGGGACAGGCCTTCGCTTGGCAGGTCAGACCACAGGCGCTCCAGGTCATACAGAGTGCGCGCCTCGGGCAACATGATGTGAACCACGATATCCCCCAGATCTACCAGCACCCAGTCTGCATTGTCGCCGCCTTCGACACCGCGCGGCTGAAGACCGGCCGCCTTGGCCTTCTCCACCAGATTCTGAGCAAGGGCCGCCACATGGCGAGTGGAAGTACCACTGGCGATCAGCATGAGGTCGGTCACCTCTGTCAGGCTGGAAACGTCCAGATGGGTGATATCGCGTGCCTTGAGTTCTTCTAGCGCCTCGAGCGCCAGGTTTTTCAGTGTATCGATGTGCATGACTCCTGAAGACAATCCCATGTAGTAATCGCCCGTGTGGTAATCGGACGATGATGTAGTAATTGGTCAATAAAGCCGGCCATTGTAACGGCTTCCAGCATGACTGCCAGCGCTATTCGCCACGGGACGCAAAGTGTCGATAAAAGCCCTCGGCCCTGATGGCTTCTTCTACCGCCTTGGGAAGCAGATAGCGAGTACTTTTGCCCTCGCCAAGCCGCTGGCGAATGTAGGTCGCTGAAATCGCCATCTGCGAAGGCAGCGTCAGCATCATGACCCCACCACTTGGGCGATGCATCAGCGAATCCGCCTGTTCGACTTCGCGCGCGCCTACCAGTTCCGTCAATTCATCAGGCCAGGGCGTGGCATACCCAGGGCGCGCCATGACCGCCAGATGGGCATGGGCGAAAAGCTCCTGCGCCCTGTGCCACTGAGGAAGACGCAAGAACGCGTCAAACCCGATAATCATCACCAGCCGGGCCTGCTGGCCATACTCTTCACGCAGCTCGATCAGGGTATCAATACTGTAGGAGGGACCGGCTCGGCGAAGCTCCCGGTCATCGGCATGCAGCCCCGGCGTATCCGCGATACCCAGCTTCAGAAGTGCCAGACGCTGCTCGGCGGATACCTGGGGTTCGCCACGCAGCGGCGGCTTGGGTGCCGGTATCATGTGCAGCCGATCAAGCCCCAGGGTTTCGCGTGCTTCAACTGCGCTGCGCAAATGGCCGTGGTGAATGGGATCGAACGTACCCCCCAGCATGCCGATTCTTGGTGCATTGGAACTCATTGCCGAACCTGGCCATCTCCGAAGACAACGTACTTCTGAGTAGTCAGGCCTTCAAGCCCCACTGGCCCGCGCGCATGCAGCTTGTCGGTGGAAATGCCGATTTCGGCGCCAAGCCCGTATTCGAAGCCGTCGGCGAAACGGGTAGAGGCATTGACCATGACCGAGCTTGAATCCACCTCGGCCATGAAACGACGCGCCAGCGAATAATCCTGAGTCACGATGGCATCGGTATGGTGAGAGCCGTACTGCTCGATATGCGCAATCGCCTCGTCCATGCCATCGACCACCTTGATGGCCAGAACCGGCGCCAGATATTCGGCGTACCAGTCCTCTTCAGAAGCGGCAAGCGCCTGGGGCAATAGCGTACGGGTGCGCTCACAGCCGCGTAGCTCGACGCCATGCTCGCCGTAGGCGCGCGCCAGCTCGGGCAGCAGCAGGTCAGCGATCGGCGCATCCACCAGCAGGGTTTCCATGGTGTTGCAGGTGCCATACCGGTGCGTCTTGGCATTCACCGCAATCGCCAGCGCCTTGGCCGGGTCCGCCGTGGTATCGATATACACATGGCATACACCGTCCAGATGCTTGATCACCGGCACCTTGGCTTCTCGAGAAATACGCTCGATCAAGGACTTGCCGCCACGCGGAATGATCACATCCACATACTCCGGCATGCTGATCAGCGCGCCGACCGCTGCGCGATCCGTCGTGGCCACTACTTGAACTGCACTTACAGGCAGCCCTGCATCCTCGAGTCCTCGGGCAATGCATTCGCTGATGGCCGCGTTCGAGGCGCGCGCCTCGGACCCACCGCGCAGAATGCAGGCATTGCCCGACTTCAAGCACAGGCTGGCGGCTTCCAGGGTCACGTTTGGGCGTGATTCATAGATGATGCCCACCACGCCAAGCGGCACGCGCATCTTGCCGACCTGGATACCGGTTGGCCGGTAGCTCATGCCGTCAATTTCGCCAACCGGGTCAGGTAGCGCCGCTACTTGACGAAGCCCTTCGATCATCGCATCGATACGCGCATCGTTAAGCGCCAGGCGATCCAGCAGCGCGCTATCCAGTCCGTTTTCCTGGCCGCGCGCAAGATCATCAGCATTGGCATCGAGTATCTGCTGGCGCGCGCCTTCCAACCGGTTCGCCATGGCATTAAGAGCACGATTCTTGGTCCCCGTTTCAGCACGACGCAGCGCGCTTGCCGCTGACCGCGCCGCTTTCCCGAGCGTCTTCATGTACGCGGGGATGTCGCCGGCGCCTAGTTGCTGCTGGGCCTCATCGTGAAACGGTGCTAAAACGCTCATGCTCTCTCCCTCTGGTCATGGTCTGGACAATCGTGGCAATTGTGCTCGGTGCTAGGCAATATACTACGCTACCTGAATTATGATGGGTGCCTGTATTTCCTATTCCAGTCAGCTGCTTAGTGCACTCTCTGGCTGGATGAACGGCATTGACAAGGATGAATAGTAAGCCACCATGCAAAGCAAATACAAAATTCGCCTTCTCAAGGCTAACCTGATCGCGGCCGCAGGCGTACTGGCTGCCTGGTCGCTATCGGCAACGCCGGTGGTGGCGCTGGCACTCTGGGTATCGTTTGGCTGGCTGGTCATTACCGCGTTACTGCTCGATTTCAGTCATCGCTACTCCCATGGCCTGACGTGGCAGGTCATTCCCGGTGCCCTTCTACTGGGCTTGATAGCCACCGCCCCAGAGCGGCACGGCCTGCTTGTCTGGGCGTGGGCCGCCGTGTTCATGCTTCCCCAACCGCGCTGGACCTTCATGTTCAACGCAAGTGCCGCGGCTCTTGGCTGGATATTGATCACGCCGGAGCAAAGTATTGCCGAAAGAGCCTTAATGCTCATCCTGCTTGGCATTCTGGGCATGCTGGCGCTTTCCAGAGCGCGTCAGCTCATCGACATGAACGGGGCTATCCGCCAGCGTTCACGCCTTATTCCCGGCGCCAACTTCTGGGCGGGCGAACAACTCCTGCGCGACCTGCCCCGCGAACAGACCCGCGCCGAGCGCGAAGCCATCCACGCTGAGCTTATCGTGCTGAAGGTCAAGCGCCGTCAGCTCTGGGCAACGGCCAAGAGGCTTTGCTCGCTCGCCTACCCGTTTGAAAATACGTATCGACTGAACAATACCTGTCTGGCCACGCTCATGCTTTCCCGCTCCCCCCAGGAGGCAGCGCTGCGCCGCAAACAGCTGCAGGCAGCCTTGGCCGACAACGTAGCCAGCCACTATCTACCATTGATCGACATAGAGCCTGCCACGCTGTCCCTTGATCGGTTATGCCATGCTCCCATGACCAGGAGCACGACGTGAGCCTGCACCCGTTTCCAAATCGGCTGATGACCCTGGCCTATAGTGCAAGCCTTGTATTGATGGTGGGCTATGCACTATGGCTTTACGCCATGGGCAACTACCTGAGCCTGCTGGTGCCGGCTTTCATGACCCTGCTGTTGCTGGCGGCCCTGCTTTTGCACCTTGGCCAGACGGCCAGAGGCTTCATCGCACGGATTCTCTTGCTGGTTGCTACCTGCCTTGCGGTCTTGAATGCGCTTTGCACCCCGCCTTACGCCTCGCCGATGTGGCTTGGCCTGCCCATGGCAACGGCTTTTTTGCTGCTACCCTTATGGGCGGCGCTGGTTTTGACGGGGCTGGCCGGCCCGCTCGTATGGAGCGCCGTCGACCATCCGGTTTTACCCAGCGATTACGCAGTTGGTTATCTGGCGTTACTGCTTCTGCTGGCACTACCTCGCTGGGAGCACGGCCGGCGGCGGGCGCTGTTGGACGCCACCGATCCCAATGACTGTTATTGTAACGCGTTGAATATCACCAGTTTGAAAGAGCGGCTGCAAAACGAATTCCAGCGCGCGGCCATGCTGAACAAGCGTCTGGCCGTGTTAGTGATCCATTTACCTCAGCTGGATATGGCCGAAGAGCAGTTCGGCCCTCGGGCAAAACTTGCGCTGCTCAACACGCTATGCAACGAAATACACGCCCGCTGCCGCGACCATGATGTACTGGGCCGCGCTGGCGAGGCCACGTTCTGGCTGGTGTTGCCCGATACCAGCGAGAGCGGCGCCCTGCTCGTGCGTGAACGACTGCACTACGCCCTCTCGCAGTGCGTATTGATTGAAACCGGCCAGTTCGAAGCGCGCATTGCCGCCTGCTTGCCGAACAAAGAGAGCTTTGAACGCTACGTACAACGTCTCAATGGCCGTGCCCAGGCGCTGGCAAACGGATGACGGCTTTTATCTTCAGGAGTGACATGTGTCTTTAGCCGATACCCTTCACCAGCTCTCGCTCTCTGTGCCCATGCTGCTGCTGGTAATTCTGCTGATCTCGCTGGCGGAATCGTTGGCACTGGTCGGCCTTCTCGTGCCTGGCGTGGTGCTGATTACCGCAGCCGCGTCGCTGGCGGGTCATGAATCCGTCAGTCTGCTGTGGGTGGTCATCGCTGCCTTTCTAGGCGCTGTCATAGGCGACGGCGTGAGCTTCAGGCTGGGCTATCATCATCGCGAGCAGATTACCAAGCGTTGGCCGCTGTCCGTACACCCGGAATGGATAGGTCGCGGCGCGCGGTTTTTTGAACGCTACGGCCTCTACTCGGTTTTCTTTGGCCGCTTCGTAGGCCCGGTAAGGCCGATCATTCCTTTGGTGGCAGGCATGATGCGCATGCCGCCGCGCACTTTTCTGTGGGCCAATGTAGGTTCGGCGGTGCTCTGGGCACCGGCCTATGTGCTGCCGGGGTATCTGTTGGGGCGCACCTGGCAAGAGCATCTTCTATTGCCCCCCGGCGTCAAGACAGCGCTTGTGATACTGGCGGCCTGCATCGTGGTGCTTGCGGTCATCTTTTCTTGGGGACGTGCACAGGTGGGGCGTCAAGGCCGGATATATCTGGCCATCGCCCGCCTGGCCAGACGCATTCCTTTTCTGCGCCGCCCGTGGCTTGCCATGAGCCAATCCGGCGAGGTACCAATCGCCTCACTGCTGCTGTTGATCATTGCGCTGGCAAGCCTGTCGGGCTGGACACTGCTGGTCGTGTATCACGACGGCCCGTTGAACCTGGACCTCTACGTACAGAGTCTATTTGCGTGGATTCAGACCAGCGGCCTCATTTCGACCGGCGCGGTGTTTGCCAAGATTGGCGACAAACTGGGCATCGCGGTTCTGCTGATGCCCTGGGCAGTGTGGATGCTGTTCAACAAGCGCCTCGATGCCCTGCTGCACTGGGGGGCGGCGGTTGGCGGAATTGCACTGTTGAACACCGTCGGAAAGGCCTATTTTGGCCGCGCCCGCCCTGACACTCCCGACTATCTGACAGGCTCGCTCTCTTACCCGAGTGCACATACCTCGACATCGGTTGTCGTCCTCGGGTTGCTCGCGGCGTTCATCGCCTCTGAGCTGCCACGTAAAAGACGCGCCTGGGTGTACTGGGTGGCCATAGCCCTTGCCGTTCCCATGGCGCTTTCGCGGCTGGTCATTGGCGTGCACTGGTTCAGCGATCTGGTAGGCGGCGCGCTGCTGGGGCTGGTCGTCTGCGCGCTGGTGCGTCTAAGCTGGCAAAGCTATCCGCGTGCGTCGCTCAGGCCCTGCCCATGGCCGTGGCTGGGCCTGGCATCGCTCGTGCTGATCTGCGCGCGCATCGTCTTCTTTCCACCGGTCTGAGCCCTTAGCCCAGCGCCAGCCAGAGCCCTACGCCAATCATCAAGGAGCCGGCAATACGGTTTAAAAGCCGCACATTGCCGCTTTTCCCCAGCGTCTTGCGCAGCGTTTTACCCCCTGTGGCATATATCAGCATGCTGGCAAACTCGATCAGCAGGATCACCGCGATCAACAGTCCGAGCTGGCCGCCGAGCGGACGGCTGCTGTCCAGAAAAGGCGGCAGCAGCACCATGAAGAACGCCCAGCCCTTGGGGTTGGCAACGGCGGTGACGAAACCCTGCATGGCCAACTGCAAACGCCCCGCGGCAGGCCCGGCATCGAGCTCGGCGGGGATCGCCATGCGCCCGCGTGAGCGCCACATCATGATCCCCAGATAGGCAAGGTAGGCACCTCCTATCCACTTGAACGCGATGAACAGTTCGGGCTGACGCAGCATCAGCGCGGCAACCCCCGCGCCAGCCGCGGCGGCGACAAGGCCTACGCCCAGAAGCTCGCCGACCATCATCCAGAGCGTACGCTTAACGCCCTGAGTCATGCCCAGCACCATGGCAAGGGTCATGCACATGCCAGGCGTCAGCGAGACAAACAGGAAGGTGGGGACAAAAATGGAGAGCGTAGCCCAGGTCATGGTTGGTCCTTAGCATTATTATTTGCATTCTCGTCTTGGAGTGCATTTGCCTGCTCGCCCCAGCGAGGCACCAGAGTGTGCGCAATACCCAGCTGATTGAGGATCCGCGCCACGATGAAATCCACCAGGTCATCGATATGCTGAGGGCGATGATAGAAACCCGGTGCGGCGGGCAGTATCACGACCCCCAGCCGACTCAGCGCCAGCATGTGCTCCAGGTGAATGGGCGACAGCGGGCTTTCCCGAGGCACCAGTACCAGCGTGCGACGCTCTTTGATGGCCACGTCCGCCGCGCGCTCGATCAAATTGTTGCTGGCGCCTGTCGCCACGGCTGAAAGCGTGCCGGTGGAACATGGGCAGACCACCATGGCCGAAGGCGCCCCGGAGCCCGACGCTACCGGCGCCATCCAGTCCTCGCGGCCGAAACAGCGTATCTGGCCTGGCCGGGCGCCACTTTGTGCGCTCAGCGCCTCGGCCAGACGTTCGGGCTGCGCAGGCAGGCGGGTGTCCGTTTCGGTGGCGATCACCATATGGGCCGCCTTGGAGATCATCACCCACACTTCATGGCCGGCCTCGACCAGCACATCGATCAAGCGCAAGCCGTACTGTGCCCCGGAGGCGCCGGTCAGCGCCACGGTTATCGGTTTCTTGAACGGTGCATCGCTCATGCCACGGGCTCCCGGTTGGCCAGCGCTTCAAGCAGGCGCTCGTGCACGTTTTCAAAGCCGCCGTTGGACATCACCACGATGCGGTCCAACGGTGCAGCCTCGGCAGCCACCGCACTGACCAGTGACTCGATATCGCGGTAGAGCTGCGCCCTGGCGCCCTGCTCGGCTACCAGCGTCTCCATCGACCACTCGATAGTGGCCGGCTGATACCAGTACACCCGGTCGGCATCGCGGATGCTCTCGTTCAGCCGATCACGCAGTGACCCCAGGCGCATGGTGTTGGAGCGCGGCTCGATCACCGCCAGCAGCCGGCCCTTGGTGGTGGTAGCGCGCAGCCCTTCAAGGGTTGCGGCAATGGCCGTGGGATGATGGGCGAAGTCATCGATCACCTGAACGCCGTTGACTTCGCCGCGCACTTCCTGACGTCGCCGCGGTGTTTCAAAGCGCGCCAGCGCCGCGCAGGCACGAGCAATATCCACCCCGCACTGGCGGGCCGCCGCCAGCGCGGCCAGGGCGTTACGCGCATTGTGCGCGCCGCTCAACGACCATTCGACCACGCCATCCTCCTCCCCCTGCTCCAGTCGGTGAATCACCTGGAAACGGCTGGCATCCGGGCGCTCGAGACACAGCTGCCAACTGCTTTCTGGCTGCTCGCCGAAATGCTCGACCGGCGTCCAGGCGCCCATGGCCAGCACGCGCTCGAGGGCGGGTTGTTCATCGGCAACCAGCAGCCGCCCCTGGCTTGGTACGGTGCGCACCAGATGGTGGAACTGGCGCTCGATGGCCGCAAGGTCAGGGAAGATATCCGCATGATCGAACTCGAGATTATTGAGCACGGCGATCTGCGGACGGTAATGGACGAACTTCGAGCGCTTGTCGAAAAAGGCAGTGTCATACTCGTCGGCCTCGACGATGAACGGCCCTTGAGGATCACCAAGCCGTGCCGATACGCCAAAATTACGCGGCACACCACCAATCAGAAACCCCGGCGCCTGCCCTGCGCTCTCCAGAAGCCAGGCCAGCAGACTGGCCGTGGTGGTTTTGCCGTGGGTACCGGCTATGGCAATGACCTTGCGCCCTGGCAGCACATGCTCGGCAAGCCACTGGGCGCCGGAGGTATAGGGCAGGCCGCTATCAAGGAGCGCTTCCACTTCGACGTTCCCGCGGGAAAGCGCATTGCCGACGATCACCAGATCCACAGAGGCATCCAGATGCTCCGCCCGGTAGCCCTCCATCAAGGTGATACCCGCCTCGGCAAGCTGCGTACTCATCGGTGGATAGACATTGGCATCCGAGCCGCTGACCTGGTGGCCCTGTTCACGCGCGAGCAGCGCAAGACTGCCCATGAAAGTGCCACAGATACCGATAATATGGAGATGCATGGTGCGCCCCTGAAACGTAATCAATACAGCCATGAAATTGTCAGAAAGACTATCACGACCGGCCTGATTGCTCATCCCTAAGCGCTGGTTTTAACGCTTGAAACGGTCGCCCATACAGCCCGCCATCCCCAGGCCTTCAAGTGACAAATGCTCACGATTGTTGCAGGATGCCCCACGCTGACCGACGACCGGTATTCAATACTGACCTTTCAACAACCGCTGAGCGCACTGGCGTCAGCGAGGAGCCAACCATGCGCGTATTGATTCGCTATTTCTTCCGGGGTGTTCGTCTGGTGCTGGCACCGGTGATGATCATTTCGGAAAAGCTCACCACCCCAAGCGCCATCGAGCGCTCGCCTGCCGAGCAGGCGCGCGTCGACGAGGCCTGCCAGCGCCTAGCGCTTTATCAGTTCAAGACCTGCCCGTTCTGCATCAAGGTGCGCAAGGAGATCGCACGCCTTGGACTGAATATCGAACTGCGTGACACCCAGCACAACCCGGCGCACAAGCAGGCGCTGGTGGCAGGCGGCGGCCAGCCCAAGGTGCCGTGCCTCTACATTCACCACGAAGATGGTCGTGAAGAGTGGATGTACGAGTCCGACGATATCAACCGCTGGCTGCATCAGCAGTTTGGCGCCTGACACGCGATCCGCTCGACAGCGTCATCGTCGGCCTTGATTCATGCTTCCCGGCAAACGATCGTTTACTTTCAGCGTACGACTTTCGGCCAATGCCAGTAGTCGGCATTGCGCCAACAATGTCCGGTCATTCAGGAGATGAATAAAGCCTGTCATTATTTCGATTGTGCGACGCCAGGCCATCTCTCTATGTTAGTCATATAGCTTGCAAGCTGACCGTGTCTGCTTTACTGGCTAACTGCGGGATTTCAGACGGTAAAGCGAACAATAAGACCATCAATAAAACGGGAACGATCATGACGCTCAAGAAAACCCTACTGGCTTCACTCATTGGGGCAACCATCGCGGGCGGCGCCTTGCTGCCGCTGACGGCAAGTGCCGAAACCCTGCGTATCGGCTACTCCGCCGACCCGGAAACCCTGGATATCCATGAGCAGCTTTCTGGCGGCATGCTGCGCTTCTCCCACCTGGCCTTTGATCCGCTGGTTCGCTGGACAAAGGATTTCGATTTCGAACCGCGCCTGGCCACCGAGTGGGAACAGACCGACGATACCCATATCCGCATGACGCTGCGCGAAGGCGTTACCTTCCATTCCGGTAACCCGTTCACCGCCAAGGATGTCGTGTGGACCATCGAGCGTCTGCAGGAGAGCCCCGATTACAAAGCCATCTTCGAGCCGATTGCCAGTGCCGAAGCCATCGACGACTACACGGTAGAAATCACCACTACCGAGCCCTATCCGCTGATGCTGAACCTGGCCACCTACATCTTCCCGATGGACAGCGAGTTCTATACCGGCGAGACCGACAGCGGCAATGACAAGGCAGAAATCGTCAAGGCCGGCAACTCCTTTGCCTCGCGCAATGTTTCCGGCACCGGCCCTTTCCGCCTGACCGACCGCCGCCAGGGCGTGCGGGTCGATTTCGAGCGCTTTGAAGATTACTGGGACACCGAAACCGAAGGCAACGTTTCCAGCATCGTGCTGACCCCGATCTCTGAAAATGCGTCACGCGTGGCGGCCCTGCTGTCCGGCGGCGTCGATTTCATCGATGCCGTACCGCCCAACGACCTGGAGCGTATTCGCGAATCCGGTGATGTCGAGCTGATCGAAGTGCCCGGTACCCGCATTATCGGCTTCCAGTTGAACGAAGAGAAAGTCGAAGCGTTCCAGGACGTCCGCGTGCGTCAGGCCGTTGACCTTGCCATCAACCAGCAAGGCATTGCCGATCGTTTGATGCGTGGCTTTGCTACGCCGGCTGGCCAGTTCTCACCGGAAGGCTACTCCGGCCACAACCCGGACCTGGTGCCACGCTACGACCTCGAGCGGGCCCAGGAGCTGATGGCGGAAGCGGGCTATGAAGATGGCTTCACGGTCGACATGATCGCGCCCAACAACCGCTACGTTAACGATGCGCAGATCGCCCAGGCCGTTGCCAACATGCTGTCGCGCATCAACATCCGGGTGAACCTGCGCACCATGCCACTGGCCCAGTACTGGCCGGAGTATGATACCCGTCAGTCGGATATCGCCATGCTCGGCTGGCATTCGGATACCGAAGATAGCGCCAATTTCTTCCAGTACCTGTCGTTTTGTATCGATGACGAAACCGGTGCCGGTCAATACAACTACGGCAACTACTGCAACGAAGAGATCGATGCGCTGGTGACCGAAGCCGATAGCGTGACAGATCTCGAGCGGCGTAACGAGATGCTGCGCGAAGCTGAAGCCATGCTCTATGAAGATGTGGGTTTTGTCATGCTGCACTGGCAGAACCTGGCCTACGCCGCGGCTAACGGCGTTGATATCGAGCCGGTGGTCAATGCGATCGACTTCCCCTACCTGGGTGATCTCGTGATCAGCCGCTAAGTCTGCTGAACGCCCCTTTAAGCGCTAAAGCAAGGATGCTTCGCTCTCCAGGCCACTGGAGAGCGAAGCACTTGTCATGTCCAAAACAGCGGTAACGCGTGTAAAGAACTTACCGATAGACCCTTTGTTAAACACTATTACATAGGTGGCGTACGCCATGATTGCCTTTTTAATCAAGCGGCTGATGCACGCGGTATTGGTGATGTTCGTCATCAGCGTGCTGGCCTTCGCCATTCAGGACAACCTGGGTGACCCGATACAACAGATGGTGGGCCAGTCGGTCCCGGAAAGTGAGCGCGAAGCGCTTCGTGAACGCCTGGGATTGAACGACTCCTTTCTGGTGCAGTATGGTCGCTTTGCCAAGAACGCGGTCCAGGGCGATTTCGGGTACTCGTACTTCTATCGCGAACCCGCGCTCGGCGTGATTGCCCGCCACTTGCCAGCCACGCTCGAGCTGGTGTTCGCTGCCACGCTGATCATCGTGCTGCTGTCGGTACCCATTGGCGTCTACAGTGCGATCAAGCCCCGCGCGGTTCTCTCACGCTTTTTCATGGGCGCGTCGATCATCGGCATTTCCATTCCGGTATTTCTGACCGCCATTGTGCTTATCCAGATATTCTCCATCGGCATTACCGTCACCCTTTTTCCGGAAAGTACCGGCTGGGGCGCCTGGCTCAACGGCCTGCTTTCGACCCAGGGCAGCATGCCGTCGTTTGGGCGTGGCTATGACCTGGTCCATGTCGTCGGCCACTGGGACACCAACATGGCTTCCTGGGACGGGCTCAAGCATCTGGTCCTGCCGGCCATTTCACTTGCCTCGATCATGCTGCCACTATTCATCCGCCTGATTCGCGCGGAAATGATGGAAGTCCTGCAGTCAGAGTACGTCAAGTACGCCCGCGCCAAGGGGATCTCCATGCGTCGCGTCTACTTCGTGCATGCGCTGAAGAACACCATGCTGCCGGTCATTACCGTGGGTGGTGTGCAGATCGGCACCATGGTGGCCTACACCATCCTGACCGAAACCGTGTTCCAGTGGCCGGGCATGGGCCTGATGTTCCTGGATGCGATCAACCGCGCTGATATCCCGTTGATCGTGGCCTACCTGATGATTGTCGGCGTCATTTTCGTGGTGACCAATACCATCGTGGATCTGGTCTACGGCTTCGTGAATCCCACTGTAAAACTGACTGGTAAGCCCGCATGACGATGACAACGAACAAGGCACCCAGCCGCCTGGATCGCTTTCGCGACTCCTTCGTGTGGTACAGCTTCAAGCGCGACCGTACCGCACAACTCTGTCTGGCCGTTTTTCTCTGCCTGGTAGTGGCCGCATTCTCGGCGCCCTTGCTGGCCCCGACCGACCCGTACGATCTTCGCCAGATTGATATCATGGCATCGGAACTGCCGCCTTTCTGGATTGATGGCGCCGATGAGCAGTACACACTGGGTACCGATGCCCAGGGGCGCGATCTGTGGTCGATCATTCTCTACGGCACACGGGTGTCGCTGCTGATCGGCTTCGGCGCCGTCATCCTTCAGGCGCTGCTCGGCGTGACCTTTGGCTTGCTGGCGGGTTATCTCGGCGGGCGCGTGGATGCCTTCCTGATGCGCCTGGCGGATATTCAGCTTTCCTTCTCGACGCTGATGGTCGCCATCGTCGTCGGTGCCGTGGTCAAGGCAACCCTTGGCGGGGCGTTCTACAGCCAGTACGCCGTACTGATGCTGGTGCTGATCATCGGCCTGGCCGAGTGGCCGCAGTATGCGCGTACCGTGCGCGCCTCGGTACTTGCCGAAAGGGGCAAGGAGTACGTGGACGCCGCGCGGGTCATGGGCCTGCGCAGCAAGCGCATCATGTTCCGCCATGTGCTGCCCAACACGCTTTCTCCCATTTTCGTCATCTCCACGGTGCAGATTGCCAACGCGATCATCTCCGAGGCGGCGCTTTCATTTCTGGGTCTGGGTATGCCGGAAACCCATCCGTCACTGGGCTCGTTGATCAAGGCAGGGTTTGACTACATTCAGTCAGGCTCCTGGTGGATCACGCTGATCCCCGGTGCGGTACTGGTGGTGCTGGTGCTCTCAATCAATCTACTGGGCGACTGGCTGCGCGATGTCATGAACCCACGACTCTACAAAGGCTGAGGACATCATGGCATTACTCGAAGTTTCCCAGTTGGATGTACGCTTTGCCCTGCGCCAGGGTGAGGTCAAGGCGATACGTGATGTCAGTTTTACGCTAGAGCGTGGCGAGCGCCTGGGGATCGTTGGCGAGTCCGGTGCGGGTAAATCCGTTGCGGCCTTCTCGCTTTTGAACCTGATTTCCAAGCCCGGCTTCATTGCCGGCGGCAGCATCCGTTTTGAAGGGCAGACGCTGAACACCATGTCGGAGCGCGGTCTGCGCAAGATTCGCGGCAACCGCATTTCGATGATCTTTCAAGATCCGATGATGACCCTGAATCCGGTGCTCTCCATCGGTGAGCAGATGGTCGAGTGTTTGAAAGCCCATCGGCGCATTTCCTCGCGGGAGGCGCGCGCCATTGCTCTGGACAAGCTGCGCCAGGTACAGATTCCCTCGCCGGAAAAGCGGCTGGACCAGTACCCCCACGAGCTGTCCGGCGGGATGCGCCAGCGCATCATCATCGCCATCGCCCTGCTCCTCGACCCGGATATCATCATCGCCGATGAGCCGACCACCGCACTGGATGTCACCATCCAGGCGGAAATCATGGCGCTGCTGCTGGACCTGTGTGAGCAGCACAACGTCGGTTTGATCCTGATTACCCACGACCTTGGCGTGGTAAGCCAGGTGACCCAGCGCATGCTGGTCATGTACGCCGGCCGGGTAATCGAGCAAGGCCCCACGCGGGAGATCATCAACGACCCGCAGCACCCTTACACCCAAGGGCTGATCAACGCCCTGCCCCAGATGGCCACACCGGGCGAGAAGCTCAACCAGATTCGCGGCAGTATGCCATCGCTTTCCAACCTGCCAAGCGGCTGCGCCTTCCATCCGCGCTGTGACTTCATCAAGCGTGCCGATGGACAGACGCGCCCGGCCTGCGTCGAGCAGGTGCCCGGTTTCGTCCAGACCGGCAATTGTCAGGTAGCCTGCCACATGGTGGCGGAGCTGCTGGAAGATCGTCGCCTGAAGGAGGAAGGCCAATGAGTACCCAGGCAAGTGCGGCAGCCGTGAACCATATTCCCGCTGACAACATCGAAACCGCCGCCCCGCTGCTGCAGATCCGCGGCTTGAAAAAGCGCTTCTCGCTCTCCGGCGACTTCCTCGAGCAGCTGCGCTTCAAGGGCGGCAAGCTGGTGCGCCACCAGGAGCACGTGCATGCCATCAACGGCGTGAACCTGGATATCAGCCGCGGCGAAGCGCTGTGCGTGGTGGGCGAATCCGGCTGCGGCAAGTCCACCGTGGCACGCACGGTCATGGGGCTATTGAGCCCCTCCGAAGGCGAGATCCACTACGACGGCCAGCGGATCGACAACTTGAACTCACGCCAGCTGCTGCCCTATCGCAAGCGCATGCAGATGATCTTCCAGAACCCCTACGCGTCATTGAACCCGCGCATGACCATTCAGCAGACCCTGGAAGAGCCGCTGCGCCTGCATCACCCCAAGTGGAACCGCCAGCAGATCGCCGACAAGGTCGAAGAAGTGATGCGTTCGGTAGGTATCGACCCGGACTGGGGCAAGCGCTTTGGCCATGAGTTTTCCGGCGGCCAGCGCCAGCGCATCGCCATTGCCAGGGCCCTTGCCGTGGACCCGGAGTTCATCGTGGCCGATGAGCCCATCTCGGCGCTCGATGTATCTATCCAGGCGCAGGTGCTCAATCTGCTCATGGAGGCACAACACGAGCGTCATCTCACTTACCTGTTCATTACCCACGATTTAGCCGTCGTGGAACATTTCGGCACGCGAGTTGCCGTCATGTATCTGGGCACGGTATGCGAAATAGCCACCACTGCCACCCTGTTTGCCAAACCGCGCCACCCCTATACCCAGGCGCTGCTCTCTTCCATCCCCCGTCTGGAAGATGACCGCCCGCAGCATATTCGCCTGGAAGGCGAAGTACCGACCCCGGTGCATCTGCCCAGCGGCTGCGTGTTCCATGGCCGTTGCCCCTATGCCAATGCGCGCTGCCGTCAGGAGATCCCGCAGCTGCAATTGCACAATGACGGCACTCGCGTTGCGTGCCACGCTGTTGAAGAAGGCCGCTTATGAAACGCGGCACTTCATGTGCGAGGCAAGCCACATCACTGCGAGGTAAGGCATGGAAATCCGCTGGCTAGAAGACTTCATTGCCCTGGCCAGAACCCGGCACTTTTCACGCGCGGCAGAGGATCAACACGTTACCCAGCCTACCTTTTCCCGGCGCATCAAGCTGCTGGAAGAGGAGATGGGAGTGACGTTGATCAACCGCCAGACGCTTCCACTCTCATTGACTCCGGCCGGCGAGGAGTTTCTGACCCTGTGCGAGCAGGTCACCGACCGGGTGCGCCTGACCCGCGAGCGGTTGCGTGAAATCAGTGCCGGCCAGCAGCGGCGTATCATGGTCGCCGCACCGCAAAGCCTGCTGGCCCACTTCCTGCCCGAGTGGCTGGCCTCCTCGGGTTGGGAAAATCGGGTACAGCCTTACTTGCGCGCCACCGGCTGGATCGCTCACGATTACTTCCAGGCCCTGGCGCGCGCCGAGTGCGACCTGGCCATCTGCTACTGGCCCGAGGGACGCTGCGACCTGGATATCGATACCAGCGCCTGCCACCACCGGGTAATCGGTCATGAACGACTGATCCCCGTAACCGGGGTAAGTGCCCAGGGAGAGCCCCACGCCCTACTGCCTGGCACACGCCAGCAGCCCACGCCCTGGCTTGCCTACCCCAAGCGCGGCCTGCTGGGCTCGGCCATCAAGGCGCACCTGGCCAGACTTCCGCAAGGCACGCACTTGATTGCGCAAAGCGAGAACCTCTACGCCGCCGGCATCAAGGAGCTTTTGCTGCTGGGCTATGGCATGAGCTGGCTGCCCGAGCGCTGCGTTTCAGCGGAACTGGCCGAAGGCACGCTGGTTAGAGCCGGCGACAGCCGCTGGGACGTGCCCATGGAGCTTCGCCTTTACCGCTCTCAAAAACATCACGCCGAACTAGAAAGGCTCTGGAACGAGCTGCCCGCACTGCGTTCTTGAAAATACGTTTAACAGGACCTTCCCATGTCAGAGACACTCTTTGCCCTGCAGCTTGCACACTTGAAGCGCCTCGACCGCGCCTATACCGACGTTCTCGAGCGTCTTGGCCTTGAAAGCGTGGCGATCTACAGCGGCCACAGCGACAATTTCTTTGCCGACGACCACGCCCCGGCGTTTCAGGCCTACGGCCACTTCATGCACTGGGTGGGCCTTGCTGACGCCGAGCACAGCTGGGTGGTGATCGAGCCTGGCCAGAAACCCCGGCTCTTGCTCTACGCCCCCAGCGATTTCTGGCACCTGACCACGACCCTGCCCCAAGAGCCCTGGGTCGAAGCCTTCGACATCACACTCTGCCAGGTGCCCACCGCGCCGACGCTTTCCAGAAACGCCGCGGTGATCGGCGATCTTTCAAGACTTGGTGAAACGCAGCGCCAAACGCTTGGCAGCGCCGCACTCGCCCCCGAAGCGCTGATCACCGCGCTTGACGAGCTCCGCGTGACCAAGAGCGACTACGAACTCGCCTGTCTGCGCGAGGCCAACCGGCTGGCCAAGGCGGGCCACCAGGCGGCCAAGGCGTCGTTCATCGGCGTCGGCGCCGAGCTCGACATTCAGCTTGCGTATCTCGGCGCCAGCCGCCAGCGCGAATCAAGGGTGCCCTACCAGAACATCATCGGCTTGAACGGCCACGCCGGCGTGTTGCACTACCAGCACTACGACCTGACGCCGCCGAAGCAGCGCTACAGCCTGCTGGTGGATGCGGGCCACCGCTTTCGCGGCTACTGCGCCGACATCACCCGCACCCACGTCGGCCCGGATGCGCCGGAAATTTTCGCCGCGCTGGTGGTCGCCCTTCACGGGTTGAAAAACGAGCTGGTGCAGTGTATCGGCCCCGGCGTGGAGTTTACGGCGCTGCACGAGACGATGCACCGGCGCCTGGCGGACATTCTGGTGAGCTTTGACCTTTACCAGGACAGCGCCGAAAGCGCGCTCGAACTCGGCGTCACCCGCGCCTTCTGCCCGCACGGCCTGGGGCATTTGCTGGGGCTTCAGGTCCACGACGTGGCGGGGCTCAAGACCGAAGAGGGCGTACCGCGGCCCGCCCCGAAGGAGCACCCGGCGCTTCGTCTGACGCGCACGCTCAAGCCCGGCATGGTGGTGACCATCGAACCCGGCCTCTACTTCATTCCCATGCTGCTCGCCCCGCTCAAGGAGCAGAGCCGCGCCGTCAACTGGCCGCTGGTGGATTCCCTGATCAACTGCGGCGGTATCCGCATCGAGGACAACGTGGTGGTCACCGAGTCCGGCTTCGAGAACCTGACGCCCTGATGCTCGCCGGCTCGAACGCGCGCCGCTGGCAACGTCGGTTCTGATCGATCAGAGCCCAAAAAGCCTTCGGGTATTGTCGCGAATGGTGCTGGCAATCTCCTCCGGCGGCTCGTCGCGAATTTCGCACAGGCTTTCGAAGGCGTGGCGGATACGCTCGGGGCGATTGGGCTCGCCCTGGAACCCCTGCACCGGCATGTCCGGCGAGTCGGTTTCGAGCAGAAGCGCCGAGAGCGGCAGGCGCGAAAGCGTCCGGCGGGTCTTGGTGGCCCGCTCGTAGGTGATCGTGCCGCCTACGCCGATGTAATACCCTGCCTCGATGAACGCCCGCGCCTGCTGCTCGCTGCCGGCGAAGCCGTGTACCACCCCGGCTCTGGGCAGCTCGATTCGTCTCAAGTGCATGGCAAGCTTGTCGTGGGCGCGCCGGGAGTGGAGGATCACCGGCAGCTCGAACGTGCGCGCCAGGCGCAGCTGCGCATCGAGCAGCGCTTGCTGGCGTTCGAACTGCGGGTCGTCGATGTAGAGATCCAGCCCGATCTCCCCGATCGCCACCAGCTTTTCAGGTTTTTGCTCGAGCCACGCCTCGAGTCGGTCGAGATGCGCCTCTTCGAAATCATTGATCGCCATCGGGTGAATGCCGAGCGCGGCGTAGACCGGTTCATATCGCTCGGCCAGCGCCATCACCCCGTCGAAGCGCTCGGCAGTTACACCCACCGCGATGATCTTTTCGACCCCGGCCTCGCCCGCCTTTGCCAGACTTTGCGTCTCGGTCCCCACGAAGGGAGGAAAATCGAAGTGACAATGGGTATCAACGAAAGATGTCGACACGTGGCTACTCCTTTACCGTTTGGGATCGCTTGAGAGTGGGTAAATCGAGCATACACAAAAACGCCCGGCGAATGCCGAGCGTTTCGATATGACTAACATCGATCAGAGTCGTTAGAAGCGGAAAGTGACACCGCCACCGATCGTCAGCGGATCCATGTCCACCTTGCCAACGGTGTCGCCACCGGTGCGGATATCGGAGCTTACATCCGCGTAGCTTGCAAAGCTGTTCAGCGAAACATTGTCGGTAACTGCCAGATCGACACCGACCTGACCAATGGCACCGTAGCTTGATTTGACGTTCACGTCGCTCGGTTCACCAGAGAAACGTGTGTAGTTGACGCCAGCGCCTACATAGGGCTGAACGCGAGAATCAAAGCCACCCAGAGGGTAGTAGTTGACCATTAGGTTGACTGGCATGCGATCAATGGTGCCGATATCACCTGCTGCGCCGGTATTCAAGCGATGCTCGAACTTCTCGGAGCTGTTGAGCTCGAGACCGACATTCGGGGTAAACAAGTACCCTGCGCCAAAGGTAAAGCCGCTTTCATTTTGAACATTGAGCGAATCGCCCGCTACGTTACCGTTTCCAGAACCGGTATCCGTCTTGGCGAAACCACCGCGAACAAAGATATCACCGGCTTCATTCTGGCTGGCGAGTGCCGCTTGGCTAGCCATCAGGACGCTGGCGGAGATGACAGCAGCAGAAATATATTTGATTTTGCTCATGAGAATCATCCTTTCATTTGCCAGGGGTTATGCCGTTGCATCCGGCTTACTTATACAATATATACTATTCGAACACTGTTTCCAAATTTTCCACGGTTTTTTTGTCATATAGTTGTATAAGAATAAACTTTTATTAAGCAAAAAAAAGACCTCCCGAAGGAGGCCCAGGTTGGAGCACGCCAGCTCACTCGATATATCGTCGGCCAGACTCGGCTGACGACATGGCAATGAAGGGAGAATGATCATTATCGGATCGATCTCGATATGAACGACTCTGTTCAGTTGCCGCTTGGTATTTATATAGCGATTCCTATGCCAAAATAAATTTTTTATATTAAATACAATAATTTAAAAATATTGATTGTTAGCGCAATAGGCAGCGTGAGGTAAATTTGGGTAAAAACGCACCAATGCGGCGCATTGTTTGCTGTTTTGCCTCATCAAGCACCCCGCTGCCTGGCAGATGGTTTCTGCGTCGCTTGGCCCAGGCAGCCAGCCTCACGTACACTTGTTTGAATCTCCATTTCAAGACGTGACAAGCCGAGGCCCTTTTCATGGCATTTGAATCCACCGCTTCCTATATAGCCACCGATGCACTCAAACAGGCGGTGAATGCCGCTGTCATGCTCGAGCGCCCCCTCTTGATTAAGGGCGAACCAGGCACGGGCAAGACCCTGCTGGCCGAAGAGCTGGCCGCCTCACTCGATACCCAGCTGATCACCTGGCACATCAAGTCCAGCACCAAGGCGGCCCAGGGTCTTTACGAGTACGACGCGGTCAGCCGCCTGCGCGATTCCCAGCTCGGCATCGAGGGGGTCGAAGACGTTGCCAACTACATCAAGCCCGGCAAGCTGTGGGAGGCCTTCACCGCCGGCGAGCGCGTCGTGCTGTTGATCGACGAGATCGACAAGGCGGATATCGAGTTTCCCAACGACCTGCTCCAGGAACTGGACCGGATGGAGTTTCACGTCTATGAAACCGGCGAAACCATCCGCGCCGAGAAGCGCCCCATCATCATCATTACCTCAAACAACGAAAAGGAGCTGCCTGACGCCTTCCTGCGCCGCTGCTTCTTTCACTACATCGACTTCCCCGACCGAGCGACCCTTCAGGCAATTGTCGATGTGCACTATCCGGATATCGCCCCCCGGCTGGTCAGTGAGGCTTTGAACGTGTTCTTCGAGCTGCGCGACGCGCCGGGGCTCAAGAAAAAGCCATCCACCTCCGAGCTGGTCGACTGGCTCAAGCTGCTCCTGGCCGATGAGCTCGCCCAGGAGGCACTATTCAACCGGGACCCGGCCAAGGCGCTGCCGCCCATGGCTGGCGCGCTGATCAAGAACGAACAGGATACCCATCTGCTCGAACGCCTGGCCTTCATGATGCGTCGCCAGAAAGGCGCCGGACGTTAAATCATGTTCATCGGCCTGTTTGAAACCTTGAAGCGCGCAGGGATTCCGGTATCGCTGCGTGAGCTGCTGGATCTTCATGACGTGGTGGAGCGCGGCGTGGTGTTTGCTGATATGGAAGCTTTCTATCAGATAGCACGCACGGTACTGGTCAAGGATGAGCGCTATTTCGACCGTTTCGATCGTGCCTTTTCGGCGTGGTTTGAAGGTCTTGAAGACATGGACGCCGCCATCGAGGCACTGATTCCCGACGACTGGCTACGCCGCGAGTTCGAGAAGCAGCTTTCCGAGGAGGAGAAAGCGAAGATCGAATCGCTGGGCGGGCTCGAGGCACTGATCGAGACGTTCAAGAAGCGCCTGGAAGAGCAGAAGGAGCGCCATGCCGGTGGCAACAAGTGGATCGGCACCGGCGGCACCAGCCCGTTCGGCGCCTACGGCTACAACCCGGAAGGCATCCGCATCGGCCAGGACGGCTCGCGCCACCGCCGCGCGACCAAGGTGTGGGATGAGCGGCGCTTTCGCGACTACGACGACTCGCTCGAGCTCGGCACGCGCAACATCAAGATGGCGCTGCGGCGGCTGCGCAAGTTTGCCCGCCAGGGTGCTTTACAGGAGTTCGATGTCGACGCCACCATCCGCGAAACCGCTCGCGACGCTGGCCTTCTCAACGTGCAGATGCGAGCCGAGCGGCACAATGCCGTCAAGGTGCTGCTGTTTCTGGACGTGGGCGGTTCCATGGATGATCATATCCGCGTTTGCGAAGAGCTGTTCTCCGCGGCGCGCTCCGAGTTCAAGCACTTGGAGCACTACTACTTTCACAACTGCCTGTATGAAGGGGTCTGGAAGAATAACCTGCGCCGGGGCCATGAGCGCATCCCCACCCTGGACGTGTTGAACACCTATAGTGCGGACTATCAGGTGGTGATCGTCGGTGATGCGGCCATGTCGCCCTACGAAGTGACGCATCCCGGCGGCAGCGTGGAGCATTTCAACGACGAGCCGGGCAGTGCATGGCTCAGGCGGCTATGCCAGGCCTTCCCGCGCCTGGCATGGCTCAATCCCACGCCCACGCAAGCCTGGGCATATACCTACTCCACCCAGCTGATTCAGGAGATCATCGATGATCGAATGTATCCCATGACCCTGGAGGGGCTTGAAACCGCCATGCGCGAGCTGGCCAGAAAATAGCCTGCCCAGGCCAGGCTCACGCCTTGATACGGGAAGGGAACGCCTGAAGGCCGTTCAGGAAATCCTGCTTGGCGACTTCGAAGGCCTTGGCATCGTGCTTGAAGCGCCGCAGGATCAGCGTTTCGTCCAGCGCCACCGTTGCCGCCAGCTCATCGCGGCTACCGGCCGGATGGCGCCCGCTCAAGCCGATCAGCTGACCGTCTTGCGCCTCGAACCAGCGCTTGATACCGCAGCCCTGGTAGAACGCCTGCTGCTCGGGACTGTCCACGTCTACCCGCAGCGGCGCCTTCAGCGTCAACTCGCTTATCAGGCGCTGACTGGCGCCATCTGAGTCAAGCTCGCAGGTGTGGGTGATCGTCATGCCCTCGCCTGCTTCATCTAGCACCAGCAGCACCAGTGCCAGCGGCTTGCCAGAGCTGTCCACCCCCGCCAGAAGGCGTGCCACCTCCTGCTTGAACAGCACGTTGCGCACGCCGGTAAAGACGACAAGCGGCGTCAACCCTGCCGCTTGGCCGTACACTTCTGCGCATAAACGCGCCAGGCAGGCATCTCGCTGCCCCGCCTCCTTGATCTGAACAACCTTCATGACGCTCTCTCGCTGCGCTTTATCCTGAGCCGCCCGGCGGCCCTTGAAGCCCGCAAGCCTAGAGCATTCAGGTTCCAAGGGCCAGAGGCTCGCGCGAATTGAACCCAATTGCTCTCTACCTGTCGCAGGCAATGACAGCAAAGCCAACGGCCGCCAAGGAGAGCCCATGCCCACGTTCATCAACGACCCCACCCTGCCCAAGCCCGATTTTCCCGGCAGCCACATGGTGGTAGACGAGCATCACGTGTTCATTTCAGGCCTGACGATTGCCGACATCACCGATGAAAGCGTCACGCACTCACATGATGCAGGCAAGGAAACCCATCGCATCATGCGTGAGCTTGAACGCATGCTGCGCCAGGAAGAGCTGGATTTAAGCGATGTAGTTCGCGTGGATATCCATCTGACGGACCTGGATGACCTGAACAAGGTGAACAGTGCCTACGCCGAGTTCTTCGAACCGGGGCGTTTTCCCGCACGCACCTGTACCGAGGCGAGCCGACTCCAGGGAGCCAGCAAGGTAGAAATCACTCTGATGGCAAGCCGCCGCCATGCCGATGCGCCCAGCGATGCAAAGGATTCCGATGATACGGTACCGGACAGCGATACCGGCCCGGAATAAGCTCGATCAAAGCGCCCTGAGGCCACCACCTCAAGGCGCCTCACTCAGCAAGGCGAGAACGCGCTCGATATCCAGATGCGCTTCGAGGGTATCTGCCAGACGGTCGAGTTCACGTTCGCGATGCGCCGTGTAATCCACCGGCTCAGGCGCACTCAACCCCAGGCGCTTGAGGAGTGCTGCGCACGTATCGGGGCTGTCGAACACGCCGTGCAGGTAGGTACCCAGAACCTGACCATCCTCGCTTACCGCTCCGTCCTGGTGCGTTCCTAGATCGAACAAGGGGGTTTCAAGCGCCCGGCCCGCACTTACGCCATTGTGTATCTCGTAGCCGGTCACCCTTACCCCCTCTTCGATCATTACACCGGCAACGTTTCGTAGTTGCTTGCCTGCCATCATCCGCGTGGTCAGCGCCAGCAGCCCAAGGCCGCTGGCGCGCTTGGCCGGGCCTTCCAGCCCGTTTGAGTCATCCACCCACTCGCCCAGCATCTGAAACCCGCCACAGATGCCCAGTACGCGGCCACCGTAGCGCAGGTGGCGAGCGATCGCCGCTACCCAGCCGTTGCGTTTGAGCCAGGCCAGGTCACTCAGGGTGCTCTTGCTGCCGGGCAGGATGATGACATCCGTCGGCGGAATCGGCTGGCCTTCATGAACGAAGCTGAGCGATACCTGCGGATGTAGCCGCAGCGCATCGAAATCCGTGTGATTACTGATGCGCGGCAGCCGCGGTACGATGACGTTGAGCGTCTGGCGCTGTTTTTCGGCGTGTACGCCGGCAATGGCGTCCTCGGCGTCCAGTAAAAGCCCGGACACGAAAGGCAGCGTTCCCAGCACTGGCTTGCCGGTGCGGTCTTCAAGCCATGAAAGCCCCGGGGTAAGCAGCCCGATATCGCCGCGAAAACGATTGATGATGAAGCCTTTGGTACGCAGGCGCTCGCTGTCGCTCAGCAGTTCAAGGGTGCCCACGAGCTGGGCGAACACGCCGCCGCGGTCGATGTCCCCCACCAGCAGAACCGGGCAGTCCACCGCTTCGGCAAAGCCCATGTTGGCGATGTCGCCCTTGCGCAGGTTGATCTCGGCAGGACTGCCCGCACCTTCGGCAATGATGACGTCGAAGCGCTGGTTCAAGCTCTGCCAGGCCGCCATCACACTCAGCTTTGCGGTGCGCTTGAAAGCGTGGTAATCCAGCGCGTCCATATGGCCATGGACCCGGCCCCGCAGAATCACCTGGGCGCCGCGCTCGCTTTCGGGCTTGAGCAGCACCGGGTTCATGTCGCTGTGGGGCGCCACGCCCGCCGCCTGGGCCTGCAGGGCGGTCGAGCGACCAATTTCACCGCCATCGACGGTGACGGCGCTATTGAGCGCCATGTTCTGCGGCTTGAAAGGCGCCACGTTGAATCCGCGGCGCTTCAATACCCGGCAAAGCCCCGCTACCACCGTGCTTTTCCCCGCATCGGACGTAGTGCCTTGAATCATCAGGGTGGCCATGCGCTGCTCCATGCGTTCAATCGGGCGATAGAAGGCGGCACTTTAGCGAGCGCATGATCAGGATGCAACGCGTAACGGCCAGCATTCTCATGTCCAAGGGCCCAGGGCGGCGGGGCGTCCCCTCAGGCGAAGTGCTTACAAGCGGCTGGTGGCTTCCTGCTCCGCCAGGCCGCTTGCCTTTGTGACCTGAAAGCACAGATGGAAATTGCTCAATAGCGCGGGCATTGGCTGTGTACCACTCAGCCGGTCAGGCGGGTCCAGGCGAATATGGCGCTCCTTGAGCAAGGCCGCCAGCACGGCACTGGTAACCATCAACACCAGATGTCTGCCCGGGCAGATACCCGGACCGCCACTAAAGGGCAGCAGCGGCCAGTCATCGAGCGACCCAGGGCTTAGCCATGTGTCGGGTGCGAAGCGATGGGCAATCTCGAGGTGGCGATCATCCCGGTGAAAATAGGGCGCATGGATCAGCAGCGTGGTATTGCGGGGCATTTCCCCTTGCGTCCAGCGCGTGCGCTCGGTGGTTTCACGCAGTAAAAGCGGCGTTGTAGGCCATAGCCGAAGCGCCTCCAGTACACAGGCTTTCAGGAAGGTAGTGTCGGGCTTTGGAGTAGCCGCTTGATTTGCCTCTGCCTGGGCGCGCTTTGCCTGCTCCGGGTGAGCGCAGATGAGCGCCAGCGCACGAAACGTCGCCATCCCCGCCGGTTCGAAGGCGAACAGCCACTGCGGCATCTGCTGTAGCGGCCTTGCTTGGCTATCGGCATCATGGCCCGCCACCAGCGCAGCTAGGCTATTGGGTTCAGCCCGATCTACATAGTGGGCCAACTGCTCGTAGAACGACTGCCGCACACGCTTGCGCTTGGGATGCATGAACCCCCAATTCGCTGCCCTGCGCAAGCGGATCAGCGTCTGGGTCAGCTCATGATCATCCCGGGCCGAATCACCAAGCACCACACGACGCACGATTCGGTTCCAGGCATCAATGAACAGCGGCCAGTCCAGTTTATGGTTATGTTGCTCGACCACCTCGAGCAACGCGGCCACCTCCTCCTCTATCACCTGCATGAAATGGCGAGAGAAACCATGCACCGGGCAGCCACTTTGCAGTACGTCCTCGTTCAAGCGCCGCCGCTCTTCGCGGGCCTTGCCATGCGACACCAGCGCCATGTCGGGTTCGAAGTGCGAAAGCGCACTCCGTTTTGCCGACTCGGCGGTGGCAAACGGTTCCGGCGTTTCCTCCATGACGCGATGGGCGTCGTCAGGGTCGAGAATGAGCGCCATGGGCTTGAACGGCGTGTTGAACAGCAAGGGGCCTTTACCGTACTTGCTGTTGAACGCCTGAACCTGCTTGATGGAGCGTGTATCCAGCGCCCACTGCTCGGCCAGATGCACAACCGCAGGGCGTCGTATGATCACGCCCTTGGCGATGTTGGGTGCCATCACCTTGAACAAGAAGGCAACCGTCTCGGTAAACGAGGCAGTCGGCAGTGAGTCGGTCACGGTTTCCTTGGCCACTTATTCTCTCCCTGAAAAGTGCTGGTGAAAACAAGTCTAGATATCGCCTAACTCAGCGCAAGTATTACCGAGGAAAGCGAAACCATCTCAATAATTGTCAAAATGGCCACTTGCTTGATTAGCCAGGGTTATCAAGATGTCATTGCGCGCTCAAACTGACTGCCCAGGACGCCCGCCATCAGGCAGGGGTGACGTCGGGGCGACAAAAACCGGCATCTCTGCCGGTTTTCATGAATGATGCGGGTGGTTTTCTAGAGTAAGGCGGAATAGCTTACCATTGCGGCCGTATCGGACGGCGCGTTGGCATCATGGTCAGGCTCCAGCGTATGCAGCAGGTTGAACTGCCAGCGGGTGTTTGCGCTGGGCGAGTATGTATAACCGAACTCGATATCCACCTGGCGACCCGAGGGAGAGAGCTGAGCCTCGCGCTCTTCGCGGATAACCCCGCCCTCGAGCGTGCGTCCTACCGGCACATCCAGAGTGGCAATACCGCTTTCGATACGCAGCGGCTGCTGCAGTGAAAATGCCGCCCGTTCATTGTCATCCTGCCACTGCACTCCCATGGCTACCTTTTGCGCGCGGATATCGCGTAGATGCGTGAGCAAACCGCTACCTTCAGCATCGCCCTTGCCCTGCTCGAACTCGGCAAATGAGCTTACCCCATTGCCGTGATCAGCCTTGAGGGTGACGCCTGCAAACGTCATTTCGTTATGCTCGCCAAGGCCCAGGGCGCCCGACCCACTCGCGCCCATCACGCCATTGTGCTCCTGCAGTCGGCCAACCTGGGTCGTCATGCTCAGCGCCGGTGAAAGCTGCCATTCGAAGCCGACATCAGAACGGTTGGCGCGGTAGTCGCTTTCGGTCTCGAGCTCGTTGCCGCTCCAGTGCGTGGCGATGAAGCTCAAGGTATCACCGAGTGCGTAATTCGCCTTTACCCCGTTAACGCTATCCAGCGACTGGGTAAGCGCAGAGCCGCTCTGAAAAGAGATCATCGGCATCATGCCCGACTCTGCGTAGGCACTCATCGGACTCGCCTGGGAGCCTGCGAAGTTGAAGGCGCTCAACGACGCGCTGCCCAGCGTGCCGTCGAAGCGGCTGCTCAGCAGATCACCGGCACCATTGATACTGGACGTGAAGCTATAAGGCCCCATGCTGACCGATTCCGTTTGCAGGGAAGCGGGCGAGTATTGGGTCAGCTGCTCCATCTGGCTACGCAGTTGTGTTGCCCGGCGCGTACGCGACTGGGCGCGCTCGCTCAAGTTGACCTGGTAGTCGCGGCCCAGGCTATCGAAGGCGGTCACGTTATCCAGCACGCCGGCTTCGCTCAGCGATTTGCCATAAGCGCTCGACAGGCGTATATCGGAGCGCCCAGCCAGTTCGCCGCCTGCGGCTACCTGCTCGCTTTGTGCCACCACGAGCTCACCTTCAGGTGCTAGTGCCGCATTGATATCGGCAATACCCTGGCCAAGGTAGTAGGTACCACAGTTGGCCGTCGCCGAGATTCCACAATCGTTTTGAGCGAACAGCGCGCTATCCTGGCTGGCCGTATCCAGCAGCCGCTGGCTGGCCTGCTGGGCATTCAGGTGCGGCCAGCGCGACAGGATACCCGCTGCATACTCGGAGATACGCGCAGCAGAAAACGACGTGCCCTGAGCATTTAGCTCGCGGTACACGTAATCGGTGGCAATCGCCCGCTCCTGCAGGCGGGTATCATCACCCGGGTAGGAGCTTGAAGGATGAACATTGCCATCGGGCGTCGTTCCCACGGCAATCAGCATCATGTTGTAAAGTTCAGGGTAGCTTTCATAGATCGCCCGCCCCTCTGTCTGCATGGCCGTGCCTTCATTACCCGCACTGACAACGTAAACGGCACCGCTGCCGCCATTGGCATTGACCACCTGATCGAAGGATTGCCGGGCCGTTACGCCATTGAACGCAAGACGCGGGTCACTGGCAAGGTAGCGCTTGGAGAAGCTGGCGTTGATGACCCGGGCGCCCCGTCCGGCGGCCTCACCCACGGCATAGTTGATCGCACTGCTGCGGTTGACGCCGTCCTGCTCGACCTTGATCAGGTCAAGGCGCGCGTTACCCAACGTGCCGCCCGTGATGACCGACGCCACGGTATTCCCGTGCCATTCGTTGCCACCGCTTACGTCAGTGCCACTGGTATGAACGTTCAGCGTATCAATCACCAGATGGTTATTGGTTAGCGTGTCAGTATCGAATGCGCTATCGACCACCGCCAGACGGATGTCGACAGGCAGCTCCACGCTGTCTTTTTTGCTGGCGACCATCATGGGGGCAATATTGGCGGGTTGCATGGCAGGCACAGGATTATGCACCCCCAGGTCAGGATCACTTTCACCAGTGCCACCACCGCCACCGCCGCCAGAACTACACCCAGCTATCGAGATAGTGCCCAGCGCCATTCCTATGGCCAAGACAAGGGGATGCCGGTTACCCATGAAAAGGCACCGTCACAGAGACGTTAACAGTCATGTTTATTCACACTCGCTAATAGGTAGGACATCGGGGAGATGCAAGCGCATTAAACAATAACTTTAAACAACCAGCAACGAATACTTTATAAAAAAGACCAAAAATTATTGCCATAAAGTTTGATTAAAAAAACCAATCGCGAGAATTGGAATTTACGATCAAGAGGCATCAATAAAACAAAGACAAGGTTAAAAACTGATCGATTTAAATATAAAAACCATAAAAATCATAAAGATATTAAAAAATCGATTTTGAAATAAAATATATTATTAAAAACAACCCCTGTATCTTTACTAAACTAACTATCGCAACATCAATAAAAACGAATGCTGGAATCGAAAAATTAGAAAATCAGTCTTATTTATTAAAGTTCAATCCGCGTTGGCCGATATCCAGTGTTTTTTATTTTTTTAGAAAATGCACAGGAAGACATCAGTATCTTTTTCGGCTAAAGTAACCGCTTTTATTGCCCATCACTAAAACGGCCCCCCGATGCAAGAACTACTCGATGAAATCGCCGAAACGATGGCGACCAGAAAGGAGCGTGGCAAGGTGGCCGACTACATCCCTGAGCTTGCTCACATCGACCCCAGCCGGTTTGCCATTTCTCTTGCTACCGTCAATGGCGAGCGCTACTCCGCAGGTTGTGCCACTACCCCCTTCTCCATACAGAGCATTTCAAAGGTATTCACGCTTACCATTGCCCTTGGCAAGCTCGGCGATGCGCTCTGGGCCAACGTGGGCCGCGAACCGTCCGGCGACCCCTTCAACTCCATCGTTCAGCTTGAGCATGAAGGCGGCAAGCCACGTAACCCGTTCATCAATGCAGGCGCCATTGCCGTCGTCGATGCGATCATGATGGGCCACGAACCCAAGGAGACACTCGCCGAGCTGCTCAATTTCGTGCGCTATATTGCAGATGATGAAAGCATCTGCTTTGACCACAAGGTCGCCGCTTCCGAAATGGCCCACCGTGACCGCAACGCTTCGCTTGCCCATTTCATGAAAGCCTTTGGCCGCCTGCGTCACGATGTAGACAAGGTGCTGGGCACCTATTTTCACCAATGCGCCATCGCCATGAGCTGCGAACAGCTCGCCCACGCCGGGCTGTTTCTGGCCTCTGACGGCGTCAACCAGCCCAGCAATATTCGGGTGGTTTCTCCCCAGCGCGCACGCCGTATCAACTCACTGATGATGATGTGCGGCCACTATGACGCCTCGGGCGAGTTCGCCTTCCGGGTCGGCTTGCCGGGTAAAAGCGGTGTGGGGGGCGGCATTCTGGCCATTGCGCCAGGCCAGGGCGCCATCGCGGTCTGGTCGCCGGGGCTCGATGAGTATGGCAACAGTCTGCTGGGCACCCAGGCGCTGGAAATGTTTGCCCAGCGTACCGGCTGGTCAGTGTTCGGGCACTGAGCCAGCCCTATACCGCTACGCTGTCAGCTGCTCGAGGTACTTCTGATAAACAGCCAGATCCGCGCCGGAAAAGCAGCAGAACGTAACCGCCTTGACAGCCGTACACTGCTTGAGCGCCTGGCTTACTGTCGAGACGGCAATCTGTGCGGCTTCTTCAACAGGATAACGGTATACACCCGTGCTTATGCTGGGAAACGCCACCGTGCGAGCCCCAGCGGATTCAGCCAGTGCCAAGGAGCGCTGATAGCACGATGCCAACTGATCGGCTTCACCGCGTGTTCCACCGTGCCATACCGGGCCAACGGTATGGATCACGTAGCGCGCCGGTAGCTTGAAACCGTCGGTGAGTTTCGCATCGCCGGTCGGGCATCCGCCCAGCGTTCGGCATGCCTTCAGCAGCTCAGGCCCAGCGGCCCGGTGAATGGCCCCATCCACCCCACCGCCGCCCAGAAGTGAGGTATTGGCGGCGTTGACAACGGCATCAACATCGAGGGTCGTAATATCGGCTTGAAGGGCAGTGATATTCATTGAAGGCCTTTGTGTTCAGCTAGTGAGTGGTTAACAGCTCAGGTTCAGACACAGATGTTTGCATCTGGGCAACCTCCCAGGCTTGTACCATCTGCTTTTTGGGCAGCCCCCAGCGGTAGCCTCCCAGTGCACCGCTTTGTTGAATAACGCGATGGCAGGGAATCCATAGCGCAACGGGGTTAGCGCCTACCGCATTACCTACGGCGCGGGACGATTTTGGCATGCCCAGCGCCTGAGCAATATGCGTATAGCTTGCCAGCTGGCCTTCAGGAATGGTGAGCAGTGCTCGCCAAACGGCCACCTGGAAATTGGTACCGGTCACATGAAGCGCCAAGGTATGGGGCTCAGCTTTCGGCGCGGCAAATAGCGCATCGACCACATACGCCGTCGCCTCAGGGCGATGATGGAGCGTACTTCGCGGCCACTCTCTGGCAAGTCGCGCCAGCAGTTCATCGGCGCTGGTAGCATCCACAAAGCCCATCCGGCAAATGCCGCGCGGGGTTGTCGCTACCAGCACGTTACCCAAGGGCGTTGGGTGCACGCCGTACTCGATATATACGCCCTCCCCCTGACGCTTGTGCTCCCCAGGAGTGACCGCTTCCAACTGAACGAAATGATCGTAAAGCCGCGAGCCACCACTGAGCCCAAGCGCATGAGCAACATCGAGCAAGGCATGCGGCTCTTTCAATAACCGCTTGGCACGCTCCAGGGTCAACGCCTGCAAGAAGCGTTTGGGCGAAATGCCCGCATAGCGGCAGAACAGGCGTTGAAAGTGGTAGGCACTCAGGTGAACATGAGCCGCCACCTCATCCAGGCCGGGCTGAAACACCGCCCGCTCCACCATATACGCCATGGCCTTCTCGATACGCGCATAATCATCCATCGAATGCTCCTGACAGTTCCCAGTCATTACAGATTACGCGCCTGCACGCCCGCTGCCGACCCGAATCTTGCGCAGTTAACTGCCTGCCGTCATTTGATTCACGAACGCGACATATGTGACCAGGTTAAATAACCATTACATTCGACGCCTCTCGTCACTGGCTAGACAATATCACGCGACTCACCCAGTATAGATAACCACTTTATATGGATATTGCATAAAGCCATTTCAGTCAGGAGGACACCGTGGCCAATCGTACATCTGCGCCTGATCACCGGGACGCCATTACCCTATTCGCTCGAATGGGTTATGCCGCGCGTGGGGTGGTTTACCTGCTGATCGGTGGCCTGGCAGCGCTTGCTGCGCTTGGCGAAGGTGGCCAGACCGAAGGCAGCCGCGGCGCGCTTGAAAGGGTGCTGGCGGCTCCCTTTGGCAAGGTCATATTGGGACTCATTGCCCTGGGATTGCTGGGTTACGCCTTGTGGCGCACTCTTCAGGCGCTCAAGGATGCCGACCACCATGGCGCCGGCGCCAAGGGGATCGCCATCAGAACGGGTTTGATGGTCAGCGCCATTACCCATACGTTGCTGGCCTTCTATGCCGCCAGCCTCATCTTTCGCCTGGGTGCCTCCTCCGGCGAGTCCAGCGGCTCCGAGGGCATGGTCAGTTGGCTGTTTCAGCAGCCGTTTGGCCGCTGGCTCGTAGGGGCTGTCGGACTTGCGATCATCGGAGCCGGCATCGCCCACGGGCTCAAGGGCCTCAAGGCCAAGTTCGACAAGCACTTCGATATGCCTGAACACACCAAACGCTGGGCCTACCCGGTGTGCCGATTTGGCCTCAGCATTCGCGGCCTGGTATTCGTGATCGTGGGCAGCTTCTTTCTCATTGCGGCGTATCAGATAAGCCCCAGCGAGGCAGGCGGCACCGAAGAAGTATTCAGTACGCTGCGCAGCCAGGCCTATGGCCAATGGCTTCTCGCCTTTGTCGCTATCGGGCTATTTGCCTTTGGCGCCTATAGCGTATTGGCAGCGGTTTATCGACGCATCAACCCGGCGATGTAGTCTTTTCATGGCCATTGCACCAACGCGTATGAAGGCGTGGCTTGAGCGCATCAATGGTTCAAGGCATATGCTGTGGCTACTTGGCGTTCTGTCATTTCTAGAAACCATTATCCTGCCCATTCCGCTTGAGCTGATGATGATCCCCCTGATGGCCAGCAACCGGCCAAGGATCTGGCACATGGCGGCCGCTACCACGGCCGGCTGCCTGGTAGCCTCGCTGGTCGGGTATGGGGTGGGCATGCTGCTGTTTCAAACGGTAGGCACGTGGCTTGTCGATGTCATGGGCCTGCAGGAGAGCTTTCGCTCCTTCCAGACCTTTTTTAACCAATACGGTTTTGCTTCCATAATGGCCATCGGTCTCTTGCCGATTCCTTTTCAGATAGCCATGATGACCGCCGGCATTTCAGGCTACCCGATTCTGTTGTTCGCCCTGGCCACCCTGATAGCACGCGGCTTGCGCTACTTCGGCTTGGCCTGGCTTGTTTACCGTTTTGGACCTGGCGTCCTCGTTCTCTGGAAGCGCCACGCGATGATCACAAGCCTTGTGGGTGGCGTGGCGGTATTGCTGCTGGCACTGGGGCTGCAGTTCTTGTCTGGTCTGATCCTGTAATCCCGCCCTAGAACCCGTAATCCCTCTCCACCCTGGCAATCCGGGTCTTGAAGTGCTGATACCACTGCTGGTGGCCCAGCCGCTGCGCCTGTTGGTGCTCGGCATGGGCTTTCCACGCCTTGATGGACGCCAGATCTGCCCAGTAGGAAACCGTTACTCCCACATCGTTTCTTGCCGATTCCACGCCCAGAAAGCCCGGCTGCCGAGCGGCCAGTTCAACCATTCTTGCGGCCATCGCATCGTAGCCTTCATCGAGTTCCGTGCGTATCGAGGTAAACACGACGGCGTAATAAGGGGGTTCGGGGGTCTCGGCAATAGGCGGCATGGTCACTCACTCAGGCTAGATAAATGGGCCTGATCATCGTAAGCCATCAGCGCTTGCTGTAAAGCTTCACAAGAACTTTTTCCGCGATATATCAACGATGTCCGTATTTGTCCGTTTTGTGTCCGACGCAAGCATCGAAGACCCATTACGCTAGAGCCTCACATGACCCATGAGGCCCACCATGACACTTTCCCGTACCGCTCTGCTGCTGATCGATGTTCAAGCCTCCTTTCCCGCCAAGGAGTATTGGGTTGAAGCCCTTGCCGATGATTGGCGGCCCCACCAGCGTGCTCTGCTCGATGCCGCTAAAGCCAGCGGCATACCGGTCGTGCGTATTTTCCACGAAGCGCCCGGAAGCCAAGGACCGTTTGATCCTGAACTCGGCCTGATTCGCCCACTTCAGGGGTTTGAAGACACGGCGGCGGCCACCTTTCACAAGCAGGTACATAACGCGTTCAGTGATACACAGCTTGAAAGCTGGCTACGCGAGCGGGGTATTTTACACTTGGCCATCAGCGGCATTCGTACCGAGCAGTGCTGCGAAACCACCGCGCGGGTGGCCTCCGATCTAGGCTTCAAGGTCGATTTTGCAAGCGACGCCACCCTGACGTTTCCCATGACGCGCCATGGCATTACCTGGCAAGCCTCGGACATCAAGGCGCGCACGGAGCTTGTGCTGGAGGGCCGCTTTGCGCGTATCATCGATACCCAGGATTTGATCAACGAGTGGCAAGCTGCGTGTGACTGACACATTCAATACAAGCGAACCGCCTGCCCGAAAGGTGCCGACCCTGCGGGTGGCCGTCTTGATGATGCCGGGGCAAGTGCCACTCGACCTGGTGGGCCCGCTTCAGGTACTGCAGTGCGCAAGCCGCCTGGGCATGGAGATGGATATCTGCTATCTCGGCCCCAGCACCGCCATGCCGTGGCTGGGGCCACTCACCCTGGGCGGCATTTCCCCACTGCCAGACACGTTGCCCCGGCAGAGCCTGCTGCTGATCCCCGGCCAGTACCGCAACCGCCTCGATTCTCAGGCGCAGCAGGCGTGCATCGGCTGGCTCAAGAGCAATGCGATTCATGCCGATACGTTGATGACCGTCTGTTCCGGTACCCTGTTGCTCGCCGATGCGGGCCTGCTCGATGGAAGGCGCTGTACCACGCACCACACGCTTTTGGATCAACTTCGCGAAAGGGCGCCCAAGGCACACGTCCAGGGTGATTGCATCTTTACCGAAGATGGCCGTTACCTGACCAGTGCCGGCATTTCCACCGGAATCGATACCATGCTCCACTGGCTTACTCGGGTGGGCGGCCATGCCCTGGGGCTGGCGGTGGCCAGAGAAATGGTGCTGTACCTTCGCCGTAGCGGCCAGGAGCCACAGCTGGGCGCCTGGCTTGAAGGCAGAAACCACGTGGATGCGCGGATTCATCGCGTGCAGGACGCCATTTGCGAGGCCCCCGCCCACCCCTGGCGGGCCGAAACGCTGGCAACGCAAGCGGCCATGAGCGAACGTCACTTTCGGCGCCAGTTCAAGCAACTGACCGGCATGCCGGTAGGTGACTACATTGCCGGCTTGCGGCTGCAACGGGCCAAGACGCTGATGATGGAAACGACCTGGTCGCTCGCCCGCATTGCTGAAGAGACCGGCTTTGGCGACGAGCGCCAGCTAAGACGCCGCTGGGCGCAGGAAGAAAAACGCCCGCCCAGCGTCTGGCGCCGCGCCCGTCAGGACACGGCACCCGTTGATCAGGGCAGCGCCAGCACGATCTGAATGCTCATGACGATCATGCACAGCAACCCCACGCCGTAGGAGACGGTGCGCCAAGGCTGGAGTTTTGCCAGGTAGCACAGCGTATGGCAGTAGCGCGCTGCGGTAAAAATCATGAACAGCCAAACGGCAAGCCCGGGCGACGCCCCTACCAGCACATAGGCGACACCCAACCCCAGAAAGATGGGGATGTTTTCAAGGTCGTTGGACCACGCCTTGCTGGCCTGCTGAACCTGAGGCAACTCCTCCTGGGCAGGTTCAGTTCCCGCCATGCGCGCGTCTTCCGGCGTTTTAAAGGTCTTTTTGGTGATTCGGTGAAAGCCCTGGTAAAGGCCAGTCGCCCACATTTTCACAAACAGCAGCACTGCTGCCACGGCATACCAGTAAACGGGTTCGTCCATGATCGTTCCTTCTCAGTTGGTTCAACCAGACTCAAGCTCATACAAGGCCTGCACTCGCTTATCAAGCATAGTCGATGGAAGCCTTGCAGGATTTTAAAAAGGCCAAGTTACGTCGTTACTTACCCAATGCAGCTATGCCCCTGCAGCCGTTGCGTATATAAAGTCCGCTTCTCAAACCCTGGGCACTCGTTTACTATGCCCCACCCTATTCAACGCCCCCTGCTACCAGGCCCTCATGTCCAACGCGCTCTATACCGATCTCTCTGGCTATTACGATTTAATGTGCGTGGATATCGACTACCAGGCCCAGAGTGACGGTATCCGCAGGCTGCATCAGCTCTTCGGTAACGGCGGCCACACGCATCTTGACCTGGCCTGTGGCACCGGCCCTCATGTGCGCCGTTTCATCGAATTTGGCTATTCGAGCAGCGGCCTGGATATCAACCAGCCCATGCTGGATATCGCTGCTACCCGCTGCCCCAGCGCCTCGTTCATGCGTCAGGACATGAGCAGTTTCGACGTCTGCGAACCGCAGGATCTGATTACCTGCTTTCTGTACTCGATTCACTACAACGCAAGTATTGAAAAGCTGAACGACTGTCTTCTCAGCGCACACCGCGCCCTGGCGCCCGGTGGCGTGTTCTGCTTCAACGCAGTAGATAAAGACAAGATCGACAATGCCCTGTTCGTCAAGCATACGGCCAGGCAAGGCACCGACCTGTTCACCTTCCGTTCAGGCTGGCATTACGACGGGCAAGGCGAACAGCAGTCCCTCAGGCTCAGCATCGAGAAAGCAGACGCAAGCGGCGTGCAGGTATGGGACGACGAACACCCGATGGTGGCCGTCCGCTTTGCAGAACTCGTTGACTTGCTTGAACCTCTCTTCGAGGTTCAGGTGTTTGAACACGACTATGCAAAAATAACGCCCTGGGACACCGCCTCAGGGAACGCCATTTTTGTTTGTGTGAAGAGGTAAACGCGTGACTGGTTGTACCAGGGCGTGGGCCGCAGAATGAATCTAGCTATTAGTCCTGATTACGCGCGCTTGTCGGCCTGCTCTGGGCGCAATTGGCATTGTAGGCCCATCAGGAAATTGCGCAGCACCTGGTCTTTGCACTCGCGATAGTTCTTGTGGCTGGGTTTGCGGAAAAACGCACTTAGTTCGTGGGCACTCAGATTGAAGCCTGCCAGCTCAAAAATCTCCTGGATGTCATCAGCCTTCAGGTTCAGCGCGATTCTCAGCTTCTGAAATACCATGTTGTTGTTCAGGTTCTTTTCCGGCGCCGGCTGTTCGCCTTCACGCTTGCCGCGCTTGTGGCTGATGAAGCCATTGAGAAACGCCGCCAGATCCACATCCTTCATCTTGACCAGTGACTCGTCTTCATCCTTTCTCAGCCAGTCGATCACCTGCGTCTGAGTGACCTCGATATCCGCCAGGGCAAAGATCTTGACGATAAAGGTATCTTTTAAATCAAAGGTATAACGTATGCGGCGAAAAATATCATTATTGGTCAAAACCTGACTCCTGATTCTGGGTACATCCGATAAAGCCTACCGGCATTGCCGGCATATTCAAAGATGGATGATGCTTCACTGGCTGGCAGTCAGCGTTTCCAGCAGCTCATCTATTTCTGCCTTGAGCTCCTGGTCCTCGATCCTGCTGGCGCTGACCTGGGCATGTTTCAGGTTCTGAATCGCCTCGTCAGTCTGACCCAGCTCGACCTGCAGCGTTGCCATGGAAAAAGCGATGGACGAGAGGTGGTCCTTTGAATCGGCTGCCTCCGCCTTGGCCAGCGCCTTGGCGTAGATGATCAGCGCCTCGTCCAGCTCCTCGGTAAAGTCGGCCAGGGTTTCCCACTGCTCCGGGTGATCCTTGGCGGTATTCTCATTCTCCCGGCAGATCGTTTCCAGCTCGGCGTAAAGGGATTCAAACGCTGCCCTGTCATCCTTGGCAGCCGCCTTCATCAGCTTTTCGGCCAGCTCGTAAACTGACTTGTATATTTTGGTATTGATCATTGTTGACACCCTTCTCTATCCAATCACGTAATGAGTCGCCAGGCAGGCCAGCGTTGGCGGCATTATACCTGTGATGGAAGCATTTACGGGGGCAAGATGGCGGGCACGGAAAAACAGGCGCCGCACCAGAGACGATCATGAATATCGCAGCCTTGGTACACCGCGCCGGGGGGCGTGGCGTTTGGTCGATAGCGGCTTATTGCACGTAGTAGCCGCTCACCTTCCATACACCCTCTTCAAAGTGCGGCGTAATGGTTTCGGTGACCTGAGGCTTGTTGGCAAACCGCGTCTGGAAGGTAAATTCCTTGTAGTCGTTGCGCGCCGCACCGGGCATGGAGGTCTGGCTGACCACCCGCGTACGCCGACGCGACTCCACGGGACCAAAATCGCGCCGCGCCAGGCCAATGGTGCGCTCCAGCATGCTGGCGGAGAGAGGCCGCTGCAGCAAGGGGGAAGCCTCCTCCCACGCCCTTTCGAACTCACCTCGGTCGATTGTCTCAAGCCACGCCAGCGCCACCTTTTCCGCCTCATCCACAGGGGATTGGGCAAAGGAGCCAGAAGACAACAGCAAGGCAGTAACGAGGCAGATCAGCTTTTTGGACATGGAAGGCTCTGGGCAACGATCAGGAAATGGCACGACTTAAGTATATATATCGGAGCCCGCCTGAATTACTTTAACGATAAATCGTCATAGCCAGACAAGGCCGCTATAGGGGTTCTCCACCAAGGAAGCCAGTCGGCTCTGCAAGCCACCTGCGTGAATCTCCAACTTATGGCCGTCGGGGTCGAGTATATAAATCGAATGCCCTTCGCTCTTGTTCAGCTTCCATTGCCGTACCTCAAGGGCTTCCAGCCTTGCGCAACAGGCATCGAAATCTGCCTGCGCTACGTCAAAGGCGATATGGGTATAGTCGGTCTTCGCGCAGGGTTCATCGCAGGAGAGGCAAAGCCATAGCTTCCCGGCGGAAAGGTAGGCGCCGTTGTTCCATTTCGCATGCCCGGTCAACCCCAGCACCTGGGTGTAGAAATGCAGCGAACGTTCCAGATCGCTCACGGCCAGGGTGATATGGTTCAAGCCGGTAATCATTGACGACTCCGTTGAGCGTCTACTCGGTATCGACGACGCATCGCCACCTACTTGCCTCCCGCTATATCGATAAACGAGCCAGTCACGTAGGAGGCCTCATCGGATAATAGCCAGGCAATGGCCTGGGCAACCTCTTCCGGCGTGCCGCCGCGCTTCAACGGAATCTGCGGCGCCAGCCGTGCGACCCGACCAGGTTCTCCACCATCGGCGTGCATGTCCGTGTGAATGAAACCCGGCCGCCCGCCTCTTCGATACGCGCCGCCACCGCTTGCGCCGCCTCGCGGTTTTTCAGGTAGTTGATACACACCGCGTAGCCACGGGCGGCCAGCAGCTCGGAGGTTGCCGCGCCAATGCCACGCCCGCCGCCGGTAATGATGGCAACCTTATTCATCAGTAGCTTCCTGTACGCTTTGACCTTGAACCCCTTACTTGTTCAAAGCCAATGAAACTGACCGTTACGCCCACTTAAACCAGCAGAGAATTACCACTCAATGTGAATAGGCGTTCCCACCTTGACCAGCTCCATGAACTCGTCCATTTCCGAGTTGGTCAACGCAATGCAGCCGTTGGTCCAGTTAAAGCGTTGCGTAATGGGCGCCAGCCAGCCCAGCCAGTTAAATTGACCATGTACCATGATAAAACCGCCGGGTGAAACGCCCAGCCTTTCGGCATTCGCCATGTCCACTTCGTTGGGATAACTCACGTGCATGGAGCGATAAGCCACAGAGTCCTCTTTTTTATAGTCGAGTACGTAGTGGCCTTCAGGCGTTCGCTGATCGCCCTCCTGAACCTTGTGCCCCTGCGGGCTGCCACCAAGCGCAACGTGGAATTCTCTAACCACGTTATCCCCATCGAGGAGATACATGCGGTTGTCTGATTTATCTACTTTTACCAAGTCGACTTCCGCCAACGCCGGGGCCGCAAGAAACACCAGTAACCATGCTATTTTGTTCATTAGTCGAGCCAAAAGGTAAGGACTACCTAGTGTATTGGATGGGCTTGAGTTGATTCTAGGATTACAAGACCATGTACAGCCGTAGCGCATCCTGATGCTGAATCCCCTGCTCGAAAAGCGCTTCTGGGTAGTGATCCAGAAAGTGGTTCTTCACCACCCTATCAACCCTGAACCCATGGCGCTGATAATAGGCAAGCTGATACCCGAAAGAGCCAGTGCTTAGCTCTACCCGCTGTATATTTCTGTTCCTCAGTTCGCCCAAGGCGAAGCGTAGCAGGCCTGACCCTATGCCTTGTTGCTGAAACTGCGGGTAGACCGCGATATTGAATAGCTCGGCGGTTTCGGCACCGATTGGCTTGGCGATACACGCACCCAGGATTTCTCTTTCTCGCTTCGCAGCAAAGCACCAGGCCTCATGCAAGTAAGATGCGATCATCTTTTCGGAAGGGTCTGCTTCTAGCAAAAGCGTAACGGGAATTTCAGCGGCCTCTACTTCCCAATAGTGCACTTTTCACCTCGCGAATACGGCATGCCCCTCGGCAGTAGGCAGCAGATTATCAGCACCGATCCGCGTACTGCAGAATGTCGTAGGAGTAGGCATATTTAAACTCACCGCTAAAGTCGATTTGAGATAGTTGATCGCGTAGCTCAACAGCTATCGAATCCAACGTCTGGCCTTTTCTCACAGCCTCTTCGATATTCGATTGCGTAGTGAGATAACCAATCAGCGCATCGAGCGTGAATGTTATCGGTAAACAGCCTTTCTCGCTCGCCAGTAGTGACAGTGCCGGGTCCTCTGCCAGCGTCATGTCTTCGTATCGAGCCCTTGGTGGAGATGGGTAGCATTTCAGATACTCGTCACGAAACCAGCTGTTGAAGCAATGGGAGGTCGAATGGCCAGCGAAAGCGAAATTATAAATGATCCAGATAGCGCCGGGATGGGACGCTGCTTTATAGGCCGCCACGGCCCGCACGCCATCGAACCAGTGAAACGCCATACACGTCGAGATGAGGTCGAAGCGGCCTTGCTGAGGCAGCTCGGTGTAGTCCGCCTTGCTCACGGATAAGCCGCGCTGTTGGGCGATGATCAGCATCTCGTTTGAAGAATCAATACCCACGACCTCCTGAGCAATATCCAGAAGCGGAACGGTAGAGTCGCCGGTGCCGCACGCAACGTCCACTGCCCGGCCAAAGTGCTTGGCAGGTAGATGTCGCTTCATTATCTGAAAAAGCGCTTGGTGGGCTTTGGGGCGGTATTGATCATATCGCTTGCCGACGCCGGTATTGGCAAAGTACTGGGGGGTTCTGGTCAATATGCTCATCACCATGCAGTCAATAAATAATACGACACGCACCCGCCCAGCATTCCCACGAAAAGGCCGCCGAGGTTCAGATAAGCCAGCGTGGCCGTGATGACCAGGGCGACCAGTGCAGGGCCAAGGGCGATCTGCGCTTCCTGCAATACAAGGTAGACGATGAAGTTCAGGAAAACAGCGATGGGCAGCGTCGTCTCCATCCATCGCAAAAGCCTTGGAGAAAACTGAAAATCGCAGATGACCGGCAATACGCGAACCAGCAGGCTCGTTAGGCAAAGGGCCGCGATGGCGGTGATGATGCTGCTGCTATTCATGCTTTTTCCATTGCTCCAGAAGGATGGCCGTCATGATGACGCTGGGCATCCAGAAAAAGGTCGCCCCCAACCACTGATGGAAGGCGCCGACCACTAGCAGACAGGCCGCAACCATCAGCGGCAGCAACCGATACCCACCCGCTACACGCCGCTTGATTTGAGAGACAGACAGATAAATCAGCACCACGCTTGCCGGAAACCCCAGATGAATATCCGTACTCAGCCACTCACCGGGAATGAGCTTTCCCATCAGCGCTCCCAGCACCGCGGCACTTACCCAGAAAAGGAAGATGGTCAACCGAATGATCAGGGTGTCTTTCGTGGTATCGCCGTCTTTCTCCGTGGCGTAGGCTTCATCGCCCAGCAGGTGAGCCGCGCATATTCTGACCCACCAGCGCCTTGGCAACCTTGTGGTCGTGGTCAGCGCAATCGGCAAGTAACGACTGTTGATCGATGCGCAAATGATCAGCATGGTCAGAAAGCCGGCATTGGCCTCGGCCAAGGGAAGCACGGCAAACTGACCGCTGCCTGTAAAGCCGAGAACGCTGACGACCAGCACCTCGAGCATGCTCCAGTCTGCCCGATGAGCGAGTACCCCGAAGAGCATGCTGACTGGAACGATGGCCATCGCGGAAGGCAGTGCCCTGATAAAAGGCCGCGAAGACGTTGCCTTTCCGCTTTCTTGAGCCATCCCCCTGCCGGAATTGTAAGGATCGCGCATAAACCGCTCTTGCAATAAACCAGCGGTGCTTCTCTCGCCCCCCGCCGCTGGTTCAACCTTGCGGTGAAATTTCATGGCATGTCTCGCTGAAATGCTTCCTAATGGACGGTTTTGTCCTCTCGACAACAACAGCGCCTTTACCGCCCTTGGCATCAACCAAGGCAGATAAAGCGCTCAGGCGCTGTTGTCAGGCATGAGGCAATTCTGACGTTTGAATCGAAAAGCGTCTTGTATGATCGTGCAGGTTTGAGACGATGGCCTGGGCGCCATCAATGCAGCTCGAAGGCTGCTTCAGAGGGCGTGCCGGCGAAGAAGGTCTGCCCAGCGGCCGGGGGGCAAGCCGTATGCGTTGGCGAACTGATGAGTCATATGGCTTTGATCCGTGAAACCACAGGCTACCGCGACCTCCACCAATGCCACTCCGGCATTGATCATGCATCGGGCTTTATCAAGACGGCGTAGTGTCAGGTATCGATAGGGGCTCGTTCCAAACAGGGCACGAAAGTCTCTTGAAAGACTCCATCGATCCACTCCGGCGACCTGTTCAAGACGCGCCATGGTGACTTCTTCGGTACAGGCATCGAGCATGAACTGCCGGGCCAGCTCGGCCGCTTTGTAATCAAACCTTCGTCGGCGCCTTGTTTGGCCTGAGACATCCTCCAGTGCCTGGGCAATATCGAAGATCCCGTCATCTTCTTCCAGACTATCCAGCCCGGCATCGAGATCGGTGAGCATGCGGGAAATGGCAGAAACAATGCGCGGGTCTGATGAAACGCCTTGCGCAACGAATGGCAAGGGCCGCCCGCCGAGTACCCGCTGAATCGTCTCTGGCGAGATATACAGAATCTTGTAGTGAAATCCCTCCGCCGTGCCCGCTTCGCCATCGTGCAGCTCATCGGGGTGTATCACCACCGCGTTTCCCGGCAGGCTATAGCGTAGGGACTTGCGGTAGTTGAACCCATGCACGCCGTTGAGTGTGATACCCAGGGCATAGGTATCGTGCCGGTGCGGCGTGAACCCATGGCCTGAAAAGAACGCCTCCATTCTTTCTATCCGGGCAGTGGGTCTTGAAACCCGAGTCCAATCCTGGCTGCACGTCATCTCGTCATCCCGGAAACGCCATCAGCGTGATGCTCTTCCCACTGCGCCAACGACTGCCTATACATTCGCACTTCACGGCCATGAAACTCATGAACGTCGAACTGTTCGAACCCCGCCTTGAGCGCGACCCTTTGCGACGCTACGTGATCGGGCTCTATCAGAACCACCACCGAAGACACCCGTTTCTTGCCAAAGGCGTGCTGCAGAACCGCCCGCGCCGCCTCAGGTGCTAACCCTCTATTCCAGTAGCGCGTCGCCAGCCGGTAGCCAAGGCCAATCTCTTCGATGCCGTTGACCTCTTCCGGGCTAACGCCACAAAAGCCGATCAGCGTATTCGTATCCTTTTCGATCAGCGCCCAGGGGCCAATACCGTGTGCTTCGTAGCACGTCAGGCACCATTCGATAAAGCGGCGCGTCATGGCGTCATCGCAAACGCCGCGAATCGAATACTTCATGACGGCAGGATCGCCCAGAATGCGCGTCAGTTCGGCCGTATCGTTTAGAGTCAATTCACGCAGAATCAACCTCTGCGTTTCACAAATGTACACGCCCTACCCCCGGATTACGTCCGCAACGTTTATGGCCCAATGAATATTCATTTATTCGAATATCCCATAATGACAAACCCTATGACAGGAGCACGTTCAATACGATTGGCCAGAGGCTATCTATCGGCCCTGGGCAGCCGTGTGCAAGAGCGTGTTATTTGGAAAGGCCATTCGAGCGCCGCCAAGCCAGAAAAACCCACTAGACTTGGCTAACCCGCACCACTTTCGATGACGACACCAGGGATGGTCATGGCTGATTCTTTCTTCTCTCTTCGCATACACGGTGTGCTTCGCTGTTTAGCCCCTCTATTGCTGCTACTGGGTATGCTGTTCAGCGGCTTCGCCCACGCCGGCGACGAGACCGCACCGGCCAACCCGATCGGGGAAGGACCCGCCGCGGGGCAGATCGAAACCACCCCTTCCCCACAAAAGGATGCGGAGATCCGTCAGCGTATCAGCGGCATTTTCAGCGAGATCGACGGGCTCGGCGCGGTCGAGATCAACGTGGCTCAGGGCATCGTCACGCTTTCCGGTGAAACGGCCAACGAGCGCAAGGCGCAACAGGCCGTGGGCCTGGCCAACCGGCTGACCGATGTGGTCATGGTCGATGATCACATCGACCGTACCCTGGACGTACAGGAAAACGTTTCTACCGCCTACCAGGGCTTGAGGGCGCGGGGCCAGAGCCTTTTGCGAGCGCTTCCGCTGATCCTGGTGGGCTTTTTGATCTTCGGGCTGGTCGCCTGGTTCGGCGCCTGGCTATCGAATCGCAAGGCGCTCTGGCAGCGGCTCACGCCCAACCCGTTCGTCGCGGAACTCGTGGCGCAAACCATCAAGGTCGTGTTCATCGTGCTCGGGCTGATCATGGCCTTGAGCCTGATAGGCGCCGAGACCGTCATCGGCACCCTTCTGGGCGGCGCCGGGGTGATCGGTATCGCCATCGGCTTTGCGGTCAAGGACACCATCGAGAACTATATCGCCTCCTTGATGCTCAGCATTCGCCAACCCTTCCAGGCGCGGGATCACGTGGTCATCAACGACCGGGAAGGTATCGTGGTGCGCCTGACGTCTCGCGCTACCATTCTGATGACGCTGGAAGGCAACCAGCTGCGCATTCCCAACGCCGACGTGTTCAAGGGCATCATCCTCAACTACACCCAGAACCCGGAGCGCCGCTTCAATTTCGAGCTGGGCGTGGATGCCAACGACGATCCTCTGGCCGCCATCAAGGTCGGCCTCGATGCCCTTCAGGCTCTGGAGTTCGTGCTGAGCGAACCCAAAGCCGTGGGCGTCATCAAGAACGTGGGCGACTCCAACATCGTGCTGGAGTTTCTGGGCTGGGTCGATCAATCCACCACCGACTTCGGCAAGGCGCGCAGCATCGCCATCCGCGAAACCAAACACGCCCTGGAAAACCAGGGGTTCAGCCTGCCAGAGCCGATCTACCGTTTGAGCGTTACCCCGGCGCTCGAACGCGCCTTGATGCAGCGCCAGCCCGCCCACCAACAGCCGGGCACTGCCCAGCCCAGCCAGCCCGCCACGACGAACGAAACAGGCGACGCCAAAGCGCGCGCTCAGCAGGTGCTCGATGGCAAGCACGATGACGTATTCGATGCCCGGCCGGACGAAAAGCTGATGAAGAAGGTGGAGCAGGAGATCGCCCAGAGCGGCGACGGCACGGACCTTTTGAGCAAGCACTCTGCGCGGGAGTAGGCGTTTCGATGTACTAACACGCCCATCTGCATGTAATACTCTGCAGTCTTCAGGTGCGGGAAGTAGACTCCGGTACGCACCGTCCGCAAACACTCAGAGGACCAGGAATGAACATCAACAAGACACGGCTGTTGGCCCTGCTCGCCCTGCTACCCACCATGGCACTGGCCCAGGACGCCCCTACCGCCTCGCAGTGGCAAACCGAAGAGCACCACGACGAAGAGCTGGATTTACACTTCGTCGTGCTCGAGACCCATGCCGTAGGGCTCGCTGTGCCGACAGTCGTGTTTCGTTGCCTCGAAGACACGACGGTTGCCTACTTCGACCTGTTCGAGCAGGACGAAAGCGATACCTACGAGTACGAGGCCATTACAGTGGCGCTTGATGACGCCGACTTCGAACCGGTCGACCTGCAGCCGATTGACGACGGCCATGCGCTGGGCTTCTGGCAAAGTGACGAGGCCATCCCGTTCATTCAAGGCCTGTTCGGCGCGCAGACGCTGAGCCTGAAGGCGACCCCGGTCGAGGGTGACCCCATCGAGCTCGAGTTCAACATCGAAGGTATCGAGGAAAGGATCAAAGCGGTCCGGGAGACCTGCAGCTGGTAGGGGTTGGCTCGCAGGCTAGGCGATAGCATTCAAGGCGGCTTCGAGCTTCAGAAGCGGATGCGTGACACCGTCTACAACGGCAATAGCCTCGACCGGGGCCACCTCGACGACGTACTCCCGGTCGCCTTCGGGAAAGCGTGCCAGGGTCAAAAGGATTCGCCCCGGGCGCTCGTTGACCCGGCGCAGATCCCAAAGGCCGCTCGAGAGATCGAGCACGACGCGGCCCGTGGCGCGCTCGACAATGACCGGTGAATAGACCCAAAGCGACATGCGCGGCTCGAAAGCCACGGTCGTGATTTCGTACTGACCCTCGAGTACGTAGTGCGGTGATTCCATCCTGCGCCCTGCCCTTCATCACGCGTGGGAAAGCTTGAGCCCCACCAGACCCGCCACGATCAGCGTCAAACTCACAAGCTTCAGTACACCGACGGATTCACCGAACAGCACGATGCCCAGAACCGCCGTGCCCACCGCCCCGATGCCCACCCAGATGGCGTAGGCGGTACCCACCGGCAGAGTTTTCAGCGCCAGACCCAGCAGCAGAAAACTCGCCGCCAGCGAAAACACCGTCCAGGCGGTCGGCCAGAGTTTCGTGAAGCCCTCGGAGTACTTGAGCCCGATGGCCCAGCCGATTTCCAGAAGCCCCGCGATAAACAGAATGATCCAGCTCATCCCTATCCCTTCAGTGTTGGGGCCGTCCCCTTGAGCGAATCGAGCGGCGAGGTCGTCCTCGCTTCGAATGGCGACTGTATAGGGTAATCACTCGGACGCTTTTCGACCACGTATTGCATGATGAAGCTATCAAGTAACACGCGACGCGACAGCCAACGAAGGCCGCCAGATCGAAAGTGTGTTGAACGAGGGCTCAGCACGGCGAAACCTGATAAGTACGATAGACGCCCGGCCCTGACCAGGTAACCGCGGTAAAGGCGAAGGTCATCTCGCCTTGCGCTTGAAGCTCTCGGAGCAATTCGGCGGGCGGCCAGCCGCTCGGCGTATCGACAAAGGCGTAGCCCTCTTCCAGCAGCCGCTTCACCCACTCCACCAGCTCGAGGTTGCCCTGGTAGGCAATACGCCGGCGGGGCGTATCGGCGGTTTGGATGATGCCGCTGTGAATGAGCGTCACGCACTTTAATGTCATGGTTCTACCCGGTGCACGCTGCGTTGCTCTGGCTTCGCCGTTGAGAGTTTCATCAAGCGCTGCTGGCTTCACGTAGCGCCGCCAGATCACACCCCACGATAGCCTCGAGATGGGCCGTGATTTTATCGGCGCTCCACTCCCACCAGGCGATCTCCAGAAGCTCGTGGATCGTACTCTCATCGAAGCGATACTTGATCACCCTGGCAGGATTGCCGCCCACCACGCTGTACGCCGGCACATCGGCCACTACCACGGACTTGCTCGCGATGATGGCGCCGTGGCCCACCTTCACGCCCGGCATCAGGGTGGCTTCAAAACCGATCCAGACATCATTGCCAACCTCCGTGTCGCCCTTGTAGGGCAGCTCATCCGCTTCGGGCATGACCTTTTCCCAGCCCTGGCCAAATATCTGGAAGGGGTAGGTCGAAAAGCCGGACGTCTTGTGGTTCGCGCCATTCATGATGAAGGTGACGTCTTTCGCGATGGCGCAGAATTTACCGATGACGAGTTTGTCGCCAATGAACGGGAAGTGATAAAGCACGTTGCGCTCGAAGCGCTCGGGCCCTTCCGGGTCATCGTAGTAGGTGTAATCACCCACGATGATGTTTTTTGATTCAATGTAGTTCTTCAGATAGCCTACTTGCGGGAAGCCCTTCATGGGTGCTTTGTCGTCAGGGTTTGGGCCTTTCACACTGCCTCCGATCCATGGCTTACAACGAAAAGAAAACAAGGAGCGTACACCAGCGGCGATCACGCCTGAAGAGCGGTATTTGCGCTATACTGCCCCCCTTTTGATTTTCGACTCAACCCAAGACGACCCGTCAGAGCCTCCCATGCCCTTTGCCCTACCAGGATTATCCGCGCCGCTGATTCAAGCGCTCAACGAGCTGGGCTACCAAACGCCCACGCCGATCCAGCAACAAGCGATTCCTGTCATTCTCTCGGGCAAGGATCTGGTCGCCACCGCCCAGACCGGCACGGGCAAAACCGCGGCCTTCGTGCTGCCGCTGCTCGAGCGCTTCAGCACGGCAGGCGAGCTGCGCGGCAAACGCATTCGCGCGCTGATTCTGGTGCCGACTCGGGAGCTCGCGGTTCAGGTCGAGGCCAGCGTGACGCAATACGCCAAACACCTGCCCCTGACCTCCATGGCCGCCTACGGGGGCGTGGATACCGCGCCGCAAAAGGCGCGCTTGATCGAAGGGGTCGATATTCTGGTGGCCACACCGGGCCGGCTACTGGACCTGGCGCATCAGCGGGCAGTGCATTTCGATGAACTCGAAGCGCTGGTGCTGGACGAAGCGGACCGCATGGTCGACATGGGCTTTGTCGATGACATCCACAAGATCATGGTGCGCCTGCCGGAAAAGCGTCAGAACCTGCTGTTCACCGCCACCATGACCAACGAGGTTCGGGCGCTGGCTTCCGAGTTTGCAGACAGCAAGAAGAGCGAGCTGGCGGCGGACATCTCCATTACCCCGAACGTGCGCGCCGCCGCCAGCATCGAGCAGTGGCTCATCACGGTCGACAAGGACACCAAGTCGGCGCTGTTGAGCCACTTGATTACCGAGAATGCGTGGGATCAGGCGCTGATCTTCGTCGAGAAGAAACACAGCGCCGCCAAGCTGGTGGCCCAGCTCGAAAAGCGCGGCATCAAGGCGGATTCCATCCACGGCGGCCGAAGCCAGGCGATGCGCGAAACCGTGCTGGGTCAGTTCAAATCCGGCGAACTCAAGTACCTGGTGGCGACCGGCGTGGCCGCGCGCGGGCTGGATATTGGCGAACTGAGCCGCGTGGTGAATTACGATTTGCCCTTCCCGGCAGAAGAGTACATCCACCGTATTGGCCGAACCGGCCGTGCGGGGGCCACGGGTGAAGCCATCTCGCTGGTCGATATCAGCGACTTCAAGAACCTTTGCGCCATTGAGAAGCGGCTGAACGCGGTCATCGAGCGCCGGGAAATCGAGGGTTTTCCGGTTCAAAAGGCAGTACCCGTTTCACACTTGAACCATGTGAAAAAAGGCAAACGTTAGGCTGAATCAGGAAGGTCACATATGACCGACACGGCTCATTTCTGGCGCGATCCTGCCATGCCCTTTGTAGAAAGCCGACGCGCTTGCCAAAGCCGGGCGTGCTATAGGCCGCACAATCATCCGACCTTTTCGATTGGCGCGGTCGATCAGGGTGCCAGTGTTTTTACCGGCGCCAACAATCCACCGATAACGCTAAAAGCGGGTATGGTCGTCTTCGTACCCGCCGGAAAAGTGCACGCCTGTAACCCCTCCCCGGGCACGCAGTGGAGCTACCAGATGCTGCATCTGAATGCGCGTTGGCTTCAGACGGTGAGAAGCGAATACGCCGAGTGTGGGGTCGAGTTGGAGGCGGATGAGGCGATATGCATCGTCGATCAGGCATCGATCTACCAGGCCTTTTGTAGGCTCAATGAGCTGCTATTTTCGCCGGCCGGCCGTGACGAAAAGGAGTCGGCCCTCATCGACTTCATGGCCACCTGCGACCTCTCCAATGGCGTTCGGGTAGACCCTCCCTATCAGACCGTGGGTCATGTAGAGCGTCTAGATCCGGTACTGGCTCTGATGGAAGACACGCTGAGCCGGTCGCGTTCTTTAAGTGAGCTTTCCGACATGGTGGGCATGAGCCGCTACCAGTTCATTCGCGCGTTTCGAGCCAGAACCGGCATGTCGCCCCACGCCTGGCAACTCAACCAGCGAATCAACCTCGGGCGTGATCGAATCCGCGAAGGAGGCGCTATCGCCACGGTGGCCCAGGAACTAGGGTTTGCCGATCAGGCGCATTTTCAGCGCATGTTCAAGGCGTTCACGGGTATTACCCCGGCGCGATACCGGCGCTAGCTCTGCAATATCGTTCAATACGAGGCAATCCGCGGGCTGCATACTTTGCGTCGTTACGTAAAGGATGCAGGTCAATGGAACATTTCATCATTATCGCAGCCGCGCATTTTCTAGCGCTAATATCTCCCGGGCCCGATTTTTTCCTGGTCACACGCAGCTCCTTGCGCGACGGCTGGAAGGTCGCCAGCGGTGCGTGTATAGGAATCGCCCTGGCCAATGGCGTATTCATACTGGGGGCCTTTACCGGGGTAGGCGTGCTGCGCGCCGAGACGCACTTGTTCGTGGCCTTGCAGATGGCGGGCTGTCTCTACCTGGTCTATCTGGGGATTTTGTTCATTCGCCATGCAGGCTCCAATACGATGGCCAGTTTGTCCAAAACCGACGATCACGGCCGGGCCAGACACCGCTTTCAAGCCTGGGGCCGCGCCGCCGCCATGGGGTTCTTATCCGGTATCCTGAATCCCAAAAACGCGATCTTCTACGTCAGCCTGGCCGCCATGCTGACCGGCCCTTATGCCTCCACCGGCTGGAAAATCGCGTATGGGGTCTGGATGTTCAGCGCCGTTTTGATCTGGGATCTGCTGGTCGCGCTGATGATAGGCAACCGAGTCGTGCTTCAACGTTTTGCTCGTATATTGCCTTGGCTTGAGCGGGCATCGGGCTCGCTTTTGCTCCTGCTCGCGGGTGGGGTGATCATGAAGATAGCTTTGGAAAGTATTTAGGCTTGGTGAACACATGTTCAGGTGCTCTCTAAAAGCCGGCATTCTTACCAGGCACGAGATCTTAAAAGTTATCTCTCATCCCGAGCGGGTGAAAACGCGTCCAGCAGCTCGGCGTTGGTCGGGTATTTCTCCAGTAGCTTACACAGCTTCTGCGCCCCTTCGACGGGTTTGAGCTGCGTCAACGCGCGGCGCAGGGCGCGTACCTTTTCGATATCTTTTGAGTCGATCAACAGCTCTTCCCGGCGGGTGCTGCTTTTGACGATATCGATGGCCGGGAAGATCCGCTGGCTGGCCACCTCGCGTGACAGCACGATTTCCATATTGCCCGTGCCCTTGAACTCCTCGAAAATCACCTGATCCATCCGGCTGCCCGTCTCCACCAGCACGGTGGCCAGAATGGTGAGCGACCCGCCGTTTTCGATCTTTCGCGCCGCGCCAAACAGCTTGCGGGGTATTTCCATCGCCCGGCTATCCAGCCCGCCGGACATGGTGCAACCATTGCCCCGCTGCTCGGCGTTATGAACCCGCGAAAGCCTGGTCAGGGAATCGATCATGATCATCACATCGTGCCCTTCGCCCGCCTGCCTACGCGCCGTTGCCAAGAGCTGATCGGCCAACCGCACGTGGTGGGCGTAGCTTTCATCTGAGGAGGACGCATGCACCTCGGCCGACACGCTGCGCTTGAAGTCCGTCACCTCTTCCGGGCGCTCGTCGATCAGCAAGGCGTACAGCTTGATAGCCGGGTGCGCCTCGGCCACGGCCTGGCAGATGTGTTTGAGCAGCGTCGTCTTGCCCGAGCCCGGGGGTGCGACGATCAGCCCGCGCTGGCCCATGCCAATGGGCGTGATCAAATCCATCGCCCGCACGCTGCGCTGGGTGGAACCTGCTGCAAGCTCGATGCGTGGGGATGGATGAATCGCAACGCCATTTAGAAAGCGTTTTTCGGGATCATCCTGGAATTGATCTTCAACGACGTCGGCGGGTTTGGCCTCTTGCTGCCGTTTGACCTTCAAGCCTAGTGTTTTTCTCGTCATAATCTTGATGCGTCGCCTTGTATTGTAGAGTGTTCTTAGAGTGACTTCTGGGCTTTGAAAATTGTATTGGTCTTGCTAGATATACTTATTCTACCCAGCTTACTGAGCCATACCTTGCAGCTGACTACTTAGAAACCATTCCAGCGATATTGTTTCTTAACAGGTAAAGTACTTTCTTTTTTGCTCACAAAAGCAATAACCTGTTTTCATTTAAAAGCTTCTTTAAGCCAAATTTAATTAACAAAAAGATCTGAATTTAAAGTCAAGCACTACTTAATCAAGTATGAGGCAAGCTCAAAGCCGCGTAAAAGGTTGACTTAAATTTCAAAATTAAGCATTTTTTTAAATATTTCCTAAAAAACGCACACCCAGGATAGAAAAATGGCAGAAGCTTTGGAAAAATAGCATAACATACTGAACTAATTGATCACGCTATTGCAGATACAAGTAATAACCTGAGAGGCCATATTGGTTATGGATGCTTGCGAATGGCCTATGGCCCGCTCTATAACCCGGGTCAAGGATTGGCTATGACGGGTAGCGGGCCGATGTGACTAAATTCGGTAGACGCGAGGGCTATATTTAATTAATCATCTGCGCATCTGAATTGTGCACCTGCACTTAACAACCAACATAAATCTTTATGCATCTACTTTTTAATCAATCTTGTAAAGTATCACTTAGCTCTCTTAAAATCTCATCAACTTTTTCAACATTGCTAAAAAATCTTGCAGGATAGGCATTAGGGTATTTTTTTTCTATATATTCATCTATATTATTAGCGATTATCAAAAGATTTTTTTGCAAATCTAGGTCATTAGGAGCTGTAAGCTCTGACAATTTGTTAATTTTACTTACCTTATTTAAAAGTAGCGCAGTAATAACCCTATTAGCATGTGTAATGATCAAATGCCGCTTACGGTGAGTATTTCTATCCGTCTGGTCCAAAAGTTTAGCTATTAATCCCTCAATAGTACGGAAATGAGAAACTGCATTGACAACTTTTATTCCAGAAACATTTGGATTAAAGACAGTTCTATATAATGTGCCATCTAGATTCTCAAAGAATCGACCTCTCTGCGCTTTCAATGTTGCAACAATGGAAGCCTTCATAGTTAAACAAGCAAGAGCATCAAGCGACTCATCAAGATCGATTATATTTTGATCACTTTCACCTTTTTGGCCAGCAGTCCTAAGTAGCTGATATTGATAATTCTCTACTGCAAGCTCTTTAGCGATTCTTAACTGTTCTGAATGTTGAGAAGCGAAGTCTCTTCCTAAAACTCTGTTTTGATGATTGTTTGCTTTCGTTATAGCTGTAGCTACTTCAGCATTCTCCATGTCTGCAACTTTTATAAAGCGCACCGGAATTTTAATTTGCGATAAGGTATCACTATTTTCATCAGATATATTTTTGAAGACCTGACCGATAGTGCTGACGGTTTGGGCGCCATTAATTACACTAGAGTTATAAAATTTAAATGTTCCTCTTTTGGTGCCTCGATTTGCATTACGCCGATGAGGTGCAATGTCTGAAACTAATAATGTTATACCATTATTGTAGTACCAAAACATTTCGGGCGCAGTCATAGCCGTGTTTTTTATAGATTCATTAACATCCGTGCTTCCTAATAAATTTCGAATATTTTTTGCGAATAGCCGGGGACCATGCGCCATCCACCACTCAAGAACTTGATCTCCGCTAATTTGCCCATAAAAAGCAAGGTATGGCTCATTTTTATGGCCATAATGTTCAAGTTCGACATCATCTAAGTCAATATTTATATGGCTCCCTGCACGAAGCCACTCAGTTAAGTCTTCAGCTGAAACAAGATGAACTTGGAATGGCAATTCATCCTGAGGAGTAGTTTCTGGAATAAGCGTTGCTGCATTCAACTCATCTTGCCACTTTTGCATATCACCAAGTATCTTTTCAGCAGCACCGCGCTTTCCAGTATGTGCCATAACAAAAAGAAACTTATAATCTTGAGAACCAAGACCAACTTCAATATCGTTAGCCATATTTTGCAAAATTTCATCGAAATTATCGTACTCTTCTAGCTGAAGCTTTTCGCAAGCGTCTTTAAAATTAAGAAAATCATCTTTATTCCAGGTGCCATTTCCTGATTGATTAAATTTAGACTGAACTATAACAACCAATTTCTCACTATGGTTTACACATATAGCATCAATACCACCATCATCAGAGCTATCACATACGCTTTTACCGGCTGTAATATCATCTACACCAGCTAAGTTGTATATTGAAAATGCAGCTATAGCTCTACTAGCCATTTTTACGTCATAATCTTGCTGATCAGGCTTACATTCACGCCTATGTATAAAATCCTGATAACGCTCTCTTAGAGACTTCCCTAATCTTTGCGCTACAATTTTAGATGTTGCCAAAGCCGGGGCAGCGTTATCTTCGATCTTCAATTCTTTAACAAAAGCCATGTTATATTCCAGTCCAATTATACATTTTTAAAATAATATTAATGCGTTTAGAAGTAGTTAAATGACTGCTTAGCTGCTGACCAAATTTTAGCATGATCAACGTAGTTTATTGAGATAGCCTTGAGCTCCACCATTTGATATTCTTATTAACTGGAGACTTAAGAGCTTGTATCGATACCGGTCTTAAAAGCTCATGACCTCTACCAAGTTCAGCAACTGCGTCAATAGCTGCATCCTGTGCGGCGGTTCCTACTGGCATTGTGATAATTCCTATATTACTAAAATTAATTTTAATTCTTTTACTGCAGAAGGTATCAACTTTTTTCTGGACGAACCATTAAATCCGCTAATTTCTCAAGGAAATAGGAGTTTCCGCGAGCGTATGCAATATTCATAATTACAGTGAACATCTTAAGGAGCTTAATCTGAGACTTTACATCTTCACTTTGAGCAAGGCGAGTTTCTGTCTTGATCTTGAATTGATATTCTTGTAGAGAGAGCCAGATACCGATCACAACCGATGTAATACCAGCCATAGAAGCTAGCGGCACCAGCCCTGTAGAAATGAAATCAAACATTATACGACTCCTGAACGACACAATAGCGACTATGCATCTCACTACTTAACACTCTCAAATGAGCTGACTCGATCATTCATAGTATTATTAAGCCTGTTAGAGTCGTTATAACCATCTATTTGTAAGACGTAAAGTGAAAATATGGTAATAATAAGAACGATGTACTGATGACTCAAAGGCTAATTAAAATTTACCTTATTTAATAAACTATACTATATTAATTAATTTTTTTCAGGTCACGTAGAAATTTTATAGAACTGACCAGCTATAGATCGAAGGAAATCAAATCTAGGTGAAAAAGTCATTAACTATAAGCGGCTATCTCAGCAATGACAACGGCTACATCGGGGCAACTAACGCTGCCCTTCGCGCGGGGCCGCCCATGCGGGTGCCTCAATGGCTCGTACCTCGCCAAATCGTTACGCCGCGCTACGGGGTTGCTGGATGATGTGGCGAAATCGTCGCGCGCTGAAGCGTGCTCCTACGAGGGCGGCGGTGGCTGGTTTTGGAAAAGCGGGGCTGCAGGCCGTGAAGGCCTGCTGGGTATTACTGGGTCTGGCTTACGCTTTGAGGACGTACTTGAGTGTTTCGACTACCTGCTCAGTGGTAGTACACCAAGCCTGCGCACCGGCATCCACTTCTTTTAAGGGGTGAACGATATCCTCAGCGTGCAACGTGATGTAGGGCTTGGCCAGCGCCGAGCAATAACCCGCATCAAACGCCGCATTCCACTGCTTGTACTTGTCACCAAAGCGCACGACGACGAGATCGGCCTGCTCGATTAGCGTGCGGGTGCGGATGGCGTTGACCTTGGAGGATTGGTGGTCGCGCCAGAAGCCGTTTTCGGGTACGCCCAGGTGGTCGCCGGCAGCGTCACTGGCGTCGTGGTCGGTGACCGGGGCGGTGAAGACGATATCCAGGCTGGCGGCGTCCGCGCCGCGCTGGATTTCGTCGCGCCAGTCGGTGTGGATCTCGCCGGAAAGGTAGACGTAAAAGCTCATGGCTTGCTCCTTAAATGCTGACTGTCAGGTAACTAAGTAGCGCCATTTTATGGAAAAACATTCCAAATTTATACCACCGCTATATGAGCGGTTGCTTGGCGAGTAGATAGATATCCATAATCCAGCCATGAGCTTCACGCAGCGCCGCACGGCGCTCGATGATCTCATCGCTTACCTCTCTGAGCGGGCCTTTGATCAAGCACTGCTTATCCATGCCTAGGTAGGCGCCCCACCAGATGTAGGGGTCGGTTTGTGGCAGCGTGGTAAACGCCCCGCCGCTGTCGAGCATCACGGCTACCGTAGCGGCGTCTTCCGGCCAGCCGCGTTCGCGCAGGCGGCGGCCGGTGGTGATCTGGATGGGTTCGGCGAGCGCGTTGAGGGGGATTTTGTGCTCGGCGGTGAGCACTTGCAGGCTGGTGATGCCGGGCACGACGTTGACCTCAACCGCACGGCCGCTGTCCGTCAGGCGCTTCGCGATGCGCAGGCTGCTGTCATAAAGCGAGGGGTCGCCCCATACCAGCATGCCGACGCGCCCGCCGTTGGGCAGGTGCTTATCCATCAACTCCGCCCACACGCTGGCAATGGCGTCATGCCACTCGTCTACTGCGTTTAGGTACGGGCGTTCGCCGTCGCGGGTGGGTAAATCGAACTCGACGATGCGGGTACTGGCCGCTTTATCGAGAAGCTCTTCACAGAGTACACAGCGCAGGTCGAGAAGGTCCGATTTTGCCTCGCCCTTGCGCGGCAGCAGAATCACGTCGGCTTCGTTTAAGGCGCGCACCGCCGCGAGCGTTACATGGTCGACGTTGCCGGTGCCAATGCCGATCAGCGAGAGCGTGATCATGCGCCGCCCTCTTCATCGCCGCCGGCAAACGGTGAATCCGCCGATTGCGGCCGAAAGCGGCGATCATAACCTACCGCGTACAGGCTGCTTTCCTGAAAGTCTTCGGCTTCGAGTACCGGCCCTACCAGAATCAGCGCGGTGCGCTGAAGCGTGTGGTCGATCAGGGATTCCACCGTGGACAAGCGGGCGCGCAGCACCCGCTCGTCCGGCCAGCTCGCCCGCCAGACGATGGCCACCGGGCAGTCGTCGCCGTAGTACGGGGTCAGGCTTTCCACCACCCGAGCCAGATTGTGAATGGAGAGGTGAATGGCAAGCGTGGCGCCGGTGCGGGCGAAGTTGGCGAGCGTCTCCCCTTCCGGCATGGCGCTGGCCCGGCCCGGCGTGCGGGTGAGCACCACGGATTGCGCGACGCCGGGCAGGGTCAATTCCTGCCCAAGCGTGGCCGCCGCGGCGGCGAAGGATGGCACGCCGGGGGTAACGCTATAGGGAATGGCAAGCGCCCGCAGGCGGCGCAGCTGCTCGCCCATGGCGGACCACACCGAGAGATCGCCGGAGTGCAGCCGGGCCACATCGAAGCCTTCCGCGTGGGCGGTCTGGATCTCCTGCATGATGTCATCGAGCGACAGCGGCGCGGTGTTGATGATGCGCGCGCCTTTTGGGCAGTGCGCGAGAATTTCTTCGGGCACCAGAGAGCCCGCATACAGGCACACCGGGCAGGCGGCGATCAAGTCGCGCCCTCTGAGCGTGAGCAAATCCGGGGCGCCGGGGCCGGCGCCGATGAAATGAACCGTCATGAATCGACTCCTGAACGTGATGACACCGACTGCGCCAGCGCAGCGGTGGCTTTTCTGTCCTGTGAAACGAGCCGCGGCGCCAGAAGCCGCGCGTGGGGCCCGGCCGCCAGCAGCGCCGTTGCCTCCGCCACGCTGCCCGTGCCCCGCGCCTGAACGCTGCGCGGGGAGTGGGTGAGCGTGCAGGCGTTGGAAAGCGCGCTATCCGCCACGACGATGACGCCAAGCCCCCGCCTTTGGCCCAGCGCCTGCACCAGCGCTTGCTTGCTGCTGGCGGCGGCAAGCCGATCGACGGCGCCGAAGCGTTCGATCAACTGATCCAGCGCCTGCTCGAGCGAGCCGAGCGTGGCGGCGCTGCGATACCCAAACCCGGCCACCTTCACCGCACGCCCCGCCACTGCACGATGGGGTAGCTCGCCTTCCAGCCCCGGCGGGTGCCAAGCGGCGCCGCACTCGAAAGCTCGAGGCGTAGAAGCTCGCCGCCGGCCTGCTGATGCCAGTGGGCCAGCAGCGCCTCGGATTCCAGCGTGACCGCGTTGGCCACTACCCGCGTGCCGGGCGCCAGCAGCTTCCAAAGCGCGTCCAACAGCGCCTGGTTCAGCCCGCCGCCGATGAAGACCGCGTGGGGCAGCTCGGCGCTCTCCAAAGCCTCCACTGCGGCGCCCTCTTTCACCTCCAGCCAGTCCACGCCCAGGTTGTCCGCATTGCGGCGCGCCCGGTCGGCGCGATCAAAGTGCTGTTCGAAGCCGATGGCCTGGTTCTCCGGGTGGGCCAGCAGCCACTCGATGGCCACGGAGCCAGAGCCCGTCCCGATATCCCACAGCCGCTCGCCGGGTTTTGGGGCCAGCGCGGCAAGGGTGAGCGCGCGCACCGCCTGCTTGGTGATCTGGCCGTCGTGCTCGAAAAAGGTGTCCGGCAGGCCCGGCGTGAGCGGAATGGCGGGGCCGGCACCGGCGACCTCGAGCGCTACCGCCACCGGGTGGGCAATATCCTCCGGCACCTGCCCCACGCCGAAGTGGCGTACCCGCTCGTGCTCGCCGCCCAGCGCCTCCAGCGCCGTGATCCGGGAGTCCGCGAAGCCGTAGCTTTTAATGAGTGTGGTAAGCTCACTCACCGCTGCGCCGTCGCGAAGCAGTACCAAAAGGCGCTGGCCGGGCTGCAGATGGCGGCGCACGCGCGTAAGCGGCTGGGCGTGAAGGCCCAGGCAAACGCAGCGCTCGAGCCCCCAGCCGAGCCGCGCCGCCGCCAGGCTGAAGGTGGAGGGTGCTGCCAGCGCCTGCCATTCGCCGGGTTCCAGATGGCGCGTGATCGAGGTGCCCGCGCCGAACCAGAACGGATCATTGGAGACCAGCATCACCACCCGGCGGCCGCGCTCGGCCAGAAGCAGCGGGATGCCCTCACTAAAAGGCACCGGCCACTGGCGCACCTCGGCACAAAGCGCCGGCAAGAGGCGCAGATGGCGGCGGGCGCCGAAGACGATCTCGGCGTCTTCCAGCGCCTTCCGGCTTGCCGCCGTCAGTCCCGCCGTGCCACTCTCGCCCCAGCCGATCATCGTGAGCCAAAGAGCGTTGTTGACTACATCCATGCTAAACGTCCTGATTCTTGGGGGCACGAGCGAGGCGAGCGCGCTGGCCCAGGCCCTGCACGCTCGCCGCATTCGCGCCATTTACAGCTACGCCGGGCGCGTGAAAACCCCGAAACCCCAGCCGCTGCCCACCCGCGTGGGCGGCTTTGGCGGCGTAGCGGGGCTTGTTGAATATATCGAGCGTGAAGGCATCACCCACCTGGTGGACGCCACCCACCCGTTCGCCGCGCAGATGAGCCGCCACGCGATCCAGGCCGCGAAGGCGAGCGGCGTGGCACTCCTGGCGCTGACCCGCTCCGCCTGGGCAGAAACCGAAGGCGAGCGCTGGCAGCGCGTGGCAAGCATCGAGGCCGCCGTCGAAGCCCTTTCCGGCCCGGCCGAGCGCGTGCTGCTCGCCATTGGCCGCCAGCACCTGGAGGCCTTCAGCGCCCGGCCCCAGCACCACTACGTGC
>NZ_JABYQT010000008.1 GCF_020075495.1 Vreelandella aquamarina
GTGGTTGGTAGTTTTCGCCGCATGATGGGGCCGCCAGCGACACTATGCACTGGCTGATTAACTGACGAAACTCGTCGAGAATGACTTTTTCCTTAGAGTAGTCAGTTGTATGGCCCAGGAGTGTAGGGGGCATGCCATAAACCGTTACATGCCGGGACCAAGCACCTGATCAGCGATGCCGCTAAAACCGAGATGTTTACACCTGCCACTCAGGCTCGATCACTGTCATTTTAATGGTAGGCATAGACTACGTAGGCGGCGATGCCTGCATGGCGGAGGGAGAGCCGCGGCGTTTGCGGTATGCTTGGCTATGGCAAGCCTGTATTTAGGCTATCGATTATCCAGCCGTAGGCGGGCATGAACATGCTTGCGTCATGCTGAAATACGAGGTGAATGGTGAAGCGCAGCAAATGGATATGGGCGGTCTGGTGCGTGGTGCTCTTGAGCTGCCTGGTGCCTTATACACTTTTGACCAATGTGGCGGCCTGGTACGGCAGCTTTCTGTTCTGGGCCTGTGCGGGGGTGGCCGTCATCGCCCTGAATATCTTCATTACCCGGGATTTCGAGGATCATGGCCATGAGTGAGTCGATGATCTGGTGGTCGATTGCCCTCTATATACTGGCAGCGACCGGGATTGCCGTGCTTTCACGCCAGGGCGCGGCCGACAGCATGTCAGGCTATTTTCTGGGTAACCGGCAGATGAACGGTGTGGTTTCGGCACTGAGTTACAGCGCCACCACCTATAGCGCCTTCATGATGGTGGGGCTTGCCGGCCTTACCTATGCCGGCGGTGTCGGGGCGCTGGGCTTTGAGATCATCTACTTTGCCGGTGTATCGCTGGTGGCTGTTTTTGGCCCTCGGTTCTGGGCGGTGGGCAGGAAGTTCGGGTTTGTCACACCCAGCGAGATGCTGGGGCATCGCTATAACAGTCGGCACGTGGCCATGGCGGTTTCGCTTGCCAGCTGTGTGTTCTTGATTCCGTACTCTGCTGTTCAACTGGCTGGGGTGGGCTACCTGCTGCAGGGAATGACGGGTGGGGCCATCTCCTTTACCACGGGCATCGTGCTCGCCACGGCCATTGCCATTTTCTTCTCCTACATTGCCGGTATCCGCTCGGTCATGTGGACCGACTCCCTCCAGGCGCTGATGATGATTGTCGCCTCCACCCTGGTCGCCTTTCTGGTGGTCCAGGGGCTGGGCGGCTTCAGTGGCCTGTTCGGTACTCTTGAAACCGAGCATCCGGCGTCGCTGAGCGTACCGGGTTCAGGCGTCTTCAGCCTGGTAACCTTTCTGGGGCTGAGCATTCCCTGGTTCTTTTTCAGCCTTTCCAATCCCCAGGTCAGCCAGCGCTTGTTCATGCCATCTTCGCTGCGCGCCATGCGCCAGATGCTGATCGGCTTTCTGGTGTTCGGCCTTATCTATACGCTGGTGTCGGTGCTGTGGGGTTTTTCCGCACTGGCGGCATTCCCGGATCTTGCCCGTGCGGATCTGGCAACGCCTACGCTGTTGGCCTCCAACCTGGTACCGCCGGTGCTGGGCGTCATCGTCATGGTGGGTATCATGGCGGCGGCGGTGTCCACCATTGATTCGATCATGCTGACCCTGGCCTCCATGCTCTCGCGGGATGTGTATGCCAACGCCAAACCGGAGGCGAACGAGAAGCGCCAACTGTTGATGGGCAAGATCGTGATTCCCGTGATCGCCCTGCTGGCGCTTGGCTTTGCCGAGCTGCAGCTGGACCTGATCGCCGTGCTGTCCGTGGCCACGTCGTCAGGCCTGGTGGCCGTCGTGCCTGCCATCATTGGCGCGTTTTACTGGCGGCGCGGTACGGCCGCCGGGGCGCTGGCAAGCGTGCTGGGCACCAGCGCCTTTGTGCTGCTGATGTACGCCACGGGTAATTCGCTGCTTGGCCTGCCTGCCGGGGTCTGGGGAATCGTTGTCGCCACGCTTTTGTTTGTAAGCGTCAGCCTGGTGACCACGCCCCACATGCCGTCCGCTGAGGCGTTTCTGGGCGCGGTTGATGATGAGCTGGGGCGCAGGAAGCAGGATGCCCCGGCAGTGTCCTCTCGCCTTTAATTAACCCGCATCAAGGCACCCACCGGGTGACTCGATGCTTATGCTTAGCGCCACACCGCCAGCTGCTTTCGATGATCTACCTGCGCCTGGGTGGCACTCACCGGCTGTAGCCACACCTCGGTGCCGGGCAGGCACTGGGAGAGACGGGCGCAGGCGCTTGGTGTAATCGCGCCGATGCGAGGGTAGCCGCCAATCGTCTGGCGGTCGTTCATCAGCACGATGGGCTGACCGTCCGGCGGTATCTGGACGGCACCCAGGGGAATGCCTTCAGAAATGATCCCGCCAAGCCTGCTGTTCAGCGCCTGGCCGGTCAGGCGAACGCCCATGCGGTCGGCGCGCTGGTCCACCTTCCACGGCTGGTTGAATACCTGATAAAGGCTGCGCCCGGCAAAGTGGGCGGCCTGGGAGCCCAGCACCAGCGGAAGCGTGCAGTGCTGAGCGGGCATGGCCGGGACGAGCGCCTCGGGCAACTGACGAACGGCCTGGGGCTTCTCGCTCAGCCAGACAAGCTGGTCGCCGGTTTGCAGCGGCTTGCCGTCTTCGTGCAGGCCACCGAGCTGCTCGCGGGCGGTGCAGGCGCGGCTGCCGAGGACTTCCGGTGCCTTCAGCCCGCCCGGAAAGGCGAGATAGGCCCGCAGCCCGGCGCGCGGCTGACGAAATATCAAGCGCTGCCCGGCTTTCAGGGTAAAGCAGGTATTAGGCGCCAGGGGGTGATCGTCGATCCGGGCATCCAGGTCGGCGCCGGCCAGGGCCAGGCAAGCGTCGTGGCTGGCTTCCAGGGTCAGGTTGCCACCCAGCACGATCTCGAGCGCGGTGCTGTCCAGCGGATTGCCCAGCAGCCAGTTGGCCCAGTAAAACGAGATCCAGTCCGCCGCGCCGCTCTGGGTAACACCAAGATGGCCGACCCCGAACCGCCCGCCATCCTGGATCAGCGCCAGTGGCCCGGCCTGTTTCACGCTCAGGGTGGCGGTGCTCATGAGCGCTCCGCCAGCGGGGTGATATCGCCGCCTGCCGCTTCAAATTCCGCTTTCGAAATTGCCTTGAAGCGTACCTTGTCGCCGGGGCGAAAGAGTGGCTCGCCGCGTTTGGCGTACTCGAATAGCGGCACGGCGGTGCGGCCCAGAATGTTCCAGCCGCCGGGTGAAAGCAGCGGATAGATAGCGGTTTGCCGGTCGGCGATACCCACGCTTCCGGCGGCCACGCGCTGGCGCGGTGTTGTCAGGCGCGGCGTGGCCAGGGCCTCATCCACCAGGCCCATGAAGCCATAACCCGGTGCAAAACCCAGGGCAAACACGCAGTAATCGTGGCCACAGTGGCGTGTAATCAACTGCTCGACGCTGAGGCCGGCGCGCTTGGCGACCGGGGCCAGCTCGGGGCCGACGCTTGCGTCGTACCACACCGGGATTTCATGCAGCTGGCCATTCTGAATATCGGCAGGCTGTAAATCATTCAGAGCGTTTCGCGCCAGGGCCGTAGCCTCGACAAAGCCCAGCTGTCGGCAGTCGTAGTGAACCAGCAGCGTGGTGTAGGAAGGGATCAGGTCGATCAGCGCATTACCGAATGCATGACGCAAGGCGGTATCGGCGGGGATGATCCATGCCATGTTGCCTTCATCGATGGTATCGAATAAACGCACGGTCAGCGCGTCCATGGCAGCGGTTTCCAGACGTGGCTTCACACTGACTCCAACGCTTGAAAGGCCTGGCGGATGGCGTGTACGGCCGCCATGGATTCAGGGTTGTCGCCATGCACGCAAAGCGTATCGCAGGGCAGGTACAGCGACGTGCCGTCACGCGCGGTCAGCGCCTCGCCCTTGGCCAGGGCAATGGCCTGAGCGACGATGGTGGCCTGGTCGTGATGCACCGCCCCCGGCAGTCGGCGCGAGGCCAGGTGGCCGTTGGCTTCATAAGCGCGGTCGGCAAAGGTCTCGAACCACAGCGTGATGCCCATTCTGGCGGCCAGTTCGCGGTGCGAATCGGCATCCGCAGTGGACATCACCATCAGCGGCAAACGTGGATCAAACGCCCGCACGGCGCGCATGGCACCTTCCAGCAGCTCCAGATTGGCCGCCATGTCGTTATACATGGCACCGTGGGGCTTGATATAGGCAAGCTCGGTGCCTTCGGCGCGGCAGATGCCGGCAAGCGCACCGGCCTGATAAAGCATCATGTCCTCGACTTCCGCCGCCGAGCAGGCCATGGAGCGTCGGCCAAACCCCACCAGATCCGGATAGCCCGGATGGGCGCCGATACGCACGCCATGTTCAGCGGCCAGCGCGACCGTGCGGCGCATCACATGAGGGTCGGAGGCGTGAAAGCCACAGGCGATATTGGCGCAGTCAACATAAGGCATGACCTCGGCATCCAGGCCAAGGGGCCAGTTACCGAAGCTTTCGCCCATATCGCAGTTGAGCAGGGGAACGGCCATGACGACTCCTGTTGTTGGTATCCGGCGATTGCGCTCTACCTGCCCTACACCATGAACCGCTAACCTATCAGGCCGCCCTTGGTGGCGTGGCACTCAAGGCAGAATCAGGTTTTTCCAGTGTTACGGGTCAAACCCGAGCGGCGAATGGCGCGCGAGGCATCGCGCAGGCTGTGTGTCTGGCGGTCGGCGTCAGGGGAGCGTAGCGAGACTAGCGCCTGCTGCTGGTCGTCCAGCTGCGTGCCCAGCGCCAAGGTGTGCTGGAAAAGCAGCTGGTGGGCTTCGCTCAGCAGGGTCGTGCTGTCGATGTCGACCGGGGCGGTCATTCTCAACGCATTGGCGAGTATGTCGCTTTGCTGCTGAACATGGTGGAGCACGTCATCCAGTTCCAGCGCGCTGGTATGGCTTACGCTTTTCAATTGATACAGCACGGCGGCCAGTTTTGACGCTGCGCTTCGCGAGAGCCAGGCATCTGCAATCGGGCCGGAGACGCGCATGCACAGCAGCACCTTGTCCTTCACCAGAAAGCTGTCGTGGCTTTGGCGTATGGCCATGACCGTGGCGTCCGGCATGCCCCATTTGGCGGCAAGCCAGGCGCCTACCAGGGTGTGGTCGCAGCCAAAATGCGCCAGTTCACCCTGGGCGATGTCCCCGTGAGAAAGTGCGGCATCGGCATACAGAGTGTCAGCCTCCTCGGGGTAGGCCGCCTGAAGCGCCAGTATGCCGATATCCTGCAGCAGGGCCAGGGTAAATGCGGTACCGCTGCTTTCCGGGCAAAGCTGCTCGGCCAGGTAGCGGGCAATCAGGGCCGAGGTGATGGAGCGCTGCCACATGCGGCAGTGGTAATCGTGGCCCTGGGCATGCGTGAACAGGGTAAAGCCGAGTATCACCGCAAGCGTTGCGTTCAGCCCCAGGCGCTGCATGGCATCCAGGCACGTCTGGGCGCGGGCGGTGCTGCGCGCGTAATAGGCGCTGTTGGCCAGGGCTATCAGGCGCAGCGTGAGTGCCGGGTCGTTCTCGATCGCCTTGGCATAGTCGCTCAGCGTTGCTTTGGGCGAGCGCGCAATATCCAGCACGCGAAGGGCAACGGAGGGCAGGGCGGGCAAACGCTTGCACTGTAGCAATGATTTGCTGAGAAACCCCGGCAGCTCATGAGTGAGCGCCATATACAGCGTATCGTTTGGCCCCGTCATGTTTCCTCCTAATACGTCGTCAGCGCTCTACCCGAGAGCCGCCAGACGCTGACGTTTTCCACTTATCGTTATCCGTCGCCCATTATAACGCCGCATAAGCGTGATAACGACCAGTCAGTTGATATCGGATAACGCTGGCCTGGGTGTCTGGTTACAGGATAATCACCGTGGCAAGCCCCAGAAACGAGAGAAAGCCGACCACGTCGGTGACGGTCGTCAGGATCACCGCGCCGGAGAGTGCCGGGTCGATCTGCAACCTTTTCAGCACCAAAGGGATCAGGACGCCCGACAGATTGGCAAGGCTCATGTTGATGAAAATCGCCAGCGTGATCACCAGGGTAATGAGCGGGTCGCTGAACCACAAGTAGGACACAACGCCGACTACGAGTGCCCACACCAGGCCATTGCTCATGCCTACCCACAGTTCCTTGTTATACAGCCACTGCTTGTTGTTACCAGCCAGTTGGCCAAGCGCCAAGCCGCGTATGACCACCGTCAGGGTCTGGCTTCCCGCGATGCCGCCCATGCTGGCAACGACGGGCATCAGGATGGCAAGTGCCACGATCTGGTCCAGTACGGCTTCGAACCGGCCAATCACGAAGGCCGCGAGAAAGGCGGTCAGCAGGTTGATGCCCAGCCAGACACCCCGGCTTCTGGCACTGCGAAAGATGGGAGTAAATACCTCTTCTTCGTCACTGACGCCGGACATGTGCTTCAACGTCATGTCCGCATCCTCCTGGGTGATCTCCAGAATGTCGGTAGTGTTCAACTGCCCCACGAGCTGGCCTTCGCTGTTGCATACCGCCACGAAGGGCAGCTCCTTGGAGCGCAGCAGCGCGGCGGCGTCGCTGACTTTCATCTGGTCATTGAGGGTGTAGGGGGCGTCATCCATGAATTCATCGACGCTGCTTTCCTGCGCCTGCTTGATCAGGTCGATCAGCGTCAGGGTGCCCAGCAGGCGTTTATCCTTGTCGGTAATCATGATCTGCTGGGACTCATCATCCAGAAGGTGATGAATACGGATGTAGCGTTGTACCGCCTCCAGGGATACACCCTGTTTTACATTGACCGTTTCCGGGTCCATGTAGCGGCCCACCATGTCCTCTTCATAGGTGTAGAGGTTTTCGACCTGGGCCCGAATCTCCTGGTCGAGGCTGGCATAGACCGTGGTCTTGATCTCATCATCGGTAACATCGAGAACCTCGGCGACCTCCTGAGCATCCAGGCCTTTGACGATCTGTTCGACATCGCTGGCGCTCAGGCCCTCGATATAGTCGCCACGAATGCCTTCCTCGACTTCGGCAAGCACTTCACCGAGCAGCTCCTCGGGGATGTACATCCACAGCCGATCACGGGTCCTGGCGGGAAAAGACTCTAGCGTGCGCGCAATCGCGAGAATGTCGAGGCTCTCGAACAGCTCGTTCAAGGCAGCCGTGTCTTCTTCATCCAGCCGCTTTTGAAGATACAGCAACTGCTCCTCGGTACTGGTGTATTTCTCTTCATCGCCCATGGAGTCCACCCCTTGAAATATCGATTCTTGACCTAACCACTTGAAAGCACGTGGTGGCTCGATATTGAGCTTATCGATAGGCCGAGCTGAACGCCACACAGGCCAAGCAAAAAGCGAAGCCTCGGGCTTCGCTTTTGCAGGTCGAACGGTAATTGCGGCACTGCTAGTCGCGTGGGAAACGCGCTTCCAGCTCGGCGACCTGTTCCGGGGTCAGCACTCGCGGGTTTTCACCGCGCAGCAGCAAGAACAGCTTGGCGGTCTCTTCGAGCTCTTCGGTGGCATAGACCGCAGCTTCGAGATTCTTGCCCGCGACCACCGGGCCGTGGTTGGCCAGCAGTACCGCGCTGTGCTTGCCGGCCAGGCCGCGTACCGCGTCGCCCAACTTGTGGTCGCCAGGGATGTGATACGGCACCAGCGGCAGCTTACCCACCCGCATGGCGTAGTAGGCCGTCAGCGGCGGGATGCAGTCGCAGGGGTCGATACCCGGCAGGCAGGACACCGCGACCGAATGCGTGGAGTGCAGGTGAACGATGGCGCCGGATTGCGGGCGCTCATCGTACATCGCCATGTGCAGGAACTGCTCCTTGGTGGGCTTGTCGCCGCTGACCAGTTGGCCCTGGGTATCCAGGTGAGAGATACGCGCCGGGTCCAGCCGCCCAAGGCAGGCGTTGGTGGGCGTCATCAACCAGCCACCGTCATCCAGGCGTACGCTGATGTTGCCGCTCGAGCCCATGGTCAGGCCGCGGTCGAACAGGGATTTGCCCAGCGTACTGATCTGCTCGCGCAGCCGGTTCTGATCATGAGTGTTCATGGCAATACCTCAAATGCGCGGGTGAAGAAGTCGACGCCCCCAAAGTTGCCCGACTTGAGAGCAAGTGACAGCGGTGCCTCGCGTTGGCCAAGGGTTGCCTGGGTCCAGGGAACGCCCGGGTCGATCTGTTCGCCAATGCGCATGGCCTTGATGCCCAGTGCGGACACCACCGCACCCGATGTCTCGCCACCGGCGACCAGTAGTCGGCCTACCCCTTCGGTTACCAGGGTAACGGCGAGCTGGCTGAGGGCTTCCTCCACGAGGAAACCGGCTTTCTCGACCCCTAGCTCGGCCTGGGCGGCCTTGACCTTCTCAGGGTCGGCGGAGGCGTAGATCAGCATCGGCGCCTCCTGCTCGAGATGCTCGAAAGCAAATGCCAGTGCCTGCTCCCACTGCTTGTCATCCTTGGCAAGAGCGAGCGGGTCGAGGGCGAAGCCCGCGCCTGGGTGGCGGGCCAGGAAGTCATCCACCTGGGCAAGCGTTGCCCGCGAGCAACTGCCGGAAAGCACCATCGTGCTGCCCGAGGCAGGCTGAAGGCGACCCGGTTCGGCGATGTCGGCAAGCCAACCCTGCTTGCGGTACTGGGCAGGCAAGGCCTGGCCAAGCCCGGAGCCGCCGGTAACGAGCGCCTGGGTAACGGTTGCCTCGGCGAGCACGTCCAGGTCGCTTTCCTCCACGGTATCGCAGATCACATGGCGAACGCCGTCAGCAGCAAGCGTGGCCAGGCGCTGGCGCGTGGCCTCGGCTCCCTGGGCAAGGGTTGCACGGTTGGCAAGGCCTACCGCATGAGGCGTCTGGCGCGACAGAACGCGCACCAGGTCAGCATCGTTCATGGGCGTCAGCGGATGGTTCTGCATGCCGCTGTCGTTGAGTAGCCGGTCGCCTACGAACAGGTGGCCCTGATAGACCGTGCGGCCGTTGATCGGGAACGCCGGTACCATCACGGTCTGGGACGCCCCCAGACGCTCCAGCAGCGCATCGGCCACGGGGCCGATATTGCCTTTATCCGTTGAATCGAAGGTCGAGCAGTATTTGAAGAAGATCTGCCGCGCACCCTGTTCCTGCAGCCATTCAAGGGCGGCCAGCGAGTCGGTGACGGCCTCGTCAACCGGGCAGGAGCGTGATTTGAGCGCCACCACCACGGCATCCACCTGGCTCAGGTTGGGCAGGGTGTTCGGCACGCCGATGACTTGAACGCAGCGCATGCCGCCGCGTACTAGGTTGTTGGCAAGGTCGGTAGCACCGGTGAAATCGTCGGCGATAGCGCCCAGTACGATGGTCATAGCATTCTCCAGGGTACGCGCGTCAGGCGGTAGCGTTACGGCGTGCGCGCTTGATCAGCGGCGTGATCAGCGTGACGGCCAGCAGAAGCAGGGCAATACCCAGCAGCGTGGCGCTGATGGGACGTGTCAGGAAGATGCTGACGTCGCCTTGCGACATGGAAAGCGCCCGGCGCAGTTCGCTTTCTGCAATGGGCCCCAGCACCAGGCCCAGAATGATCGATACCAGAGGGAAGTTGATCTTCTCGAGCAAATAGCCCGCCACGCCAAAGCCCAGCATCAGCCATACATCGAACAGCGAGTTGCGCACCGAGTAGGTGCCTACGATACAGCACATGATGATGATGGGGCCAAGCGCCGAGTAGGGCACATTCAATAGCTTGGTAAACAGCATGATGAACGGCTTCGAGAAGAGCAAAATCATGAAGTTGACGATGAACAGGCCGGCAAAGACGGCATAGATCAAGTCGCTGCTGGTCAGCATGAACATCGGCCCGGGCTGCAGGCCGTGCATGATGAACGCGCCCAGAATGACGGCGGTGGTACCGCTGCCGGGAATGCCCAGCGCAAACAGCGGTACCAGCGCGCCCATGGCGGCAGCGTTGTTGGCCGACTCCGGCGCGGCAATGCCTTCCGGGGCTCCCTTGCCGAACTTCTCGGGGTGCTTGGACCAGCGAACCGTTTCGCTGTAGCTCACCATGGCCGCGGTACTGGCCCCGATGCCCGGCAGAATGCCGATGACGACACCAATGATCGAGGAGCGCGATAGGGTCATGCCGATCTGGCGCAGAATGGGCAGGTCGAAGATCTTGACCTTCACCTTGGTCAACGGCTGATGGCTTCCATGATCCAGCGTGCGTTTCATGACTTCGGAGACGGCAAACAGGCCAACGATCACCGGAATCAAGCCTACGCCCTCGGCCAGGTTGAGATTGCCAAAGGTATAGCGGCTGGTACCGGTAAGCGGGTCGATGCCCACGGTGGCAATCAACAACCCCAAGGCGGCGCCGATCAGGCCATAAATCAGCCGCCCGCCCAGGGAGGCAACCACGGTCAAGCCCAGCACGGCCAGAGCAAAGTACTCCGGGGAGGAGAACTTCAGCGCCATCTTGGCCAGCATCGGGGTGAAGATGATCAAGGCGATGGTGCCCACGATACCGCCGATGGCCGAACTCAGCACGCCGATGCCCAGCGCCTTGCCTGCTTCGCCGCGCTGGGTCATGGGGTAGCCGTCAAAGGCTGTCATCACGGCCTCGGGCGTGCCGGGGGCGCGGTATAAAATGGCAGTGATAAGACCTGAAAAGACCGTGGCGCCGTAGATGGCGGTCAGCACCATGAACGCCGTGGTCGGCTCCATGCCATAAGTGACCGGCAGAAGAATGACGACCAGAATGACGCCGCTGATACCGGGCAGCGCACCGCCGATGAAGCCGATGAAGACGGCAGAGGTCAGAAGCAGCAGATTGAGTGGCTGCATCACCACGGCCAACCCGCCCAAAAAATGTTCCAGCATGATCGACTCCCTAGAAAGTTGGGTTTGTCATGGGTCAGCCTTACGGCATGGGAATGCCGAGCAGCGAAACGAAGACGCCTTGCATCAGCACGGCGGCAACCACTAACGTAATGACCACGGTGACCCACGAGCGGGCACCCAGCAGCAGCGTGCCTGCCAGCGTGAATATCAGACTGGCGACGAGAAAGCCGACGCTCTGCATCAGCAGCGTGTACGCCACCGCTGCGGCCATGAACCACCAGTGGCGCGTACGGGCTAGAGAGAAGCGGGGGGGCGGTAGCTCGGCGTTCTCGCTGGACTCTTGAGAGGACGGCGGCTCGGCCGCCAGTGCCTGCTTGCGATCACGTAGCGTGATGGCGAGCAGCACAAGACCAAGCGTGAACAGAATACCGAGAAGTGTCAGCGGCCAAACGCGCGGGCCGATAAAGGTGGATACCTGCGCAGAGCTTGGAAATTGCAGCGTGGGGTAAAGGCTGATCACGGCAAGTGACAAGACCCCGAGTGCAAAAATAGTGATCCTGGCGTGCATGGGAGACCCTGAAGCTGACATTGGAAGACCGGCCCGCAAGGCCGGTCTTCCAGATGAAGATAGGAGGGGGCGCCCTCCACCTACCAGCGAGCGCCGGCTTAGTCGTTTTTCAGCAGACGAGAGTAAAGCTCGTAGTTGTTCTCAAGGCGCTGGCGGTACTCGTCGCTACCCATCCAGCCCTCGCGGTAGTCAAGGTTTACGCGCTCGGCGTAGCTCTGGTAATCCTCGGAGTCGTACACCGTCTTGAAAGCGTCTTCCAGGCGTTGCAGGATCGGCGCTGGCGTATCGGCATGCACGAAAATGGCCCGGTCATTGCCATCGGTCAGGTCCCAGTCGTTTTCGACCGTGGTCGGCACGTCCGGGTAGTCTTCAAGACGCTCGTCGCTGAATACCAGAATCGGCATCATCTGGCCGGCTTCGATGTAGCTCAAAAGCGGGCTGAGTGACGTGGTGGTCGCATCGATGTTGCCACCCAGCACGTTGGCGGTGGCGTTGCCGGTGCTGTCGTAGGGGATGAAGTTCATGTCCAGGCCAGAGGCGTCACGCAGTGACAAGAACGCCACATGGTCAGGGCTTGCGGTATGTGTGCCGCCCACGGTCACCTTGCCGGGGTTCTCTTCGGCGTACTGGACGAAGGATTCGAAGTCTGGAAAGCGCTCAGGGTTGACAAACAGCGCCATCACGTCGGACTGCATGCGCGCCACCGGCGTTACCTGGTCCAGACCCACGGGGTTCTGGCCGGCCGCCAGCGAGGTCACAAGCGTTGTCGAGGCAAAGTCCAGCGTGTGGCCGTCAGCGGCGCTTGTCGCGGTACGCTGGTGCGCCAAGGCGCCTGACGCCGCGGGAAGGTTGACCACGGTGATGCGCGCGCCGCCAAGGGCTTCTTCAAACATCGGACGCACGACGCGGGCGAAGTTGTCGGTGCCGCCACCGGCACCGGCTGCTACCAGAAACTGAATGGGTTTGCTGGGGAAGTCATCGGCGTCGCTGGCGCTTGCGCCGGTGGCAACACCCAGGAGGGCAAACGCGAGCGTGGCGTATTTAATACTGTGCGTGATAGGCATGTTTTTCTCCGGTTGGTTATTGTTGCTTTTAAGATCACTGCGATTGGAAACGGAGCGACCAACCAAGCCGCTCCGCAATGAGTTACTGACTATCGTTACCGTAGAAGAGAGCGTCCTGTTCAAGGCGAAGCTCATGCAGTCTCGAGGCAGGCAGCCGGACATCGGCCAGCGTGATCGGCTGGCCTGGCGCGATATCACGGATGACCTCGGCGCCCGGCAGCAGGTAAAACGGCACCTGGGCATCGCCCGCCAGGGCCGCGGCCGGATGAATTTCCGGGCGCAGGCCGTCGATGTGTCGATGGTGCCCCTTCATTTCGAGCAACTGGCCTGCAGCGATGGGCTGGGTCGCCCGTGCGGTCAGGTCAAACTTGGGCGTGGTAGCGTGCCCACCGCCGGACGTCAGGCCATTCAGCACGACATCCAGCAGCGAAATGGGCGCTTCTAGGCCCAGTAAATGGCGGGGCAGATATACCATGGCGCTGTCACCGCTACGGCTCAGCACGTGGCCCTTGTCGCGCAGGAGTGTCCATACGTGCGGGTCTTCGCAGCGCACCACCACGAAAACACCACCGGCAAAGCTGAGTTCATCCGGGCGGCGCAGGCAGTTGAAAACCTCAAGACGGCCGTTGCCTTCCAGTACGCCACCTTTCTCCTGGGTATCCAGCAACGTAGGTACTTCAATGGTCCTGAGTATCATGGCGTGAAATTCGGGCAGATCCGGCGCCAGCCCCGTTGCGTTGGCAACGTTGACCATTTCACACAGATCCGGCACCGAGATTTGCGCAATGGCGGAAAGTGCCTGGCTGCGTGCCTGAACCGTTGCACGGGCATCGTTGTCATCAAGCTGCCAGAGCGAAGTCATCTCGGCGGCGTCAAAGGCGGTGCCGTTGCAGGTAACCGTGCCTTGCGCTTCATCCCAGATAAAGTCGTATTCGCTACTCTTGCCCGCGGAGATGATTTCAAAACCCAGCGTATTCGCCCAGGTCACCAGGCCGATCAGCAGACTTGGCTGATCGCCATCCAGCGGTGTGAACAGGCAACCCTGCTGTTCTGCCAGGCGTGTCAGGTAAGGTCCCACGACCGATTCGGTCTCTTTGGTAGCAATGCCGACATGCTTGCCTGCCAGCAGAGCGGCCTCGGCATAGCGTGCACCTACATCGGGAATGCCGGTGGACTCGACCAGGATATCGAAGGGCAGGCTCTTTACCGTATCAAAGGAGGACGTGGCAATGAAGGCACCTGCTTGCCAAGCACTTTCAGCCTCGTCTTGAGAGTGGCATACCATTATCTCTGATTCAGGAATACCCGCATGGCGCAAGGCTTCAGCTGCCTTTTCAGGATTGATATCGATCGCGATACGCGCCGATAGTCCTTGCATCTGGCGTGCCTGACGCAGTACCCCACGACCAAAATCGCCTGCGCCTGCAATACAGGCTTCTACTACCTTGGTCGTGCTGAAGTGTTGTAAATAATTCATAGTAATGGGGTATTCCCTGTTCAGGTCAGAGCATTGCGCAACATGACCATTAACGTATGGATACGTAGTTGCCGCCTGGAGACGATTTACAGATAGTGAGAATGTTGTGGTATACCATTTGAGGGGTCAATAAAAGAGGCATGCTACTTTAGTCTCGGTGATGACAAATTGATGACCATCACCTTGAATCAACTAAACAAAACGTCCCTCTAGCCGATGAGTGTGGTAGTTTGAAAGAAGTTTTCTGGTATGCCATCCTTGGCGATGACTAAGTAAAGTGAATATACCTATGCAAGATATCGCTCAGTCAAATCATGCCGGGCTTGTCGAAAAGGTCGCGAACTATTTACGTGAACATATCGTGATGGACCATTTTCAGCCCGGCCAACGCTTGCCAGAGCGCACGCTTGCCGTCGAGCTGCAGGTGTCGCGCACGCCACTTCGTGAAGCGCTAAAGATTCTTGCCACCGAAGGACTGGTGGTCATCTCCCCCAACCGGGGGGCGGTCGTGGCCGATGTCAGCGCCGCGGACATGAAAGAGAAAGCCTATGTACTCAGTGTGCTTGAACAGGCGGCGGCAGAGCTGACCTGCGCCTTGGCCAGCGATGACGATATCGCCGAGTTTCAGGCGCTGCATTACGAGATGAAGGCCGCTTTTCTACGGCGGGATCGCCAGAACTACTTTCGTCTGAACCAGGATATCCACAACCGGATCGTGGCGCTTTCCGGCAACACCACCCTGATCGATATGCACGCCACTCTCAGCCGTCAGCTATACCGGGTGCGCTATCTTTCCAATCAGAAAAACGAAAAATGGGCCACGGCCATGGAAGAGCACGAAGCCATACTGGCCGCGCTGGAGGCGCGTGATGGCGTGCGGGTAGGGCGCGAGTTACGCAACCATCTGGGCAAGACCTGGATCAAGTATGCCAATGGCGAGCCGGTAGTCAGCTGAAGATAGGCAAATGCCTGGATAACCTTCCTTGATCTAAAGTATTTGCTTGCAGTGCCGATATTGCCAGCGCGCTGTTGGCTATTGGGGATGTGCGACACGCCTTTAAACATATTGCTTGCTCAATAGTCACCATACCGATTCAGGTATCCCTACAAGAGCGCTGTTTCTTCGCTTGCTCATGCAAGCAGGTGATTTCTCCTCCCCTTCCTTCGTCTAGATGAGTGTGATGTTTCAAATCGAGCCGGCTCGACATGGCGAAACTTCCCCATGACGCCATGAATCCCCCTTCGGGCCGGCTTGAGGTAAGCGCTTATCCTTATACATCCCGGAGCTTAAAATGCAGTTTAAACACCTGTCTATCAGCAAGCAGATCGGCCTTGGTTTTCTGGTCGCCGTTCTGTTCTTGGTTTTCAGTGGCGTGCTGAGTTCGCTCAGCCTGAAAAACGTCAATCAAACCATGCAGTCCCTTTACGAAGATCGCGTAATCCCGCTGCGGGGACTCAAGGTGATTTCCGATGCTTATGCCGTCAACGTCATCGATACCGTCAATAAAGCTAATTCGGGCATGATCACGGCCGAAGAGGCGTTAAGCGCAGTGCGTAACGCCCGCGATACGATCGCACTGGAATGGGACATCTATATGGCCACATCGCTGACGCCTGAAGAAGCGCGTCTGGCGGAGGAGGCGAAAACGCGTTTTGGCCCTGCCGACGTTGCCGTGCGTGAGCTGGAAAATACGCTGAAAACCTACTCTGGCACGATAATCGGCCAATTGGACGCATACGATGGGCCGCTCTACGCCTCCATCGATCCTATCAGCAGCATCATCAGCGAAATTATCGATCTGCAGCTTGATAAGGCCAGGCGCGACATGGAGCACAGTGCTGCCCAGTATCGTACGTCCATGATGGAAACGGTCGGCCTTGGGGTGATCGCGGTACTGGTATCAATATGGGTCGCTATTGTCATTACACGCGGTATTACCCGCCCGTTGAGCCAAGCGGTCGACCAGGCACAAGCGGTCGCAAAGGGGGACCTGACCAGTCGTGTCGAATCCTTCTCGCGTAACGAGATTGGCCAACTGTTGATGGCCCAAAGCTCCATGATCAAGAGCCTGGGCAGCGTGGTAGCAGAGGTACGTAGCAACGCAGAAAGTGTGGCGACTGCCAGTAGTCAGATAGCGCTGGGCAATAGTGACTTGAGCCAACGTACGGAAGTGCAAGCGTCCGCGCTTGAAGAAACGTCGGCATCCATCGAACAGATGGGATCAAGTGCTACACAGAACGCGGACAATGCGCATACGGCCAGTCAGTTGGCCAGCAGTGCCAGTAGTGTAGCGAAACAGGGCGGCGATGTGGTCGAAAAGGTCGTTGATACCATGCGCGGCATCAACGACAGCAGCCAGCAGATCCATGAGATTGTCGGCGTCATCGACAGCATTGCATTTCAGACCAATATCCTGGCGCTGAACGCATCCGTCGAGGCGGCCCGAGCAGGCGAACAGGGGCGAGGCTTTGCCGTGGTGGCAAGCGAGGTGCGTAATCTGGCCCAGCGTAGCGCCGTCGCCGCGAAGGAGATCAAGGAGCTGATCGGTGTCAGTGTCGAGCGTGTCGAAAAAGGATCTGTGCTGGTTGATCAGGCAGGCACCACCATGCAGGAGATCGTGACATCCATTCAGCGGGTCAGTGATATCGTCAGTGAAATCAGTAATGCCAGTAGCGAGCAGAGTAGCGCCGTGGGGCAGGTGAGTGAAGCGATCAGCCAGCTTGACCAGACCACGCAGCAAAACGCCGCTCTGGTCGAGGAGTCTGCCGCCGCGGCGGCCAGTCTCAAGCAGCAGGCGCAACAGCTGGTGAGCGCCGTCGAGCGATTCAAGCTGGCAGGCCATCAAGGTACGAGTACCGAACCGCTATACTTGTCGCATCGCTGAAAGCGCCATGATGCGGCAAACGCCTGTCGTATGACCCACCGTTAGCCGATGGTTCACCGTCCGGAATCCCGCTCATCGTCGGGTGTGGGTTCCGGGCGTGTCGCCAGCCACGCGGCTACGCCTGCCAAAAGCGCAATGATGCTCCACCGCAGCCAGCCGTTGCTCAGATGCAGCAGAATAAACAGCGCGCTTGCGCCAATCATGCTGACCGCGACCAGTTTGGCACGCCGAGAGATGGCGCGTTCGCACTCCCAGTTTCTGATGAGCGGCCCGACATAGCGCCGTGAACGAATCCACGCTTCAAAACGCGGCGAGCCTTTTGACGCGCAGTAAACGGCACCCAGCATGAACTCGGTGGTCGGTAACAGCGGTAGAAATATGCCCAATACGCCTATGCCGAAACTAAGCGCGGCCACACCTACCCATAAGGCACGCTTTAGCGTCATCGGCGGGTCTTCGATGTCCCGCTCTGGAGGAGGGTTATCGGGAGTTTGCGCTTTCATCCCTAGAGCTTCTCATAAGCTGCATTGATTGGCGATCAATATTGACATTCCTGACCCAGGAGGCGAGAAAGCGGTGCAGTTCAGAATTAGCTTGGCAAGGCAGTACAGCCGTTAATCGTTGCTTTCTTTTATAGTGGTGGTAAAGGCAATCGAACCGCATAAATATAAAAATGCAGTAGCTATTATTTATAGTAATGATGAAACATAAAAAATAGGGTGAGCAGTTTAATGGCATCACCCTACTCAATAAACTGTTGGTTTCATTGCGATCTATAACATGGTTGCAGCAATACCGAACAAGGCGAACTAGGCAGGTTCACCTCTTCGATTTTTTATATGACGTCAGCCAGCCTTCTGGTTGACGTTACGTTCTGCCAGTTTGGAAAGCTTATCATCTGTGCTTTTCTCTTCTTCCAGCGTCTGCGCCAGAAGTTGCTTCGCTTCCGTATAGCCTAGCTGCTCCGCCAGTGCACACAGCGTCCCATACGTGGCGATTTCATAATGCTCCACTTTTTGCGCTGCACCGATCAAGCCAGCATCACGAACCGGGCCTTTCTCGGTTGCATCGATCAGTTCCTCGCCCTCTTCGATCAAGCCTTCCATTGCGTGGCACTTGATACGCTTGATGCGGATGTCAGGCAGGCTCTCTGCCACTTTTTCGAGCCTTTCCAGCTGGCCTTGTGTCTCTTCCAGGTGATGTTTGAACGCTTCGGCAAGCTGAGGGTCGTCGGCCGCGCGGGCCAGCTTGGGCAGGGCTTTCGTAATCTGCTTTTCGGCACTGTTCGTATCGGAAAGCAAATGAGTAAAAAGGTCCTTGGCTGTTTTAATAACCATTGGATCACTCCTGTATGATCAATAAAAAGGATCGTCCGTAATAAATACGCCAGCCACCTAAGGCTAGCAGTGAATTGACGAGCAGAGCGTTTATGTAAGTTAAGATTCAGTAGTCAGATGCCTAAAGAGTGTGGTGATTATTGATAAAAGTGAATCAAGATGCGACAAGGACTATGTGTTAGTAAGTTGGCAGGAAAGATTAGAAAGCATTCATAAGTAACTGAACGCTGATGAAAATCATCATGGCGGCAACGCTGATATCAATGAGCCGCCAGATGGACGGCCGCGAAAGCCAGGGGGCGAGTTTGGCACCGCCCAGCGCCAAGGCACTGAACCATACCAGTGAACCGTTGGCAGCCCCCAGCGCGAAGGCACCCGCCATCGTATTTGGCGTGGACGACCAGTTACAGCATCACTACCTGGCTGCGCTGGGGATGAAGGGCGATTTTGCCTACCATGTATGCCCCTCTTCTGAAGGCTTCGTACGCTTTTTGCAAGGTGGGCTTGGATGGGGGATGGTGCCCGAGCTTCAGGTAGAGAAACAATTGGCGCGCGGGGAACTTGTCGAGCTGTGCCCCGAGCGCTTTATCGATGTACCGCTTTACTGGCACTACTGGCGCAGCGGCGGCACCCTGCTGGCCGAGCTGACCCGCCACCTGCGCCATGCGAGCATGGCGCGGCTGGTGCCTATCTAGAACACCGCACGAACGGCGATATACAGAACCGAAGGCGCCAGCAGGGCACCCAAACCGGTGTAGAAAGTGGCTGTCATGGCGCCGTAGGGCACCAGTTTGGGGTCGGTGGCGGCAAGCCCGGCGGCCACGCCGCTGGTGGTGCCCATCAAGCCGCCGAAGATCATGGCCGAGCGAGGGTTGTCCAGGCCGATATGGCGAGCGGCCATGGGCGTGAGGATCATCACCAGGATCGACTTGAACAGGCCAGCGGCAATCGAGAGTGCGATGATATCCGAAGGGGCGCCAATCGAGGCGCCGGCAATCGGGCCGACGATATAGGTGACGGTACCGGCGCCGATGGTGGTCAGTGACACCGGGTCGCGGTAGCCAAACGCATACGCGACGGCAACGCCCGCGATAAACGAGACAATGACACCCAGAAACAGCGCAATGATACCGCTGATGCCCGCTTCGCGGATCTCTTGAAAGCGAACCCCGTAGGCCGTGGCAATGATGGCCAGGTCGCGCAACATGCCACCGCCCATCAACCCCAGTCCGGCAAACAGGCTGATATCGGCAAGCCCTTTGCTGCCCCCGGTATGGATGCCGCCAAAATAGGCAAGCGCCAGGCCCACCATGATGGCAATGGCCGAGCCATGCACGCGCCCGTGGGTCAGCTTGTCGCTGATCAGGTAAGAGAGATACATGGCGCCGCCCACCAGGGCAAAGGCGGCAATCAGGTGCTGTTTTTCAAGTTGAGTAACGAAGGATTCGATCATGAGGGCAGCCTCCGGTTAGCGGGCATGGCGCGCGCGAGCGCTGACGGGGGAGGAGGCGCTTTTGCGCTGGCGTGCATCCTGCTTCAAAGCGGTGGGCTTGTCCTTTTTCGGCTGGGGCGTTTCCGATTTGGCGCGACCCAGGCGGTTGAGACAGGGCACCAGCGCAAAGCTTGCCACGACCGCCAGAAGGCTTGCCAGCAGCGCAATCATGCCGCCATCGATCGCTGCCGCCACGTTCTGGCTGGCGGCCATGGCCACCACGATCGGAATGTACATGCCATTCCAGAACGTGATGCCGCTTTCGGTACTGGCGGGCATCTTTTTCTTGTCCATCAGATAGCCGCCCAGAAAGATCAGCATCAGCATCGCGATGCCGACCCCACCCACGTTGGATTCCACGCCGAGCAGCATGCCCAGCACGTCTCCGGCCCACAGGCCTACCAGCATGCACCCTGCCAAGAGGGCTACACCGTAAATTACCATGGCGATTTTCCTATATTATCGTTGTTGTCAGGCACTGATGTAGTTACAGGCCGCAGGCGGGCATGGGCCTGCCTGCGGGTATGTCGATATCAAACGTTGGCGGCGGCTCCCTCCCGTGCAAAGGTATCCTGGTAGGTACTGCGCAGCTGATTCTTCTGCACCTTGCCCATGACGTTACGCGGCAGTGCTTCGGTAAAGAAGATCCGCTTTGGCTGCTTGTAGCGGGCCAGCTGGTTCTTGAGGGCGTCCAGCACCTGCGTCTCACTCACGCTCTTTTCTGTATCGGGCACCACGACGGCGACTACGCCTTCGCCCAGGTCGCCGTGAGGCACCCCAATCACCGCCGATTCGACCACGCCCGGCAGCTCGTCGATCAATTGCTCCACTTCCTTGGGATAGACGTTGTAACCACCGGAGATCACCAGGTCCTTGTCACGACCCACGATGTTCAGATAGCCGTGCTCGTCGATAAGCCCCAGGTCGCCGGTAATGAAGAAACCGTCTTCTCGAAACTCGGCCTGAGTCTTCTCCGGCATGCGCCAATACCCCTGAAACACGTTAGGCCCGCGCATCTCCACCATGCCGGTTTCGCCCTGGGCAAGTGCCTTGCCGCTTTCACGGTCGGCAATGCGCACTTCCACGCCGGGTAACGGCATGCCCACCGTGCCTGGGCGGCGCTTGCCGTCATAAGGGTTAGAGGTGTTCATGTTGGTTTCGGTCATGCCGTAACGCTCGAGAATGGCGTGGCCGGTGCGGGCTTCGAACGCTTCGTGGGTTTCAGCCAGCAGCGGCGCCGAGCCCGAAATGAACAAGCGCATGTTGGCAACGACATCACGGTTCAGGCGCTTGGAGTCCAGCAGGCGGGTATAGAAGGTGGGTACGCCCATCAGCACGGTGGCGTGAGGCATCAGGTCGAGCAGCTCGTCCACGTCCAGCTTGGGCAGGAACGTCATCGAGGCGCCATTGATCAGCGTGATATTGCAGGCCACGAATAGCCCGTGGGTATGAAAGATGGGCAGCGCGTGGATCAGGTGGTCCTGATCGGTATACTGCCACGCCTCGCTCAGCGCCTGACTGTTGGAGGCCAGGTTCTTGTGGCTCAGCATTGCGCCCTTGGAGCGCCCGGTCGTGCCGGAGGTATACAGGATCGCGGCCAGGTCATCTTCGCCCACTTCGCACACCGTCTCGCTTTCCGTTGCGCGGGTGGCTTTTTCCATCAGGCTGCCGTCGGCTTTGGTGCCCAGGCTTTCCACGTGGGCCACTCCTGTGGCGGCGGTGATGGCTGTCGCTTCTTCAAGTACCGCCGGGCGGCAGACAAACAGGTGCGGCTCGGCGTCCTGCAAGAAGTAGCGAATTTCGCTGTCGGTGTAGGCCGTATTGAGCGGCAGGTAGACCGCCCCCACCTGCAGGCAGGCAAGGTAGAGCATGACGATTTCAGGGCTTTTATCGACCTGCACCGCAACCCGGTCGCCGGGGCTTACGCCCAGTTCCAGCAAGACGCTTGCAAGTTTGCGGCTGGTGGAAAGCACATCGCCATAGCGGTAACGCTTGCCGTCCAGCGTATCCATCAGCACCTTGTTGGGCTGGCGCTCGAAGTGTGGGTAGAACTGTAGATAGAGGTTGTGGTTCATGGGAGGTTCCTTGTTATTTCAAAAGCGTGGGACTGAAAACGGCAACGTTCTCAAGCGCTCGCTTCGGTGCTGAAGTACTGCTCGGCCTGGCCTGCCAGACGGCGGATATCGTTGGCACACACCACGCTGTTGTCGCGGGTATAGGCCTCGTGGTTCTGTTCGATGCGATCCAGCTGATAGAGGTAGTTGACCATCAGCCCGTGCGCCTGCTGCATGCCTTTGGACGATGTGTCGGCCAGCCCGTTCATGCGGTGCAGGCTGGCACCGTTACCCAGGTGGAAGCGAGCCACCGGGTTGAGCGGCTGACCGCTTTTATGCTTGGCTTCCACCAGATAGTAGGCGGCCAGGCGCATGAACTCCTTGTGGGCTGCGGCGGGAAGCTCGTTCGTCTCGCGTGAGTCGATGAAATGCTGCAGCGGTGTGGAAAGCGTGACGGCCTGCTTGGCTCGCTGCTCGGCCAGCCAGTCGGCAAAGCCCGGCACCGGCGAAAGAGTGACGAAATTCTTGAGCTGGGGAAGCTCGCGGCTTAGCTCCTGCACGACTTGCTTGATCAGGAAATTGCCGAAGGAAACGCCCTTCAGCCCCGCCTGGCAGTTGCTGATGCTGTAGAACACCGCCGTGTCGGCTTCCTCCAGCGGCACCTCTTCGCCATGCTCCAGAATGCGCTGCACGTTATCGGGAATCCCCTTGCAGAGCGCGACTTCCACGAAGATCAGCGGCTCGTCACCGGTAGCTGGGTGGAAAAAGGCATAGCAGCGGCGGTCATCGGGGTCCAGGCGCCGACGCAGGTCGCGCCAGTCGCTGATGGCATGCACCGCTTCGTAGTGAATCAGCTTCTCGAGCACGGCGGCCGGCGTGTTCCAGTCGATGCTCTCCAGTACCAGAAACCCGCGGTTGAACCAGGAATTGAACAGGTGCGAGAAATCGCCGTTAAGTGCGGATAGCTCCGGCGCCTGGCGCAGGTGCTTGAGCAGGTCGGCGCGCATTTTCAGAAGCTCGAACGTACCGCCAGGACACAGATTCAGGCGTCGCAAGAGGTCTTGACGGCGCGGCTCGCAGGCATTGAACAGCGTTTCAAGCGTCGCGTTGTCCTCCGTTTCCGCGTACGCCTGGTAGGCGGCATGAATGGCCTTGGGGTCGGCGGCATACTCGTCGGCCAGCAGGGTAAAGAACGCCAGTTGCTCTTCGGGCGCCAACTGCTGGTAATGGGTCAGCGCGCGCTGGGCGGTCATGATCTGAGACGCTTCACCGCCGCGCTGCATCAGTGTTTCGCAGGCTGAGGCGAGAGCGTGAAGGTGTGCGTCGCTGCCCTTTACGGTATTCGAGGCATTTCCCAGCAGGCGAGTGCGCGTACTGATGTTGGAGAGTAGTCCTTGTAGAAACGTCATGTTCACATTCATGCACATCGACCTCTGAATGGGCGCTAGAGAGATGTATCAGTTGCGTTGTTATATACAACAAATAGAGGTTTAAGATATGCAGGTCAATAGATAGGAATTAGACAAAGGGTGAAGGCGCAGGTAGCTCAAGGGAGCCTTGCCGGGAGTACGGTGGCCAGGGAAGAGAAAGGAGAAGGCCGAAAGGGCGGCCGTACGCCTGGGAGGAGCTGGATGAGTGGCCCGAAGCGTACAGCCGTTCAGCGCGTGTTACTGGGCGTCGCGGTCAACCGCAAACGCTGACCACGCCTGGCGCACGGGCATGATTTCCAGACGGTTGATATTGATATGCGCCGGCAGCGTGGCCAGGTAGTAAAGCTGCTCGGCGATATCTTCTGCCTGCAGCGGTGTAGTGCCTCGGTAAAGCGCATCCGACGCTTCCTGATTGCCTTTGGTGCGCACCAGGGTGAACTCGGTTTCTGCCATGCCCGGGGCGAGGTCGGTAACCCGCACGCCGGTGCCCAGCAAGTCGCAGCGCAGGTTGTAGCCAAACTGCTGGACGAAGGCCTTTGAGGCACCGTAGACGTGCCCGCCCGGGTAGGGCCACTGACCCGCCACCGAGCCCAGGTTGAGAATGCTGGCGCCTTCGCCCTGAGCCAGCAGCAGCGGCAGGGCGGCATGGGTCACGTTCACAAGGCCGGTAATGTTCGTGTCGATCATGGTGTGCCAGTCTTTCAGATCGACTTGCTGAGAGGGCTCCGGTGCCAGGGCCAGGCCGGCATTGTTGATCAGGCAAGTGAGCGGCAAGAACTGCTCCGGCAGCTCGCCCAGCGCCTTGCTGACCGCCTCGCTATCGCGAACATCCAGCGTCAGAGTCAGTACCGGCACATGCTGGGAAAGTTCGCTTTCAAGGGCTTTCAGGCGCTCTTCCCGGCGGCCGGTCAGAATCAGTGACCAGCCAGCCTTGGCAAAACGCTGGGCGGCAGCTTTACCAAAGCCGGAAGTGGCACCGGTAATCAATACGCTAGGCATCGCGATGACTCCTTTGAAATGGGCGAATGTCGAAGCCCTAATGTAGCCTGTTTGGGCGTGTCTGATGAAGGCCTGTGTGCAGCGCTTTGCTTTGCCCCCCGCCAGGTTTTAGCCGACAATGCACAGCAATACGATAGCCGAGCTGAGACACTTGCATGCAGGAAAATGGATTTTTTGACCGAGCGGGCTCCACGATTGGCGATGTCATTCGCACGGTGGTGGAGTTCCTTCTGGGTATTTTTACCAACTTCTTTGGTGCCTTTGGCGATTTCACCGATGGGCTGACCCGGTCGCTCGGGATCAATGATTCGTTCTTCAGCATCGCGGTACTGGTGATCGGACTTCTAGTGCTGTGGGGAGGGATCAAGTCGTTTCTACGTGCCTCCATCGTTGGTGGAATCGTCAAGACGCTCATTGCGCTGTTCATACTTTCCTGGCTGATGATGTAGCCTTGCAATAACGACCATCTGGAAGTAAGCGCGCTAAGTATCTGTATTGCCGAGGGTAGTGGGCGCGCCCTGCCATGGGCTGAATCCAGCTCATAAGAGTATGACCATTTATCATTTGCCTATTTGGTGCAATTTGCCATTATTCGCCCTTCTTTAGTGCAAAGTGGGTGCGATGAAAACTTATCTTGGCAAAATGCGTGGCGAGCGTATTCAGCGTGCTCGCGTTGGCTGGCAGGATGCGGTGTGGTCATGGGTGGGCGCTTTTACCGGCATGGCGGTCATCTGCTGGCTGAGCGCTGCGTGGCTTTCGCAGCAGCTGCTGATCGTGGGCTCGTTTGGCGCAACCTCGGTACTCATCTATGCCGCACCGGAAAGTCCTTTCGCTCAGCCCAGCCACGTACTGTTTGGCAGCGTGCTTTCGGCGTGCATTGGCGTAGGCTGCTATCAATGGCTGGGGGCAACGCCGCTTTCCATGTCGCTTGCCGTATCGCTGTCGATCCTGGTGATGCAGTTGACCCATACGGTGCACCCACCCGGCGCTGCGGCGGCGTTGATTGCGGTAGGCGGCGGGGCCAGTGTGCATCAGTTGGGCTGGTGGTACCCGCTGCTGCCGATCGGCATGGGCAGCGTGGTGATGCTGGTCATCGCCATTCTGGTCAACAACCTGGCCCGCCATCGCCGCTACCCGCGCTACTGGTAAGGGCTCAAAGACGCTGAAGCCGTTCTTCGAGCGCAAAGATATGCGTATCCTCGACCTCCAGGTCGCGTAGCGCGCTTGCCAGGTTCAGCAGGTAGTCGCGGTTGGGGCCGCTTGGGCCTTCGGCGCAGGCGATCTGATGCGCCATCGCCTCGAGTGGGGCGGGGCCCAAAAATGCCGGGTTATCCTCGGTTGCCATGTAGACAAGCCCTTGCGCCTGGCTGCCGTCGGCAAAGTGCATGGGCGTGAGTTCACGCAGGTAGCCGTTCTTCTCACGATGATCCAGCGGGGCGAGGACATCGCGGGTAATACGGTAGGCCATGCCGTGGCAGAGAGCGCCTTTCACGGGCGTCAGTGTGACCACCCGGCCAGGCGCCTGTGGCGTTCCGCGATGGTCGTGAGAGCCTTGCCAGAAGCGGCGCTCCCAGCCGGTAATATAGGCGCTGCGTCTTTCCAGGTACGTGAAATCCGCCTTCCAGATCAGGGAGCCGTAGCCGAAGACCCAGATATCGGCATCATCATCGAAGTGGTTACGCTGCTGGTTAATGGCCGTGGTATCGATCAACATGACGCTATGAAGGTGGCTCAAAAGGTCATGGTAACATGCCTTGGCATACTCTTCTGGAGCGATCATGCGCGCTATCTTTCTCGTTGATAATGGATCATTACGCCCGGCGTCCACGCTCAATTTACGCCGGGTGGCGGCCGCCCTCAGCCAACAGATAGGCGAGACGGTACAGGCCGCCTCATTACTTCACTCCAATAAAGTTCCCGCTGAAAGGCTTGAGGGGAAGCCTGCGCTGACCCTGGGCCCGGGCGCTGAGCGCAGTGCCGAGCAAGGCGCTACCGAGATCATCGTGGTGCCGTTCTTTTTTGGCCCGAGCAAGGCCCTGACCGATTATTTACCCGAACGTATGGCGGTGCTGCAGGCAGCGTTTCCGCAGGTGAGCGTACGCGTCGCCCAGCCCCTGGTAGACGAGCTGGGAGGGAACGATCTGCGTCTGGCTCGCCTGCTGGCTGACAACGTACGCGAGTGCCTTGGCGGCGAACCGGTGCGCGTTGCCCTGGTAGATCATGGCAGCCCCATCCCCGAGGTCACGGCCGTTCGTAACCGCCTGGCTGGGCAGCTAAGCGTTCTGCTGGCCGAGGAGGTTGCCTGTGTGGCGGCGGCATCCATGGAACGCCGGGCAGGGGATGAATATCGCTTTAACGAACCGCTGCTGGAGAACCTGCTGGACAGGCCTGAGTTTCATGCAGGGCAGGTGGTGCTGGCCATGCTGTTTCTCTCCCCAGGCCGCCACGCCGGTGAAGGCGGTGACATCGATGAAATCTGCCGTGCGGCACAAAAGCGTCATCCAGCTCTGCACATCACGGCCACGAGGCTTGTTGGCGAACATGCAGGGGTAGTGGAGATATTGCACTCCCGATTACGCCAAGCAATTGATGACGAACGCTTTCTGCTCGATCTCCCTGCATCCGGCGATGCGCCGCGCTAGGTGATAGGTGTCACAGCGTTCAAGAGCGCGTAGAATCGCGGGCCTTTGCATGCGCACTTTATACGCTAACCAGGGCCCACATCTTGATCGCAACCGCCAATATCACCATGCAGTTCGGGGCCAAGCCCCTGTTTGAAAACGTTTCCGTCAAATTCAACAACGGCAATCGCTACGGTCTGATCGGCGCCAACGGTTGCGGCAAGTCGACCTTCATGAAGATTCTGGGCGGCGAACTCGAGCCGTCATCGGGCCAGGTCATGCTGGACAGCAGCACGCGTCTTGGCAAGCTGCGCCAGGATCAGTTCGCCTATGAAAACGAGCGGGTGATCGATACCGTGATCATGGGCAACACCGAGCTTTGGAAAGTGGCCGCCGAGCGCGAGCGTATCTACTCGTTGCCTGAAATGAGTGAAGAGGACGGCATGGCGGTCGCGGATCTCGAGGTGCGCTTTGCCGAGCTGGATGGCTACACCGCCGAGTCTCGCGCCGGCGAGCTGCTGCTGGGCCTGGGCATTCCCATCGAACAGCATACCGGGCCGATGAGTGAGGTGGCTCCCGGCTGGAAGCTGCGTGTGCTCCTGGCCCAGGCGCTGTTCTCCGACCCCGACGTGCTGCTGCTCGATGAGCCGACCAACCATCTGGATATCAACACGATCCGCTGGCTCGAGGATATTCTGACCGCGCGCAGCAGCACCATGATCATCATTTCCCACGACCGCCACTTCCTGAACAGTGTGTGTACCCACATGGCGGATCTGGATTACGGCGAGATCACGCTCTTCCCGGGCAACTACGACGACTACATGACCGCGGCCACCGCCGCGCGCGAGCGTCAATACGCCGACAACGCCAAGAAGAAAGCCCAGATTGCCGAGCTGCAGCAGTTCGTCAGCCGCTTCTCCGCCAACGCCTCCAAGGCCAAGCAGGCGACTTCGCGTGCGCGCCAGATCGACAAGATCAAGCTCGAGGACATCAAGCCCTCGAGCCGCGTCAGCCCGTTCATTCGCTTCGATCAGAACAAGAAGATTCACCGTAACGCCGTCAATGTGGACGCCATTACCAAGGGCTACGACGGCGCGCCGCTGTTCGAGCGCTTCTCGATGACCGTCGAAGCCGGTGAGCGTATCGCCATCATCGGCCCCAACGGCATCGGCAAGACGACCCTGCTGAAAACCCTGGCGGGCGATCTGCGCCCGGATAAAGGCGAAGTGAAATGGACAGATGCCGCCGAGCTTGGCGTATTTGCCCAGGACCATGCCGATGACTTTGCCGCGGATGCCACGCTGTTCGAGTGGATGGCGCAGTGGACTCAGGGCGGTGAGCAGGTGGTACGCGGCGCGCTGGGTCGCATGCTGTTCTCGAGCGACGATATCGGCAAGTCGGTCAAGGTGATTTCCGGAGGCGAGCAGGGGCGCATGCTGTTCGGCAAGTTAACGCTCACCAACCCCAACGTGATGCTGCTGGACGAGCCGACCAACCACCTGGATATGGAGTCCATCGAGGCGCTCAACCTGGCGCTCGAAAACTACCCGGGAACGCTTTTATTCGTCAGTCACGACCGCGAGTTCGTCTCGTCCCTGGCGACACGTATCATCGATATGCAGCCCGGCGGTATCGTGGATTTCAGCGGCAGCTATGACGACTACTTGCGCAGCCAGGGCGTGGCGTAACGTTTAACCGATAATCTGGGTGTAGGTCTCTTCGCTCGCGCTCTGGTGCTGGGTATCCAGCACATCGGCGTTGAACAGCGTTGCTGCCTCCTTGGCAAGCGCCACAAAAGCGATCATCTGCTGATTGCGGCGCTTGCGCAGCGGCGGCTTGACGATCAAGCTGACTCCCTTGATGTCGTCCTCCAGGCGCTCGCCACGAAACAGATCAGGCAGCTCACCTGGTAGAAAGGCGTTGGCAATCGTGATCGGGTTGGCGGGCTGCTGCCCGGGCACCAGAAACACCTTTTTCAGCGGGTCGTAGTGGGCATCGATCTGTTCAAGCCACCGGGTCAGCGTCTGTTCGGCGCCGGGCCCAGGTTCGGCGAAGATGATGAACAGCGAGTGCTGAGAAACCTTGGCAGCCGGTTTGGTGGGCGCCGGGGTATCGTCGATGGGCGGCTCCGCAACACTTTCAGTCGAAGATCGCGCCGCCAATTTGGCTGCCCGGTTTCTTGCACGCCGTCGCCGCCATGGAACGATGACGTAGATGAATATAGCGGCCGCTATCCCACCGAATATAAGCGATATCAGCGCCAGCAGCAGAATGGCAGTCGTGCGATCCATATTCTTGAAATCCTTATTTAGTTAGCGGTTTGGCGCTACTACCCTTTATTTGCATCAGCATAGACTACCAGTCTTTATCTTTATCAAGGCACAAAAAAAGCACTACCGAAGTAGTGCTTCTCTATCATTGAAGGGTCAAACGGCAGCCAGGCTCAGCCTATGCGATCAAAGCCGTTATCCATGAACGGATAGTCGGTATAGCCCTTCTCCTCGCCGCCGTAGAAGGTATCGGGGTTCGGCTCGTTGAGTGCGGCATCGACGCGAAAGCGCTCGGCCAGATCCGGGTTGGCGATATAAGGGCGGCCAAATGCGACGAGATCGCCGTTGCCGCTTTTGATGAGCGCCTCGCCTTTTTCGGCGTCGTAGTGGCCACAGTAGATGAGGCGGCCATTGAAGCGCTTGCGCATCTGCTCGCGGAAACCGTCGGGGAACTGATTGTCACCGCCAGCCCAGTTGGGCTCGTTCAAGTGGATATACGCAAGGCCGCGCTTGGCGAGTTCATCGGCCAGGTAGAACGACATCGCCTCGGGCTCGTCGTCGGTCAGGCCGAAGATTTCGATGAATGGCGTCAGGCGGATGCCCACCCGGTCGGCGCCAAACACCTCGATCACCGCGTCCACTACTTCCAGCGGGAAGCGTGCGCGGTTTTCCACGGAGCCGCCGTACTGGTCGGTACGCTGGTTGGTGCCGGTGGCCAGGAACTGGTTGAGCAGGTAGGCGTTGGCCGCGTGTACTTCCACCATGTCAAAGCCCGCGCGCTTGGCGCGAATTGCCGCTTGGCGGTAATCGTCCACGATGCCTGGAAGCTCGTCGGTTTCCAGCGCCCGCGGCGTGCTGGTGGGGTGCTGGCCGGCACTGCCGTCTTCAAATTCCACAAAACACTGGGCGCCTTCGCCTTTCAGCGCGCTGGGCGCGACCGGCTGCTGGCCATCGGGTTGAACCATTTCATGGGAGACGCGCCCAACGTGCCACAGCTGCATGGCGATCCGCCCGCCCTTGGCATGCACGGTCTCGACAACCCGCTGCCAGCCGGCTTCCTGCTCATCGGTCCAGATACCCGGTGTGTAGACATAGCCACGGGCAGTCGGGGAAATATTGGTCGCCTCAGAGATGATCAGGCCTGATCCGGCGCGCTGGCCGTAATAAGCCTCCTGTAGCTTGCCGGGCACGCTGTCCGGCGTGCGGGCACGGGTCAGCGGCGCCATGATGACACGATTGGGAATGGACAGGCTGCCCAGCTCGAGCGGTTGAAAAAGCGTTTCAAAGGCCATTCAGCAAACTCCCTTTATGCGATTGGGTAACGATAAAAGTCAGAATAGACCAGTTTACTACTAATCGCCAATTGTCAGATTCAATCAGCGTCTTTACGCCTGTTTTCCCTTGGCCCGTGCGAAACAAGCTAAAACCCCGCCTTGAAAAAAGCGGGGTCGAACAAGAAGCGTGAGGGTTATTTCAAGCCCGCTGCCACGGCCAGCGGCGCTTGGCAGGCGTATCGATCTGGCCGATGGCGCTGGTAAGCGGCAGCATGATGGCTGCCAGCTGGCGGTAGCAAACGGCGCTGTTGAGCACGCCGGGGCACTGCTTGAGCAGCAGCTCACACTGCTGGAAGGCGATCAGGATCTGTTCCACCGCGGGCGCTGCAAGCAGTGGCCGGGCTTCCTGGCCGCAGCGGCCAAGTTCACGCGACAGCATCGAGAGCATGGCGGTATCCAGCCAGCAGGGCAGCGGATCATCCAGGCGGCCTGCAATCGAGTGCTGAATCGCTTCGAACGAGGTGCGCAGAAACACAAGGGTCTGGCGAAGCTGGCGCTGCTCACTGGTCATGGGGCTATCCTGCTGAACGTCTCTAAAAGAAACTGGTTATCATTTCCATCTTTTGACGATAGCGACAGCCAATCGGCGTGTCAATATAAAGGCTATTGACCGACGGCCTGTCATTGATAAAGCAGCACAAGCCCTTGAACGAAATAGAAGACCCCGATCGCGGTCACGATCCAGCGCGTCCAGGTGCGAAAGTTGGCATCGGTCAGGCGGTGCAGAATACGGTTGCCTGCCTGGGTGCCCAGCATGGCAAAGGGGGCGGCCAGCAAGACGATGCCCCATTCCCCTGCGCCTAGTGAAAGCGCCGCGCCAAGATAGAACAGGATCTTGATGGTGTGGGCGCACACCTGAATCATCGCCTTGGTGGCCACCACCTGGCGCCGGTCCATGCGCGAGCGCACAAAGAAGATATCGATCAGCGGGCCGGAAACGCCTGCCGCAATGGTCAGGCCGCCCGAGGCCAGGCCGCAGCACAGCGCGTGGCTTGCGCGGTTGGCATCGAGGTGAAACCAGCGCTTGGGCAGCCAGATCAGAATGGGCATCAGGCCGATCAGAAGCGATACCACGGTGGCGTTGGGCGAGTAGTTGAACAGCAGCAGCAAGCCTGCTGCGACGAGTACGCCCAGCAGCATGAACGCCACGATACGCCAGACGATATAACGCCGCGAAAGCCAGGCCCGGGAGGCGTTGGCCGTTAGCTGAATGACACCGTGCACGGCCATCGCCGCCCCCGCCGGAAACACCAGCAGCAGAAACCACAGCAGCACCAGCCCGCCTGCCATGCCAAAAACCCCCGAAAGCATGGACGTGAAGAACACCACCACGACAAGACTGAATCCGATCAGTAACGACATAGGTACGCTTCTTGTTAGCTAGGAAATCAACGGCGACAGAATGGCCAGACCTGATAGAAGCGACGGCACTGGAACTCCGCTTCGCAAGCGTTGAGCTGGGCCTGGTAACGGTGGGTGCGGGCAGCGATCTGCTGGCCGGCGCGCAATACGTGGGGCTTGCTGCGGTAGGTGCCGCGCCGATAGCCTCCGGCGCCTTCGTGATAGGCGTAGTAGAGGTGCTCGGGATTGGACAGCGAAATGCCCGCCTGCTGCTGGGAGCGGCGGTTGTACCAGCCGATGAAGTCGGTGGCGTGTTTCATGCTGGTACGCCGTGCAAACAGGCTGCCCGCCTGTTCACGGTATTCCCCCCACACCGGGTCCTGGGCCTGGGCGTAGCCCTTGGCCGAGGAGGGGCGCGGGCCGGGAATGAAGCCCAGATAGTATTTGCGGTCCGGGCGCACGTGGCTCTTGAAGGAGGACTCCTGCTGAATGAACGCCATCTGGGTGGCGATCGAGGTACCCCACTTGTCCTCGGAGTCGCGTGCGTAGTCGTACCAGGTGGGCTGTTCACGGAAGATTTCGCAGATATTGCCCTGATCCTGCGGCGGGTTGGGAGCAAAGGTGGCGCAGCCCGACAGCAGCAGTACCGCGCTGACAAGCCACCATGCGCGCAGGGTTATCCACCAGGAGCGGGACGCGGCATGAAAACTATCAACAGGGCGGGGCATGTCAATTTCCTTGTGGATAACGGCTAGTTTATTGAAATCAGCTCTTTGCAGTCGCCAAGCGTAACAGGTTTTCCAGGCAGCGGCGCAGCCGCTGGGCCTCACGGGCCAGCGTTTCGCCAGAGAGCATGCCTACGCCCATCACCAGGCCCGAGCGCGGGTCGTGTGTGGCACACACCGGGCTTAACGGACGAACGATCAAGTGCTCTTTCAACAGCGCCTGGGCAAGCTGCACATCGTTGATGCACGGCTCGAATTCGATGCACAGGCTGATCGCCCCGCTGGGCGGCGAAATGCGCCGTATGAATGGCAGCGTGCGCAGTTGGTCATGCATGACCTGCTGGCGACCCAGGTAGTCGCGCTGAATGCGCCGACACCAGGCGTCCAGGTCGCCGTCGAAGATGAACTGAGCCAGCACGGCCTGGTCCAGCATGCGTCCTTCACGAAACAGCTCGCTGCGCAGCCGGTTCATCGGCCCGGCCAGTTGGTGCGGTACCACGAGATAGCCCAGCCGTAGCCCGGGAAACATCATCTTGGAAAACGAGCCGACCAGTAGATGGCGCGCGGACTGCGCATCGAACAGCAGGTTGGGGTGATCATCCCGGCTGAACTCGTAGTCATCTTCCAGAATATAGGCGGGCGAAAGAGTGTTACACAGGCGCTGCTTGTCATGCACGCTGGTCGGCACGCTAAGCGGATAGTGATGGGAGCCGGTGAGGTAGGCCAGTTGAACAGCGCTCGGCGCGTCGGGCAGGGTATGCCCGGCCCCTGGCTGCCAGGCCAGCATCTCGACGTTCAGCCCCGCCGCGGTAAATACGTTGCGCGCTCCCCAGTAGCAGGGCGATTCCATGGCGACCGTATCGCCGACGTCGGTCAGCGCCATGGCACACAGCTCGATGCCGTTATGGGTGCCGTCGGTAATGATGATCTGTTCGATATCGCAGCGAATGTTGCGCCAGCGCTCGAGAAAATCACGTATCGCACGCTTCAACGGCCCGTAGCCGCCGGTAGAGTAGGAGAGCAGCAGCGCGTTTTGCGCCACCGTGACGCTGGCGTACAGCTGGCGCCACTTGCGCATCGGAAACTGGGCAATATCCGGAATGCCGGGCACGAAGGCGCCGCTTTGAATCAGGCTGGCGCCGGGGCCTTGCAACACTTTCTGGGCACGTCTGGAAAGCGGCTTATCCTGAATTGGTGGTAAGGAGCGGGGGGCGGGCTTGTGGGTCCAGGTACCCTGGCCGTGGGCAGTCTTCAGCAAGGCTTCGTCCAGTAGCGTACCCACGGCAAGGGCCAGGGTCTGGCGCGCCACGCCCAGCGCTTCGGCCAGGCGACGGTGGGAAGGCAATCGCAACCCGGAAGGCCACTGCTGGGTAATCGCATAGCGCAGCGCCTGCTCGATACGCACCTGCTTGCTCAACCGTTCGGGCTGGAGTGCATAAAGCTGTTCAAGTTGGTGCAGAACCTGCTCACGATCCACGTAGAACTCCTTCTTGCCTGCTGCGGCGGCCAGCAAGGCACACTATCAAGCACTTAGTTGCGCCTTTCCTGCGCCGTTTCAGTGCAACCAAAAAGTGGTCTAGTCAAACGCGAAAGTGGTACATACGCGCCTCTTGCCCTTCCTGCTAGCGTGTTTAAGTACCGTTTAATCGGCACCAGGATATAGCGCCACAGAGCGCCAATGACAACATCCAATAACTGCAGGACACTCTGTCATGACTACCTCCTCCTCTGAACAAGACAAGCTCGTCCGGGTACTGGCCCGCGGCGATGTACTGGCGCTCGCGTTTGGGGCCATGATCGGCTGGGGCTGGATCGTTCTTACCGGAACGGCTATCCAGTCCGCCGGCAGCCTGGGCGCTATTCTAGCCTTTATCGTGGGTGGGTTTGCCATCGTGCTCGTCGGGCTGACCTACGCCGAACTCGCCTCAGCCATGCCGAAGGTCGGCGGCGAGCACGTCTACACCTACCGAGCGCTGGGTCACGGGGCCTCGTTTCTGTGCACCTGGGCGATCATCCTCGGGTATCTGAGCGTGGTGGCCTTCGAGGCCGTGGCGCTGCCGACGGTGGTCGAGTACATCGCGCCCAACTACGCCGTGGGGCATCTGTGGACCATCGCCGGCTGGGAAGTGAAGGCCACCTGGGTCGCCGTCGGCGTGGGCGGCTCGCTTGCCATGATGGCGATCAACTACTTCGGCGTGACTACCGCCGCCCTTCTGCAAAAGGTCGTCACCGGCCTGATTCTGGTGGTGGGCGTGATGTTCATCACCGGCGCGCTGTTCGAGGGTAACACCGCGAACATGACGCCGCTGTTTACCCCGGACGATACAGGCGTTGCCGCGGGCATCATGGCCGTGCTGGTGATGGTGCCGTTTCTGTTCGTCGGCTTCGACGTCATCCCCCAGGCCGCCGAGGAGATCAACCTGCCCTACAAGGCGATCGGCAAGGTCCTGATGCTCTCGGTGCTGCTGGCCGTGGCCTGGTACTCGCTGATCATTCTGGCCACCAGCCTGATGCTCGATAGCGCCGCACTCGAAAACGCGAGCCTGACCGTGCCGGAAGCCATGGGCGTGCTGTTCAACGCCGACTGGGCGAGCAACCTGATGGTGCTGGCCGGCATCGCGGGCATCATCACCAGCTGGAACGCTTTCTACATCGGCGGCTCGCGGGCGATCTACGCCCTGGCCACTGCTGGCATGATGCCGCGCGCGTTCGCCAAGCTGCACCCGCGTTACAAGACGCCGACCAACGCCATCTTCCTGATGGGCTTTCTGTCCTGTATCGCGCCGTTCTTCGGCCGCCCGGCGCTCGTTTGGATCGTCGATGCGGGCGGTCTTGGCATCGTCATCGCCTACCTGTTCGTGGCGGTCTCCTTCATCGTGCTGCGCGTGCGCGAACCGGACATGCCGCGCCCGTTTCGCGTGCCCTTCGGCATGCCCTGCGGCGTGGCCGCGGTGCTGATGTCGCTGGTCATGGCCTTTCTGTACCTGCCCGGCAGCCCCGCCGCGCTGACCGGCGCCGAGTGGATCATCTTCGCCGGCTGGTCGGTGCTGGGGCTGGCGCTTTACGTCTATTCGCTGCGCACCTACGGGCGTGCCTACAGCGACCGTCACATGCTCAGCGACTTGTAACGTTTTAACCTTCAGGAGCACTTCATGAGCTTTATCGATCAATGGTTGAACGACGCCGTTCCCGCCCTGGTAGGCCGCGAGTGGCGAACCACCGACGCGACCTTCGCGGTGGACAACCCGGCCACCGGCGAAACCATCGCCCGCGTAGCGGAGCTTGGCGGTGACGACACCCGTGACGCCGTGGCTGCCGCTTACGAGGCCGGCCCCGGTTGGCGGGCAACGCCGGTCAAGGAGCGCGCGAAGATCCTGCGCCGCTGGTTCGAACTCATCACCGAGCACGCCGATGACCTCGCCCGGCTGATGACCCTCGAGCAGGGCAAGCCGCTGGCGGAAGCGAAAGGCGAAGTCACCTACGGCGCCTCGTTCATCGAGTTCTTTTCTGAGGAAGCCAAGCGCATGGCCGGCGAAACGCTGCCGAGCCACGGCGCCGACAAGCGTATTCTGGTGACCCGCGAGCCGGTCGGCGTGGTCGCCGCCATCACGCCCTGGAACTTTCCGCTGGCGATGATCACCCGCAAGTGCGCCCCGGCGCTGGCCGCCGGCTGCACCGTGGTGATCAAGCCCGCGGAAGCCACACCGCTGACCGCGCTGGCCGCGGCGTACCTGGCGCTGGAAGCGGGGCTGCCGGAAGGCACCATCAATGTGGTGACGGCCTCGAAGCCCGTCGAGGTGGGTGAGGTGCTGACCACGGATTCCCGCGTGCGCAAGGTGTCGTTCACCGGCTCCACGCCGGTCGGCAAGCGCCTGCTCGCCCAGTGCGCCAGCACCGTGAAGAAGACCGCCATGGAGCTCGGCGGCAACGCGCCGTTCATCGTCTTCGACGATGCGGATCTCGACGCCGCGGTGGACGGGGCCATCGCCTCCAAATTCCGCAACGCCGGGCAAACCTGTGTGTGCACCAACCGTTTTCTGGTTCAGGACGGCGTTTACGATGCGTTCGTCGAAAAGCTCACCGCTCGCGTCGAGGCGCTGAAGGTGGGCGACGGGCAGGCGGAAGGCAGCGTGATCGGCCCGCTGATCAACCAGGCCGCGGTGGACAAGGTGCAGCGCCATGTGGATGACGCCAGGGAAAAGGGCGCGCGGGTGCTGTGCGGCGGCAAGCCCCACGCCGCCGGCGAGCGCTTCTTCACGCCCACGGTGCTGGCGGACGTCACCACCGAGATGGCTGTGGCCGATGAGGAAACCTTCGGCCCCGTCGCGCCGGTGTTCCGTTTCAGCCGCGATGAAGAGGCGATCGCCATGGCCAACGACACGCCTTTTGGCCTCGCCGCCTACTTCTACGCCACCGACTACCGGCGCATCTGGCGCACCATGGAAGCGCTCGAGTACGGCATGGTCGGCGTCAACGAAGGTCTGATCTCGACCGAGCTTGCTCCCTTTGGCGGCGTGAAGGAGTCCGGCCTTGGCCGCGAAGGCTCCCACCATGGCCTCGATGAGTTCACCGAGCTGAAGTACGCCTGCATCGGCGGCTTGTAACCGTTAGCGCAACCACGAACGCAACAGAGAACGATGATGACCAATCAGGAACTGAACGAACTCAAGAACCAGTATGTCGCCAAAGGCGCGGCCACGCCGACCACCCAGTTCGCCGAGCGTGCGGAAAACGCGGAGATCTGGGACGCCGACGGTAACCGCTGGATCGACTTCGCCGGCGGCATTGGCGTGTTGAACCTGGGCCACCGCCACCCGAAAATCGTCGCCGCGGTGGAAGCGCAGCTCAAGAAGGTGATGCACACCAGCGCGGCGGTGATCTCCTACGCGCCCTACGTCGAGCTGTGCCAGAAGCTTTGCGAGCTGACCCCGGTACGCGGGCCCGAGCGCAAGGCGATGCTGGTCAACACCGGTGCCGAAGCGCTGGAAAACGCGGTGAAGATCGCCCGCGCCGCCACCGGCCGCTCCGGCATCATCACCTTCGATGGCGCCTTTCACGGCCGCACCATGATGACGCTGGCCATGACCGGCAAGGTGCTGCCCTACAAGAACGACTTCGGCCCGATGCCGGGCGACGTGTTCCGCGCGCCGTTCCCGAACCCGATCCACGGCATCAGCGAAGAGGCCTCTTTGGAGGCGCTTCGCACGGTGTTCAAGACCGATATCGCCCCGCACCGCACCGCGGCCATCGTCATCGAGCCGGTACAGGGCGAAGGCGGCTTCTACATCGCCTCCCCCGAGTACCTCCAGGCGCTGCGCGCGCTGTGCGACGAGCACGGCATCCTGCTGATTGCCGACGAAGTGCAGTCCGGCTTCGCGCGCACCGGCAAGCTCTTTGCGCTGGAACATAGCGGCGTCGAGGCGGATATCCTGACCACCGCCAAGAGCCTGGCCAACGGCATGCCGCTCTCCGCAGTCGTCGGTACCGCCGCCGTCATGGACGCCTCCGGCCCGAATTCGCTGGGCGGCACCTACAGCGGCAACCCGCTCTCCTGCGCGGCGGCGCTGGCGGTGATCGAGGTGATCGAGGAAGAGAACATCCTTGCGCGCAGCGAACAGATGGGTCGGCTGCTGGCTGAGCGTTTTTCGGTGTGGGAAGAGCGCTTCGAGCACGTGGCCCACGGCCGCCAGCTCGGCGCCATGGCGGCGTTCGAGCTCGTCGATGACAACGGCAAGCCCGACCCCGCCGCCACCGCGGCGCTCTGCGCCAAAGCGCGCGAGAAGGGCCTGATCCTGCTCTCCTGCGGCTTCTACGGCAACAGCATTCGGATTCTGGTGCCGCTGACGGTCTCAAGCGAAGTGCTGGAAGAGGGGCTGGGTATCATCGAGGCCTCTCTGGAAACGCTTGGCTGATACGTTGCTTAAGCATCTCTAGCCCGCTCTGCCGGAAACAGACGTTTCCGGCAGAGCGGGCTTTTTTGTAGGCCGTTGAACGCAGCACACTCTCAAGGCGTCACTTACTCAGCCGCCGTCAGTCTGGCGAACAATGGCATCAGCAGCGCGAAAAGCTCTGCCTGAGAAGAGATGCTGCACTTGGCGTAAAGCTGACGGCGAAACACCTTGACCGTTTGCAAGCTGAGCCCCAGGTGCAGGCTGATGGATAAAGAGGAGTGGCCCCGCAAGATGAACAGCGCCACTTCCGCCTGGCGCGGGCTGAGCCGGATGCGGTGCTCCTGGTTGAGCACCTCTTGCAGGCGTTCTTCAAGCGGCGCCGGTGCAGCTTTCATTGCGTCTGGTGGACGATAATCCTGCCAGTGTTTTTTCATCAGGCCGGACAGGGTAGCGGCATACTGCTCGACCGCCTCACGTTCCCGCTTGTTGAAGGGTTTGCCGCTGGAGCGGTCCTTGCCAAAACAGGCCGTCAAGGTGACGTTTTCGGTGAGCCTGGCAAACACGGCGATCTCATCGAGCAGGGTGGTCTGCTGGTAGTAGTGCTTGTAGTAATGCGTGCGCCGGAAGTGATCGGGGGCGACATCCATCAGGCGGCGTATTCCTTCTGCCCCGCCTCGCAGGTGCTCGCGATAGAACGGGGCGAGCAGGTAGGCGCCACCGAGATACTGGCTATCCATGGGGAGATATACCACGGGGTCGGTGTATTCCCGGTAGAGCACCGCGGGCCGCTGTTCGCCGTGATAAGCGATGATGATCAGGTTATCGAACGCCGTCAGATGTTTTACCAAGCGGGAAAAGTGCTGAGGTAACTCAGGCGTTGCCAACGCCATGATGGTGCTGGCCAGCAACGGGTCATATTCGTTACGTGTCACCAATTCCACATCCGCAAAGCCATACCACGCTGGGGTTATATACGATCAGATGAACGGCCAATACCTTTTAAACAGGCTGGCTGCCAAGCCTCTCAGTCTAGCTGGACAGTAACAATATCAGCAATAAAGAGGGCTGGCCGGTCGTTAGACGCAGAAAACCAAGGCTGATACATCAGCTCGTCGCTTTGTACCGGCAGGGCGGTTGCCTGCTGTCGGTTTCAACGTTTCCCGGAGATGGATGATGACGGATAACAATACAAGACTGGAAAGAACCCTATCCTTGAAAGCCGTGGTGCTGTTTGGCCTCGCTTACATGACCCCCTTGATCGTGCTGGGCACCTTCGGTGTGATTGCCAGCACCAGTAGCGGCGCTGTGCCCACTGCCTACCTTATTACCACCGTGGCCATGCTGTTCACGGCCTACAGCTACGGCATCATGGCGCGTACCTATCCAGTGTCAGGTTCTGCCTATACCTATGCACGCCGGGCCATCGACTCGCGGGTGGGCTTCATGGTGGGGTGGAGCGTGTTGCTGGATTACTTCTTTCTGCCCATGGTGATCTGGCTGATCGGCGCTGCCTACCTGAACGCGCGTTTTCCGGAGGTGCCAAGCTGGGTATTCCTGCTGGGTTTCATCGGTATCACTACCTTTCTGAATATCTACGGCATCAAGCTGGCGTCCAAGGTGAACTCGCTTTTGATGACCTTCCAGATTCTGGTCATCGCTTTCTTTGTACTGCTGTCGATTCGCCATGTAGTGTCTACCGGCGGCACTGATGCGCTTTTCAGCCTCGGGCCATTCCTGGGTGAAGACGCGGGGTTTAGCGCGATTGCCGCCGGTGCGGCGGTAGCGGCCTATTCGTTTCTGGGCTTTGATGCCGTAACGACCCTGACCGAAGAAACCATCGAACCCAAGCGCAATATACCCCGGGCGATCATGCTCACCGCCCTGATCGGCGGCGGTATCTATGTGCTGGTGGGTTACACCACTCAGCTTGTACATCCGGGCAGTAACTTTGTAAACGCTGACTCCGCGGCCTTCGAGATTGCAACGACCATCGGTGCAGATCTCTTCGGGGCTATCTTCCTGGCGGGCATGGTGTTTGCTCAGTTCACATCCGGCTTGGCAGCCCAGGCCAGCGCCTCTCGGCTACTGTTTGCCATGGGGCGTGACGCGGTACTGCCACCCAGGTTTTTCGGCGCGCTGCATGCACGCTTTCATACCCCGGTATTCAGCATTCTGCTGACGGGTGGTATCGGTATCATCGCCCTGTTTCTTGATGTGCTGTCCGCGGCGTCGTTCATCAATTTCGGGGCGTTTATCGCCTTTATCATGGTCAATCTGTCGGTGATCTTTCTGGTGAGCAAGGACGAAGAGGCAAGACGTGAGTATGGTGTACTCAAGGGGATGGCGGTTCCGTTGATTGGTGCTGCGGTCAACCTGTGGCTGATGAGCAAGCTGGATATCAAGGCCTTTATTCTTGGCTTCATCTGGCTTGCCATCGGTCTCGCCCAGTTGACCTACCTGACCCGTTTCTTCCGCCGTGAACCGCCGGAAGTCGATTTTGACGAGTCAGAGTCTGAGCCAGCGCACTCGTTGGCGCAGGAAACGCGTTAAGGAGTTTACTATGTCCCGATACTTGCCTGTGCTGATGGTGCAGGAAATTTCACGCCAGTACGGCGCCGACCCCGAGCTTTTTGAGTTCGAAGCTGAGCTTGCGACCCACCTGAGTGACTTTGGGGCTGATTTTGAGCAGCCTCGAATGGTGGTCTATCCCGAAATGCATCTTTGTAGCGCCTCTGGAACACCAGAGCAGCGAAAGGAGCAGCTGGAAGCCGCGGCCGAGCCTATCGATGGGCCGCGCCATCAGCATCTGGCGCGTATCGCCCGCAACCTGGGCATATGGCTGCTCCCGGGCACGGTATGTGAACGCGGAGAGGATGGGCATCTTTACAACACTGCCCCGGTGTATTCGCCCGAAGGCGCGCGAGTGGCCGCCTACCGCAAGTGCTTCCCTTGGAGGCCTTACGAGCCGTATCGCCCGGGTAACCGTTTCGACGTGTTCGAGGTACCGGGCGTAGGTCGGGTAGGGCTTGCCATCTGCTACGACATCTGGTTTCCCGAAACGGTACGGCAACTTGCCTGGATGGGGGCCGACGTGATCATCAACCAGGTCGCCACCACCACCTGCGACCGGGCTCAGGAGCAGATCCTTGTTCAGGCTAACGCCATCTTCAATCAGGTATATGTGGTGAGCGTCAATGCCGCCACACCTTCGGGCGAAGGGCGCAGCCTGATCGTCGATCCTGAAGGACGGATTCGCGCGCAAATGCCCGGCGCCACCTCAGGCATTCTTACCGATGTACTCAACCTCGATGAGGTCGAAAGGGTGCGCACGTTCGGCACCGCCGGGTTGAACCGCATGTGGTCGCAATATCGTGACGACGACCCCGTACTCGCACTACCCATGTACGAAGGCCGCATCGATCCACGTAAGTGGAAGGATCGAACGTAACAGATGAGTTCTCCTTAGCATCGCTCAATTGACGCGGCGTGCCTGCAACGGGGCTGATCCGCTACCGCTGGAAGCTTTCGCTTTCCGTGGTGGCGGGTTTTGCATTTTAGGGCCACATTAACCTACTCGAAATGTGCGGGGCCGCCGCTATCGTTTCGCTGTCCTTATCTTTTATCGTTTCAATCAGGAGCGCCGATGAGCGTCTTTTCTCTGGTGAGCATATTGATCACGCTCGCCGCCGTCTCGAGTTACTTCAACGACCGCTATATCAAGCTGCCGACCACCATCGGCGTCATGCTGGTGGCGCTGGTGGCCTCCCTTGCCCTGATTCTGATCAGCCCCTATAACGAAGGGCTGCGTGACGAGGCGACGGCGCTGGTGGCGCGTATCGACTTCGATCAGGTGGTGCTGCACGGGATGCTGGCCTTTCTGCTGTTTGCCGCTGCCATCCACGTCAAGTTCGACAACCTGAGCCGTGAATGGCTGCCCATTGCGCTGCTGGCCGTGGCGGGCACTCTGATGTCCACCTTCATCGTGGGCACGCTGACCTGGCTTACGCTTGACTGGATGGGGCTCGGCATTCCGTTTTTGCATGCGCTGCTGTTCGGCGCCTTGATCTCCCCGACCGATCCCATCGCGGTGGTCGCCATCATGAAATCCGTGGGCGTTTCCCAGCAGCTTGAAAGCCAGATATCCGGGGAGTCGCTGTTCAACGACGGTCTGGGCGTGGTGGTGTTTCTGGTACTGTTGCAGCTTTCCGGGCTGGATGCGACGGAAGGGTCGCACATGTCATCTCCCATTGACGCGGCGGCGATTGGCATGCTGCTGCTCAAGGAAGTGGGCGGGGCGCTCTTGCTGGCATCGGTCGTGGGCTACGTGGCCTATCAGATGCTCAAGCGCGTGGATAACTATCAGGTCGAAGTGCTGCTGACCCTGGCACTGGCCATGGGGCTTTATGCTCTGGCAGACGGCCTGCACCTGTCCGCGCCCATCGCCGTGGTCATCGCGGGGCTGTTCGTTGGCAACCACGGGCGGCTGTTCGCCATGTCGGAGAAGACCCGCGACAACGTCGATACCTTCTGGGAACTGATCGACGAGATTCTGAACGTGGTGCTCTTCTTTTTGATCGGCCTGGAACTTCTTATCCTGCCCATCGAACGCGCCTGGCTGGTAGCGGGTGCGTTGGCGATCCCCATCGTGCTGGCAGCGCGTGGGTTTTGTGTCTCCATCATCATGGGCCCGCTTGGCCGAGTGACCCGCCAGTCTCCGGGGGCGATCCGTATTCTCACCTGGGGCGGGCTGCGCGGCGGTATCTCGGTGGCCATGGCGCTGTCGCTGCCCGAAGGCGAGCTTCGAAACCTGGTGCTGACCCTGACCTACTGTGTGGTGGTCTTCTCGATCATGGTGCAGGGGCTGACCATGGGAAAAGTCATTCGCCTGAGCAGCAGATCGTCGGCGCCCTGACGGGAAGGCGGGGCGGGAGCGCATAGATCGCGCTTGAACCAAACCACGCGAATGCCGGTCTTTGCCATGACGCCGTCTTGGGCTATCCGTGTTTGTCCTGCGCCGTTACCATCAAGCGTTGCCATACCATCATCAGAGGAGTCAGCCCATGTATATCGCCATGAACCGTTTCCGCATCGCCCCAGGCCGCGAAGAAGATTTTCTGGACGTGTGGCGCAACCGCGATTCTCATCTTGATGAAGTGCCGGGCTTCAAGACGTTCAAGATGCTCCAGGGTGAAACGCAGGAAGACCACACCGTGTTTATTTCGCACAGCGTGTGGGAATCGGAAGAAGCCTTCCGTGCCTGGACCCAGTCAGAAGCCTTCCGTAAAGCGCATGCGGGGGCCAAATCGCCAGAAGGTATTTACCTGGGGCCGCCCAAGTTTGAAGGGTATGAGGTGGTGCTTTAAACAAACTGGCGCTTGCCTATGAATTTAGCAAAAAAGTGCTGGGAGCCGCTGATGTGGGGCTATAACAGAAAGTCCCACATGATTAACAGCGCCATGACCAAAACACACCCCATGAGCCACAGCATGGGCGAGCCGCTTTCATCCTTGATCGGCTGATCGGTGTTTTCGGGCAACTCTTTATATTCCATGCGCGAGATGAATTGGTCGATAACCATCTTATTGCTGATTCGCTCTCCTTGGTACCAGTGCTCAGGAAAGTCGATAAGCGACTTGGGGATCAACAGCTTGTCGGTTCTGCGCTTTAATTCCACGTATCCGGTCGACCTGTCGATCAGGTCGCTACGATGAGGTATCTGGCGGGGGGCATCTGTTTCCGGCAAAGCTTTTGACGCCAACGGCATGCAGATATAGTTGTCCTTATCCGTCCCCAGCAGCATGACCGGCACCTGGTGTTGGCTAAATGAAAAGCATGCAAGACACGGGAAGCGGTTATCTGTGTAGTCCGGCTGAAATTTTCCGCTACCATTGGTTATGGAGCATGGGAGAAGTCCTTGAAGGTCGAAAAAGAATTCAGAGAACAAGAAGTTAAGGTCACGACCATGTTGAAAGAGCATCCAGGCAATATGCTTGACGATGCGTTGACGTAGTTGATGGCTGGCGCATTGGGTACCGAGGGTATTGGGCAGCGCGGCATTTGCCTTGCAAAGCGCAGTGTCGACCAGCTCTGATGTAAAGATAATATTACCCCGCCTTGGCGAGATAAAACTGACCTGAAGTTCCCAGGTGTCAGCCTTGTCTGCTGCGGAACTTCGCGCTGAAGGATGGGTGACGTTCAGCTTGATATTGATCGCTTTGGGTACAATCTCTTTATCTACCCTTGCGAGTAATCGGCTGAAGCTCTTGACTTTTTCCTCAGCCAGCAGTGAATCATGATAAATAGCGGCTGGGACGACTGGAGCCTGTGGGGTATCCCGCTTGATAGGCAAAGGCGATAACTGCATTCGTTGAAACGATTTTTGCGCCATAGTGGGAAGTTGACTCAGCCGCTTGGCATTATCCGGCAGGGGCGGAAAGCGAGGGTTAGTCCAGTCGAGTCGATCATCAAAGATGAGTAGAGCTTGCTCCTGCTTTTTGAACCATGGAAGCGTTGCTGAGAGGCGGCTAGGTAACCATAGCTGAACAGCCCCTTTAGGCAGGAGGGCTGTGCAATCATCATTTTCAAACGAGAAAACGGTGATGGAATGAAGTGATTCCTCATTCTCTTTATCGTCGTAAAGACCAAACTCAGCCAATACACACATGGCATGACTGCCTAAGTTCAAACGATGATCTTCACCAAATATATTAATGCCCAGTTTGTGAAAATTGGCAGTGCAAAATAGCTCTCCAAGCGTCAGCGGCTTGATCACTATTTCTTTAAGATGTGTATATGTCTCAGTGGAGCTTAATATTTGTTTAGCTCCCGCCATATAAGAAGCATTGACGTGGCATAAAAGGCGTTCTTGAAATAAAAATGCTACCTCCTCACCTGACGTATAACGAATAAACGGCACATAAATTTCGTGGTCCGCCCAGCCTATTATCTTGGCGATTGTGTTACTTTCTACATCTTTCCTGAATTGATCAAAAGGAAGTGGGTTGGTGAGTGTTTCTAACATTACCTTTCATCCTTGATGCAGAATACCAGCATTATCCGTTTGGTCTGTATTACAAGTTCATCATCGCTATCACGCCTATCAGCGCCGCCACACAGCCCGCGATGAGCCATTTGGCCGCGCTGCTGTTGGCCGTGCCACCTTTTTCATACTCGTTTAACAGCGTATTAACACGCATGCTCGAAACAAATTTGGATGTGAGGTTTTGATTGCTGAGGCGGATGCCCTCATACCAGTATTCGGGAAAATCGATGAGCGACGTAGGGAGTACCCATCTCTCCCCGATACTGGAAAGCATCATGGTGTTTCGCGTCATGTCGATCAAGCTGCTGCGCCTGGGAATCAAGGTGGGGACGTGCTTTTCTTCGATATCGACATCCTTCAATGGCTGGCAAACGTAGTTGCCGTCTTGCTGACCCAGCAGCAGCACCGGCACCGGATGCTCACCGCACTGAAAGCGTGCCAGACAGGGAAAACGGTGATCGGTATAGTCCGGCTGGTAGGGCTTGTCGCTGTTGATGATGACATCGGGCAGGAGCCCCTCCAGGCATTCGTTGAAACGCATCAAGAAAAAGTTGCGGCCCTGCTGGAAGAACATCCAGGTGAGGTGGTCGACGATGCGCTCGCGCAATGCTTCGCTGGCGCCATGGGTGCCGGTAGTATCCGGAAGTTCGGCATTGGCCTGGCACAGTGATGCCGAAACCCAGTTGGGGTCGAAGTGCGCCTCGACCCCTAGAGGCGTGGTAAAGCCGACCCTGATTTCCCAGCTCATGGTCGCGTCATCGGTTTCTTCCTCGGAGCGTAAGGTTTCCACTACCTTCAGCGAGATGCCACTGGCCGCCGGGACGATATCGCGATCCACCATGGCGCGCAGCTGATTGAAAGAGTAAAGCACCTGATCCTTGATCAAGTCATTGTGATAGCGCCGGTCTGGCTCGGCTGGCGTAGCCGGTGTCTTTTCTTGGCGCTTTAAAAGCGGCAAGCGCATGCGTTCGAAAAAGGCTCTCGCGTCTGGCGATAGCGTGCTCAGCGGCCTGGCGCCGTCGGGCAGATCGGGAAAGAGGGGGTCGAGCCAATCCAGTCGATCATCGAACACGTAAATCGAGGCAGTCTGCCCATCGCTCTGGGTGTGCGTCGGGCGGGCATCGTACCAGTACTGAACGGTGCCATGCGGTAGGGTGCGAGCCTCATCCAGCGGCTCGAAAAAGAAGATTTCCGCCTGATAGATGACCTCGTCGCCCTCCGGCGATTCGACCACCGCCGCTGTGCCCAACACCAGCGTCGTGGGCCCTTCGAGGTACAGGCCCTCCTCTCCATCAAGAATGTGCAGGCCCACGCGAAAAAGGTGTGCATTGCGGGCCAGCTCATGCAGTGGCAGTGAGCGAATCACGGCTTCGCTACCCTCTTCAAGCTGGGCACCGGCCAACAGGTTGTGCAGGGTATCGGCTTGGGTTGAAGCGATATAACGCGAGCTTTCGTCTACCTGGATCAGGGCCGGCTCTTCATGGCCTTCCGCATGGCGAATAAAGGCCGCATGAAGCTCGCAATCCGCCCAGCGCAACAGCTGGCGTTGATCCGAGGATGCCAAGTCCTGCTGAAATGCCGTCAAGGAGAAAGTGTTTGAAAGGGTGTCATCCATGGTGTGGCTATCCTTGATAGAGAGCAGAGTGAAGATCGAGTGTTCGGTGCAGCGAGATGGCGCTTAAAAAAACGCCAGGCCGATGGAGAGCAGCACGCTGTAAATCAGCGTCGATAACGCGGTTTTCTTCAACATGCCGGTCAGTAGCTCTCCATCACGGCTATGGCTTAACGTTCGGGCGGCATCCGTCAGCGGCTTGGCCACCACCAGGCAGCTCCATCCCGCGAGTGGCACCGGCAGAGCCACCAGGTAGACCACCGTAAGCAGCAGCGCCGCGCCCAGCAATGCCCAGTGGTAATTGATCGCGTTGGTGCGGCCAAGCTTGACGGCCAGGGTGATTTTTCCATTGCGCGCATCACTTTCTATATCGCGGACGTTGTTCACGTTCAGGACCGCCGCGGACAGCAGCCCGCAGGTGGCGGCAGGCAGCAACGCCAGCACGCTTAATTGCTGGGTATGAAGATAGTAAGTGCCCAGCACGCCGAGCAGTCCGAAGAACAGGAAGACCGAAATGTCGCCCAGCCCCCGGTATCCATAGGGCGTGCCCCCAAGCCCGACGGTATAGGTCACCGCCGCCAACAAGGCAGCAGCCCCCAGCAGAATGAACGCGACAACATGCCCCCACTGGTTGCCAAAGGCAGTCACCAGCAGTGAAAGCCCTGAAAGCGCGGCGACGATGGCCGTTACGATCATTCCGCGGCGCATGGCCTGGGGGCTCAGCAGGCCCGAGGAAACCGCCCGTACCGGCCCGATACGCGCATGGTCGTCCGCCCCGGATACCGCGTCTCCGTAGTCGTTGGCCAGGTTGGAGAGGATCTGGAGTGAAATTGCCGTTAACAGGGTCAGCAGGAATACGCCTGCATGAAAACTCCCAAGATGAGCGGCCAGCCCGCTGCCCAGCAAGATGGAAGCACAGGCCAGTGGCAGCGTGCGGGGGCGGGCGGCCAGCAGCCAGGCGTGGAAACGGGAGCGTTGGGTGGAGTGAGCCATGGATGAATATCTCTTTTGACATGGGCGTTAAAAGAACGGGCAGTCGACGTGGCCTGCAGGAAACAGAGATGACATCTTGAAAATGCATGATGAGTTGATGAAAAAATGGACTCACGTCAAAAAGAGCCGGAGTGTTTTGACCCATACTACGGCTAGTTCCCCTTTGGCATGGAGTATACGGGATGATCGGCGACTTATTTAGGAAAAACAAATATGCAGCCTTTGTCTGGCTGGTACTGCGTCTGTACCTTGGTGTTACCTGGTTGACGCTGGGAATAGGCAAGCTGACCGGTGGCTTCGACGCTCAAGGGTTCTTGAGCAATGCGGTCGCCAATCCTGTCATGCGCGAGGGCAGCATGGTGTATCCCAACTACGTTGCCTTTCTGGAAAACGTCGCCCTGCCTTATGCCGATGTTATCAATGTCGTCGTTCCCTGGGGAGAAGTCCTGGTCGGGCTTGGGTTGATCGCCGGCGTGCTTACCTCCTATGCGGCATTTTTCGCTATCGTGATGAACATGTCTTTTCTCATGGCCGGCACGGTGTCGACCAACCCCTGGATGATTGCGCTGACCTTCTTTTTGCTGGTGGCAGGCGCCAATGCAGGGCGCTTTGGCGGCGACCGCTGGGTCTTGCCTTACATCAACCGCCGGATAGGGCGTGCTCGGCACGGCTGAGCCACACTGGCCGTATCCTGACGTGGGCAGCTTGAGGAAGCGCGTATCAGAGGAAGTACGTATCAAATGATGGATTCGGCGGCTCCAGTAGCCATGCTCAAGCGTCGGCTGGATGCGCTGGAAAGCGAGCAGCCGCAAGGCTTCATACGCTTGAGTACACCCTGCCAGGTAGACCACCTGATGGGCTGGATGGACGGGCAGCGTGCGCTTCCGCGCCTTTACTGGAAAGCGCGGGAGGCTGATGCACCCGAGTACGCGATGGTCGGAGTGGTCAAGGCGTTCGACTCGCTGGCGGCACTGCACCAGGACCAAGATGCGCTGGCGGCCTGTTCCAGCGAGCAACCCGACTACTTTGGCGGTATGGCGTTTGACCCCGACGCCGAAGGGTGGACGGGGTTCGGGGCCTGCCATTTTCTACTGCCTCGGCTAGCGCTGAAGCGCGACGGGCAGAACAGCGTCCTGTCTCTTAACCTGCGCTTTGATGATCGTCCTCGGGAGCAGGAACTGGCCGACGCCCGTGCCGCGCTTGAGGCGTTGAACCCGCCAAGGCCGTTACCACCGATGAAGCCACTTTCCTTGATGCGAGAAGACACGCCCTCGCGCGATGAGTGGGTTGCCCAGGTACACCGGGTAACGCAGCCCGAGCAGCTGCGCAGAACGCCCAAGGTGGTTCTCTCGCGGGAGACGTGCCTGCACAGTGCGGAAATGCCCAGCCCCTGGGCGCTGCTGTCTCATTGGCAGGCAAGGGCCGCTGACTGTTTCCAGTTCGGTATTCAGCTCACACCGTATGAGGCGTTCATAGGCTGCCCACCGGAGCGGCTTTACCAGCGTGAAGGCACGCACCTGGTGAGCGAGGCGCTGGCCGGCACGACGCCTCGCGGGCGCACGGCTCAGCAGGATGGCGAACGTGCCGCCGCGCTGCTTTCAGATGCCAAGAACGGCCTGGAAAATCAGTGCGTGTATCAACAGCTGCTGAGCCAGCTCGAGCCGCTTTCGTGTCGGATCGACATGGGTGAGGCACACATTGTCACGCTTCGCTCGGTGCTGCACATTCGCCGCCTGATTCACGCCAAGCTGCACCCTGGGGTCAGCGACCAGGCGTTGCTCGACACCTTGCCCCCGACGCCCGCCGTCGGAGGCGTCCCCCGCCAGGCGGCGTTGGCCTTCATCCGCCAGCATGAGCGCCAAAGGCGCGGTTGGTACGCGGGTGTCTTTGGACGCATCAGCCACGCCAGCAGCGACTTGGCAGTGGCCATTCGCTGTGCCCAGGTGGGTAAGGACACGATTCGCCTCTACGCCGGGGCGGGGATCGTGAAAGGCTCTGAACCAGACGCGGAGTGGCGCGAGCTGGACAGCAAGATCGCCGATATCATGGCGCTGTTGGGAATGGGGTAAGACATGTCCGCGCCTGCCTTGACGCCGGGGTTTCCGGTTCATCACGCAACCTTCAACCACCTCTGGGCGGCGCTGCTGCTGGAGGAACTCTACCGTCTGGGCGTGCGCGATGTCGTGCTGGCGCCGGGCTCGCGGTCAGCGCCCTTGACGACGGCGGCCAGCGAACACGCCGGCCTTTGCTGCCACTGCCATTTCGACGAGCGCGGGCTCGGGTTCATGGCGCTGGGAATGTCCCGGGGCAGCCAACGGCCCGTCGCGGTGATCACGACATCGGGCACGGCGGTAGCCAACCTCTACCCGGCGGTGGTAGAAGCCAGGCTGACCGGCGTGCCGCTGGTGGTGCTCTCCGCCGACCGCCCTCTGGAACTGCTGGATAACGGCAGCAACCAGGCCATCGATCAACGGGACATCTTCTCCCGCCATACGGTCATGCACATCGACCTGCCGCCGCCGGACCCTGACATGAAGGCAGCGTTTCTGCTCAGCACGGTCGACCAGGCGATCGATCAACAGCGCCGCACGCCTGGCCCCGTTCATATCAACTGCCGCTACCGCGAACCGCTCTATCCCGGCAGCTGCCTGCTCGATGCCAGCGACTATCTTGCCCCGCTGAGGGGCTGGCAGGCAGCGTCGACGCCATGGAGTACCTGGCAGACCGATGCTGCGCTTCCTGCTTCCGGCAACGCCCTCATCCTCGGCAGTGAATGGAGTGCCTTTGCCCGGCAGCGGGGCATTATCGTGGTGGGTAACGTCGAAGGTGGCGCCAGCGACCCCAAGCAGGCGCAGCAGCTCGTCGAGCTATCCAGGCAGTTGGGCTGGCCCTTGCTGGCCGACCTGCAAAGCCAGCTCCGCTTCGACCCTCAGAACCTGATCTATTTTGACCTGGCGCTGCACGATGCGCCATTCAGCACTGAGCTTGCCCGGGCAGAGGTGCTGCTGCAGTTCGGCGGCCGGCTGATCTCCAAGCGGTTGACGCAATTCATTGCTCGGCAGCCGTGGCAGGATGTCTGGCTGATCGACCCGCTTTCCCAGCGGCTCGATCCCGACTACTGCGTCAAGCGCCGCGTGGTCGGCACACCTGCCGATTTCATCGCGGGTATGCCCAGCCTCCCGGAGCAGGCGCCTTGGCACCGGCTGGACAGCCTTCAGCGCCGTACCGGTCAGCTTGTCGACGCGCGATGCAGGGCGTTTTCCGAGTTGGGGGTGTGCCACCAGCTGGTGCAGCTGGCTAAAGGGCAACTGTTCGTGGGCAACAGCCTGCCCGCACGGCTGATGAATATGCTGGGCACGTATCGTGACCTGCCCCTGCGGGTATTTGCCAACCGTGGTGCGTCGGGGATCGACGGCCTGATTGCCACGGCCTACGGCGTCAGCTGTACTCATCCAGGCCCCACCACCATCGTGCTGGGGGATACCAGCGCCCTGCATGATCTCAATAGCCTGGCGCTGCTGAAGCAGGCAACTCACCCTCTGGTCGTGATCATTCTCAACAACGATGGCGGCAGTATTTTCCATATGCTACCCGTGCCCCAGGAAGGGGAGCTGCTCGAGCGCTACTTCCGTCAGCCCCATGGGCTGGGCTTCGAGCAGGCAGCGGCGATGTTCGGGCTTGCCTATGTTGCACCCGACTCCCTCGATGCCTTCGACGTGGCCTACCGCCAGGCGCTTCAGACAGGCGTTACGCTAATCGAGATCAGCGTACCTCATCAGCAGGTGGCCGATGAACTTGCCGCACTCGGCGCGGCGATTCGTGAATCGTCACGTGAATAGAACGCACGAGCCAACCCTGGTCATGCTGCATGGCCTGCTGGGGGATCGGCACGACTGGGCCAGAGTGGCTGAAAGATTGGAGGGGATTAGTCACCTTGCCCTGGACCTGCCCGGTCACGGCGATAACCGCGCCGTACAGGTAGGCTCTTTCGAGGCGTTTCATGAGTGGCTAAGCGCTACGTTGAGCGACCGGGGGATAGTGCGCTACTGCCTGCTGGGTTATTCGCTGGGCGGGCGGTTGGCGCTGTATCACGCCAGCCGCCAGCCGCCGGGCCTTGCCGCCCTGTGGCTGGAGAACGCTCACCCAGGCTTGCCCACCGAACAGCGGCCTGACCGTATCGCCCATGACGAGCGCTGGGCGGCGCGCTTTGCGCAGGAGCCGCTTCAGGAGGTACTTGCCGACTGGTATCGGCAGCCGGTATTTGCCGACCTTGGCGCTGCCCAGCGCAGGCGGCAGCGCGACAGACGCCGCCATAACAGCGGGCAGGCCGTGGCCCGTATGCTTCGGGCAACCTCCCTGGGGTGTCAGCCGTCGCTCTGGCAGTGGCTTGCCGATACCTCGCTGCCGGTGGGGTATCTCTCGGGCCTGCAGGATGCCAAGTTTCATGCACTGGCAAACCGTTTGGCCGCAACCGCGCCCCATATACATCATGCCCCCCTGGAAGGGGGGCATAACCTGCATTCCGAGCAGCCTGACAAGGTGGCGCGGCAGCTCGATGCCTGGTATCGCGCACTGCGGTAAGCGGCCGCCTGCTCAGTGAATCAGCAGAAGCCATGGCAGTCCTGCCGCCAACCACACCACCAAAAAGAGCAGGCCGAAAAGAGCGCCTAATCGCCACCACAGGCGGCTTGGCAGGTAGCCACTGCCATAGTAGACCGGGCTTGGGCCGGTGCCGTAAGGGGTGAGAATGCCCATGAAGCCAAGCGTGGGCAACAGCAGCAGAATGAACAGCTCCATATCCAGCCCTGCAATGCCGGAAGCCGCCGCCAGCATGACCGGCAGCAAGGCAGTCACGTGGGCGGTGACGCTGGCAAACAGGTAGTGGAGCAGATAGAAGATCACGGTGAGCGCGACCATGGCCATCAACGGGTTGAAGTCGCTGATCTGCCCGCCCACCACGTTGCCGAACCAGCTGACGAACCCGACCTGGCTCAGCCCGCCTGCCAGTGCCACCAGCGTGGCAAACCATACAAAGGTATTCCACGCGGCGCGGTTATCGAGAATGTCGTTCCAGCTGACCATGCCGGTCAGCAGCATGCCGCCAATGACTACCAGGCCCACCAGCGAGGCAGAGATGATGTCTCCGGCAAAAATCCACAGCAGCAGCGCCACGACCACCATGACGATCAAGGTGATCTCATGGCGCGTCAAGCGGCCCAGCTTGGAAAGCTCCTGCGCGGCCCAATCAGAGATTTCACTGCCCGCCTTGACCTCCGGTGCGCACAGCCAGTAGCACAGCAACGGCACCAGCAGAAGCAGTGCAATGCCCACCGGGGCGACCGCCATGAACCACTGCCCCCAGTTGACATGGATGCCGGTTGCGCTTTCGGTCAGCGCAATGGCCAGCAGGTTGGGGGCCAGGGCGGTCAGAAACAGCGAGCTTGTGACGCAGGTGGAAACGATGGCCGTCCACATCAGAAAGCTGCCCATGCGCTTCATGCTGGGGTCGTTGGGATGGGAGTCGTAAAGCGGCGGCAGGTTGCGAATGACCGGATAGATGGTGCCTCCGCTGCGCGCCGTATTGGACGGCGTGAAGGGGGCCAGGATCGTATCGGCGATCATGACCGCGTAGCCCAGGGTCAGGGTGCGTTTGCCCATGGACGTGACCAGCCAGAGGGAGATTCGCCGACCAAGGCCGGTCTTTTCATACCCGAGGGCAAACATGAAGGCGCCAAAGATCAGCCAGACCGTCGAGTTGGTGAAGCCCGAGACGGCCCAGGCAAAGGCCTGGTTGGCGGCATTGAACCCTTCGGTTGCCAGCTGTTCCGGTGAGAACAGCACCCAGCGTGACAGCAGGGCCGCAAGCGTTACGCCGAGCAGGCCAATGACCGCCCCCGGCAAGGGCTCGAGTATCAGGCCGACCACACAGCCCATGAAAATGGCAAAGAAGTACCATGCATGCGGGGCGAGCCCCGAAGGCGCAGGTATCAACGCCATCACGATGGCAACCAGAAGGGGGGCTAACAACTTCCAACGCGGCAAGGCCTGAACGCTGCTGTTCATGAGGCTGTTCTCTTCTATTTGATACGCTGGACATGGGACGAAAACATGTCCGCCAAGCCGCTGCTGCACCTGTCGAACCACTGTGACCGATCTGTTCGGTGGGCACGGCAGGGCAGTACGGCTACTCTGAAGAGTAGAAGCGCCCGCGCTGAGTTAGAAGCGTTACCCGCTTGATCCCCGCGCTTTCTTGACGCATGTCAAGGACCTCTGTGATGTCACCAAGGCAAAAACGCAAGTGTGGTAAGTTCAGTGAATACGCCCATGCGTGATGCGCTTATTGACGCTGGGCCGGGCTGAGGGAAGGGACCGTTATGCAGCAGCGAGATTTCGATATCGTGATCGTGGGAGGCGGCGGAGCGGGGTTGCGTGCAGCCATTGGCGCGGCAGAGCAGGCCAGTCAGCAGGGGAGCCCGCAACGCATTGCGCTGCTTTCCAAGGTGTACCCGATGCGTTCGCACACCGTGGCCGCCGAAGGCGGCGCTGCCGCTGTCACCAGCGCAGAAGACACCCATCAGGCGCACTTTGACGACACCGTCTCCGGCGGCGACTGGCTGGTCGAACAAGGGGTGGTCGATTATTTTGTTCACCATGCCCATCAAGAGCTGGTGCAGATGGAGCGCTGGGGCTGCCCATGGAGCCGCAAGGATGATGGTCAGGTACAGGTGCGCCGCTTTGGTGGCATGAAGACGGCACGCACCTGGTTTGCCGCCGACAAGACCGGCTTTCACATGCTGCATACGCTCTTCCAGACCTCGCTCAAATACCCGGAGATCGAACGTTTCGATGAGTATTTCGTGCTCGACCTGGCGGTACACGACGGCGCGGTCGTCGGAGTCATTGCTCTTCAGATAGCCACGGGCGAGCTGACGCTGCTGCGCGCCAAGGCGGTGGTGCTGGCCACCGGCGGGGCCGGGCGGCTGTTCCGTTTCAATACCAACGCGGGCATCGTCACCGGCGATGGCATGGCGATGGCCTACCGCCACGGTGTGGCGCTGCGCGACATGGAGTTCGTGCAATACCACCCTACCGGCCTTCCCGGTTCCGGCATCCTGATTACCGAAGCGTGCCGGGGCGAAGGCGGCATTCTGCTCAATAAGGATGGCTACCGCTACCTGCAGGATTACGGCCTTGGCCCCGAAACGCCGCTGGGCCACCCGGAAAACAAGTACATGGAACTGGGGCCTCGGGACAAGCTCTCCCAGGCTTTCTGGCAGGAGCAGCAGGCCGGCCGCACCGGCAAGTTTGGCGACAGCGACGTGGTCTATCTCGACCTTCGCCACCTGGGCGAAAAAACCATTCTGGAGCGCCTGCCGTTCATCTGCGAACTGGCCAAGTCCTATATCAACGTCGACCCGGTGAAAGAGCCGGTTCCCATTCGCCCGGCGGTTCACTACACCATGGGAGGCATCGAGACCAACCCGCAGTGCGAGACTTCGATTGCCGGGCTCTACGCCGCCGGCGAGTGCGCCTCGGTGGGCCTGCACGGTGCCAACCGCCTGGGCTCCAACTCGCTGACCGAGCTTCTGGTCTTTGGCCGCCTGGCCGGTGAACAGGCAAGCCGGCGCGCCGCGCAAACCGAGTGGGCGGATAGTGGAGTACTAAAAGCCCAGGCCGACCGGCAGCAGGCCCTGTTGACCCGGTTGTGCGACGGCCAGGGGAGCGGCGAGAAGTGGGTAGACCTCAAGCATGCCATGGTGCAGGCCATGGAGAGCGGTTGCGGTATCTACCGTACCGAGGAAGGCATGCAGCAGTCGCTTGCGGTGATCCGCCAGTTGCGTGAGCGCTATCGCCAGGTTCGCGTCAACGACACGAGCAAGATATTCAATACCGAGCTTCTGGAGTGTATCGAGCTGGGGTGTGGCCTGGATATCGCCGAAGCCTCATGCCTTGGGGCGCTCGAGCGCAGGGAGTCCCGCGGCGCCCACCAGCGCTTGGACGAAGGCATGCAGAAGCGCGATGACGTCAACTACCTGAAGCATAGCCAGGTCTTCTACCAGGGCGACGGGCATGCCGAGCTGCGCTGGCAGGACGTCGATGTGCGGTTTTCCGCCCCGGCGGAGCGGGCTTATGGCGATGCGGGAAAGGAGGGCAAGGCATGAGTGGCGACAAGATCGGCACCGATAACCTGAATACCAAGCTCATCAGCGTCAAACGCTACCTGCCCGATCGTTCGACCGAGCCCTACTGGCAATCCTTCGAGCTGCCGGTGGACGACAGCACCTCGCTGCTGGATGCGCTCAACCACATCAAGGAGCAGCTGGACAGCACGCTGAGCTACCGCTGGTCCTGCCGCATGGCGATCTGCGGCTCCTGTGGGGTGATGGTCAACGGCATTCCCAAGCTTGGCTGCAAGACCTTCCTGCGTGATTACGACGGCGAGATCCGCATCGAGCCGCTCGCCCACTTCCCGGTGCAGCGGGATCTTGTCGTGGACATGGAGATATTTCTCGAGCACCTGGCTGCGGTCAAGCCTTACCTGATCGACGACAACCCGGTAAAACCCTTCGACCCAGCCGCACCGCAAACCTATCAGCAGTCGCCGGCGCAGCTTGCCCGCTACAAGCAGTTTGCCAACTGCATCAACTGCGGGCTGTGCTACTCGGCCTGCCCGCAGTTCGGGCTCAACCCAGAGTTTCGTGGTCCGGCAGCGATAGCGCTGGCGCACCGTTATAACCTGGACAGCCGCGACCATGGCAAGAAGCAGCGCATGGCGGAACTCAATCGCCACGAAGGGGTGTGGAGCTGCACCTTCGTGGGTTTCTGCTCCAAGGTGTGCCCCAAGCACGTCGACCCTGCCGCGGCGGTCAATCAGGGCAAGGTCGAGGCGGCCAAGCATACCTTGATCGCGCTGTTCAAAGGGTAGGGGGAGAGATGGATAAATCATCATCGCAGCGTTTTGACCCACTGACGCGTACCTGGTGGCTGAAGCACCGTTTCTTCAAGCTTTACATGGTGCGTGAAGCCACGGTGTTGCCGCTGGTGTTCTTCATACTGTGTTTGCTGGCTGGGTTCGTCTCCCTGCTTCAGGGAGCAGACAGCTGGCAGGGGTGGGTCGCCTTCATGGGCTCGCCCATCGTGCTGGCGCTCAACCTGTTGGCGCTTGCCGCCAGCTTGTTTCATGCGGCCACCTTCTTTGTCCTGTTTCCTCGGGTCATGCCGCTGCGCATTGCTGGACACCGCCTGCCGGACAACATGATCGTGGCCGGGCAGTGGGCTGGTGTCCTGGCGGTGGCGCTGTTGTTCTTCTGGCTATTGGGGAGGGCCTGAACATGAGTAAGCAAGCCATGAACAAGCCAGCCATGAACAAGCCAGCCATGAACAAGCCAGATAACCCGCAGGGCACTACGCACAAGCAAGCCTTCGATGAGCCGCTCTGGTGGGGGCTATTCAGCGCCGGCGGCGTCTGTTTCGCCGTCTTTCTGCCCGCCGTCATCCTCTTCGTTGGCGTTCTACTGCCTCTTGGCCTGCTGCCCGCCGAAGCGCTGAGCTATCAACGAGCCTCTGCATGGCTGTTCAGCGTGCCGGGCGTTCTGTTTGCAGGAGCGGTGGTGTGCTTGCCGCTATTCCATGCCGCTCACCGGCTGCGCCACGGGTTGTTCGATATCCGCGTAGGCAGCGATACGGTCAATAAAAAGGTGATGTATGGCGCGGCCGCGCTACTGAGTGTGCTGGCGCTTGGCGTGGTGCTGGCAGGCATGCTGAGCTAAGCGACGCCTTCGACTCTAAACGCCTTAACTAACCGATTGAAGAGAGTGGCATGATCAACGGACCTACGGAAACAGAACTTTACGCCCCCATCGAATGGCAGGATGACTCCGAGGGGTATCAGGATATTTTGTATCACACCTCGCGTGAAGGGATTGCCCGTATCACCATCAACCGCCCCGAGGTGCGCAACGCCTTTCGTCCGCGCACGGTGAGCGAAATGGCCCAGGCGCTCAGCCGCGCCCGCCACGACAGCGCCATCGGCGCCATTCTGCTCACCGGCGCCGGGGAAAAGGCGTTCTGTTCCGGCGGCGACCAGCGCATTCGCGGTGACTACGGCGGCTACCGGGACGAAGCGGGCACTCACCACCTCAACGTGCTCGATTTCCAGCGCGACATTCGCACCTGCCCCAAGCCCGTGGTGGCCATGGTGGCGGGCTACGCCATCGGCGGCGGCCATGTGCTGCACTTGATGTGTGATCTGACCATCGCCGCCGACAACGCCGTGTTCGGCCAGACCGGCCCCAAGGTCGGCTCCTTCGATGGTGGCTACGGCGCCTCCTACCTGGCCCGCATCGTCGGCCAGAAGAAGGCGCGGGAAATCTGGTTCCTGTGCCGCCAGTACGGCGCCGAGCAGGCCCTCGACATGGGTCTGGTCAATCATGTGGTGCCGCTTGCGGAACTCGAGCGCGAAAGCGTGCGCTGGTGCCGGGAGATGCTCCAGCACAGCCCCATGGCGCTGCGTTGCCTGAAGGCCTCGCTCAATGCCGACTGCGACGGCCAGGCTGGGCTTCAGGAGCTGGCTGGCAACGCCACCATGCTCTACTACATGACCGAAGAGGGCCAGGAAGGGCGCAACGCCTTCAACGAAAAACGCCGCCCGGATTTCTCCCGCTACCCGCGCAACCCCTGATGGCGCGGGCGCTCTACCGCTACGCCCTGGCGCTGACGCAGCCGCTGACCTTCAACGGCCAGCGGCTGACCCACCGCGAGGGGCTGCTGGTCGAGATCGACGGCCAGTGGGGCGAGATCGCCCCGCTGCCGGGCTTCTCCCGCGAGACGCTGGCCCAGGCCGAAGCCGAGGCGCTGGCCTGTTTGGCGGCCAGCGAGCGCGGCGAGGCGCCAACTCCGCAGCTTGCCTCGGTGCAGTTCGGCTTCGACTGCGCCCGGCGCGCCTGGGCCGAGCGCTTGCCCGAATCGCCCGCCCCGTACCCGCTGCTGCAAGGTACGCCTGCCCACTTGATGATCGCGATTGAAGTCCGCCTCAAGGCGTGGCGAGCGGCACCACCTGAGCGCCTTAAACTCAAGGTCGCCCGCTACCCCATCAATGAAGAGCTGGCGGTGATCAAGCGGCTAAGCAAGCGCTTACCCACCACACGGCTGATACTGGATGCCAACGGCGGCTTTTCCCGCGAGCAGGCGCTTCACTTTTGTGCCCGGCTGCCGGCGGGGCAGGTCGACTATCTGGAAGAACCCTGCGCGGCGCTGGCCGACACCATTGCCGTGGCCGAGGCGACCGGAGTGCCCTTTGCGCTGGACGAAACACTTTCGCGTCACCTGCCCTGGCAGGCGCACCCGCAGCTGGCGGCGCTGGTCATCAAGCCCACCCTGGTCGGCTCGCTTGCCGCGTGTGAGGCGTTGGTCGAACGGGCGCGGGCGCTGAACCTGCGCGTGGTGATCTCGTCGAGCTTCGAATCCGACCTGGGCCTTGCCGGGCTTGCCCGGCTGGCCCGGGAGTGGGCGCTGGGCGAGCCACCGGGGCTGGATACCGGCGGCTGGCTCTCTGAGCGCCTCACCGATGAGCACGGCGCGGTTATGACCGAGCGCTGCCGCTGCCTCTACCGTTCGCCTGCGGCCTAGGCCGCGCCACTTTTTCATTGTCCACTACGTCAGGAGGCAGGCGTGATCGAGAGCTGCCCAATCCATTACTGGGCCACCCAGACACCTGAGCACACCGCGGTCGAGGCCCCGGATGCACTACTCAGCTACCGCCAACTGGACCGCCGCGTGGCCGCCCTGGCCCAACAGCTTGCCCGCATGATGGCCCCCGGCGAGCGGCTGCTGGTGCCCGCCCGGGGTTCGCTCAACGCGCTGTTGCTGGCCTGGGCCTGCCTGCGCGCCCGGGTGGTGTTCTGCCCCGTCAACCCGGCGTTTCCCGCCCGGGAGCAGCTTGCCATGGCGGCGCGCTTGCCCGCGCGTTTTTTGGCCCAGCCGGAAAGCGTCAGCGCCGAGCTTGCAAGCGCCAAGGCGCTGACGGCGCTTTCGCTGGACTTCACCACCGAGGCTGAACCGGGCGAACCCACCCTCGACCCAGAGCAGCCCAGCAACACCATCTTCACCTCCGGCTCCAGCGGCACGCCCAAGGCGGTGCAGCACCGCCTGGGCAACCACCTGGCCTCCGCCCGCGGCTCGGCCACCTTCATTCCCGTGGATCAAACGAGCGGCTGGCTGCTCTCGCTGCCGCTCTTTCATATCGGCGGCTACGCTATCGCCTTTCGCGTCTTTCTCGCCGGCGGGCGTGTCATTCTCGACGATGGCTCGCCGCTTCTGGCGCGCCTCGAACAGCAAGTGATCACTCACCTCTCGCTGGTACCCACCCAGCTATGGCGCCTGCTCAATGCGGGGTTCGACCCGCAAAAGACCGCGCTGCACGAGCTGCTGCTGGGCGGCGCCGCCATCCCCGCACCGCTGGTGGCCAAAATGACCGCCCTCGGCCTGACGCCCAAGGTAAGCTACGGCCTCTCGGAGATGGCAAGCCAGGTATGCACCGGCCTGCCTAGCGCCCCCGGCGTGGTAGGCACGCCGCTCCCCGGGCGCGAGGTACGCATCAAGGAAGGCGAGATTCAGGTGCGCGGCGAAACGCTTTTTGAGGGCTATCTGCTGGAAGACGAACTTCATTCAATCCGCGATGACGAAGGCTGGTTCGCCACCCGGGACAAAGGCCATTTCAACGCCCAAGGCGAACTGGTGGTGGAAGGGCGGCTGGACAATGCCTTTATCTCCGGCGGCGAAAACATCCAACCCGAAACCATCGAGCAGCGCCTGGTCGACCACCCCGGCATCGCCCAGGCCCTGGTAGTGCCCGTACCCCACCCGGAATGGGGCGAACGCCCGGTAGCGTTTATCGATTACCACGCCGCGGCGGTGGAAGAAGCTGAGCTAAACGCCTGGGTGCGCGAAACGCTGCCCGGTTTTATGGTGCCGGATGCCTGGCTCCCCTGGCCCGAAGGTGTGGGGTTCAAGCCCTCGCGGCGGGCGTTTGCGGCGAAGGCGCGGGCGGTGCTTGAGTCAACCGAAAGCGGCACCGAGTGAAGACCCACGACTTATGGCTGACGAGTATCATCCAACTTACGTGTTGCCGAAGGAGAGTTTGGGAATAGGGTATGATTGCATCGAGTAAAACGAGTGGGCACGCGAACACTGGATAGGTAGCCTGAAAATTGATCGGGTCTATATAGATCGGTAAGTTATAGGCCGCGTGCGGGCTGCATAACCCCAATAAACGTGCCCGCGCTTTTATTGGGGTTATGTGGCTGGGCGTATAATAACTGTTAAGTGTCCAAGGAGATGCATGGCATTCGATCTGTATGCGGGGAGTTTAAGTGTAAGTGTTGAGCATTACGAAGAAGCGATCTTCGGGTTTGTAGACTCTGACAAGCATCGCCAGCTCAGCAGAATGAAAGATTCCTATTATAGAGAGCCAGGGTTTTCGCCTGAGCAAAGTAATGATCTGGTTCACGAGTTAATATCACTTTTGCCCGTTGTCGAGAAAAATAGAGAAACGAAATATTTGGTCCCTTTGTTGAACAAGCTTCTAGTTTTTTTAGCTTAGCGTATGTTAGTTCTGAGTAGGTGCGAAGTGAGAGTGACTAGATTGCCAATAACGCTTAATAAGGCCAGGCACAGCGACGGCTTTTTCGTTGCGGCTTCGCCTCCACTACAAAGCCGCGCGTTCTAGCGGCGTTAAAGAGCTAGGAGAATCAATATACTAAAGGAAAATCGGCACGATGGAAGTTTATTGCCATAGGTGATGATGACGAGTATATCATTGATCTTTTCACGCAAATAAACGACAAAGGGACATTTGATGACCCTCATGCTACGAATGAAGGTTTAAGAATTCTTAAAACTAGGGGGTGATGCTGACGTAGATTACTTAAGTAAAGGTAAATACGAAATCGTTCAGACGGGCGTAGTCGTTCAGTTATCTGACCCGGATGCGCCATGAACTCTTTAATAAGTGCAGGCTGTCGGAAAAATTAATCGCTTAGCTCGCAATTTGCCGCAGCTGCACGCGTTATATATTCGAGTAATTTATGAGAAAGCATCAATATCAGAGAAAAAACGAGCCAAATGGTGCAAAGTACCATTTCTTCGAGTTAGCAAATGGTGTTCGTGTTGTAAAAACAGTAGGAAATGAAGAATTTGAGCATACTTTCTCTAAGGGGGATTTTGTCCAAGGGAGAACTTTGAAAAATTTTTATTTTGATAGAGCTATAGAAAAAGGTCATGCAGTTTATGTAACTAGTGAAGAATATTACTCCTCAAATGCACAAAGTTTAGCTGCTCAAATAGACTTTATTCACAAAAATGGCACTGAAGCAAAATCGAGATTAGAGTTGGATCTGAACGAAATCGCATCCAACCCAAAAATTGGGGTTACTGAGAAAGAGAGTTTAATCAAGTCCCGACTCGGTCAGGGTATATTTCGGCAGCAATTACTTAATATGTGGGGTGGATGCTCCGTAACAGGTTGTGAAGTTAAAGAGTTACTTGTTGCTAGTCATATTGTTCCGTGGTGTATTTCCGAAGCAAATAGGTTGAATCCATACAATGGTTTACTTTTGTTAGCACACCTTGATAAAGCGTTTGAATCTGGTCTTATTAGTTTCAATAGTTCGGGAGTTATCATGATTTCACCAAAGTTGAAAAACCACCAATCAATAGGGATATGTTCGGAAATGCGTATTAAATTGAAGCCTGAGCATGAAGAGTTTCTTGAATACCATCGGACAAACGTGTACCAGAACACATAAAAAAATTTAAGAGCGATTCCCAACGCTTGGTATTTTCATTTCATCGTTAGGTTTTGTGTTTACGGTGGTATGGTTGAGGTTCGTGGGATGTTGTCCACACCTTAATTCGGAGTTAAGCGCCACAAAAGATGATATGACTAGCTGTAGGATCTCGGATTTTTAAATCGCATCTAGACATTATCCTTTAATAGCTCGAGAGCAGATTCAGCGACAGCAATTGGCATAAACGAGCAACAGCCACTCAGAAGGTTCGAGCCGACGCTGGCAGCGTTAGTTCGGCCGAACCCGCGGTGATGAAAGACTGGCAGGTCAAACGGCCTGGGTTATTCATTAAGCGGGCGGTCAATTACGCAGGGGCCGGCTTAACGGCTAAACCTGTGCGTAACCCCCATCAACGAACACCTCGCTCCCCGTCATGAAACGGCTGTCTTCGGACGCCAGAAACGCCACGACGCCCGCGGTGTCCTTGGGGTCGCCCAGGCGTTCGAGCGGGATGGCCCGTGTCATTTCGCTCAGGGCTTCGGGGGGAAGCAGTTCCATCACCTTGTCGGTTTGAGTTGGGCCCGGCGACATGACGTTTACGCGAATGCCGGTGCCCCTGAGATCATGAGCCCAACGCGCGCCAGGTTGCGCACGGCCGCCTTGGAGGCGCTGTAGATGCTCATGGCGGGGGTGCCCATGCTGCCTACCGTGGAGCCGGTGAGGATGATGGAGCCGCCGTTCTTCATCAAGGGCAGGGCCTTCTGAACGGTGAAGAGGGTGCCTTTGACGTTGATATCGAAGATATAGTCGTAGTGCTCTTCGGTGATCTGGCCCAGGCTTGCGAACTCGCCGACGCCTGCGTTGGCCACCAGTACGTCCAGCTGCCCTTGTGTTCTCCGGATCGTTTCGAAGACGCGGTCGAGGTCTTCCTGCTTCGTCACATCCCCCTGGATGCCTTCGGCGTTAGGCCCTAGTGCCTTGACCGCGCTGTCCAGAACATCCTGGCGTCGCCCCATAATGAAGACGAAAGCGCCTTCGTCGATGAGGCGTTGGGCCGAGGCCAGGCCAATGCCGCTGGCGCCGCCGGTGATGAGTGCGATTCTACCGTTTAGCCGCTTCATGTTGGGGTGTCCGTGTGTTGACTCGATTCGCTTTAACGATATATAACCCGCTTACCAATGTTCAAGTATGCACCTTTTGGTAAGTACCTATTATGGCGAAAGAAAAATCAGAAACCCCACGTTTCATTTGCGGCCTTCACGCAACGCTGCATGTGATTAACGGCAAATGGAAGCCGTTGATTCTGTTCTTTTTAAACAAGGGCCCAACGCGTTACGGCGAACTCAAGCGAAGCGTTCGCGGCGTGAGTGACAAGATGTTGATCCAGCAGTTGAAGGAGCTGGAATCCGACGGCATCGTTCGTCGAACCGACTATGGGGAAATACCGCTTCGCGTCGACTACTCGCTGACGCCTTTTGGAATGAGTTTGGTACACGCCATGGAGCCCCTTTGCGGCTGGGGCGCGGCGCACGAAGAAGACATTGCCGCCGCCATGGACCGCCGCCCAACCAGCCGATAACAAGCAAAATGAACCAACAGTAGATAAATGAGCTCCGGCGGCCAACGTGGCGGGTGACCAACTGAATATCAGCCCCGCAGATAAATCTCCCCCTTGCCCACCAGCACGGCATTGCCGCCTACCTGGACCCGTCCATCGGCCGTGGCAGTCTCGATCACGCTCGGCCTGCCCATCTCCACGCCTTGATGGATGCGCCAACTCCTGGCTTGCGAGGTAGTGGCCAGATACCCGCTTAGTGCCGCTGCGGCGCTGCCGGTCGCCGGGTCTTCGCACAGGCCATGCTCTCTTGAGAACATTCGGCTGCGAAGCGTGGCTTCGGTGTCGTCCGACGCCTCGATGACATACACATACACCTGCTCGACCCCGCTGGGCGCTACGGCTCTGGTCCATTCGGCTTCGGAAATCTGTAAGTTCTGCAGGGCCACAAGATCGGCAAGCTCGATCAAGTGAAAAGCCAAGCCACAGGAAGAAATGACGGGCGTGCCAACCACCTGATGGCGTTGCAGGCCGAGCAGGGCTGCGGCGCTGGATGGATCTAGCGGACTCGAACTGATGCTCGCGGGCCGGGCGGTAGTGAAAGTGGCCTTGCTGTCTGAAAAGCGGATGGGCAGCTTGCCGACCGGCGGCTGGAGTATCAGCGTCTGCTCGCGGCTTATCAGGCCAAGCTCGGCCAGCAGCTGGGCGGTGCCTACGGTGGGGTGGCCGGCGAAATCGAGTTCCTGGGTGGGTGTGAATATCCGCATCGGGTAATGGTTGGCTGCGCTGGCAGCACCCAGAAACACCGTTTCCGCCAGGTTGAGTTCGCGCGCAATAGCCTGCATGGTCGCAGTTTCAAGGCTATCGGCTTCCAGAAAGACCGCCAGTTGATTGCCTGCAAAGGGTGAGTCGGTGAACACATCCAGTAGCTGGTACTCGGCACGGTTCATGAGCGCTCCCGGTTGAACGTGGTGGGTTGCCAGAAGGTTCTCTTGCCCTCCCGGTGTGCCTGGGCACGGCTGATACCGATATCCTTGAGCAGCCGATCATCGAGGGTCAGCAATTGGCGGCGACTGCGGCGGCATTCGCGGTAACGGCGCAGTCGATCACGAAATCGGGCAAGGCTGAAAAGGGGCATGGAAACTCCTCCGGTGAGTGGCCTTTTCAGATTACTCGGCGTGCAATTCATGATACAGATATAGAATCATGTATTTTAAGGATACAGATTGACCTTTATTGGTCGCTGTATGCTCGTTTTAACGCTCGACTGTATGGGTGACTAAGAGAGGAAGTGCCATGACGCGCTATGAAAGAGTCGCTGCTGTATTGCGCGAGCGTATCGAGCACGGGATCTATCGCCCCGGTGAGCGCCTGCCCTCCATTCGCACCGTTTGTCAGGAGATGGACGTGGGCATCTCGACCGCGCAGGAGGCGTATCGGCAACTGATGGATGCAGCACTGATCGAGGCGCGGCCCAGGTCGGGCTACTTCGTGCTGCCTGGCCAGGCGCCAAGGGTACTGCCCTCGGTGTCCCGCCCGGCTCAGCGGCCACTGGACGTTTCCCAGTGGGACCAGGTGCTGGAACTCATCGCCACCCAGCGTGACGACAACCGGCTTTTGCTGGGTCGCGGTGTGCCCAATCTCGAATATGCGACGCTGAAGCCGTTGGCGAAGATCCTTGGCGGGCTGCATCGACGTATCGATCTGCATGGCTTCAACTACGACACGCTGATCGGTAACCGTGAACTTCGCCAGCAGGTGGCCAAGCTTGCCGTGGCCTCCGGCTGCCTGCTTCACCCGGACGACATCCTGATCACCACGGGGTGCCAGGAGGCGCTTTCCATTGCGCTGCGCACCCTGACCCAGCCGGGGGATGTGGTCGCGGTCGATTCGCCAAGCTTTTACGGCACCATGCAGATATTGAAGGCCAGCGGTTTGAAGGCGCTTGAAATTCCCACCGACCCGCAAACCGGCATCAGCCTGGAAGCGCTGGAGCTGGCGCTGGAACAGTGGCCCATCCGCGCCATTCAGGTGACGCCGACCTTCAACAACCCCTTGGGCTATACCATGCCACCTGCGCGCAAGCGTGCGTTGTTCCAGCTCGCCCAGCGCTTCGATGTGGCGGTAATCGAAGACGATATCTATGGCGATCTGTCGTTTATTCAGCCCCGGCCGCCTACCGTAAAGTCCTTCGACGATGATGGACGCGTGCTGCTGTGTAGCGGGTTTTCCAAGACGCTGGGGCCGGGGCTGCGGGTCGGGTGGCTAGCGCCGGGCCGCTACCGCGATCAGGCGCTGCACATCAAGTATGTCTCCACCGGAGCATCGGCCACGCTCCCCCAGCAGGCGGTCGCCGAGTTCGTTGCCAAGGGGCACTACGAACGCCATCTGCGCGTGGCCATTCGCCAGTACCAGCGCCAGCGCGATGTGATGATCAATTGGGTGCAGCGCTATTTTCCCGAGGGCACGGGTATCAGCTACCCCCAAGGCAGCTTTCTGCTGTGGGTGGAGCTGCCCGCCGCCGTGGACGGCGTGCGCCTCAATGAGCGTTTGGCTCGCCATGGCGTGCATGTTGCCCCAGGCTCGCTATTTTCCGCCTCCGGCAAGTTTCGCCAGTGCCTGCGTCTGAACTACGCCTTTACCCTCACGCCCGTAATTGAAACCGCGGTACGTACGGTGGGGGAGCTGGCGGGTGAAATGGTGGAAGAGGCGCGGGCATCGCTTGTCTGACAACTACGGGGCCAGCCAATAAGCGCGCTTCACGAATGCCCCCAATGAGTAATTCGTATGTCATAAACGAGATTGCTCTTAAAAAACAACGCATACTCATACCTTGATGAATGAGGCTTGGTACGATTTTTGTGGGTTTCTCCAACATATTGATTTTATTGTTCTTTAATAATGTCTTCCTGATCAAAAATTGAGCTAAACCGCTGGTGGATTTTCTGCGGCCTATTTTTATCTTGCAGAACAGTCATCTACAATTAGACCGTTCCCCACAGGCGTGGGGATGAACCGTGGTAACGGCTAAGGTCTAGCGCTGGCTGGCTCCGTTCCCCACAGGCGTGGGGATGAACCGTTAGCCTGCGGCTCAGTGATGCGCAAAACCGCCCGTTCCCCACAGGCGTGGGGATGAACCGACACTGACGATCGCGCCGGTTCGCAGCTCGCACCGTTCCCCACAGGCGTGGGGATGAACCGTGACCGTGACCGCCGCCGATATCGTCAACTGGCCGTTCCCCACAGGCGTGGGGATGAACCGCAGGTCCATCAGGGATTGTACCTGACCTTGCCCCGTTCCCCACAGGCGTGGGGATGAACCGTCTTCTTTAGATTTGCCTTTGGCGTTGTGTTCCCGTTCCCCACAGGCGTGGGGATGAACCGCGATATGCTGGCCGAGGACTGGAGGGTAGTCGCCGTTCCCCACAGGCGTGGGGATGAACCGGCCAGCGTGTTGATGATTTCAAAATGCCAAAACCGTTCCCCACAGGCGTGGGGATGAACCGGCCATAGGGCATGTTGTCCTTGCCACGACGCTCCGTTCCCCACAGGCGTGGGGATGAACCGTTATCCAGGCCACCCGACAAGGAGTTGACGCGCCGTTCCCCACAGGCGTGGGGATGAACCGCGCTGCGAGAATTCCGGGATAGGATTCTTGGGCCGTTCCCCACAGGCGTGGGGATGAACCGTCAAAGCGATTTTTTCTTTGCTCCACGACCGACCGTTCCCCACAGGCGTGGGGATGAACCGCTCTGAAATCCTCACTTCGCTGGAAGGCAAGGCCGTTCCCCACAGGCGTGGGGATGAACCGGTCAACTACCGTCGCCGTGTAACCTTCGCCAACCGTTCCCCACAGGCGTGGGGATGAACCGTGGCGTCGCGCGGATCTCGCAAGTACGGGTATCCCGTTCCCCACAGGCGTGGGGATGAACCGACGAACAAGACCGCTATTTGGCGAGCAACTAACCGTTCCCCACAGGCGTGGGGATGAACCGTTCGCACGAATAACCTTTGTGATAAGCAAGGCCCGTTCCCCACAGGCGTGGGGATGAACCGCTACCGGCCGGTGCTTTTACAGGAGACGGTATCCGTTCCCCACAGGCGTGGGGATGAACCGCAAATGGTGGACGTGACCCGCCAAGGTATTGGCCGTTCCCCACAGGCGTGGGGATGAACCGGATCAGTTGGCGAGGGCTCAAGCTTGGCGCGACCGTTCCCCACAGGCGTGGGGATGAACCGCGCTTGGACAATCATTCCGCCCACCCTTCGCGCCGTTCCCCACAGGCGTGGGGATGAACCGCAGAGCTGGCAGCCCGCATAGGGCTGTCCTGCCCGTTCCCCACAGGCGTGGGGATGAACCGCCCGCATTGGTGACGTACTACGCCGGTTGTCTCCGTTCCCCACAGGCGTGGGGATGAACCGCGTTGCGAGTGTCGGTCTGTTGCTGCGTCGCGCCGTTCCCCACAGGCGTGGGGATGAACCGTCCTTGATGAAATCCGCCTTCACGCGCTGGATCCGTTCCCCACAGGCGTGGGGATGAACCGTCGTGACCCATGGCCTGTCCAGTGCCCCAGCTCCGTTCCCCACAGGCGTGGGGATGAACCGCCGCTTACATCGCGGTTGAGCAGCTGCGAGTCCCGTTCCCCACAGGCGTGGGGATGAACCGAAATATTTGCTGACGGTATCTACAACGTTGAGCCGTTCCCCACAGGCGTGGGGATGAACCGGCCGTCTACGTTTAGCGCGACCGGATCAGCCACCGTTCCCCACAGGCGTGGGGATGAACCGTCTGGGTGTCAGCGGTGGCGATATAACCGGCCCCGTTCCCCACAGGCGTGGGGATGAACCGCACGCCTTCTGGTAGATGCTTACGCAGCTTTGCCGTTCCCCACAGGCGTGGGGATGAACCGCTGGTAGACTGATGGCTATCGGTCCTATCGAGCCGTTCCCCACAGGCGTGGGGATGAACCGCTGTTAACGATGTAGCGATACTGAGCATCGGCCCGTTCCCCACAGGCGTGGGGATGAACCGCCCGCCGGTGAGGGCGGGCAATGGTTGTCAAGCCGTTCCCCACAGGCGTGGGGATGAACCGTTCTCGTACATTATTTCGTATTGTCTGATTTGCCGTTCCCCACAGGCGTGGGGATGAACCGTTCGTCCTTTATGTATGACATGAGCCACTTGACCGTTCCCCACAGGCGTGGGGATGAACCGGTGCTTGGCGGTGCGCAGCTTGGTGAACATGGCCCGTTCCCCACAGGCGTGGGGATGAACCGCCGGAGGTTAAAGAGTAATGCACCTGGTCAGCCCGTTCCCCACAGGCGTGGGGATGAACCGCCTGCATAACCGGCCGGATCAGTGCCGCCCATCCGTTCCCCACAGGCGTGGGGATGAACCGGCACGCAAAGAGCGCATCGAGGCCCTGATCCACCGTTCCCCACAGGCGTGGGGATGAACCGCCGTCGGGCACCTCGATGCCGAGCATATCGAGCCGTTCCCCACAGGCGTGGGGATGAACCGATGCCAGCGCAGGCAGGATGTTAGTTTTTTTTGCCGTTCCCCACAGGCGTGGGGATGAACCGCGTTTTTCAGCGGTATATGGCAGCAAATTAAACCGTTCCCCACAGGCGTGGGGATGAACCGCCCCAGCGCCAACTGGGGCTTTTCTTTTGGGTCCGTTCCCCACAGGCGTGGGGATGAACCGGACATGTCGTTGTGGGTCACATAGAACTTGGACCGTTCCCCACAGGCGTGGGGATGAACTGTATATATAAAAAGGAAAGGTTTGACATCCTCCCCTCCCTTTAGGGAGGGGAGGATGTCAAAAACAAAGGCGTTTGGTTTGGACTGAGAGAGCGCTGAGCTAAACCATAAATTCCGCGCCCTCTGCCATCATCCTCAATTAAGATCGTGAACACTATGCTCTTTCAGATATTGGCGTAGTGCTTGATTCATGCGGGTTTGCCAGCCCTTGCCCGTTTGCCTAAAGGCTTCCACTACATCTTGGTCATAGCGAATTTTTACAGGCACTTTCCGTTCACTTACAGGAATAGGGGGGCGGCCACGACCGCGTTTCACCAACGTATTCCCCTGGTATTGATGTGCGTCCTCAAACCACGCCTCTGTAAGTTCGGGGGCATCGTCTGGATCAAACCAGGTGCTGTTCGTATCGTTGTCTTTCGCGTTCATTGCCGTACCTCATGGAAATAATGCGGCGCTTCTTTCCGCGTTGTGTCCAGACAATCACGGTGACTTTGCCGGTGAGCTTACCCACTGTGATAATGCGTTCTTCACCGTAGTCTTGGCGATCATCCACCATTGATAGCGTTTTCCCGGCAAAAACAGTAGGCGCATCGTTAAAGTCCAGGCCGCGATGTTGCAGGATGTCTTGCTGTTTGCGCAGGTCGTATTCAATCTCACTGCCTGGGGCCATCGGAGTCTCCTCATCCTATTAATTATTGTACCCCCGATAATTTGTTAAGCAAGCGGTGCTCCAGCGTTTAGCGAGTTAAAACCACCACCCTCACAAAACTCAAGATAAGGCGAATATTTGTTATCTAACTGCAGATTTCTCCCCATATCTCCCCTTCTGTTATAGCCTCTTTCTTGAAACTCCAGATAATGCCGAAAAGGTGAATGTGACGCTGCCCGGTCATGTCATCCGCCAGATCGACAAATACGTTACTACGCACGGCATTAAAAGCCGCTCTGTGTTCATTGCCTCGGCGGCATTGGAAAAGCTGACCCACGCGTAACGAATAACCTGGCTCAAAGAGAAAGGCGTATTTATGTAGCGACGCTGAAGCTGTAGGCCAAACGTGAAAACCGCTCTCGACCGAGAGCGGTTTTTTTTATGATGACGCAACGCGTTCAACCATTAGTCGTTTTGGACCTTCCTTTCAACTTGCAGACACGCTATCGTCGGTTTTAGTCAGTTCGCTAATTTTAATGAGTTAACGTGACAGCTGGGGCAATCGCCAATCTCCATTTTGGTAGCTTCAATGTGCGTGGCTGCCAGCCAGATAAGGAGAGAACATTTTGACTACGCCGACTCGATCTTCACGCCTGCCGACCTATCACCGCTACGCGGGCAAGGCGCTACCGGGCCAGTCGGGAGACGCCTGCCATCTGCTTGCCTGGCACAGCCTGGACGTCGCGGCCGTCGGCTGGCACTTGCTGGCACCCGAGCGTTCCCTGACAAAGCAGCTGGCTGCGCAGCTGGGTATCGAGCCCGAGCCGCTGCGGCGGCTGCTGGTGTTTCTGCTGGGCCTGCATGATCTCGGCAAGTTCTCCCGGGCTTTCCAGGAAGTGCTGAAGCTCGCGCTCGATGGCATGGTTCAGCCGCAAGGCAAACCCTACAAGCAGCGCCACGACCGGTTGGGCGTGCTGCTCTGGGACAACTGCTGGAACACCTGGCGCAAGGATGGCGCATTGCGCTGGCCTGAAGATAGTACGGCGACCAAACGCAAACTGTGGACGCCCATGGGCTACCTGCTGGCGCCGTTTTTCGGTCACCATGGCCAACCCGTGGCCACCGGCCAACTGACGTTTGCAGACTTTTTCGTCGACGACGGCGAGCTTGAGGATGCGACCGCCGCCGGCGATTTCGTCGACGACTGGGCCGCGCTGGTCGAGCCATACTGGCCCGTCGACCAGCTGCTGGATGAAGAATGGCTTGAGCGTTTCAAGACGCTGAGCTGGACGGTAGCGGGCTGGGCGACGCTCAGCGATTGGCTGGGCTCGAACCGGGACTATTTTCCTTACTGCCAGAAGCCCATGGCGCTCGCCGATTACTGGCCACGAGCGCTCAAGCAAGCTGAAGCGGTACTGGACGCCACCGGCTTTGCCCGCCCGCCGGAGCCAGTGCCTTACGCCGGGCTCGCCCACTGGTTTTCCGGCAAGGTAACGCCGACCCCGCTGCAGCAGAAGGCGGAAAACCTGCCGCTTCAGGCCGGACCGCAGCTTTTCATTCTCGAAGACGTGACCGGGGCGGGAAAGACCGAAGCTGCCTGCATCCTGACCCAGCGGCTGCTGGCCGATGGTCACGGTGAAGGGCTCTATTTCGCGCTGCCCACCATGGCCACCTCCAACGCCATGTACACCCGGCTGGGGGATCTTCATCACCGCTTTTACAGCGCTGCCTCAAAACCCTCGCTGGTGCTTGCCCACGGCGCGCGCGCACTTAATGAAGCGTTTGAGCGATCCATCGCACAGCCCGACCACGACGACTATGCCGCCATGGACGCCAGCGCCTCGACCCAGTGCAACCGCTGGCTGGCGGACTCCAATAAGAAGGCGCTATTGGCCGATGTGGGGGTAGGCACCATCGACCAGGCACTGATGGGTGGCCTGCCGTTTCGTCATCAGTCGCTGCGCCTGTTGGGGCTTGCGCGCAAAGTGTTGATCATCGACGAAGTCCACGCCTTCGATCACTACATGCAGACCCTGCTGTACCATTTGCTGGCCCACCACGCCCGCCAGGGCGGCAGCGCCATTCTGCTGACGGCCACGCTCCCCAAAGCCATGCGCGAAGCGCTGGTCGCGGCCTGGCGGCATGGTCTGGACGCCGCTCCCAGCGCGCTGGAAGTAACGGATTACCCGTTGCTCACTCACTGCGGAAAAAATGCGACCGACGAAATCTCGGTCAATACACACCCGGAAGTCGCGCGCCGTGTGGCCATTACGTGGCTTGAAAGCGAAGATGAAGCCATCGAACGCGTGCTGGCTGCCGTGGCAGCGGGGGAGTGCATCGTCTGGGTACGCAATACCGTCGACGACGCCATTCGCGCCTATCAAGCGCTACGCGAACGCCACCCCGACCCCGAACGCTGCCTGCTCTTCCACGCGCGCTTTGCCATGGTGGACCGCCAGCGGATCGAATCCGAGGTAATTCGCCGCTTTGGCAAGGAATCCACACCGACCCTAAGAAGTGGGCAAGTAATTGTCACAACGCAGGTTTTCCAAGAGAGCCTCGATTGCGATGCTGACCAGATGGTCAGCGACATCGCGCCCATCGATCTTTTGATTCAGCGCGCCGGGCGGCTGCAGCGCCATCAGCGCGGCGAACGCCCCGCCCCCGTGCTACAGGTGCTGGCGCCTGCCTGGAGCGATACCCCCAGCGCCGATTGGCTGAGCCAAGCGCACCGCGGCACCCAGGCCGTTTACAAGGACACCTCGCTGATCTGGCTGACCCAACGGGTGCTGCGCGAGCGGGGTGCCATCGTGATGCCGGGCGAGGCGCGCACCTTGATCGAGGGCGTTTACGCTGCCCCGACGGACGATCTTCCCGAGGCGTTTGACCTGGCGCACTTCGAGCGCACCGGCATGGATAAACAGGCGATCTCGATGGCCACCCACAACGCCTTGAATCTGGAAGACGGCTACCGCCTCGACGGCGACTTCGACCCCTGGCAAGAAGAGCGCGAGACGGGCACCCGGCTCAGCGACGAGCAAAGTGTCGAGGTCGTTCTACTCAAGCGCCGTGGAGAGGAACTGGTGCTCTGGGTAGAAGATCACCGCCACGCCGACCGCCTGAGCCGATGCCGCCTGAGGGAGAGCCAGGTCAAGAAACTGACACCGCTGCCGGGGCACTATACCGAGCAGTGGGAAGCGCTACAGCAGCGTCATCGCGGGCTGCGCTTTGTTCATCCCTGGCTGCCGGAAGAAGACGATACCTGTAGTTACGATGAGCAGTGGGGCGTGAGTTTTGAACAAAAATAGACATTGCTATTTTACTGAAAGGCAAGTGAGACAAGGTAATTAAACAAGCACGATTAACGCCGAAACAGCACACGAGAGGTGCCGATGAATCTACTCACAGACCCCTGGTTGCCGTTTCGGCATCGCGATGGCGATGGCCGAATCGACTACCGCCCACCCTCGGCGTTGGCCGACCCGAACGTGCTCGACCTCGCACTTCCCCGCGCCGATTTTCAGGGTGCGGCCTGGCAATTTCTGATCGCGCTGCTGCAGACGGCGATGACACCGAAGAATACCGACGCTTGGCTGGATCGTTACCAAACCCCGCCCAGCGTGGCCGAGCTTGACGAGTTGCTGGTGCCCTTTACTTCGGCCTTTGAACTGGATGGCGACGGCCCGCGCTTCATGCAGGACCTGGACCCGCTCAATGATGTCGCTGAAGCCTCTGTTAGCAGTCTTCTAGTTGATTCTCCAGGCGTTAATACGGTTAAGAAAAATCGAGACTTTTTCGTAAAACGCGATCGTGTGAGAGGTCTTTGTACAGAGTGTGCGGCTTTAGCGCTCTATACCATGCAGATCAACGCACCTGAAGGTGGTGCTGGAATACGCACAGGATTACGAGGTGGCGGGCCACTAACTACATTGATTTTGCCGGAAGACAACAGCAAACCGCTGTGGGCGCGGCTCTGGCCCAACGTGATGCCCGCCGATGCCGTCGGCCAGCCGGGACAGACCTGGCATGCCCCCAAGGTCGATGATCGCGATCTGTTCTTCTGGATGAGTAATACGCGCATTAGCGATAGGAAGGGCACCGAGGTATTGCCCGAACAGGCGCACCCACTGCATGCCTTCTGGTCGATGCCAAGGCGCTATCGACTTCTGTTCGACAATGAGTCTGGCTATTGCGATATCTGTGGTAGAGAGGTGACTCGACTCGTGCGTCGCTTGCGATCCAGAAAGCATGGTGCCAACTACGACGGCCCTTGGCGACATCCGCTGACTCCATATCGTATGAACCCGAAAAAGCCTGATGAGCTTCCTTTTTCTAAGAAAGGCCAACCCGGTGGACCAAGTAGCTATCGTCATTGGTTAGGGTTGATGCTGGAGGACGAAGCTGTCAGCGGTGCATTGCCAGCCCGCGTGGTCACTCATCACCTGCAAAAGTATCGTCTTGTGGAGGCTGCACGCGACGATGGTGAAGTATTCGAGGCGCTATTCAAGCGAGCTCGACTTTGGGTGTTCGGTTATGACATGAAACAAATGGATGCCCGGGGGTGGTACAACGCCGAGATGCCGCTGGTAGGCGTACCCAAGACACATCAGGAGACGCTGCGCGGCTGGATCAAACGCTTCGTCGAGTTGGCTGAAAAAATTGCTAAAGAACTTCGTGATCGACTTAAAGATGCTTGGTTTAGAAGACCTAAAGACGCTAAAGGCGACATGAGCCAGATCGACGCCCAGTTCTTCGAGGCAACCCAACTGGCGTTTTTTACCGCGCTGCGCGAGATGGGCGAGGTGCTACGTGAAGACGAAGAGGCCCCCACGCTTTCGCCCGAGACTCATCGCCAGTGGTATCTGGCGCTCAAGCGTGAAGCGCTGGCGCTGTTCGACGCCCAGGCCATCAGTGGCCCGCTGGAGGGTATGAAGATGCAGCAGCTCGAGCGTATTACCAACGCACGGCGCTACCTTTCAGCGTACCTGAGTGGTAGCGACAAGAAGATTGGCAAGACGGTGCAGATGTTTGCCGCAGAAGGCAGCTTCGAGCTGACCACGCCGGTAACTGAAGGCAATTCCGAGGAGAGCCCAGCATGAGTGAGACAGAACAACAGACGCCGCCAGAGGCAAATAACCCAGCCATAACTGGCGATAAGGCAAAGGAATATCGCCACGCGCTCACCTCGGATGAGGCCTATACGCTGCGCCTGTGGTGGCAGCGATTGACGCTTGATCCTCCTGCGCTCAAAAAGATTACCGAGGCGCCGGCTTACCCGCGCGGCGTGCGCGCCGTACTGCGCCGCTGTGACACAGTCGAATCCGTCATGTTGACTGAGGCTTTTCGCCATCTTTGGTCTGCGCTTGAATCGCAGGTGTGGGAAAAGGCACCTACTGCGAACTCGAAAAAACAACGCGATCAGCGTCTTGAAACCTGGGCGATCATTGCCGCCGTCGCAAGCGAACTGCGCGACGAGGCCTCCGGTGCGCCACTCGGCAAGCGTCTGGGTGAGAAACGGCCCAATACCACCGATACGCCGCGCATGAGCGACCTACGCTTTCAGCAGTTACTCGACTGCCATACGCCTGAAGAACTGATTCGCCGCTTTCGCCGCGCGCTCAAACTGGCAGGCAATGAGGCCGTCAGCGTGGTTCTCCTAGCCGATATGGTCGCGCTCTGGGCGCGCGAGCAGCGCGGCCAGTACCGCGCCGAAGCGACTCAGCGTTTTGCCTTTGTCATGAGTGATGCCTACTTCCACGCGCGTGCGCTTAAACCGGCCGCGGGTGACTGAATCGCGGCCGCCACTTAATCAACAGTCGCTTTTCAACCGCCACGTTTTGACCTTCGACACATTGTTTATTCAGGGAACACGACCATGAGCCACTTTATCCAGCTCCACCTTTTGACCTCCTACCCACCGTCCAACCTCAACCGCGACGATCTGGGTCGTCCCAAGACGGCGTTCATGGGCGGCGCCCGGCGGCTGCGCGTCTCCTCGCAAAGCTTGAAGCGCAACTGGCGTACTTCAGAGCTTTTTGAATCAGCGGTGGATGGCCACAAGGGCACGCGCACCAAGCGCTTGGGAGGAGAAGTTTTCAAACGCATGAAAGCGGCTGGCGCCAATGACAAGGTGGCTGGTAACAGCGCCGAGAAGATCGCCGGCGTCTTTGGCAAGCTGCGCAAGGTCGACAAGGGCGAAAAGCACGAGTACGAAATCGAACAGCTGGTGCATGTCGGGCCCGAGGAGCTAACCGCACTTGACGCACTCGCCGATACCCTGGCCGCGGAGAACCGCGAGCCGACCGATGACGAACTCAAGGGCTTGCTTGCCCGGCGGCCCACCGCCGTCGATGTGGCGCTGTTCGGGCGCATGCTCGCCGCCGCCCCCAGCTACAACGTCGAAGCCGCCTGCCAGGTCGCCCACGCCATCACCGTCCACGCCGCCGAGGTCGAGGATGACTACTTCACCGCCGTTGACGATCTCAATACGGGCGATGAAGACCGTGGTGCGGCGCATATCGGCGAAGCCGGATTCGCCGCCGGGCTGTTCTATCTCTATATCTGCATCGACCGGGATTTGCTGGTCGAGAACCTTCAAGGCAAGGCCGATCTGGCTGACCGCGCCATTGCCGCGCTGGTGGAATCCGCCGTCAAGATTTCGCCCAAGGGCAAGCAGAACAGCTTCGGCTCCCGCGCCCAGGCAAGCTATGTGCTGGCAGAGAAGGGCGACCAGCAGCCGCGCTCGCTGTCTGCCTCTTTCCTGCAACCGGTCAATAGCGACGAGCAAGGCGTTGCGGCCATCCGCAAGCTGGAAACCCAGGCCCAGGCGTTCGATGACGCCTACGGCGCGGGGGCGGACCGTCGCTTTATTCTTTCGGCAGTGCCGGAGTACGAGCAGAGGGCTCTCAAGGGCGATGTTCAGCAGGGCAACCTTGAGCAACTGCTGACCTTCCTCAAGGGCGACGACTAAGCGGAGGCGACATGCCACACCATCTGGTTTTTCGCCTCTACGCGCCCATGGCGAGTTGGGGCGAGGCCGCGGTCGGCGAGACACGGCCAACGGCCACCTATCCCGGCCGCAGCGCCATTGTCGGGTTGATCGGCGCGGCGCTGGGCATTCGCCGCGACGACGATGTCGGCCAACGCCACCTGCGCGAGAGCCTGCAGATCGCGGTCAAGCAGCGCTCGCCGGGGCTTTTGTTGCGCGATTACCACACCGTGCAGGCGCCACCATCACAGTCGAAAGTGACCCATCGCACCCGGCGCGAGGAGCTGTCGGTTCCCAAGGACGCGCTCAATACCATTCTCTCGTCACGCGACTACCGCTGCGACGGCCTGTGGAGCGTAGCAGTGCGGCTGGCCACGCACGCCGCCTGGTCGCTCGATGACCTCAAGGCGGCGCTGGAAAAGCCCCGCTTTGCGCTTTACCTCGGCCGTAAGGCGTGCCCCCTGGCCGCGCCGCTGTTGCCCACGCTGGTCGAGGCCGAGAACTGGCGACAGGCGCTGGATCATCGCTTTGAAAGCGCGCTGGATCCAGATCGCACCTGGCTTGCGCTGGTGGGCAATGAAGAGAAGGACAAACGCCTGCTGCGCCTACCTGAAGAAGTGCTTTACGCCTGGGAAGGCGATGCCGATGCACTCGATGGTAGCGATACAGCCAGCGAATCCAGCGAGGTGTGGGACGAGCCGTTACATCGGCGTCGCTGGCAATTCGGCCCCCGCCTTGAACATCGGCGCACCGTGAACGTGGAAGGAGAGCGCTAATGTATCTATCGAGTGTCAGGCTGGACCTCAACGCCCTCAGCCGCGCCGAGCTGTTCGACGTACTGGACGGCGGCGCCTATACCGCCCACCAGCTCCTTTGGCGGCTGTTTCCCGACATACCCAAAGGCGAGCGGCCGTTCATCTTTCGCCAGGAAATGGAGGAAGACGCCAACGGAAAGAGCGCCGGGCTGCCCCGGTTCTACGTTGGCTCAAACCGGCCCCTCGAGCCCGTCGAAGGCTTCGACGTGCAGTGCAAGCCGTTCGACCCCCAGCTTGCTCGCGGCGAGCGGCTGGCCTTTCGTCTGCGCGCCAACCCCACCGTTGCCAAACCGGCGGGCGAAGGCCGCCGCTCTCACCGCGCCGATGTGTTAATGGATGCGCGCTACCCTTTCTCCAAAGGTGAGCGCACAAGCCAGGCCTGCGTCGAGGCGATGGACGCGGCGGCTCGACACTGGCTCGACGAGCGTGCTGAAAGCCTCGGCTTTTCATTGCCGGTGAAACCGGAAGTGGGCGCTTACCGCCAGCACGCGCTGGTCAAGAAGGACGGTGGGCAGCCTATCCGCTACTCCAGCGTGGATTACGAAGGCCTTTTGGAAGTAGCCGATCCCGAGCGGCTCAGGGAAACGTTGCGCGACGGCATTGGCCGTGCCAAGGCGTTCGGCTGTGGGCTCTTGTTGTTGCGTCGCGTACCGGAGTGACCCATGAGCTTCATCCCCCTAAAACCCATTCCTCTCAAGGACCGCATGTCGATGATCTTCGTCGGCATGGGCCAGATCGACGTGCGCGACGGGGCATTCGTCGTGGTCGACGAGGTCAACGGCGAGCGCATGCACATCCCCGTGGGGTCGGTAGCGTGTTTGCTGCTGGAACCGGGCACGCGGGTATCGCATGCCGCGGTCAAGCTGGCCTCAGTGGTAGGTACGCTGTTGATCTGGGTGGGCGATGCCGGGGTGCGGCTCTACAGCGCGGGGCAACCGGGCGGAGCGCGCTCGGACAAGCTGCTCTACCAGGCCCAGCTGGCGCTGGATGAAAGCCTGCGGCTCAAGGTCGTACGCAAGATGTTCGAGCTGCGCTTTGGCGAAGAACCACCGTCCCGGCGCAGCGTCGAGCAATTGCGTGGGATCGAAGGCGCGCGGGTGCGCAAGACCTACCAGGTACTCGCCAAGCAGTATGGCCTGAAGTGGCAAGGGCGCCGCTACGACCCCAAACAGTGGGATGCCTCGGATGTGGCCAACCAGTGCCTGTCGGCCGCCACTGCCTGCCTCTATGGAATCACCGAAGCCGCGATTCTGGCCGCGGGTTACGCCCCGGCTATCGGCTTTCTGCACACCGGCAAGCCGCTGAGCTTCGTCTACGACATTGCCGATATCGTCAAATTCGAAACCGTGGTCCCGGCAGCGTTTCGCATCGCCGCGAAAAACCCGCCAATGCCGGAGCGCGAGGTGCGCATTGCCTGCCGCGATGCCTTCAAGCAGACCCGGCTTTTGCAGCGCATCATCCCGATGATCGAAGAGGTGTTGGCAGCGGGCGAGATCGAACCGCCGCCCCCGCCGGCCGATGCCGTGCCGCCCGCCATTCCCGAGCCGGCATCGATCGGCGACAGCGGCCACAGGAGCCAATGACATGGCCATGCTCGTTGTCGTTACCGAAGCCGTACCGCCACGCCTGCGCGGGCGGCTCGCCGTCTGGCTGCTGGAGATACGCGCCGGTATCTACGTGGGCGATGTCAGCAAGCGCATCCGCGAAATGATCTGGGAGCAGATCGAAGCCCTAGCCGAGGAAGGTGGCAACGTCGCCATGGCCTGGGCCAGCAACCACGAATCCGGCTTCGAGTTCCAGACCTTCGGCGACAACCGCCGCGTCCCCATCGACCACGACGGACTACGCTTGGTGCGTTTTTTACCGCCCATGGATAAATAACTGTTTTTATTGATCTTTAATAATATGCAGCTGTACAAAAAATGAGCAAAATCGCCGGTGGATTTTTCGCTGGCGATTTTTCTTTTTGAAAACAAGTGACTACAATTAGTCCGTTCCCCGCAGGCGCGGGGATGAACCGGGATAAGCGAAGAAGGCAGCCAGCGCGCCACGCCGTTCCCCGCAGGCGCGGGGATGAACCGCGGCCAACGCAGCGGGTAGGGTTCGGGCTTCCCCGTTCCCCGCAGGCGCGGGGATGAACCGCCTCGCGCGCCGCCAACGGTGATGAGATGGAGCCGTTCCCCGCAGGCGCGGGGATGAACCGCTAGACCAGCGCACGGCTCAGACGGCGTTAGCCCGTTCCCCGCAGGCGCGGGGATGAACCGTGGCGGCGACCGGCCTGCAGAACTTCACGCTGCCGTTCCCCGCAGGCGCGGGGATGAACCGCCCGCCAGCTTGGCTTCACCACGTTGATTGCCCCGTTCCCCGCAGGCGCGGGGATGAACCGATGGCCATGGTGGTATCGGTGCTAGGCATAGTCCGTTCCCCGCAGGCGCGGGGATGAACCGTGGCTGCCATGCTGGGACTCACCCCCCAGGGCCCGTTCCCCGCAGGCGCGGGGATGAACCGATCGGGCAGTGCTGGAAGGCCGGGGGCAGATGCCGTTCCCCGCAGGCGCGGGGATGAACCGCGCAGGTTGTCGAAGAAGCCGGACGTGGCCAGCCGTTCCCCGCAGGCGCGGGGATGAACCGAGTGCTGCATCCTGCCGCACATTGATATGTGGCCGTTCCCCGCAGGCGCGGGGATGAACCGAGCGCCCAGGGGGCAGCGTAATGTTGAATTTACCGTTCCCCGCAGGCGCGGGGATGAACCGGCGCTGAGATCATCAGCTACGTCATTGACGCCCCGTTCCCCGCAGGCGCGGGGATGAACCGCAGTCAATCGGGTATTTCATGTGACTGTTTTGCCGTTCCCCGCAGGCGCGGGGATGAACCGCCGGGCGAGATCATCGTCCAGGTGCCGGTCAGCCCGTTCCCCGCAGGCGCGGGGATGAACCGGGTGAGCGAGAAAAAATAATAGAAGGATTCAGACCGTTCCCCGCAGGCGCGGGGATGAACCGCAGGTTCAATTGGGATCACGGGACGCTCAATACCGTTCCCCGCAGGCGCGGGGATGAACCGCCGGACATGAGCACATTAATGAACAATTGCTGCCGTTCCCCGCAGGCGCGGGGATGAACCGCCCTTAAGGGCTTCCTGCGGCACCGGCCGAAACCGTTCCCCGCAGGCGCGGGGATGAACCGATGACCTGGCGATACCAAAGCTTGTTCAGCACCCGTTCCCCGCAGGCGCGGGGATGAACCGCTCGGGTACTCTTTAATGGGTGACCATGAAACCCGTTCCCCGCAGGCGCGGGGATGAACCGCCCATCAGATGGTAGTCGGTTAATACTGCGACCCGTTCCCCGCAGGCGCGGGGATGAACCGCCGGAGGATGTATGAGCGTAATGAGAAGTTGGCCGTTCCCCGCAGGCGCGGGGATGAACCGGCGGGCGCGCCAATCACCGCTACACACCGCGTCCGTTCCCCGCAGGCGCGGGGATGAACCGCTAGAAACCACCTCGGCTGGTCGATCAACGACCCGTTCCCCGCAGGCGCGGGGATGAACCGTGTTTGTGCATTCAACGCAAGCGGTCATAGGGCCGTTCCCCGCAGGCGCGGGGATGAACCGAATCCCAAACTGGTGGGCAAACCGCTAGTTTACCGTTCCCCGCAGGCGCGGGGATGAACCGTGACTCAGAGATCAAAACGTCGCCTGCCGAGTTCCGTTCCCCGCAGGCGCGGGGATGAACCGCTTGCGGCTATCCTGGGCGACAAACTTGGCACCCGTTCCCCGCAGGCGCGGGGATGAACCGTCGTTGACGGCGAGCATCGAGGTGCGACGGGCCCGTTCCCCGCAGGCGCGGGGATGAACCGCGTTGGCAATAGATGCGCCAATGCCTGCCAGCCCGTTCCCCGCAGGCGCGGGGATGAACCGTGTCCCGCAACCTGTCTGCCAAGCAGAAGGTGCCGTTCCCCGCAGGCGCGGGGATGAACCGTCCGCCATGAAACCGATCACCGCCGTAATCGGCCGTTCCCCGCAGGCGCGGGGATGAACCGCGCGAACGGATCCGCCAGGCGGTCGAGATCCACCGTTCCCCGCAGGCGCGGGGATGAACCGGCGGGTGCGACCTGTTCGACCTCGAGCAGCTGCCGTTCCCCGCAGGCGCGGGGATGAACCGCACTCGGCACGAGCTCGTAGTTGATCGACTCGCCGTTCCCCGCAGGCGCGGGGATGAACCGGCGTCCCGCTCGGCTTTAGCCGCGTTTAAACGCCCGTTCCCCGCAGGCGCGGGGATGAACCGTAATAATCTGCTGCTGCCATACCCACCTCCTGCCGTTCCCCGCAGGCGCGGGGATGAACCGTTGTCCGGGGCGCTGAAAATCGAGACGGTCGACCGTTCCCCGCAGGCGCGGGGATGAACCGCTTCAGCGTCAGGCACGTGGTTATTGATTAACCCGTTCCCCGCAGGCGCGGGGATGAACCGCGCCAAGACTGCGAGCCGCCCAGAATTTTGTCCCGTTCCCCGCAGGCGCGGGGATGAACCGTCACGCATAACCGCGACCTGCTGCAGCTGCTCCCGTTCCCCGCAGGCGCGGGGATGAACCGCTCGGGGAGGGTTAGCTCGGGGATCTGGCCCTCCGTTCCCCGCAGGCGCGGGGATGAACCGGTATCGCCGTCGTACACGCTTGTCACTTCGTCCCGTTCCCCGCAGGCGCGGGGATGAACCGAAATTTGGGGTTGCAAACACTTTTTGCAAAAACCGTTCCCCGCAGGCGCGGGGATGAACCGTATTTTAGGATGGGAAACCGTCAGTAATGCTACCGTTCCCCGCAGGCGCGGGGATGAACCGTTTCAACAGCACTGGCGAATATGAGGAAGGGCCGTTCCCCGCAGGCGCGGGGATGAACCGGACTTGAATACAACTCCTACATGTTTGCCGAGCCGTTCCCCGCAGGCGCGGGGATGAACCGTTGTCGCGCCGTGCAATGAGGAATAGGCGTTTCCGTTCCCCGCAGGCGCGGGGATGAACCGCGACTCTTTGCTCATGTGCTCTGTCTGCTGGACCGTTCCCCGCAGGCGCGGGGATGAACCGTTCCGCGAGCTCACCCGCCAGGGCTACCTCCTCCGTTCCCCGCAGGCGCGGGGATGAACCGTCGATCACTGGTACTTGGGCACACCGGCAGTTCCGTTCCCCGCAGGCGCGGGGATGAACCGCTGGCCGACGGCACCGGCCGCCGGATGCCGATCCGTTCCCCGCAGGCGCGGGGATGAACCGCTCCTGGCCGCCCTTATCCTGCTTCACCCACTCCGTTCCCCGCAGGCGCGGGGATGAACCGAACACGTAGGCTTCACTTGTGCCTGTTTGACTCCGTTCCCCGCAGGCGCGGGGATGAACCGCGAATTTCAATGTCTTCATGCTGACTATCTGGCCGTTCCCCGCAGGCGCGGGGATGAACCGTTGGCCGCGCACGGCAGGTATGTAATTTTCATCCGTTCCCCGCAGGCGCGGGGATGAACCGTAGTATGAAAAAGAGTCCCGATTTTGAACACGCCGTTCCCCGCAGGCGCGGGGATGAACCGTAGCATACGTCCAATGGACTTGATCATGTTCGCCGTTCCCCGCAGGCGCGGGGATGAACCGGTGAGCCACCGCTAATTGAGGTACCTGATGATCCGTTCCCCGCAGGCGCGGGGATGAACCGGTCGCCAGGTTCTAGTATTCGCAACTACAAATCCGTTCCCCGCAGGCGCGGGGATGAACCGCACATCTTATACCCGCCTCAACCATGCGTACACCGTTCCCCGCAGGCGCGGGGATGAACCGTTGGTCTTGATTCGATGCCGTGGCCATGTTCGCCGTTCCACGCAGGCGCGGGGATGAACCGTTTTTGGTTAACTGGCACCACGCTTTAATGGCCCGTTCCCCGCAGGCGCGGGGATGAACCGATTTGGATTGGTCGATTAACGGTCGCTATTACCCGTTCCCCGCAGGCGCGGGGATGAACCGCCCTGGAGGCAGGCGATGCGGATAGTGATTCTCCGTTCCCCGCAGGCGCGGGGATGAACCGCACGCGGAACACGTTGACGATCTCGCCATCCACCGTTCCCCGCAGGCGCGGGGATGAACCGGTCGATATCAATCTCGACCAAATTACTTTCTGCCGTTCCCCGCAGGCGCGGGGATGAACCGCCGGCGGCACGCTCGGCACGTGTGAAAACGCGCCGTTCCCCGCAGGCGCGGGGATGAACCGTCGTCAAAGAGACCTATCATATTTGCGATACTCCGTTCCCCGCAGGCGCGGGGATGAACCGGCCTCACCCCCACATACGGCCGCGCTGGCGCACCGTTCCCCGCAGGCGCGGGGATGAACCGATTACGGTCGAGCACCGGTGCTGCAGGCCGTCCCGTTCCCCGCAGGCGCGGGGATGAACCGTGGTCGTGGGTAGATCCCCTCAAGGAAGTATCCCGTTCCCCGCAGGCGCGGGGATGAACCGACGGCCAGGAGCTTTACGACCTGCTGCTGAGTCCGTTCCCCGCAGGCGCGGGGATGAACCGGCCATTCAAGGCGTCGCCGGAACAATTATCGACCGTTCCCCGCAGGCGCGGGGATGAACCGCAGGCTCATAAATGGGGCGTGCGCCGCGGACTCCGTTCCCCGCAGGCGCGGGGATGAACCGTGCGAAAAACAGGTGGCGGAACCAGCGTTGCTCCGTTCCCCGCAGGTGCGGGGATGAACCGGTGTCGGCCTGGTTGTTCCCACCCTGCTTTCGCCGTTCCCCGCAGGCGCGGGAATGAACCGTTCACGATGGGCTGACTACGGACTTTTCGGGCCCGTTCCCCGCAGGCGCGGGGATGAACCGACATCGCCCGATTCTGGGCGACTAGGCTCTATCATTCCCCGCAGACGCACTGACCACCAAGATAATCGCGCACATGCGCGAACACACGATTGCCTGAACGGGCGTGAAATAAGAAACGATGGTGCAAGATGTAGCTGGGAGATGGCGGCGCGTTCGAAACCGGGGTATCAAGTAGGAGTGCTTTCAAGCACGCATGTTCAATTCGTCGCGAGCCATGAAAGCTCGTGGCGCGAACCGTATGAAGGAGGTGGTCATATGTTACGTTCACTTGGCTGGCTGACAGCCGCCGCCATGGGGCTTTCGATCGGTTTTGCCGCTTATGCCAACACGGAGCAGGCAGCCGACGAGTCATCAACGACGCCGGAGGCGGTCGCCGCGCAGATGAGTGACACCTGCGCCCCCATCGATGAATCGCTGGGTATCACGGCCCAGCGCTTCACGATGGACGATGACATGGGCGGGGAACTGTGGCTCGTGCCGTGTAACGCCGGTGCCTACCAGACTTCTTATGAAGCAATTTACCAGCCCGACGACGCTGAACCGCGCAAGCTGCTGTTTGCCCTGTGGCGTGATGGTAGCTGGACCGGCACCGAGTCGCTGTTCGATCCCGAGTTCGACCCCGAAACCGGCGTGCTGACCGACCGCTACCGCGACCGGGGTGCCGGTGGTTGCGGCGGCGTACGCACCTGGCAGTGGGAAAACGGCAACTTCCGGCTCACCGAGTATCGCGCCAATGAGGCGTGTAACGACGACGCCGACGAGTTCCCCGTGGTGTTCGAAGCCGAGTAGTCGTTGTCATCGCCTGTCGTGCGAGTATGGTCTTTCCGAGCGCTCGCTTTCATGAACGAAAGCGAGCGCTTGCGGTTCAGGTGGCGAGGTTGTCCAGACGCACGTCCAGCTGCTCCAGGCGGTTTTTCAGAAGTTCGGGAAAGCGGGCGTACCAGGTCTGGTTGAGCGGGGAAGGGTGGGGGAGCGGGTAGAGCGTGAAGGTGCGCGCCTCGCCCTTTTCATCCTCGAGCGTTACCTCGATGCTGCTTTCAAAGCGCTCGTCGCTTTTCCAGAACGCCTCCAGCCGGTCGCGCTCTTCCTTCGAACGGCCGATACCGAACCATAGAAAGGCCTCGCGGCCCAGGGTAATCAGGCTCTCTCCCTCCCAGCGCGAGATCAGCACTTCGTTCATCAGGTCATGAAAGTGGCGTTTTACCTTCATCGACCACGCCTTGTTGCCGACGGGCTTGTAGGGCACGGTGTTGATCCAGAAAAAGTGTTCGCCCACGGCACGCGAGGCCTCGAAGTCTGGCATCTTCTCGCCATGCAGGCGCTCGTATAGTGCCTTTCTCACCAGCTGCCCGCCGGCGCCGATAAAGGGCTCCTGGTAGCGGACTTCCTCACGCCCTGGATCGCGGCCAAAAAAGCCGATGCGCAGGTTCGGTTTGCCTAAGCCGATGATCGGCTCGAGCGGGTCGCGCTCGAAGCGTTCGTAGACATCGACATCGATTCCTTCGATCTCGGCGGCCAGCCGCCGGAAACGTTCTTGCTGCTGCTGCGTCAATGACATCCCTGTTCCTTTTTCAACGGTCAAACTGGGTTAATCGAACCACTCCTGCGCGGTACGCCAGAGGCACATGCCCACGAAATAGAGCGAGGTGATGGCAAGCCCCGCCAGCGCCCAGGTAGCGTGTTCGGGGCTCGACAGTATCAAGACCGTGGTACAGACACACCAGAGTAGCGTAATGGTGATATTGAGCGGCATGAACTTGCGTACCCGAAAAGGGTGCAGAAATTTCATTCTGGTAACGGTGAGCCCAGCCAGCACGAGAATCGCGGCGACGGTCAGCCAGGGCGGTAAATCGAGCAGGTAGAAATAGGCCGCGGCGATGTTCCAGGCGGCGGGAAAACCGACGAAGTAGTTATCCTGGCTCTTCATGTCCACGTTGCAAAAACAGAACATCGACGAAAGCAGGATGATGAAGACCGCCAGAAGTGCAGTATTGGCAGGCAGGTCGATGAAGTGGTAGATGAACAGCGCCGGGATGAACGCCCAGGTCAGGTAGTCGATCACCATGTCGAGGGTCGAGCCGTCGAAGTGGGGCAGGATGGTCTTGACCTCGTACTTGCGCGCCAGGGTGCCATCGAAGCCATCCACCATCATTGCCGCGCCCAGCCAGAGCAGGCAGGCCACCGGGTCGTCGTCGATCAAGGCGAGCAGCGCCATGGTGCCCAGCAGCACGCCGCTGGCGGTCAGCACATGCACGCTCCAGGCCTTGGCCTTGCATCGCGAGGCGTGGTTATCGGCATTTGAAGAGAGTGGTTGAGCCACAGTAACCCCATTGAGAACGTCATGTTCTTTGCTGTTGGATGTATGGATGCGCGTGCCATGAGTCACGTCATGCTAGTCAGACCCTTTGCAATAGCCAGGCAGGTAACCTCGTTATAGCATGGCGGCTCCTGCCGGTATTCGCTAGCCCGTGATGTACAAGCGGCCAGCGCTGCTTGCCTGCGCGCTCAGTTGCCTCCGCCTTGCAGGCGCAGCCAGGCATGGCCCAGCCAGTGCCCGGCGGTCGAAAGCTCGTCTTCCGTGGCCCCGGCGTAGCCCAGCACCAGGCCAAAGCGCTGCGGCTGGCCCAGGTAGTAGCGCGACAGGGGCGAGAGCGTGATGCCCTCCGCGTGCGACTGCTCGATCAGTGCTCGCTCCTGCGCGGCGCTTTCAAGCTCGGCCACCAGATGCATGCCGGCATGGCCGGAGGAGAGCTTGAGGCCCTGGGCGATGGCAGGCGCCAGGGCCTTTCGCAGGCACGCCTGGCGCAGGCGGTAGCGCCCGCGCATGCGGGCAATGTGGCGCGAGAAGTGCCCCTTGGCGATGAACTCGGCCAGCGCCGATTGGGCCGGGTAGTGACCTTCCCGGTGGAGCCTGGCGTGGGCCAGACGAAAGGTATCCGCCAGCGCATCCGGCAGCACCAGGTAGCCAAGCCGTAGCCCCGGGTAGAGCACCTTGCTGAAGGTGCCGACGTAGATCACCGCCGCCCGCTCGGCAAGCCCTTGAAGCGAGGGCACCGGCGGGGTGTCGTAGCGGAACTCGCTGTCGTAGTCGTCTTCGATGATCCAGGCGCCGTGATGGGCTGCGTGCTCCAGCAGCGCCAGGCGCCGGGGCACCGGCATGGTGACGCCGCTTGGGTACTGGTGTGAAGGCGTGACGTATATCAGTCTCGGGGAGACGCCTGACGCGGGGCCGAGTGCCGGGTTCATGCCATTCTCATCCACCGGTATGGGCGTGATGGAAAGCCCGGCGGTGGCAAACGCGGTTTGCGCCCCGCCGTAGCCGGGCTCTTCCATCCAGACGTTCTCGCCGCTGTCGGTGAGAAGCTGCACGATCAGTTCGAACGCCTGCTGGGCGCCCTGAGTAATGACGATCTGTTCCGGCCGGCAGCGCACCGCGCGCGAAAGCGTGAGGTAGTCACACAGCGCCTCTTTCAGGGCGGGCAGGCCGCCCAGCGTCTGGTAGGCAAGCCAGGCAGTATCCGCCTGATGAAAGTGGCGCCTTAAAAGGCGCTGCCACTGGGCGTGGGGAAACAGATCCAGCGCCGGAATGCCGGGGGCGAAGGCCGTATGTTGCGAACTCAGGGTTGCGCAGCGGTCGATCAGCGCCAGGCCACGGGTGGAGTACTCGACCACCTCGGCGGCAGGTGGCGCCGCAGGCAGCGCAAGAAGCGGCAGCGTTGCCACATAAAGCCCGGAGCCGCGCCGGGAGACCACCAGGCCTTCGGCCAGCAGGCGGTCCATGGCGGCCAGCACGGTGTTGCGGCTGATGTTGAGCGCTTTAGAAAGACGCCTGGAGGACGGCAAGGGTCGCCCGGCTTCGAGCTCCCCGCCCTGAATCCAGCCGCGCAGCGTGGTATAGAGCTGCTGGGCAAGCGGCAGGTCGTTGTCTGTGCTCACCCGCAGGGCCAGGGCATCGATAAGCCATTCACTGGAGGGTGTGCGGCGCATGACTGGTTCCTTCGAAAATTGCTCAAGTGGCTCTTATGTGCGTACCACTATAACGGCAGACTGTGCGTACCCCTACCCTGCTGATCTTTACCCTACGAGGAGCACACCATGAGCCGTGTCCGGGCCGCTGTACTCAACGATCTCGAAGCGTTGACTCATCTTCTGGACGAGTACCGCCAGTTCTATCAGCAGCCAAGCGACCTGGAAGCCGCCCGCCATTTTCTGAGCCAGCGCTTCGGGCTGGGCGATGCGTTCCTTCTGGTCAGCGAGAACGCCCAGGGCGAGGTGGACGGCTTCGTACAGCTCTACCCCGGCCTCTCCACCGTGGGGCTGAACGCACGCTGGACACTGAACGATCTCTACGTCTCACCCGCAAGCCGGGGAACAGGGGCGGGGCGGGCGCTGATGGAATCGGCAGCGCAACTCGCCCGTGAACACGGCGTCCCCCGTCTGGCATTGATGACCCAGGTCGGCAACGCGCGTGCCCAGGGGCTTTATGAGTCTCTGGGCTGGCAGCGCAACCACGAGTTCTACAGCTACCTGCTGAATGTTTGAGGAGAGAGAGATGAGGGAATCCAGCGTACTGGCCTTTGCCCCCGCCACGCCAGATGAGATGGCGCAAGCCATGCATGCCAAGCTCTGCTACCACACCGACGCCTGGGACCTGGCGCAGGATCTGGCCGGCGGCATCGATGAGATCGTGGTGATCGACACTCGAAGTTTCGCGCACTACTGCGCGGGGCATATTCCCGGCGCGCTGAGCCTGCCACATCGCGAGATGACGTCTGAGCGGCTCGCCACGCTTGATCCATCCAAGGTGTACATCACTTACTGCGATGGCATTGGCTGCAACGGTTCGACCAAAGGGGCGTGGAAGCTTTCAAGTGCCGGTTTCAGGGTGAAGGAGTTGCTGGGCGGGCTGGATTTCTGGCGCCGGGATGAGCACCCGGTGCAGGCGGGAGAGACTCGCGGTACGCTTTTGAAGACGCCGCTTGGTGAGTGCGGCTGCTAGTGGCCGCACTCACCCATTACAGGCCCGGTGCTGGCCGGGCCCGAGCGCCCTTACGTGTCGCTCAGCTTGCGTGCGCGGTGCAGGTTTTCGATGGTGTTGAGACACGCCTGGGCGGCTTCCTTGCCCTTGGTGACGAAGTGCTCGAAGTAGAAGCTGTGATGGGTGGCGTGCTCGTGAAAGTGATGCGGAGTCAGCACCACCGAGATGACCGGCACCTGGGTGTCGAGCTGAACGCGCATCATGCCGTCGATGACCGCATGGGCGACGAAGTCGTGACGGTAGATCCCGCCATCCACGACAAACCCCGCGCCTACGATGGCGCCATATCGGCCGCTTTCGGCCAGCACCTTGGCTTGCAGGGGAATCTCGTAGGCGCCGGGAACGGTGAAGACCTCGACCTGGTCGGCGCTGAGGCCGCTTTTCTTCACTTCCTCGACAAAGGCCTGGTACGCCTGGCCGACGATGTCATCATGCCAGTGGCCCTGAATGAAGGCGATGCGCTGGGACGTGGTGTGGCTTGAAAGGTCTAACGGAAATGTCTGATTCATGGTCATTCTCGTAACTAAGGGTACCAGAATCAGGGCACGCGGCACGATTTTCAGGCAGCGGCAGGAGGCGGCCAGGGCCGCTTGCGCACTCCATGTCCAACGTACCGTTCTCTTTCATCCGGACTATCACCGTCGGCTTCGGAATCACACCGAATCTGCTGACCTCCAGGGCGTGCCCTGGAGCGCTCGCGGGCTTGGGCATTTCGCCATCACCGCCGGTGGGGACTTTCACCCCGCCCTGAGAACGTGGCCGCAAGGGCACGGTGGCCCCTGCGGTTTGGCTATCTTACGCAAATCACCGGCATGCAGCTAGGGTGTGCCAGCGGGGGAGCATACGTCGACCCACTTCGCCCCGACCAGCTCGGCCAGGCGCATGGGGCAAAGGCGCACCGCGCTATTGGGTGAACCCGCCGCCGGCAGCACCTCGTCATAGCGCTGAAGTGAGGTATCGCAATACACCGGCAAGTCGGCGGCCAGTCCGAAAGGGCAGACGCCGCCCACCGGGTGGCTGGTCAGCTCCATGACCGTCTCGGCATCGAGCATCTTGGCCTTGCCGCCGAAGACATCGCGTATCTTGGCATTGTCGATCCGCACGCTGCCGCTGGTGACTACCAGCAGGGGCATTTCCCCGATCTTGAACGCCAGTGTCTTGGCGATCTGGCCAGGCTCCACGCCGTGGGCATCGGCGGCCAGCTCCACGGTCGCGGTGCTCTCGTCGAGTTCGATGATCTTGAGGTCCGGGGCGTGTTCGGCCAGAAAGCTGCGCGCGGTCAGTAAACTCATAAACGGCTCCTTGGGTAGTGTCACTTCAAGGTAACGCGCTTTATCCAAGTCAGCCAATCGACAGGCAATCGTATCGTTTCAGGTGCTGCTGCTTGGATCACCGTTCCTTCGGTGCAAGCCTGATTTAAAGTAGGTGTTTTTTTAATCAATATTAAAAATAAAGTTTAAGTTAAAAGGGCTGAAGGTTTTAATAAACGACTGAAAATAAGGCACTGTTGTTTTTCTTGAAGAAATCGATTCATTTTTGCGAGTTCCTCGGAAAAGTTGAGTAATGTTTTTACCGACGTGACTAAAGTATCTATTTTTCAAGCCGATAGATACTTACCCCACCCCTACCTATATTGGCGGATCTAGCCCCCTTAGATCGATTTAATCCCCAGAGAAGGGATTAAAACGCCAATGACCAATCAATCTGCTAAAAGGCATTCTGTGTAATGAATCGACTACTGAATAATATGTCAGTAAAGACCAGCCTGACGCTGGTACTGGCCATCTTCTCACTTCTGATCATCGTCATTGCGTTTCTTGGTCATCGCGCAGGCGAAGAGGCCAACGAATCGCTTGGCCAGCTGACGCTTTCTGCAGAACGCACCCGCGACCTCAGCCGCAGTCAGCGGTCCATTGCCTATACCCAGCTTTTCTACGTCAACAGCTTCAACGCGGCGGCCAGTGGTGACGCCCGGTTGGCAGATGACTACCTGGCGCAGGCACGCTCCAATCAGCAAACGGCCCAGGAGTACCTGGCTCATTTCGAATCGACCAATCCGCCCTCTGCGCTTGCTGAAACGGTAATGGCAAGCTTCGCGCAGCTGATACAGCAGGGACTCGTACCGCTTGCCGAGGCGCTGCGCGCAGGAAACGAAGCGCAGTTCACGGCAGCGCGGGCGGTAACCAGCGACCTGAACCAGCAACTGATCGATAACGTCAGCGCCTATAACGACTACCTGGCGGAGCAGAACGCGCTGATGGTGGCTGACTACGAAAGCGAAATGAAGATCATCGGGTACATTGACCTGGCGGTGCTGCTGATCGCGGCACTTATCGTGCTGTTGGTGCGAATGGCGATCGTAGGCTATATCGTGAAGCCGTTGAATGAGGCGGTCGGGCACTTCGAGCGTATCGCCAGCAACGACCTGTCGGGCAAGGTGCTGGCGCGTGGTCGCAACGAGATCGGCAAACTGTTCATTGCCATGCAGCACATGCAAGGTAATCTGGCCGGCACCGTATCGCAGGTGCGTGATAGCAGTGGCTCTATCCATATCGGGGCGCGCGAGATCGCCAGCGGCAACGCGGATCTTTCCTCGCGTACCGAACAGCAGGCCGCTTCGCTGCAGGAAACGGCGGCCAGCATGGAGCAGCTGACGGCCACGGTCAGGCAGAATGCCGATAACGCTCGCCAGGCGAGTCAGCTTGCCAATGAAGCCTCGAGCACGGCCACCAGCGGTGGCGAGGTAGTGGAGCAGGTCATCACTACCATGCAGGGCATCTCGGCAAGCTCTCAGAAAGTGACGGATATCATCAGCGTCATCGACTCCATCGCCTTTCAGACCAATATCCTGGCGCTCAATGCGTCGGTGGAAGCGGCGCGCGCGGGTGAGCAGGGCCGTGGGTTTGCGGTAGTGGCAAGCGAGGTGCGCAACCTGGCAAGCCGCAGTGCCGAGGCGGCAAAGGAGATCAAGGCGCTGATCGAGGCATCATCCGTTCAGGTGAAAGAGGGCTCGGCGCTGGTGGAAAACGCGGGTGTCACCATGCGTGATGTGGTGTCGTCGGTGCGTCGCGTCACCGACATCATGGATGAGATCTCCGCTGCTTCCCAGGAGCAGAGTTCGGGGATCGAACAGGTCAATCAGGCGGTCGCGCAGATGGATGAGGTCACCCAGCAGAACGCCTCGCTGGTGCAGCAGGCCTCCTCAGCGGCAAGCTCGCTCGAAGAGCAGGCGGCAAGGCTTGAAAGCGTGGTGGCGGGCTTCCGCTTGGCGGAAGCCGAGAGTCGTACGCCGCAGCCCTTGGCCTCACCTCGTCAGCAGCCGTCGCCACAGCCTGAGCCAGCGCTGATGCGGCCGGCTCCACGCCGCCAGGTGGCAACCAGTAGCGCAGAAGAAGAGTGGGAGGCGTTCTAGGCCTCCCACGGTTACCCGGCGCGCTGGGTTTTGTATTTCTGTGAACCCGCTTGGTTCTGTGAACCTGCTTAGTTCTGTGAACCCGCTTAGTTCGATGAACCTGCTTAGTTCGATGAACCCAGCGCGGCGGTGACTTCTTCAACCTGCATGGCCAGACTCTGCAGGCCGCCGCCGGAGAGGTACCAGAGCGCCGGCGTCAGGCTGACCAGGCGCACATCCGACGCACCTGCCTCCGTCAAGTCGTGCTCGAGGGCTTCCAGGTCGGCAGGTTCGTTGCCAATCGCTGCGCTGCGATCGATGATCAGCACGACGGCGGGGTCGATTTCGCCAATCGCGTCGGCAGAAAGCGGGGTAAAGGTGCGGCTGCCGTAGGTTTCGGACGTCACGCTATCCGGTATTGCCAGTGTTTCCACGCCCAGCACCTCGTGCACCACCGGATGCTGATTGAGGGTCAGATTACCGTCGTTGTGGGTGACCACCAGCGTGCGCGGCGCGTCGCTCAATGCTTCCCGCTGGGCTTCGATCTCGCCATGCAGCGTTTCGAGGGCCTCTTCGGCGCGTGCTTCTGCGTGCAGGCGGCTGGCAATCTCGCGGACGTTGTCGTCAAAGGCTGCCAGGTAGTCATCGCCCTGTACGCCGGTATTCAGGGTGGGGGCAACCGTCTCCATCTCCGTTTGCCACTCGCCCTGGCGGCCGGTAAACAGAATCAGGTGCGGCTTGCTGTTGGCCAGTGCGTCGAAGTCCGGGGAGCGCAAGCCGCCAATATCGGTAATGTCATCCGTGTCATACTGTTCAAGATAGGCCGGCAGGTTGGACTTCGGCACGCCCACCACGCGATCACTCAAGCCTAATGCATCCAGCGTATCCAGGCCGCCCAGGTCAAACGTGGCGACGCGATCCTCGCCATAAGCGGTCGCGCTGACGGCGCCCAGCAGCAGAGAGGTGGCCAGTACACGGGTAGTCATGGCAGTGTTTTTCATAGCGACTCCTTTCATGAGAAAATGTTTTATATGAGATATCTTCTCATATTCTAAGATTAAATGCCCTTTGTCGCCAAGTGCTTCAGGAACAATGTGTTGCATGATGCTGTTTGCGAGGCAGGTGAGGAGACTGCGCCTGGTGCGGCGCTTTTTCTGGAAGGGGCTAGAACATGCCGGTCTAAAACCCGCGCAAGGGTGGTGGGCCATAGGGCTACCGTGATCGATAGCAGCGAGCGCGGGGCGGGGCGAACAGGAGATTGGTCAGCTGGCGCTCTACGCCTCGCTTGGCAGCAGTGCCCTGCGCCTCAACTGCTCGGCCAGGGCAGAGGCATCCGGCACGCTGGCGACCAGGGTATCGGGAAGAATGACTTCCAGGCGGGAGTCCTGGCGCCAGGCGCTGCTTTCGAATGTCAGCGCTCCATCGGCGCGGTTGAGCCGTTGCCAGCCGCTGGAGGTATGAAACACCCCCTTGATGCGTGCGCTGCCGGGAAGCTCGCTCAGCACGTGGGCCAACTGGTCCAGGTCGAAATGCTCGGCAGGGTGCCAGCGCAAGCCGAGGCTTGTGTAGCCAAGCGCGGTGCCGGTTTCTTTTTGTACGCTGCCGCGGGGCGGTGGAGCGTCAAAAAAGCTGCCTTCGAGGCTGGGCGGGGCGTTCAGCGTGCGGTGCGCATCGGGCACGGCAAGCTCTCCCGCCTGGCTGTGGCCGCTGCCGGTCAGGCGTTCGAGCGGCAGTTCACCATTGGCAACCGGTTCGATCCACTTGGGGGGCGGCCATAGCGCTTCGGCAAACTGCTGGGCGGCCTGGCGCTGGGCAGGTGTTGCGTGATCGAGCATGGTCAGCGCCACCGCATCGGCAATGGCCAGCTGGTCCTGAAAGGTTTCATGAGTGCGGGCGCGCTCGTCTTCCAGGCGCCGCGGGTCCAGGGTGGCGATGATGTCGCGCACCTCCACCACCTCGGCAAACGCCTCGCCGCGCAGCAGGTCCAGGAGTCCTGCTGGATGGCCAAGGCCCGAAGGCTCGATGATCACGCGGTCGGGCTTGCTGCGCGCGAGCAGATTGACCAGCGCCGCCTGAAGCACGAAAGCGAGCTGGCAGCACAGGCAGCCGCCGGGCAAGCCCTTGATCACCACGTCGTCACGGCTTTCGAACATGGCCTGATCGATCCCGATCTGGCCGAACTCGTTGACCAGCACGGCCCATTTTTCATCCACAGGCTTTTGCTTGATCAGGCTGTGAATAAGCGTGGTCTTGCCGCTGCCCAGAAACCCGGTGACGATATGCACCGGCACTTTTACGCCAGCCACGCTAACCCCCGGTCATGTTCATGAAACGCACGACCTGCACGTCGCCATCGGTAGTGAAGTGGTGGCGCTCGGGCTTGAGGGGCAGAGCATCGATGATGGCCTGCTTGAGCCGCTGCATGTCGCCTGGGTAACGGCGCAGCACGGCACGCAGGTCTACCGAGTGTTCGTTGCCCAGGCAGAGCAGCAGGCGGCCCTCGACGGTCACCCGCACGCGATTGCAGGACTCGCAGAAGTTGTGGCTATGGGGCGATATGAAACCTATCCGGCTGTCGCTGTCGGCCATTTTGAAATAGCGCGACGGGCCGGGGGTGGTTTCCGTGGTCGGCAGCAACGGGTAGCGCTGCTCGATCACGGCCTGCACGTCATCGCTTGAGTAGAAGGTTTCGGCGCGGGAGTGGTCCGACACATCGCCAAGCGGCATCTCTTCGATGAAGCTGATATCCAGCCCTTCATTGCGGGCAAACTCGACCAGGTCCAGCACCTCATCCTCGTTGCGGCCCTTGAGGATCACCGCGTTGAGCTTGATGCGCTGGAAACCGGCTTCCTTGGCGGCGTGGATACCATCGATCACCTTGGCCAGATCGCCGGTGCGGGTAAGCTGCTTGAAGCGTGCCGGGTCGAGCGAATCCAGACTGATGTTGAGCCGCCGCAGCCCGCCTTCGTAAAGCCGCCTGGCATGCTTGCGCAGGCCCGCCCCATTGGTGGTCATGGTGAAGTCGTTCAGCCCGGGCAGGGCGCCGATCTCATCGACCAGCTGCTCGATACCGCCACGTACCAGCGGCTCGCCCCCGGTAAGGCGGATCTTCTCGACGCCCATCTCGGTAAAGGCGCGGGCAATCTGACCGATCTCTTCCAGAGTGAGCACCTGCGCGCGGGGCAGAAACGTCATCTCCTCGCTCATGCAGTACACGCAGCGAAAGTCGCAGCGGTCGGTCACCGAAATACGCACATAGCTTACGCGTCGGCCAAAATCATCTATCAACTGTTCGGTCATGGCCATCTCGCTAGTGGTTGAATGCAGACTGCCTCGCCGGGTTGAGCGCCTGGCTGGTCGTCGCCTAGCTCAATCAGGCAGTTGGCAGCCACCATCGAGGTCAGGATGCCGGAGCCCTGGGCGCCGGTGTCACGCACATGCAGCACGCCCTGCGCGTCACAGCGATACACGCCGCGCAGAAAATCGGTGCGTGCAAGGCGGCTTTTGAGCGCGGTTTCGGCAATCGCCGTCAGGCGGCGGGGTAGTGAAGGCGCCTGGCCTTCCAGGGCGCGTAAAAGCGGCACGACAAACTGGCTGAAGGTTACCATGACCGCCACCGGATTGCCGGGCAGGCCAACAAAGGGCGTCTGCTGCTCGCCAATCAGGCCACAGGCCATCGGCCGTCCGGGACGCAGCGCCACGCGCCAGAAGGCGAGCTGACCCATTGACTGGAGCGCCTGGCGGGTGAAGTCGGCTTGGCCGACAGAGACGCCGCCGCTGGTAATCACCAGATCGCTTTGTCGGGCGGCATCTTCCAGCGCCTGCTGAATGGCGTTGGGGTCATCGGGCAGGATACCGATGTCGATCACCTCGGCGCCCTGCTCGGTCAAAAGGCCCGTCAAGGTGAAGCGGTTGGCGTCGTAGATGGCGCTTGGAGGCAGTGCTTTCCCTGGCGCGGTCACTTCGTTGCCGGTGGAGAAGATCGCGACCCGCGCGCGGGCGGTAACGCTCACCTCGGCGTAGCCCAGTGATGCGATCAGCCCCATGGCGGCGGCGTCCAGGCGGGTGCCGGCGGCAAGGGCCACGCTGCCGGCGCGGATGTCTTCTCCGGCCTGACGGATATGCTGGCCGCGCTTGATCCGCTCCGGCGCATTGATCGTGACATGGTCAGCCTGCTCGTCGAGCTGCTCGCGCATGATCACGGTGTCGGTACCTTCCGGCAGCGGGGCGCCGGTGGTGATGCGCACGCACTGCCCGGCGGGAACCGGCCCGGCAAACGCCTGGCCGGCGAACGCTTCACCGGCCACCGACCAGCGGGTATCCCGCGTATCGGGCCAGGCCAGGGCCACGCCGTCCATGGCCGCGTTGGTCTGCTGGGGCACGTTGATCGGCGCGGTGACGTCTGCTGCCAGACGCCGGCCATGGGCCTTTTCCAGCGGCACGCTTTCACTTCCCGTGGTGCGGGTTACCAGCGTCATCAGCGCGGTCATGGCCTCATTGACGCTGAGCATGGTTTCGCCCAGCTCAAAACAGGAAAGCGTCATGGCATCTCCTTGGCGCCCATAAGCGTCTGCTCCAGGCGGTGCTTCTCTTCTTCGGTGTTCAGGTTGGCAAAGGCCTCGGGGCAGTCGGACATATCGATCTGGCACCAGGCGTGGCGCGCGTACCAACGGTCGATCTTGCGCTCGCCCTCGGCCAGAGCGGTGGCCAGGTCGTCGGCAAGCGTCGTGCGCAGCAGGGCTACCACCGGGTGCAGGCGCTCACCGTCATGGGCAACGCCGATATCGTGCTCGCCAATGCCTGCCACCATGCGTGCCACCAGGTCCCGGGGCAGCGCAGGGGAGTCGCAGGGGGCAACCAGCAGCCAGGGCGTGCTGGCCGCCCGCAGACCGCTGTAGATGCCCATCAACGGCCCCTTGAAGCCCTCTTCGACATCGCTGATCACGCGCGCGCCCAGCAGGGCGTAACCGTCCAGATGGCGGTTGGCATTGATCAGAAGCTCATTTACCTGACCTTCGAAACGCTGCATGACGTGGGTCACCAGCGGCAGACCGGCAAAGGGCACGAGTCCCTTGTCGCGCCCGCCCATGCGGCGGCCTTCGCCGCCGGCGAGCACCAGGCCGGTAATGGAGTGAGCGGGAATCATACGCCTGCCTCCTTGGAGGTTCTGGCCGCAGGCGGCCGGGGTGGAGGGCTATCAAGCGTCAGCCGGGCGCCGGCGTTGATGGCCTGGAACTGCTTGCCCTTGGCTCGGGCGATCAGCATGACCCCGAAGCGCTCGGCAAGTTCCACGCCTTTCTGGGTTACGCCGGAGCGCGATACCAGCACGCTGATGCCCATCTGCGCCACTTTCAGCACCATCTCGGAGGTCAGGCGCCCGGTGGTGTAGAAAATATCCGCATCACTGCTTGCCGCCTGGGCCAGCCACTGGCGCCCGGCGAGCGTATCCACGGCGTTATGGCGGCCTACGTCTTCCACGAAATCGAGCACTGCTGTCTGGTGGCACAGCGCACAGCCATGTACGGCGCCCGCGTTTTTATAGGTATCATTATACGCGTTCAGATTAGTGAGCAGTTGATAGAGGTCAGATTGAGCAAGCGTCGTGGCGGGCAGGGCGGCCAAGGCGGTCTGCTCGAGCAGATTGCCAAACACGGTACCCTGGCCACAGCCGGTAGTGACGGTCCGGTGGCCCAGGCGGGCTTCGAGGTCATCGGGCAGGCGCTGGGTTACCACCACCGCCGACTCGACCTCCCAGTCCACCTGCACGGCGAGCAGGTCGTCGGCGGCACGAAGCAGTCCCTGGTTGCGCAGGTAGCCGACCACCAAGGCTTCCGGGGCATCGCCAAGGGTCATGAGCGTAACGATTTCACGCTTGTTGAGGTAGACCGTCAGGGCGCGTTCGGCGGCAATGGATTGCTGGCGTATCTCGCCGTAGGCGTCCATGATGTCAATGGTGGTAGTGGCCGGCAAGCGGGCACGGCTTAACTGAAGGGCGGGCATCCGCAATCCTCGCTGGTCACTGGTCAGGCGCTGCTATGGATGAATGAGCAATAGTAGAGTAAAACACGCCCTGTTGACGATGATGGCGTTCAAGAGGCTTACTTGTCTACCCGTTCAAGGTGTTCACCTCCCATGCACGATAATTTACGCACGCTCAGCGTGACCCTGGCCGCCGAGCCCAAGCAGATGAAGGGCTTTACGCTCACTCAGTGGCGGATTGCTCAACTGACGCCGGGCGAGCAGGGGGATTACCCGCTGGGCCTTCAGCTTACCATGACCGAGCGTGCCGCCTACCGCTTCAACCTGAGTTCCACGTCGCCCAGACTGTTCGTGCGCGCCGGCTTCACCGGCCAGGCCCCAAGGCCCGATGCGATTACCGCCAGTCAGGACGTCGCGGCAGGCTGGCTCGACGGCGAGCAGCAGGTGTTTGAAAGCCCCATGCCGGTGGCCATTCAGGTATGGCTAGAGAGTTATCTGGCACGCCACGGCGAAGCCCCGGTACAGGGGCGCAAGAAAAAGCGCAAGGGCGCCGGGCGGGCACAGCCCACGCCCGGCCAGGAGCCGCCCCCGTGAGTCGCTGGGAGCGCTGGTCGCAGCGCAAGCGCGGTGTCGAGAGTCGCGAGGCCACCTCAGCACCGGAGGTTGACGACACCCCGGCGCAAGGCGTTGAAACCCAGGCCCCTGAGTCGCCCCAGGCAGCACCCGACGCCGGTACGCCTAGCTCCATCGAGTCTGACGCACCGGCGCCGGGCAGCCTCGATGACAGCCTGCCCGACCCTGATCTTCTGCCGGCCGGAAGCGATTTCAGCATCTTCATGGCGTCCGGGGTGAGTACGGCGCTGCGTCGGCGGGCGCTGAAGCGGCTATGGGCGACCGGCAACTATAATGTCAGAGACGGCCTGGACGACTACGACGCGGATTATCGCCAGCAGCTCAAGCCCATGACCGATGGGTTGGCAGACAAGCTGCGTCGCTGGACGCACAAGGCGCAAGAAGCGCTGGATTCGTCTGATCATGACGAAACACGCGAACCGTCAGACGCGCCCCGTGAGGAGCCGGGCGATGACGCAAATACTTGCACTCAGCCAACGAACGCTATAGAAAGGGCCGATTCTGGAGAAAGTGCTGATAAACTTAGTGCTGTTGGGCATAAACCTGTCCGCCATGACGGCACCGACAGCGCTGACTAAAAAATAGCCCTGAATCCGATGCCGCCACCGCGCAATAAGTGCTAATAAGCGCCAAAGCGTTGGCTAATCGGACATACGGGCAAGCGGCCCGGGGCGTATTATTGCTCTATGTTTAAAGAACCTGTGTTTAAAGAACCTATGTTCAAAGTTTAAAGAAAAAGGCATGGAAGCCGAAAACCAAGAGAAGCAGAAACTAAAAAATAGCGCACTAGATGCTAACTAGCATGACCTCTTGACCGTGAGAATGCATGAATCAAAAAATACCCCTGGCGTCCATCGACGACCAGCGTAACGCCGCTGCCCGAGAAGCCGTGCGCCAGCGTATCTCGTGGCCGGCCAACCTGACGCCAGCGAACGTGACCTACCACAGCCGTGGGCATCTTTTGCTGCTGGGTAGCGAGCGCGCCATTCACGATGCTGCTCGTGCCCTTCAAGGGCGTGGGTTGGCGTCGATCACTCTGCTGTCCACCGATGCCGAGGCGCCGCTTTCGCCCTTGGCTGGCGGCAGCGAGCCCGCTGCCCACTACGCCCTGGCCCCCGAACAGTGCCAGCAACTCACTGTCGACGGTCATCTGGGCAACTTCGCGGTCAACCTTCAGCCCGCGGATGGCGAGGCGCTCAACCTTGCCCGTGCACTGATATCCCGCGACGTGTTCGACGTAGTGCTGGACATGACCGGCGAGGGAGCTGCCTGCGACGTTTGCCGCTGGGAGCTGCCGCCGCCGGGCTACCTGACGTGGAGCACACAGCCAGCAGTGGCCGGTGAGCCGCTTGAAAGCGTGCTCGAGCGCGCCGTCGAGCTGGTCGGCGAGTTCGACAAGCCGCGCTATTTTCAGGTCAACAGCGACCTCTGCGCCCACTCCTCGAGTGGCAATATTGGCTGTACGCGCTGTCTGGACGTGTGCCCCGCCGATGCGATTACCAGCCATCAGGGGCGCATCGAATCGCGAATCGAGATTGACCCGTTCCTGTGCCAGGGCGTAGGCAGTTGCACCAGCGCCTGCCCGACCGGGGCGATCGAGTTCCGCCTGCCGGAAACCCGCCGTCAGCAGGATACGCTGGCTACCTGGCTTGCCGCCTACCGCGACGCCGGCGGCACTCAGCCGGTCATGCGTTTTGTGACCCATGACACCCTGGATGCTGAAAAGCACGCAGGCGTGGTAACGGCAGGCCACGTGCTGGATGTGCCGCTTGAAGAGCTGGGGGCTGCAGGCCACGATCAGTGGTTGACGGCGCTTGCCAGCGGTGCGGCAGAGGTCAGAATTCAGCTGCATGAAGCGATGCCGCCTCGGCTGAGCGCGTTTCTTGAGGATCAACTGGCCCAGGCCCAGCGCTTGCTGGAAGCTCTGGGCCACGCCCCCGAGCGGGTTCAACTGATAGCCCCTGGCGAGCAGGTGGCCCGGGATGCCCTGCCGCGCCTGATGCCGCTGACCGATACCTCCCTTGCCTTGAATGAGCCGGACAAGCGCACCCGGCTCAATCGCGTGCTCGAGTGTCTGGCGGCGTTGGGCCAGCCCAGCGGCCAGCGCCACGCCGTGACCGAGCGCGCCGCCTACGGTGGCCTTGACGTGGACAGCAACGCCTGCACGCTCTGCCTTGCCTGCGTCAGCAGCTGCCCGACGCCTGCGCTGGCGGCCGGCCGCGACTCGCCGTCGCTCAGCTTCCGCGAAGCGGACTGCGTGCAGTGCGGCCTGTGCGAAAAGGCCTGCCCGGAAGATGCGATTACCCTGGTGCCCGGTTTTCTGGCCGCGCCGGAGCGTCTTGAGCGTCATGTCTGTCACGAGGAAGCGCCGTTTGAGTGCATTCGCTGCGCGAAGCCGTTTGCCACTGCCAGTACGGTCGCCATGATGAAGCAGAAGCTCGCCAATCACCCCTATTTTGCCGGTGAGGCGCTGGCGCGCCTGGAAATGTGCGAGGACTGCCGGGTGAAGGATGTCTGGCTGACCATGGCGCGCGACCCCAATGCGCAACTCAAGGTGTAATGGCGATGAATGATGAACAGGGCGTGATAAGCGAGACGGAGGCCATCCGTGCGGATATCTACCAGCTGCTGGCCAGCCTGATTCGCCAGCCGCCGGATACCGAGCTGCTCGAGTGGCTGGCAACGCTTGAAAGTGACGCCGACGGCAGCCGGCTTGCCGAATGCTGGGCGGCGCTGATTCAGGCAGCGCGCAGCAGTACGCCAGAGGCGCTTTCGCGGGCGCATTTCAATCATCTGGTCGGCGTCATTCAGGGCGATATCGTGCCCTACGCCTCCTTCTACCTGAATGGCGAGCTGATGGACAGCGCCCTGGTGGCGCTGCGCCGGGACCTGCGCATGCTCGGGTTCGAGCGGCGCGATGCGGTTCACGAACCCGAGGACCATCTGGCTGCCGAGTGTGAAGTCATGGCGATGCTGATTGTTGCAAGTCGCGACGAGCAGGTCGATTTTTTCCAGCGCCATATCGCGCCCTGGGCAGGTCGCTGTTTCGCGGATATGGGCAGGCTTGAAAATGCCTTCTACGCCGCTACCGGCCAGTTGGGCAGTGCATTTATAGAGAGTGAGCGGGCGAGCATGGAGGCGCAGGCCGCCTACCGTCCCGTGCGTATCATGACGCCCTGAGGGGCAGTGGCAGCAAGCCAGGAACAGGGCCCTTGGGCCGACAACACAAGCAGAAAAGAGGATCTCCTCATGCAAACGTCTCACAATCCCGAACGCCGGCGGTTCATGAAAACAGTGGGTCTTGGCGCTGCGGCGGCAGGCGTGGGAGCGGCGGTTGGCCACGCCACGCTCGCACAGGCAGATGCACCCAAGCAGGCCGCGCCTGCGGCCCAGGCCAAGAACTATCACGAAACCGACCATATTCGGGCTTACTACGCTTCGCTGCGTGACTGACGGCTGAACGCCAGGAGAATAGCCATGCGCCTTACTCGCAAACCTGATACGCCCAAGGCCCCGGGGCTTGGAATTTCGCGTCGTCAGTTCATGAAACGCAGCGGTGCAACGGTTGGCGGCGTGGCCGCTGCCGGTTTTATCGGCGCGCCCATGATGCAGCGGGCAGAGTCCGCAGAAAAGACGCCGGTGCTGGACTCGCCGGTCGAGACCAAGCGCACCATCTGCTCGCACTGCTCGGTGGGCTGCGGCGTGTATGCCGAAGTTCAGGAAGGTATCTGGACCAAGCAGGAGCCGGCCTTCGATCACCCCATCAACCGTGGCTCGCACTGTGCCAAGGGCGCATCGCTGCGCGAGCACGGTCACTCCACCCGCCGCCTGAAATACCCGATGAAGCTGGTCGCGGGTGAGTGGCAGCGCATGGGCTGGGAAGAAGCGGTCAATGAAATTGGCGACAAGCTTCTAGAGCTGCGCGAAAGCTACGGCCCCGACAGCGTCTACTGGCTGGGCTCGGCCAAGTTCAGCAACGAGCAGGCGTACCTGATGCGCAAGCTCTCCTCCATGTGGGGCACCAACAACACCGACCACCAGGCGCGTATCTGCCACTCCACCACGGTGGCTGGTGTGGCCAATACCTGGGGTTACGGGGCGATGACCAACTCGCTCAACGACATGCACAACTGCAAGTCGATGCTGTTCATCGGCTCCAACCCGAGCGAAGCGCACCCGGTGGCGATGCAGCACTTCCTGATCGCCAAGGAGCGCAACAACTGCGACATCATCGTCGCTGACCCGCGCTTCACCCGCACCGCCGCCAAGGCCAACAAGTACGTTCGCCTGCGCCCCGGCACCGACGTTGCCTACATCTGGGGCCTGTTGTGGCACATCTTCGCCAACGGCTGGGAAGACAGCGAGTACATCAACCAGCGTGTCTACGGCATGGACGAGGTGCGCAAGGAAGTCGAGCAGTTCCCGCCCAGCGTCGTTGAAGAGGTCACTGGCGTACCCGAAGCGGAAATGTTCGATGTGGCCAAGCGCCTTGCCGACAACCGCCCCGGTTGCGTGGTGTGGTGCATGGGGGGTACCCAGCACACTACCGGCAACAACAACACTCGGGCCTACTGCATTCTGGAGCTGGCGCTGGGCAATATCGGTAAATCCGGTGGCGGCGCCAACATTCTGCGTGGCCATGACAACGTTCAGGGCGCAACGGACCTGGGCCTGGGCTGCGATTCCTTGCCGGGCTACTACGGCCTTGCCGAAGGTGCGTGGCAGCACTGGGCCGATGTCTGGGACGTGGATTACGCGTGGCTGCAGGGTCGTTTCGACGATACCGAATACGCCGATGGCCAGCCCATGTATACCAGTGGCATCACGGTATCGCGCTGGGTGGACGGGGTGCTGGAAGAAGACGAAAACATCTCCCAGCGTACCGCGCTGAAGGCCATGTTCTACTGGGGCCATGCGGTCAACTCGCAAACCCGCGGTACCGAAATGCAAAAGGCCATGCAGAAACTCGAGATGATGGTCATCGTTGACCCTTATCCCACCGTTGCATCGGTCATGCACGACCGCACCGACGGCGTGTATCTGCTGCCCGCCGCGACCCAGTTCGAAACCACCGGCAGCGTGACCGCCACCAACCGCTCCATTCAGTGGCGCGACCAGGTGATCGAACCGCTGTTCGAGTCCAAGCCTGACCATGAAATCATGTACCTGTTCGCACGCAAGCTGGGCTTTGGCGAGCAGTTCGTAAAGAACTACGCGATGGACGGCAACCGCCCGGTGATCGAGGACGTGCTGCGTGAGATCAACCGCGGCATGTGGACTGTCGGTTACACCGGCCAAAGCCCGGAACGCCTCAAAGAGCACCAGAAGAACTGGCATACCTTCAGCTTCGAGAACCTGCGCGCCGAAGGCGGCCCGGCCGATGGCGACTACTACGGCCTGCCGTGGCCGTGCTGGGGAACGCCGGAGTTCAGGCATCCAGGTTCGCCCAACCTTTACGACACCAGCATTCCGGTCATGGAAGGCGGCATGGGCTTCCGGGCGCGTTTTGGTATCGAGCGCGACGGCGTCAACCTGCTGGCCGAAGGCTCCGCGCCGGTAGGCAGCGACATCGACGACGGCTACCCGGAGTTTACCGACCAGCTGCTCAAGGATATTGGCTGGTGGGACGACCTGACCGCCGAAGAGAAGCAGGCTGCGGAAGGCAAGAACTGGAAAACCGACTTCTCCGGCGGTATCCAGCGGGTCGCGATCGAGCACGGCTGTGCGCCTTACGGTAACGCCAAGGCGCGTGCCGTGGTGTGGACCTTCCCCGATGAAGTGCCCAAGCACCGCGAGCCGCTCTATACCACCCGGCGCGATCTGGTCGAGCGCTTCCCGACCTGGGATGACTTCGACTCCATCATGCGCCTGCCGACGCTCTACAAGTCCATCCAGGCGCGCGACAACAGCGCCGACTACCCGATCATCCTGACCTCGGGGCGTCTGGTCGAGTACGAAGGTGGCGGCGAAGAGACCCGCTCCATGTCGTGGCTGGCCGAACTTCAGCAGGAGATGTTCGTCGAGATCAACCCGGCGGATGCCAACGACCTGGGCGTGAAAGACGGCGATCAGGTATGGGTGGAAGGCGCCGAAGGCGGCCGCGTGAAGGTGAAAGCGCTGGTGACGCCGCGGGTGGACCGCAAGGTTGCCTTCATGCCGTTCCACTTTGGCGGCATGTTCCAGGGCGAAAGCCTGCGCGACCGTTACCCGGCGGGCTCTGATCCCTACGTGATCGGCGAAGCGGCCAACACCGCGACCACCTACGGCTACGACCCGGTCACGTTGATGCAAGAGACCAAGTGCACCATCTGCCGCATCGAGCGCGCCTAGGTCCGGTCAACCAGAGATTTGGCCAGGGCAGGCAGTTGCCTGCCCTGGCAAGAGGAGAACATCATGGCTCAAATGAAATTCATGTGTGACGCCGAGCGCTGCATCGAGTGCAACGGCTGCGTCACTGCCTGCAAGAATGCCAACGAAGTGCCCTGGGGCATTCAACGGCGTCGCGTCGTGACCCTGAACGACGGCGAAGCCAGCGAGATGTCGATCTCGGTGGCCTGCATGCACTGCGATGACGCGCCTTGCATGGCGGTGTGCCCGACCGACTGCTTCCACAAGACCGATGACGGTATCGTGCTGCACGATAAAGATCTGTGCATCGGCTGCGGCTACTGTCTCTACGCCTGCCCGTTCGGCGCGCCGCAGTTCCCGCAGACCAGCGCCTTTGGCGAACGCGGCAAGATGGACAAGTGCACATTCTGCGCCGGCGGCCCTGCCGAGAGTAAGGAAGAAGAGTACGAAAAATACGGCGCCAACCGGATTGCCGAAGGCAAACTGCCGCTGTGCGCCGAAATGTGCTCCACCAAGGCGCTGCTGGCCGGTGATGCCCAGGACGTGGCGGACATCTTCCGTCAGCGGGTCGTTCAGCGCGGCCACAAGGATGGCGCCTGGTCCAACAACCCGCAGGCCAGTACCGACCACCTAGCCTACGATGCTGCCCAGAAAGGGTAAGGAGGCGTGTCATGAACCTGTTGACTGCACCGGCGCCCGTTGGGGTGCCGCGCTCAGGTAAGGGGCTTGCCCTTGGCATCTGGCGGTTTGTCGCGATGGCACTTGTACTGGTGATGAGCCTTGCCGTCACCCAGGTGGCCGTGGCCCAGGCCGACCCGGACCGTGAAATGACCACTGCCGCACCAGGCATCACCGCCGATCAGTGGCGTCAGGTGCGCAGCGGCGAAACCGGCCCCAACTACCGTGATTCGCGTCACGACAGCAACTACAGCCTGATCAATGCAAGCGGTGAAACCTGGCGACATATCCGTAACCGCTGGGTCTCTCCGTTTGGCCTGATCGCCATAGGGGCCACCGTTGCGCTGATCACGTTGTTCTACCTGATCGTCGGGCGCAAGCATCTGGAAGCCCCGCGTACCGGACGGCTGATTCCGCGCTGGTCACTGATGATGCGCGCGCTTCACTGGACCGTGGCCACGCTGTTTCTGACCCTGGCGCTGACCGGGCTGAACCTGCTGTTCGGCAAGTTCGTGTTCCGTACCCTGTTTGGCGATGCCGTCTGGGCGTGGATGATTGCCGCCTCCAAGCTGCTGCACAACTATATGGGCCCCATCTTTGGTGTGCTGTTGGTGATCATGCTGGCAAGCCTGATCAAGGAAAACATACCCAAATGGCACGACTGGGTATGGCTCAAGAAAGGCGGTGGCATGATCGGCAAGAAGCACGTGGATGCCGGCTTTGCCAATGGCGGCGAGAAGGCCTGGTACTGGATACTGGCAAGCGTGGGTCTGATGGTCGTGGCCAGTGGCTTCGTGCTTGATTTCCCCAACTTCGATCAAAGCCGCGACACCATGCAGTGGGCCAACGTCATTCACGCCGTGGGCGCACTGGGCATCACGGCGATTTCCCTGGGGCATATCTATATCGGCACGCTGGGGACCGAAGGCGCGCTGGAAGCCATGACCACCGGCTACGTGGATGAAACCTGGGCCAAGGAGCACCACAACCTGTGGTACGACGAGGTCAAGGATCAGGCGATTCCCGAAGAAGAGCTGGCCGCGCGCAAGGCATCGAACGCCGGGGCGTCGGCCACGCGAACCAGCTGAGAAGTATCGTTGCCTTCGAGACACCGCCATTTGGCGGTGTCTTTTGTTATGCTGGTTCTACATCAATCTTCATGAGAAAACGGCAATGTCAGCATTTAACGAACTGGATCAGACAACCCGTACCGAGCTTGAAGCCGCCGCCTTTCGTCGCCTGCTGCGTCATCTGGACGACAACAAGGATGTGCAGAACATCGACCTGATGATTCTGGCGGATTTCTGCCGCAACTGTCTTTCCAAGTGGATGGTCAGCGCCGCTGAGGAGCGTGGCGAATCACTGGAGCTGGAGGCGGCCCGCGAGTACGTCTACGGCATGCCCTACAGCGAGTGGAAAGCGAACCACCAGGCAGCGGCCACCCCGGAGCAACTGGCTGCCCTCGAGGCGCGCCAGGCCAAGAAACAGAATCAGGAGTAGGCGCATGGAACCCATGGAGCCTCTGAATATCGCCATCCTCACCATTTCGGATACCCGAACCGAAGCGACCGACCGCAGCGGCCAGACCCTTGCCGAGCGGCTGACCGATGCTGGCCATACGCTTGCCGAAAAGCGCATCGTGGCGGATGACGTTTACCGCATCCGCGCGGTAGTGGCCGGCTGGATCGCCGACCCGGCCGTGCAGGTGGTGATTACTACCGGCGGCACCGGTTTTACCGGGCGGGACTCCACTCCCGAAGCGGTGTCTGTCCTGCTGGACAAGCATATCGAGGGCTTTGGCGAGCACTTTCGCCGCCTGAGCGGCGATGAGATCGGCAGTTCCACCATTCAGAGCCGCTGCCTGGGCGGGCTTGCCAACGCCACGGTGGTGTTCTGCCTGCCGGGGTCTACCGGTGCCTGCCGCACCGGGTGGGACGGCATTCTGGCCGAGCAGCTGGATAGTCGTCATAAACCGTGCAACTTCGCCAACCTGGTGATTCCCGGGCGAGGTCAGCATGGCTGAACTGCAGCCAATCGAAACGGCGCTTGAGGCGCTGCTGGCAGATGTGGCCCCGCTTGAGGCCGAGCAGGTGACGTTGGAACACGCGCCCGGCCGCGTGCTGGCCGAAGACGTGCTGGCAACGCTTGACGTGCCGCCCTTCGATAACAGCGCCATGGACGGTTATGCCCTGCGCGCTGTTGAGGCGGGCAAGCGCCTGCCGGTCAGCCAGCGGATTGCCGCCGGCAGCCCCGCCGTGCCTCTTGAGGCAGGCACCTGCGCGCGCATCTTTACCGGCGGGGAGATTCCTCCGGGGGCGGACTGCGTGGTGATCCAGGAACGCGTGACGCTCGAGGGCGACACGGTGCTTCTGCCTGACGATATCCCCAAGGGTGACAATATCCGCCTGATGGGCCGTGACGTGCGCAGGGGAGAGCGTCTTCTTGCTGCAGGGCAGCGCCTGGAAGCCGCTGCCCTTGGCCATCTGGCCGGGCAGGGCATCACCCAGGTCAGGGTGCGCCGAAGGCCACGGGTGGCGCTGCTTTCCACCGGCGATGAGATCATCGAGCCGGGCGCACCGCTGAAGCCGGGCCAGCTCTACAATTCCAACCGCCCGATGCTCAAGCGGCTGCTGGAGAACTTCGGCGCCGACGTGGTTTGCGTGATCAGCGTGCCGGACGACGCCGAACAGACCCGAGCGCTGCTTGAACAGGCGGCCAGCGCGGCGGATGTGGTCGTGAGTACAGGCGGTGTCAGCGTAGGCGAGGAGGATCACGTCAAGGCAGCGCTCGACGCGCTTGGCCAGCTGGATATGTGGAAACTTGCCATTCGCCCCGGCAAGCCCTTGGCGCTGGGCCGGCTGCCGCGTAGCGATGGCCGCCAGGCGCGTTTTGTTGGCCTGCCGGGCAATCCGGTTTCCGGGTTCGTGGGCGCCTGGCTGTTTCTACGCCCGCTGATGGGCGCGCTCCTGGGCTGCCCGGCGCTTGCTGCCCTTCCGGCGCTGTCAGCCACGGCGGATTTTGCCACCTCGACCGGGCCGCGCCAGCACTATATGCGCGTAGCACTTGCGTTTACCGCTCAGGGCATTACCGCAAGCGCCTTTGCCGACCAGAACTCTGCCGTGCTCTCCTCGTGTATCGAGGCCGACGCGCTGGCGGTCATTCCCCCGAACCATGGGGTGGAGAAGGGCGATAGAGTTGATTGCCTATGGCTGGCAGGTTAGTCAGGCCGGGCTGCATCTGCGGGTATCCAGAGCCTGCGTGCATCCAGCAGCAGGCGGGATGCCGGCGGCTCGAAGGCGATACCGCACAGTGCTGGATGAGCGCGGCGCGCCATGAGCAGCGGCGGCAACGGGTAGAGCTCGTCGGCTGCCAGCGAACGCAGGGCGACCGGATGGTGAACGCCGAGCTGCCAGGTGCCCTGCGTATCGCTCAGCGTCAGCCAGTAAGCGGGGGGTGAGGAAGGGGGCGCTTGAAAGAGCAGCGCCGAAGCCTCGGCGCGACGGGCAGCTGTAGGCGTATCGGCCATGCCGGTAACAAAGCGTGCCTCGAGGGCCAGGCGATACGCTCCGGCGTTGAACAGCACCAGGGGCACCCCCGCGCCTTGCATGGCTACCCAAGCCCCTGCTGATAGGCATTGAACAGCGCTTCCGGGTCGAGCAGGACAGCGGCCGCCCCTTCTTCTGGTTGCCACAGGGCGCTCACGAAAGGGCGCAGCGTCTCGGAAAGTGTTTCAGGCGGCGCCTTGAGCAGGCTTTGCGGCACATCGCACACATCATCGAGTTGCTCGATACGCACTCCGCTGCGTATACCGGCCGCTGCGACCAGCAAGATCATGCCCGACGCAGACGCCTTCGGTTCCAGGCCGAGCAACACATGGGGCAGGATGACCGATTCGATATGCCCGCGCAGATGCAGTACGCCTTCGGTAGACGCCGGCAGGCCCGGCACGAAATAGACCGGCTGGTCGTGGCTGATGATCTCCTTGACGGCGCTCCCCGGCAGCGCAAACCGCTGGCCGCCCAGGCGAAACAGCACCAGCTGCTGGCTGGGCTCCTCCACGTCCACCACGCCGCTGTCGGCGTCGTACTCGCCCAGCACCTGATCGAGGGTTAGCGGGCCTTGGTCATTCGCCGTCATGGGCCGACTCCATGCTGCTGGTCACCCGGTTGCGACCCTGATGCTTGGCGCGGTAGAGCGCCTGGTCGGCGGCCAGGCGCAGCGACTGGGTGGTGGGGTGGTTGGGAAAGTCGCTGATACCGGCGCTGAAGGTGCAGCGAAAGCTTACGCCCCCGGCGTGAAAATCCACCAGCGCGAAGTCCTGGCGCAGCCCGTCGATCAGGCTGGTCGCCTGCGCAATGCTGACATCCCGAAGCAGTACGACGAACTCCTCGCCGCCGTACCGGCCAATGGTATCTGAAAGCCGCAGGCGAGTCCTGAGCAGCCTGGACAGCGTGATGATGACCTGATCGCCTGCCAGATGGCCGTGGGTGTCGTTGACCGTCTTGAAGTGGTCGATATCGATCATCGCCATGGCGTGTCGGCCACCGCTGCGGTGTGCCTGGGCAAGCGTCTTGTTGATCAAGTCCGTCGTGGTGCTGTGGTTGTAAAGGCCGGTCATGCTGTCGCGGGTCATCAGCGAGCGCAGAAGGCGCAGGCGTTCGGCGCGCAGGCGTACCGCCGATACAAGCTCATCGGGGACTACCGGCTTGGTGATGAAGGCCTCGACGCCGGCGGCCATGGCCGACATCTGCTTCTGGCTGTCGGTTTCGCTGGAGAGATAGATGATCGGCAGGCCCACGTACTCCGGCTGCTGGCGAATGATATTGGCAAGCTCGGTGCCGGAGCAGACCGGCATGTAGACATCCACCAGCAGCAGATCCGGGCTGAAGCGTTCGAGCGCGTTCAGCGCATCGTTGGGGTGATGGATCTGATGGACGATCATGCCGGCCTCTTCGAGCAGCAGGGCATGATACTCGGCCACTTCGCGCTCATCGTCGACGATCAAGACGCGCAGCGGCTCGTCATCCACCGGTGCGGTCAGCTCATCGATGGCGAGCATCAGGTCCAGCGGCTTCACCGGCTTGGTAAAGTAGCCGTTGCAGCCGGCACGCACAGCGCTCAAGCGGGAGTGGAAATCGCCATGGCCCGAGAGCACGATGGAAGGCAGCTCCTGGCCGGTCAGCCGGTTCAGGCTGGTCAGCGTTTCGGTGCCCGCTGTCTGCCCGTGGGGAAACTGCACGTCCATGATCACGGCATCGGGGCGGCGGGTCAGCACCGCGTTGAAAAACGTCTCGGTATCGGCGAAATGCACCACTTCATGACCGAAGCAGCGCAGATGATGCACCAGGGAGCTGACATGCTCCAGCTCGTCGTCACACAGGTAGATGAGCCGTTGGCGCTTGCTGCGTACCTGTTCAGGCTGGTGGGTAAATTCGACGCTGTTCAGCGCGGCCAGTGATGCCTGCTGGCCCTGGTCGGTTTGCAGGTAGCTAAGCTCATCGTTCAACTGGCACAGCAGCGCCGTCATGAAGTCATCGAGGTCGGCCCGTGGGTGCGCATCGGTAAGCGCGTCCTCGGCCTTTTCGGCGAGCAGCGCCAGGCGCTCGAAGCCCAGCGAACGCCCGGTACCCTTCAAGCTGTGGAAGAATCGGTGAAGATCCGGCGCCAGGCGTGATTCGGCCTCGCACGAAGCACGGCTGGCCTGCCACTGGTCGGCCGTCTGCTGCAGGCGCAGGGGGAGCTGAGCGATGAATCGCTGGCGTAGCTGGTTAAGCTTCTCGTGCAGCGATGGGGCCGGTGCGGGCATCAGGCTACCTGGACAGTTGGGCGAACGTTATAAGCATATCAAATGTTATGGCTCATGCCTTGAATGCCTGCTCGATGGCACGAGCCAAAGCGACATCCAGGTCAGTATCCTTTTGCAGGCAGGCGGTAAGCCCTGGCTGGCGTGTTGCGCCAGGCGGCGGTGCATCGCCGGTCAGCAGGATAAAGGGTAGCGTAATACCCTGCTCGCGCAGCATGGCCAGAAGCGCCAGGCCATCGATGAGCGGCATGTGCATGTCGCTGACGATCAGGGCAATATCGGCGTGTGTATCCAGCTGACTGGCGGCTTCCATGGCGTCAAGGGCTATCACCGGCTCGTGGCCCAGTGCTTCGAGATAGGCGGCGGTAATTTCGCCCGCCAGCGAGTCGTCATCTACGACCAGTATGCGCATCGGTGCCTCGTTGAGTACAGTACACTAGCCCAGCAGGGCCTTGAGCGTTTCCACCAGGTTGTTTTGATCAAAGCTGCCCTTGACGATGTAGGCATCAGCGCCTACCTCGATACCGCGTCGGCGGTCGGCCTCTTTTTCCCGTGAAGTGATGATGATGATCGGTTTATGATAATAACCCTCATTTTCACGCAGTCGGGCGGTAAGTGCAAAGCCATCCATGATCGGCATCTCGATATCGGTGAGTACCGCGTCGAAGGGCTCGGCCAGCGCCTTGGCCAGACCATCGCGGCCATTCTCCGCCAGGGTGACCTGATACCCCCACGCTTCGAGCACGTCCTTTTCGATTTCCCGCGTGTTGAGCGAATCATCGACCACCAGTATGTGGTGGCTCTTGTGCGATGACGACGCCTCGGGTAAGCGCTGAGTCGCACGGCGGCTGCGTTCGATCAGCACCGGCACGTGCAGAAGGCTCACCAGGGCATTGCGTCCCATCGAGACCATGCCGGACACCAGCGGCAGATGGCGCAAGTGGGGCGGCAGCGCCTTGATGACCATGTCGCGCTCATCCACCAGGGCGTCGATCTTCAGGGCAAGCTTCTGCTGGCGCTGATGGACCACCAGCAGCAGTGTTTCATCGCTGCTTGTTTGCGTTCTGGGCAGCGCCAGCAAGTCAGCAAGCTCGATCACCGGGACGAACTCGTTGCGCAGAATCAGCGTGGTCTGGCCGGCGGCATCGATGAAGGTATCCGAGGTGCGCTTGACCAGCTCCGCCACGAAGGGCGCGGTCACCCCCAGCGTCATACCGCCGACGCTTACCAGCAGTACGCGCATCATCGCAAGTGACAGAGGAAGCCTCAGGGTAAAGCGTGAGCCCTTGCCAGGCTCGCTGCTCAGCTTGAGGTCTCCGCTTAGCTCATCGACGATGGTGCGCTTGACGACATCCATTCCCACGCCGCGCCCGGAAAAGTCGGTAATCATGCTCTTGGTGGAAAACCCGGGCAGGAAGATCAGCTCCAGGGTTTCCGGTTCGCTCAGCGCATCGAGCGCCTCTTCACTGATCAACTGCTTGGCAAGCGCCTTCTGGCGCACGGCATCGAGTGAGATACCGGCGCCATCGTCGCGCATCTCCACCACGACCCAGCCGCCATCCTGCCAGGCTTCCAGGGTCAGCTGGCCGCGCGGTGGCTTGCCGGCGGCCTGGCGTTGCGTGGGCGTCTCGATGCCATGGTCCAGGGCATTGCGCAGCAGGTGTATCAGCGGGTCGGACAACCGGTCGATCATCTGGCGGTCGAGCTCGATTTCGCTGCCGCGTACACGGCAGTCGACCTGCTTGCCAAGAGAGCGGCCCAATTCACGGGCCATTTGCGCCAATGGATCGAACACGACCCCGAGCGGCAGCATGCGCATCTGCAGGGCGCGATCGTGAAGATCGCTCATCAGGGTGTCCTGCGTTAGAACGCTATCTTTCAGCTCACGGCTGAACGCGCTGAAGCGCCCTTGCTGCGTCGGCGAAAGCGAGCGGCTCAGGCTGGTCGCCTCGGCCGCCAGCGTATGCAGATGATGGTGGCCGGAAAGCACTTCTCCCATCAGGCGAATGACATCATCCAGCCGGTCGAGGCGAACGCGCACGGTATCGCTCAAGTGAAGGTCCGACGCCGCGCTTGAGAGTACGCTCGGCACGACCTCGGCAGGCGGCGCTAGCGCCGCATTAGGCGGCGGGTCATCCGCTACCGGCGGCTGGGAAAGAGCCGCCGCTTCCAGTGCCTGGCACAGCGCCGCATCGGCTTCGGGCAGCGCCTCGGGCGGGGTATCCTGGGCCAGCCGGTTGACCTGGTCGGCAATGGCGTCAATGGCCTGATTGAGAAGGCTGGTAATCGAGTCATCGGGCGCCTGGGTGCCGTCACGCAGGGCACTCAGCAGCTCTTCGGTGCTGTGGGCAAGCGCGGTGATCGGCACAAGCTTGAGCATTCGCGATGAGCCCTTGAGGGTATGCGCCGAGCGAAACAGCTCGTTGATCAGTTCCGGGTCACGCTGCCCCGACTCCAGCGCACTGACGCCCTGGCGCAGGCGGGGCAGATGATCCGTTGCTTCCTCGATGAAGCGCTGTATAAAACGTCGGATATCCAGTGCCATCAGCTGGCTCCCTGTGTGGCAAGGAGGGCATCGAGATGACGACTGGCCAGAAACAGTGCATCTCCTGGTGGCAGCGGCGAGGTAATGACCTGCAGGCCGCCGCCGGCAGTCGGGGCTTCATCCAGCAGGCGGATGACCGCGCTATAGCCGTGGCGGCATTGCACCGGATCATCGGCAAGCTCGCCCTGACGGAAGAGCTCGGCCTTGTAGAAGTGTGCCGGCCAGCAGTCAGGTGCGGTATAGATGGCACGCTTGAAAAAATCGTAGGCCTGTTGCGGTACCTGCTGCCAGCGCGCCACCAGCCCCGAGAGCAACAGCACATCCACCGACCAGGGCTGCTCGGCCCGCAGGGCTTCGAGCAGCTCCGCCGCCTGCTGAAATTCGTTCTGGTCGAGCAGTCGGTGGGCACGCTGAAGCGCCTGGCTGAACGAGGCCGGCGGTTCATCAGGCGTCGGCGCTTCACGGGGTGGGGCCTTGGGCGCAAGCACAGGGTGAGCCACCGCTTCGGCGGGCAGTTCAGGTGCTCGGGTATCAACCACCGGGGCGGATGCCACGGGCGCTGTCGGTATCTTGTCCGGCCGGAAATAGAACACGTCTCCGCTGCGGGCAAGCGTGAACACGCCCAGATCATTGCCCAGCGTTTCCGCGACCCCGCACAGCATGATGCCCTGGGGGGCCAGCAGCCGATGCAGATACTGCTGGATGCGCCGCCTCGTCGGCTCGTCAAAATAGATCGATACGTTACGAAAGAGAATGACGTCAAACGGGCCTTGCAGGGCGTTGGCCGATGGCTGCAGCAGATTGAAGGGGTGAAACGTGACCCAGCGGCGCAGCGTGTCGCTGATCTTGTAGAGATTGCGATGGCTCTCGAAGTAGCGCAGCTTCAACGCCGGCTGCAGGGCGCGAAATGCCATGCCGCCGTAGATACCCTGGCGCGCCTTGCCCAGAATGTGCTGGTCTATATCGCCACCAGCGAGCGTGAACAGCTGCGTGGCCCGCTCGCCGTAGCGTTCGAATAGCGCCATGGCGAGGCTGTAGGGTTCTTCGCCGGACGAGCAGCCGGCACTCAGAATGGAGAGCGGCGCGCCCTTTGCCGCCAGACGCTCCGGCAGGTGTGTATCCACCAGCCAGTCGAGCGTATCGGGCTCGCGAAAGAAGTAGGTCTCGTTGACGGTCAGTTGGCTGATGAAGTGATCAAAAAGCGTGTGTTCTCGCTCCAGGCGGTCAAGCAGCGCCGGGGCATCGTCAAGCCCGGTCATGGCCTGGAGTGTCTCGAGCGCCTTGCTGAGGCGCGCCTCGGCCATACCGTCAAGCTGCAGCCCGCAGCGCTTCTGGACCAGCTCCTTGAAGGGGGCAAGTATATTCATGAAGTGGGCTGCCATAGCGCCGCGGAGCAGCCGACATCGCGCAAGAGCCGGCCAGGCAGGTCATCCAGGGCAAGAATGTGCTGGATGACGCCGGCGTTGACGGCCTCCTGATTCATGCCATAGATCACCGAACTTGCCTCGTCCTGGGCCAGCGTCCTGCCTCCGGCAAGGTGGATGGCGCGCATGCCGCTGACCCCGTCGCGGCCCATGCCGGTCAGGATCAGGCCAATGGCGTCAGTCCCGTATACCTCGGCCACGCTTTTCAGCAGCACATCGCCACACGGATGGTAAAGCGCATCCAGGGCGCTTGGTGCAAGCTCGAGACGATGCTGAGATGTAACGTGCATGTCGCTTTCCGACGGTGACAGGTAGACATGGCCTGGCAGCAGGCGCTCACCCGGTTGGCCAACGCTGACCGTGAGGGCGCACAGCGACGCCAGCCACTGGGCCATGCCTTCAATGAACCCGTGGCTGATGTGCTGGGCAATGACGATCGGCGCAGGAAAGGTCGCCGGCAGCCTGTTCAGCAGCCGCGCCAGCGCCTGGGGGCCGCCCGTCGAGCAGGCGATGGCGATGACATGCTGAAAACCGCGCGGCAGTGCCACGGGCATGGCGCCTGGGGTCGGCCGCTGCGCCTGCAGCGCGGCAGGCGTGCGGCGCCGTAACCGGGTAATCACTGCCACGCCGGCCAGCAGGCGTACCCGGGTCAGCAGGTGCTCGGCGTCCTGGTCCTCGAAGGCGGGTTTGGGCATGACCTCGAGGGCGCCCACTTCCAGCGCCTTGTAGGCCGTCTGGGCGTCCGAGCGGTCGCTGATCACCAGAATCGGCACCCCCTTGGTATGCATGATCTCTTCGATGGCGCTCATCCCGTCCATCACCGGCATGTTGAGGTCCATGGTGATCAGCTGAGGCGAGAGGCGCCTTGCCAGCTCGACCGCTTCACGGCCATTGGTGGCTTCGCCGACCACCTCGATGTCGCCATCCCGGGTGAGCAGCGCGCGTAGCACGTCACGCACCACGTAACTGTCGTCGGCGATCACTACCCGAATGGCGCTCATCATAGCCTCCTCATGGATGGCGCGGCTGCGCGGTATCCTGCTGTGCCAGAGTGAACTCCTGAACCAGCGAGTTGAGTTCGGCCGACATGTTGATCATTTCCTGACTGATCTCGGTAATGCTGCGCACCGACTGGGCGTTGCGCGCACTTGCCGTGTCGATATCACGCAGCGCGATCACGACCTGATTGCTGGCGGTTTTCTGCTGCTGGGTGGAAAGCGATATCTGTTGCGCAGCGCTGCTGGTCTGGCTGGCCGCCTTGAGCACGGCATCCAGGTCCTGAGCGGTACTGATGCTGACCTCGACGCCCTGCTCGATGGAGGAGGCGCCTTTTTCAGAGGCGACCACCAGGCGATTGATGGCGTTCTGGATATCTTCGGTATGGCCCTCGATTTCCTGGGTGGAGTCGGTCACGCTGTCAGCCAGGCGGCGGATTTCGCTTGCCACCACCGAGAACCGGCGGCCGGACTCGCCGGCACTCGAGGCTTCGAGGGCGGCGTTGAACGCGATCAGCTTGGTCTGGGCGGCCAGGGTGTTGATCAGCTCCATGACCTTGTTGATCTGCTTGGACTTGGTGCCCAGCGCGACGATTTCCGCAAGGCTCTGTTCGCTGTCGCTGCGGATATCCTGCATCTTGGACTGCAGAAGCTGCATGGCGGTACTGCCTTTGCGACTGCGCTCGAGAGTCTGGTTGGCCACGTCTACCACTGACTGCGAATGGTCGGCAATCTGGGTCGAGGAAGTCGAGAGCTCTTCCATGGTCGAGGTAATCTCGGCCACCGATGAGGCCATTTCCTCCACCGCGGCGGCCATGGTCTGGTTGGCTTCATGGCTGATGTCGCCGCCATGAACGCCGGAAAGCCCGGCTGTCTGGGCCAACTGGTCGGCGACACGCGTCAGCGCCTGGGCGTTAGCGGATACGGCCAGAATCGCCCGTGACAGGCGCTCCAGTAACGCATTGGTCTGGCTGGCAAGGTCACCCAGCTCCGCACGATCATCGGTTTCCACCCGACGGCTAAGGTCCAGGCTATGGGTAATGCTCTGCAGTTGGCGCTGAAAGTGAATGAGGGGGCGAATCAGGCGCCCGGTGAGTGGATAAAGCAGAATCAGGCCGGCCAGCAGTATCAAGAGACCGACCCCGGTCGAGGTGGCAAACCGCTCACGCGACAGGCTCAAATACTCTTCCCGGTTGACCTCCACCATCAGATAGCGCTGAAGCTCCGGCAGCCAGAGGGTGCTGACCAGAAAGACATCGCCGTCACGCTGGGCTTCATTCACGCTGGGCGTACTGGCGTCTTGGGAAAGCGCCTGAAGCGTTTGGCTGCTCAGCATCTTGAGGTCATTGCCACCGCTGCGAAGCAGTGGCTCGCCCTGCGCGCTCAAGAGCGTCGCCCGACCGGTCTGACCCAGGCGAAACTCTTCGATCACATTCCCCATGTGGGATAGGTCGAGCCCTGTTCCCGCCACCAGCAGCGGGCGGCCATTGGTGGCATTTCCCGAGCTGCGGAAGTTCAGAAAGACGAAGGACTCCTGGGTGGAGAACGTGTCGTTGTCGAGATTGAGCTCGTAGGCTGCGTCGTTATCCGTGAACTCGTAATACCAGTCGTCGGCGCCGCCGACCGGCTCGATCAAACGTTGCAGTAGCTCGCCGTCACGGTACTGGAAGTAGTAACCAAGGCCTTGATACTGTGCGGCAATAAACAGAAGCTCGGTATCCAGCTGGGCCATCATGCGCGCCAGGTACGTCTCGATCTCGGGCCGCTCTTCATCGGGGAAACCGTCGCGAGCCCACTGTTCGATAAAGTAGTTGTTGGCCAGGCTGTTCGAAAGCGCCAGTGCAGGACTCAGTTCGAGATCGATATGCCTGGCCAGGCCCTCCACCTGGGAAGGCAGCTCTTCATTGAGGAGTATGTTCAAGCGCGCCTGGCTGAACGAGCGTGACTGCAGGTAGAGGGCAAGCAGCATGGACAGGGCCAGTACCGTCCCGAAGGAGATGAAAAGCCTTAACCGTAAGGGCAGGGATTTCCAGTGTGCGGTCATTATCAAGGTTGCTCCTGGTCGACCTGTACCCGTCAAGGCTGTAAAGGCCGCAGTTTACCGCCAGGTGGCGAAAGGATGTGGGCTAGAAAAGCGATTTCATCGATTTTTGAGGGCGCTGTCCAGTATTTGTCTTGGCCGGGCGAAGCCTTTTTAAGTCGAATTTGTACAGTTTTCCAACAAAATTATATTAATTATTGTTAATTCCATGCATGTGTGTTTTTTATAATTATTAACGCAATGAAATTAAACAAAAATTAATTCATGCGTGGTTTTTTGAGCCGGGCGTGATTTTTTGACAAAAGTGATACAGGGACGTAATCTCAGCACCAATGGAAATCAAGATTTGCTAAGGAAGTAGCATGCTGCCGCTCACCTCGGATGCACTGTTAAACGTGCTGCGCGATATCGCCTCACGCCATTGCCCTGCCCATACGGACATGCTGCCTTCGGCAGGCACGCCAGAGCGTAGCGGGCTGATCAACGCCGTTCAGCATGTCTTCGACCTGCCGGATGCCGGGCTGCTCACCGATGCTTCCATCACGCTGGAGGAGTGGGCCGTTGCGCTGAGCGAACGCGCCTCGGTTCGTCGCCTTCATCTGTTCGATACGATCTCCACCGGGGCTTTCAGCCATCAACTTCAGCGCCCGCAGGTGCATGAAGCCGACACCTTGATGCAAGAGGTGAACACGCTCAAGGCGCTGCTGGATACACCCCCGATTGCCAATCGCACCCTGGTCAGCTGGCTGCCGCTGCAAACCGTGTCCGGTTTCATGCTGGGGGCCCTGCTGCCCCAGGAAGCCGGTTTCAAGACACGCTCGCTGTTTGATCACGCCAACGCGCTCTGGGAATTGAATGCAGGCGATATGGTGGTGACCAGCAGCGACCGCTGGCGCCAGCTGGCCGAGCGCTTGCCCGCGCTTCCCGCCAATATCACCGCCGTGAGCACCGAGCCGCTGGATGCCCCGACCTGCCACGCACTGTTGGCCAACGGGGTGGCGCGAGTGGTCGAGCTTTATGGCACGCCCAGCACCGGCATGCTGGCCGTGCGCACCTCTCACGAGGCGCCCTTCGAGCTGTTGACGCACTGGCACCCGACCGAAAGCGATGACGTGCTGCTTCAACTGCCCGCCAATGGCGTGCCTAGAGAAGTGGCGCTGGCTGAGCCGCTTCACTGGGTCGGGGCACGCCATTTCGAGCTTGACCCGCTGCCGAAAGCGCCCCTTGCCGACGCCATGCAGGCGCTGTTCGAACGCCCGGGGCAGTTCGTGCCTGAAGAGGGCGCCAGCGCGGCCTGATACACCATGTCGCTTTTGGCGGCTGCATGCATTCAGACGATGGCGTGAGGCACGAAGCAGGATGAGTCCTTGGTGATTCGTCCCACGTCTTCGCGCACGCCAATGCCGCAGGCGCGATCTCCCACTACCCAACTGCCGATCAGCGCATGGTGTTCGCCAAACCGGGGCATCGGCTGGTAAGCCTGACGAATCCACGGGCTGTCGGTATAGGGGCCATCTACCGCTTCGCGCTGGCCATCGGGCGTCAGTAGCTCGATGTTGCTGCCTTCGCGGGAGAAGAACGGCTTGCGCACCCAGCCGGGGGGCAGCAGTGCGGGATTTCTCTCTTCGAAGTAGGCAGGCAGTAGATTGGGGTGGCCCTTGAAGTGCTCCCAGAGCAGCGGCAGGATGCCCTTGTTGGAAAGAATCGCTTTCCAGGGCGGCTCGAACCAGTGAGTCGACAGCTGCGGTATCCGCTCGCCAAAGGCATCCTCAGCCAGCTCCTCCCAGGGGTAGAGCTTGAACAGCGCCCGAATGGGCTGATTATCCAGATCGACGAAGACGTCACGGCCTTTTTGATAGCCGATATCCTCCATGAACACAAAGGGAGCGACAAGCCCTGCCTGTACGGCCACGTCCTGCAGGTAGTGCACGGTGGCGCGCTCTTCGACATTGTCCTTGATGCAGGCGAAGTGAAGCGTGCGCTCCTCGAGGCGGTCGCCGATATGCGCCATGGCATTGATCAGGCGTTCCTGAATGGAATTGTACTGGTCCGCATGGCGCGGAAGCGTGCCCTGGGCAATGGCCTGCTCGAGCCATACCCACTGGAAGAAGCCCGCCTCGTAAAGCGACGTGGGAGTGTCGTAGTTGAGTTCGAGCAGCTTGGCGTGACCTTGCCCCGAATAGGCGAAATCCATGCGTCCGTAAAGATGCGGCTGGCCGGATACCCATGAGTCGTGAATGGTGTCCCACATGAACTCCGGAAGTGCCAGGCGCTGCATCAGCGCATTGGAGTGGCAGACCCGGTCGACGAGTTCCATGCACATCTCATGAAGCTCTTCGGTAGGCGCTTCGATATCCCGCTCTACCTGTTCGAGCGTGAACTGGTAGTAGGCGCTCTCCTTCCAGTAGGGCTCGCCATCGATGGTATGAAAATGAAACCCCAGCTCATGAGCCAGGGTTTTCCAGTTGGGGCGCTCGGCCACATCGATTCTAAGCATTCAGGTATCCCGTGCTGATCACGAACCCCAGCCGCCGCGGGCAGAGGAGCGTGAGCCGAACCCGCTGCGCTGAGTAGCCGCCTGACGGTTCTGCGCCGCCGACGTGCGCATGGTCTGCTGGCGTTGGTTGACGCGCTGGCTGGCCTGATTGGTGGCGGTGTTCCAGTTACCTTGGTTTTGGCGGTTACGGTATACCGGCTCCTGGTAGACGCCACGGCTGGTGGCGCCGCCACTCGAGCGCGACATCATGTTGCCTACCATATAGCCCATCATGGCGGGCATGAACCAGCTGCCACTGCTGCTGCCGGTGGCCGCCTGGGACTGCTCCTGGGTCGGAGCGACGCAGGCCCCTTCGCCATGTTCGGCTTCACAGGCTTCGAGGGTATCAAAGCGTGGCACTTCCTTGATCGATGCCTCATAGGCTTCTTCGCAGGCGCTCTGGGTGTACACGTCTGCTGCCACGCACTCCTCGACGCTCTGGTAGCTGCGCGGACTATCGAAACTGACGTCGGTGGTCTGCTCCGGCTGACCGCAGGCGGTCAGGCCGAATGCGCTGGCGCCCATCATTGCCAGCGACAGGCGGGCGCTGCGCTTGCGGCGGGGGAGGTGCGGTGTCTGATCGTGATTTGCCATGGATACACTCCTTACCACGTCATGGAGGCTGCGTTGATCAGGCCTACTGCAATCGATACGCTGCCGACCAGAATGCCGTACGCCATATGGCCTTCGGTAATGTGCAGTGAAAGGCTTTCCCCTTGATTCTTCAGCACCATCTTCAAACCGAAGAAGGTAGCGAGCTGAACGCCAAACGCGATGATGCCCCACAGGATGAAATCGATGAAGCTCACCGAGTTCGCCATGGCGCTGTAAAGCGGCAGGGTGAAGCCGAGAATCGAGCCTGCATAGGCGGTAGCGGCTGCGGCGTTACCTTCACGAATTAGCGTCCACTCGTGGTGGGGCGTGATCCGGCTGTAGCAGTACATGAATGCCACAAAAAGCACGAGCGCGCCGATCAGGTAGCCCAGAAAGTGGGGGAGGCCTTGTAGATACTGCATGGGTAGGTTCTTCCTTGGTTGAGAATAAACAGTGTAGATGGTTGGCGCCGTTTAGATGGCATCAATGTCTATCGAGGTGACATCCACGCCCAGGTTCTGCACCAGCATGAAGCCGCCTTCGCCATCATTTTCGGCATTCAGCAGCACGTACTCCATGCGCTCGGCGCCATCGATCTGACGCTCGTAGAGCATGGCATGATGGGTGACGCTGCGGGTCATGACACTTTCCGTGGTCATCACCTGCTCTTCGAGCAGCACCGGCGGCGACCATAGGCTTGCCTCATCGCCCCACACGCGCCGGTACTGGCACTCGCGCCCCGTGGCGTCGGTGGCTTCCACGGAAATCGTCTGAGCGCCCAACTGGCCGGCCTTTTTATCGTCGGCGTTGATCAACGCGTCGAATTCGCCATCCGACAGGTGCGTCACACGATAGAAATCGAACAGCTTGTACTCGATCACCTGCTGGTTTTCGACATTGGCCTGCAGCCAAGTGTCGTTATCCAGGTAGAAGCGCACCAGATGAGCGCCCTGACCCAGATCCACATGGCCCACCGCCGCAATGTGGTGGTAGGGCTCACTCGACCAGCCAAACAGGATGTCCGGAAACGCGCTCAGCTCGGCAAGCTTGACCCTGACACGGCCATCCAGGCGCAGTCCTTCGAAGTCCTCCGGCGTCATGCCGATGGGCAGGCCCGCGCTGAAGGTGGCTGAACTCTCGGCCTGCTTGGCGGTTTCTGGAGCGCCGAACAGGCTTTTCAAGGTCTTGAACATCAGTTATCTCTCCCGAGAGCAGATTGGAACAGGGCAACGAGCTCACTATCGCTCAGGCGCTGATCGCCCATGTAGTAGAGGGTATCGCCTGCCGTCACGGCAAAATCCGCAGGCGGGTTCAGCAACTGATGCTCATCGCTTGCCGGTCGCCAGACACCCAGCAGGGTCACGTTGTTATCCACCTTGGCCTTGGCCATCAGGTCGCCGTAGCGCACGCTCTGCCCGGCAGGCAGCGTGGCGGGCAGGCAGGCCTGAAACTGGGTCGCCCCCTGGCCGATTGCCAGCAGCTCATTGACCACTCGGCTGATACCCGCATCGGTTGCCGAGCGCACCAGCATCTCGATCGATAGCCCCTGGGTACATTCGATGCCCGGCAGCGTACGCCGCAGCATGCTGGCGGTCGAGGGGTTGTCGCAGTGGGCGACCATATGGCATTCCGGCGACTTCTGGTCGTATACCGACAGCGCAATGGTGGCGACGCGTTCGTCCACCTTGTCGTAGATGATGATACGGCTGGCGCCCTTGATGCCCGCCCGGTTCAACAGCTCGGCATCTGAAAAGCTCTCACCCTTGACGAACTTGATGCTGCCCGGCAAGGGATTGTCGATATCCGCCGCCACGCACAGGACGATATCATCCGGAAGGTTAGGGTCTGCCTGAAGGATACGGATGATGTTGGCGGTGGGCTCGCCGTGCCAGCCAATCACGAGCGTATGGCCGGTAAGGCCCGCGTAGTTCGCATTTCCCTGCACCAGCGTTCTCCATGTTGAGCTGATATTCGCCGTGGCCTTGCCGATAAATGCCGCAAACAAGATGATGCCGCCAGGGATGACCCAGAGCGTGGCTGCCCACTGGCCAAGCGGTGTTTGAGGGCTGAAATCACCATAGCCTACGGTGGTGGTCGTGGTGACATAAAAGTACAGCCACAGCCTGAGAGAGCTTGCTACCTCTTCACCGGCATAGGACATGAAGCCCCAGGAGAGCGCCGAATGCCCGATGACCATCAAGAACAGAAAGGTCCAGCTGACGCTGATGGTGGAGGCCTGAAGCGCCTTTAACAGACGTACGAAAATAGGCACTGCTCGCTCCTTGAGAACAGGCCCGCCACTGGGGCGGGCGCTACTTTAGCTACGCTTGCGGCGGGTTCTTCTTGGCTTTCAGGCGAGCCAGCACGTCCTCGGCCTTGCGCTCCTTGGCACCGATACCGGCGGCTTTCAGGCGCGCATCGAGCGACGAGCCACTCTCTTCGGCGGCCATCTGTTCGGCGGCCTGCATCTGGGCGGAGTTGAGCTGCTGACGCTCGCGGATGCGTTCAAGCGACTCCATGGCGCTGCCCATGGCGCTGTTCTGGCCGGAGTGGCGCGCCGCCACGGCGGATTGTGCCTTCTGGGCGGATTCAGTCGCCTTGACCACGCTTACCTGCTGCTTGAGCTGGCGCAACTGGTTTTCGGTGTTGCGAATGGCGCCGCGCAGGTTCTCGATGCTGGCATCGTATTCGCTGACGATGTTGCGCTCGGCGTCGAGTTCGTCCTGCACGGACACCATACGCTCGGCGACTTCCACGGCAAGTGCTTCCTCGCCTTTATCAAGCGCCGCTTCAGCGCTCTGCTCGAGCTCGCTGATCTTGCCTTCCAGGGTGTCGGCCTTGTTGCTGTTCAGCTGACGCTGGCCCATCAGACGAGCCAGTTCGGTCTTGGACTGCTTGAGGTGATTCTCGGAATCACGAATTTCCTGATCCAGGATGCGCAGCGCCTGTGAATCGACGACTGCCTGGCCGGTTTCGTTGGCTTTACCGCGTAAGGCCGTCATGATTTTACTTAACATGGGAATGCTCCTGAAAAGGCGAATATTAAGAGAAGTGTTCCTGAATCAGACCGGCGACTTCCATGGCGGCACTAGCCGTTGCATGCAACTCGGCGCAGATGGACGCCAGTTTCGAATCGCCGAACAGCTGACCGTAGGCCACGTAGAAGTCACGCCCGTCGATCGTGACGATGCCGATGGAGGCCAGCGGCAGCGCGAGACCCTGGCGCAGCAGTACCTCGTTGAGTTCGGTTGGGTTGGTGACACTCTCCACCGCGGCAATCGCGGTCATGGCAACCCACTCCTGATCGCTGCGCGACAGGGTCAGCGTCAGGTTGCCGTAATCGTGAAGTTCCCAGATCAGGGTCTGGTTGGCTTCGTCCAGGCTGAGATTGGCATCCGGCCACTCAAGCTCGCTGGATTCTGGTTGAGCGGTGGCTTCGGTAACAAGACGATACAGCTCGGCGGCAGACAGGGCGCCGGTGTCATTGGAAGTCGTCAAAGCAGCAAACTCCTTATGCAAAGTGAAGTTCATTTTAGCATCAACGCCGAATAACCTTCTAGCGAAGTGCAACTCATTGCCATTTCGGCCAGCAAGTGCCCGGATAAAAGGCGTTCATCAAGGCCCGGGGCCGCTACGATATCCATCAAGCTACCACGTCGCGACCATGGCAACGCAATAGCGCGTGGAAGTACCTGATGAACCATACTGAGCGCATCATGTTTCAAAAAGTGAAAACGAGGGGCAAGTATATCGGGTTACTCTAGGACCCAAGGGGCGGTCAGGAGTTCGATTCCAACGTCAGGATCCAAGGAAGGAGCAACACCATGCAGGATGCTAAAGAACACTCCCCCGTCTGGGAGCAAAGACTTGACCATTTTCGCGACTCGCTCGCCCATCGGCCCATGCCCGGGTGCGGAGCGGCGGCCAGCGTGACCGCTGCTCTAGGAATGGCATTGATGCTCAAGGGGGTGCACCTGAGCCAGCAGCATGAGACAAGCGAGGCCCGGCGTGTACTGATTGACGAAGGCGAACGCCTGAAAGCGCAGCTCGCCCCCCTGGCCGACAAGGATATTGCCGCCTTTGAAGGGTTGATGGAGGCCTTTCAGATGCCCCATGGCAACGAGCATGAAGAAAACGCCCGGCGTCGCGCCATTCAGCAAGCCGCCGCCACGGCGGTGGACGTACCGCTCACCACGGCAAGGCTCTGCCGCGAGGCCCTTGCCCTGGGCGAGCGGGCGGGCGAGTACAGCGAGCGGCAGTTTGCCAGCGACGCCCAGGCCGGATGCGAGCTGCTTGTGGCAGCCCTGCGTAGTGTGCTGCTCAACGTCGAGGCCAATATCGACTCCCTGGGCAGCGATGCCGAAAAGCGCCACGCTCAAGCGGCGCATGATGAACTCAAGAAACAGGTAGGGGCATCAGCTCGCCAAGATGCCGTCTGACGACGACCAGGCCATGTGACGAGCCATGTGACGAGTTGACGAGCACTTCAGCAACAACGGCAAGGCGGTCAGGTATCAGCGCCTGCTCCTCTCTTATGCTGCCATCAATGTGTGTTTCCCGGGGCTATATTTGTATATCAGTGTATGTGATATATATTTCGGAGTCGGTAAATAAGCAGATGCCGATTTCCTGTGCAACAAGCGTCGGGCGGCACCATTCAACGTAGAGGAAAGCATGGCAAGCACCAAACGTTCCAACGCGCAGCAGCTACGTGACTGCCTGGAAGACGATATCATCAACGGGCGGCGACTACCGGGTGAGCGGCTGGATCCAGACGCGTTGGGCCGCGCGTTCAACGTCTCGCGCACACCGGTACGCGAAGCTTTCCAGCAACTGGTCGCCAGTGGCTTGATTACCGTCTCGCCAAAGAAGGGCACCTTTGTCGCCAAGGTGGGTATCGACCAGTTGATCGAGATGTTCGAGGTCATGGCCGAGCTTGAGGGCATGTGCGGCCGGCTGGCGGCTCGACGTATCAGCGAGCCGGAGCTTGCCGCATTGCGTGTCGCTCACGAGCGCTGCGAAGCAGCGGCGCTGGCCGGCGATACCGACGTGTATTACTACGAAAACGAAACCTTTCACGACTGCATCTACACCGCCAGCCACAACACCTTTCTGGCCAGTGAAGCACGTCAGTTGAAGCAGCGCCTGAAGCCCTACCGCCGCCTGCAACTGCAGGTGCGCCAGCGAATGCACAACTCGCTCAACGAGCATCACGTCATCGTCGAGGCCATTGCCAAGGGCGATGCAGCCCTTGCCCAGCAGGCGCTATGCGATCACGTACTGATTCAGGGCGAGCGCTTCAGCGACTTTGTTTCCAGCGTACGGCGCATGGAGGCCCCGGCCGGCCAGGCAGGCTAGCCATGTCCTTGCCAACCTGTCGGGCGCTATTGATGGCAAGCGGCAACTGCGCCGCCAGTTTCAGCGCTATCATGACGTTTCACCTTCCCTTTACCGCCAGCGCTTGATTCTTCAAGGAGCCCCCATGCCGTTAACGGTGTCATTACTCTCGCTTTGTCAGGCGCTGCTGGTCAGCGGCAACATCCTGCTCATCGCCGTCTCGCCGTTGGTGGGGGCCGCGCTCGCTCCCGGTCCTACGCTTGCCACCGCGCCGGTGGCGAGCCAGTGGCTGGGCTTGATGTGCGCGACCATTCCCGCCTCGCTCATCATGGGACGGCTCGGGCGCAAGCGCGGCTTCGTGCTGGGCAATCTGATCGGGCTTTCGGGCGCGGGGGTGGCCATGGCTGCGCTCACCCTGGGCCGCTTTCCGCTTTTTCTGCTCGCGACCTTTCTGATCGGGGTCGGCATCGGCTTTGGTCAGCTCTACCGCTTCGCCGCGCTGGAGGCCGCCGCCGAGCGCTACCGCGAGCGTGCGCTCGGGCTGGTCATGGGGGGTGGCTTGCTGGCCGCCTTTGTCGGCCCCTGGCTTGCCCGGTTCAGCCGCGAGCTTGTCGAGACGCCGTTTCTGGCAAGCTTTGCGGGGCTGGCCGCGCTTTATGTGATCGCACTTTGTCTGCTGCTCGTTACCCGGATGCCGGTAGCGTTCGTCGAACCGCCGCCGGGCGACAAGCGAGCGCTGGGTGAGATTCTGCGCCAGCCGGCCTTCATCGTCGCGGTCGTCTCGGCGATGGTGGGCTACGCGGTGATGAACCTGGTGATGACGGCCACGCCCCTGGCCATGAGCCACGCCGGCCACGGCTTCGACCACGTGGCGATGACCATTCAGTGGCACGTGGTGGCGATGTTCGCGCCGTCGTTTTTCACCGGGTACCTGAGCGCGCGCGTCGGCGCCAAAGCGATGATCGTCGCCGGCTGTGGGCTTTTAGTGGCGAGCACGCTGGCCGCGCAGCTTTCGCTGAGCGTTGCCGGCTTCAACCTGGCGCTGGTGCTGCTGGGCTTGGGTTGGAACTTCACCTTTCTGCCCGCCACCGGGCTGCTGGCGGCCGCCTGCCGGCCTGATGAGAAGGCGCGGGTGCAGGCGGCCAACGAGTTTCTGGTGTTCGGCGCCGTGGCGCTGTCGGCGCTGGCGGCGGGGCCGCTGACCAGTACGCTCGGCTGGGCGGCGCTGAATGCGTGGCTTCTGCCGGTATCGCTTTTACCCATCGCCTTGCTGGCGTGGCAGAAGTATCGGTAGGATCGCGCTTTTACACTCAAGGCGCCCCTCATGGCTCGGAAGATCGAAAGTCCCTGTATCGGCGTCTGCCGGCTCGAAGGCGAACTCTGCGTGGGCTGCGGGCGCAACATGGAAGAGATCAGCCGGTGGGGTGCCATGAAGCACCCCGAAAGGAAGGCGACCCGTGAGCGCGCCGCGAAGCGGCTCGAAAAGCGGGCGCGCTAGTCGCTTTCCAGACACCACCCCTGGGTCAGCGTGAGCGCTACCTGCTGGCCCGGCGTTAGCGCCTGCGGGTGGTAGGCCAGCAGCGCTTCGCCGCCTGGCAGGCGCAGATGCAGCTCGAAGCGTTCGCCACGAAACACCTGATGCTCGACCCGAGCGACGAGGTCCCGGTCGCTCGGGGTGGTGGACGCCACGCGAACGTGCTCCGGGCGGATCAGCACCGCCTGGGTGCGCTCGGTGCCCGCCAGGCCCTGCATCAGCTCGGCCTCGGAAAGACGCCTGCCAGGCTCGCCCGCGGCGATCATCAGCTGGCTGCCCTGGCCGATGAAGCTTGCCACCCACTGGCTTTTCGGCTCGCGGTAAAGCGTTTGTGGCGTGGCCCACTGAACGAGCCTGCCATCACGCATCACGGCGATACGATCCGCCAACGCCATGGCCTCACCCTGATCGTGGGTCACGTACACCATGGTGGCCTCGGTGCGGCGGTGAAACTCATGAAAGCTCTGCTCCATGGCGGCGCGCAGGTGGCGATCGAGATTCGCCAGCGGCTCGTCGAGCAGCACTACCGCTGGCTCATTGACCAGACACCGCGCCAGTGCCACGCGCTGACGCTGGCCGCCGCTCAAGTCCTGGGGCGTGCGGCTGGCGTACTTCTCGAGCGCCACCAGCGACAGCGCCTGCTCGACGCGTTTGCGGTACGCCTCGCCACGCACCTTCTTGAGCTTCAAGGGGTAGCCGACGTTATCCGCCACGCTCATGTGCGGCCACAGCGCGTAGGATTGAAACACCATCGCCATGTGTCGCTGCTCGGGCGGCAGGTGGTGGGTCGGGCTTGCCAGAAGCTCGCCGCCCAGGCGAATCTCGCCGCGGGTGAGCGGCTCGAAGCCTGCCAGCATGCGAAGCATGGTGGTCTTGCCGCAGCCGCTCGGGCCCAGCAGGGCCACGAACTCGCCGGGCTCGACGGCAAGCGACAGCTCATCGACGGCGGCGTGCTCGTCGAAGTACTTGCTGACCGCCTCGATACTCAGTTTTGCCACGGAACGACTCCCCTGGGCAGGCGCGGTGCCAGAACGCTCAGCAGGAGCATCAGTGTGGCGACCATCGCGACCACCAGCACGGACACCGCCGAGGCCAGCACGCTTTCGCCGCCCTCATCCAGATTGAAAATGAGCACGCCCAGGGTCTCATTACCCGCGCTCCACAAAAGCGCCGAGACGGTGAGCTCGTTCACCGCGAGCAGAAACACCAACAGCCCGCCGGCAAACAGCGCAGGCGCCACCAGCGGCAGCACGATGGTGCCAAGGCGCTTCCAGGGCCCGGCGCCGGCGAGCTGCGCGGCCTCTTCGAGCGAGGCATCGAGCTGGCCAAGGCTCGCCGCTACCGGCTTCAGGCACACCACCAGAAAGCGCGCCAGATAGGCGATGAAAATGAGCCCGAGCGTGCCGTAAAGCGCCACGTCGATGATCGGAACCGGGCGCACGAACAGCAGAATGCAGGCGATGGCGAGCACCACGCCGGGCAGCGCGTAAGGCAGCTCCACCGCGCTCAAGCTGAGGCTTTGCAGCCTGGGCGGCAGTCGCTGGAGCCGGTAGGCCAGCGGCAGGCTCGCCGCCATCAACAAGAGCGAGGCGCCGCCGGCGAGCGTCACGCTGTTGCTCACCGCCCGCCAGGTAGCGCCCTGGCGGCTGAGTATCTCGACGTAGGCCCCAAGCGTTGCCGTGGTCGCATCGAGCGGCACGCCCATGGCGGGCACCAGTGAACTCACGATGAGTGCGGCCAGCGGCGCGACGAGAATCACCAGCAGCACGCCCACCAGGAGCATCGTGACCGGCAGCTTGAAGCGCCCGAGCGAGAAGTCGTGGGCGCGGCCGCTGTGGCCGGTCAGCCCGAAGCGGCTGCGCCCCATCAGCCGCTGCTGGAGCGCCACGCCCGCGAGCGCCACCGCGCCGATCAGCACCGACAGCGCCGCCATTTCCGGCAGCACCCCGGTGCCGAAGCTCGCCATGCGCTGATAGATCAGCGTGGGCAGCACGTAATAACCGGCGGGAATGCCCAGCATGGCGGGAATGCCGAAGTTGCCGAGGCTCGAGATGAACGCCATGGCAGCACCGGCGATCAGCCCGCTTCGAGTGACCGGCAGCACGATGTGCCCCCACACCTGGGACTGGCGGGCGCCGCTGATGCGCGCGGCCTCCACCAGCTCCCGGGGCAGCGATAAAAGCGAAGTGCGCAGCGCCAGAAACACCAGCGGCGCGGCCTGAATGCCGAGCAAAAGCGCAATGCCCTCGGCGGAGTAGAGCGGCTGCGGGCTGCCAAGGGCGGGGGCGATGCCAAGACTCTTGAGAATCGGGCTGGCCGGGCCGAAGAGCTGCAGCCAGGCAAGCGCGGTCACCTGAGGCGGAATCATCATCGGCAGCATGAAGCAGAACACCAGCGCCGCTTTGGCGCGAATGTCGGTCAGGGTGATGACGAACGCAAACAGGCTGCCGAGCACCAGCGCGATCAGCATGCCAAGCCCGGAGGTGTAGACGCTGTGCCACAGCGCCCGCCAGGTCGAGGCGGCGCTGAGCACCCGCCAGAGCGGCGCGTTCGCCCCCTGGGCAAGATCGCTCAGCGCCTCGATGAGTAGCCGCACGCTCGGCACCAGGCTCAGCAGCACCACCGCGGCGGTCAAAAGCGTCAGCAGCCAGCGCGACTGGCCGCCAGCGCCGGATTTCAACGCCAGCATCAGCCGCCAAACAGCTCGCTAAAGCGCGCTTTCAGGGCCTCTTCCTGATCGAGAGCCTGATTGATATCGACGGGCATCAGCTCGATGGACTCGCGCTCGGGGAAGCCTTCCGGGGCGGCGACGCCCCCCCGGGCGGGCAGGTAGCCCTGACGGCTGACCAGTTCCTGGCCCGCTTGTGATAGCACGAAATCGACGAACTTGCGGGCGGCGTCGACGTTTTGGGCGCCTTCCATGATCGCCACCGGCTCGGTGACCGCACTCACGCCCTCCTCGGGGAAGACGAATTCGACCGGCGAGCCCTTGGCGGCTTCGCGGATGGGCAGAAAGTCCACCACGATGCCGTAGGCCTTGGTACCCGCGGCCACCGCGTTGAATACGCCACCGTTGCCGCTTTGCGCCTCGACGCGGTTATCGCGAAGCCGCTCGTAATAATCTTCGGCCAGTTCGGGGTTTTCCGTGATCGCCGCCATGTGGATCAACGCCGCCCCGGAGTAGAGCGGGCTCGGCATGGTCACGAGCCCTTCGTACTCGGGTTCGAGCAGGTCCTGCCAGCGCGTCGGGCGCGCCTCGGCGCCGGTGTTGTAGACGATGCCGGTAGTGATCAGCTTGGTGCCGTAGTAGTAGCCCTGCGGGTCGAAGGTCTCCGGCTCGAAAGCCTCGCGTTCGGCGCTTTCATACGCCTGCAGGTGGCCGTCGCGCTTGAGTGACTCCATGGTCATGCTGTCGGCGATCAGCAGCACGTCCGGGTTACTCACCCCGGCGGAAAGCTCCGAGCGAAGCCGCGTCATCAGACGCGTGGTGCCGTCGCGCACCCACTCCACCTCGATCTCCGGGTGGGCCTCCATGAACGCATCGACGGTCTGCTGGGCGTCGCTCTGGGGCTGGCTGGTGTAGAGCGTGAGCGTCTCGGCGGCCGCGGTAGCGGACAGCGAAAGCGCAGAAAGGGCGATGGCGGTAGCAAGCGGGCGTTTGAGCATCGAGGCATCTCCAGAGATAAGCGCCGCCCAGCTTGAACGGGAAATCTTTCAGTCTCGTGACAGCCCCGCCATCAAGCGTCCGGGAGTGTCTTTATCAGCGCAGAAGGCTTACGCTTGGCGCCGTGACGTTGGCGAGAACCGCCTTGAAGGAGAAGCCCATGACCCGACTCGTCTACCTGTTCGACCCGCTGTGCGGCTGGTGCTACGGCGCAGCCCCCGCGCTGGCGGCTGCCGCTGCCTCAAACGCGATCACCCTCGAACCGATGCCCACCGGGCTCTTCGCCGGCTCGGGTGGCCGGGCGATGGACGAGGCGTTCGCCGCCTACGCCTGGGAGAACGACCAGCGCATCGCCGCGCTGACCGGTCAGCCCTTCACCGAGGCCTACCGCCGCGGTGTGCTCGAAAGCCGCGAGCAGCGCTTCGACAGCGCCCCGGCCACGCGTGCGCTCACCGCCGTACACCTCACCGCTGCCGAGCGCGAGTTCGCCGCGCTCGAGGCCTTCCAGCGCGCCCGCTACGCCGAGGGACGCGACGTGACCGACCGGGCCACGCTGGTCGAGCTTTTGGACGCGCTGGCGCTTTTCGAGGCCGCTTCACTTCTGAAAGCCGACGACGAAACGCTGCGCAGCGCCTGTGAGCGCCGCGTCGTGCAGGCGCAGACGCTGATGCAGCGCTTCTCGCTGCGCGGCGTGCCGAGCTTGCTGGTGGAGAAGGCGGGCGCACTGCAGCCGCTCAAGGCGGACGCGCTCTATTCGAGCCCCGCCGGCTTCGTCGAGTCGCTGTCGCGCGTTTGATTGGAAAGGCTGCGTTAAAAACCGCCGGGCGCGAAACCGCCCGGCGCGAAGAAGTAGGGGCTTTCGGCCCGTAAACTGCTATGCTGCCACGAGGTTTGCTTCGGCGTTTTTGGCGCCGGTTTTTTCCCGTTCTGATAAGGATGCTCTCATGTCTCGCCAACCGTTGCTGGCCCGTGCGGCCGTACTGTTAGCGCTTGCCTCGCCGCTGGCCGCCGCCGATACGCTCGTGTTCACCGCCATTCCCGACGAGGACGAAACCCGCCTGCAGCAGCGTTTTCAGTCCGTCGCCGACTACCTTGCGGAAGAACTCGACGTCGACGTGCGCTTCATTCCGGTCACCTCCTACGCCGCTTCGGTCACCGCGTTTCGCAACAACCAGGTGCAGCTGGCCTGGTTTGGCGGTTTCACCGGCGTGCAGGCCCGCGAGCTGGTGCCGGGCTCCCAGGCGATTGCCCAGGGCGTCGAGGACCCGGAGTACAAGAGCTACTTCATCGCCAACGCGTCCACCGGGATCGAGCCGGTCGAGTCCGACACCGCGCCCGAGGCGCTCAAGGGGCTGACCTTCACCTTCGGCTCGCAAAGCTCGACCTCCGGGCGGCTGATGCCGGAGTACTTTCTGACCCGCGATTTGGGCGAGTCGCCGAATGAGCTCTTCTCGCGGGTGGGCTACAGCGGCAACCACAGCCGCACTGTGTCGCTGGTGCAGTCCGGCGCGTATCAGGCCGGTGTGCTGAGCTACACCGCCTGGGAGAACGAGGTGGAGCAGGGCAACGTCGACCCGGAGCAGGTGCAGATCGTCTGGGAGTCGCCGACCTACCCGGATTATCACTGGACCGTGCGCGGCGACGTGGACGAGCGTTTCGGCGAGGGCTTCACCGAACGCCTGCAGCAGGCGCTTCTCGATATGGACGACCCGGAACTGCTGGCGAGCTTCCCGCGCTCGGGCTTCATTCCCGCCTCCAACGAGGATTTCGAGCCGATTCACGACGTGGCGGTCTCGCTGGACCTGCTGTAAGGGTGAGCGATTTCGTTTTACAGGATGCCGAGGCGCACTACGGCGCGACCCGCGTGCTCGGGCCGCTGTCGATGGGCATCGAGCCCGGCGAGCACGTGGCGCTGATCGGCAAGAGCGGGGCGGGCAAGTCCACGCTGCTCTCGCTGATGTATGACCGCTGGCAAGCGCAGCCGGTGGCGCTGATGCCCCAGGCGCTGGGGCTCGTCGATACGCTCTCGGTATTTCACAACGTCTACATGGGCCGGCTCGACCGCCACCGGTGGTGGCGTAACCTGGCCACCCTGGCAAGGCCCTTCCGGCGCGACGTCGATGAAATAGCGGCGCTGCTCGACGAGGTGGGCATCGGCGAGAAGCGCTGGACGCCCTGCGGCGAGCTCTCCGGCGGCCAGCGCCAGCGGGTGGCGGCGGCGCGGGTGCTCTATCAGCAAGGGGCGCTTCTGCTCGCCGACGAGCCGGTCTCGGCGCTCGACGGCCCCCAGGCGAGTTCGCTCATGGGCAAGCTGACCCAGGGCTATCCACGCTCGGTGCTGGCGATGCACGACCTCGATTTGGCGCTTGGCTTTTGTACGCGCATCGTCGGGCTCAGGGATGGCGCCGTGGTGCTCGACGCGCCGAGTAACACGCTCGATAGCGCCTCGCTTCAGGACCTTTACTGATGCCGTTTCGCGCCACGACCCGCGTCACGCTCGGGTTCATCCTGCTGGCGCTCGCGTGCCTGCTGCTGGGCGATTTCGAGATCAGCGCCCACGACCCCTGGCGCTCGCTCGGCCAGCTCTTTCTCGGGCTGCTCCAGCCGGATTTCACCAGCGTCGATTCGCTGGGCGAGGCGCTCTTGCGCACCGTGGCGTTCGCCTTCGTGGGCGTGGGGGTGGGCGCGCTTGCCGGTATGGGGCTCGCGCTTTTGTTTCACCACTGGTGGGTGCGCACCTTCAGTGCCTTCATCCGCGCCATTCACGAACTCTTCTGGGCGTTGATCTTTCTGCAGAGTTTTGGCCTGCACCCGGTGACCGGGGTGCTGGCCATCGCCATTCCCTACGCGGGGATATTTGCCAAGGTGTACGCCGAGATTCTCGATGAAACCGACCCGCTGCCGGCGGTGGTGCTGCCGCGCCGCGCCGGGCGGCTCTCGAGACTCGTCTACGCCCGCGTAAGCCAGGCCTGGCCGCACCTGGTGAGCTATACGGCGTACCGGCTGGAGTGCGGGCTGCGCTCCAGCGCGGTGCTGGGTTTCGTCGGCATGCCGACCATCGGCTACCACCTGATGGCGGCGTTTGCCCAGGGCCACTACGCGACGGTCGGGGCGCTGCTGCTCACGTTCTACGTGCTGATCGGCACGCTCCGGTGGTGGGTACGCCCGAAGGTTCTGCCGTTTTATCTGCTGGTCGCGCCGTTTTTGCTGGGCACGGGGCTGCCCATCATGTGGTCGAACGTGACGCGGTTTTTCACCGAGGACATCGTGCCCACCCCGCTCAAAAGGGGCGAAGGGCTGGAAGGGCTCTGGGAGTGGTTTGCCCAGCTTTTTGTCAACCAGGCGCTGCCGGGCATCTGGAATACGCTGCTGCTCACCCAGCTCGCGCTGGTGGCCACCGGGGCGCTGGCGCTGCTGCTTTTCCCTCTGATTTCGCGCCACTTTACGAACCGCCCCGGCGGCGTGCTGGGCCACGTAGTGCTGGTGGTGATGCGCTCGACGCCGGAGTACATGCTGGCGTTCATTCTGCTGCAGCTCTGGGGGCCGTCGATGCTGCCGGCGGTGGTGGCGCTGGCGCTGCACAACGGCGGCATCATCGCCCACCTGATTGGCCGGCGCAGCAACGAAATCCTGCTGCGCCAGGATGCGCCGCGGGGCGTGAACCGTTACACGTTTGAACTGGTGCCGCGACTTTACGGGCCGTTTCTGGCGCTTTTGTTCTACCGCTGGGAAATCATCCTGCGCGAGACGGCGATTCTCGGCATTCTGGGCATCGCCACGCTGGGTTTCTACGTCGACACCGCCATTCAGGAGATCCGCTTCGATCGCGCCATGGTGCTGATATTGATCACCGCGCTGATCAATATCGGCGTCGACGTGCTGGCGCGCCGGCTGCGAGGTCGTCTGCGCCTGCGGCACGGGGTCAATCGCCAGCGTTGTTGACGTGACCGGCCTCCTTCAAGAAGCAGTGTCAGGGCAGCACGGGCCTCTGGCCCTGATCGGCGTCAGTTATCCTGGTTGGCATCGGGCAGGTGCTTGAAGCGTATATAGCGGTGCAGCCGAATGGCGGGACGAACCAGCAACTGAACGCTGCCCAGCAAGAAAAGCCAGACACCTGCGTCTCTCACCCCGCCCTCGAAGAAAAAGCAAACGCTGCCCACGCTAAACCACAGTCCCAGAAGAAAGTCGTTGAGCATGCTGAGTACTTCGTAGCGGCGATGAACCACCAGCTCTTCATGGCCGAAGGTGAAGGTCCATTCGCGTGTCTTGGTGTCCTGTTGGCGCTGCATTGCTTGCTCCCATGTCAAGGTGTGGTGGTGAACCGCGCGCCGCTCTCTATCGTGTCCCGGTATAAGGGGCCGACGATCACGGCACGCGTTAAAAGCGTAGGCCTTGTTGGTGCGTTACGCCGTTCTCGAGCGGGTTGTTTCCGGTTGTGCCTTGCCAGAGTGCTTGAAGTGCGATGGCCGCGCCCGCACCAGAGTGGCCGGTGAGAGTACCGCTCTCATTTGACATTGGCCTGGCAGTAAGCGCAAATACGCAAAAAAACTGCCAAGGAGCACGCTGTGCCGCAGGAATACCGCGAAGAAACCACGCGCTATGAAGCGCTGAGTGTCGATAGCCTGAGCAAGCGCCTGGGTGATGTGCAGGCTGTTACCCGCCGGGTCGGCGGCGACCCGGCGGGCTGGGACGTGCGCGAAGTGGGCGACGGCAACCTGAACCTGGTATTCATCGTCACGGGCAGCGTCGGGAGCGTGGTGGTCAAGCAGGCATTGCCTTATGTGCGCATGGTCGGGGAAAGCTGGCCGTTGCCGCTTTATCGCGCCCACTTCGAGTACTACGCGCTGGTGCGCCAGGCCCGGCGCGACCCAGGGATCGCCCCCGAGGTCTACCACTTCGACAAGGCGCAGGCGCTGATCGTGATGGAGTACCTGCACCCGCATATCATTCTGCGCCGCAAGCTGATCCGCGGCGAGCGGGTGGCGCAGCTGGGCGAAACCCTGGGCAGGTTCTGCGCGCGCACCGCGTTCCGCGGCTCGGGGCTTTCCCTGCCAAGCCCCGAGAAGAAACAGGACGTCGGGCTTTTCTCCGGCAACGTGGCAATTCCCGCGATCACTGAATCACTGGTATTCACCGACCCCTATTTCAATGCCGAGATGAACCACCACACGCCGGCGCTTACCCCGGTGGTGGAGCGGCTGCGCAGCAATGTGGCATTGAAGGTTCGTGCCCAGCGCATGCTCCTGAAGTTCACCGCCAATGCCGAAACCATGCTGCACGGCGATCTGCACTCCGGCTCGATCATGGCCACTGACAACAGCGTTCGGGTGATCGACCCGGAGTTCTCCCAGTACGGTCCCATGGCGTTCGATCTGGGCATGGCCGTAGCCAACTTCCTGATGGCCTATTTCAGCCAGCCAGCCCACCGCTCTGACGCTGACCTGGCTGCGTATCAAGCGTGGATACTCGAGGTGATCGAGGCATGCTTTACAAGCTTTGACGCCGAGTTCCGCCACCTGTGGCAAACCGAGCGCACCGGCCTCCTGTTTCCGAAAGCGCTGTTCGAAGAGCAGGGCCACGAAAGCGAGGCGGCCTGCGATGCGCTGCTCGAGGAAATTCGCGAGGATGCGTTGGCGTTTTGTGGCATCGAGATGCACCGCCGAGTGCTGTCGCTGGCCCACAACGCGGATTTCGAGGAGATCGAGGACACCGCACTTCGGGCACGGCTTGAAGCGCGCAACTTGTTGATGGGCGAAGAATTGGTGGTCAATCCGCGGGCGTATTCAGATATGGCGGCGTTGATAGAGCTGGCCAAAACACACAACCGGCAAGATGCGCTTGAGGTAGGTGAATAAGATGTAACGAATAATGATCTTGAGCAGACGCCAGGCGCAGCGGATGCATAATCCGCTGCGCCTTAAGCACCTCAGGTTATTTAAAGCTGATCTATCCGATCGAATTTGCCGGCAATATCGCTCTCGGTCCAGTGGGGCACCCAGCCTTCCACGTTGTCGAAAAAGCGCAGCGCGGTAAATTCAGGCGCGGGCCCCATATCGAACCAGTGTGGCGTATTGGCCGGCACGCTGATCAGGTCATTGCGGGTGCACAGCACCTGATACACCTTGTCCTCGATATGCAGGCAGAAAAGCCCCTGACCCTTCACGAAAAAGCGCACTTCGTCTTCAAGGTGGCGGTGCTCGTTCAGGAACTTCTGGCGCATGGCGTCCTTTTCAGGATGCGTGGGTACCATGTGCAGCACGTCAACCGTCTGGTAGCCGCCCTGGGCTTTCAAGCGCTCGATGTCGTCCTGGTAGAGCGCCAGAATATCGTCCTGAGTGGCACCATCACTGATTTCGCCGGGCGTGGCCCAGCGCTCGAACAGCACGCCCACGCGATTGAGCTCGGTCTTGATCTGCTCGCTATCGGTGGTGTCGATCAAGGCGGTGTTCGGGTCCTGGTCGGCAAATACTTTGAGTTGTGACATGGGCGCTCTCCTCGGTTGAAGCGTTGTCCTTAAAGGTCGATCTCATCAAAGCTTGCCACAGTGGCGTGCTCGGTGCCCGCCTGGGTGCCTTCACGTACCAGCTGCAGCGTCTGCATGCCGGCCTGGCTGGCAGCGTCCAGCTCCTCTACCACATCGGAGAGAAACAGGATGGATGCGGCGGGCAAGCCAAGCTCGGCGGTGATATGGCGGTAGGCATCCGTTTCGCGCTTGTGGCCGACATGGGTGTCGAAGTAGCCGCTGAACAGCGGCGTCAGGTCACCCTCGGTGCTGTGGCCAAACAGCAGCTTCTGCGCCTGGACGGAGCCCGAGGAGTAGACGTAGAGCTTCTTGCCCGCGTTCGCCCACTGGCGAAGGCGCGGCGCCACGTCTGCATAAAGATGGCCCTGGAACGCCCCGCGCTGGTAGCCGTCCGCCCACATCATGCCCTGCAGTGCCTTGAGCGAGGTTTTCTTCTGGTCAGTCTCGATCCAGTACAGAAGCGTCTCGATGACCTTGTCCAGCGAGGCGTCGGGGGCATCGAGGTCGCGGCGCACCGCATCGATCTGCTCGGCCACCTCCGTCTGGGCCGAGTGAGTGTTCACATACTCGGGGAGCTGATCGTGAGCGTAAGGGAACAGCACGTCATGCACGAAGCGGATATCGGTGGTGGTGCCTTCGATATCGGTGACGACGGCGCGAATGTTGGCATCAGCAAGGTCTGGATTCTTCATCATTGGGACCACCGACTCTCTTCGAGAACGCAGGCAAGTAAAAATTCGATTGCCTCCAGATGGCGGCGGCACTCGGCGACGGTAGCGCCTACGGCGTAAATGCCGTGGCCGGCCACCAGAAAGCCCCAGGGCATGGGCCAGGCGGCGCGCACGTGGGCGGCCAGCTCGTCCATATCCTGGGCGTTGGGCACTACCGGCAGGCAGACGGTGGCATCGTGGGTGGTGTTGCCCTGAAGGGCTTTCTGCATTTCAAAGCCGTTCAGTGCAATGCCGTCAGGGAAGCGGCGCGAAAGCACGGTGCTGGCCACGGTGTGGGTATGCAGTACGCAGCCGATCTGGCCGTCCAGCCGGTAGAGCGCGGCGTGCAGGTCACTCTCCGCGCTCGGCTTGCCGCTGCCTTCAAGCACCTGGCCGTCAAGGTCGCAAAGCAGCAGGTCATCGGCCTGGATGCGGGTCTTGTCGCGGCCCGAGGCCGTGACGAGGTAGCCTTCCGGCACCCGGGCGGAGAAGTTGCCGCCGGTGGCGGGCGTCCAGCCCTTGGACGCTGCCCAGGCGATGGCGGCCAGTAGTTCGTCTTTTGAAGTCATCGTTTGCTCGGCTTCGCCTGTGTTCGAGTGGCGTTCATTCTATATGATATGCTCCGCGCTTGATAAGCCGCACGCCCGGCGCGCCCAAGGAGCCTTCGATGCCCATGCTTGAATCCCGCAGTTTGCGAATTGACGTCGACTCGCTTGAGTACCTGGACCAGACACGCCTGCCCCAGGCCGAACAGTGGGAGCGTTGCGACTCGCCGGAGGCCTGGCAGGCGGCGGTCAAGCGCCTGGCGATTCGCGGCGCGCCGCTGATCGGCCTGAGCGCGGCGTTCGTGCTGGCCCAGTACGCCGCACGCCACCCCGGCCAGCAGGAGCAGTGGCAGTTGGTAAGTGATCGCTTGCGCGCCACGCGCCCCACGGCGGTCAACCTCATGTACTGCCTGGATGCGCTGGAGGCCTGCTTTGCAAAGGGGCCGGCAGCGCTCGCCCGGCGAGCCGCGGCGTTGTTCGAGGAGGATCGCGAGCTGTGCCAGCGCATGGCCGAGCGCGGCGCAGATCTTTTGACAGAAGGTGAGCGAGTGCTTACTCACTGCAATACCGGGGCGCTTGCCACCGCCGGCGTGGGCACGGCAATCGGCGCGCTGGCAGTGGCCAGAAAGCGCGGCATGACGCTGCATGTCTACGTCAACGAAACCCGCCCGCTTTTGCAGGGCGGACGGCTGACCGCCTGGGAAATGGCCGATCTGGACATTCCCTATCAGTTGATTGCCGACAGCATGGCGGCAAGCCTGATGGCCGCCGGCAAGGTGGATAAAGTGATGGTCGGCGCCGACCGCATCTGCGCCAACGGCGACTTTGCCAATAAAGTGGGTACTTACATGCTGGCGGTGGCGGCCCACTACCACCAGGTGCCATTTTACGTGGTCGCTCCCTACACTACCGTCGACCCGGCCTGCGCCACCGGCGCCGACATCCCCATCGAGCAGCGCGACGCGGCGGAAATACGCGGCGCCACCGGCGCCTTTGGCGATATCGTCTGGGCGCCGGAAAACGCTCCGGTGTGGAACCCGTCGTTCGATGTCACGCCGGCAGCGCTGGTGACCGGCTGGGTGCTGGACACCGGCGTCTTCGACGCCGCCGCCATCGCCCGGGGTGAGCATTGTCGTTAAAGACGGCCTTGCACATCGGCAAGGCTTGCCCCAAACGCTAGGCCTGCGTGCCCAGTGAGGCCCGCACGCAGGCCAGTACGTGGTAGTCGAACCGCCCGCCCAGCGCTTCAAACACCACTTTCAAGCCTTGCCCCGTGTGTTGAGTGAAGGCGGCGCGAATCTGGTCAAGCTCGGCCGCCTCCAGCGTAATCACGTCTTCAACGGCCAGCGCACCGCTGGCAATCACATCGGCCAGGTGGCGGTAAACGGTGTTCGGGGCCAGCCCGCGAGCCTGGGCGATCTCCTCTGGCGTCAGCCCTTGGCGCAAGAGCGTGGCGGATTCCTGGGCGCTGTCGCCTACGGGGGCGCTTGCGGGTGCGTTCTTGTGCGCCGTGATGACCGCCAGAATCCCCTCTCCGTAATCCTCGAGCTTGCGTGCGCCAATGCCGGTGATACCGCCAAGGGCGGCCAGGCTCTCGGGGCGCTGCTCGTCGAGTTCGGCAAGCGTGGCATCGTTGAAGATGACGTAGGCGGGCACGCCCTGGGCGTCGGCAAGTGTCTTGCGGTGCTCGCGCAGCGCCTCCCACAGCGCGCCATGGCCTTGGGCGGGGAAGCCGGCCTTGCCGCGGCGGGTGGCCTTGGCCTTGACGGGCTTGCGCAGGGTGAGCGGCTGCTCGCCGCGTAGCACCGGCTTGGCGTTGGCGGTGAGGCGGATGCCGCCGTGGCCCTCCATATCCACACTCAGGTAGCCGCTGGCAATCAGTTGGCGATACAGTGCTTTCCACTCGTTGGCGGAAAGCTCGGCTCCGATGCCGAAGGTGCTTACCCGGTCATGGCCAAAGCGGGTGATGCGCTCGTTCGATTTGCCCAGCAGCACATCCACCAGATAGGTCACGCCGAAGCGCTGCTCGGTGCGGTAGACACAGGACAACGCCTTTTGCGCGGCCACGGTGGCGTCCCAGGTTTCCGGCGGCGTCAGGCAGTTGTCGCAGTTGCCGCAGGGCGCGTCCAGGTGGTCGCCGAAGTAGTGCAGAAGCGCCTGGCGGCGGCAGCTGATGATCTCGCAAAGCCCCAGCATGGCGTCGAGCTTCTGCTGCTCGATGCGCTTTTGCTGGTCACCTGCGCTTGAGTCCTGCTGCATCTGGCGCAGGGTAATCACGTCCTGCAGCCCGTAGGCCATCCACGCATCCGCAGGCAGGCCGTCGCGCCCGGCGCGGCCGGTCTCCTGGTAGTAGGCTTCGATGCTCTTGGGCAGGTTCAAGTGCCCGACAAAGCGCACGTCCGGCTTGTCGATGCCCATGCCGAAGGCGATGGTGGCGACCACCACCACGCCGTCCTCGCGCAGAAAGCGGGTCTGATGCTCCTGGCGCTGCTCCGGAGGCAGCCCGGCGTGGTAGGGGAGCGCGGTCAGCCCCTGGCGCGAGAGCCAGGCGGCGGTGTCTTCCACCTTTTTCCGCGAGAGGCAGTAGACGATCCCCGCCTCGCCGTCGTGGTTTTCGCGAATGAAGCGCAAAAGCGCCTCGCGGGCGTTACCCTGGTTTTCGGCAATATGGTAGCGGATGTTGGGCCGGTCGAAGCCGCTATTGAAAAGCGCTGCGTTTTCGAGCTGCAGATGCTCGATGATATCGCCCCGGGTGGGTACATCGGCAGTCGCGGTGAGGGCAATACGCGGCACCTGAGGGAAGCGCTGATGGAGCTGGGAGAGCTGGCGGTACTCCGGGCGAAAATCGTGGCCCCACTGGGAGACGCAGTGAGCTTCGTCGATGGCGAACAGGGCGATATGGGCCTGGTCCAGCAGCATCTGCATGCGCGCCGTGGCCAGACGCTCGGGCGCCACGTACAAGAGATCCAGCTCGCCTGCGCGCAGCCGGTTCTCCACCTCGACCGCCTCGTGGTAGTCGAGGCTGGAGTTCAGATAGGCGGCGCGCACGCCGTTCTGTTCAAGGGCGGCCACCTGATCCTGCATCAGCGCGATCAAGGGCGACACCACGATGGCGGTACCTGCGCGAATCAGCGCCGGGATCTGGTAGCACAGCGACTTGCCGCCGCCGGTAGGCATCAGCACCAGCGCATCGCCCCCGGCAATCACATGCTCGATGATGGCTTGCTGCGGGCCGCGAAACTGATCGAAGCCAAAGACCTCCTGCAGTACCGAAAGCGCCGGGTGGGGTTCGCCGTGCATCCTCGCTCTCCTTACTCGTTCATCGGAACCAAGCAGGGATTGTCGCACGAACAGCCGGGCAAGCGCCTGTCTAGCGAATGCCCGCGCGCAGGAACGACTGCACGAACTGGCGCTGAAACAGCAAAAACGCCACCAGCAGCGGGGCGATGCTCAAGAGCGTGGCGGCGCTGATGGTGGCCCAGTTGACGCCGGTTTCCGGGGCGGAAAAGATGCCCAGCCCCACCGTGAGCGGGCGGCTTTCCACCGAGTTGGTCACCACCAAGGGCCACAGGAAGTTGTTCCAGTGGTGGCTGACCGATACCAGCCCATACGCCAGGTAGGTGGGCTTGGCCAGGGGCACGTACACCTTCCACAGAATCTCGAGCCAGCCACAGCCCTCGATGCGGGCGGCGTCTTCAAGCTCCTGGGGGATGGTCTTGAAGGTCTGGCGCAGCAGGAATATGCCGAAGGCGCTGGCCACGTAAGGCAGGCCCACACCGGTCAGCGTGTTGATCAGGCCAAGCTCGCTGACCATGCGGTAGTTTTCGACGATCAGCACTTCAGGGAAGATGAACAGCTGAATCAGTACCAGCAGAAACAGCGCGTTCTTGCCGGGTATGGGAAAGCGCGCGAAGGCGAACGCCGCCAGCGTACACACCACGAACTGACCGATGACCACGCCTGTGACCAGCGCAAAGGTGTTGAGGTAGTAGCGCGCAAACGGCGCCTGCGCCCAGGCGTTGGCGACGTTGTCCAGGGTCAGCGGCGCGAAGAGCGCAAAGCGCACCATGTACTCGCTCGGGTGAAACGCCGCCCAGAGTGCATAGAGCAGCGGAAATATCCAGATCAGCGCCAAGAGCCAGGCGGCGATGGTCTCAAGCGACAGCCACGTGCGAAAGCGATGCGCCGTGCCTGGTGAGAACGAGGAGAGTGTACTCATTGGTAGTGGGTCCGGCGGTCGAGCAGGGTGAACTTGAGCGTGGCGATGATCGCGAGTGTCAGCAGGATGACCACGGTGATCGTGGCCGCCATGGTGCGATCAAAAAACGCAAAGGCGTTCTCGTACACGTAGTAGAGCAGCAGGTTGGTGGCGTTGTTCGGCCCGCCCTTGGTGAGAATGAACAGGTGATCCACCACGCGCACGGCGTTGATCAGTGCATTGATGAGCACGAACAGCGTGGTGGGCATCAGCAGTGGAAACGTTACCCGCCAGAAGAAGCTCCAGCGGCTGGTGCCTTCGAGATCGGACGCCTCCTTGAGCTCCGGCGGCATGGCTTGCAGGGCGGCAAGATAGAAGATCATGAAAAAGCCAGCCTCTTTCCACACCGACATGGCCATCACCGAATAAAGCGCTACGGCGGGGTCGCCCAGCCAGTTCACCCCGGAAAAGCCGAGCGCCCCCAAGAGCTTGTTGAACAGGCCGATCTGCGGGGCGTAGAAGAACATCCAGATATTGGCCGCCGCGATCATGGGCAGGATGGTGGGCGTGAAATAGGCCATGCGTACCAGGCCCCGGCCGGGCAGCCGGGCGTTGACGAACAGCGCCATGGCGAGCGCCAGGGCAATGGAGGTGGGAATGGTACCCAGCGCGTAAAGCAGGTTGTTGCGCGCGACCTTCCAGAAGGTGGGGTCATCGAACAGCAGTCGATAATTCTCGAGCCCCACGAACTCGGCGGGCGCGCCGCGAAAGCCGGGTAGATAAAGGCTGCTGATCAGCGTCGTGACCGTGGGAAGGTAGGCAAACATGGTCAACAGCACGGCGGCAGGCAGCAGCAGGAGCGCGCCGTAGAGCTGCATCTTTACATGAGGATTTGTCATAGGAGCGCGTCAAGAGCCGAAAAAGCCGGGGCGTACCCCGGCGAGCATTAAACGAACAGTGCCTAGCGCGCGTAGCGGCGCAGTACGCCGTCGGCTTCGCGCTGGGCCTGGCGCAGAGCTTCTTCAGGCGTCATCTGGCCGGTGAGGGCGGCCTGCACGGCGTTGTCCAGCGCGCGGCGTACCCGGCCGCCCTGGTAGGTGGAAAGCTCGGCGGTGCCGTGTTCGAGCTGGTCACGGGCAACGGCGGCGGGCGGGAAGGTGTCCACGTAGTCGCGCAGGGCGTCGGTGTCGTAAGCAGCGGGGCTGACGCCCATGTAGCCGGTTTCGATCGACCAGTCTGCCGCGCGCTCGGGTGCGGTCATCCAGCGGATGAAGGTCATGGCGGCGCGCTGCTCCTCTTCGCTCGAGCCTTCAAACAGGTAGAAATTGCCGCCGCCGGTGGGGCTGCCGCGCTGGGTATTCATGGGCAGCATGGCGACACCAAAATCGAAATCGGCCTCATTGCGCACCGCGGTCAGGTTGCCGGTGGTGTGCCACATCATTGCCGTGGACTCTTCGATGAAGTTCTGGCGCAGGGTGCCCCACTCGATCACGCCATCGGGCATGGCGCCGTTCTTTGCAAGCGATACCCAGTACTCCAGCGCCTCGACCGCCGCCGGGTCGTCGAAATAGACCTCGGTGCCGTCCTCGCTCATCAGGCGGTGGCCGTTCTGGAAGGCGAAGGCCTGAAACATCCAGTAGGCGTAGCCGGTGGAGGGCACCATGACGCCCCACTGTTCATCACCACTCGCCTCGCGAATGGCAGATGCCATCTCGGCCATCTCCTGCCAGTTTTCGGGTGGGGTTTCCGGGTCGAGCCCTGCGGCCTCGAAAGCCTCCTTGTTCCAGTAGAGCACGATGGTCGAGCGCTGGAAGGGAATGCCGTAGGTCTTGCCATCGAGCTGACCGTTCTCCATCAGGCCGGGGTAGAAACTGTCGAGCCACTCACGCTCTTCATCGGTCTGCACCACGTCATCGAAGGCGACGATGGCGTTCTGCTCGATCAGTTCAAACAGGTCGATGGAGAACAGCACCGAGAGCTGGGGTGCATCGCCAGCCTCCAGGGCCGACATGGCGCGCACGCGGGTGTCGTCGTAGTTGCCCGCGTAAATGGCTTCCACTTCGATCTCCGGATGCGCCTGCTCGAACTCGCTGACCAGGTTATCGATCACATCGGTGAGCGCCCCGCCCACGGAGACCGGGTAGTACATGGTGAGCTCAGTGGCAAAGGCCTGACCTGCGCTCAACAGGCCTGCGGCAAGGGCTGACAGGGCAAACGGAAGGCGACGCTGCATGGGGTGGCTCCTGGGTGATGGGATGGGCGTAGCGTTGTAGGAGAAGGGGTCAAATGGAGAACGAGCCGACGTTGGGCAGGCGTGGCACGACCCGCGCATCGACATCACCGGGCATGTCCGGCATCAGGTTATACGGTGCAAGGTCGTCGCGGCGCTTGCCGTCGCTGCCGAACAGGTGCGCCGCCTGAGGCTGCCAGGCCACCTTGCAGGCCGTGTCCGGGGCCATGGTCTGGCGCCCGGCGAGCCTTGCCTTGACGGTGTGGTGGCCCACGGCCAGATGAATGATGGTATCGGCGCCCAGGTATTCGTCGCTGATCACCGTGGCGGGTATGCCGGGCTCGCCTGAACCGCGCAGCGTGATATCTTCCGGGCGAACGCCGAGCTGGCCGGTGGCGGCCGCAAGCGGGGCTACCGGAGTTTCCGGCACGCCTTCGATGATGGCGGCCTCAAGGCCTTCGGCCAGGGGCAGCAGGTTCATGGCCGGGCTGCCGATAAAGCTTGCTGCAAAGGTGGTGGCGGGCTGGTTGTAAAGCTCGCCCGGGGTGGCGTCCTGAACGATCTCCCCGTGCTGCATCAGAATCACGCGATCTCCCATGCTCATGGCCTCCACTTGGTCGTGTGTCACGTAAATCACCGTCATGCCCAGGCGCGCCTGCAGCGCCTTGATATCCCGGCGCATGTCGGATCTAAGCCGCGCATCCAGATTGGAAAGCGGCTCGTCCATCAAGCAGATGGGGTGTTCGGAAATCACCGCTCGAGCGAGTGCCACGCGCTGGCGCTGGCCGCCGGAAAGCTTTGCGGGCTTGCGGTCCAGGTAGGCCGTGAGATCGACCATCTCGGCGACCTTGGCCAGGCGCTCGCGCCGCTCTGCCTTGGGCACCTTGCGACTGCGCAGGCCAAACACGATGTTGTCCGCCACGCTCAGGTGCGGAAACAGCGCGTAGGATTGAAACACCATGGAGAGTCCGCGCGCGCCCGGCGGCTGATGGGTAACGTTGTGCCCCTGGATATGGATCTCACCGCCGCTGACCGCTTCAAGGCCCGCCAGCATGCGCAGCGTGGTCGATTTGCCGCAGCCGGAAGGCCCCAGCAGAACCACGAACTGGCCCGGCGCAATGCTGACATCGAGCGAGCGGACCGCGGTCGCGCTGCTCCAGCGCTTGCTGACCTGGCTGAAACGGATGAGTGGCGCGGCATCGAGCATGGTGAGTCACATCAAGAGAACGAGAGCTCTACCGTGCGATTTTTCTGTGTCAGACGTGTGTCGGGAAGATGACGTTATGGCGACAGGGCACGAGCGCCGGGCCGACTCGGCGTGGATGAAAGTAGGTTGAAAATGGCCTGTAAAGCCCTTTTTTGTAAGCCATATCCTAAAGTGCTGTAAGCCATTACCGCTTCGCGCACTAGAAGGGTTGTTCTACTGCCTGCGGTCGTTATGCTATTCGTTTATTACTAATAGTTAGCGATCCAGGGAGCGGCAGCATGTCAAAAGGTACTGGGGCGGAGAATGCGGGCCTGCAATTTACTCTAACCTTGCCTGACGTTGACGATATCGCGGTGATTGACTTTGCCCACCAGGAAGCGCTCTCTCAACCCTTCGAGCTAGTGGTGAACCTGGCGAGCCGCGATGGCAACCTGGATGCCAGTAACCTCCTGGATGGCGAAGCCACCCTGACCCTTTGGCAGGACGGCCAACCGCTACGCCGAGTACACGGCATCATCAGCGAGTTTAGTCAGGGGGACCGGGGCCACCGTCGCACCTTCTACTCCCTGGTGCTGCGCCCCGCACTCTGGCGACTTTCGTTGCGCCAGAACTCGCGTATTTTCCAAAAGGTCGACCCGCTTACCATTATCAATACTCTGTGCGATGAGCGGGGTATTACCGATGTGACGTTTGCCGTGGCACGGGAACTGCCCGAGCGTGAATACTGCGTGCAGTATCGCGAGACTGACCTGGCGTTTGTCGAACGCCTGGCCGCTGAAGAGGGGCTGTTTTATTACCACGAGTTTGAAGAGGGCGCGCACCGGCTGGTGTTTGCCGACAACCCGCAGGCACTTGCAAGCCTGGGCGAGCGCACCTATCACAGCCGCGCCGGTGGCACTGCCCCTGGCCGCCATGTACGCAAGCTCAGCCATATTGCTCGCGTGGCGGCCGCCTCCGCTACGTTGAAAGACTACAGTTTCAAGAACCCGGCCTATGCCCAGTTGCACGAACACCTGGGGCGTGACATAGAGGCGCATGGCCAGCAGGCGGATTACGAGCATTTCGATTACCCCGGCCGCTATAAACAGGACGCCTCCGGTGAACCGTTCACCCGCATCCGGCTGGAGCAGTTGCGCCGTGAGGCGACCACTGCCCGTGCCGAAAGCGACCTGCCGGAACTGGCCCCCGGCGTGCGCTTTCGCCTGACTGACCATGATACCGACACCCTCAACCGCGACTGGCAGGCCATTGAAGTCCGCCATGTGGGCGAGCAGCCCCAGGCACTGGAAGAAGACGGCATGACTCAGGGCGTTGCCAGCGGCATGACCCGCTACGCCAATCAGGTCACGCTCGTGCCCGGCGATGCTCCCTGGCGCGCCACGTCCAATCCGAAACCCCGCGTGGATGGCCCACAAGTCGCGTTTGTCGTCGGCCCAAAAGGCGAAGAGATTCACTGCGATGAGCATGGCCGGGTGAAGGTACAGTTCCCTTGGGACCGCTACGCTGAGCCCAACGAGACCGCCAGCTGCTGGGTACGCGTGGCCCAGGGCTGGGTGGGTG
>NZ_JABYQT010000009.1 GCF_020075495.1 Vreelandella aquamarina
GCGTGAACCACCTGATCCCTTGCCGAACTCAGTAGTGAAACCGCTTAGCGCCGATGGTAGTGTGGGGTCTCCCCATGCGAGAGTAGGTCATCGTCAGGCACTTATTATGAAAAATCCCCCGGGGCTTGCGCCTCGGGGGATTTTTTTATGTGCGAAAGAAAAAAGTAGCACGCACGTTACCATTCAACGGGCTTTCCCGCCCAATCCCAGAAACTGCCGGTATCATCGGGTGTGCGCTGGGAGATAACCTCCAGTAGCTGGTCTGCCACAAACTCAGGGGTAAACAGTTTTTCACTGGGCACGCGGGCTTGAAAAGGCTTTGAGAGCGATGTGTCGGTGGTGCCTGGGTGAAGGCACAAGACGACTGACTGAGGATTGAGACGCTTCAATTCGATGGCAGCGGTTTTAAGCAGCATATTGTGCGCCGCCTTGCTTGCCCGGTAGCTATACCATCCTCCTAGCCTGTTATCACTGATAGACCCGACCCTTGCTGACAGGCTGGCAATCACGCACGGGTGCGCGCCTTTGAAATTGTCTGCAAGAACCGCGACAAGTAGCGCTGGCGTGAATGCATTGACTTGCATCACGGCCTGTAGGTGCTCATCGCTGAGCTGATCGAGGCGCTTTTCGGGCTGAAGCGCTTGCGCATCGTCGTGCAGCAGGCCGAGCGCATTGAAAAATAGATGCACCGGCTGGCCAGCCAATTCCGTTTTTAGCGCCTGGCGGCCTTCGGCGGTGGTTACGTCAAGTGTGAGTGGAACCACTCGCTCGTCATCAACGGCAAGCGCTTGGCGGGTAACCGTTACGACACGGCCTACGTGAGAAGAGGATAGGAGCTTTTTTAAAATCGCGTGACCGATACCACCAGAGGCACCGGTGATCACAGCCGTAAAGCGTTCGGGGAGTGTATCGAGCATGGGCGAGCCTGATAAGAAAAGAAGGCTCTCATTGAAGCGGCTGCAAGAAGATCTGTCCAGCCGGCCGGCTCGTCAGGCAGAAGCGTTGATTCTTCCGGACTGAGCCCGCGTGCGTCCATCCGGCTTGTAGAGCGTCTTTTCGGCGATCTGGCGTATATAGTCGAGCATTTCCTGATTGTGCTTCATGCGCAACGAGAGCATCTGCCCGGTCAATTCGTTCATGCGCGCCACGCGCTCGGTTTTTTCGAGCAGTGTTTCCCAGGCATCCTGACAGTTACCATCACGCGCGGCGGCTCTGGCACCATCAGCGCTTTCTTCGTAGCCAAGGCGCTTTTGCACGCTGTAGCGGAGTGTTTCGATACGCTCGATTTCAGTAAGAAGACTCTGCTTGTCCATTGCCAGGCTGGCAAGGGCTTCGCCATCGATATCACCCTGCGTTAAAAGCGTTTGCTCACGCGACAGCAGGACCGAGAGTTCTTCAAGGCGCTGGTGTTGATCAGAAAGCAAGCGAGCAAGGCTCATTACTGGTTATCCTATGATTCACTAAGGTTGGCAATCAGGCCGTCTGCGATGCGCTCGGCGTTCATTTCAAGACGGCCCTCGCGAATGGCATCGCGTATTTCCTGCACTTTTGCCATATCGATATCGAACGTCTCATCAAGACGCGACTGGCTAAGTTGAGTGGACTCACGCGTAGTGCTGCCTGATTCGATCGGCTTGGGACTACCCGCTTTCTGCGTTTCATCGCGCTGGTGTGCCTGATTGGCACGTAGCAGCGGATTTGCGTTTTCAATTTTCACGTTGTGTGCCTCACCTGGTCAACGTCTTGTATTGGATGCAGTGTTAACAACTATCGGCACTGATGGATAAAACTTTAGACGTGGAATTAAAAATCTACCACCAATATTCCCTGGTCGGTAACGCGGGCCGTCAAGATTTCACGCGACTCGAAGCGCACGCGAACACGATCACCAAGCCCACCTTCCTCGAGCGCTTCACCTTCGCGAGAAACGCGAAAGGAACTGCCCTGTGCGATGACCGTTACACGCTGACCACGCTTGACCAGTGCCGGCACCTGCAAGGCATTGGCCTGGAACACGCTGCCGCCCCGAATTGGGCGCTGAGCGATCTTGCCTACAATGTCTGTTTCATCAATCAGGGCCTGGGAGGAAAGCGCGCTTAAACTCCCGCTTTGCCTGGCCAGCATGTCTTGTGTGATCAATGTACCCCGCTCTATATCGTGCTGGGCTACCCAGTAACCACCAATGACATCGATCTGGGCCTGGAGGTAGCGTACCTGCCGCTGTGCTTCGCCACAGCGAACGCCTACCGACACACGCCCTAAAGGGGGTTGACCTGCGTTGGGCAGAAAAGGTTCCGGTTTGACGCAGGCAGGCAGATGGGGTGAAGGGGGGCGGATATCGATGACCACTTCCTCTCCAAGTGCCTGTGTCTGCTCGTAGAGAAACTGATGAACCCTCATCATCAGCTCATCATCAGCCCGGACAGAAGACGTATGGATAAACAGGCCTGCGCCCAGCAGCGCATAGCACATCAATACTGCCAGGCGGCGGAACGTAACGTGCAGCGGGTAAGGCATGAACGGTGCTCGAAAAAGAGGAGAAGTCAGGAGGAATGACTAGCAAGTTTAGCGAAAAGGCACGACAGGAAACACGCGAAATGCTGGTGTAAACACGAGCTGTTCCAGGCTTTGGGCTGACATTCTAGCGCGTATTCTCCACCATCAATAAATTCCATCATATGTTGCCTCCCGGCCAGCGAGAGTTCGGCATGCTTGATCAGCTAGAGTCTGCTTTTAACTACCATCAACGGGCACTTGGCCTGCGCCAGGCGCGCCACGAAGTACTTGCCGCCAATATTGCCAATGCCGATACGCCCAACTACAAGGCGCGGGATATCGACTTTGCCAGCGAACTTAAAAAAGCGGTTGAAGGTGGCGCCACTCAGCAGGGTAGTCAGGGGGGGCTGGCGTTGGCGCGCACGTCCGAGCGCCACCTCCAGGGGGCTGGGCCCGCCTGGCGGGGCGTTGGCAGTACGGATCTTCTCTATCGGATCCCAGACCAGCCGAGTCTGGATGGCAATACGGTGGATATGGATCGCGAGCGTACTCAGTTTGCTGACAATGCGGTGCGTTACCAGGCGGCACTGACCATCATGAACCGCCGTATCCAGGGTTTGAAAAACGCGATGCAGCCTGAGTAGGCAAACCGATCGCGGAGGAGATAAGTATGTCGATGTTTTCAGCGTTTGATGTGGCCGGTTCTGCCATGAGTGCTCAGTCGCAGCGCATGAACGTGACCGCCAGCAATATGGCCAATGCCGACAGCATTGCCGGACCCGATGGCGAGACCTATCGTGCCAAACAGGTGATGTTTCAGTCCCAGGCGCAGAATACCCGCTACGGCGTGGGCGGCGTTCGGGTTTCCGAAATAGTCGAAGACGACTCGCCGTTACGCTTTGAGTATATGCCAAACCACCCCGCGGCGGATGAAGATGGCTATGTGGCCAAGCCTAACGTGGAGCCTGTGCACGAAATGGTGAACATGATTTCTGCGTCTCGCTCCTACCAGGCGAACGTCGAGGTGTTCAATACCACAAAGCAGATGATGATACAGACACTGTCGCTGGGTGAGGGGTAAACATGAGTATTGATACTAGCGTTATAAATAGCATCAACGGCGGTAGTACCAGCACCAATGGAGCGTCTGCTCGCCGTTCGGACGATCTACGCGACAGCTTCATGACCTTGCTGATCACCCAATTGCAGAATCAGGATCCGCTGAATCCCATGGAAAATGCGGAAATGACGTCTCAGCTGGCACAGATCAATACGGTAAGCGGCATCGAAGAGCTTAATACTACGCTCAAAGGTATTACCCAGCAGATGGATGCCTCTAAGACGTTACAGGCGGCAGGGTTGATCGACAAGGCAGTGCTGGTGCCCGGTAACAGGGTAATGGTAAGCGTTGATGAAGCGAATGGATCCTACGCTACGCCTTTTGGTATTGAGCTGGACTCGGCTGCTGACAATGTGGTGGCCACGGTCGTTAGCAAAGCGGGAGAAGTGGTCTACACCAAGGACCTAGGCGCGGTAGCGGCAGGCGTTGAGTCCTTTAGTTGGGGCGGGTTGACAAATGATGGTACTGCAGTACCCGCCGGTGCCTACAGTGTCAACTTCAAGGCGACGAATGCCGAAGGCGAGCTGATGGAGTCGCGAGCGCTCAACTATGCGCTGGTGCAGGGCGTTTCGCCCGGCGCAGGTGGCAAGGATGTTCGTCTGGATCTGGGCGCGATCTACGGTCAGGTAGCGCTTGATCAAATTAAACAAATTCTTTGATTATTCGCTAAACACTATCTTTTCAGGGGAACATCATGAGCTTCTCACAAGCACTCAGCGGCCTAAATGCCCAGCGTGAAAAACTAGGCGCTATTGGCAACAATATCGCCAACTCACAAACCGTTGGTTTCAAGAGCTCCAGCGTGCAGTTTGCCGACGTATATGCACAATCGCGTATCGGTCTGGGGGTTCGTACCTCTTCTGTATTGCAGGATTTCAGCCAGGGTAACGTCGAATCCTCGTCCAGAAATTTGGACCTTGCTATTGCCGGGGACGGTTTTTTCCGCTTTCAGCAGACGAATGGTGAAATAGGTTACTCGCGTAACGGGCAGCTAACGATGACTCCCGATGGCCGTCTGGTGAATGCTCAGGGTGCACAAATAATGGGCTACCAGGCCAGCGCCGATGGCAATATTCAGGCTAGTGGTCAGGTGTCGGCGCTTACTGTGGACTCCGGGGCGCTGCCGGCTCGATCAACGACGGCAGTACAAAACGTTTTGAACCTCGACTCGCGTGAGCGCGCAGGAGAAGAACTCAACACGATCAGCGTTAATGGGCAGAATATCGATTTTCATTTCTCGACGAACTTTACGGCCTACGACTCTTTGGGGAACCCTGTCAATACCACGGTTTATTATGAAAAGGTGGGAAGTCCAGGAGGCGATAACCAAAATGTTTGGGAGGCTAAAGTTGTCTCCAATAATACATATGACCAAAGAAACAACTTCTTTGTTGCATTCAATCAAAATGGCACCTTGACATCCATTCGTGAGCAAACGTCTGAGTATCTGGCTGCTCAAAACAACCTAAGTACAGCTCAGCAGAATTTAAGCAACTCAGGAAATGCACTTAATACGCAGCTTAGTAATATTCGTAGTCGGCTTGGTTCTGCAGAAACTTATCTTAATGGCTTGGTTGAAAACGGAAGTGTGGCTGCTGATAACCCGCAAATTACGACCTTGCGAAACAATATAGCTAGCTTGAGGAGTAGCTTAACTACTGCGGAAGCAAACGTCGCTAATGGAAATAACGTTGGAATCGGATTTATAACCAATTTGAATAATCTGATTGATGCTGCCGATGCCGTAAGTGATCCTGATTTTGACGATGAAGAATTTCTTGGTACGTTGGGCAACTTCAATGGAGAGGACCAGCGAGATACCTATAATACGCGTATAGCGGAGTTAGGTACTGCGCAAGCAGCGCTAGAAGCCGCATTCAACGATTTGCCGAGTCAGGATAATCAAGCTCAGCTTTCTTTAGCTATCGATAGTGGTGCCGCCTCACCGCTCACGTTTACTTATAACCTGGCCGGCACAACGCAGTTCGGTAACGATTCGACGGCGAGCGATTCAAACCAGAATGGTTATACGTCGGGCGCTCTGGTGGGTATTACCATTCAGGATGACGGCACCATCATGCGTAACTACTCCAATGAGCAGTCACTCGCAGCAGGTCAAGTCGCTTTGGCAAGCTTTCGTAACCCAGAAGGCTTGAACCCTATTGGCAATAATCTTTGGACGGCTTCGGCAAGCTCAGGTCAGGAGTTAGTTGGAGCGCCGGGTACCGGGCTACGCGGGTCAATACAGCCCGGCGCTACCGAAACTTCCAACGTGGATCTGGCTCAGGAACTGGTCGACATGATCGTCTCCCAGCGCGCCTACCAGGCGAACTCGCAGACCATCAGCACCCAGGACGAGCTCCTGCAGACCATCATCAACCTGTGATAGCGGGCCCAACGAGCGAGGAGTAGCGCGTGGATAGAATGCTGTATACCGCCATGAGCGGTGCTAAAAACGCCATGGACCAGCAGTCGGTGGTGACCAACAACCTGTCCAATGTGACCACGACGGGGTTTCGTGCCCAGCTGCAGGCGGCGCGCTCCGTACCTGTTCAGGGGGATGCCTTGCTGGCCACGCGCACCTCGGTGGTTACCACCACGCCGGGCAGCGATTTCTCCCAGGGGCCGGTCGAGTTTACCGGTCGTGCGCTGGACGTAGCGATGCAGGGGAACGCCTGGATGGCGGTATTGGCAGACGATGGCTCCGAAACCTACACCAAGCGTGGTGATCTGCAGCTCGATAGCGACGGTGTACTGCTGAACGTCGGCCGGCCGGTCATGGGCGGTGGCGGCCCCATCGCGGTTCCTCAGGGGGCGCAGGTATCTATTGGCGCCGATGGCACGATCAGTGCCATTCCTGCAGGTGAAGGTCCTGAAGCGCTGGTTGAGGTTGGTCGCATCAAGCTGGTAACGCCGGATGAGCAGTTTCTGACCCGCGGTGACGATGGCCTGTTTCGCGGTCCGCTCAATGAAGAGGGTGAGCCTGGCGTTTTGCCCGGCGATGAAAACGCCCGCCTGGTGAGTGGCGCGCTTGAGGGCAGCAACGTCAGCGCCGTGGATGCCATGGTATCGATGATCGATGTTGCCAGGCGTTACGACATGCAGATGAAGATGCTCAGTACTGCTGATGAAAACGCACAGCGTGCCAACAGTATTCTCTCCGTTCAGGGCTAGACCCTAGCCTCTTACTTCAAGGGAACATGAATCCTCATGATTACTTCTCTATGGACCGCCAAGACCGGCCTTGAGTCCCAGCAGACCAAGCTGGATGTTATCTCCAATAACCTGGCCAACGTCAGCACCAACGGTTTCAAGCGTTCGCGTCCGGTATTCGAAGACCTGCTGTACCAGAACATGCGACAGCCTGGCGCCCAGAACAATATTCAGGATCGTCTACCCTCCGGCATGCAGGTCGGTACCGGTGTTCGCGCCGTTGCCACCGAGCGTCTGCATACCCAAGGCGGGTTGGAGCAGACGGAAAACTCGCGCGACCTGGCGATCAACGGTGAAGGTTTCTTCCAGGTACTTCTGCCGGATGGCACCACGGGCTACACCCGAGATGGCAGCTTCCAGCTCGATGAAAATGGTCAGATGGTAACCGCCAACGGTTACCCGCTGGAGCCAGCTATCTTTGTACCCGAGAATGCCCTGGCCGTGACAATCGCCGAAGATGGCACCGTAAGCGTGCGCCAGCCTGGCGTCGCACAGGACAATAACGTGGGCCAAATAACGCTGACCTCGTTCATCAATCCGGCAGGTCTTGAGAGTGTCGGAGGCAATCTTTACCTGGAAACCGGCGCCTCAGGCGCGCCGAATGAAAATATACCCGGTAACAATGGTGCCGGTCGCCTGTTTCAAGGCTACGTGGAAACGTCGAACGTAAACGTTGTGGAAGAGATGGTCAGCATGATTCAGACCCAACGGGCCTACGAAATCAACAGCCGGGCCGTGTCGACCAGTGATGAAATGCTGGCGCGACTGAGCCAGCTCTAAGCGCGTCTTGAGGTCTATTGAGCCATGCAGGAATTGAACTATCTTGGCCGTCGGCTGGGCGTCATTGCCGTGCTGTTTTTTGTACTGCTGGCAGCGGGGTGCGCGCAGATCCCCCGTGCTTCGGTAGTCGGCGAGCAGGAGCAGATCGATATCGTGGATCGTCCGCCGCCTGTTCCCAATGGCTCGATCTACCAGGCCCGGCGTGGTTATCAGCCACTGTTTGAAGACCGCCGGCCCAGGGCCATGGGCGATATCCTTACCATCGTGCTGGATGAGCAGGTAAGCGCAAGCAAGAACGCGCGCTCCAATGCTACGCGTGCTGGCAGTTCGTCACTTACGCTTGCCCAGTTGCCTGACGTGCTCGATACCTTGGCCGAATACGGCTTCGACGTCTCTGGTGCCAATGACTTCACCGGGGGCGGGGGCGCACAAGCCACCAACTCCTTTACCGGCACGATTACCGTATCGGTCCTGGAAGTCATGAACAATGGCAACCTGAGGGTAAGAGGGGAAAAGCAGATAGCCATCAATCAGGGCACGGAATTTATCCGCTTCTCGGGCGTGGTGAATCCTCGGACGATAACGACGCAGAACACGGTGCCGTCCACGCAGGTAGCCGATGCCCGCATCGAGTATGTTGGGGACGGTTACATCAATGAAGCGCAGCACATGGGGTGGCTACAGCGCTTTTTCCTGAACGTTTCACCTTTCTAGCAGTGCCTGGAAGGTTGCACAGCAGAGTATTCCAGAGTGATGGCAATGCGGCTAAACGGTTTTCGATTGATTAAAAGACGCTTTATCCAGCTAGGTAGCGTACTGCTTGTATGCCTGCTTGCCCTGCCGGCCCACGCCGAACGTGTTCGCGAGCTGGCCAGCTTTGCAGGCGTGCGCGATAACCAGTTGGTAGGTTACGGGCTGGTCGTAGGTCTGGACAGCACGGGTGACCAGACGACCCAGGCGCCGTTTACCGGTCAAAGCTTGACGAATATGCTGTCGCAACTGGGCGTGACCATTCCACCGGGCACCAACATGCAGCTGCGCAACGTGGCCGCGGTAATGGTAACCGCCGATCTGCCACCGTTTTCACGACCGGGCCAGCGTCTGGATATCGTGGTTTCCTCGATTGCCAACGCGCGCAGCTTGCGTGGCGGCACGCTCCTCATGACCCCCTTGAAGGGTGCCGATGGCGATACCTACGCAATTGCTCAGGGCAATATGCTGGTAGGGGGGGCGGGAGCTCAGGCGGGCGGCAGTAGCGTACAGATCAACCAGCAGGCCTCAGGGCGCATCCCGGGCGGGGCGCTGGTCGAACGTGAAGTGCCACTGAACCTGGGCGGCAATGGGGGGCTGCTGGAGTTGCAGCTCAACGAAGCCGATTTTGGCACCGTGCAGCGCATGGTATCTGCTATCAACAGCGAGTTCGGTCAATCCGTGGCTTACGCCCGTGATGGCCGTGTAATCGCGCTTGATGGCCCGCTGGATCCCAATGCGCGGGTCAATTTCATGGCGCGGGTCGAAAATGTTCAGGTCACGCCTACCGAGGCCCCGGCGCGCGTGGTGCTTAATTCCCGTACGGGTTCTGTCGTCATGAACAGTGCCGTGACACTTCGCCAGGCGGCGGTTGCCCATGGCAGTCTGTCCATCATGATCGATTCGCGCTTTGGCGTGAGCCAGCCAGCACCGCTGGGCCAGGGGCAGACCGTCGTGGTACCCGATGCTGACATCGATATCGAGCAGCAGGAGGCCTATCTGCAGATTGTCGAGGGTGCCCAGCTCAATGAAGTCGTCAACGCGCTGAATGCGCTCGGCGCGACGCCTCAGGATTTGATGTCGATTCTGGAGGCCCTCAAGGCGTCTGGCTCGCTGCGCGCTGAGCTCGAGGTCATCTGATGAGTATTTCCAATGACATGACCAGTCAGTTTGCTCTCGATGTCCAGGGCTTTCAGCGTTTGCAGCACAACGCTCGCATGAACCCTGAAGCCAGCGTTCATTCAGCGGCTCAGCAGTTTGAAGCCCTCTTTGTGCAAATGATGATGAAGAGCATGCGGGAGGCGATTCCAGCCTCTGGTCTGATGAACAGTTCCACCACCGATACCTACCAGCAGATGCTGGATCAGCAGTGGTCACAGGTGATTGCCTCAAAGGGCATGGGCCTGGCCGACGTGCTGGTCGAGCAACTGCAGCGCCAAGGAGCCATCGGTGGCGCCCCTGAGGCGGATAAAGAACTTCAGGCACTCATTGCCGGCATCCCGAGGGGGACTCCCCGTGTACTGGATGGAGCCTTGCAACCCCAGGGTGAGCGAGCCGTGGGAACTCAGGCGGATGGCCGCTTTTTGAGCGAACTTGAGGCCATACGTCAGAAAGCCGATGCCGCAGCAGCGGAGCCTGTCGTGTCTCGCTCGCCGGTATCCACTAACGCACCAGACCATGTTCAGCGCTTTCTGGACAAGCTCGCCACGCCTGCCCAGGCCGCAAGCCGGGCCAGCGGTGTGCCTGCCGAGTTGATTCTGGCTCAGGCTGCGCTGGAAACGGGATGGGGCCGGCATGAGATAGCGACTCGCCAGGGTGGCAATAGCCATAACCTGTTTGGTATCAAGGCAGGTAGCCATTGGCGTGGAGAAACCACCGATATCGTGACGCACGAATATATCAATGGCCGACGTACTCAGGTGGTGGATACATTCCGTGTCTACGATTCGTTCGAGCATTCGCTTACCGACTATGCCAATCTGATAGGTAAGAACGCACGTTACGCAGGGGTTGTCCAAGCGGGCAGCGCCGAACAGGCTGCCTACGCACTTCAGCAAGGTGGGTATGCAACCGATCCACGCTATGCCCAGAAGCTTATCGCCGTGATGAACACGATGGGCAGGCTACCCGACGCAGGCACTTTACTGGCCGATTCCCGCTAGCAGATTCTCAAGTTTCCAAGAATGCTGCCGATAGAGTGGGTATCGGTTTGAGGATATAAATTATGAGCATGTTTTCTGTTGGTTTAAGCGGCCTGAACGCGGCGCAAAATGCCCTGAACACGACCAGCAATAATATCAGCAACGTGTTTACACCCGGTTATAACCGCGAACTTGCCCAACTGGGGGAGGGGCGCGTTGGCGGCGGCGTTCGTGTCGACAGTATCGAGCGCCAGTTCAATACCTATGTGGCCAATCAGTTAAACAGTGCGAAGACTCAATCCAGTGCGCTAAATACCTACAATAACCAGATTTCACAGATCGATAATTTGCTGGCAGATAGGGCAGCAGGTCTGTCGCCGTTGATGCAAAATTTCTTCTCTTCCCTGGAAGCAATGGCCAGTGCGCCTTCTGATCCAGCGGCACGCCAAGGTGTGCTCGGGACCGCTAACACCCTGAGCTCCCAGTTTCGCTCGTTTGATGGTTACCTGCAGGACATGCAGAGCAACATCAATAATCAGATAAAAGATGAAGTTACTCAGATCAATAATACGGTAGAACAGATTGCCGGGCTCAATAAAGAAATATCCCTGGCCCGAGCGCGTACCGGTGAAGCGCCCAACAGCCTTCTGAACCAGCGCGATAAAATGGTTTCTGATCTTAACGAGCTCATGGATCTGCGCCTGAATATTCAGGATGGCAAAACGTACAATATCAGCTTGCCTAATGGTCAGCCGTTAGTGACCGGCACCAACACGTTCAAGCTAGAAGCTGTGGCGTCCGATGCTGACCCACAGCGTATTGTCGTCGGTTATCGTGATGGTGGTAATAATCTAAAGAAGTTGGATGAGTCAACGATCAAGGGTGGAGCGCTGGGCGGCTTGATGACCTTTCGCTCAGAGACCCTGGACAAGACCCAGAATCAAATTGGTCAGTTGGCGGTGTCACTCTCCGTTGCATTCAATGAGCAGCACAAGGAAGGCGTAGACCTAGAGGGAGAAAGGGGAGGGGACTTTTTCTCTGTTGGCACGCCACGAGCAATTCCCAGCCAGAGAAATAGCAGTAGTGTTGATGTGGTGGTGACCTTTGACGCTGACAATATCGGTCAACTTAAGGCAACGGACTATACCATTCGTTTTGAAGGTACTGACCCTGTTATCACGCGTAAAGATAATGGACAGACCGTAGCGTTCGACAAAGATGCCTGGAATAACGACAGGGAACTTAAGTTCGGTGGTGTCAGCGTTGACTTTAATGGTAATCCGCAAGCCGGTGATCGTTTCGAAATCCAGCCCGTACGGCGTGCCGGTAACGGTATGAACGTGGATATTACCGATATAGATAAGATTGCTGCTGGCGATGCAGGGTTTGAGGGCGGAGACAGCAGTACGCTCAACTCATTTAAACGTACGGGTAATTTAAACATTAGCGGACTAGAAACTTCTCCGACAGCGTTTTCTAGTAGCAAGCAGTATCAATTAACTGTGGATGAAGACGGTAAGTTGACCGCAGTGCCTTCAGCTCCGATCAGGGTCAATGACACGGCTTTTGATGCAGATACTGAAGTATTAGAGGAAGGAAATATAGTAGTTATTGATGGCATCAGCTTTACGATGGGAGCACTGCCAGACGCCAATGCAACAGCGACGCTAACCGTTAGTCAGAATATTATTTCGGCCACAGGTGATAACCGTAACGCCTTAGCCCTGCAAGCGCTGCAGAATAATAATAAGGTGGTGGGCGGCTCCGCTTCGGTCAGTGGCGCGTATGCTTCTATCGTGAGCGATGTGGGTAATCGTGCCAATATTACCCAAGTGAACCTGGACGCTCGCCAGGGATTGACGGATCAACTGCGTGCGGTTCAGCAGTCGGAATCCGGGGTCAATCTGGATGAAGAGGCCGCGAACCTGATTCGTTACCAACAGTACTATATGGCTAATGCGCGGGTCATTGATACCGCAGGCTCCATTATGGACACCATCCTGAACCTGCGTAGCTAATTTTAGGAGTTCCTGTCATGCGTATTAGCAGCGTCACCATGTTCGAGCAAAGCACGGCGTCGATGAATCGACAGCAGAGCGATTTTCTGAAAATTAGTCAGCAGATTGCAAGTGGCCGCCGCGTCGTGAACCCTTCTGACGATCCTCAGGCAGCATCACGTGCCATTGGGGTCGATCAGTCTATGGCTATTACCGAGCAATATACGAATGCGCGCGTTTCTGCGCGTAACTCGCTTGCTCAAACGGAAAGCATCGTCAACAGCGTTGCAGACGCCATTACAAGAGCTAAAGAACTTTTAATACAAGCATCAAGCGATACACTCAGTAACGCTGACCGTGAGTCGGTCTCTAGTGAGTTAAAAGGCGTTTATGAGACGCTGATAGGCCAGGCAAACGCGACCGACGGGAATGGTCGGCATCTATTTGGCGGATACAAAGATAATGCACCACCGTTTGCCAGAACGCCAGATGGCAACGTTGTATACAACGGCGATGCGAATGGCCGCCAGCAGCAGGTAGACAGTATGCGTTTGATGCCAGTAGCTGAGAGTGGCAAGTCCATTTTTCAGAGCGTGGCGAGCAGCGCCGGTTACATAGCCAAAGCTGAGTCTAGTAATGCAGGTAACGTAACGTTCTCGGGTCTAAGGACTCAAAATGCCTCTGATGATAATTACGGTGGAAGCTTTGCTATTCAATTTTCAGTAGCCGATAGCGGAGACGGTTTTACCTATAGCGTTATCGGAGGCGATGGCGCAGAGCTTTCAACAGGCAGCTATATAGGCAATGGTCAGCAGATAGTATTTGGTGGGCTGAGTATTACGCTTGATGGCATGCCTGCAGCAGGTGATCAAATTAGCGTGGCTCGAGCAGGTAGCGAAGAGCAGCCAGCCGATCTGTTCAAGACGATGGAAGCTGCTATTAGCGTGCTGGAAAAACCTGCTGAAACTCCAACTGAAAAAGCGGCATTGCGCAATACGCTTAGCACTTCTATGCGCGAGCTAGACAATGCACTGGATAATGTATTGACCGTCAGGGCTTCTGCCGGTGCTCGCCTTAACGAGCTGGATGTCATTGACGCCGTAGGCAGCAACCGCATGATGAACTACACGCAAACGCTCTCCGATCTGGTAGATCTGGATTACGCGGAAGCGATTTCCGAATACAGTTTGCGCCAGGTGGGTCTGCAGGCTGCGCAGAAGACGTTCGTGGATATGAAGAGCATGTCGCTGTTCAACTACATGTAGAACCGGCCTGAGTACTTCGCGTCATCGTATCCCCCTTGAGGCCAGCAGCTTCACGGGGGATTAGTTTAAGGGGGCCATCGCTTCTATCAGTGTTTGCATCATCCCGAGCGCCTGGCTGAAGAGTGATTGCAAGAAACGGCCGATATCGGTCATCAGGACCATCAAGAGGGTAAGGCCAACGGTCAGTGAGGTAGGAAAGCCGATGTTGAAAACCGTGAGCTGAGGGGCGGAGCGGTTGAGAATGCCAAGTGCGAGATTAATGGTCAAAAGCGAGCCAACCAGCGGCAGAGCCAGCAACATGCCTGAAGCAAAAATGGTACCTGCATACCGGGCCAGCAGTTCGAAGGCGTTTGGATTGAGTCCTTGCATGCCGATGGGTAGCGTCTGAAAGCTCATTACCAGCGTTTCAAGCACCATCAGATGTCCGTTGTACGCCAGAAACATCAGTAGCGTGATCATGTACAAGATACGCGAAAGCACCATGATATTGGTACCGCTTGCCGCGTCAAAGAAACTGGCGAATCCCAATCCCATCTGCAAGCCGATATACTCACCCGCCGCTTGCACGACTGCAAATATGATGTGCATCACCAGGCCAATGGCCAGGCCGATCACGATCTGCTCGACCATGATGCCTATTCCCGCCCAGGACATGATGGCCACGTTGGGCATGGCCGGCAGGAGAGGGGCGATGACGATGCTGACCAGAACGGCCAGGCCTACCTTGGCCTGATTGGGAATGCTGGAGTGCCCCCAGAGCGGTGCGGCGGCCATGAAGGCCGTGATACGCGCAAAGGGCCACAGGAAGGCGATAAGCCAGCCTTGCAGTTGGGCGAAGGTGACCTCTACCACCGCACTACATCACCATGTTGGGGATATTGGTAAATAGCCGATAGGTAAAATCGGTGATAAGCCCGATCAGCCACGGGCCGGCCAATACGAGAACGGCAAATACCGCCAGAATCTTGGGAATGAACGTCAGCGTCATTTCATTGATCTGGGTCGCGGCCTGGAAAAGACTGATGATCAAACCTGTAAAAAGGGCTGCCAGCAGTACGGGCGCTGCCAGGAATAGCGTTACCCGCATGCCCTGATAAGCCATGCTCATCACCATTTCAGGGGTCATTTCGGCGCTCCTAGAGTATGTAAAAGCTTTCGGCCAGCGAGCCAATGATCAGTTGCCAGCCATCGACCAGGATAAACAGCATCAACTTGAACGGCAGCGAAATGGTGACTGGTGGTACCATCATCATGCCAAGTGCCATCAGCGTACTCGCCACGACCAAGTCGATGATCAGAAAAGGAATGAAGACGGTAAAGCCGATCTGAAAGGCCGTCTTGAGCTCGCTGGTGACGAAGGCCGGCAGCAACACACGCATGGGCAGCTCTTCGGGACCTTGCAGCGGCCCTACGTCGGCCAGACGAACAAACAGGGCAATATCCGGCTCTCGTGTCTGTGCCAGCATGAACTCACGAAACGGTAGTTGGGCAAGCTGCAGGAACTCCTCGAAATTGATGGTCTCGTTCGCTAGCGGTTGCCAGGCGGTGTCATATACCTGGGTAATGACCGGCGACATGATGAAAAAGGTCAAGAATAGCGCAATGCCGAGCAACACCTGATTGGGGGGTGTCGACTGGGTTCCCATGGCCGTGCGCAGCAGGCTGAGAACGATGATGATGCGCGTAAAGCTGGTCATCATCAAAAGCATCGCCGGCAAGAAGGCAAGGGAGCTTAACAGCAGCAGTGTTTGAAGGGAAAGAGACCACTGCTGGCCACCATCGTCCAAGGGTTGGGAAACAATGCCTGGCAACTGCTGGGCGTGAGCGGGGGTGATCAGTAGGCAAAGAATGATCGCAATGCCAGGCAGCAAGCGCCAGAGGGGCCGAGAAAAGTGCATCCGGTATCTCATGGAGTCTGGGGGGGATCGCTGTCGACGGCTTTACGCCGGGTTTTCGCCAGTGCCTGAGCAAGGCGCTGCGAAAAGCGCGAAGAAGCGTCAGGGGGCGTATCCGTATCAAGCGGACGATCTGCTGGCGCCGGACGTTCATGGAGCTTGGTAATACGCCCGCTACTCACGCCCAGCACCAGCCACGTATCTTCTATCTCGACCACGACCACGCGCTCACGATTGCCGACCGCCGTACTGGTAATGACGCGCAGATGAGCGCCCTGGTAAGGGCGCAGGTTCTGCCAGCGTTTCAATAGTGCGGTAAACAGCAAGATAAGTGCAATGACGAATGCCAAGGCCGCGGCCGTCTTGCCCAGCATGGCCATGCCGATAAAGGCATCGCTGCCACTACCCAGCGCGTCAATGGCGTTATCTTGATGTGACGGCGGTGCGACACTCATCGGTTAAGCTTGTGAATGCGCTCGGATGGGGTAATGATCTCCGTGATGCGGATACCATACTTGTCTTCAATGACCACAACCTCGCCCTGGGCAATCAGATAACCGTTGATCAGGATATCCATCGGTTCACCCGCGAGTCCCTCGAGCTCGATCACCGAGCCCTGAGCAAGTTCAAGCAGCTGCTTGATGGTCAGTTTGGTACGGCCAAGCTCGACGGTCAGCTTTACCGGAATATCCATGATCATTTCGAGATCGCGGGCCTGCTCGTTGGCACTACCCGGACCCAGTGGCCTGAATATCTCATCGCTTGCGGCCTTGGCCACCGGGGCAGGCTCGCTTGGAGCCTCTTCTTCTTCGGAAGCTCCCTGTTCGGCCATCGCCGCCGCCCACGGGTCGTCCTCTTCAGCGGCGTCCTCTTCGGCGGCTTCCTGTTCGGCCATCGCGGCTGCCCAGGGATCTTCTTCACCAGCCGTGCTGGCGACGGAGGAGTCTTCCTGCTCAGACATGGCGTCCGCCCAATCGTCATCGGAAACATTTTGATCGGGTTTGTTAGGATCAGTCATGCTTTGGATTCCTTGGCTTTCTGTCGCGTCGAACCTTTAATAAAGTCCTTCGACGATACGTTGTTCATGACCGCATGGTCGATCATGCGAAGTACGCGCAGCGCGCGTTGCTGGCGCTGGCTACCGTATTCGCACTCCATGACCGGGACACCGTCAACACGGGCCGTGATGGTATTGGGAATATCCAGAGGCAGCACGTCGCCTTGCTTGAGCCCCATCACGTGCGCGATGCGACTCGAGATCTGGGCAAACTCGGCAACAAGCTCTACCTCTGATTGGCGCAGCTCGCTTGCCATGCGTCGTGACCAGGTGCCGTCATGATCATGGTTACTGTCGTTGATAGGGTTGGCAAGCAGATCCCGCAACGGCTCGATCATGGCGTAGGGCATGCAGATCTGAAAGTTGCTCGAAAGATTGCCCACTTCGATATTGAACTTGGTATTGACCACGATTTCATTGGGCGAACTGGTGATGTTGGCAAACTTGGCCTGCACCTCTGAGCGCATGAAATTGACATCCAGCGGATATACGACCTTCCAGGCTTCCTGGTAGGCATCGATCGCCAGGTTCAGCAGTCGGTGAATGATGCGCTGCTCGGTGTTGGTAAATTCGCGGCCATCCGACTTGGTAACGAAGCGACCGTCTCCGCCGAACAGGTTATCCACCACCATGAACACCAGGTTGGGTGGAAATACCACCAGCGCTGAGCCGCGCAGCGGCTTCATCGATACCAGGTTCAGGTTGGTGGGTACCGGCACGTTACGCGAGAATTCGCTAAAGCTCTGATAGCGTACCGACTCAACCGTAATGTCCGCGCTGCGTCTGATCAGGTTGAACAAGCCGTTACGGAAGTAGCGGGCAAAGCGCTCGTTGATGAAATCAAGCGCATGCAGGCGTTCGCGGATGACCCGATGCTGCGTGGCAGGATCATACGGGCGAATGCGTGCTTCATCCTTGGACGATGACGATACAGCCGACGGCTCATCGTCACCGCTGACCCCTTTCAGCAAGGCATCGATTTCTTCCTGGGACAGTAGATCGTCCTGCGACATGAACGGCTCCAGTTCCCGGGTTATTGCACAATGAATTCGGTAAACAGCACTTCGCGCAGATCGAGCGGCGGCTGATTCTCCGTCAGAGGGACGCTGAGGCGGCTGATAATGGCCTGCGCCAACTGCTCCTTGCCCTCCACCGAGGTCAGCTCACTTGCCTGCTTGCCGGAAAGCAGGATCAGCAGGCGGCTACGTACCTGGGGCATGTGCTCTTCGATAATCGCCTTGCTCTCTTCGTTTCCAACGCGCAGTGTAATGCCGGTGTACAGCAGGCGCGAGCCGTAGCGGTCATCGTTGAGATTCACCGTGAAGGGATCGATACGTGTAAAGACCGGCGTTTCGCGCACTAGCGGCTTTGCATCTTCACCGTCAGCGCCATGCCCATCACGTTGATCCAGCACCATGTAGATGGCCGCTGCAGCCCCTATGGTGGAGAGCAGGACCAGCACTACCATTATCCAGAGCAGCTTTTTAGATCCACCGCTTTTTTTTTCAGCCATGTACTTTTCCGTCTCAATCGTCACTACCTGCTACTGATCAGGCATTATGCCCAATGTGGAAGCGGGTGATGAAATGAACAGGCTCGCTTGGCAAGCCTATCTTTTGGTTTAGCTGTTTTAACGCCTGCTCAGTCTGCAAGCGTCTGATCAGCGTGCGGGTGTTCAGGCGTAAAGATCGACCCGGCCATCTAGCGTCAGCGTGGTGCTATCGGGCATTGCTGTGCCGTCATGGCTGCCATCTGGCAGCAGGCTATCGCCACTGCTGGCGTCAGCGATGGCGCCCTTGCCCGATCGAGAAGGCGACTGCTCCCTATGGTGCTGCTGTTCACCCACGGAGGTCTCGCCTAATGAAATGCCCTGTTCCGCCAGCGTTTCGCGAAGCTGAGGAATGGCATGCTCTATCACTTGGCGAACCTGGGCGTGTGCCGACAAAAAGTGTGCCTGGGTACCCTGGTCGGTCATCTTCAAGGTGATGGAGAGGGGGCCGAGCTCAGCCGGATGCAGCTGCATCTGAACCTGTTGGTCGCCACCGCGCTGGGAAAACTGAATCAGCTGCTGACCAAGCTGGGAGGGCCAGGCTGGGCTGGTGACCGGCGTGCCAATAAAGGAAGGCAGCGCCGTACCCGTGGCACCTTCAGCCAAGGGGCTTGACGGAACGAATGGCTGAAGACCACCCGCCATTTGTCCGGCACGCAAGGGCATCAGGTCATCCAGCGTGGTGCCATCTGCTGGTGCGAGAGCCGCCATGATGTCCTGGCTGGCAAGGCTAGTGAATGATGGATTAAGGAGGCTGGCTGCCGGGGAGTAGGAAGCGTTTGGGCGGTAAGCATCCAGGGCAGCAGCGTCACTGCGCCACTGTGCCATTGAGGTCAGCGCAAAAGACGCCTGACGAGCAGGCTCGGCCAGAGGTAGGGGACTGGCCTGCTTACTATCACCCTTGAGCGGGGCAAGCAGGGTGCTTAACGTGCTGCTGACTTGCGCCACTTCGTCTTCTGACAACTCGAAGGTACCGGCAACTCCCGCGCCAAGAGGCTGACGAGGATCGATCAGTGCCTGCAGAGTGCTGATGAGGCTGGCAGTTTCGTCTTCGCCGAGATCAAGCTGTCGAGCGATGCTTTCCAGAGTGGGGACGGCTATCGGCGATGCCTGAGAAGCAGATACGTCGGAGAAGGAGGCCATCAGCTTGAGACGCTCGGCAATCTCCTCAAGCGGCGTGGATGCTTCGCCCGCGGAAGTATCACGTGCCAGCAGCGACGGAAGCGTTTCTTCGCTGGCGAGTGAAAGCTGAGACAACAGAGTCGAAAGCTCGGCTTCGCTCAGTTCGAATCCCAGACTGTGTAGTATATCAAGCAGTGCTGCAGCGGGCTCTTCCCCGATTCCTGCATGAGCCAGATTGGTAGCAGGGGGCTGTGCAGACGCACTGGCCGCTTGCGACAGCGCCTGGCGGAAGAGGGCCTGCGAGGATTCCAGCGGGCCAGTCAGTGCCGGCCTGGCTGGCGAGGAAGCGTCCTGGTGCTGTACCCCTGAAAGCAATAGCTGTAGGTTCATGTACTATTCCTCGGGCGCCGTCAGTGCGGCGTTTCGTTGCGCTGGCGGGCCAGACGGCCGTTCACCAGGTCATCACTTGTTTTTTGTTCAGAACGCTCAAGACGGCGGTGCTCTTCCGATAACCGGCGTGTGGCCAGTGTATCGTAGGAGGATAGCTTGCGCTGTTCCTGCTGCCAGTGCTGCTGGCTTTTCTGAACCCGTTGCTGCTGGGCAATAAGCGCTTGGCGTGCACGGCTAAGGGCTGCGTCAAGCGAGGCCAGAAACTGCTGGTAGTTGTACATGGTGGCCGGGTCGATACCTTCGCGCATCGCCTTTTGCAAGCGCTCGGCGTATTCGGCGCGGTACTGGCTCAGCGACTGCAGTTGAGCGGCGGTCTGCTGCTCGGTCTGGCGCTCCTGCGCGAGCAGTTTACCTGCCTGGTCACGGGCATCCTTGGCCATGCCCGTCAACATTTCAAGCTGTGAATGACTCATGTTCGGCCTCCCACCACGGCGTGCAGTGCTTGGTGTGACTCTTCAAGCGTTGCCCGCTCATCGATATTCTGTTGAAGAAAACGCTCCAGTGCAGGAAAAAGTTTCACTGCTTCGTCAAGCCTGGGGTCGTGCCCCGGGCTGTAGGCTCCAACGCTGATCAGGTCACGGTTACGTTGGTAGCGGGAAAACATCTGCTTGAAGACACGCGCCTCCTGCAGTTGTTCAGGAGTGGCAATGGCGGTCATGGCCCGACTGATCGACGCTTCGATATCGATTGCCGGATAGTGTCCAGCTTCGGCCAAGCTGCGCGAGAGCACAATATGACCGTCCAGAATGGCCCTCGCGGAGTCTGCAATAGGATCCTGCTGGTCATCGCCTTCGGTCAGGACGGTATAGAACGCGGTAATCGATCCGCCGCCGCGTTCGGCGTTGCCGGCGCGCTCCACAAGTCCCGGCAGCTTGGCAAAGACAGAGGGCGGGTACCCCTTGGTAGCTGGCGGCTCGCCAATCGCCAGGGCGATTTCCCGCTGGGCCATGGCGTAGCGTGTCAACGAATCCATGATCAAAAGCACGTTTTTTCCCGTATCACGAAACCCTTCGGCAAGGCGCGTGGCGTACGCGGCACCCTGGAGCCGCTGCAGCGGCGAGGTGTCGGCTGGTGCGGCCACGACCACCGAGCGGCGGCGGCCTTCCGGGCCCAGAATGTGATCGATGAAATCCTGTACTTCACGGCCACGCTCGCCAATCAGCCCCACAACGATGACATCGGCCTGGGTATAGCGCGCCATCATGCCGAGCAGTACCGATTTACCCACCCCCGAGCCGGCAAATAGCCCCATCCGCTGGCCTCTACCGACGCTCAAAAGAGCATTGATCGCGCGGATGCCCACATCGATCTGATCTTCTATCGGTGCTCTGGAAAGCGGGTTGAGCGGGGCTGAGCTGAGGGTTGCGTGAGGAACATCATCGATGCCTTCACGGTCATCCAACGGCTTGCCATTGCCGTCCAGTACGCGTCCGAGGAGTTCGTCGCCAATGGGAAAACGGCGTGCGCTATGGCCGCTGCCATCCCCCAGCGGTGATACGCGAGCGCCAGGCATCAGCCCGGAAATCTCTTCCAAGGGCATCAAGAAGAGCTTGTCGCCGGCAAACCCCACTACTTCCGCTTCGGCATGTCTATTACTATCAGCCAGGCGGCCATCTGGCCCGGGCAGCTCTATCTGGCAGGCGCTGCCGACGGCCACACGCAGCCCCACGACTTCAATGACCATGCCGGTGGCGCGCGTTACCCGACCGCTGCTGCGGTGGGACGGCAACCGGCTGACGCGCTGCGTGGTGCGGCGTACAGCCTTGCGCCAGTGATGCTGATGCGGACAGGTCGAGTCGCTCATGGGCTGCTCATTTATGATGACGCCGAGGTTGAAGAATGGCGCTTGCGGGCCTGGGCTTCAATAGCCTGCCAGCGCGTTTCAAACGTTGCATCCAGCTCGCCCTGGGCGCTGGTCACTCGGCAGCCGCCGCGTGCCAGCTGATCATCGGGCTGCAGCTTCCAGCCGGCGGCGTTGAGCTCGGCGCCTAAATGCTCTTCGACGACGGCATGATCCTCGATATTCAGCCACAGACGCTGCGGACCTACCAGGGGTGGCTCGGTATGCAGAAGTTCACGCACGATGGTCAGCACCTGCTCGGGTTTCTCCTGCAGCGCTTCCCCGGCAAGCTGTCTACCGGTGGCCAGCGCCAGCTCGACCAGATCATGGGCGATGGTGTCGTCGAGTCGATCCAGCGCATCCGCAAACTGTCTGGCCAGTGCCTCCAGCGGCGTAATGGTCTGGCGAACCTGGTTTTCCAGTTCTTGGCGCGCCTGAGCGCGGCCCTCTTCCAGACCTTTCATGACGCCTTCGGCATGCCCTTTCTCAAGGCCAGCCTGATAGCCTTTCTCTTCCGCTTCCTGGCGAAGCTGCTCATAGACGGCCTGACGCTGTTCCTGCTCGCGTTGATGTGCCTGCTCGGCGGCCTTTTGAGCGGCCAGCACTTTTCGCTGGTGCGCCGTCGGTTCGCTGCTGAACGTCCGTTCATCATTTCGACTGGTCGTGCCCAGTTCGTCCATCTGCCAGCGTTTCCAGCTGCCATGGCGGTCAAACTCGGGCGTCGACGGGTTAGACATACTCGTCATCCCCGCCAGCCAGCACGATTTCGCCGGAGTCGGCCAGGCGGCGTACTACCTGCAGAATAGCCTTCTGCTCGGTTTCGACCTGGGAGACACGTATCGGCCCGCGCGCTTCCATGTCTTCGCGCACAAGGTCGGCGGCGCGCTGGGACATGTTGCGCAGGAACTTGTCGACCAGCGCCTCCTGGGCGCCCTTGAGCGCGACGACCAGCGAGTTGGTCTCGACTTCCTGTAGCACCATCTGGATGGCACGGTTGTCCAGGTCGAGCAGGTTCTCGAAAAGGAACATCTCGTCGATGATCTTCTGAGCGAGGTCTTCGCTGTGAGCCCGCACGGTTTCGATGGCTGTCTCTTCCTGAGAAGAGTTCATCAGGTTGAGGATCTCGGCTGCGGTTCTCACGCCGCCCATCTTGCTGCGCTTGAGGTTCTGGCCATCCAGCATGCTGGTCAGTACCTCGGTCAGCTCCTGAAGAGCCGCTGGCTGAACGCCGCTGAAGGTAGCGATACGCAGGACGACATCGTTACGCAGCTTCTCTTCGAACAGTTCCAGAATATCCGCGGCCTGGTGGCGCTCCAGGTGAACCAGAATCGTGGCAATGATCTGCGGATGCTCATCGCGGATCAGCTCGGCCACCATGGAGGCTTCCATGAGGTTGAGCGCATCGATACCCGAGTTGTTACCCGTACTATCAAGTATGTCTTCGATCAGGCTGGTAGCCCGTTCACTGCCCAGCGCCTTGGTAAGCACCGAACGGATATGCTCGCTGGAATTGAGGTTGAGCGCGACAAACTCTTCGGTTTCGCGATGGAAGGCTTCCAGCACCGCTTTCATGTCTTCATGAGAGATCTGGTTGAGCTTGGCCATCTCCAAGCTGATCTCTTGCACTTCACTGGCGCTCAGGTACTTGAAGACCTCAGCCGCACTGTCTTCATCAAGGGCGAGCAGCAGAATGGCGCTCTTGCGAGTGCCGCTCATGTCGGCCGTTGCACTACTCATTGGCATTCATCCAGCTGCGAATGATCATGGCGACCATGCGGGGATCTTCTTGGGCCATTTCTCGCAGGTCATTAAGGTTGTGCTCGTAAAGCGATGTCTTGCGCCGCCGCTTGGGCTGGCCGCTGTAGGTATCATCGCTCTCGTCAAAGGTCGTGTCTTCGCTCTCGTCCTCGTCGCCTTCACCGCCGACACTGGCGGTCAACGTGCGCCCTGGCATGGCGGCAGGGGCGGCAAGCGGCGTTTGCGTATAGCGCTTGATCAAGGGGCGCAGAATCAGCAGATACAGCAGCAGTGCGACAATCGCTACCAGCAGGTAGCGGCCCAGCGTGCTGGCCATGGCCCGAATCTCTGGATCCTTCCACCATACGGTTTCTTCGATCTCTTCGCGGGTATCGGCGAAGGGCGAGTTCACGACTTCGATCTGATCCCCGCGCACTTGAGAAAAGCCGATCGCCTGCTGCACCAGACGCTCGATCTGGGCAACTTCGACATCGGTCAAGGCAACGCGCTCGATCTCGCCTGCGTCATTGGCGACCTCGCGATAGTTGACCACCACGGCGGCCGACAGCCGCTCTACCTGCCCAAGCCGGTGTTGAACATGCTCAACACTGCGATCGACTTCGTAATTGACCACGTCTTCCTGGCGCAGGCTGCGCAGCGCATCGGCGGGTGCGTCCTCACCGCCTTCCTCACCTTCGCCATCTGCCTGATTGATGGGGGAGGGGGCAGTGCCGGGAGGCGTGTTGCTCAGCGCGCCAGGAATGCCGCTGGCAAGCGGATCATCGCCATCAAACGACAGGCTGAGCTGACGGCTGCGTATTGCGGCCTCGTTGGGCGGCTGGTTCGGTCCGTAGCGCTCCGAGGTCTGTTCACGGCGTGAAAAGTCAATTTGTGCCGCAACCTGGGCGCGCACATTGGTGCTGCCCAGGATGGGCGTCAGGATATGTTCGATGCGCTGCTGATAGGAGCGCTCCACTTCGGCAATGTATGCAAGCTGAGTGCCGTCCAGATCAGAGCCTTTCGTGGTGTCGGTAGACAGCAGACGACCGTTCTGATCAACGACGGTGACATTATCGGCAGCCAGTTCAGGAACGCTGCCGGATACCATGTGGACAATGGCGTTCACTTGCCCTTCACCCAGCGCCCGGCCGGGTACCAGGGTCAGAATCACGGAGGCCTTGGCGGGCTCGCGGTCGCGAATGAATACCGATGGCTTGGCCAGGGAGAGGTGCACGCGCACCCGCTCGACCGGCCCCAGGGACTCGATGGAGCGGGCAAGCTCACCTTCAAGGCCGCGCTGGAAGTTCACCTGCTCGGCAAATTGGCTGATGCCGAAGGCCTGGGTGTCCATCAGCTCAAGGCCCAGATTGCCTCCACGCGGAAGGCCTTGTTCGGCAAGTTGAAGCCGCAGTGTGTGGATCTGGTCGCTGGGCACGAGCAGTGCCTGGCCGCCCTCGCTGAACCGATAGGGCACGCCGCGGCTATCCAGCTCGGCGATGATGCGCCCGCCGTCGGCCTCGCTGAGGTTGCTGTAAAGCACGCGGTAATCCGGGCTGCTTGCCCACATGAACAGCGCCGCCACCACGGCAATAGACGCCGCCGCGGCAAACAACAGCATTACCAGCGGATTGCTGCGCAGCTGCTTTAGCATGCGTTCAACCGCAGATTGACTGTTTGACGTGCTGTTGGTGGAGCTGCTGGAAGAAGCGTTTTGTGTCGTACTGTTTTGACGGCCTGCCGTTGCACCTGCTTCGCTCATGCGTCCCTCCATAGGGGTAAGCAGATCAGGTGTCGGCCCAGGCACATCACCAAAGAAGGCATAGGCTATATCCGTCAATCGCGGTTATCCGCAAAACAAAAGAGCGGAATTGTGATGGGCGCCATTATGCGGAGGTGTGTCGAGCATAAATGAACGAAAAGGTTGGCTTTTGATACGCATTTGTTCGTATGAGGCGATCGTCAGGAGTGTTAGGCTTCGCCCATTATCTACTTTCCAGCCGATGAGGCATGTCTATGAGTACACCGGCGATACAGTCAGCGCTTCAACAGATGCAGGGGCTGGCCACACAGGCAGCGGCGCAGCCTTTAAAAGGTGGGCATGTCTCGACGGCGGTAGGGCAAGGTGGTTTTGGCAGTGAGCTGCAGGCCTCCATCCAGCGCATCAACCGCCTTCAGAAGACGGCAGACACCAAGGCGATGGCCTTTCAGGCCGGCGAGCCCAATATCGAGCTCAACGACGTCATGGTAGACATGCAAAAAGCGAGCGTTGCCTTTCAGATGGGGCTTCAGGTGCGTAACCGCCTGGTCACCGCCTATCGTGATGTCATGAATATGCAGGTCTGACCCCTGCTCGGTTCAGTGCAGACAGCGAGCGTCAAGAATCAATGCCATGCGTCTGGTTAACGCTCGCCTTTGGGCGTCAAGCTTCGAGCGAGATCAGTCGGCCCTGCAGCTCTTCCAGCCGCTCGGCCAGTTGCAGGACTTCCTCGGCAGGAATTTGGCGGATTACCTCGCCGGACTCACGATCAACGACTCGCGTAATGACGCGCGACGACTGTTCGCTTACCTCGAACTCCAGGCCATGCGGGCGCATGGTGGCGTTGATTCGCTGAAGCGGCTCGACCAGTTCACCTTTGCTTATCGCATCGGCGGCAGCGCCTTGCTGAGTGGCAGAACCATCCGTGACGGAGAGTTGGGTCAGCGTACTGTCCAGCCGTTGCTGTGGCGTCAAGGTGCGTGACGAAGTGCTTGATAGCGTTGTTATCATATCCGTTAGTGGTGATGTCATGAGAGCCGTTCCTCGCAAAGATAAGCGCTAATATTAACTTCCGGTTATTTCCCTTGATTGAGTGAAGCGCAAGCCCCGCATAATTTTATTGAGCTTCACCCATACCATCGGCCAATGCGCCGTAAACTTTATATACCTCTAGCGAAAACGCCCCTCTCCCCCAGTCGATGGGGCATTCAGCGTTAATGGCGGCTTGCCTGGGCTAAGAGAAAGTATGCGTTGGGCATCTGCGATTGCTTGAGTGCATCTGATATGCTTCGCCGGTTTGTGACAAGTTGTAAACGGTAGTTTCGATTAACGCAGTCGCTAAAGCGAGGCGAACATGCTAGCGCAGCAAGATGGATATGAAACGGTTGCCAACGTGGCAATGATCGAGTCACTGCTGGATACCATGATAGAAAGTGGGGGGGTGTCGCTTTGCATGGCGGTGCCCGGGTCTCTCGCCGAACCTATCGTCTTGATGGAGCAGCATCCGGGTGAGTCGCTCGTGATGGATCTCTCTTCCGTCGATTATCTGATGGGGCGTCTTCAGCAGGGAGAGGCTTTCTATCTTCGCGGTCAGGCGCAGAACAAGGTCGTCCGTACACCATCTCTCAACCTTACCGAGGTGCGCCGTTCGGGTGGGCGCTTGCTGTGCTGCAGTGACTATCCGGCCACTCTGGATGTGCTGCAGCGGCGTGAGTCCTTTCGTGCGGAGCTGCGCATGGGAATGGTCGTGTCGGCCAATGTGTTCGGCGTGCTGGGGGATACGGTAGCAGGCGAGTTGCGCGATATTTCCCAGGACGGTTGCCAGCTGGAGCTGCCGCTCACTGCCAGCGGCATACTGGCCGAAACAGAAGGCCCTTTGAAACTTGCCTTCAGTTTTCCCGATGGTACCTACTTCGAAGGGCACGGAGCTGCGCGACATCAAAAGGTCGACCCGGAGCGGCACTTGCTGCGTGTAGGCTTCAAGTTTACTGGTTTTACCGCCGAGCAAGAGCGCCAGGTATGGTATTTCGTGTGTGAAATAGAGCGCGAGGCGGCTCGCTACAAGAAGGAGGGCGCTGATGGGCGCCAGTCATCACCGCTCTTCGAGCAGCCCCGTAAGCATATCGACACCGAGCATGTAGGGCGTCGCGATATCAAGCTTTATGCTACGCCCATGGCGCGACGGCTCGTCAAGGTAGCGGCCTACCTGAATGCCCAACTGTTGCTGCTGCAGCAAGGTAGCAATATCGATGGTCGGCGGCTGTCGCGTAACGCCGATCGCGTACTGGCGCTGCATGAGGAGGATCGCGAAGGGTTGCTGTTTGCCTCGCGCTGCATGTCGTTCGAGCCCTTGCTGGTGCGCCATGGGATCGGCGTGGCGGTTCATCTGTTGGATTTGGTGGGTGCCAATATGCCCCACGAGGCGCGAAAGGCCATTGTGGCGAGCGGCTTGATTCATGACCTGGGGAAAGCCTTGGTACCGCACGTGGTATATAGAGTGCCACGTTTCGAGGCGACACACCGCCAGGCAATGAGTGAGCACGTCTCGCTGCTGATCGGCCGTCTTCAGCACTGCCAGTGGCTGTCGAAGCATATCGTTCAGGCGGTCGTTGGCGGCATCAATGAGCGTCTGGATGGCAGCGGTTATCCCGATGGGTTGAGCGGCAGTGATATCAACGAACTTGCCAAGGCTTCTGCGGTCGTTGATGTAGTGGAAGCGATGAGGCGTGACCGTACTGACCGGCCTGCCACGACGACCCAGCAGATCTATCGTCATCTACTGGGTCACGGCCATCAGTTCGATTCGCGGTGGATAAAGTGCTATATCGAGCACTTCAAGGTGCTGCCAGTTGGCACTCTGGTGCGCTTTTCCAGTGATCAGCTTGGCTGGATAACCCGTCTGGATCAAGCGGGCGCGCCTGCTGAGGTGGTGCTGACCCAGCAGGCCGAGCCGCCCATGCGCGATACGCTTGGCAGCGTCGTCAGTGGCGACGTGCATGATCGGCTAGGCAAGCCCGTACAGGAAGTAGCCGTTTCAACCTGAGGGAGGCGCATGTAAATAATCGCGATCTTGTAAAGAAAACTCGGCTTATCCGCTAAAGTCTGGTGGTTCAGGGCCGATATGATCTATAGCCGAGCCTGATGTGCTCGTATCAAGTAATGAAGCAAGTGGCGTCTCTTGGCCTTTTCATCGGCAGCCGCCACATACAAGGAGCTTTAGCGAATGACATACTCTCGCGGCGGTGCTGCCTACGGGCGGGGTGCGAATGCTTACGCCCGCGTTGGCGTAGAAAGCGGCGTCATGTCAGCCGATCCGCACAAGCTAATTGCGATGTTGTTCGAGGGGGCGCAAACCGCCATTCGGGCAGCGCGTATCCACATGCAGAGTGGCAATACTGGCGAGAAGGGCAAGGCAATTTCCAAGGCGCTGGATATCGTCAATAACGGTCTTGCTGCGGCGCTTGACCAAGAGAAGGGCGGAGATATTGCGGAGCGGCTGGCCTCCTTGTACGACTATATTGCCCGTCTGCTGCTGACCGCCAACCTGCGCAACGATGAAGAGAGTTTGAACCAGGCTGAGCAGTTGCTTGAAAACATCGCCTCCGCATGGCGTGAAATCGGCCAACCGCAGAGCACATGAGGCGACAATGGCAGCTTCCGTAAATGCCCACGGGGATACGCAAAAAACATTGATAGATGCGTATGAGGCGTTGCTGGTTCATGTGGCGCAAATGCATGAGCTGGTCAACGCCGAGCAGTGGGAAGATCTGATTGTGCAGCGTACCCATTACGTCATGCTGGTAGAGAGGCTGCGTGGGCTCGACAGCACAGTGCTCCTTGATGACGCTGGCAGGCAGCGCAAGGCCGCCCTGCTCGAGGATATTCTGGAGTACGATGCAGACATTCGCCGCCGCCTGGTGGCAAGGCGAGATGAACTGGGCAAGCTGATCGGCGTGTCCCAGCGTCAGCGTGATCTGCACCGCGCCTATGCGCCCCAGCAGGGGATATATAGCGGTGGCGATGATGGAGACATCACGTGAGTGGTATCACGCCGCTGATCGATACATTGATGCACCAGGTATTGGGGCGGCAAGGGGAGGTATCGCTGCAGCGTGCGCTTGGTGAACAGGTCAAGCCGGTTTTGCCGGGCGAAGGCCCGCGCCCTGTTCAGCGAGATGCACACCTGGACGGCCGTGCTGCGCCGGGTGCGCTGAATGATCTGCGGCGCATGCCCGGTCTGCTGGATGGCGAGCGCCCGCTGGCGCGCGGGGATACGTCCGCTCCACCTGCTGGATCGACGCAAACTCACTTCAGCCCGGCGGCGCGTACCATTGCCGATGTGCTGCTGCGTTTTCCCGCTCCGGCGGCGGTCATTCGGCCGGCAGAGCCGCTGATGACCGGTCAGTCGCCCCCGGCGGCTAGCGCTGTGGCTGAGCGGCTTGAGGCCAGCGTACGTGATAGCGGGCTGTTTTATGAGTCGCACCTGAAACGCTGGTTTCAGGGAGACATGCCGCGCCAGCAGCTGCTGCGTGAGCCACAGATGCAGCCAGGCCCGCGTCCTTTGGCGCCACCCCCGGCGGCGCCTTTGCTCCAGGGTGCTTCATCAACCGGCGTGCCGTTTGTGAGCGGGAATACCGCTGAGCCTGTGGGTAACCGACTGATACTGCCAGACAGTCGCATGCTCTATGTGCCTGCCGCAAGGCCGACTGTGGCTGTGTCGGACATGCCGGCTGCAACGCCGTCGGCCCAGGCAACCCCGAACCAGGCAAGTTCTGCCCAGGCAGGCAGCGCTGCACCTGCACGCGATGTCGGGAGTTTTTTCGCCTCGCGCGATATGGCCGATGAGCATGATATTGATAACCTCAGGATACGCGGCCATCGCGAGATCGTGCATGAAAGTCTGCAGGGTCTGGTGCGCCAGCAGCTGGACATGCTGGTGACACCGGCCATTCGCTGGGAGGGGGACGTCTGGGCGGGCATTTTCATGGCATTGGTCATTCAACTGCCGAGTCGTGAAAAAACGCATGAGGATCAGCAGGAAAGCGGCGAACCCGATGATGGTTGGCGATCTGAAATTCGCCTGGATGTGCCAAGTGTAGGAGCATTTAGCGTCTCTTTGTGGTTTTATCGAGCGGTGTTGAGTATCGATCTGACAACGGCCGATAGCGTCACTCATCAATATCTGGAAGAAGGCATGTCCACGTTGGAGCAGCGTTTGAATGCGCTGGATCTGGAAAGGGTTCAACTGCGTGCGCGGTATATACCGCAGGAGCATGACAATGACCTTGCCGGATGAACGCCGCCGACAGGCCGTCGCACTGGCCTACAAGGAGAACGAGCGTGCGCCGCGTGTAGTAGCCAAAGGCTACGGGGAGCTTGCCGAGCGTATTATGGCCGAAGCTCAACGTCAGGGAATTTATGTGCATGATGCGCCTGAGATCGTAGCGCTTTTAATGCAACTAGATTTAGACACTGAAATACCACCGCGCCTTTATCAGGTGGTAGCTGAGCTGCTGGTATGGGTGTTTGAGCTGTCAGAGGGGGGGCTTGAACACCGTCATCAAGCCACGTAGCCAATCAAGATATAGTGTGCAACCATGATGTTGAGTAAGGAAAAAGTCATCAGGGCGCCCTTATAATGGTTACAAGATAGCGCCTGTGCCATTTGATGGAACACTATGAGCCACACTAACTTTCTCGATGAAATTCAAGAAATAAACTTAGCCTACTTACTTCTGGCGCAGCGCCTTTTAAGTGAAGACCGCGAAGCGGCTCTGTTTCGTTTAAAGATAGATAGCGACGTTGCCGACCTGCTGGTAACGCTCAGTGCGCGTCAGTTGACCAAGCTGGCGCGTACCAACCAGCTGGTATGTCGGTTCAGTCAAACCAGCGCGCAGCGCCTGCGGCAGGTTACCCAGAACCCGCGCGACCAGGGGCTGGCCGGGCTTCATGCATCGCTGCTGCTGGCGTGCGACACGTTTGAGTCGCTGCCGCCAGGGGGTGAGGAGTGAGTCAGAAAAGCTTGGTCGATGAAATGCACCAGGTGCAACTTGCAATAGAGCTGATAGAACTCGGGGCACGACTGCAGGTGCTGGAAACGGAGACCGAGCTGAGCCGAACACGGCTGATCAAGCTTTACAAGGAAGTCTGTGGCATGTCGCCGCCTAAAGGCATGCTGCCTTTTTCGGCCGACTGGTTCATTACCTGGCTGCCCAACGTTCACTCGTCGCTTTTTTACAACATTTACATCAGCCTGAGAAAAGAGACACGCTGCGAACGCATCGAGGCCTTTGTAAAAGCCTACCGGCTCTACGACGAGCAGATGATGCTGGAAGGCGCAGAGCCGGTACTTGGGCTGACACGTGCCTGGACGCTGGTACGCTTTTTCGAAAGTGACCTGCTTCAGCTCAATCGGTGTACGCGCTGTAGTGGGCATTTCGTTGCGCACGCGCATAGTCCTGAGCGCGATTACGTGTGCGGTATCTGTCAGCCGCCCTCCCGAGCGGGTAAAACGCGTAAATCGCAGCTCGCTCAGGAAGATAAAAGTGGCCCTGGCGATACCTGCTAGCGTTTGGCCCGGAAGGCCTTTAACGCATAGATAGCGGTAAAAGGCGTTGGTAATTTTTAATTAAACTGCGCATCGGCCCTTGTATGATGGCGCTGATCTGTGCTCGAACTCAAACGACGCCTGACCCTCAGAGCCGACGGCTAACGTTTAGTTCCCCCCACTTGATACTTAAACACCGCAAGGACCCTGCTTGTGCTGATACTTCTAGGCTATGTAGTCGTTTTGTTATGTGTATTTGGTGGCTATGTACTGGCAGGCGGCAGCCTGGGCCCCTTGTACCAGCCGCTTGAGCTGCTCATTATCGGCGGCGCCGGCGTGGGTGCATTCATTGCGGCCAACAACATCAAGGCCATCAAGGCATCCTTCAAGCTGTTGCCCAGGCTCAAGGGAGCAAAAAAATATAACAAGGCGTTTTACATGGAAGTGATGGCCATGCAGTACAAGCTGCTGTCCAAAGTTCGCCGTGAAGGGATGCTGGGCATCGAGCGCGACATCGATAACCCCCAGGAAAGCCCGCTTTTCCAGGAGCACCCGACCGTCCTGGCCGACCCCTTGGTCATGACGTTCTTGACCGACTACCTGCGCCTGATGGTGAGCGGTGGCATGGAGCCCATGGAAATCGATGAGCTGATGCTGCATGAAATCGAGGTGTTCGAACAAGAGGCTCACGTTCCCATCGATGCCATCGCCAAGGTGGGGGATGCCATGCCTGCCTTCGGTATCGTGGCAGCCGTCATGGGGGTCATCAAGGCCCTCACCTATGCTGACGCCAGCGCCCAGCAGATGGGGGAAATGATTGCCCACGCGCTGGTAGGTACCTTCCTGGGCATCTTGATGGGTTACGGCTTTATCAGCCCGATCGCAAGCTATGCCGGGCGCCAGGCCCAAGAAGTGGAAAAGATGATGCAGTGCATCCGGATCACCTTGCTGGCGAGTCTGCACGGCTATGCCCCCCAGCTGGCCGTCGAGTTTGGTCGCAAGGCGCTGTATACCGCTGAGCGCCCAAGCTTCGCCGAGCTCGAGGATTATGTGAAAGATGCCAAGAAGGCCGGTGGTGCATGAGCAAGGGAAGTGATAAGCGCCCGATCATCATCCGGCGCAAGAAAGTGGTGCATGCGCACCATGGGGGCGCCTGGAAAATTGCTCTTGCGGACTTCATGACCGCGTTGATGGCGCTTTTTCTGGTGATGTGGATTTTAAGTGTCTCCAGCGAGGAAACCCGGCGCGGCGTGGCGGAGTACTTCAGTACGCCTCTGGTGACAGCGATTACCGGCGGCGACCAGGCGGGCAGTACCAGCGTGATTCCAGGAGGAGGGCCGGATCCCACCCATAGCGATGGTGAGCGAGCGCGCATGGACATCCTGCAGCATACCCGGCCGAGCATGCAGGAGCAGCGCTTTTTCACTGACCTGCAAGAGCGTATCGAGCGAGCCATCGAGCAGGACCCTGAACTGCGCCAACTGCGCAATCAGATGCGTTTTGACTTGACCCGTGAAGGTCTGCGTATCCAGTTGCTGGATACCGAGCAGCGTCCCATGTTCGAGCTGGGCCGTGATCAGGTGGCGCCCTACATGCGCAACCTGCTGCGCACGATAGCGCCCCTGCTGAACGAGCTGCCCAATGACCTGAGCATCAGTGGGCATACTGACAGCGTGCCCTACGCCGGCGGCTATCGAGGCTACAGCAATTGGGAGCTCTCCAATGACCGGGCCAACGCTTCGCGCCGCGAGCTCGTTGCCGGAGGGCTCGACCCTGATCAACTGCTGCGTGTATCGGGCTTTGCTGATCGCGTCCTGCTGCCGGATACCGAGCCTGACGACCCGGTCAATCGGCGCATTGAACTTGTCGTTTTGCTGCCTGAAATCGCAGAGGCGATCCGCAACCCTGGCATCATGAGTCCCAGTGTCACGACGCCTACCTCTGCTAATGAACTGGTAGAAGAGCTGCCACAAGATACTTCACCGGACGACATGACTGAATGATCTCGGCCGGTGAAAAAAATATGACGTTAGAGTGGAGTGGTGCATGGATATAGCGGACTTTTTTGACACTTTCTTTGAAGAGGCTGAAGAGCTGCTCGCCGATATGGAGCAGCATCTGCTTGAGCTCGACGTCGATAACCCGGATAGCGAGCAGCTCAACGCTATTTTCCGCGCCGCGCACTCGATCAAAGGGGGAGCCGGGACCTTCGGCTTCAGCGTGCTGCAGAAGACTACGCACATTTTTGAAAACCTGCTGGATCATGCACGCAAAGGCGAACTTACGCTGCGTGCCGACCTCGTGGATACCTTTTTAGAGGCCAAAGACATCATGCACGAGCAACTCGATGCCTATCGCAACGAGGAAGCGCCCGACCAGGAAGCGTACGAAAGAATTTGTCAGACCTTGCAGCAGATCGCGCTGGAAGAGATCGGTCAAACGCTGGAAGCACCTGCGGCCACGCCTGCGCCGCTGTTCAAGGAAGAAGAACCCGCCATGGAAGAGCCTGCTGAGCCGGCAGGTGAAACCGCCGAGAACCAGCTGGTGGTGGCTCTGCTCAACGTCAATGACAAGGACCGTGCCCTGCTGGTCGAAGAGCTTGAACAGCTGGGCGAGGTTCAGGCGCAGTCTGGTGACGAGAAGCGCTACGAGGTCATCCTGCAGGGGGACATCAGCGCTGATGCTATCGAAGCAGTCATGTGCTTTATCATCGAGCCCGAGCAGATCGAGATCAAGGCTTCTGAAAGCACCCCGGCAACCGCTCCGGCCGCGTCAGCACCGCCTGTCGAGGCTGCTCCTTCCGTGCAGGCACCCGCTGAATCCACTGCAAAGGCCAGCGCGCCGGCGGCCGGGGCCAGCAAGGAGGCCGCCGCCAAGCCCAAGAAGGCGGCAGCCGAGTCCTCGTCGATTCGGGTATCGGTAGACAAGGTCGACCAGATCATCAACCTGGTGGGAGAGCTGATCATTACCCAGTCAATGCTCGACCAGACGGTCAGTGATCTGGACGACCAGTCGGTGGGCAACAGCTCTTTGCAGAACGGCATGAGCCTTCTGCAGCGTAATGCTCGCGACCTTCAGGAAGCGGTCATGTCGATCCGCATGATCCCCATGGAGTTTGTCTTCAGCCGCTTCCCGCGCGTGGTGCGTGACACGGCCGGTAAGCTCGGCAAGGAGATCGAGCTGGTCACCGAGGGTAAATCCACCGAGCTCGACAAGAGCCTGGTCGAGCGTATTACCGACCCCCTGACCCACCTGGTGCGTAACAGTCTGGATCACGGCATCGAAATGCCCGATGAACGCGAAGCGCTTGGCAAGCCGCGTACCGGCAAGCTCATTTTGTCGGCGCGCCATCAGGGCGGCAATATCCTGATCGAGGTGCGCGATGATGGCGCGGGCATGGACCGTGACCGGCTGCTGGCCAAGGCGCGGGAAAATGGCCTTGCCGTCTCCGATACCATGACCGACGAAGAAGTCTATCAACTGATCTTTGCGCCGGGCTTTTCGACGGCCAAGGAAGTCACCGACGTCTCTGGGCGTGGGGTGGGCATGGACGTGGTCAAGCGTAATATCCAGGGCATGGGTGGGCGCGTTGAAATCCAGTCCAAGAAAGGGGAAGGCACCAACACCCGAATCGTATTGCCGTTGACGCTGGCGATTCTGGACGGCATGTCGATCAAGGTCGGCGGCGAGACCTTTATCCTGCCGCTCTCTACCGTGCTTGAGTCCCTGCAGCCGACCAAGGATGACATGTATGCCATGGCCGGTGATGACGTCGTGCTCAAGGTGCGCGATGAATATCTTCCGGTCATCGCCATTCACGAAGTGCTGGATGTGGAAAATGCAATTACCGATCCGACACGCAGCATCGCTGTGATCGTGCAGGGGGAAGGACGGCGCTACGCCATGCTGGTCGATGAACTGATCGGTCAGCAGCAGGTCGTCGTCAAGAATCTAGAAGACAACTATCGCAAGGTGCCGGGCATTTCCGCGGCTACCATCCTGGGCGATGGCAGCGTGGCCCTCATTCTGGATATCACAGGATTGCACCGCTTGAGTCGGGTCAAGAAAGAAGCGGGCAAAATCGTCAATAATCAACATCTCTCTTTTTACAAGGAGGCTGAGCCGTCATGAGTCAGGCAACTAATGGGGCGGTAATGGCCGCCGAAGCCGAAAGCCGTGAATTCCTGGTGTTTTCGTTAGGCGACGAAGAGTACGCCATCGATATCCTCAAGGTGCAGGAAATCCGGGGCTATGAAAACGTCACTCGCATTGCCAACGCGCCGGACTTCATCAAGGGGGTAACCAACCTTCGCGGCGTCATCGTGCCCATTGTGGATCTGCGCATCAAGTTCCATCTGGAAAATGTCGAGTATGGCGGCCAGACCGTGGTGATCGTGGTCAACGTGGCGGATCGTATCGTGGGTATCGTGGTGGATGGCGTCTCTGACGTCATGACGCTGACGCCTGAGCAGATCAAGCCCGCGCCCGAGTTTGGCGTCACGCTCTCGTCTGATTTCCTGAGCGGCCTGGGCAGTCTGGATGATCGCATGCTGGTACTGGTAGATATCGACAAGCTGCTGACCAGTGAAGAAATGGCGTTGGTGGATAGCACCAGCAACCGCTGATCGGCCAGCGACTATATCATCGAAAAGACAAGACACAGGGAGCGTGTCTGTTCAAGTGAAAACAAGACGACCCAAGCGTAAAGGACAACGCCTGTGAGTGATGTTGTGTTGGGAGACACAAGGGTGACACAGCTAATGCGGCAGGTGATGGGTAACATGACCGTGCGACTCAGTTGGGGGCTGGTGCTGGTTTCCTTCTCGCTACTGGTGATCGCGGCATGTGGTATCGGTTTTTATGCGCTGCAGCACGGTGCGGCCATCATGCAGGCGATTGGCGATGGCCAGGTATCGCAGGCAGCGTTTACCGACTTTACGGCGCGTATTCGCTGGATGCTGATAGCCATCGTCCTGATCACTATTGCCACCGTGGTGATCGTGATCTGGGGCGTGACAAGCAATGTGCTCAAGCCGCTTGATCGGCTGGTCGGCTACTTCGAGCATATGGCCCAGGGCGATTTGAGCCAGCAGATTACCGCTCCCGGCAATAACGAGATCGGTCGGCTATACGTTGCCATGGCGCACATGCAGTCCTCCCTGTCGGAAACGGTCGGTGTCGTTCGCAGCAGCGGCGCCACCATTTTCGAGCGCTCCCAGCAGATTGCCAGCGGCAACAACGATCTCTCCTCGCGTACCGAACAGCAGGCCTCTTCGCTGGAAGAGACGGCTTCCAGTATGGAGCAGCTCGCCTCGACGGTCGGCCATAATGCCGACAATGCGCGCCAGGCCAGTCAGCTGGCCCAGAACGCAACGTTGACCGCCCGACGCAGCGGCGAAGAGGTGGGCGGCATCGTTGAAACGATGCAGGACATCAGCGCAAGCTCCCATCAGGTAGCGGATATCATCACCGTTATCGACAACATCGCATTTCAGACCAACATCCTGGCGCTCAACGCCTCGGTAGAGGCCGCACGTGCTGGTGAGCATGGCAAGGGCTTTGCCGTCGTTGCCCAGGAAGTGCGCAGCCTGGCCAGTCGCAGCGCCAATGCCGCCAAGGAGATCCGTACCCTGATCGATACCTCGCTTGGCAAGGTGGATACCGGCACCCAGCGCGTCAACCAGGCCGGTGAAACCATGCAGGCGCTGGTGGATGCGGTACAGCGGGTCAGCGATATCATGGATGAAATTGCCGCCGCCTCGGAAGAACAGAGCAATGGCATCGGTCAGGTCAATCAGGCCGTCGCGCAGATGGATGAGGTGGTGCAGCAAAATGCCCAGCTGGTTCAAAATGCCGCGCGTAGCGCCAACGAACTCGAAAGTGAAGCGGCCCGCCTGAGAAGCGCCGTCGAGCGTTTCCAGGTAGCCACTACCCATCGCCGCGAAGCCGCTTTATCGGTTTCTGCTCCCGCCCTGCCGGTGTCTGCATCAGCACCTCGCACGTCGCGCGCGGCAACTGCCCCCAAGGTGGTGGAGAACGATGCCTGGGAAGCCTTCTAGGCGCTGCAGTAACCATTACAACTATTCTAAATACGTAACATTCAGGGCACGCTAATGCGCAATAACCAGCCTGTCACTCAACGCGAGGTTGAACTCAAGGAGAGCGACTTTCTAGTCTCCCGTACGGACCTGAAAGGTCGTATTACCTACACGAACCCTGCGTTTATCCAGATCAGTGGCTTCACGCGGGAAGAGCTGCTGGGTGCTCCGCACAACCTGATTCGTCACCCAGACATGCCCGCCGTCGCCTTCGCCAACCTGTGGGAAACCATCAAGGCCGGCGACACCTGGCGGGGGCTGGTCAAGAATCGTTGCAAGAACGGCGACCACTACTGGGTCGATGCCAGCGTGACGCCGATTATCGAGAACGATGACGTGGTGGGCTACGCCTCGGTACGCGTTCAGGCTTCGCGCGACGCCATCGCGCGTGCCGAAAAGGCGTATACCGAGATACGCGAAGGGCGTGGCAAGCGTCTCTATCTGGACAAGGGGCGCCTGCGTCAGCGCGGTATTGGGCAGCGCTTGAAACGCGTGCGGTTAAATACCGTGCGCGCCAAGCTGGTGGGCATGGTGACGGCGGCGGCGGCTTTGCTGCTGATCAGTGGCGGCCTTGGTCTTTATGGTTTGGATGCGTCAAGCGAACGTCTGGAGCGGCTCAACCGCGACGGCCTGCGTGACGTCGTCAGGCTACAGCAAATCGATCAAACGATTGCCAACACGCGTCAGGAGATGATCGAGCCTGAGCGTATGGCGCTGATCAATCAGCGTTTCGAAATAGGCCAGACCGTCGAGCAGCGTGCCGAAGAGATCGCCAGTGTCTGGCAGGCATACTACTCACGCCCGGTGAATGCCACGCCCCTGGCCCATGCCTTCAATGAACAACTTCAAGCGTTTCTGGACGAGGGAATGGGCCAGGCCGCGAGCGTCTTGCAGGCGGAAGAGACCTACCAGGCCTTTACCGGGCTGGATACTGTGATCGACATCATGTCCGGTGAGGGCCGGGCGTTATCCGAAAGCGTCAACCAGTTGATCAGGCAGAAACAGGTGGCGGCCGAAGCCATGGCAAGCGAAGCCGGGCAGGCACAAACCACGGTCATCGCGTTTCAGGCGCTGATACTGGGCGTTGGTTTGCTGGTACTCGTCCTGATTGGTTGGGTAACCCTGCGTTCCATCGTGCGGCCTCTGAAAAGCGCCTCGCGCTTTACCTTGCAGATTGCCGGCGGCAATCTGGCGGCGATGGCGCCGACACGTCGGCATGATGAGGTCGGCCAGCTTATCGACTCGCTCAAGGCGATGCGCAAGAGCCTGAGCAGTATTATTGGTGACGTGAGGGGCGGGATTGATATCGTGACCCCGGCCGCCCAGGATATCGCCAGCGGTAATGAAGCGCTCTCTTCGCGTACCGAGCAGCAGGCCGCTTCGCTGCAGCAAACTGCCTCCAGCATGGAACAGATGACCGCCACGGTGCGGCAAAACAGCGAGAATGCTCAAGAAGCGCGTCGGCTTGCCGATAACAATGCTACGCAGGTGTCGCAGACGGGCGAGCTGATGACGCAACTGGTAGAAAACATGCAGCGCATCACGCAGCGCTCGCAAAAGATGACCGATATCATCAACGTCATCGATTCCATTGCGTTTCAAACCAACATCCTGGCGTTGAATGCCTCGGTCGAGGCCGCGCGTGCGGGCGACCATGGTCGCGGGTTTGCCGTCGTAGCCGAGGAAGTCAGGAAACTGGCAGGCCGCAGCGCCGGCGCCGCCCAGGAGATTCGTGGGCTGATAGATGGCTCGAATCAGGAAGTCGCGACCGGTGCAGGGCTGGTCGAGCAGGCCGAAGCCGCCATCAGCGAAGTGGCGGAAGCGGCGCGCAGCGTAACGCATATCATGTACGAAATTTCGGCCGCCTCTACAGAGCAAAGCAGCGGCATCGCCGAAGTCAATCAGGCCGTGACCGAAATGGATCAGGCCACGCAGCAAAACGCAGTGCGGGTTCAGGAAACAGCACGCGCGGCCGTTAAGCTTGAGCAGCAGGCGAGCATGCTCGCGCTATCGGTCGAAGCGTTTCGACTCAATCACCAACGCGCTGGGTCGTCTCTGGCATTTGCGAATGCATCATCTGCCAAACAGACGTCCAGGCTCGCTGGCCCTGCAGAGCGCACGTCGCCACCCGTGCCCTCGACGCGGCGCCCAGCGGTACCTGTAGAGGAATGGGAAGCATTTTGACCGAGCAACGCGAACGGGGTATCGACGCCAGCCAGTGGGCGTCTGGCAACCAGATCGAACGTGATCTGGTGCTGACTGATGCCGATTTTGCCCGCATTCGAGAGCTGATTTATCAGCGGGCGGGCATCGTACTGGCAGAACACAAGCGCGAAATGGTGTATAGCCGGTTGGCCAAGCGCCTCCGCCATCACAACATGACGCGCTTTACCGATTACCTTGTCCGCCTGGAGCGCCAGCCCGAAGCGAAGGAGTGGGAAGCGTTCACCAACGCACTGACCACCAACCTCACCGCCTTCTTCCGGGAGGCGCACCACTTCCCGCTGCTGGCTGAGCATATCCGGCACAAGCCGGGGCCGGTCACCATCTGGTGCTCGGCGGCCTCCACCGGGGAAGAGCCCTACTCGCTGGCGATGACGCTGCTGGAAACGCTTGGGCCCAAGGCGGCCCAGTCGAAAGTGATTGCCACGGATATCGATACCGACGCGTTGAGCAAGGCGCGGATGGGGATTTACCCCCAGGAGCAGGTGCGCAAACTCGATGAAGTGCGGGTCAAGCGCTTCTTTCAAAAGGGTACCGGCCAGCATCAAGGGCTTGCCCGCATACGCCCGGAGGTATCCGAACTGGTCGAGTTCTTGCCACTGAACCTGCTGGCGCCCCAGTGGCCGGTCAAAGGCCCGTTCGACGCCATTTTCTGTCGCAATATCATGATCTATTTCGACAAGGAAACCCAGGCCAAGATACTCAAGCGGTTTGCGCCACTGATGAAGCCGGAGGGGCTGCTGTTTGCCGGACACTCCGAGAATTTCTCGTACATCAGTGACGCCTTCAAGCTGCGTGGCCAGACGGTATATACCCGGGCCTGACCCAGGCCATTGTCGTGCTTTTCATACGTTAAGGCGTAAAAGCCCCGCCCATGAAGCTGCACATCAAGCGTTAATTGCAAGAGGAGGCGTGCTTTGAGCGCTGCCAAGATCAAAGTGTTGTGTGTCGATGACTCGGCACTTATTCGTGACCTGCTGACTGAAATTATCAACTCCCAGCCCGACATGGAAGTGGTCGCCGTGGCGCCTGATCCTCTTGTTGCGCGCGACTTGATCAAGCAGCACAATCCGGACGTACTGACGCTGGACGTTGAAATGCCGCGCATGGACGGTCTGGACTTTCTCGAACGTCTGATGCGCCTTCGCCCCATGCCGGTGCTGATGGTTTCATCGCTGACCCAGAGCGGTTCTGAAATCACGCTGCGTGCACTTGAACTGGGCGCACTGGATTTCGTGGCCAAGCCGAGCCTGGGCATTCGCAACGGCATGATGGAATACGCCAACGAGATTGCCGAAAAGCTGCGTGCCGCGGCGCGCTCCCGGCCGCGACAGGCGCGGCACAAGAATACGCCGCCGCCGGCGCAGCTGAAGGCGCCGCTGGTATCCAGTGAAAAACTGATCATCATCGGTGCCTCCACAGGCGGAACCGAAGCGATCCGCGCCGTGCTCGAGCCGCTGCCGGCCAACGCCCCGGCCATCCTGATTACCCAGCACATGCCTGGCGGCTTTACCCGCTCCTTTGCCGAGCGTCTGGACCGGCTGTGCCGTATCACGGTAAAAGAAGCTACCGATGGGGAACGCGTACTGCCCGGGCACGCCTACATTGCCCCCGGCGACCAGCACCTGAAGCTGGTGCGCAGCGGGGCAAACTATGTGGCCCGTCTGGATAGCGGTCCGCCGGTCAACCGTCACCGCCCCTCCGTGGACGTCCTGTTTCATTCAGCCGCCGAGCACGCCGGGCGTAACGCCATCGGCGTGATCTTGACCGGCATGGGCAAGGATGGCGCCGCCGGGCTTCTGGAAATGCGCCAGGCCGGTGCACCGACCATCGCGCAGAACGAGGCAAGCTGCGTGGTGTTTGGCATGCCCCGCGAAGCGATTGCCGTGGGCGGGGCGGTTGAGGTCGTCGCGCTGGATGACATTCCCGCCCGCCTGATGGCGATGGTGGCAGCCTCTGGTCGTGCCCAGCGGGTATAAACCCTTTTTACTATAACAATGCTTGAATGAGGGAACGAATCATGACGCGTTTACTGCGCAATCTGAGTATCCATACGGCTGTCATCGTGGCGCTGGCCTGTTTTGCCACGCTGATTGTGGTGATGGCGGGGATCGGCTTTGTCTCTGATCGCAATACCCAGGAAAATATGGCTATCTATAGCCGAATCAGCAGTAGCCAGCTCAATGAGATCAACCGTGCAGATTCGCTGCTCAAGCAGTCCATGCTGGGCATGGAGACCGCGTCGAACTATATGATGGTCGGTGATATGCGCAGCACCAACGAGCAACTGGCGTTAGCGGAAAACAGCATTGAGCGCGCCGAAATGCATTTTGAAAACTTCGCCGCGACCCCACGCACGCCGCAAGGCGAGGCGCTGGGTGCTGAGCTGGTCAGCGACTTTCGGGAGGTGGTTACGCTGGTCAAGCAGCAGCACGAAAGCTTTGCGCAGATGGATATCAACACCTTCAACGACCTGCGTGATGAGCTGGTCGAGCCGCTGGCAAGTCTTGCCCAAAGCATGACGGCTTTTACGGACTACGCGTTTCAGCGGGCCGACACCATTCGTCAGGAGACAGCTGCGCAAGGGCAGCTCTTCACGCTCGTTGGCGCGATGGCGGTAGGCGTGGCAATACTCGTTATCCTGTTGATTTATATTGGCCTGCGTCGCACGGTAACCACGCCGCTCAACGATGCGGTCAATCGTCTTAACAAGATTGCCGAGGCGGACCTGACCCAGCCGGTGCCCGAGGCGGGCAACAACGAAATTGGCCGGCTGTTTACCGCCATGGCGGTCATGCAGCAGAATCTGGCCGCGATCGTGACACGAGTGCGCGAAGGCAGTTCGGAGATTCACTACGGCACCCGGGAAATTGCCGGCGGCAACGCGGATCTTTCATCGCGCACCGAGCAGCAGGCCGCCTCCATCGAAGAGACCGCGGCCAGCATGGAAGAGATGACCGCCACGGTAAAGCAGAATGCCGACAACGCCCGCCAGGCAAGCACCCTGGCAGCAGACGCCTCGAGCACGGCGGAGCACGGCGGGCAAGTGGTGGACCAGGTCGTTCAGACCATGCACGGCATCTCGACGAGCTCGCAGAAAGTGGCGGATATCACCAGCGTGATCGACTCCATCGCGTTCCAGACCAACATCCTGGCGCTCAACGCCTCGGTAGAAGCCGCCCGGGCCGGCGAGCAAGGGCGTGGATTCGCCGTGGTGGCCGGAGAGGTTCGCAACCTGGCCAGCCGCAGCGCCGATGCGGCCAAGGAGATCCGTACGCTGATCGATGCGTCGGTCAACCAGATCAAGCAGGGGTCCACGCTGGTGGAGCAGGCGGGGGCCACCATGGCGGAGGTCGTTACATCGGTGCGCCGAGTGACTGACATCATGGATGAAATTTCCGCCGCCTCTCAAGAGCAGAGCGATGGTATCGAGCAGGTAAGCCATGCCGTGGGCCAGATGGATCAAGTCACCCAGCAGAATGCCGCGCTGGTCCAGCAAGCGTCGGCGGCAGCAGCGTCGCTTGAAGAGCAGGCCAATCGCCTTGAGGAAGCGGTAGCCGTGTTCAAGCTGATGGGGAGTCAGGCACCGCAACGTACCTCCCTGCCAGCTCAGAAGCCTGCTTCGCTGCCCAAGGCACCCCAGAAAACCGTATCGGCAACCCCCACGACACGTACGGCGCCAAGCCATAGTGATCAAGAAGAGTGGGAAGCCTTTTAACCCTGACCAAGTAACCTGTCACCTTGTGACACGCATTGAATAGAGGATGACCAATGGCCGATAAGAACATGAGTTTCCTGGTAGTCGATGACTTTCCTACCATGCGCCGGATCGTACGCAGCCTGCTCAAGGAGCTTGGCTTTACCAATGTCGATGAAGCCGAAGATGGCCAGGATGCGCTGAACAAGCTGCGCGCCGGCAGCTTCGAATTTGTCGTTTCCGACTGGAACATGCCTAACCTGGACGGCCTGGAAATGCTCAAGGAGATTCGCCAGGATGACGCGCTGAAACACCTGCCGGTGTTGATGGTGACCGCCGAAGCCAAGAAGGAGAACATCATCGCAGCCGCTCAAGCGGGGGCCAACGGCTATGTGGTCAAGCCGTTCACTGCCGCTACCCTGGAAGAGAAGCTGAACAAAATCTTCGAGAAGATGGGTAAATAAAGCGGCTGGGCCGTTGGGCCCGGTCAGCGAGGAGACGTCGTAATGAGTCAGAACGAGCAGACAGGTTCTGCCCAGGTATCCGAGGAAGTCGCTGAAGATTTGATTCATCGCATCGGTAAGCTTACCCGCATGCTGCGTGACAACATGCGCGAGCTGGGCCTGGACAAAGAGATCGAAAAAGCGGCGGAAGCCATTCCCGACGCCCGGGACCGGCTGCACTACGTCGCTACCATGACCGAGCAGGCCGCCGACCGTGCGCTCAATGCCATTGATCGTGCGCAGCCGCTCCAGGACCAGCTTGCCGAGCGTGCCGAAGGGCTCGACAAGCAGTGGGCCGAGTGGTTCAAGGAGCCCAAGGAGCTTGAGGATGCCAAGGCCCTGGTCAAGGAAACCCGCACCTATCTGAGCGATGTGCCAGCGATCACGGCGGCCACGAACAAAGAGCTTCTGGACATCATGATGGCCCAGGACTTTCAGGACCTGACCGGCCAGGTCATCAAGCGAATGATCAACGTGATTCGGGACATCGAGCATCAGCTGGTTCGAGTGCTGATCGACAACGTACCCGGCGCTGAAGCCCGTGAAATCATGCAGCGCAAGGCGGAGGATCAGTGGAAAAACGACAACGCTCGGCGCAGTGAAGATCTTCTGAATGGTCCGCAAATCAAGGAGAACGCGCCCGATATCGTCACCGGTCAGGATCAGGTAGACGACTTATTGGACGAATTGGGCTTTTAATGCGGCGTTATTGAGACTTTGTAATCCACTGCCTCTGGCAGAATATGCGCTTTGTTCAGCCGTCCCCTGGGGCGGCTGAATTCATGGTGAGCCGCGCATGGCGGGCCAGGTGGCAGCATGGCAGATAACGATAGCGACCAGGAAAAGACCGAAGAGGCCACGCCCCGACGTAGAGAAAAAGCTCGCGAAGAGGGCCAGGTTCCCCGTTCCCGTGAGCTTACTACCTTCTTGCTGCTGCTGGGCGGCGTCATCGGGCTCTGGAGCATGGGCATGATGCTCTATGACCAGCTTGGCATCGTCATGGAGCAGGCGTTTCTGTTCGAGCGCCGCCAGGCCATGGAAGAGATCCCCATGCTGGTCAACGCGCTGGATCTGGGGCAGCGAACCCTGATTGCCCTGACACCGCTGTTTCTGCTGCTCATGGTGATCGCGCTGGTATCGCCGGCGCTGCTGGGCGGCTGGATCGTGTCGGCCAAGTCCATGCAGCCCAAGTTCTCCAAGCTCAACCCGGTGGCGGGCGTCAAGCGCATCTTCTCCACCCAGGCGTTGATCGAGCTTGCCAAGGCGATTGCCAAGTCGGTACTCATAGGCAGTGTGGTCTCGGCGTTTTTGTACTTCAATGTCGGCAAGTTTCTGTCCTTGATGGATCAGCCTGTTCAGCAGGCCCTGGCCAGCGCGCTTAACATGGCCGCCCAGGCCGCCGCGCTGATGGTATTTTCGCTGATTGTCGTGATTCTCATGGACGTGCCCTTTCAGCTGTGGAGCAACGCCAAGAAGCTTCGCATGAGCAAGGAAGAGGTCAAGCGCGAGCACAAGGAGTCCGAGGGCGATCCCCACGTCAAGGGAAGGATTCGTCAGCAGCAGCAGGCGATGGCGCGGGGCAGAATGATGAGCAAGGTGCCCCAGGCCGACGTTATCATTACCAACCCGACCCACTATGCCGTGGCCCTGATGTATCAGGAGGGCAGCATGGGCGCGCCGCGCCTGGTGGCCAAAGGGGCGGACGCCGTGGCGGCGCGCATCCGCGAGCTGGGTCATGAATCCGGCATTCCGCGCCTGGAGGCGCCGCCGCTGGCGCGCGCGCTGTACCACCACGTGGATCTGGATGCCGAGGTGCCGGCCGAGCTTTATACCGCCGTGGCTGAGGTCATGGCCTGGGCTTATCGCCTGAAGCACGTTGCACAACAAGGAGGCGAGGTGCCCCCAACCCCCGATAACCTGCCGGTACCCCCGGAAATGCAAACCCCTGGCCCCAAGGCCCGTGGTGACGAGGCGCAGTCATGAAAGGTTTGAGCCAACTGGTCAGTCAGCGCGATTGGATGGGCGATGTGCGCATGAAGCTGCTCGCCGGGCCGCTGCTGATCCTGATGATTCTGGGCATGATGATTCTGCCCCTGCCGCCGTTCGCGCTGGATCTGCTGTTTACCTTCAATATCGCGCTGGCCATCATGGTGCTGCTGGTCAGCATGTTTGCCGAAAAACCGCTTGATTTTGCCGCGTTCCCGGCGGTATTGCTGTTTACCACGCTGCTGCGTCTATCGCTCAACGTTGCCTCGACCCGAGTGGTGCTGATGGAAGGCCATCAGGGCGGCGCATCGGCCGGCAAGGTCATCGAAGCGTTCGGCACCTTTCTGGTGGGCGGTAATTTTGCCGTGGGCCTGGTGGTGTTTCTCATTCTGGTCATCATCAACTTCATGGTCATCACCAAGGGCGCAGGACGGATTGCCGAGGTCGGCGCGCGCTTCATGCTCGATGCCATGCCCGGAAAGCAGATGGCGATCGATGCCGACCTGAATGCCGGCCTGATCGGTGAAGAGGACGCCAAGAAGCGTCGAGCCGAAGTAGCCCAGGAAGCCGACTTCTATGGGTCGATGGACGGGGCCAGCAAGTTCGTGCGCGGCGACGCCATGGCAGGGCTGGTCATCATGGTGGTCAATGTCATCGGCGGGCTCTTGATCGGCATGCTGCAGCACGACATGAGCTTTGCTGATGCAGGCCGTACCTATACGCTGCTGACCATCGGCGATGGCCTGGTGGCCCAGATTCCGGCACTGGTGATCTCCACCGCCGCTGGCGTGACGGTATCCCGAGTCAACACCGAGCAGGACGTCGGCCAGCAGATGATCAGCCAGTTGTTCGTCAATCCCCAGGTGATGATCCTGGCAGCCATGGTCATGGGGCTGCTGGGCATGGTGCCGGGGATGCCGAACCTGGTGTTCTTGATCTTCACCGCCCTGCTCAGCGGGCTGGCCTGGTTCCTGATTCGCCAAAAGCAGAGAACCCTGGTACACGAGGAGATTTCCGCCGCGCCCCCGGTCACGCAGGAGACACCCGAGGCCAGTTGGGAGGATGTGCAGCTGGTGGATACGCTGGGCCTGGAAGTCGGTCACCGCCTGATTCCGCTGGTGGATGCGCGCCAGAAGGGCGAGTTGCTGGGACGTATCAAGAGCGTACGCAAGAAATTTGCCCAGGAAGTCGGCTTTCTGCCCCCGGTGGTGCATATCCGCGACAATCTGGAGCTATCGCCCAATACCTATGTGCTTTCGCTGAAAGGCGCAGAAATCGGCCGTGCCGAGGCACAGCCGGGCAAGTGGCTGGCGATCGATCCAGGCCAGGTGTCCGGCGAGCTTCAAGGGACCACCACCCAGGATCCCGCCTTTGGCCTGCCGGCAGTGTGGATCGATACCAATCAGCGCGAGCATGCCCAGGTCTATGGCTATACCGTCGTGGATGCCAGTACCGTGATCGCCACGCACCTGAATCATCTGCTGCATCGTCATTCGCCGGAAATGCTGGGGCGTCAGGAAGTCCAGAAACTGCTCGACAAGCTGGGCGAAGATCAGAAGTCGCTGGTCGAGGAAGTGGTGCCCAAGGCCATCTCGCTCACCGTCTTGCAGCGTATCTTGCAGAATCTGCTGGAAGAGGATGTCTCGATTCGTGACATGCGCTCCATTCTGGATACCCTGGCTGAGTATGCCGGTCAGCAGAAAGATCCGGGCGAACTCACGGCCCTGGTGCGTATCGGCCTGGGCCGTGCCATCACCCAGCAGTGGTTTGCCGGCCAGGAAGTGCTCAACGTGATGGGGCTCGATGCCCAGCTCGAGCAGGTGCTGATTCAGGCGATGAACGGCAACGGAGCGATGGAACCCGGCCTGGCAGATACCCTGATGACCCAGGCGCACCAGGCGCTGGAGCGTCACGAGGCGAGCGGTGAAGCGCCGGTGCTGGTGGTCCAGCACTCGCTGCGTGGCGTGCTCGCACGCTTTCTGCGCCGCCGGATGCGCCATCTGGTGGTGATGTCCCAGGCGGAGATTCCGGATGACCGAACGCTGCGCGTCACGACACTGGTCGGGGGCCGCTAGGCATGGCGGCAATGTGCAGCGATCCTTTCGACACACAAAAGGTAAGTCATGAGCGTTAGGCGTTTTATTGGAGCAAACAGTCGTGATGTCATGCGCCAGGTCCGCGAGACCCTGGGCGATGATGCCCTGATTCTGGCCAATCGACGCACTGATGACGGCGTGGAAATACTGGCCATGGCCGATGATGCGGTCGACTCCACCGAGCCCGCAGCCATGCCACCGATGGATGCGGCCAAGCCGGTCAATGCGCCAGACCCCCTGCAGGCGATGAGTGAGCGGCTGCTGCAGGAGATGCAGGATATGCGCGCGCTGCTGACCCGCCAGCAGACAGCGCCCCCTGCCGAGCCCGCTCCGGTCGCCGCCAGCACCCAGGCGCAGCTCAGTGAGCTGCTTGCCCGGGTGGGCTTCAGCGCCGAGCTTGGCGACGAAGTGCTTGCGGGACTACCCGAATCGCTCAAGGCGCTGGGCCCGCACAGCGATGCGCCGCTGGTCTGGCTGCGCCAGCAGCTTGCCGACCGGCTGCGCGTACTCGATGACGAAGCCAGCTTCTTCGATCAGACCGGCATCGTTGCGCTGGTGGGGCCCACCGGCGTCGGCAAGACCACGACCACCGCCAAGCTCGCTGCTCGCTTTGTCATGCGCCATGGCACCCGCCCGGTGGCGCTGGTGACGACCGACAGTTTCCGTATCGGCGCCCACGAGCAGCTGCGCATTTACGCGCGGCTGCTCGATACGCCCATGTACGCGCTCGATGCCGAACAGCCGGTAGACGACCTGCTCAACCGGCTGCAGGGCAAGCAGTGGGTCATGATCGATACGGTGGGAATGAGTCAGCGCGACCAGCGCGTGATCGAACAGATCGCCCACCTTCAGGGCGGGCACTCCCGCGTTCGTCTGGTACTGCTGCTGAATGCCGCCAGCCAGCCGGAAACCCTGGAGGAAGTCGTGCTGCGCTATCGGCAGGCCGCTCGGGCGGCAGGCGCCGAGCTTGACGACTGCATCATTACCAAGCAGGACGAGGCAGGCCGCCTGGCCCCCGTGCTGGATATCGTCATCCGCCACGGCATGCGTGTACTGTTCAGCTCGCATGGCCAGCAGGTGCCCGAAGACATGAGCGTGGCCTCTCCCAAGGCATTGATCCAGCAGGCGCTTGACACCCAGGCGCCGGTCAGTGCGCGTACAGGGCTTGCCGCCCCGCTTGGCATGCCGCGCTGGTCGCGGGACGTACTGGGCCAGGGGCGGCGTCTGTCATCGCTGCTGGCCCGGCTGCGCCAGCGCATGACCGGCTTTGGAGCGCTCGAGGCAGTGTGGGATATCAGTGCACTGCCCGGCAGCCTGCAGGACAGCCAGCTGGATGCGCTGCTGGCAACTTCCCTGCCCACGCCGGTCATGATGTGGGCGGCGCGGCGCAACGAACGCGGCTGCGACTGGGCCCTGCCGGACCTGGGTATCGATGAGCGAGGCGCCTGGCTTGCATTGCCTGCGTTGCAGCACCGCCAGCCCGCCGGCTGGCAGGCCCGGCTGGAAGCGTGTTGTGAACGCTCGGCAGCGCGTACGCATCTGCTGCCCGTGCTGCCCGCGGTCGAAACCCGGCAGTGGCTGAATGAGCGAGGGTTGACCTGGGTCAGCCAGGTCCCCCCTACTCAGCGGGTATCCTCTCACGGCGAACGCTCCACGCTGCGCGCGCTGTTCAATGAGAGCACACCTGGCCATCGCGTCGATGTTCGCTTTCGCGGCCAGGCCATGCAGCTATGGAGCGCTTACGCCGAAGTACATGGCGACACTGGCGATGCCCTGATCGCCTGGTATGGCGAGATTCGCGACCCGGAAAGTGCCAAGGTGGTGACCCGGCGCTACTGGCTTACGCCCGCGCGCCTGGGTGGTGACATGCTGCCGCACTTGGTTACCCAGCTGCAAGGCGAAGGGCTTGCGGCGTTGACCAAACGCGCCTGGCAGCAGCTCAAGGATGCCGATAGTGGCGACGTGAGCGGTGAGGTGCGTCTGTTGATGGCCAGCGGCGTGGCGGCGGTCGTCAGCCATCTGGATAACGCCGGCGATGAAGCCGCGCTCGCCCTGCGTACCGATCTGTTGAACCTCTTGGGTACGCGCCGCAAACGCCGCGATACGGCCATGCTGGATGCGCTGGTCCACGCCTTCATGGCGCGCGACGCTATCCGGCAGTTGGGCAGTGTCAGCCGTGAGGTGAGCGTATGAGCCAAGACCAGGCGGCGGGGCTTCGTCAATGGGCGGATGCCCAGCGCAGGCAGCAGTCGCAAGGCACCGAGGAGCTTGCCGAGGAACCCCTTGACCCCATGATCCCTGTCCCTGGCAGCCAGGAAGCGTCTGCGAGTGAACTATTGCTCGACGTATCCAGCGGCCCTCGGTTCGCAGCCCCCCAGGCCGTCACACCGCCTGTACCGCTGAAACCGCTATGGGTAATCGGCCCGGCAGGGCGGGAGGCGCTTACCCACGAGCGGGTAAGGCAGCGCCTGGAGCAGTGGTCGGCGCTGGGACGTGACTGGGCAGCCAGCCCCGAGGCGTGGGATATTCATGTCGTCAAACCGGATGCCCCGGAGCTTGCCCGATTGGCAGCCCAGCACGCCCGCTGGGCGCTGTGGATCAGCAGTGATGCCGATGCCTTTGTGAAGGTGTACCGCGCCTTGCGCCTGGCGCGTGAGCACGGCGGTCCGCAACGTCTGCTGGCGCTCCACGAGCCACATGTAAGGCGTCAAGGACTGTTGAACAATCTGCGTGCTGCCGCCGCCGGCTACCTTGCCACCGATCTTCTCTTGTTGGCACGTTGAATGCGGGGTATATCAGCGGCTTGGGCAGCGCCGTTTTGTCGGAACCGTTATCTTGAGGATGTATCAAGCATGCTAAGCTGGACATTAAGGGTAATGAGTTGCTGCTGGTTGGTTGCATTCATCGGCGCAGCCCAGGCAGCAGGCAGCTGGAGTGCTCAGGTGCCGGGCATGATGGTCGCCATGAGTGACCGGGAAAGCGTCAGCCAGCCGGCCACGCCGCCTGCCGAGGCGTCTATCGGCGGCGGCGTCATCGACCGGGTACACTGGCGTCTGGATGTGCCGCCCGGAGAGGGGGTCAACGCCTGGCTGTGCCATCCCCAGCAGTGCGTTGCGCTTTCCGGCATGCGCGGAACCGTTACTGCGCTTGCGGGCAGGCAAGCGGATGCGCCGCTGCGCTTTCGCTTTGCGCTACGCCCGGGCCAGCGTCCAGTACGCGTGCAAGGGCTGCAAGTCATTGTGAACTACCAGTGAAAGTCGTTTGTATAGCCGCGAGGCCATGAGATGTACACAGCACAAGGCAGGATTCAACAGCGTGAGCTACTGACGCAGTACATGCCCCTGGTGAGACGTCATGCCTTAACGCTGCAGGTCAGGCTACCGGCAAGCATTGAGCTTGACGATCTCGTTCAGGCCGGTACGGTCGGGCTCCTGGAAGCGCTGAGCCGTTTCGATGCAACCCAGGGCGCCAGTTTTGCGACCTTTGCCAGCCAGCGTATCCGAGGCGCGATGCTCGACGAGCTGCGTACCCGGGACTGGCTGCCACGCAGCGTTCGGCGAGCTGCAAGGGCGGTGGACGATACCATCCGCCGGCTCGAGCAGCAGTTGGGGCGTCCGCCCGAAGAGGGCGAAATCGCCCGTGATCTCGATATGCCGCTTGACGAGTATCAGCAGCTTCTCAACGATACCAACAGCGGCCAGCTGCTGCCCTTTGAAGAGCTGGTGGCCGATGGTAGCGAGCCGGCAAGTTTCGATGCCGGTAATCTGCCGTTCGACCAGCTGCTGGGTGATCAGCAGCGTGAGACATTGGTCGCGGCGATCGACGCCTTGCCGGAGCGCGAAAAGCTGTTGATGGCGCTTTACTACCAGGAAGAGCTGAACCTGAAGGAGGTGGGCGCCGTGCTCGGCGTTACCGAATCGCGGGTTTCCCAGCTGCATAGCCAGGCCATCAGCCGTTTGCGGGCTCGTCTCAACGATGCCGGCTGAACCGCTACTTTCACCCACCCCAATCGGCTAGGAGCCGTTGATGAACCCGTCTACGTTGATAGGTATATTCGCCAGCATTCTGTTACTGATAAGCGTGCTGTTCTTTACCGCCGAGTCCCCGGAAAGCTTCATTAACCTGCCGGGTCTGGCGATCGTCGTGACCGGCACGCTGGCGGCCACCTTCATCAGCTACCCTCTCAAGGAAGTGCTGCGCGTCGTACGTCTGGTCGGTCTGGTCTTCCGGCGTGAAAATACCTACGCCCGCGACGATATCAACGAGCTGGTCGCCATGTCGCGGCTGTGGTTCAAGGGTGATGTGCGCGCTGTGGAAAAAGCACTCGAGCATACACGCAACCCCTTCCTGCGCACCGGCATTCAACTGGTGATAGCCAATACCAAGGAAGATGAGATCTTCGACATGCTGCGCTGGCGAATCGCCCGCTTGAAGGCGCGTGAGCACGCCGAGGCGCAGATATTCCGCACCATGGCGACGTACGCCCCCGCCTTTGGCATGATTGGCACACTGGTTGGACTGGTCAACATGCTCGAAGTCATGGACGCCGGTGACCTGGAAGTGATCGGTCCGCGCATGGCGGTGGCGCTACTCACCACGTTCTACGGTATCTTGCTGGCCAACCTGGTGTTCAAGCCGATTGCCGTAAAGCTTGAACGACGGACCGAAGAGCGCCTGATTACCATGAACATGGTGCTGGAAGGCATCTCGCTGATTACCAAGCGCCGGCTGCCGTCCTTTATCGAAGAGACGCTCAACTCCTTCATTGCCAACTACAACGATGAGATTCGTGATCCCAGCATAAAACCCCGGCCCGCCCCCGATAACGCTTCGGCCAAGGGCTGACCGATGCTTGATCGCGATACGCGCCATACGCTGGAGTTGCCCGGCGGGCAGGGTGACAACGACGAGAGCTGGTTGACCAGCTATCTGGACGTACTGACCCTGCTGATCACGCTGTTTGTGCTGCTGTTGGCGCTGACGCCCGCCGGCGAGCAGGCGGTGCGAGAGGGGGCCGACTCGTCAGGGATGCAAGGGGGGCTGCCGGCACCCGCCACGCAGGCCAGCGGCATATTGCCGCGCCACAGTGGGGTGCAGCCGAACATGGCCGCGCTGGATATACCGGGCGTCAGCGTCTCTCAGGGGCGAGAGGGGGTGACGCTGCGCATCGACGATAGTCTTTTATTCCCGAGCGGTGAGGCGGTGCTAACCGCTCAAGGCCAAGATGTGGTAGAAAGCCTGATTGACGTACTGGCGACCTTCGATGGGCAGATTTCCGTTGAAGGGCATACAGACGACATCCCGATCGCCACGCCCCGCTTTCCTTCCAACTGGGAGCTATCTGCCGGGCGCGCTATCGCCGTGATGCGTCACCTCGAGCGTCAGGGAGTCGCCATTTCTCGCATGCGGGCTGTTGGTTACGCCGACACCCAACCCATGGAAAGTAACGCAACGCCGGCCGGACGAGCCGCTAACCGGCGCGTTGAGCTGTTGCTGCGTCAACAGCCTGAGGGTGAAAATGACTAAAGGCCGGGTTTGTGTCTCAACACCACCCTCTATTGCAATCGTTCGGTGTCTTGCTGGTACTGGATGCCGATAGCCGCCGTATTCAGGCGGCCAGCACCAATCTCGACAGGCTGGTTGGCCATGATGCCTCCTCGTCCCCGTTAACGCCTGAGCAACTGCTCGGCAAACGTCTGGTTCAACAAGTGCGGCGCGAGCTGCAGGGCCAGGCGCGGCTGGCAGCACCACTGGTCTTCAGGCGAGGGGCGAACACCTCGCGCTTTCAGCTGCGCGCCTTTAGAAGTGGCGAGCAGGTCATCATGGAGATCGAACCGTTCCAGGTGAGCGGGCAGCATCGCCTGCTGGGCGCCTTGCAGGAACATCTTTCACGTCTGGCGGAGATGACGCATCAAGAAGAGGTGCTCGCTTTTCTCGTCACCACCGTTCGCAAGCTGACCGGCTTTGCACATGTAGGGGTCTGCCAGTTCGATCCGGATTGGCACGGGCATATCGTGGCTGAAGCCAAGGCGGACGACGAGTTCTCCGTCGTGGGCCAGCGTCTGGCGGCCTGCAATTTTTCCGCCGCGCTGCGGCGTGCCTACGTGCGCCATCCCGTGCGTTACATTCAAGATGCCCAGGCCCCCCTGGAGCGACTGATGCCCGACCTTCCGGTTGACCTGTGCGCCAGTGTCCTGCGCGCCCCTACGCCCGAGCGCCAGCGTTATCTGGAGCGGTTGGGCGTACGCGGTATGCTCAACGTCTCCATGGTCTGCGAAGCCGGGCTGTGGGGCGTGATGTTCTGTCACGCGACCGCCGCGCACGAGGTGGCGGCTTCGGTGCGCGATGCGGTGCACATTCTGGTACAGGTCGCCACCAAGCGGCTTTCCCTGCTGCGCGCCCGACATGAAGCGCGTTATCTGAAACGCGTCCAGGATAGTCTGGGGTCAGTCGTCAGCGCGACGCACGGGCCGCGCAGCCCCGAGCAGCTTCTGCATGACAAGGCCCCCATCTGGATGGATCTGTTTCGCGCCCGTGGCGTGGCCTTGTGGCTTGGTGGCGTGGTCTACCAGGCAGGCCGGGCACCGACGCCAGAGGTCATCCGTCAGTTCGTCATGCGCTTGCACAAGGCCCACCCCCATAACGGTCCCTGGTGTACGCGCAACACGGCCAGGCACCCGTTGACCAGCTCGCTTGCCATGTCAGAGCAGGCTGGCGTGCTGGCGGTTCCCCTGCCCATGAATAGTACCCAGCGCGCCTGGCTACTGCTCTTTCGCCCCGCGCAAGACGAGGCGCCCTACTGGTCTATGCGCCCCGTCAAGGCAGCCATGCCTTCGTTGAGCGTCATGCTGGGGAGATCTCGCTACGAGAAGGTGGTGGGCTGTAGCGAAGCATGGCAGCGCGTCGAGCGGCTGGCGGCGATGAACCTGGGCAACGACCTGACCCTGGCCATTTCGAGCTACGAGATCAGCATGCTCAATATGCATCTTGAGCGTGAGCGCAAGGCGCTGGCCGCCGCCAATCAACGCCTCGAGCAGCTGGCGCATTTCGACCCGCTGACGCAGATATGGAATCGCTATCGTATCGAGCAGGCCATCGATAACGAGCTGGTCGCCGCCAAGCGATACGGCGCCGAATTTGCACTACTCATGTTCGATGTCGACCATTTCAAGGCGATCAATGATACCTACGGCCACAGTCTGGGAGATGAGGTGCTGGTAGCGCTGGCCCGGCAGGTGGAGGGCTCGCTGCGTGGCTGCGACTATTTCGGTCGCTGGGGCGGCGAGGAGTTCGTGATATTGGCCTCCCATTCCGATATTCAGGCGGCAGCCGGCCTGGCCGAACGACTGCGCGAGCTGTTGATGACGCTTCGCCTGCCAGGGCTCGAGCAACCGGTAACGGTGAGTATCGGCGTGGTGGCCTGGCAGGCTGAAGACAGCTGCAAGACGCTCATTGCTCGCGCCGATGCGGCCATGTACCAGGCCAAGCGCAAGGGACGAAACCGGGTCGAAGTGGCCGCTGGCGAAGTGGCCTGACCGGTGGCGAAAGAGCTAGGCCGCTTCGCATAGTGTCTGCATGCGTGCAATGGCTTCATCGGCTCCTTCGAGCCCGAACGTCATGTACCAGGGCGGCCGTTCGCCCTGATCAAAGCCCAGGAAAAGCTGCTGCCCCTCTTGCATCTGATGAATCAACGCTGGCATGTCGGCCAGGTAAAAGTGCACGTAGAACCCGTCATCACCGCGTTCGGTGATGAATTCCGCCATGCTGTCCATCACCGGCTGCTCGTCGATACGCAGGCGGACGGGCACCAGATTCACCGTACGGCTGCTTGCCTGCTGCTCCTCGAGGGTTACGCGAACTTCAAGCCACGGTAAATCGCACACCCCCTGCGTAGCGTTCAGGCTCAGCGTGGCATCGGAGTAGCTCTGGGTTTCGACGGCGCGAAAGTGGTGCTCGCGCCCCAGGCTCAGGATCAGCGATTGCCACTGGCCGTGGGTTTCGGCTTCCTGGGTGTTGAAGGTGACGCCGGATGCCACGGGCGCGCCCACTAAAAGCGCACTGCTCGCCAAGGCTGTTAAGAGTGGTTTCATGATCAGTACAGTCAGTTGGGTCGGAATGCACAGATTACAGGGCGCAACGACGCGGCAAAAGCGCCGGGCGATGTTCAGCCCCCGCTGAATCAACCAACAGGGGCATCGAGGGGGCGTTGGCCAGCCGATCAGGCGGATACGTCGAACAGGGGGCGAACGCTATCGCTCAGGTAGCAGGCGTCGAACTCACCGGCTTCGGCAAGCGCCTTCAGGTCGGGGATGGTAACGCTGTGCCGGTCACGAAATACCAGCCCTTCTTCGCTGAGCAGGCTGAAGGTGCGGCTGACATGCACCGGGCTCAGCCCCAGGATGTCCGCCAGCTGCTCTTGTGAGAGCGGAAGGCGAAACTTGCCATCAAGGTTGCTGTTCGTCTGGCTCAGGCGCGCATACATTTCATACAGGAAGTGCGCGGTCTTCTGGCGCGCGCTGCGCCTTGCCAGGGTGACCAGCCGCTCGGTAATCAGCGCCTGATGGCGGCTACTGATGGCAAAGATCACCGAAGTCAGGGTCAGCGACTGGCGAAAAAGCTCCAGAAGGCGCTTGTGAGGAAAGTGGCAGATCACGCCGTCGGTGATCATGCGGACATTCTCCAGGCGTTCGGCAAAGGCGAACTCACGCAGCCCGATGATGTCGCCGGGCAGGAAGACTTCCAGAATCTGCCGGTCGCCGTTTTCGAGGTGCCGATAGGAGTAGGCCCAGCCGCTTTTCAAGGTGCAGAACTCATTGGCTGGCTCGCCCATTCCCCACAGCAAAGAACCGCTCTTTATATCGGTAGGAGATTCTTCCAGGGTAAGCAGGAGTTCTTTTTCTTCTTTGCTCAACGAACAGTAGTGATTGAAATGGTGAAGGATGCAGCTCTGGTCGGGGCTCACAGTGGTTTCTCCATGAGTATTGCCTTACACATATCACGTCTTTCGGCTAATTACGACAAGCAATTCAATCGCATACGGCGTTGCCTAGCTACGCTGATAAAGAAGTTGGAACGGCCGGATTATTGCACAGTTTTATAAGCAGGGTAGGCAAATAGCCTACCCTGTTATCATAAGTTATGAAGATGCGCGATTGCCGCGCTCAAGCAGGGGAGAAAGGAAGCGGCCGGTGTGGGAAATACGCTGTTGGGCGATGTGTTCCGGGGTTCCTTCGGCGATGATCTGCCCGCCGCCGGAGCCGCCTTCGGGGCCGAGATCGACGATCCAGTCGGCGGTCTTGATCACATCCAGGTTGTGTTCGATCACCACGATGGTGTTGCCGTGATCACGCAGGCGGTGGAGTACCCCAAGCAGCTGGCGAATATCCTCGAAGTGCAGGCCGGTGGTGGGCTCATCCAGGATATACAGCGTCTTGCCGGTGTCGCGCTTGGCAAGCTCGCGAGCAAGCTTGACCCGCTGGGCTTCGCCGCCTGAAAGCGTCGTGGCGCTCTGCCCCAGGCGAATATAGGACAGCCCTACGTCCATCAGGGTCTGCAGGCGCCGGGCAATGGCCGGTACCGGGCTGAAGAACTCGAGCGCATCCTCGACCGTCATCTCCAGCACTTCGTGGATGGTCTTGCCCTTGTAGTGAATGTCCAGGGTCTCACGGTTGTAGCGCTTGCCCTTGCAGACGTCGCAGGGCACGTAGATATCCGGCAGAAAGTACATTTCAACCTTGATCATGCCCTCGCCCTGGCACGCCTCGCAGCGCCCACCCTTGACGTTGAAGCTGAAGCGTCCCGGCTTGTAGCCTCGTGAACGCGCCTCCTGGGTGCCGGCGAACAGCTCGCGAATGGGCGTGAAGATGCCGGTATAGGTGGCCGGGTTGGAGCGCGGTGTCCGCCCGATCGGGCTCTGGTCGATATCGATTACCTTGTCGAGCTGGTCGAGCCCTTCGATCTTCTCGTAGGGCGCGGCGGTCAGGGTGGTGGCGCGGTTGAGCTCCCGAGCGGCAATCGGCATCAAGGTGCCGTTGATCAGGGTCGACTTGCCCGAGCCCGATACCCCGGTGATCGCAATGAACAGCCCCAGCGGCAGGCTGAGCGTCACGTTTTGCAGGTTGTTGCCGGTGGCCCCGCGCACTACCAGCTGCTTCTCCGGATTGCCGGGGATCCGGTAGGGCGGCACGCTGATCTCGCGGGTGCCGGTGAGGTACTGGCCGGTCAGCGAGTCGGGATTATCCATGACCTCCTGCGGCGTGCCCTGGGCGACGATCTCACCGCCGTGAACGCCGGCGCCGGGGCCAATGTCCAGTACGTGGTCGGCGGCGCGGATGGCGTCTTCATCGTGCTCCACCACGATCACCGTGTTGCCCAGGTCACGCAGGCGCTCCAGGGTCTTCAGCAGCCGGTCGTTGTCGCGCTGGTGCAGGCCGATCGAGGGCTCGTCAAGAATGTACATGACCCCGACCAGGCCCGCGCCGATCTGGCTTGCCAGGCGAATTCGCTGGGCTTCACCGCCGGAGAGCGTATCGGCGCTGCGCTCGAGGTTCAGGTAGTCGAGCCCGACGTTGACCAGAAACTCCAGACGAGCGTGGATCTCGTTGACGATCTTGTCGGCAATCTCGCCCTTGCGGCCCGGCAGGCGCAGCTCGGCAAAGTAGCGCTGGGCTTCGCCAATCGGCGTGCGCACCACGTCGGCAATCGTACGGTCATCCACGAATACATGACGCGACTCCTTGCGCAGACGCGTGCCATGGCAGGTGGCGCAGGGCTGCATGGCGATATATTTCGCCAGGTCGTCACGCACCATGCTGGATTCGGTTTCGCGGTAGCGGCGCTGCATGTTGGGCAGCACGCCCTCGAAGACATGCTCGCGGGTGACCTTGCGGCCCCGGTCGCCCACGTAGGCAAACGGAATCTTTTCGCTGCCGCTGCCGTTGAGAATGATCTTCTGCTCGTGGCGGGGCAGCTCGTTCCAGGGTGTTTCAAGCTCGAAACCGTAGTGCTTGGCCAGCGCCTGCAGCTGGGTGAAGTAGTAGATGTTGCGCCGGTCCCAGCCCTTGATCACGCCTTCTGCCAGCGAAAGCTCCGGGTGGCTGATCAGCTTTTCCGGATCGAAATACTGCTGTATGCCCAGACCGTCGCAGGTCGGGCAGGCGCCGGCCGGGTTGTTGAACGAGAACATGCGCGGCTCGAGCTCGGACAGGGAATAGCCACACACCGGGCAGGCAAAGCGCGACGAGAACGCCATGCCGTCCTGCTCGCCGTCCATGAAATGGATCATGGCCGTGCCGTCGGCCAGGTTGAGCGCGGTCTCGAAGGACTCGGCCAGACGCTGGGCGATGTCGTCGCGTACCTTGAAACGATCGACCACCACGCTGATGTCGTGCTTCTTGCGCTTGTCCAGTGGCGCAATATCGTCAAGCTCCAGCACCTGACCGTCGATCAGCGCGCGTACAAAGCCCTGGGCACGAAGCTCAGCCAGCAGTTGCAGGTGCTCGCCCTTGCGGCCTTTTACCACTGGCGCCAGCAGCATCAGCTTGGTGCCTTCGGCCAGGTTCATGACTTGATCGACCATCTGGGAGATGGTCTGGGCTTCCAGGTCTTCGCCGTGCTCGGGACAGCGGGGTGTACCCGCTCGGGCGAACAGCAGGCGCAGGTAGTCGTAGATTTCGGTGATGGTGCCCACGGTCGAGCGCGGGTTGTGAGAAGTGGATTTCTGCTCGATGGAAATAGCAGGCGAAAGCCCTTCGATGTGATCCACATCGGGTTTTTCCATCATCGACAGGAACTGGCGCGCATAGGTAGAGAGCGACTCTACATAGCGCCGTTGTCCTTCGGCATAGAGCGTGTCAAACGCCAGCGACGATTTACCCGAACCTGACAGGCCGGTAATCACGATCAGCTTGTCGCGGGGCAGCTCCACATCGATCTGCTTGAGGTTGTGGGTGCGTGCACCCCTGACCAGAATGCTGTCCATCAACACCTCGACTCGCGCGGCAAAAGAGTAATTATACGTTTGCCATCCCCTATCCGGCAAAAACGCTTTGTGACAGCTTAACGCAGGACGGCGTTTCCAGCGTGGTTGCAAACCGCTAGAATGGACGGTTATCCAGGGCCTGTGGCTCTATTCACCATACTCAAGGGCATTATGGGCAAGGTTTCTGCACTGCTACTGGCCAGTGAGCGTCGTGCCATCAGCGGCCTGGCCGGACTGTATGCGTCCCGCATGCTGGGGCTTTTCATGGTACTGCCGGTGCTGGCGCTATATGCCGATGCGCTTGACGGCGCCACACCGCTGCTGGTGGGCATTGCCCTGGGCGTCTACGGGCTTACCCAGGCCACGCTGCAGATTCCCTTTGGCCTGTTATCCGACCGTATTGGTCGCAAGCGGGTGATTGCGCTCGGGCTGATCATCTTTGCCGTGGGCAGCGTGGTGGCGGCCCTTGCCGACTCCATTGGTGGCATCATTGTTGGCCGTGCGCTGCAGGGCGGCGGGGCGGTGGCGGCCGCCATCATGGCGCTGCTGGCCGATCAGACCCGAGAGCAGGTGCGCACGGCAGCCATGGCAACCATCGGGCTATCGATTGGCGTATCGTTTGCCATCGCCATGGTCGTGGGGCCCTGGCTGGCCTCCTGGGCGGGGCTGTCCGGCGTGTTCTGGTTTACTGCACTGCTGACGCTTCTTGGCCTTCTGGTCCTGTGGCGCTGGGTGCCGCCCGCCCCGCGCAGAGTGCATCATCGTGACGTCGGGCTGGATCGCGAGCAGTTCAAGAACGTGATTACGCGGCCGGACCTGTGGCGCCTGGACATATCGATCTTCGCGCTGCATCTGGTGCTCATGGCCATCTTTGTGGCGGTGCCCTTTCGCTTGCAGGAAGCCGGTATCGCGCTGGCTCACCACGGCCTGGCCTACCTTGCGATCATGGGGCTTTCATTTGTCGCCATGGTGCCGCTGATGATCGTGGCCGAGAAAAAGCAGCAGATCAAGGTGGTGTGCCTGCTGGCCATTGGCGCCATCGGGGTGAGTCTTGCCGGGCTGGGTCTGCCATTTTCCGAAGGGCGCTGGCTGTTTGTCGGCCTGTTCGTGTTTTTCACCGGTTTCAATCTTCTGGAGGCCACGCTGCCTTCGATGCTCAGCAAGCTCGCCCCGGCAGGCGCCAAGGGCACCGCCATGGGGGTGTACTCCACCAGCCAGTTCATGGGTGCGTTTCTGGGGGGCACCCTGGGCGGTCTGCTGGCCGATACGTGGGGGCTTGATGCCGTGTTTATCGGCTGTGCGATTCTGGTCCTGCTATGGTGGTTGGCGATGTGGCGGATGCCGTCCCCGCCGCCGCTCTCGAGCGAAGTGGTCGCACTCGATGATACGCCACCTGATATGCTGGATTTACTGCTTGAGCGCCTGGCGGATGTAGTAGGCGTCGAGGATGTGATGGTGGTGCCCGAAGAGCGTCTGGTCTACTTGAAGGTCAATCGTCAGCAGCTTGACCGAGAGGCGCTGACACGGTTGATTCCTCCGAAATCGTGAGGCGGCTGATTGTCAGTCGCCAAGGATAGTGGCATCGGCGATTCGCGTTGCGCGCAGATGTCTACCCATACGTCAGTTAAATGAAGGAGCGCCTTATGGCTCGCGGTATCAATAAAGTGATCTTGATCGGCAATCTGGGGCAGGACCCCGAGGTGCGCTTTACCCCAAGCGGTACGGCGGTTGCCAACCTCAATCTGGCCACTTCCGACACCTGGATGGACCGTCAGAGCGGCCAGCGTCAGGAGCGTACCGAATGGCACCGTGTGGTGCTGTTCAACAAGACGGCTGAAATTGCCCAGCAGTACCTGAAAAAAGGCTCCAAGGTGTATATCGAAGGCCGCCTGCAGACGCGTAAATGGCAGGACCAGAACGGTCAGGATCGCTACAGCACGGAAATCGTTGCCAACGACATGCAGATGCTCGACGGCCGCGGCGGCGACTTCCAGGGCGGTGGCGCACCGCAGAACGGCTACGGCAACGGTGGCGGCTATGCGCAGCAGAATGGCGCACCTCAGGGTAACCACTACGGCGGTCAGGGGTACCAGAATCAAGGTCATCAGAACCAGGGCCATCAGAATCAGGGGGCGCCGCAGCAGGGCAACCCCTCTCAGGGTGGCCAGCCTGCGCCACGTCCCCAGCCAGCACCCCAGCAGGGCGGTGCTCCGCAGCAAGGCCAGCAGAACAACAACTTCGGCGCGCCGGACCCGGGCAGCTTCGACGATTTCGACGACGAGATCCCGTTCTGACGTCGGTCAAGTGCGTAGCGGTGGTGGCCTGCGTTCGGTGGTAAGACACGTTGGCTGGTAAGGGACGTTGGTTGAGGGAGAGGGTCTGTCTTGAAGCTGCTGATACTGGATGCAGGGCACTGCTTGAGCCTGGCGCTGGCGCGAGAAGTTAACCGTCGTACGGATACCGAGCTTGTGATCGAGCAAGGGGTAGTGGTGAGTGCTGCTCAATTGCAGAAGCTTGCGCCGGATGCGGTGATCATACCGCCGCTGGCGCAGCCGCTCGACATGACGCCCGCGGTGGTGGGAGCGCACGCGGACGCGGTGGATGGCTGCCTAGAGGCTTGCCTTGCACAAGGCATTCCGCTGGTGTGGTGCGTCTCGGACCAGCTCTACGAAGAGGGGTTCGACGAGCCCATCGATGAGCATGTAGTGCCTACCCCGCGGGACGAATGTTTGCGTCGGCTGGTCACCATCGGCGACCGGATCCGCGCAGAGTATCACCGCCACCTGATCGTGCGTCTGGGCCCGCTGTTTGCGCTTGAAGGCAGCCACGCCTGGCTTAGCGACATCATCGATACCCTGATGCGCGGGGAAAACGTGCGGGCGGCGGAAGACGTCGTGTTCTGCCCGACCTCGGTCGATGCAGTGGCCATGGCGCTGGTGGGCATGCTTCAGCAGCAGGCGAGCGGCGCCAACGCCTGGGGCGCCTATCATCTGGCGGGCACCGAGCCGGTCAGTGCGTTCACGTTTACCTCCATGGTGCGCACTCAGCTGGCGACCCACCTGGAGGGGCGTGGCGAGCAGGTCGAGCTTGGCGATGTGACCGCGCTGAACCATCATCACGATGCCAAGCTGCGGCGTGTCTTGAACTGCCGCCGCGTGCTGGAGGTGTTTGGCGTGCATCAAAAACCGTGGCGCCTGGAAGTCGGCCGCATGCTGGACGCCTGGTGCCTGACGCGTGATGACCAGCAGGATGCCAGTACAGGAGAGTCCGTTTGATCAATGTGGTTCGCAGCCTGGTATTTTACGCCGGGTATTTCTTCGCCATGCTGATTAGTGGCGTGCTGTTTCTACCCATTGCACCGTTTTTACCCCTGGCCGGCCGCTATCGGCTGCTCAATCTGTATAACCACTTCCTGATGGCCTGGTTCCGGATTGCCTGTGGCGTGCGCTACGATATTCAGGGGCGTGAGCGCATTCCTGAAGGTCCCTGCGTCATTCAGGCCAATCATCAGTGCGAGTGGGAGACGGTATTCTTGCAGGTGATGAAGCCACCGGTATGCACCGTGCTCAAACGTGAGCTGCTGCGTATCCCGATCTTTGGCTGGGGGCTGCGTTTGCTGCGCCCGATCAGCCTGGATCGCTCCAAGCCCGCCCGGGCGCTCAAGCAGGTGTTGAGCCAAGGCGTGGCGCGGCTGGAAACGGGGCTTTCGGTGCTGATCTTTCCCGAAGGCACGCGGGTCGACCCAGGGATGCGCAAGCGCTACAACAAGAGTGGCAGCGTGGTGGCCTGCCGGGCAGGCGTACCCGTGTTGCCGGTGGCGCACAACGCTGGCGAGCGCTGGCCGGGGCGCTACTGGGTGAAGCGGCCAGGCGTGTTGCGGGTACGCATCGGTGAGCCTATCCAGACCCAAGGGCGCACCCCCGACGAGGTGCTTGCCGAGGTAGAGGCCTGGATCGAGGGGCAGTTGCAGGAGATTTCCGAGGTACCCCGCCCACTTGCCCGTCAGTAAGCGAAGGCAGAGCCTTCCCAGCAGCAAGAACGGCGCCTTGAAGGCGCCGTTTTTCATTTCCAGTCAGTGCCTCAGTCAGTAAAGCGCTGGAACACCAGACAGGCGTTGGTGCCGCCGAACCCGAAGCTGTTGGACAGGATGCGCTCGAGCGTCACGCCATCACGCCGTTCGGTGACGATATCGAAGCCATCTGCCTGCTCGTCAAGGTGTTCGACATTGGCGGAGGCGGCCACGAAGTCGTGCTGCATCATCAGCAGCGAGTAGATGGCTTCCTGCACGCCGGTGGCGCCCAGCGAATGGCCGGTGAGGGACTTGGTGGAACTCATCGCCGGCGTCGAGTTGCCAAACACTTCACGCACCGCCTTGAGTTCCGCAACATCGCCTACCGGCGTCGAGGTGCCGTGGGTGTTGATGTAGTCGATGTCGCCTTTTACGGTCGCCATCGCCTGGCGCATGCAGCGCACCGCCCCTTCTCCGGAGGGCGCTACCATGTCGTGGCCATCGGAGGTGGCGCCGTAGCCCACCAGCTCGCCGTAGATCTTGGCGCCACGCGCCTTGGCGTGCTCGAGTTCTTCGAGTACCAGCATGCCGCCGCCGCCGGCGATGACAAAGCCGTCGCGCGCCTGATCGTAAGGCCGCGACGCCTTGTCAGGAGTATCGTTGTACTGGGTGGAGAGCGCGCCCATGGCATCGAACAGACAGGAAAGCGTCCAGTGTTCCTCTTCACCACCGCCGGCAAATACCACGTCCTGCTTGCCCAGCTGAATCTGCTCCATCGCGCTGCCGATACAGTGTGCCGACGTCGCACAGGCAGAGGAGATCGAGTAGTTCACGCCCTTGATCTTGAATGGGGTGGCAAGACAGGCGGACACCGTACTGCCCATGGTGCGGGTAACCCGGTAGGGGCCCACGCGGCGCAGGCCTTTCTCGCGCATGACGTCGGCGGCTTCCACCTGGTTGGCGCTCGATGCACCGCCGGAGCCAGCGATCAGTCCGGTACGCTCGTTGGACACCTGCTCGTCGGAAAGGCCGGCATCTTCGATGGCCTGCGCCATGGAGACATAGGCATAAGCCGCGGCGTCGCCCATGAAGCGACGCAGCTTACGATCAACAAGCGCATCCAGGTCGATGTCGACGCTGCCGGCTACATGGCTGCGGAATCCCCGCTCGGCGTACTCTTCCTTGAAACGAATACCGCTGCGCCCGCTCTTGAGCGCTTCGAGAACCTGTTGCTGGTCATTGCCAAGGCACGACACGATGCCAAGGCCGGTGACTACCACTCGTCGCATGGGAGCCTCCTGTCAGAAATTCGCAGTAGAGGTGAATAGACCAACGCGCAAATCGTTAGCCTGATAAATGTCGCGTCCGTCGACGGATACCGTACCGTCAGCGATACCCAGGATAAGCCGTCGGGTAATGATACGCTTGATATTGATGCGATAAGTCACTTTCTGGGCATCCGGCATGATCTGCCCGCTGAACTTGACTTCGCCACAGCCAAGCGCACGTCCTCGGCCCGGATGGCCAAGCCAGCCCAGATAGAAGCCGACCAGCTGCCACATGGCGTCAAGGCCCAGGCAGCCAGGCATCACCGGGTCACCCGGGAAGTGGCAGTCAAAGAACCACAGGTCCGGAGAGATATCCAGCTCGGCGATCAGTTCGCCCTTGCCATGCTCGCCGCCTTCTTCATGAATGTGCGCAATACGGTCAAGCATCAGCATGTTGGGAGCCGGAAGCTGCGCATTGCCGGGGCCGAATAGCTCGCCGCGCGAGCAGGCCAGCAGTTCTTCGCGATCAAAGGAATGTTGCTTGGTCACTGAATCGTTCCGAGTTTCAAGATGATTGTTGGCCGCGTGCGGCACCAAGAGCCAAGGCATAGCACCTGAGCATAGCACTGGGGTCTCGCGCCTAGGCACGGCCCGCAAGGCCTGGCCTAGTCTACTTCCCGAAACCCGCGAATGCACGCAAGACGCCCTATATCGCTGCCAACGAGCGTTTTTTCATTAAGCAATTGTCGCAGTCGGCCGATATTTTCAAGCATGCTTGAAGGTTGAATTGCCCACTTGAATGACCTATTGGCGTAATATGCGTGTATTCAAGCTTTTGGTAACGCGGCATGATGCGTATGTTGCTCATGGTCGTGCTTATTTTATGCCAGTTTTCAGGAAAGGACGTAGCGAATCGCCATGTGGCTTCCCGTTTCTCTCAATCGCCCGTTGGTTTGGGTAGCGCTCGTCGCGCTGCCTGCTTGTGTATGGCTGCCCGATGCCATGCTGCGTCTGGTGGCGATGAGTTTCGTGGTACTGGGGGGCTGGAATGCCTGGCATCAGGTCAGTCAGCAACGGCTGCGTTATCGTCTGGCCAGGAATGCCATCGACCTGGCCAGTGATGCCGTCGTGGTAAGCGATGCTCACAATCGGATCATGGCCGTCAATCCTGCCTTTACCGATATCACCGGTTACGCCAGCGGCGAAGTGGTAGGCCTGAATCTCGAGGCTCTGGCCGCCCCCCGGCATGACAAGGCCTTCTACCAGACGTTCTGGAGCACGCTGAAGGCAACGGGGCGCTGGGAAGGAGAGATGTGGAACCGGCGCAAGCATGGAGACGAGTATCCCGAATGGCTGAAGGTGCGCGCAGTTACCGATAAGCGGGGCAATATTACCCACTTCATCAGCCTGTTTACCGATATCTCGTCGCAGAAGGCGCGCGAGCATGATCTGCGCCGTATCGGTTATGAAGACCCCTTGACCGGCCTGCCCAACCGCCGTCGGCTTCACGATCTGATGGGATCACGCCTGCGCCACCTGCGTGCCGGAGAAAGCCTGGATATCGCCTTGCTCGATATCGACGGATTGAAATCCGTCAATGACAGCCTGGGGGTCGAGCAGGGCGACCGGCTACTGGCCCGCTTTGCCCAGCGGTTGGCAAGCTATGTTGCGGGCAGTGTCGTGGGGCGGCTTGGGGGGGACGAGTTCATGGTGATTCGTACGACCACCTATGACGACCATGAGGACTGGGTAGCAGGCCTTCGCGAGCACATGAGCCGGCCGTTTGAAATCAGTGATCAGCTTCTGCGCCTGGGCCTCACCATCGGCAGTTGCCGGGCGCCGGAGGATGGCCGTGACTCGGGCGTGCTCTTTCAGCGTCTCGAGTCCGCCCTGTACAGTGCCAAGCGGCTGGGGCGCAACCACAGCCTGCGGTTTCGTCCGGCACTGGACAAGCAGGATAATCCACAGCTGGCCCTGGTCAGCGACCTGCGCGCGGCGTTGATTTCCGGCGACCAGCTCGAGCTGCACTTTCAGACTCAGCACCACCCGGCCAGCGGTGAGCTCGTGGGCATGGAGGCGCTGTTGCGCTGGCGGCATCCCCAGGACGGCATGATTTCTCCAGCGGACTTCATTCCGTTGGCGGAGCGCCACGGCCTTATGGCGGAACTGGGCAGTTGGGTCATTGAAAAAGCCTGCGCGCAGCAGGCTCACTGGCAGCACAGCGGCATGCCCAAGTTGACCATCTGGGTCAATATTTCTGCGCTGCAGCTTTTTCAAGGGGATCTGGAAACTCAGTTGAACGCTTGCTTGAAGCGCTATCAATTAAAACCTTCCCAGATTGGCCTGGAGCTCACCGAATCGGTGCTGATCGACGAGCGGGCCGGCGATATGGGGCCGCGCCTGAAGGCTTTGAAAGAGCAAGGCTATTCGGTCGCCATTGACGATTTTGGCACCGGCTATTCATCACTTGGTTATCTAAAGCGGTTACCCGTGGATAAAATCAAGCTGGATCGTGCCTTCATCCGTGAGCTGCCGGGAAGCCAGGCGGACGCCGCGATCGTCAGGGCCGTGCTGGCCATGGCCAGAGGGATGGGGCTGGAGGTGGTGGCCGAAGGCGTGGAAACCCAGGAGCAGTGCCGGTTTCTGATCGATGCCGGATGCGCCGTCGTCCAGGGGTTCTATTTTTCTCGCCCCTTGCCCGCCGCTGAGCTGGAGCAGCGCTGGGTAGCGCTGCCCGCAGCCGTGGGGGCTATCTAGCTCGGGCACGCTGTCTTATTTACTCAGCGCCTTGAACGCATCCAGCGCGCGCGCTCGGGCAGCCTTGTGATCCACGATGGGAGCCGGGTAGTCGAGCTGGGTCAGCATGTCCCGAGGCGGCGCGTGGCGCGCCTTGGCGGGTAGCTCGGCAAGCGCCGGCACCCATCTGGCGATAAATTCACCGTCAGGATCGAAACGTTTCGACTGAGTGGTCGGGTTGAAGATACGAAAATAGGGGGCTGAATCCGTCCCGGTGGAGGCGGCCCACTGCCAGCCGCCGTTATTGGCACAGAACTCGCCGTCGACGAGATGGCGCATGAAGAAGGCCTCGCCCCGCCGCCAGTCGATCAACAGGTGCTTGCTCAGGAACATGGCCGTGACCATTCTGAGCCGGTTATGCATCCAGCCCGTTGTCAGCATCTGGCGCATGGCCGCATCCACCAGCGGATACCCCGTACGCCCCTCGCACCAGGCCTTGAAGCCTTCGTCATCCTCGCGCCAGGCAAGCTGCTTGGTGTGTTCCTGAAACGGCTGATGGCGGCATACCTCAGGAAACCCGACCGCCACGTGCTGATAGAATTCACGCCAGATGAGCTCGTTCACCCAAGTGGTCAGCCCCGCATCGCCATCGGCCAGATGGCCGCCGTTTTCGCTCATGACGGCCTGCAGACACTGGCGGTGAGAAATCATGCCCAGTGCCAGGTAGGGTGAGAGCTCGCTGGTGCCGCGTACCCCGGGAAAATCACGCTGGACACTGTAGTGACGGCCGCGAAAGCGTAAAAAACGCGCCAGATGATCGGCTGCCGTCTCTTCGCCCGCCGGCCATTCACGTCTGCCTGCCGGATTGTCATCGAGTGGCGGCAGCTCCGGCAGGGGGTCGCTTTCGACGGGTAGCCGTTTTTGCACCTCGGGAGGATCGCGCAGCTCGAGCTGCTCGGCGCTTATCTGTCTGTGCCACGCCTTGGAAAAGGGTGTGAAGACGCCGTAGTAGCCGCCCTTGCCGGTCAGCAGCGTGCCGGGGGCAAAAGCGACCGCATCATGATAGCCGTGGGCGGCAATGCCTTCTCTCTTGAAGGCATCCAGCACCGCCTGATCGCGGCGGCGTTCGTCGAGCGGGTACTCATGGTTGAAATGCAGCCGCGTAACGTGGTGCTCGCGAGCGATGTCCAGCAATGCCTGAGGCGCTGCGTCAAAACGGTCGATATCACGATGCAGCAGCGGAATGTTGAGTCCGCTCAAGGCGCCCTTGAGGGCGGCTACACCGCGGGCCCAGAAATCGATCTTGGTCGCCCCATGGCCGTGTGACTGCCACTGGGCAATGCTGCGCAGAAAGACAGCAATCACCGGCCCCTTGGCGGCGGCGGCGGCAAGCGCCGTATTGTCATGAATACGCAGGTCGCTTCGCAACCAGACTAGTTGAACGTCCATGTTCTCTCCGCTAATACCAGACTCTGAGCTTGCCTTGGCCTGCAGGCCTACAGCACGCCCGACTCACGCAGCAGCGGCCTGAGACGCGAGATAGCCTGGGGGAGATCGTCTCCCAGGGTATGCACGGGCCCGCTTCGCAGCTCGCTATCGCGCAGTCTGGCAACAGCTCCACATACGCCAAGCGGCACGCTGAGCGCTTCGGCAGCATGAGGCAGCGCCGAATGGATGAAGCTGTCGCTCTCTCGCTGTCCGCTGGTCAACAGGACCATGGAGGAGTGAAGGCGAGCCACGGCCTGCGGCAGGTCTTCAAGCGGCAGAGAGTGATCCAGCATCTGGACACGATACCCCTGTTCGCTGGCCATCAAGGCAACCATCAGTACCCACAGGGGGCCGGGGTCGTCGGGCATGGCGCTAAGCAGTATCAGAGGGCCCCGAGTGGACTGATTGGCGTAGTGCAGGCGGGTACCTACCTGGCTGCGCAAGAAGGTTTCCAGTGTACGACGTACCAGATTATCCGGCTGTATGGCCCACTTGGTTTCCAGCGCCGACAGCACTGGTTGCCACAACTCGTTGACCACGATACTCAGTGGATAAAGTGCAAGGCTCTGGTGATAAAGCATTTCAAGCTTGGCCAGATCGAGTGCTTCGATGACTGCCTGAAGCTGCTGGCGTTGGCTTACCCAATCACCTGAGTCTGGCGTGGGCGCCTCGATGGTTTCAGGCTGGTCCAGCAGATCAACCACCTGGCTGACCGGCACACCGCGGTTGAGCCATTGAAGAATGCGTTCGATACGGGCGATATCGTCCTGAGCGTAAAGACGGTGGCCTTTCGGCGTGCGTTTAGGACGAATCAGACCATAGCGTCGCTCCCAGGCGCGCAGGGTGACCGAGTTCACACCCGTCAAGCGAGAAACTTCCCGGATCGGGTAGAGCGGAGTATCGGGTGGATGGGTCGCCTTGCTACTCATGGGCGCCTTTGCCTCTTGGTTGACTCGAGCTGCATGAAACCAGGCGTCATCAGGACGCCTTGCAGCGAAGTTGTTTCACAATCCATATCGTGTGCCGCTTGAATAAACGTGATTGAAGTACGTCTATCCTAGCTCTATTTGTACAATTTGTCGCTATTCGGTACAACCTTTGGATTTAAAGTCAACCTTATATAAATTTAAAAAATGTTCTAAGTGCGTGATGTTAATGGCACGATTGGTTTAGAAGCCGTTTGTAATCTATGTTGATAAGTTACTCAGGTTCTACAGGAATACTACTAAAGCTACTTCGGGTAAACATGAAGTGCTGACAGTGTATAGGTAGTGTACGCCGTTCTATTTACCTCGTGGCGGCATCGACAGGAGTGACATCATGCGTGTACTGATAACAGGCGGCAGCGGTTTCGTTGGCCGGCGGCTGTGTGAAAAACTGCTGGCGCTCGATCATGCGGTGCAGGTGGTGTCGCGTCATCCGCAAAAGACGCAGGATATCTTGCCCAGGGCCTGCGACATCCGCGACAGCGCGTTGGCGTTCATGGAGGCGCCGCCGCAGGCCATCGTTAACCTGGCCGGTGAATCGATTGCCGGCAAGCGCTGGAGCGAGGCGCAGAAAAAGCGCCTGGTCGAGTCGCGTACCCAGACCACCCACCAACTGGTCGTGCTGTGCGAACAGCTCAAGGCCAGCGGCCAGCCGCTGCCTCGCGTCATGGTCAGCGGCTCTGCCATGGGCTACTACGGTGACCAGGGCAAGCGCGTGGTGACCGAAAGGACGCCACCTCATGATGAGTTTGCCCATCGGCTATGCGCCAGGTGGGAAGCCACCGCCCAGCCGGTCGAAGAGCTGGGCGTGCGGCTGGCGATTCTACGGACAGGGCTGGTGCTGGACAGCGGGGGAGGCACGCTCGAGAAGATGTTGCCTCCGTTCAAGCTGGGCCTGGGCGGACGTTTTGGCAGCGGTAAGCAGTTCATGCCGTGGATCCATCGCGACGACCTGGTGGACGCGATCCTCTTCCTGCTGGAAAACGATGGCCTGAGCGGTGTGTTCAACGGCAGTGCGCCGCACCCGGTGACCAATGCCGAATTTACCCAGGCGCTGGCCAGCCAGCTGCACCGCCCGGCCATTTTCCCGGTCCCTGCCTTTGTCTTGAAGGCAGGTCTCGGAGAGATGTCCCGGCTGCTGCTGACCGGCGCCGACATGCGCCCGGCGCGCCTTGATGAGGCGGGGTTTGAGTTCAGTTACCCCACGCTCGACAAGGCGCTTGCGGCCATTCTCTAATCGGCTGCGTGTGGATCAGGCGTTCGGGTCCACGGTAATGATGACCCGAACGGAATCCAGGCGGAGCCGGGTATTCTCGATCGCCTCGCTCAGCGCGTTGCGCTCTTGCTTGAGCGCTTCCAGCTCCTCGTCGCGTACCGACGGGTTGTGCTCGGCGAGTGCGGTCAGGCGAGCAAGTTCGGCATCCAGCTGGCTGCGCATACGCGTTTCGGCAGCTTCCACGATGCTCGGCAGCTCGCGCTCCGCCTCGCCCTCTCCCTGACTCAGCAGCTCGCGCAGCTGGTCATGACGGCTCTTGATCAGATCACGCGCCAGCGACTTGTTGACCTTTTGCAGGTTCTTGCCCAGGCCGGTGAACGAGATCTTGCTGGTCAGGTTGGCCCCTGACTCATCGAGCAGCACACGCACGGCGGTGGGCGGCAAGAAGCGGTTGAGGTGCAGCGAACGGGGCGCCGGGCAGTGGGTGCGGAACACAAGCTCCGCCATCAGCCGGCCGCTGGGAATGGCGGGGTGGCGCAACAGGGCGAGCGCCGTGTTGCCCATGGTGCCATCCAGCACCCGGCCCATCATTTCACGCAGCAGCGGATGCTCCCAGGAAAGCCTGTGAATATCGTCGCGGGCCAGCGCTTGGGCGCGGCTGTAGGTGGCGGTAAACCCCTCTTCTCCTTTTACCAGCCCCGGCAGGCCATCGAGCATGTGCTGGCTGGGCTGCAGGTGGAAAAGTCCTTGGCCGATCTCCTGGCTATCCACGCCGAATACGTCAAGAGCGCGCTCGACGTAGCGCGGCAACGCGGCATCTTCATCGAGTTCGCGCACCGCCTCGATGACCTCCTGGGCGCGCGCCGGACGGCAGGCGTTCAACTCCAGCAGACGGTTGCGGCCGGCATCACGCTCTGCAAGCTTGGCGGTGAACATCTCCCGCGTTTCTTCGATGATGTCATCCAGCATTTCGTCGTCTAAAAGCGCATCCGCCAGCGCGTCGCCAAAGGCGTCGAACAGGTCGCTTCCGATGCCGTGCGGCGCGCTGAACGCATCCATGCCTTCGTGATACCAGCGCAGCAGGCGCTCACCGGGGCTGCCGGTAAAGGTCGGGGCGTGGAGTTCGATGGCATGCTTCTGGCCGATACGGTCCAGGCGGCCAATGCGCTGCTCCAGCTGATCCGGGTGCTGAGGCATATCGAACATGACCAGATGACGGCAGAACTGGAAGTTGCGCCCCTCCGAGCCGATTTCCGAGCAGACGAGTACCTGAACGCCTTCCTCTTCATCGGCAAAGGCGGCCGCGGCGCGGTCACGCTCCACCAGCGACAGCCCCTCATGGAAGACCGGCGCCTGATAGCCACCCAGCACGCGCAGCCCTTCGGCGATGCCTTCGGCGGTTTCACGGTGGTGGGCAATTACCAGTACCTTGTCGTTGGCAAAGCCGGTGTCGCTGTCGTCGCTGAGTTTATCCAGCAGCCAGTTGACCCGTGGGTCGATATGCCACCAGGCCTCGCCGTTGAGCGGATCATTGCTGAGTTCGCGGTACATGGCGTCCGGGTAGATCAGCACATCCGGATGATCCATGCCGGTCTCGATCAGAAGCTCGTCAAGATAGTCGTCGTCGCGCTCCAGGCGACGTATCACCCGGCGGTAGGCGGAAGGCAGCTCGAGAGGGGCCAGGTGCAAGCGCCGTTCAGGAAAGCCCCCCACGTGGCGGCGGCTGTTGCGAAACATCACTCGACCGGTACCGTGGCGGTCGAGCAGGGCGTCGCGCAGCTGGGAGCGGGCAGCGTCGTGCTGCTCGGCACTGGCCTCGGGGTTGCAGAGGGTCGCCAGCAATGCCTGGCTGTCGCGGTCATCGGCGACGGCCTCGACACGGGCGCGGGCATCCGGCGTGGCGGGCAGTTCATCCAGGGCATCAATGGCGCCGGCCACGGCGGTGTAGTGGCGCTCCTCGTCCTTGAAGCGTTCCAGGTCATGATAGCGCTCGCCGTCGAGCAGGCGCAGGCGGGCAAAGTGGCTTTCAACGCCCATCTGCTCGGGGGTAGCGGTCAATAGCAGCAGGCCGGGTATTTCGGCGGCGAGCTGCTCGATGCACTGATAGCCCGGACCGCTGCCTTCGCTGCTCCAGTCCAGGTGGTGCGCTTCATCCACGATCAGCAGGTCGAAGCGGCTGGCCAGCGCCTGATCCTGACGATGAATGTTGGCAAACAGCCAGCCCTGGCTTGCCAGGACCAGCTGGGCGCTTTCGAACGGGTTGGCGCTGCCGTGGGCCTGGCTCTGATGCTCGTCGAGCAGGCTCACATTGAGCGAGAAGCGGCGCAGCAGTTCCACCAGCCACTGGTGGGTGAGGCTGTCGGGCACCAGGATCAGCGCGCGCTCGACGCGCCCGGCCAGCAGCAGGCGGTGCAGGATCAGCCCGGCTTCGATGGTCTTGCCCAGGCCCACTTCGTCGGCCAGCAGCACCCGAGGCGCGTGACGGCGGGCCACTTCATCGGCGATATACAGCTGGTGGGGGATCAGGTCGATGCGCGGCCCGGCAAAGCCCAGCGCGCTGTGCTGCTCGATGCGCTGAAAGTGGTGCAGGGTGCGAAAGCGCAGGTCGAACCAGTCGTTGCGATCTACCTGGCCGGTCAGCAGCCGGTCGCGGGCCTGGTCGAACTGCATGGTGTCGGCAAGCTTGGCTTCGGGCAGCTCGCGCAGCGCGCCTTCGCTGTCCTCGCCGATATAGGTAATCAGGCCGTTGGCTTCTTTGCTGTCATCAACGATCATCTGCCAGCCGTCGGCAGAGAGCACCCGGTCGCCGCTGCCGAACATTACCCGGGTCAATGGCGCCTGACGGGTGTTATAGGTACGGGTTTCCTGGCTGGCACTGAACAAGATGGTAACGCTACGGGCGTCGCAGTTAAGCACGGTGCCGAGCCCAAGCTCGGCTTCGCCGTCGCTAATCCAGCGCTGGCCGGGAGAAAAATCGCTCATGATGCCTCGGGGAAGTCTACAAAAACGGGTCGTACGCTGCCGAGGCACGCCATCGGCAGCAGTAGGGCGGGGGATTCTAACGCAAAGGCGGCGGGGGATTAAGGAGTATCGCCGTCAATCTTCCAGCCAGCGCTCCAGGTGGGCGCGGGTAAGCTCGCCTACGTGAATATCCAGGGTGTTGCCCTGACCATCGAAGAGTATCGTGGTGGGGAGCCCGGGCGCTTCAAACAGCGCCATCAGCTGCTGGCCTGGATCGCGCAGGGCATGAGTAAAGCTGAGCGCTTCCGCGTCCAGGTAGCGCAGGATGGGCAGAAGATCCTCGCCCTGGTTGATCACGGCAACCGTAACCCCTTCCTGCTCGGCCATCTCTTCAAGCAGCGGCATCTCCCGCCGGCACGGCGGACACCAGGTGGCCCACAGGTTGACCACGATCCGGTCACTGCCCTCGGCAAGCGAAGGCAGGTAGACCTCTTCACCCTCCAGGTTCTCCAGGTCGATCTCGGGTATCCGGCTGATATCAGAAGCACTGCCCAGCGGGGATACCGCCATCAGAACAAGCCATACGCTGGATGCGCTAAGCAGCAGCGCGGTACTGCCGAGCAGCGCAAGAAGATGCTTGCGCAGCGCAAAAGCGCTCCAGAGAAGCCCGGCGAGCAGCCCGCCGATGCCGTGATAGCCCGGCTGCCAGAGCTTGAGCGCCTCTAAGGGAGTGGCGCTGTAGCTTTCCAGGTGGAGGGTGATATGGGCGATACGCGCGCCGATCAGCCAGGCGATGACCAGCCCGGTAAACCAGCGCTGCCGGGTTGTGGAGGGCAGACGTAGCAGGTAACGTGCGGCCAGCCATAGCAAAAGCGCGCAGCCAATGGCGTAAAGCCTGGGTAGTGAAATCAACAGCGGCCCAAGGGCGATGGCATTCATGGTCTTTCCAATAAGCAGGTACACTAGAGACCATATCACGAGCGCTGCCTTTTACGGAGTTTGTCTATGCCTCACCCCGCCTTTGATGTCCTGCGTGCGCTGGCCATTGGCTCCCAGGCTCTCGGCCTGGTCATCATCATCACTCTGGAAACCGTGCTGGGCGATGCCGCAAGGCCCTGGCAGGGGGGCACGCTTGGCTTGATGCTGACCGCGGCTCTGATACTTGCTCTGGTGCGGGTGTATCGCCGCAATCGGTTGCGCAAGCAGCGCGCCGAACGGCTTGGCGACCGCGACCATGCCTAGTGCTCATGAGTGGTCGCGCTGGCTTGGCTGGCTGGCGCTGTGTCTACTGCTGGCTGGTTGCACCCACGCGGTGGTGCGCGAACACCACACGGCCCTTGCCCTGGAGGAGGCCCGGCAGACCTGGCTGGGCGAGCAGGTGGCGCAGGTGCTGGCCACCCAGAACGAGCCGGACGGCTTTGGCATGCTGGCCAACGGCAAGGAGGCCTTTGGGGTACGCGCCGGGCTTATTCAGCAGGCACAGCGCGAGCTGGATATCCAGACCTACCTGCTGGGTGAGGGGCAGACTACCAATCTGGTGCTGGCTCGTCTGCTCAAGGCCGCCGAGGGAGGGGTGCGTGTCCGGCTGCTGGTCGATGACATCGGCGCGGTAGGACAGGGCGAGCGCCTGGCCGCGCTGGCGAGCCATCCCTACATTCACGTACGCGTCTACAACCCGGTGGCGTTCGGCCGCAGCAACCTGGTAACCCGGGTGCTGGCGTCGATCACCAATCCTGCTCAGCAGCACCGGCGCATGCACAACAAGCTCTGGATCGCCGATAACAGTGTGGCGATCGTGGGCGGGCGCAACCTGGGGGATGAGTATTTCGACGCCAACGATGCACGCAATTTTGCCGACCTGGACCTGGTGGCGGTCGGCGAGGTCGTACCGGAGCTCTCCAGAAGCTTCGATCTCTACTGGAATCATGGCCTGGCCCAGCCCATCGAGCGCTATCACCAGGTGGCGGCCAGCGCCTGGCAGGGGCTGCAGGGCGAGCTAGACGAGTGGCTGGAGGATAACGCCGACTCCGCCTACTTTTCTGAGCTGCGCCAGCAATCGCGCGAGGCACCGCCCTGGGAGACGCTCCACTGGGGCAAGGGCCGGGCGCTGTGGGATGCGCCGGGCAAGCTTGCCGAAAGCGGTGCCCCGGACTGGCAGACCACGCTGCTGGGCGACTTGACGGCCAACATGCAGGTCCAGGAGCAACTGACGCTGATTTCCGCCTACTTCGTCCCTACCAAGGATGGCGTCGAGCGCTTGACCCGGCTGGCCGATCAGGGCGTCGAGGTGGAGGTGATCACCAATTCTCTGGAGTCCACTGACGCTGCGGTCGTCCACGGCGCCTATGCGCCCTGGCGGCAAACGCTGCTGGCGCACGGCGTTACGCTCTTCGAGCTGCGCCCCGAGCAGGAGGCGGGCGAGGTCGATGCCGATGCCGAAAACGAGATGCGCGTGCCCGGCGCCTCTGCCTCCGCGCTGCATATCAAGGCCATCCGCGGTGATGATCAGCTGTTTGTCGGCTCTTTCAACGTTGACCCACGCTCGGTGCTGTGGAACAGCGAGGTGGGAGTGCTGGTGGAAAGCGCCACGCTGATGGACGCGTTTGACGAGCTGATGGAGATCGGTCGCGACCCGGCCATCAGCTATCACGTGATACATGATGAGGAAGGCCGCTTGACCTGGGAGCTCGAGCATGACGGCGAGCCTCGGTGGCTGACAGAAGAACCGGGCAGCCTCTGGCGGCATTTCAATGCCTGGGTCAGCCAGGCGTTTCGGCTTGAGCGCTGGCTGTAGAACAGCATCAACGCAGCGTTGGAAGGCTCTGCTTGTGTTTTTGGCGCGGTGGTTCCAGATTAGAGAAGGTTTTCGTGCACGGCACGCAAACGTTTACCTCACTGGGAGCGACGAACAATATGATCAATAAACGCGCACTAGCCACCGCCGTTGCGGCTTCTTCACTGGCCCTGACCGGGGTTGCACAGGCAGAAGAGGTCAAGATTGGCTTTCTGGGTGGTTTTACCGGGGGAATCGAGAGCCTGACACCTCCTATCTTCGAAGGCGCCAAACTGGCCGTTGCCCAGATCAACGAGCAGGGCGGCATTCTGGACGGGCAAACGCTTTCCATGCCCTCCGGCGACACTACCTGCTCCGACGCCTCGGCGGCCTCCAACGCCGCCGACCGTATGGTCAACTCCGAAAACGTCACCGCCATCGTTGGCGCGCTGTGCACCGGCGCGACCATCGCCGCGGCCAACAACGCCGCCATCCCGGGTGGGGTGGTGATGGTCTCGCCGGCCTCCACGGCACCGGCGGTCACCGAGCTCGACGACAACGATCTGGTGTTCCGTACCGTGCCCTCGGACGCCTTCCAGGGCGAAATGCTCGCCAAACTGCTGCTCGATAAGGGCATCGACTACGTGGCCGTCACCTTCGTCAACAACGACTACGGCCAGGGCCTGGCGGACGCCTTTGCCACCGCGTTCGAGGATGGCGGCGGCGAAATCAGCGAAAGCCTCGCCCACGAGGACAACCGCGCCGACTACCGCTCGGAGCTCGGCTCGCTCTCTGCCGGCGGTGCCGATACGCTGGTCGTGCTCGCCTACGCCGACACCTCCGGCCAGACCGTGCTGCGCCAGGCTTACGAGAGCGGCATGTTCACCCAGTACGTGGGTGCCGACGGCATGGTCGGCGACAGCCTGGTCGAGGCGATCGGCGCCGACGTGCTCGACGGCATGATCGCCACCCGCCCGGGAAGCCCGGAGCTGCCCGGCACGTCGATCTTCAACGACGCCGCCGAAGCGGCGGGCTTCGACCCGAGCGCCGTGTTTGCAGCGCAAGCCTACGACGCCGCCTTCCTGCTGGCGCTGGCCATCGAGCAAAACGGTAGCGCCGAGCGCGAAGGACTAAGTGAGGCGCTTCGAAGCGTGGCAAGCGAGCCGGGCGAAGTGATCCTGCCCGGCGAGTGGGAGAAGGCCGTGGAGCTGATCGCCGCCGGCACCGAGATCAACTACGAAGGCGCCTCCGGCTCCCACGAGTTCGATGACAACGGCGACGTGCCCGGCGTGGTGGTGGAAATGGCGGTGGAAGACGGCCGCTTCGTCACCAGGGGCCAGCTCGACTTGTAACCGCTGACGTTTCCCGCGGTATCAAAAACGCCCCAAGCCACTGGCTTGGGGCGTTTTGTTTGTAAAAGCGCGCACGGCGGCTAGCCGTGACTCTTGATGTTCTCCGGTAAAAGCCCCCTGGGCGCGAAGCGCAGCACGATGGTGATCAGCATGCCGATCACCAGTACCCGGGCCTGCAGGGCGCGGCTTTCCAGGTTGGTCGGCATCTGCCAGCCCGCGCCTTCACCCAGGCTTGCCACCAGCTGCATGATGAAAAGCGCCAGCGGCTCGGACATGATCCAGATGATGTAGACCGCCACGGCGCCGAAGAGCGTGCCCAGGTTGTTGCCCGGCCCGCCGAGGATCACCATCACCAGCACCAGGAAGGTGTGGTTCAGCGGCAGATACCCCTGAGGGTCGAAGAGGCTGTTGAAGGTGCCGAGCACGCCGCCGCCGAGCCCCATCAGAATGCAGCCAAGCACGAAGATCTCCAGGCGGCGCTTGTTGATGTCCTTGCCCATGGCGGCGGCGGAGACTTCGTTGTCGCGAATGGCGCGGATCATCCGCCCCCAGGGGGCGTGGTAGGCGCGGTGCAGCAAAAAGAAGATGACGGCGATGATCACCGCGGTCAGCGACAGGTAGATCGCCCGCGAGAGCGTGAAGCCGAGCGCCGACGGCCCGGGCGTCGGCCAGGGCAGCGGCGAGACGGTGGCGGTGCCCCGGGTCAGCCAGTCGGAGTTTTTCAAAAAGGCCTTGATGATCTCGGCGATGCCCAGCGTTGCGATCGCCAGATAGTCGCTTCGAAGCCCCAGGCAAATATGGCCGATGAAGTAGCCCACCCCGCCGGCCAGTGCGCCGCCGACGATCCAGCCCGTCCAGGGCGGAAGCCCGAAACCGCCGACGAAGCCCGCACGGGATTGGATCTCGCTGGTCACCTCGCGCAGCATGCTGATGACGACGAGATAAAGCACCACCGCCAGCGCCACGGCGAGCACGGTACGCAGCAGTTTGGGCATGCCGAAGCGGTCGAGCTTGCTCACGCCGATGACCAGCACGATGGCGGCCAGCCCGTAAAGCAGAACGCGGCCAAGCTCCCCGGGCAGCTCGGTACCCCAGAAGGCATCGTTGACCGGCACGCTGAAGAGCATCGCGCAGAAGCCGCCGAGCGCCACGAAGCCCATGACGCCGGCGTTGAACTGCCCGGCGTAGCCCCACTGAATGGTCAGGCCCAGGGCCAGAATGGCGTAGCAGGCCGCCTCGACCAGCATGCGCGTGCTGTAGGCTGCGCCCATGATGGCGTAGACGCCGAGCACGGCGACGAGCAGCGCGGCGAACAGCACCACTTCGCGCACCGGAAAGCGCCGCGTCACGGTCGAGTCAACAGGCGTATAGGAAGGATGTCGATTGTTCATTAGATCACCTTGCCCTTGAACAGGCCCGTGGGGCGCCAGACCAGAATGGCCACCAGGATGAAAAACGGCACCACGATCTTGTACTCGGTGCCCACGAAGGCGAGATTCGACGGAAGCTCCAGCCAGGCCGGGAAACTATCCTGGAAGGGACGCAGCAGCACGTTCCAGTTGAATACCGCGAGCGTCTCGGCAAAGCCCACCACGAAGCCGCCGGCGATCGCCCCGTAGGGGTGACCCACCCCGCCCACAATCGCGGCGGCGAAGATCGGCAGCAGCAGAAAGAAGCTCAGGTCCGGCTTGAAGGTGACGTCTAGCGACAGGAGCGTGCCGGCGATGGCGGCCAGGCCCCCGGCGATCACCCAGGTCACCGCGACGATGGTGTTGGTGTTGATGCCCGAGGCCTGGGCGAGCTCCGGGTTATCGGACATGGCGCGCATCGCCTTGCCCAGGCGCGAGCGGTTCAGAAACAGCGCCAGCGCCACTACGCAGACGATGGTGATCACGAACAGATAGAGCTGCGGCTCGGTGACCACGATCGGCGCCCGCGCCCCTTCGAAGGGCAGGGCGATACGCAGGATCTCCTTGCGATCGTCGACGTAGAGGCTTTGGCCGCTGGTGCCGGCGAACAGGCGAATCAGCCCCTGGAGCATCAGCGTCACACCGAGTGAGCCGATCACCAGAACGATGGGCTTCACCCCGTGCGCGCGCAGCGGCTTGTAGAACGCCTTGTCGATGCCCACGGCCAGAAGCGCGGTCAGAAGCATCGCAAGCGGCAGCATGATGAGCGCGGTCGGCACGCCGATGGCCGGGCCCAGCGCGGGAAAGGCGGTGGTGAGCAGAAGCACCATGAAGGCGCCGAAGGTCATCATGTCCGCGTGGGCGAAGTGGGCAAAGCGCATGATGCTGAAGATCAGCGTCACGCCGATCGCGCCGATGGCGTAGATCGAGCCGGTGACGCTACCGGCGATCAGGACGTTGTTGATGAAAAAGACCAGTTCGTTCACGAATTTCTCCCCCGGGCTAGCCGCCCAAAAAGCTTCTGGCGACGTCCGGGTCGGCGAGAAGCGCAGCCCCGGTATCGGTGAAACGGTTCTGGCCGGCGGCCAGCACGAAGCCCTTGTCGGCGATGGCCAGCGCCTGCTTGGCGTTCTGTTCGACCATCAGGATGCCGACGCCGGCGGCGTTGATCTTCTTCACCCGATCGAATATCTCGTTCATGTAGAGCGGCGAGAGCCCGGCGGTCGGCTCGTCGAGCAGCAACAGCGTGGGTTCGGCCATCAGGGCGCGGCCCATGGCCACCATCTGGCGCTGCCCGCCGGAGAGCTCGCCGGCGGGTTGACGGCGTTTGTCCCTGAGCGGCGGAAAGAACTCATACACCTGCTCGAGCATGCGCTTGACGTTCTGCGGCTTCAGGAAGGCGCCCATCTCCAGGTTCTCCTTTACCGTCAGGCTCGGGAAGACGTTTTTTTCCTGGGGCACGAAGCCCATGCCGCGCTTGACCAGCTGGTTGGGGGCCAGGTTCTGGATCGGCTCGCCGCTGAGCAGGATCTCGCCCTGGTTGACGTTCAAGAGGCCGAAGACCGCTTTCAGCATGGTGGACTTGCCGGCGCCGTTGGGGCCGACGATCACGCCGACCTCGTCGGCATGCAGAGTCATGTCGACCCCGTTCAGGATGTTCATGCTGCCGTAGCCGCCGTGCACGCCGCGCGCGCTCAGAAGCGGCGGGGCGTTCGAAGGCGATGGGGGTGACGCATCGTGGGACATGGTCGGAAAGTCTCGAAAGGTTGGGTATTGTTGTAATCACTGCGCCTCAAGCGGCGTCGCTACCGAAGTAGGCCTCGATCACCTCGGGGTTTTGCTGGATCTCATCGATCGAGCCCTCGACCATGACGCTGCCCTGGGCGAGCACGATGACCGGGTCGCAAAGCCTTGCGATCATCTCCATGTCGTGTTCGATGACCAGGAAGGTGTAGCCCATTTCGCGGTTGAGCCGCTCGATGTTGCCCATCAGATCGCCCAGAAGCGTGCGGTTGACTCCGGCGGCGATCTCGTCGAGCAGCACCACGCGGGCGTCGGTCATCATGGTGCGGCCAAGCTCCAGAAGCTTCTTCTGGCCACCGGAGAGATTGCCGGCGAGCTCGTTTCTCACGTGGTGCAGGCCCACAAACTCGATCACCTCCAGCGCCCGGCGGCGCACCTCCTCTTCCTCCCGGCGCACGAGCCCCGGCTTGAACCAGGTGTTGAAAAGACGCTCACCGGCCTGGTTCGGCGGTACCATCATCAGGTTCTCCAGCGCGCTCATCTGGCTGAACTCGTGGGCGATCTGGAAGGTGCGCAAGAGCCCCTGGTGAAAGCGCGCATCGGCGGAAAGCGTCGTGATCTCCTCGCCGTCGAGCAGGATGCGACCGCTGTCCGGGACGAGGTTGCCGGCAATGAGGTTGAAAAGCGTCGACTTGCCCGCCCCGTTGGGGCCGATCATGCCGGTGATGGAGCCTTTCTCGACGCTGATCGAGCAGTCGTTGATGACGTGGAGCCCGCCAAAGGCCTTGTTGACGTGCTGTACTTCGATAATGGGAGTCATCGCGTCCTCGCGCTTCATGGCTATTGTTGTATTGGTTGGCGACGTCTGGCCAACTGGCGTTGGCCCAGGGCAAACAGGCCGACGAACAGCGCCGCACCAGCGGCCGGTAGCCAATATCCCTCTACGCCGGGAAGCGTACGCAGAAACACGAAAGCGACCGCCGCCGGGCTTATAAAGCGCACCAGAAACCGCCATGTGGCAAACCAGGCCGTGCTGGTGTCGAGTTCTTTTCTGACTTCCGTCTGGGTCAGGGCCCAGCCTGCAAAGAGGGCAATCATAAGCCCACCCAGAGGCATGAAGACATTGGTCAAAAGCTCAATAAGCTCGAAGGCGCTGCGTTTGAACAGCGCATGGAAGATCGTGCCTTCGGCCCAGCTATTGAAGCTGACGACCGTTAAAAGCCCCATGGCCCAGGCGGCAACGACCATGACGGCCACTGCTTGAGGGCGGGTCATGTCAAAGCGCTCGACCAGATAGGCGGCTACCGGCTCGATCAGTGAAATGGCCGAGCTGATGGCCGCGCCCAACACTAGAATGAAGAAGGCTCCGCCAATCAGTGCGCCCATGGGCATGTCGGCAAAGGCAAGCGGCAGGGTAATGAACATCAGCCCCGGCCCCTGGTTGATATCAAGCCCTGCGCCAAACACCAGCGCGAAGATGGCAAGGCCGGCCACCATGGCAACGGCGGTATCGATGAAGGCGATGGCAATGGCGGTGCGGGTCAGCGAGGTTTCGCTGGTCATGTAGGCGCCGTAGGCCATAATGGCGCCCATGCCGAGGCTCAGGGTGAAAAACGACTGGCCCATGGCCTGAAGCCACCCTTCGATGCTCAGGTCAGCCACGTTGAAGGTAAACAGAAAGCCTGCCGCTGCGGCGATATCGCCATTGACCACGCTGTAGCCCAGCACTACCAGCAGGATCACGAACAGGGCGGGCATCATGATACGCAGCCCTGATTCAAGTCCTTTGTGAATGCCCATGCCGACGATGATGCCTGAGCAGCCGATGAACAGGGTGTGATAGAGCGTCATCAGGGCGGGGGAGGCGAGCAGAGCGGTAAAGCCCTCGCCGATGGCTTGCGCATCCGCCTCGAGCAGCGAACCGGTAAACATCAGCCAGATGTAGTGAATGGCCCAGCCGGCGATGACCGAGTAGAAGCTCAGAATCAGGAAAGCGGACAAGGCGCCCAGCCAGCCAATCGACTCCCAGGCACGAAAGGTGCGATGCGTTCTGGTCAAATGACGCATGCCCATGATCGGGCTGCGGCGGCTGGTGCGGCCCAGCATGGTTTCGGCAATCAGAATGGGGATGCCGACGGCAAAGATGGTCAGCGCGTAGACCAGAATGAAGGCCCCGCCGCCGTTCTCGCCGATCAGGTAAGGGAAGCGCCATAGGTTGCCAAGCCCCACCGCAGAGCCGACGGCGGCGAGCAGGAAGGTGCCTTTATGGGTCCAGACGTTATGGCCGCTCATGTGATCGGTGTCCATGTACGGGTGGCTGGACGCTTGATCCAGGCACTAAGGTGAGCTGAGGCAGCATGTCGCTCTTGAGCTGTCAGACCTACTTTGCGTCAGAAAGCGTCCGCTTTCCAGCACCCTACCGTTTAGGCTGCGTTAACGCAGCGAATTTATCTCCCTTGAAAGCAGTAAACGCAAAACGCCCCTTGAGCCGAAGGCTTCAAGGGGCGTTGTCAAGCGCTCGGGCTATTGCGTGCGCTTATTTCTTGCCGGCGCGCTTGCGCTCGTTCTCTTTCAAGAGCTTTTTACGCAGACGGATGAAGTTGGGAGTCACTTCCACCAGCTCATCGGAGTCCAGGAATTCGATCGCCTGCTCGAGGGTGAACTTCACCGGCGGGGTCAGCACGATATTCTCGTCGTTGCCCGAGGCGCGCATGTTGTCGAGCTTCTTGCCCTTGGTCGGGTTGACGACCAGGTCATTGGCGCGGCTGTGGATGCCGATCAGCATGCCTTCGTACACTTCCGTGCCGTGGTCGACGATCAGCTTGCCACGCTCCTGCAGGGTGTAGAGTGCATAGGCCAGTGCCTTGCCGTCGACCATGGACACCATGACGCCGTTACGACGCTCGATGGACGCGTCAGGCTTGAGCGGCCCGTAGTGGTCAAAGCGGCTGGTCAGAATGCCGGTGCCGGACGTCAGGGTCAAAAACTGGCCGCGGAAGCCGATCAGGCCTCGTGCCGGAATGATGAAGTCCAGACGCACACGCCCCTTGCCATCCGGGTTCATGTTGGTCATTTCGCCCTTGCGGTAGCCAAGCTCTTCCATGATCGAGCCTTGATGCTGCTCTTCACAGTCGATGATGACTTCTTCGTAGGGCTCCTGCTTCACGCCGTCGATCTCTTTGATGATGACCTCGGGGCGGCCGACGGCCAGCTCGAAGCCTTCACGACGCATGGTTTCGATAAGCACCGACAGGTGAAGCTCACCGCGTCCGGATACCTTGAACTTCTCGGGGGTTTCGCCTTGTTCGACGCGCAGGGCCACGTTGTGGATCAGTTCCTGATCCAGGCGATCCTTGATATTGCGGCTGGTCACGAACTTGCCGTCTTTACCGGCGAACGGCGAATCGTTGACCTGGAAGGTCATGGAAACGGTCGGCTCGTCCACGGTGAGTGGCGGCAGCGCTTCGACGGCGCTCGAGTCACACAGCGTATCGGAAATCGCCAGGTCCTCGATACCGGTAATGCAGACGATGTCACCGGCAGTGGCTTCGTCGGTCTGCACGCGCTCGAGGCCCATGTGGGTCATCACCTGGCCGACCTTGCCTTTGCGGGTCGCGCCTTCCTTGGTGACCACCGTGATCTGCTGGTTGGGCTTGACCGAGCCGCGCTTGATACGACCCAGGCCGATGACGCCAACGTAGCTGTTGTAGTCCAGCGCCGAGATCTGCATCTGGAAGGGGCCATCGACTTCGACCTTGGGCGGCTCGACGATATCCACGATGGCCTGGAACATCGGGTCCATGTTCTCGGAAAGCTCGTCCGGGTCCATGCCGGCAATGCCGTTGAGCGCCGAGCAGTAGATGATCGGGAAGTCGAGCTGCTCGTCGGTGGCGCCCAGGTTGTCGAACAGATCGAAGATCTGGTCGATGACCCAGTCAGGCCGCGCGCCGGGGCGGTCGATCTTGTTGACCACGACGATGGGCTTCAGGCCCTGGGAAAAGGCCTTTTGCGTCACGAAGCGGGTTTGCGGCATCGGGCCGTCAACCGCATCGACCAGCAGCAGCACCGAGTCCACCATGGACATGACGCGTTCGACTTCACCGCCGAAGTCAGCGTGCCCAGGTGTGTCGACGATATTGATGTGGTAGCCCGTACCATTGCCATCTTGCCACTGAATGGCCGTGTTTTTGGCCAGGATGGTAATGCCGCGTTCCTTCTCCTGGTCATTGGAGTCCATGATCCGCTCTTGGCCTTCGGCCTTGCGGTCTAGTGTGCCTGATTGACTTAACAGCTTGTCTACCAAGGTAGTTTTGCCGTGGTCAACGTGGGCGATGATGGCAATGTTACGAAGATTCTCGATCACGACGCGATCCTGCTGGAAAAATAGGGCGGCATTATAGGGTCTGGGAGTAGTCGACTACCAGCGCTGTCTTAAATAAAGGCGCGAGTCAATAACCCGAAGGCGGCAGTTTTCGCCTCTGCGCTGCATCCGTTAAGATAGGCGTTTTCCCAGTTGGGGCAAGTACATGACCATCGGTAACCTGATGCGTTTGTTGAGCGATGGCGAGGTTCACTCCGGTGAGCAATTGGGTGAAGCGCTAGGCGTTTCCCGGGCAGCCGTGTGGAAACAGTTAAAGAAATTGGAAGCGCTCGGTGTGGAACTGGTGGCCGTCAAGGGCCGGGGGTACCGGCTGGCCCGGCGTCTGGAGCCGCTGGAGGGTGCCAGGATCGTCGAGCGCCTGCCTGCCCAAGCGCGTCATTTGCTGGCACGGCTGTTCGTTGAAGACCAGCTGCCGTCCAGCAACGAGTACCTGCGTCAGCGCTTCAACCAGGCGGCCGGCCACGGCGAAGTCTGTCTTGTCGAGCTGCAGACTGCCGGGCGCGGTCGGCGCGGTCGGGTATGGACTACCCCCTGGGGGCAGAGTCTGATGATGTCGCTGGGGTGGCGCTTCGAATCCGGCGTGACCGTTCTCGAAGGGCTGAGCCTGGCCGTGGGCGTGGTGGTCTCCCAGGTGCTGGAACAGCACGGTGCGGCGCCCCGACTCAAATGGCCCAACGACATTCTGCTGGCTGACGCCGACAATGAGCTGGGCAAGCTTGCCGGTATCCTGATCGAGGTGACCGGCGATGCCGCCGGGCCGTGTGAAGTGGTGATCGGCATGGGCATGAACCTGTCGCTGAGCGAAACCCAGCGTGCCGCTATCGACCAGCCAGTGGCCGCCCTGTTCGATGTACATGCAGGACTCTCGCGCAACCAGCTGGCAGCCGACATGGTCGCCGGGCTCTTGAGCATGCTGGCCGAGTTCGAGCAGGCAGGCTTTGCCGCCTGGCGTGACGAATGGAATGCGCGCCACGCCTATGCCGGATTGCCCGTGCGTATTATTCAAGGGGAGCGCGCAAGCGATGCGATCGCAGGCGACGTGGATGAAAGCGGTAACCTGTGGGTTACTGAAAACGGTCACTCGCAGCGCTTGGCGGGCGGTGAGATCAGCGTACGCAGGCGCTTATGATTCTGGATCTGGATATCGGCAATACCTTGTCGAAGTGGCGACTCAAGGATGCCGAAAGTAGCGAGATACGCTCGCGCGGCGCAGTGTGGACGCGTGAAGAGTGGCGCCCCGGCGCGGATATTCCCGATCTCGACGTGGTCGAGGCGGTGCGTATCTCGAGCGTGGCCCGGGCGGCGGTGCTGGATGAAACCGTGACTCTGTTGCGCCGTCAGGTGCGTCAGGTGTTTGTAGCCCATTCGCAGCCCGAAGCGTTGGGTGTCGTCAATGGCTACGACGAGCCGGGGCGCCTGGGAGTCGATCGCTGGATGGGGGCGCTTGCCGGCTACCAGCTGGCCGGAGGGTGCTGCGCGGTCGATTGCGGCAGCGCTATTACCATCGATTTCGTGCTGCCGGGCGGTGTCCATCTTGGTGGCTTCATCATCCCCGGGCTGCGCCTGATGAAAGAGAGCTTGAAGCTGGGCACGCGTAACGTGGCCATTGACCCTGAAAGCGAGGCGGATGCGCTGCTGGAGCCTGGCCGTCGAACGGTCGATGCTGTCAATCATGGCATCTACATGGCGGCGGTCAGTGCCATCAACCGTATCTACAGCGAAGTTTGCGACCAGCAGGGTATCTCGCTGCCCATGCTGCTGACCGGGGGGGATGCACGCGTCGTTTCCAGAGGGGTGCAGGTGCCCCATGCCGTGTGGCCGGATATGGTGTATGGTGGGCTTGAAGCCAGCTTTCCGCTCACCTTTGCCGAGCGAGCGGGCAAGATGTCCGGTGCACCGCGGGTACCTGAGCCGGTATCACTAGAAAAAATTCGCGCAGCGCTTGCATTCTCCATGCTGCTTTGACAGAATGCAGCGCGTTCCAAGGCAGGCGCCGGTGCGCAGGCATCGCAAGCTACGATAAATTAAGTAAATATCTAGCTTGACACCGCTTTGGAGGCTGGCATAATGTGCCGCCACAGATGGAGAGATTCCCGAGTGGCCAAAGGGAGCAGACTGTAAATCTGCCGCGAAAGCTTCGAAGGTTCGAATCCTTCTCTCTCCACCAGATTGAAACAGCAGCGATGTTTGTCGGTGTTGAAGGGTGAGAGCCGGTAGTGGGCATTGTCTATCGTTCGGCGTGCAGCGGCTTGTAATCCTGGCAGCAGTTACGCGGGCGTAGTTCAATGGTAGAACCTCAGCCTTCCAAGCTGATGGTGCGGGTTCGATTCCCGCCGCCCGCTCCAGTTGATGTGTTTATGCTCATGTAGCTCAGGGGTAGAGCACACCCTTGGTAAGGGTGAGGTCGACGGTTCAATTCCGTCCATGAGCTCCATATTGCGAAAAAAGCGAGCCAGGCTCGCTTTTTTTGTCTTTGAGATCAGGTGATGCTTGCAGCACGCTTGATCTGCAAAAAGGGTTGTCAGGCGGCTACTTCTCAGCTACCATGGCGCCCGCTGTTGCTTGGGCGTAGGTTAAATGTTCAAGCAAGATGATACAGGCCAGTAGCTCAATTGGCAGAGCAGCGGTCTCCAAAACCGCAGGTTGGGGGTTCGATTCCCTCCTGGCCTGCCAACCTTCCCCAGGTTGGTATGTATTTAAAAGAATTCCATAGTCGCTCGCTGCACCCTGAGGAGTCTCGTTTTTATGAAGCCGAGTTCTGTAAAACATGGCGCCGAGGTGCAACAGACGCGCCATGACGGGCTCAAGTGGGCGGCGGTTGTAGCGCTGCTTGTCGTTGCTGTCGTAGGTAATGCCTATTTCACCGATGTTGGTCTGCTCTACCGCGTGCTGGGCGTGGTGGTGTTGTGCGCACTTGCAGGTTTGATCGCACTTACCACTGCCAAGGGGCGTAGTCTGATGGAGCTGGCCGTTAGCGCCAAGAAAGAGATTCAGCGCGTCGTATGGCCGACCCGTCCCGAAACGATTCAAACCACCGCAATTGTTCTGGTGGCTGTTCTCGTGGTGGGTTTGATGCTGTGGTTGATTGATACTCTTCTTGGCTGGGCAATGTCCGGCGTCATTGGTTAGGAGCTTTCATGTCCAAACGTTGGTACGTCGTCCACGCCTATTCCGGCTTCGAAAAGCATGTCATGCGTTCGCTCATCGAGCGTGTGAAGATGCACGGCATGGAAGATCGCTTCGGCGAGATTCTGGTGCCGACTGAAGAAGTCGTCGAGATGCGCGACGGCAAGCGCCGCAAGAGCGAGCGCAAGTTCTATCCCGGCTATGTGCTGGTCGAGATGGAGATGGCCGACGAAACATGGCACCTCGTCAATGAAACCCCGCGCGTCATGGGCTTCATTGGTGGGACCAAGGAAAAACCGGCACCGATCACCTCCCGTGAAGCTGACGCTATCCTGCGTCGCGTGAAGGATGGTACCGACAAGCCGCGGCCCAAGACCATGTTTGAGCCGGGTCAGTCGGTGCGCGTCATCGATGGTCCGTTTGCAGATTTCAATGGCGTAGTTGAAGAAGTCAACTACGACAAGAGCCGCCTGCAGGTCAGCGTACTGATCTTCGGGCGTGCAACACCTGTCGAGCTGGAGTTTTCTCAGGTCGAGAAAGAGTAGCCCGCAGGTCAAGAAGGCGTCGAAAATTCGCAAGAGGCAGCCGTTGGCTGTCTCGCTAGTCCCGGGGAGCCGCAAGGCGTCAGTACCCAAATGGAGTAACCACCATGGCCAAGAAAGTACAGGCTTACATCAAGCTGCAGGTTGCTGCAGGTAAAGCCAATCCAAGTCCGCCCGTGGGCCCAGCGCTGGGTCAGCACGGTGTGAACATCATGGAATTCTGTAAGGCGTTCAACGCAGCGACTCAAGACATTGAGCCGGGTCTGCCGACGCCTGTCGTGATCACTGTCTACTCTGACCGTAGCTTCACGTTCGTCACCAAGACGCCGCCTGCTGCCGTGCTGCTGAAAAAAGCCGCTGGCATCAAGTCCGGTTCTGGTGAGCCGAACAAGAAGAAGGTCGGCACCGTGTCTCGCGAGCAGCTCGAAGAGATCGCCAAGACCAAGGAGCCCGATCTGACGGCTGCTGATCTCGACGCCGCCGTGCGTACTATCGCAGGCAGTGCTCGTAGCATGGGCCTTAACGTGGAGGGTCTCTGATCATGGCTAAACTGTCCAAGCGTGCGAAGCTGATTCGCGAGAAAGTAGACACCAACAAGGCCTACTCGCTGGAAGAAGCGGTTGCCCTGCTGTCCGAACTGTCTACCGTCAAGTTCACCGAGTCTGTCGATGTCGCCATCAACCTGGGTGTTGATCCGCGTAAATCCGACCAAGTGGTACGTGGCGCGACCGTCATGCCCAACGGCACCGGCAAGGACGTGCGCGTAGCCGTCTTCACCCAAGGCGCCAACGCCGATGCGGCTAAAGAAGCCGGCGCTGACGTGGTGGGTATGGACGAGCTGGCCGAGCAGGTCAAGAAAGGCCAGATGGACTTCGACGTCGTTATCGCCTCTCCAGACGCGATGCGTGTTGTTGGCCAGCTGGGCCAGATTCTGGGTCCGCGCGGCCTGATGCCGAACCCGAAGGTTGGTACCGTAACGCCTGACGTGGCGACTGCGGTCAAGAACGCCAAGGCGGGCCAGGTACGTTTCCGTACTGACAAGAACGGCATTATCCACACCACGCTGGGTAAAGTGACGTTTGATGCGGCCGCCGTTCAAGGCAACCTGGAAGCACTGGTTGCCGACCTGAAGAAGCTCAAGCCGAGCTCCTCCAAGGGTATTTACTTTAAGAAAGTCACCCTGTCCACTACCATGGGCCCAGGCTTGACTATTGACCACTCTGCGTTTGTATAAGCAGAACGTCACCTGTTTCAAGCAAGAACCGAGCAAGAACTTTGCGGTCCTCTGGCAGGCCTAGCCTGCCAGGGCATCGTCAAAGACCGCAGGTGCCGCGCCGTATGTCTACCTATCAGCGCGGCTTAATTGCCTAAAGCGCCTGCGCAGATGGTGTGGCCGCCAGTTGGTTGAAGCTTTTAGCTGACACTGCTTTCTGGTGAGCACCATCCCCCAAGGCTTTCAGCGCCGGTTATAGCAGGCCTGAAAGAGATGGTAACCCCCGGAGTCTTGAATGGTTCCGGCACGAAGGAGTGATCACTGTGCCACTAGCACTTGAAGGCAAGAAAGCGATTGTTGCCGAGGTCAGTGAAGCGGCCAAGGGCGCACTCTCCGTCGTAGTTGCCGATTCTCGCGGTGTAACGGTCGGTAAGATGACCGATCTGCGCAAGCAGGCTCGTGAGAATGGTGTAGAGCTGCGCGTTGTTCGCAACACGCTGGCTCGCCGCGCCCTCGAGGGCACTCAGTGGGAGTGCCTGAACGAGAGCTTTGTTGGTCCGACTCTGTTGGCCTTCTCCACCGACCATCCGGGCGCTGCCGCTCGTTTGTTCAAGGAGTTCGCCAAGACCGAGCAGAACTTCGAAGTCAAGGCGCTGGCCTACGAAGGTGAGCTGATTCCGGCTGCTGACATCGACCGTCTGGCAACCCTGCCGACTCACGACGAGGCAATTGCCAAGTTGATGTCGGTAATGAAAGAAGCCTCCGCTGGCAAGCTGGTTCGTACCCTGGCCGCCCTGCGCGACCAGAAGCAAGAAGCAGCCTAAGCTGCGTTTCTTGCAGGCGGCGTGAACGATTTTATCGTCTTGCTGCCTGAACCGAGCAATGAATCCCGAGTTCTCGGCCGACCGAGACTCCCGCAAAGTTAGGAATGAAAAATGGCACTGTCTAAAGACGATATCATCAATGCTGTAGCCGACATGTCCGTAATGGAAGTTGTCGAGCTGATCGAAGCGATGGAAGAGAAGTTCGGCGTATCTGCAGCGGCTGCTGTTGTCGCTGGCCCGGGTGCTGGTGGCGACGCCGGCGCTGCAGAAGAGCAGACTGAATTCGACCTGGTTCTGGCATCTGCTGGTGACAAGAAAGTCAACGTCATCAAAGCCGTTCGCGAGATCACTGGCCTTGGCCTGAAAGAAGCCAAGGGTGCCGTTGACGGCGCTCCGGCTACCCTGAAAGAAGGCATGTCCAAGGAAGACGCTGAAGCAGCTAAAGCGAAGCTGGAAGAAGCGGGCGCAACCGTCGAGCTCAAGTAATTCTTGTGCTGATGGCTTTACGCGCTGCGTAAGCTTCCACGGCTGGCGGCGGGCATATCCCGCTGCCGGCCTTTTTCTGTTGCCACCATAAGGTTGTGACAGGAACACAGTAATACCGTTGTTGTAACACTGTTATCGATCAAGATTTTTGACGGCGAGCTACCGATTTAGGAGCTTGCTGTCTGCGTCTGACACGCCCGCGGGGCAGATGACCACGCATCGGTCACCCATGGTGAACAAGCTGGGGAATACAGATGGCTTACTCATATACTGAGAAAAAACGCATCCGCAAGGATTTCGGCAAACTGCCCCAAGTGATGGATGTGCCTTACTTGCTGGCCATCCAGCTTGATTCCTATTACGACTTTCTCCAGCAAGATCGTTCGCCTGACGAGCGTCACGAAGTTGGCCTGCATGCGGCGTTCAAGTCCGTGTTTCCGATCGAGAGCTTCTCCGGTAACGCAGCACTTGAGTACGTCAGCTATCGCTTTGGCACGCCGGCGTTCGATGTTAAGGAGTGTCAGCTGCGCGGCGTGACCTATTCCGCTCCGCTGCGCGTCAAGGTTCGCTTGATCATCTATGATCGCGATTCCTCGAACAAGGCAATCAAGGATATCAAGGAACAAGAAGTCTACATGGGGGAAATCCCCCTGATGACCGAGAACGGTACCTTCGTCATCAACGGTACCGAGCGGGTTATCGTTTCCCAGCTCCACCGCTCGCCCGGTGTGTTCTTCGATCACGATAAAGGCAAGAGCCACTCATCAGGCAAGCTGCTCTACTCGGCGCGCGTGATTCCTTACCGTGGTTCCTGGCTCGACTTCGAGTTCGACCCGAAAGACAACGTGTTCGTGCGTATCGACCGTCGCCGCAAGCTGCCGGCTTCGGTACTGATGCGCGCGCTCGGCATGAGCGCTGAAGAGATTCTCGACGAGTTCTTCGACACCAGCGTGTTCCACATCGAGAAGTCCGGCTTCTCCGTGGAGCTGGTGCCCTCGCGCCTGCGCGGCGAAACCGCTACCTTCGACATCAAGGGCGGCGACGGCGAGATCATTGTCGAGGAAGGCCGTCGGATTACCCAGAAGCACATCCGCCAGCTTGAAAAAGCCGGCCTTGAGCGCCTGGAAGTCCCGATGGAGTACCTGTTCGGCAAGACGCTGGCCAAGGATCAGGTCGATACCAAGACCGGCGAGCTGATCTGCCCGTGCAACACCGAAATCACGCCGGAAGTGCTGGAGCGCATGGCTCAGGGCGGTATTACCCTGATCGAGACGCTCTACACCAATGACCTGGATTGCGGTTCGTTCATTTCCGACACCCTGAAGCTCGATACCACCGGTTCGCAGCTCGAGGCGCTCGTTGAAATCTACCGCATGATGCGTCCTGGCGAGCCGCCCACCAAGGAAGCGGCAGAAACGCTGTTCCATAATCTGTTCTTCACCGAAGATCGTTACGATCTCTCCGGTGTGGGCCGCATGAAGTTCAATCGCCGCCTGCGTCGCGATTCCGACACCGGCTCCGGCGTGCTCGATCGCAAGGACATCCTGGATGTGCTGCGCGAGCTGATCAATATCCGCAACGGCTTTGGTGACGTTGACGATATCGATCACCTGGGCAACCGCCGCATCCGCTGCGTTGGCGAAATGGCCGAGAACCAGTTCCGTGTAGGCCTGGTGCGCGTCGAGCGTGCGGTGAAAGAGCGTCTGTCCATGGCGGAAAGCGAAGGCCTGATGCCGCAGGATCTGATCAACGCCAAGCCGGTCGCGGCGGCGGTGAAGGAGTTCTTCGGTTCCAGTCAGCTTTCACAGTTCATGGACCAGAACAACCCGCTGTCGGAAGTTACCCACAAGCGTCGTGTCTCGGCACTCGGCCCGGGTGGTCTGACCCGTGAGCGTGCCGGCTTCGAAGTACGTGACGTACACGCCACGCACTACGGCCGCCTGTGTCCGATCGAAACGCCGGAAGGCCCGAACATCGGTCTGATCAACTCGCTGGCGACCTATAGTCACACCAACAGCTACGGCTTCCTCGAGACGCCGTACCGCAAGGTGAACGCGGGTCAGGTGACTGACGATATCGTTCACCTGTCCGCGATCGAAGAGGGCGACTTCGTTATCGCCCAGGCATCGGCGGCGGTAGACGAGTCCAACAAGCTCAGTGATGACCTGGTGCAGGTGCGTCACCGTGGTGAGACTACCTTCATGCGTCCTGAGCAAGTGACGCTGATGGACGTGTCTCCGCGTCAGGTCGTCTCGGTGGCCGCGGCGCTGATTCCGTTCCTCGAACACGATGACGCCAACCGCGCCCTGATGGGTGCGAACATGCAGCGTCAGGCCGTGCCGACGCTGCGTGCCGACAAGCCGCTCGTGGGTACCGGCATGGAGCGTTTCGTTGCGCGTGACTCCGGCGTCTGTGCCGTGGCGCGTCGTGGCGGCGTGATCGACTCCGTCGATGCGCGTCGCGTGGTGGTACGGGTCAACGAAGACGAGATCATCGGCGGTGAAGCCGGGGTCGACATCTACAACCTGACCAAGTACACCCGTTCGAACCAGAACACCTGCATGAACCAGCGCCCCATCGTGCGTCCGGGTGACAACGTGGCGCGGGGCGACATTCTCGCCGACGGCCCGTCCGTCGACATGGGCGATCTGGCCCTTGGCCAGAACATGCGCATCGCGTTCATGCCCTGGAACGGCTACAACTTCGAGGACTCCATCCTGCTCTCCGAGCGGGTGGTCCAGGAAGACCGTTTCACCACGATCCACATCCAGGAGCTGACCTGTGTGTCTCGCGACACCAAGTTGGGGCCGGAAGAGATCACTTCGGACATTCCGAACGTCGGTGAGTCCGCACTGGGCAAGCTGGACGAGGCGGGTGTCGTCTACATCGGTGCCGAAGTTGGCCCCGGCGACATTCTGGTCGGCAAGGTAACGCCGAAGGGCGAAACCCAGCTGACGCCGGAAGAGAAGCTGCTGCGCGCGATCTTCGGTGAGAAGGCATCAGACGTCAAAGACACCTCCCTGCGTGCCCCCACCGGCATGAAGGGTACCGTCATCGACGTTCAGGTCTTCACCCGTGACGGCGTCGAGAAAGACTCCCGTGCGCTTTCCATCGAGCAGATGCAGCTCGATGAAGTGCGCAAGGACCTGCAGGAGACCTACCGTATCGCCGAAGACGCGACCTTCGAGCGCCTCAAGCGTACCCTGGAAGGTCAGGCCGTCAACGGTGGTCCGAAGCTCAAGAAAGGCGATGTGCTCGACGAAGAGTACCTCGACGAGCTTCCGCGTCAGCAGTGGTTCAAGCTGCGCATGCAGGACGAGTCCTACAACGAACTGCTGGCCCAGGCGGACGAGCAGCTCGAGAACCGTCGTAAGGAAATGGACGAGCGTTTCGAAGACAAGAAGCGCAAGCTGACCCAGGGCGACGATCTCGCGCCGGGCGTGCTGAAAATCGTCAAGGTCTACATGGCGGTCAAGCGTCGCATCCAGCCCGGCGACAAGATGGCCGGTCGTCACGGTAACAAGGGTGTCATCTCCGCGATCATGCCGATCGAGGACATGCCGTTCGACGAGAAGGGCGAGCCGGTCGATGTGGTCTTGAACCCGCTGGGTGTACCGTCGCGCATGAACGTCGGTCAGATCCTCGAAACCCACCTGGGTATGGCGGCACGCGGCCTGGGTGTCAAGATCGACGCCATGCTGCGTGATGCGCGCGGCCAGCAGGTTGCCGAGATTCGCGACTTCCTGGGGCAGGTGTACAACACCCCCGGCGCCCGCGCTGAAGACCTGGACTCGCTCAGTGACGAAGAGGTCATCGCACTGGCCAAGAACCTCAAAGGCGGTGTGCCCATGGCAACGCCGGTGTTCGATGGTGCCAAGGAGCACGAGATCAAGCACCTGCTGAAGCTGGCGGACATTCCCGAGTCGGGCCAGATGGCACTGTACGACGGCCGTACCGGCGACGCGTTTGACCGTCCGGTAACCGTTGGCTACATGTACATGCTGAAGCTGAACCACCTGGTAGACGACAAGATGCACGCGCGCTCTACCGGTTCTTACTCGCTGGTTACCCAGCAGCCCCTGGGTGGTAAGGCACAGTTCGGTGGTCAGCGCTTTGGTGAGATGGAAGTGTGGGCGCTGGAAGCCTATGGCGCAGCGTACACCCTGCAGGAGATGCTCACCGTCAAATCGGACGACGTCGAAGGCCGCACCAAGATGTACAAGAACATCGTGGATGGCGACCACACCATGCAGGCAGGCATGCCGGAATCCTTCAACGTACTCGTGAAGGAAATCCGCTCGCTGGGCATCGATATCGAGTTAGAGAGCTAGGAGCCGTCCAATGAAAGATTTGGTGAAAGTACTCAAATCGCAATCTCAGTCCGAAGAGTTTGACGCGATCAAGATTACTCTGGCGTCGCCGGACATGATTCGCTCCTGGTCGTTTGGCGAGGTGAAAAAGCCCGAGACCATCAACTACCGTACCTTCAAGCCGGAACGCGATGGTCTGTTCTGTGCCAAGATCTTTGGTCCGGTCAAGGATTACGAGTGCCTGTGCGGCAAGTACAAGCGCATGAAGCACCGCGGCATCATTTGTGAAAAATGTGGCGTCGAAGTCACCAAGGCCGCCGTGCGCCGTGAGCGCATGGGCCATATCGAGCTGGCGTCACCGGTTGCCCACATCTGGTTTCTGAAGTCCTTGCCGTCGCGTATCGGCATGTTCCTCGACATGACCCTGCGTGATATTGAGCGTGTACTCTACTTCGAGAGCTTCGTCGTCATCGATCCGGGCATGACCACGCTCGAGCGTGGTCAGCTTCTGAACGACGAGCAGTACTTCGAGGCGCTTGAAGAGTTCGGCGACGACTTCGATGCCCGCATGGGCGCCGAGGCCGTGCAGGAGCTTCTGAAGGACATCGATCTGGAAGAAGAGATCAACACGCTGCGTGAAGAGATTCCGCAGACCAACTCCGAAACCAAGATCAAGAAGCTTTCCAAGCGTTTGAAGCTTCTGGAAGCGTTCTACCACTCCGGCAACGCGCCGGCGTGGATGGTCATGGAAGTGCTGCCCGTGCTGCCGCCGGATCTGCGTCCGCTGGTACCGCTGGACGGTGGCCGCTTCGCGACCTCGGATCTCAACGACCTTTACCGTCGTGTGATCAACCGTAACAACCGTCTGAAGCGTCTTCTCGACCTGAACGCGCCGGACATCATCGTGCGCAACGAGAAGCGCATGCTTCAGGAAGCGGTCGATGCGCTGCTGGACAACGGTCGTCGTGGCCGCGCGATCACGGGCTCCAACAAGCGCCCGCTGAAGTCGCTCGCCGACATGATCAAGGGTAAGCAGGGTCGTTTCCGTCAGAACCTTCTGGGTAAGCGTGTGGATTACTCGGGTCGTTCGGTCATTACCGTGGGCCCGACCCTGCGCCTGCATCAGTGTGGTCTGCCGAAGAAGATGGCGCTCGAGCTGTTCAAGCCGTTCATCTACTCCAAGCTCCAGTCGCTGGGCCATGCGTCCACGATCAAGGCCGCGAAGAAGATGGTCGAACGCGAACTGCCGGAAGTGTGGGACATCCTGGCCGACGTCATTCGCGAACACCCGGTACTTCTGAACCGCGCGCCGACGCTGCACCGTCTGGGTATCCAGGCGTTCGAGCCGCTTTTGATCGAAGGCAAGGCGATCCAGCTGCACCCGCTGGTGTGTGCCGCCTACAACGCCGACTTCGACGGTGACCAGATGGCGGTACACGTACCGCTGACCCTGGAAGCCCAGCTCGAAGCCCGTGCGCTGATGATGGCGACCAACAACGTGCTGTCGCCGGCCAACGGCGAGCCGATCATCGTGCCGTCTCAGGACGTTGTTCTGGGTCTTTACTACATGACCCGCGAAAAGATCAACGCCAAGGGCGAGGGCATGCTGTTCTCCGACCTCAACGAGGTGGAGCGCGCCTTCGGTACCCAGTCGGTATCGCTGCACGCCCGCGTCAAGGTGCGCCTGGACGAGGTCGAGATCGACGAGGAGACCGGCGAGAAGTCACACCACCGTCGCCTGTACGAAACCACGGTGGGCCGTGCGCTGCTGTTCCGCATTCTGCCGGAAGGCGTGCCGTTCGAACTGATCGATCAGCCGATGAAGAAAAAGGCGATTTCCGGTCTGATCAACGAAGTGTATCGCCGCTCCGGCCTCAAGCCGACGGTCATCTTCGCCGACCAGCTGATGTACACCGGTTTCCGTCTGGCCACTTGGTCCGGCGCCTCCATCGGCGTCAACGACTTCGTCATCCCGGAAGCCAAGACCGAGATCGTCGACGCGGCGGAAGCCGAGGTCAAGGAGATCGAGGACCAGTTCTCCTCGGGTCTCGTGACCGCCGGCGAGAAGTACAACAAGGTTATCGATATCTGGTCCAAGGCCAACGACAAGGTGGCCAAGGCGATGATGGTCGGTATCTCGAAAGAGACCGTGGTCGATCGCGACGGCAACGAAGTCGAGCAGGATTCGTTCAACAGCGTCTTCATCATGGCCGACTCCGGGGCGCGGGGTTCTGCAGCTCAGATTCGTCAGCTCGCCGGTATGCGTGGCCTGATGGCCAAGCCCGACGGCTCGATCATCGAGACGCCGATCGTGGCCAACTTCCGTGAAGGTCTGAACGTACTTCAGTACTTCATCTCGACCCACGGTGCGCGTAAAGGTCTGGCAGATACGGCTCTGAAAACGGCCAACTCCGGTTACCTGACCCGCCGCCTGGTCGACGTGGCTCAGGATCTGGTGATCACCGAGGTTGACTGTGGTACCGAAAACGGCCTGACGCTGCATCCGATCATCGAGGGTGGCGACATCATCGTACCTCTGTCTCAGCGCGTACTGGGTCGCGTGGTTGCTCAGGATGTCGTGGATCCGGGTACCGAGGAAGTGTTGATTCCGCGCAATACGCTGCTCGACGAGAAGTGGTGCGCCGATCTCGACACCATGGGCGTGGATGAGATCGTCGTTCGCTCGACCATCACCTGTGATACGCCCCACGGCGTCTGCTCGGCCTGTTACGGGCGCGATCTGGCCCGCGGACACCAGGTCAACATCGGTGAATCCGTCGGCGTCATCGCCGCGCAGTCCATCGGTGAGCCGGGTACCCAGCTGACCATGCGTACCTTCCACATCGGTGGTGCGGCATCGCGTTCATCGGCAGTCGATAGCGTACAGGTCAAGCATGGCGGCAAGGTTCGTCTGCACAACATCAAGCACGTCGAGCGTGCCGACGGCAAGCTGGTCGTGGTGTCGCGCTCCAGCGCCCTGGCCGTTGCCGACGATCACGGTCGTGAGCGTGAGTACTACAAGCTGCCCTACGGTGCTGAACTCTCCGTACGCGATGGTGACGTGGTCGATGCCGGTGCTGTCGTGGCCAAGTGGGACCCGCACACCCATCCGATCATTGCCGAAGTGGAAGGTAAGGCGCAGTTCATCGATCTCGACGAAGGTGTCACCATGCACCGCAGCGTCGACGAGATGACTGGTCTCTCCTCCATCGAGGTGATCGAATCCGCGGCACGCCCGATGGCTGGTCGCGACAAGCGTCCGATGGTCATGCTGCAGGACGCCGCTGGCGAGTACGTGTCCGTGTCCGGCTCGAACACGCCGGTACAGTACCTGCTGCCGGGTAACTCGATCATCTCGGTCGATGACGGCTCGACGATCGGGGTGGGTGAAGTGGTTGCCCGTATCCCGGTCGAGGCCTCGGGCAACAAGGATATCACCGGTGGTCTGCCGCGCGTTGCCGACCTGTTCGAAGCGCGCAAGCCGAAAGAGTCCTCCATTCTTGCTGAAATCAGCGGCGTGGTGAGCTTTGGTAAAGAGACCAAGGGCAAGCGTCGCCTGACGATTACTCCGGAATCTGGCGACCCCTTCGAGGCGCTGATTCCGAAATGGCGCCAGATCGCCGTGTTCGAAGGCGAAACCGTCGAGAAGGGCGAGGTCATCTCCGATGGCCCGAGCAACCCGCACGACATTCTGCGCCTGCTGGGCGTGGCGGAGCTGGCCAAGTACATCACCGCCGAGGTCCAGGACGTTTACCGTCTGCAGGGCGTTGGCATCAACGACAAGCACATCGAAGTGATCGTGCGTCAGATGCTGCGCAAGGTCGAGATCACCGATTCGGGTGATTCCGACTTCATCACCGGCGATCAGGCGGAACTGGTACGCGTGCTGGAACAGAACGAGCGCCTTGAAAAAGAGGGCAAGTTCCCGGCCAAGTATCAACGTCTGCTGCTGGGTATTACCAAGGCGAGCCTCGCGACCGAGTCGTTCATCTCCGCGGCCTCGTTCCAGGAAACGACCCGCGTACTGACCGAGGCGGCCGTGACAGGCAAGCGTGATTACCTGCGCGGCCTGAAAGAAAACGTGGTGGTTGGACGTCTGATTCCGGCAGGTACCGGTCTGACTCACCACGCCGAACGTCGTCGCAAGCGCGAAGACGTGGAGCGTCTGTTCAACCCCTCGGCCACCGAGGTAGAGCAGGAGCTTGGAGCACAGTTGACAGCACTCGATACTGACGACGAGCTCTAAAACTGAGTAGTAACTCTGTATTTGGCCCTGGAGGCGTCAAGGGCTTGCCGGTTAAACCGCCGGCAGGACTTGACGTCGCCTGGGGTCAGCCTTTAGAATGCGCAGCCTTTAACAGTGGGGTGGGTGCGCCTGCATCCGCTGCCCGTATTGTTGAAAGGCCAGGCAACCATTGGAGTCAGCTAAACACCATGGCAACGATTAATCAGCTAGTGCGCAAGCCGCGCAAGCGCCCCGTCACCAAGAGTGACGTGCCTGCGCTGCAAGCTTGTCCGCAAAAACGCGGCGTATGTACGCGCGTATACACCACTACCCCCAAGAAGCCGAACTCGGCCCTGCGTAAGGTTTGCCGTGTGCGCCTGACCAACGGTTTCGAAGTGTCTTCTTACATCGGTGGTGAAGGTCACAACCTGCAGGAGCACTCTGTCGTTCTGATTCGCGGCGGTCGTGTAAAGGATTTGCCCGGTGTGCGTTATCACACCGTTCGTGGCGCCCTTGACACCTCTGGCGTACAGAACCGTAAGCAGGGTCGTTCCAAGTACGGTACCAAGAAGCCTAAGTCTTAAGGTCGGGGCATTAGCGCTCCTTGAGGCGGTGTTGTGCCGCCTGCTACCTTTAACACGAACATATGATGGTCTGATAAGAGTAAGGTCGGGCGGCGCGTGGCGCCAGACGCCTAGCGTGAGTTCCGGGTTTACCTGAAGGATCCTTGATTGAGGGCTTATCATGCCTAGAAGAAGAGTTGTAGCTAAACGCGAAATCCTGCCGGATCCCAAGTTCGGAAGTGAGCGTCTGGCGAAGTTCATGAACCACCTGATGGTCAGCGGCAAGAAGTCCATAGCTGAGCGCATCGTATACGGTGCGTTGGACAAGGTTGCCGAGCGTAGTAAAGAAGAGCCGCTGGAGATCTTCGACAAGGCGCTGGAAACCATCCAGCCGATGGTCGAAGTGAAATCGCGCCGCGTAGGTGGTGCGACCTATCAGGTGCCGGTTGAGGTTCGTCCGTCTCGCCGTCAAGCGCTCGCTATGCGCTGGCTGGTAGACGCGGCGCGTCGTCGCGGTGAGAAAACGATGGTTCAGCGTTTGGCAGGTGAAATGCTGGATGCCGCTGAAGGCAAGGGCTCTGCCGTCAAGAAGCGCGAAGACGTGCATCGCATGGCCGAAGCCAACAAGGCCTTCTCGCACTATCGTTTCTAAAGGCGTCGTTTCCAAGTGCGTCGCTTCCAAGCACGACGTCTGCAAAGGTAGCGTCTGCAAGGTTCGCGTTTATATATGCACGTTGTTTCAGCACGGCGTCGTTGAAAGTGGTAGGTCGAGTCGCTTTGTTGCAACACCCCGCCGCTATCATGCCGTGATGGCGGCGGTGGCGTAAGGCTCACTTTCACCGCTTGCTAAATTAACGAGCATCGCCAACTAACGGGAGTTTCACCGTGGCACGCAAGACACCACTTAAGCGTTATCGCAACATTGGTATCGTAGCGCACGTCGACGCGGGTAAAACCACGACGACCGAGCGTGTACTGTTCTACACCGGCCTTTCCCACAAGGTGGGCGAGGTGCATGACGGTGCGGCGACCATGGACTGGATGGAGCAGGAGCAGGAGCGTGGTATCACTATCACCTCGGCTGCGACCACCTGTTTCTGGCAGGGCATGGCCAAGCAGTTCGACGAGCACCGCATCAATATCATCGACACCCCCGGGCACGTTGACTTCACCATCGAAGTCGAGCGTTCCCTGCGTGTACTTGATGGCGCGGTCGTCGTACTGTGCGGATCTTCCGGCGTTCAGCCGCAGACCGAAACCGTATGGCGTCAGGCCAACAAGTACGAAGTACCGCGTATGGTCTTCGTCAACAAGATGGACCGTACCGGCGCTGATTTCTTCATGGTCGTCGACCAGCTGAAAGAGCGTCTGGGTGCGAACGCCGTGCCGATCCAGATCAACTGGGGCACGGAAGAAGACTTCAAAGGCGTCATCGATCTGATCGAGATGAAGGCAATCCTGTGGGATGAGGAGAGCCTGGGCATGAACTTCGAGCTCGTCGACATTCCGTCCGAGCTGCAAGAAACTGCCGAAATGTATCGCGAGCAGATGGTCGAGGCGGCTGCTGAGGCTTCTGAAGAGCTGATGGACAAGTACCTTGAAGAAGGTGAGTTGACCGTCGCTGAAATCAAGTCGGGTCTGCGTACACGTACGCTGGCTAACGAAATCGTTCTGGTTACCTGTGGTTCTGCGTTCAAGAACAAGGGTGTTCAGGCGGTTCTTGATGGCGTCATCGAATACATGCCGTCACCGACCGAAGTCAAGGCCATCGAAGGTGAGCTGGACGACAAGGACGGCACCGTCGATACGCGTGAAGCCGATGACAGTGCGCCGTTTGCCGCGCTGGCATTCAAGATCGCGACCGACCCCTTCGTTGGTACTCTGACCTTTATTCGCGTCTACTCGGGCGTTCTGAAGTCTGGCGACGGTGTATACAACTCCGTCAAGCAGAAGAAAGAGCGCGTTGGTCGTATCGTTCAGATGCATGCCAACTCCCGTGAAGAGATCAAGGAAGTACTCGCCGGCGATATCGCGGCCTGTATCGGCCTGAAAGACGTGACGACGGGTGATACCCTTTGCGACATCGATAACAAGATCGTTCTCGAGCGCATGGAATTCCCGGATCCGGTTATCTCGGTAGCCGTCGAGCCGAAATCCAAGCCTGACCAGGAAAAGATGGGCGTCGCACTGGGCAAGCTGGCCCAGGAAGATCCTTCCTTCCAGGTCAAGACCGATGAAGAAACCGGCCAGACCATCATCTCTGGTATGGGTGAGCTTCACCTGGACATCATCGTTGACCGTATGCGTCGCGAGTTCAAGGTAGAAGCCAATATCGGTAAGCCGCAGGTAGCGTATCGCGAAACCATTCGTGGCAGCGTCGAGCAGGAAGGCAAGTTCGTTCGTCAGTCCGGTGGTCGTGGTCAGTACGGTCACGTTTGGCTGCGTATCGAGCCGCTGACCGCTGAAGAAAAGGGTGAAGGCGAAGAAGAGCTGTTCTTCAAGTTCAACTCTGAGATCGTGGGTGGTACGGTTCCGAAGGAATACGTTCCCGCGGTCGAGAAAGGCGCCTATGAGCAGCTGAAAAATGGTGTCATCGCGGGCTACCCGATGATCGACGTCAAGGTAACGCTGTTCGACGGCTCTTTCCACGACGTGGACTCTAACGAGACTGCGTTCAAGATTGCTTCTTCCATGGCAATCAAAGAAGGTGCCAGGAAGGCCAAGGCCGTGCTGCTGGAGCCGGTGATGAAGGTCGAAGTCGTGACCCCCGAAGACTTTATGGGTGACGTCATGGGCGACCTGAACCGTCGTCGCGGCTTGGTGCAGGGCATGGATGATTCATCTTCTGGTAAAATCATTCGTGCAACGGTGCCACTGGGTGAGATGTTCGGTTACGCAACCGATCTGCGCTCTCAGACCCAGGGCCGTGCGAGCTACTCTATGGAGTTCGCGAAGTACGAGGAGGCGCCCTCCAGCGTCGTTGAAGCCGTCATCAATCAAAACGGTTAACCGTTAGCTAACGTAAAGAGGTTATAGCAGTGGCTAAGGAAAAATTCGAACGTTCCAAACCGCACGTCAACGTCGGCACCATCGGTCACGTCGACCACGGTAAAACGACCCTGACTGCGGCCCTGACCCGCGTGTCTGCTGAGGTTTTCGGCGGCGACTGGCGTGAATTCGATACCATCGATAACGCTCCTGAAGAGCGCGAGCGTGGTATCACCATCGCGACTTCACACGTCGAGTATCAGTCTGAAGAGCGTCACTACGCTCACGTTGACTGCCCGGGACACGCTGACTACGTCAAGAACATGATCACCGGTGCTGCCCAGATGGACGGCGCGATCCTGGTATGTTCTGCCGCTGACGGCCCCATGCCGCAGACTCGCGAGCACATCCTGCTGTCTCGCCAGGTTGGTGTACCGTTCATCGTCGTGTTCCTGAACAAGGCCGACATGGTTGATGACGAAGAGCTGCTCGAGCTGGTCGAAATGGAAGTTCGTGAACTTCTCGACCAGTACGACTTCCCGGGCGACGACACGCCGATCATCACCGGTTCTGCTCTGATGGCACTGAACGGTGAAGACGAGAACGGCATGGGCACCACTGCGGTTGCCAACCTGATCAAGGCCCTGGATGAGTACATTCCGGAGCCGGAGCGCGCTATCGACCAGCCGTTCCTGATGCCGATCGAAGACGTATTCTCCATCTCTGGCCGTGGTACCGTTGTTACTGGCCGTGTAGAGCGTGGTATCGTCAAGGCTGGCGAAGAAGTCGAAATCGTTGGTATCAAGGACACCACCAAGACCACCGTTACCGGTGTCGAAATGTTCCGTAAGCTGCTCGACGAAGGTCGTGCAGGTGAGAACGTTGGTGCGCTGCTGCGTGGTACCAAGCGTGATGACGTCGAGCGTGGTCAGGTTCTGGCCAAGCCGGGCACCATCAACCCGCACACCGTCTTCGAAGCCGAAGTATACGTACTGTCCAAGGAAGAAGGTGGTCGTCACACGCCGTTCTTCAAGGGCTACCGTCCGCAGTTCTACTTCCGTACCACTGACGTAACCGGTACTTGTGAACTGCCGGAGGGCGTTGAAATGGTCATGCCGGGTGACAACGTGCAAATGGTTGTTACCCTGATCGCTCCGATCGCCATGGATGAAGGTCTGCGCTTCGCGATTCGTGAAGGTGGCCGTACCGTTGGTGCTGGTGTTGTGGCCAAGATCGTTCAGTAATCATTTTACTTGAATGAGAGAGGGGGCTCCTGGGAGCCCCCTTTTCTGCGCACCAATAGCAAATGTTTGACATGGGCTTTTGGCGTGCCTATAATGCGCATCCTTTGAATGCGTGGGTAGACGGCTCGCGCCGTCGACATCCATTGGAGTTTAGGGCAAATGCAGAACCAGAAGATTCGCATTCGGTTGAAAGCGTTCGACCATCGCCTGATCGATCAGTCCACAGCGGAGATCGTTGAAACCGCTAAGCGTACTGGTGCTCAGGTTCGTGGTCCGATTCCGCTGCCGACCAACCGCGAGCGTTATACCATCCTGATTTCACCGCACGTCAACAAGGATGCGCGTGATCAGTATGAGATTCGTACGCACAAGCGTGTGCTTGACATCGTCGAGCCGACCGAGAAAACCGTTGATGCGCTGATGAAGCTCGATCTCGCCGCAGGCGTAGACGTGCAAATCAAGCTCGACTAATCACACTAGACACTTGCGGCCCAGCGTTCGTCGCTCGTTTTGGCGAGTTGGTACGATCAGCAGCCGCCGCGCCGTGAGGCGCCACACAATGTGCTAGTGGAATGCTCTGGAAAGGGCAGCCATAGCGGGTGATAGCCCCGTACACTATAGGAGACTGAGTATGACTATCGGTTTAGTCGGTAAAAAGGCCGGGATGACCCGTGTCTTTACCGAAGATGGCGCATCCGTGCCCGTGACCGTTATTGAAGTTGATCCTAATCGTGTTACGCGCGTCAAGACCATCGAGTCTGACGGCTACGCAGCGATTCAGATCACCACAGGTTCTCGTAAAGCCAAGCACCTCTCCAAGGCGCAAGCTGGTCAGTTTGCCAAGGCGGGTGTTGAGGCTGGTCGTTCGCTGATGGAATTCCGCCTTGCAGAAGGCGAAGAAGCTCCTGAAGTGGGTGGCGAACTCACCGTATCCCTCTTTGAAGCTGGTCAAATGATCGATGTGACCGGCACCTCTAAGGGTAAAGGCTTCCAGGGTGCTGTTAAGCGCTGGAACTTCCGTACCCAAGACAACAGCCATGGTAACTCCCTGTCGCATCGCGCGCCGGGTTCTATCGGCATGTGTCAAACACCAGGTCGCGTATTTAAAGGCAAGAAAATGGCCGGTCAGATGGGCAACGTCCGCTGCACCGTTCAAAGCCTTGAGATCGTCCGTGTTGACGCCGAGCGTAACCTGCTGCTGATCAAGGGCGCCGTACCGGGAGCAACCGGTAGCGACGTTATCGTTCGCAGCGCCGTGAAAGCTGGCTGAAGGGGATAATTACCAATGAATCTGAATCTTGCTGCAGGCACGGGTACCGTTGAAGTAGCCGACGCCACTTTTGGCAAAGAATTCAACGAAGCGCTGGTTCACCAGGTTGTCACTGCTTATCTGGCAGCTGGCCGTCAGGGTACTCGCGCTCAAAAGACTCGTTCCGACGTACGTGGCGGTGGTAAGAAGCCGTGGCGTCAGAAGGGTACCGGTCGTGCACGTGCCGGCACCATCCGCTCTCCGCTGTGGCGCAGCGGCGGCGTAACCTTCGCGGCTCGTCCGCAAGACTACACCCAGAAGGTTAACCGCAAGATGTACCGCGCGGCGATGCGTTCCATCCTGTCTGAACTCGTACGTCAAGAGCGCCTGGTCGCCATTGAAGAGTTCAACGTCGAAGCGCCCAAGACCAAGCAGGTAGCTGCCAAGCTCAAAGAGCTCAACCTTGAGAAAGTGTTGATCGTCACCGAAGAAGTCGACGAAAAGCTCTATCTGGCCGCACGCAACCTTCCCCACGTTGACGTGGTGGATGTCGCGGCAGCTGACCCGGTAAGCCTGGTTGCCTTTGATAAGGTCCTGGTTACCGTCTCCGCCCTGCGTAAATTCGAGGAGAAGCTGGCATGAACCAGGAACGCGTATTCAAGGTTCTGCTTGGACCGCACGTGACCGAAAAGGCCGCGATGGCTGCAGAGCGCAACCAGTACGTCTTCAAGGTGGCAACCGATGCTACCAAGCCCGAGATCAAGAAAGCCGTTGAAGCACTGTTCGGCAAGAAGGTCGGCAATGTTCAGGTTCTGAACATGAAGGGCAAGACCAAGCGTACTGCACACGGCGTTGGCCAGCGTAAGGGTTACCGCAAGGCGTATGTGACCCTGGCTGCGGGTGAAACGCTCGAAGACTTCTCTGGCGCCGAATAAGGGCAGGAGTACGGAAAATGGCAATCGTCAAGACCAAACCCACTTCCGCCGGTCGTCGCCACGTCGTCAAGATCGTTGGCGAGGAACTGTACAAGGGCCGTGCGTATGCACCGCTTCTTGAAAAGCAGTCCAAGTCCGGCGGCCGTAACAACTACGGTCGTATCACCACCCGCCACGTGGGCGGTGGTCACCGTCATCACTACCGTCTGATCGACTTCAAGCGCACCAAGGATGGCATTCCGGCCACCGTTGAGCGCCTGGAACACGATCCGAACCGTAGTGCGCACATCGCGCTGCTGAAATATGCAGATGGCGAGCGTCGTTACATCATTGCACCGAAAGGTGTCAGCGCGGGTGACGTGCTGGAATCTGGTGTCAACGCGCCGATCAAGAAAGGCAATGCCTTGCCGCTGCGCAATGTGCCGCTCGGTTCTACCGTTCACGGTATCGAACTGAAGCCGGGCAAAGGCGCGCAGATTGCTCGCAGTGCCGGTACTAGCGCTCAGCTGGTCGCTCGTGAAGGCAACTACGCCACCTTGCGTCTTCGCTCCGGCGAAATGCGCAAAGTGCTGGCCGAGTGCCGCGCGACCCTGGGCGAAGTGAGCAACTCCGAGCACAGCCTGCGTCAACTTGGCAAGGCCGGTGCGAAACGCTGGAGAGGCGTGCGTCCGACTGTTCGCGGTGTCGCGATGAACCCGGTAGACCACCCGCACGGTGGTGGTGAAGGCCGCACCAGCGGTGGTCGTCACCCGGTATCCCCGTGGGGCGTACCGACCAAGGGTCACAAGACGCGTAAGAACAAGCGCACCGACAAGCTGATTATCCGTCGTCGTAACAAGACGCGTTAATCGAAATTGCCAAGACATTAAGAGGTAACGGCTGTGCCACGTTCACTAAAGAAAGGTCCCTTCATTGACCTTCATCTTTTGAAGAAGGTAGAGGCTGCAGTGGAGAAGAACGACCGCAAACCGATCAAGACCTGGTCGCGTCGTTCGATGATCCTGCCCAACATGGTAGGTCTGACCATCGCAGTCCATAACGGACGCCAGCATGTCCCGGTGCACGTCTCCGAGGAAATGGTGGGCCATAAACTTGGCGAATTCGCAGCTACCCGCACCTATCGCGGGCATGCAGCGGACAAGAAAGCCAAACGGTAAGCCAGAGAGGATTAAGAGATGGAAGTCACAGCTAAGCTGAGTGGCGCTGCTTTATCCGCACAGAAGGCCCGTTTGGTGGCTGACCAGGTGCGCGGTAAGCCGGTCGCCGAAGCTATTGACCTGCTGACCTTCTCACCGAAGAAGGCTGCCAAGCTGGTCAAGAAAGTGCTTCAGTCCGCCATCGCGAATGCGGAAGAAAACAACGGCATGGACATCGACGAGCTGCGTGTCTCGACCATCTGCGTCGATGAGGGCATGACGCTCAAGCGTATCAAGCCGCGCGCCAAAGGCCGTGCGGATCGTATCTTGAAGCGCACCTGCCACATCACCGTCAAGGTAGCCGAGAAGTAGGAGTCGACCAGATGGGTCAGAAAGTCAATCCAACAGGCATTCGACTGGGCATCGTCAAAGACCATGCTTCTGTCTGGTATGCCGAGCGCGGCGCCTATGCCGATAAGCTCAACAACGATCTCGAAGTGCGCAGCTTCCTGGAAGAGCGTCTGAAAAGCGCTTCCGTAAGCCGCATTCACATCGAGCGTCCGGCTAACAATGCCCGCATCACCATTCACACTGCCCGTCCGGGTATCGTGATTGGCAAGAAAGGTGAAGATGTCGACCGTCTGCGTCGCGACCTCACCGAAATGATGGGCGTCCCGGTTCATGTGAACATCGAAGAAGTTCGCAAGCCGGAGCTGGATGCCAAGCTGGTTGCCGCCAACGTTGCCGGTCAGCTTGAGCGTCGCGTCATGTTCCGTCGTGCCATGAAGCGCGCGGTACAGAACGCAATGCGTTTGGGCGCTGGTGGTATCAAGATCCAGCTGTCCGGTCGTCTGGGTGGTGCCGAAATCGCCCGTACCGAATGGTACCGTGAAGGTCGCGTTCCGCTGCACACCCTGCGTGCGGACATCGACTACGCCACCTTCGAAGCTCACACCACCTACGGCGTCATCGGCGTCAAAGTGTGGATCTTCAAGGGCGAAATCCTCGGCGGTATCGAGGAAGTACGTGCCAAGGCTAAGCAACAGCAGCCTGCCGGCAACGCGCCCAAGAAGAAAGGTTCCAGGTAAGGGAGAGCGAGTCGATGTTACAGCCCAAGCGTATGAAATTCCGCAAGATGATGAAAGGCCGCAACCGTGGCCTGGCACATCGCGGAAGCAAGATCAGCTTCGGGGAATACGGTCTGAAAGCTACTGGTCGCGGCCGCATCACTGCGCGTCAGATCGAAGCTGGCCGTCGCGCGATCACACGTCACGTCAAGCGTGGCGGCAAGATCTGGATCCGCGTTTTCCCTGACAAGCCGATTTCCAAGAAGCCGCTCGAAGTTCGTATGGGTAAAGGTAAAGGTTCTGTTGAGTACTGGGTAGCCCAGATCCAACCGGGTCGGGTCCTGTACGAAATTGAAGGCGTATCTGAAGAGCTGGCCCGTGAAGCATTCGAACTGGCCGCACAGAAGATGCCCTTGTCCACCACCTTTGCGAAACGGACGGTGATGTGATGAAAGCCCAGGAAATTCGTGAAAAGTCCGCAGGAGAGCTTAAAGAGCAGCTCCTCGAGCTACTCCGCGAGCAGTTTAACCTGCGCATGCAGAAGGCCACTGGCCAACTGAGCCAGACTCATCTGCTCAAGCAGGTCCGTCGGGATATCGCCCGCGTGAAGACTATGCTCAACGAGAAGGCAGGTGATTGAGATGGCCGAAGAGAAAAAGACCCGTACGCTCACCGGCAAGGTGGTGAGCGACAAGATGGATAAATCCATCGTCGTCATGATCGAGCGTCGTGAGCGTCACCCGATCTACGGAAAATACGTCAAGCGCTCCACCAAGCTGCACGCCCATGATGAGGCGAACCAGGCTAAGGCAGGCGATACGGTTTCCATTCAGGAGTGCCGTCCGCTTTCCAAGAAGAAAGCCTGGACGCTGGTCGAGGTGGTTGAGCAGGCTAAGGGTTAATACCTAAAGTCTGCCAATCAGTGCAGTCAGATTAGGTTTGGAGAAAACCGATGATTCAGACTCAGACAATGCTGGATGTCGCCGACAACAGCGGAGCGCGCCGGGTGCAGTGCATCAAGGTGCTGGGCGGTTCACACCGTCGCTACGCCCGCGTTGGTGACGTCATCAAAGTAACGGTGAAAGAAGCGATTCCGCGTGGCAAGGTCAAGAAAGGCCAGGTCCTCAAAGCGGTTGTCGTTCGTACCCGTAGTGGCGTCCGTCGTAGTGACGGTTCGCTGATCCGTTTCGATGGAAATGCGGCAGTTTTGTTGAATAACACCAACGAACAGCCGATCGGCACGCGTATCTTCGGGCCGGTAACTCGTGAACTTCGTAACGAGAAGTTCATGAAGATCATTTCCCTAGCGCCTGAAGTGCTGTAAGGAGCGAGGCGGATATGCAAAAGATCAAACGTGACGATGAAGTCATCGTCATCGCCGGGAAGGATAAAGGCAAGCGTGGCACCGTCAAGCGGGTAATGGAAAACCGCTTCCTGGTGTCCGGTGTGAACATGATCAAGCGTCACACCAAGCCGAATCCCATGGCGGGAAATCAGGGCGGTATCGTCGAGCGTGAGGCTCCGATTCACGCGTCCAACGTAGCCATCTTCAATTCGGAGACCGGTAAGGCGGATCGCGTCGGCTTCCAAGTTAAGGAAGACGGTACCAAGGTACGTATCTACAAGTCGACGCAGACGCAGATCGACGCCTAACGCGAGTCGGGTAGCACAATGGCGAACTTGAAAGAACGTTATCAAAACGAGGTGGTGGCTCAACTCAAAGAGCAGTTCAGCTACGCCAACGTTATGCAGGTACCCCGGATCACGAAAGTGACTCTGAACATGGGTATCGGCGAAGCGGTTAGTGATAAAAAGCTGATCGACAATGCCATCGGCGATCTGGAGAAACTCTCCGGTCAAAAGCCGCTGGTGACCAAAGCACGTAAGTCCATCGCGGGCTTCAAGGTGCGTGAAGGTTGGCCGATTGGTATCAAGGTGACACTGCGCGCTGAGCGCATGTGGGACTTCCTTGACCGTCTGGTGAACATCGCGATTCCTCGCGTGCGTGACTTCCGTGGTCTTAACCCGAAGTCTTTTGACGGTCGCGGCAACTACTCCATGGGTGTGCGTGAGCAGATCATCTTCCCGGAGATCGAGTATGATAAGATCGATCGTATCCGTGGGTTGGACGTCACTATCACTACTACCGCCAACACCGACGAGGAAGGTCGTGCGCTGCTAACCGCGCTGAACTTCCCGTTCAAGAAATAAGGGTTGGATCATGGCTAAGAAAAGTATGATAGAGCGTGAGCTCAAGCGTACGCAGCTGGTCGAGAAGTATGCGGCCAAGCGTGCTGAGCTCAAGGCAATCATCTCTGACGTGAACACGTCCGAGGAAGAGCGCTTCGAGGCGACGCTGAAGCTGCAGCAACTGCCGCGCGACTCTAGCCCGGTACGTCAGCGTAACCGCTGCCGCGTTACCGGTCGTCCGCACGGTTTTTACAACAAGTTCGGTCTCGGCCGTAACAAGCTGCGTGAAGCCGCCATGCGTGGCGACGTCCCTGGTCTGAAGAAGTCCAGCTGGTAACGCCACGTAGAATCATCAGGAGCGCACATTAAATGAGCATGCAAGACACTCTGGCGGATATGTGTACCCGTATCCGCAATGCGCAGATGGCCACCAAGGAGACGGCAGTCATGCCGTCTTCCAAGCTGAAAGTGGAAGTGGCCCGCGTGCTAAAGGAAGAAGGTTACATTACCGACTTCGCCGTTGCTGAAGGTGTCAAGCCTTCCTTGACGGTGACTCTCAAGTACTTTGAGGGCAAGCCGGTTATCGAGCACATTCAGCGGGTTTCCAAGCCGTCCTTGCGCCAGTACAAAGGCAAGGACAACCTGCCTAAGGTTGCCGACGGCCTGGGTATCGCGATTGTCACCACGTCAAATGGTGTCATGACCGATCGTGCCGCGCGCCAGGCGGGTGTCGGTGGCGAAGTCATCTGCACCGTATTCTAGGAGGCTGGAATGTCCCGCATAGCGAAATATCCGGTTAAAGTGCCTGCCGGCGTTGATATCAAGATCAACGACGACCAGCTGACCGCCAAAGGCGGCCAGGGCACGCTGTCGATGCCCATTCACCAGGACGTGGTGATTGGTCAGGAAGACGGCCAGCTGACCTTCGCCCCGAGCGAAACTGCCAAGAGCTGGGCAATGGCCGGTACTACCCGCGCCCTGGTTCAGAACCTGGTAACGGGCGTATCCGAGGGCTTCACACGAACTCTCGAAATTGTTGGCGTCGGTTATCGTGCCCAAGCTAAGGGCCAGACGCTCAATCTTTCACTGGGCTTCTCGCACCCGGTCGACTACGAACTGCCTGAAGGTGTCACAGCGGAAACGCCGAAGAACACCACTATCGTGCTGAAAAGCGCGGACAAGCAGAAGCTCGGTCAGTGCGCCGCGGAAATCCGCGCCTTCCGTCCGCCAGAGCCGTACAAAGGCAAGGGTGTTCGGTACGGCGACGAGCAGGTCCGCCGTAAAGAAGCCAAGAAGAAGTAAGGCAGGGTTATGAACGCGAAGAAAGAATCTCGTCTCCGTCGTGCCCGCCGCGCTCGCGCCAAGATCCGCGAGCTGGGCGTGTATCGCCTGTGCGTCAACCGTACCCCGCGTCACATCTATGCGCAGATTATCTCGCCGGATGGTGGCAAGGTGCTGGCCAGCGCTTCCACGCTGGACAAGGCACTGCGCGAGGGTGCGACCGGTAACTCGGATGCCGCCTCCAAGGTTGGCGCTCTGATTGCCGAACGCGCTAAAGAAGCAGGCATCACCCAGGTGGCCTTCGACCGTGCTGGCTTTAAGTATCACGGTCGCGTCAAGGCTCTGGCCGACGCCGCTCGTGAAGGCGGCCTGGAATTCTAAAGGGTTTTACGATGGCGAAGAACGAACAGCAAAGCGGCGATCTGCAAGAGAAGTTGGTGCAGGTCAACCGCGTCGCCAAGGTGGTCAAGGGTGGTCGTATTTTCGGCTTCACCGCGCTGACCGTCGTTGGTGATGGTAAAGGTCGTGTCGGTTTCGGTCGTGGCAAGGCGCGTGAAGTGCCGGTCGCGATCCAGAAGGCGATGGACCAGGCTCGTCGCAATATGGTCAAGGTCAACCTTGCAGGCAACACGCTGCAGTACCCGGTAAAAGCCCGTCACGGTGCTTCCAAGGTGTACATGCAGCCGGCCTCCGAAGGTACCGGTATCATCGCCGGTGGTGCCATGCGCTCTGTACTGGAGCTTGCTGGTGTCCACGATGTACTGGCCAAGTGCTACGGTTCCACCAACCCGGTCAACGTGGTTCGAGCGACTGTAAAAGGTCTCTCTGCCATGCAATCACCGGACGACGTGGCCGCCAAGCGCGGTCTGTCTGTCGAAGCGATTACGGGGTAAGACACCATGGCAGCTTTGATCAAGGTTACCCAGATCCGCAGCACCATCGGCGTTTTACCCAAGCACAAGGCCACCATGAACGGCCTGGGTCTGCGTCGCATCGGTCATACGGTTGAACTGGAAGACACCCCTGCCGTACGCGGCATGATCCACAAGGTTAACTACCTTGTGCGCGTTGAGGGAGAGTAATCCATGAAACTCAATACCCTGAGCCCGGCACCGGGCTCCAAGCACGCTGAAAAGCGCGTTGGTCGTGGTATCGGTTCCGGTCTGGGCAAGACCGGCGGCCGTGGCCACAAAGGCCAGAAATCACGCAGTGGCGGTAGCGTCAAGCCTGGTTTCGAAGGCGGTCAGATGCCGCTGCAGCGTCGTCTGCCGAAGTTCGGCTTCACATCAGCCAAGTCGCTGGTGTCTGAAGAAGTACGCCTGGCCGAGCTTGCCAAGGTTGCCGGTGACGAAGTCACCATGGAAACCCTGAAGCAGGCCAACGTACTGAAGGATGCAACGCTTCACGCGAAGATCATCCTTTCAGGCGAACTGAACAAAGCAGTTACCGTTCGCGGTCTCAAGGTCACCAAAGGTGCCCGTGAAGCGATCGAAGCTGCTGGCGGCAAGGTAGAGGACTAAATGGCCAAGTCAGGAAACATGCCGGCGATGGGCAACGGTCTGAGTGAACTGTGGGCGCGCTTGCGCTTCGTGCTCCTCGCCATCGTGGTGTACCGTATCGGTGCCCATATCCCCGTTCCCGGTATCAATCCTGACCAGCTTGCTGCCTTGTTCAGGGAGCAACAGGGCACCATCCTGGGCATGTTCAACATGTTCTCGGGTGGCGCCCTGGAGCGCATGAGCGTCCTCGCCCTGGGCATCATGCCCTATATTTCGGCGTCGATTATCATGCAGCTGATGACCGCGGTCTCACCCCATCTTGAGCAGCTCAAGAAGGAAGGCGAGGCCGGCCGCCGCAAAATAAGCCAGTACACCCGCTACGGCACGGTGATACTGGCTCTTGTCCAGGCCACCGGCATGTCCGTGGGTCTGGCTAGCCAAGGCATCGCTTACAGCGCTGACTTTAGCTTCTATTTCACCGCCGTGATCACGTTCGTGTCAGGCGCGGTGTTCATGATGTGGCTAGGTGAGCAGATTACCGAGAAGGGAATCGGCAACGGTATTTCGCTGCTGATTTTCGCCGGTATCGTCGCTGGGCTGCCCAGTGCCGTGGGGCAAGCGTTCGAGCTCGCTCGTAACGAAGGGGCCTGGAATGTTCTCCCGCTGTTAGCGCTGTCAGTGCTAGGTATTGCCACCGTGGCATTCGTGGTATTCATTGAGCGCGGTCAACGCCGCCTGAAAGTGAACTATCCGCGACGCCAGGTAGGCAACAAGATGTATGCAGGTCAAAGCAGCTACCTGCCCTTGAAAGTGAACATGGCCGGCGTCATTCCGGCGATCTTTGCCTCCAGCATTCTGCTCTTTCCGGCGTCGATCGGACAGTGGGTAGGTGCCGGCGAGGGAATGGAGTGGTTGCAACGAGCTTCACAAGCGTTAGCCCCCGGGCAACCGCTTTACATCTTGCTTTTCGCGGCGGCAGTGGTATTCTTCTGCTTCTTTTACACAGCGCTGGTCTTCAATCCCAAGGATGTAGCTGACAATCTGAAAAAGTCAGGTGCGTTCCTGCCGGGCATTCGCCCCGGCGAGCAGACCGCTCGCTATATCGATAAAGTCATGACTCGTCTGACCTTATTCGGTGCCCTGTATATCACTGCGGTTTCCCTGATGCCCCAGTTCCTGATCGTTGCATGGAACGTTCCGTTCTTCTTTGGCGGTACGTCGCTTCTGATCGTGGTGGTGGTCATCATGGACTTCATGGCCCAGGTGCAATCGCATCTCATGTCGCATCAATATGACTCGGTGATGAAGAAGTCCAACCTGAAAGGCTACGGTAGCGGCGGCATCATGCGCTGAGGCGCGCCGACCGTATTGGAGAGAACGATGAAAGTTCGAGCTTCCGTAAAGAAGATGTGCCGTAACTGCAAGATCATTCGTCGCAATGGCGCAGTCCGCGTCATCTGTGTCGAGCCACGGCACAAACAGCGTCAAGGTTGATACCTGCGCTGTTTTAAGTGGGTGTTTGGCATACCCCTTGCCTTCGGGCAGTTAAAGGGGTATGCTGTTGCGCCTTTTGTAGATGAATAAACGAGCAAGCCGCTCAAATTTCGGAGTAAGCTGATGGCCCGTATTGCAGGCGTCAATATCCCGGACAACAAGCATGCGGCGATCTCGCTGACCTATATCTTCGGGATTGGCCGTACCCGTGCTCAGCACATCTGTGCTGCTGCTGGTATCGAGCTGACTACCAAGATCCAGGACCTGTCTGGCGAAGAGCTGGATACCCTGCGTTCTGAAGTAGGTAAGTACACCGTAGAAGGCGACCTTCGTCGTGATGTGACGCTGAACATCAAGCGTCTCATGGACCTGGGTTGCTATCGTGGTCTGCGTCATCGTCGTAGTCTTCCGCTGCGTGGTCAGCGGACCAAGACTAACGCGCGCACCCGCAAGGGCCCGCGTAAGCCGATCCGCAAATAACACGCAGGCTCTTTCGTAGAGAGCTGACGTATAGACAGGAATAGACATCAACATGGCTAACCCGCGTAATAACCGTAAAAAGGTTAAAAAGCAGGTGGTGGATGCGGTTGCGCATATCCATGCCTCTTTTAACAACACGATCGTGACGATCACAGACCGCCAGGGCAATGCGCTTTCTTGGGCAACTGCCGGTGGTTCGGGTTTTCGTGGTTCTCGCAAGAGCACCCCGTTCGCTGCTCAAGTAGCAAGCGAACGTGCAGCGACTGCTGCAGCCGAGTATGGTGTGAAAAACGTAGACGTACTGGTTAAAGGCCCAGGTCCCGGTCGTGAATCCGCCGTGCGCGCTCTGAATGCCGCCGGCTTCCGCGTGCAAAGCATCGTAGACGCGACGCCCATTCCCCATAATGGCTGCCGTCCGCCTAAGAAACGCCGCGTTTAAGGAGACAGATTCATGGCTCGTTATATTGGACCGAAGTGCAAACTGTCTCGTCGTGAAGGCACCGACCTCTTTCTGAAGAGCGGTGTTACTCCCTTCGAGAAAAAGTGTAAATCCGAGCAGATCCCGGGTGTACACGGCCAGCGTCGTCAGCGTCTTTCAGACTACGGCTTGCAGCTTCGCGAGAAGCAAAAGGTACGTCGCATGTACGGCGTACTCGAAAAACAGTTCCGTAACTACTACAAAGAAGCCGCTCGCCTGAAAGGTGCGACTGGTGAAGTATTGTTGCAGTTGCTCGAATCCCGACTGGACAACGTCGTCTACCGCATGGGCTTTGGCTCGACTCGCTCCGAAGCGCGTCAGCTGGTCAGCCACAAGGCGATTGCCGTGAACGGCCGCACCGTCAACGTCGCTTCCTACCAGGTGAAGCCGGGTGACGTGGTTTCCGTTCGCGAAAAGGCGAAGAACCAGGCCCGTATTCAAAACGCGTTGACCATTGCGGCCAACCGTGGCGATATCGTCTGGATCGAAATCGACGCCAAGAAGATGGAAGGCACTTTCAAGGCTCTGCCTGAACGCGGTGACCTGACTGCCGACATCAACGAAAACCTGATCGTCGAGCTGTACTCCAAGTAAGCAGTCTGATCTACATCACTGCTTCTTGAGGCCTGGGCGGGGTAGCAAAGCTAACCGCCCAGATGCTCTTGAGTATTGTGCTTTAGAGTACTCAGTATCCGTTTGGCAGCCTGAAAGGTGTTCATATGCAGCGTTCAGTGACAGAGTTTCTTCGCCCCCGCGACATCAAGGTCGAAGAAATCAGCGCACATCATGCCAAGATCGTTCTCGAACCGTTCGAGCGTGGTTTTGGTCACACCCTGGGGAATGCACTGCGTCGCATTCTGCTCTCGTCCATGCCCGGCGCTGCCGTGGTAGAGGCCGAGATTGCTGGTGTAGAGCACGAGTACAGTGCGCTCGAAGGGGTGCAGGAAGATGTCATCGAAATCCTCCTGAACTTGAAAGATGTTGCGATCAAGATGCACAGCCGCGATGAGGCGGTGCTCTCGCTGAACAAGCAGGGCCCAGCCGTCGTCACTGCTGGCGACATTGCGCTTGATCATAGCGTCGAAATCGTCAACCCGGACCACGTCATTGCACACGTCAATGAAGGTGCCGAGCTGAAAATTCAGCTTAAGGTAGCGCTGGGTCGTGGTTACGAACCGGCTGACGCTCGTGGCTCTGATGAAGAGACCCGTGCTATTGGCCGCCTGCAGCTGGATGCCACCTTCAGCCCTGTCCGCCGCGTTTCCTACTCGGTCGAAGCCGCTCGTGTCGAGCAGCGCACCGACCTCGATAAGCTGATTATCGATCTGGAAACCGACGGTACCCTGGATCCGGAAGAGGCTATCCGTCGCAGTGCGACCATTCTGCAAGAGCAGCTGGCCGCCTTCGTCGACCTGGAAGCTGACAAAGAGCAGGAAGTCGAAGAGGAAGAGGATCATGTCGATCCTATCCTATTGCGCCCCGTAGACGATCTTGAGTTGACCGTTCGCAGCGCGAACTGCCTTAAAGCCGAGAATATTTACTACATCGGTGATCTTATCCAGCGCACAGAAGTTGAGCTGTTGAAGACACCGAACCTCGGTAAGAAATCCTTGAATGAAATCAAGGACGTTTTGGCGGCGCGCGGCTTGTCCCTCGGCATGCGGTTGGAAAATTGGCCGCCGGCTAGCCTGAAGGACGACAAGGCCTCCGCGTGAGTGTCGACTCGAGTCCCAGTTTGGTAAGGAATTACAACCATGCGTCATCGTAAGAGTGGTCGTCATCTGAATCGCACCAGCTCGCATCGTCAGGCCATGTTCAAGAACATGTCTGTCTCGCTGGTCGAACATGAAATCATCAAGACAACCCTGCCCAAGGCCAAGGAACTGCGTCGCGTCATCGAGCCGCTGATCACCCTGGCCAAGCAGGATAGCGTTGCGAACCGTCGTCTGGCGTTCTCTCGCACACGTTCCAAAGAAGCCGTTGGCAAGCTGTTCAACGAGCTGGGTCCGCGTTACGCCGAGCGTCCGGGTGGCTACATCCGTATTCTCAAGTGCGGTTTCCGCGCAGGCGACAATGCTCCCATGGCGTACGTCGAACTTGTCGACCGCCCGGCGGCTGCAGAGGCGGCGGCAGAAGAGTAACTCTTCGCTCAAGCCCTCCTGCTAAAAATGAAAACCGACCCTCCGGGGTCGGTTTTTTTGTGTCCGGCATCAAGACCTGCCAAGAGCTGCACGGCGTATATTTATACGCCGTGCAGGCAGCAAATTATCAGATGGGCGTGCTAGTCTAATGTGGGCTCATGGTGAGCGATGAGTAGCTTCATCCGTGCGGTAATGGCCGTGACTGACTGGTGGTCATGGCGTGTGCCATGCACGGCCCATGAACGGCGTTCGTTTCCAGCGTAGATCAATCAGCAAGGGGCAGACATGGCGGCGAGGAGAGTTGACGACAACAGGGTGGTAAGGGCATGGCTAGGGTTTACGCTGCTTTTTCTAATCGCGCTGATAACCACGGATGCCCAGGCCAACCCGCGCTATGCAGGCATCGTGGTGGATATGGATAACGGGGAAGTGCTCTATGCGGAAAACGCCGATGAGCCGCGCTATCCCGCCTCGCTGACCAAGATGATGACGCTATACCTTACCTTCGAAGCGCTGGAAAACAATGAGCTGGACCTTAACCAGGCGCTGCCCGTGTCCGCTCAGGCGGCGGCCATGCCGGCCACCAAGCTGTGGCTGGCTGCGGGCAGCAGCATACCGGTGGATACCGCCATTCGAGCCCTGGCGGTCCGCTCGGCCAACGATGTCGCGGTAGTGATCGGCGAGGCCCTGGGCGGCAGCGAACAGCAGTTTGCCCGAATGATGACCCAGAAGGCCCAGGAACTGGGCATGAGTGCCACGACTTTCAGGAACGCCTCGGGGCTGCCCGACGATCAGCAGGTCACGACGGCTCGGGACATGCTGACTCTCTCGGCGCGTGTTATGCAGGATTTTCCCCAGTATTACCACTACTTCGGCCTGCAGGAATTTACCTACCGCGGAACACGCCATACCAGCCATAACCGCCTGGTGCGCGATTATCCCGGCGCCGACGGTCTGAAAACCGGTTTCATCCGCGCCTCGGGATTCAACGTCGCCACCACCGCCGTGCATGATGGACGGCGCATGGTGGCTGTGGTCATGGGTGGGTTCAGCGCGTCATCCCGCGATACGCACATGGCCAACCTGCTGGATCGCAGTTTTTCCCGTGCCGGGCTTCGCGATCAGCGCAGTTGGCTTGCCGATACCCGCTTCTCGAAGGAGTTCATGACGTTTTCTGGCTCGACGCCTCCTGTCGCGCCCCCCAGCC